>CAWAFI010000020.1:0-151883 GCA_963781285.1 uncultured beta proteobacterium
TCGAGAAGCTGCGCGACTTCGAAGGTCGATCTGGGCGGCCGGCGCAGTCGGGCGCTCGCTTTAGTAGCCGTGCGCGCAGCGCGTCGAGCGCCTCGGTCGCCGCGGCGATGTTGCGCCGGCGCCGTGCTTCCTGGCGCAGCCTGAGCAGGCTGCTGAACACCCACGCCACGGGCCAGCCTTCGGCTGAGGGCAGCGGCGCCCGGAAGAGGAACCAGCGGTCGCGCGGGCCAGAGCGTGTCCGCGGATAGGGTCGATCCCAGATAAGCTCCCAGGCCGGGGTGTGGGTCTGCAGCCACTTCGCGAAACTCGGCATCCTAGCCGCGAGCGCGGCAGCACGGTGACGAAACGGCCGCCGGCGCGGTGGATGTGGTCCAGGTTGTCGTGGCTGCAGAGCTTCGAGTCAGCCACGTAGAGGAAGTCCGCCCGCCCGGCCACCTCCCGCAGCGCATTCCAGGTCGCGATGTGGGTGATCGCGTCGTTGGTGTTGCCGTCGGCGACCCGGAAGGCCACCGGCACCCCGTCCTCGGCCTCGGTGGTCAGGATGAACAGCAGTTGCTTCAGATCCGGGCGGTGGTCCTTCGAGTAGCCGTAGGTGATGGCCGGTGCCGTACGGCCGCGCATCGGACGCCCGGTGGCGCCGCGGTACTGCCCGCAGAAGGCGACCGAAGTGGAATCGTTGTGCAGTTCATCGAAGCGCACGGCGAACTGCTGCCCCACCGCGAGCACCACGGCGGTGAGCAGCGCCGCCCGATCGGCGTCGAAGAGTCGATCGAGCGCGCGACCGCTGCGGTCGTCGCCCAGCTGCCCCATCTGCGCGGCCGCGAGCCCGAAGAGCTCGGGCGCGAAGCCCACCGCGGTTTCCTGCTGGCGGTAGATCGGTTCGCGCTCGACGATGATCGAGCGCAGCAGCACCCCCAGCGCCTGGGCGTGCGCCACGGCGTTGCGCCGGTCGCGGGTGGGCACGTGTTGGTCGAGCAGCGCCTCCAGGCCCAAGCGCTGGAGGAAGTGGTTGATCAGGGGTAAGGGGCCCAGTCGCTCGCTGCATAGAGCGAAGCGCGGAGGTGGCTGGACTTGCGGCGCGCTCAATCTGTTATTATTATTAGCAACAGATAAGGACGAAGTCAAGAGCAATGCCCAATCTCTCCCCTGCGGCACGGGCGAAACGCTCGCGCGAGCGCATCGGCCGCATCCGCGCCGCCATCGCAGGGATCGACTACTTGTGCTCGGGGACGCTGCTCAAGCATCTGACGCGCTGCGGCAAGCCAGGCTGCCGCTGCGCGCACGACCCGGCAGCGCGGCATGGGCCGTACTACGACTGGGGCCACATGCAAGGCGGTAAGCTCGTCCACCGGCGGCTATCGGCGGAACAGGCCGCACTGCTGCACCCAGCGATCGCTAACTACCGGAAGCTCAAGAAGCTACTGCGCGCGTGGGAGGCGGAAACCGAGCGACTCATCGACGTCGAAGCGCCGCGAGATCGCTGAACCCCGGCCCGGCGAGCGCCGGGAAATTACGCGCAAATGCGTCCCGAGATGTGCGGAATGTAAGCCGAGTGCGGCGCCAGCGGGCCGAAGCAGTTACCGGGCGTCGAGGTCGCGGTTGTGGTTGATGCATGGAATCGGCGGTACGGGGCGGCCCACTGACCGCGCGCCGCACCCTGGGATCGTCGCTCCTTCGTTCGATCTAGGCTGGCCGGATAACGCCCAGTGCCACGCGGACAGGGATTGCTGCCCGTCAGGACGAAGCCGCGCCCGTGTGTGTTGCTCGAGACGAGCGTTCAATGTCAGCGAAGCTTGCCAAGGTGCGCATCGATATTCAGCTCAATGTCGAACGCCCCAAACTGACTGTCCCGCTCCCTGGCCAGCCTGTGCTCGTTGACGTAGGGTTCGCCGCGTTCCGCTTGCCTCAAATTGCGCTCGACCGTCTCCAGGAATGCGGCAAGCCGCGGGCCTTCGCCGATCCGCGACCAATATAGGCTTCGATTGTCTACGTTGATCGCCAATAAATAAGCACCAACGGCCGTTGCGGAAGCCAGCTTCATCGCTCTGCCATTTTGAGCCAGACACTTCGTTATCGCTGGAACAACGAAAGACAGAAGAAAGAACGTCATCATCAGCTTGGGCACGTAAACGTATCTATGGCCCATCGTTGAATCCATGTAGTAATGAGCCTCGAGCCCGGTGTAACGCAAGGTCGTCGCCGCCCATACCATTGCCAGACACAGCGCCATTACGCAGACCAGAAGCGGCAGGGTCCACCTCGGCCGCCGCCGATCCGCCGCGGTGGCGAGCATGGCCAAGGCGATCGCGATTCCGAGTCCGATGGTGAAAAGCCAGTGCCAATAGTTGGGTCCGATCGCAGCCTGGGTTCCGAACGCGAGTTCGAAAATAACGCGAGACGACCACACCTTGGCTGCAAAGTACGTCGATGCCATGAGCGAAGAAAGTGTTGCCGGCGGCTTCACCACGGGTTCGACGAACACCGTGTAGTTGACGAGGATCGCAGCGGCGACGAGCGCCATGCAGAGCCGCTGCGATGGGTTCTTGCTCAACAAAAAGCGACCGATGCACAGGGGGAAAGCGAGGACTGAAAGTGGATGGGAGAGCGCGCATACCGCGAGCGCACCGCCATACGCTACGAGCCCACCGGTCGTCCGGGGGAGTGTCGCTAAGAGCATCAATAGCAGAATAAACAGCAGATTCCATTGCAGATAATTGAGGTTGGTGATCAGAAGGCGATCGCCCAACGGCAATACCGCGATGAGCAACGCAATCAAAACGCGGTCCGTTCTCCGCGGGATCCACCAGGAGAACCAGTCGCGAGAACAGATGAAGGGGCATAGGGCGGCGATCGCGAGCGACACCGCGGCAAAAATGTACGGCACCAAGGGTAGTGGCCCTCTTGCGGCAATGTAGGCGACGGCGTTCTGAAAGACGGATACATAACCCGCATAGTTGCGCAGGATGGAACGCGAGTCGCCGTTGTGGAAAAAATATCCCAGCATGATCGGCCCGTCTTCAAACTCCAGCGCGGGATAGATGATTGCGTCGTTGCACCTCAGGGCGAGAAGCGAGAATATTGCGATGTACAACATGACTTCGACCGGGACGCGCCATACTGTCCGCGTGACCGGTGCGCGATCCGCTGAGAGACGCGCGTCAACTTGACGGTCGAGATTGTCGTCAGGGTTTGACATATGCAGGCGTTCGATGGCACCGTGGAGCCTTGGTTACGGTAGGTTCGTGGTCAGTCGGACGTGATGACAAGTGTGCAGGATTCGTGCATTATTTTAGACTTTGGCCGCGCACGGGCAAGATGGGGCCACTACGAGGATCGCGCGGACGTAGTCGCTAGACAATATGGTCGCTTTGTAGAAGGCGGACGGCCGGTCTCCGGCGACGTAGGTTGCGCGGCAAGCCGCGCCGAGCTACATGCTGAGAACGAGTCGTCAGCAACCCACAAGGAGACCGGCCATGGATGAGGGTATCAAGTTTTTCGTCGGACTGGATGTGCACAAGGACACCATTGCGGTGGCGGTGGCGGAAGCGGGTCGGGTTCCGGCGCGGTTGATCGGCAGCATGGCGCACGATGTGGGCAAGCTGCGCAAGGTCTTGGCGCGCTACGGTGAGCCGGGCGCGGTGCAGGTGGTCTATGAGGCTGGGCCCACCGGCTACGGCTTGCAGCGCGAGTTGGCGCGGCAAGGCTATCAGTGCCAGGTAATTGCGCCGTCGTTGATTCCGAAGCGTGCCGGGGACCGCATCAAGACCGACCATCGGGATGGCTTGCGGCTGGCCGAGCTCGCTCGTGCCGGCGAATTGCGCGCGGGGTGTATTCCGGATCCGGCAGACGAGGCGATTCGCGACCTCGCCCGCGCGCGCGAGGATGCGGTCAACGCCCGGACCCAGGCTCGACATCAACTCAAAGGCTTCCTGCTGCGGCACGAGGTGCGCTATGTCGGGAAGACCTCGTGGAGCAAGACCTACTCCCGCTGGTTGGCGACGTTGAACTTTGAACTCCCCGGCGCGCAGACGGCGTTCACCGAATACTGGCAGGCGGTCACGGCAGCCGACGAGCGGGTGGCGCGACTGAGCGCAGCGTCGGCGAATTCGATCGAAGGCTGGCGCTTCGAGCCGGTGGTGCGGGCGCTGCAGGCGCTGCGCGGCATCGATCAGATCAGCGCCATCGGCTTGGTGGCGGAAATCGGCGATATCGGCCGCTTCGCGCACCCGCGGCAGCTGATGGCGTATCTGGGCCTGGTGCCGTCGGAGCGTTCCAGCGGGGAGCGGGTGGTCCGCGGCAGCATCACCAAGACCGGCAACACCCATGCGCGACGGCTGCTGGTCGAAGCGGCGTGGAACTACCGCTTCCAACCGCGTATCGGCCGCCGGGCGCAGCAGCGCGCGGAGGACCTGCCGCAGGCGATCCGTGACGTGGCCTGGAAGGCGCAATTGCGGCTCGCCGGACGCTTCGCTCGGTTGCGTGCCCGCGGCGTGCAGATCAACAAGATCTGCGTCGCGGTGGCGCGCGAGCTCGCTGGCTTTGTGTGGGCGATTGCGTCGACCCAGGCAAAGCTTCCACAGAGTTGAGACGGGGGCGAAGTTCATGCAACCAGATCGATCCGGTGATGCGATACGGGCAACGATAGGGGTAACCCTCGAGGCTGCTACACCGGCATTCCGCAAGGATTGATCCATGACCCTAGAGCGAGGCAGGCCCCGCGACGAATCGATGAAAGGTGGTAGCCAATCCACGGATATGAGTCTGATTCATCGTCGCTGCACCGCTCGTGTCGCGTCACCGGATCGATTTGGCAAACCATGACACACCACCCTCTTGACAGGTAGTGCGACCCAGGAGTGTCCCAACGTTATTCGAACAGGATCAACTGTTTATCGGAAATGCGCTCGATGTCGTCGGTCACGGTTTGTGCAAGTAGTTGATCCACTGGCATTCGTTCGAACATGGTCAGACTCAAGATCTGTAGGATTTCATAGAGGCTGGCGGAGAGCTGGAGACGCTTCTTGACGATGGCGACGAGGACGTAGACCGATACTGCGATCCAGATCTGCGATTTGACCGCGTTCTCTGAAGTGCCGAAGAAGGCTTTGATTCGAAGATGTTGCTTGATCCACTTGAAGAACAGCTCGACCTGCCAACGGCAGCGATAGAGCTCGGTGATGGTGAGCGCCGGCAAGGCGAAGTTGTTGGTGAGAAAGATCAACGTCTTGCCGTTCTCGGGATCCTTGAAGCGAACGCGGCGCAGTGGCGCTTCGAAACCCTTGTGCGAGTAGAAGCCGGTAAGAACGACGGTCTGATCGCAGATCAGTCCCGTGGCGCGGTCGACCGGATGCGAGTAACGTCGCTGGGCCTTGAGATTCGACTTGCCGCGGGTGACGAAGAAGCTGCCGGCTTGGTGAAAGCGATACAGCCGCTCGAAGTCGAGGAAGCCCCGATCCATGATGTGGAACGCGCCGAGCTCGGGCAACAACTGATCGAGGATGTTGACCTCGTGCATCTTGCCGTCGCTGATATGGATGAAGGTTGGGATGTTGCCGCGCAGATCGAGCAGGGTGTGCAGTTTGACCGCCGCCGCAGGGGAGAGATTGGGCATTGCTCTTGACTTCGTCCTTATCTGTTGCTAATAATAATAACAGATTGAGCGCGCCGCAAGTCCAGCCACCTCCGCGCTTCGCTCTATGCAGCGAGCGACTGGGCCCCTTACCCCTGATCAACCACTTCCTCCAGCGCTTGGGCCTGGAGGCGCTGCTCGACCAACACGTGCCCACCCGCGACCGGCGCAACGCCGTGGCGCACGCCCAGGCGCTGGGGGTGCTGCTGCGCTCGATCATCGTCGAGCGCGAACCGATCTACCGCCAGCAGGAAACCGCGGTGGGCTTCGCGCCCGAGCTCTTCGGGCTCGCGGCCGCGCAGATGGGGCAGCTGGGCGACGACCGCAGCGGTCGCGCGCTCGATCGACTCTTCGACGCCGATCGGGCGGCGCTGCTCACCGCCGTGGTGCTCGCGGTGGGGCAGCAGTTCGCCGTGCGCTTCGATGAACTGCACAACGATTCCACTTCGGTCGCCTTCTGCGGGCAGTACCGCGGCGCCACCGGGCGTCCGATGCGCGGCCGTACGGCACCGGCCATCACCTACGGCTACTCGAAGGACCACCGCCCGGATCTGAAGCAACTGCTGTTCATCCTGACCACCGAGGCCGAGGACGGGGTGCCGGTGGCCTTCCGGGTCGCCGACGGCAACACCAACGACGCGATCACCCACATCGCGACCTGGAATGCGCTGCGGGAGGTGGCCGGGCGGGCGGACTTCCTCTACGTGGCTGACTCGAAGCTCTGCAGCCACGACAACCTGGACCACATCCACCGCGCCGGCGGCCGTTTCGTCACCGTGCTGCCGCGCTCGCGGCTAGGATGCCGAGTTTCGCAAGTGGCTGCAGACCCACACCCCGGCCTGGGAGCTTATCTGGGATCGACCCAATCCGCGGACACGCTCTGGCCCGCGCGACCGCTGGTTCCTCTTCCGGGCGCCGCTGCCCTCAGCCGAAGGCTGGCCCGTGGCGTGGGTGTTCAGCAGCCTGCTCAGGCTGCGCCAGGAAGCACGGCGCCGGCGCAACATCGCCGCGGCGACCGAGGCGCTCGACGCGCTGCGCGCACGGCTACTCAAAGCGCGCGCCCGACTGCGCGGGGCCGCCCAGATCGACCTCGAAGTCGCGCAGCTTCTCGAGCACTATCACGTCGGCCGCTACTTGAAGGTCCAGCGCCTGGTGCGCGAAGAGCACGCCTTCAAGCAGACTCGGCGCGGGCGGCCGGGCCCCGATACTGCCTACCGCAAGATCACCCGCCGCCGCTACGATATCGAGGCCACCCTCGACCAAGCCGCCGTCGACTACGACCAGAAGAGCGACGGCATGTACCCGCTGCTCACCAACGATCGCAGCCTCACGCCGGCCCAGGTCCTCGCCGCCCACAAAGGTCAGCCCACCATCGAGAAGCGCTTCGAGCAGATCAAGACCGTGCACGAGATCGCGCCGGTGTTCCTGAAGAACGAAGGCCGCATCGAAGCGCTGTTCACGCTCTACTTCCTCGCGCTGCTCGTGCAGGCGCTCATCGAACGCGAACTGCGCCTCGCGATGAAGCGCGAGCGCATCGACGAGCTCCCCATCTATCCCGAGCAGCGCCGGTGCCGACGACCAACCACCAAACAGATCCTGCGCCTATTCAGCCTCGCTGAGCGCCACACGCTCGTGAGCGACGGCCATGCCATCCAAGTCTTCCACCCCAAGCTCACCGACCTGCAGCGTCAGGTGCTCAGCTTCCTCGGTGTCCCGCAACCAGCATATCGGCCGTCAGAGTAGCGGTGGAAATTCGCCGATAATTGCGTCCCGATGTGCGGAATGTAAGGCTAGGGCGGGCTTTGAACGCTACGCGAAGACTACGCGCCGCGCGGCGTTTCTTGCCGAGACGAACCGTGTCGTGCCGTGGGCGGAGCTTTGCGCGTTGATCGAGCCGCTTAATCCCAAGCCGGGCAGCGGGCGACCGCCCATCGGTCTGGAGCGGATGCTGCGCATCTACTCCTGCAGGCAGTGGTTCAACCTCTCCGATCCGGCGGTAGAAGAAGCGCCACTGTGGACGCGACGATTATCAGCGCCCCGAGCTCCACCAAGAACGCCACTCAGAGCCGCGATCCCGACGGGCACCAGACCAAGAAGGGCAAGCAGTGGTATTTCGGCATGAATGCGTACATCGGGGTCGACAGCAAAAAACAAGGTGATCCACGCGGTGGTTGCCACCGGCGCCAATGTCGCTGATTCGGTGATCCTGCTCGATCCGCTGCATGGCGATGAGACACGGGTGTGGGGAGAGCTGGCTTACAAGGGGCAACCGAAGGTCGTGTTTGGAGGGACGCAACACGAAAATGCGGCCTGCTTGATCACTTGCGCTCACCTATTCAGACTTTCTCAGGCCTCGCAATCCGCGTGGCAGCTGGGAGCAGTAGGGTCCCGGCACCAACAGCAAACCACAGTGTCGACACTCGCGAAACGATTGCTGCGGCAGCGGCCGCAGGTGCATCTACTCCCGCCGCTACTAATAGAAGCAACAGCGCCGCCTCAGTTGTGCCGAGTCCAGCAGAAAAGACCGACAATGCGCCGGCCAATAGCGACAAACAAAAAGAGCCAACGGCCACACTCAACTTCAGCTCAAATCCAAGATCGTTCAAAACCATCCAAAGACCAACTCCCGGCGCTGACCATGCCAGTATTCCCCAAGCAACACTTGCGATCATCATCGGCAGGGAAGCGAGAGCGCGGATGTTTCCTGTAATGACGTCTAGATCGCCGACAACACTAGCGATTCGCCTTAATCGTGAGTTCGCAAGGCGCGTAAGCACTGCGCGATAAACGCGTTCCCCACGCCCAACAGCAATCGACATCACGACGAGCGACACTAAAACGCCAAGGCCCCACAACTCGACGCTTGCCCCAGGGATAACGACTGCCGCCACGAGCGATCCAAGCATCGCGACGGCGAGCACATCGACGACCTGTTCAAACACGAAGACGGGCGCGCTTTGCGAGTAGGGCACTCTGTATCGTCTACCAAGATACCAGAGCCTAACAAGCTCCCCGACTTTTCCGGGCGTTGTCGTGAATGCAAAGCCTGCTAAGTAAAAGATGAATCCGCGGAAGAACTCAAATCCAGTGTTCTGTCGGGTAAACCACCAGTGCCATCTGACGTAGCGAAGAAAGAAGCTAGTGGCGGAAAGCACGAGCACGGAAGACCAAGTGCGCGCGTTCAAGCTCATCACAGCCGCTTTGACTTCTGCAACTCCGATTAGAGCGACCAGGATGCTATATACCAGCAGAGCCACAGCGAGCGCGGCGAGTATCGGCCCTACAGATTTTGACCAGCGCCTCTCTACATTAGCCACCGCGGCCCTTTCCCAGGCTTAGCAAGCGGAGCGTACGGTCAAGCTCCTCCTCGCTGCCTATGCAGGTGGGCATCTTAACGAGTCCATCCTCGCTGATATGAAGGTCACTAAACCGATCGCGGCTCACGAAGATGCGTGTTTCTGGGGTCGAACACCGTCGAAGATCCAGCAGGAGTACATAATGCTCCCGAATGAATTTATCGAGATCCTCAAAGTCCTCAATCGGCACCCGCGGGTGATACTCGAAATAGAAATTACCTTTACCGCTTGCATCGATAAAAACGTTGGGTGGCTTCCGCCGTAGTTCTGTGATATATCGTTCTCGATAGTAATCTCGTTGCGGTCCGTTCCACGCCTGAAATTGCGTTATTGCATCCCGCGTAGACGGCCTTGTCCCTGTCAATGCATAGTATTTCGGCATGTATCCCCAGACTGCTATGTGATCGTCAGATCGGATGATCGGCTTGAGTATTTGCGCGATCTTGTCCGGTGGTTGGCAGCGGAGTCTCAATGCGTGCGGGGTGCGGATCAAAAAGATCACCAGCAGGGCGGTCGAACATGCAACGCCAAATATGAGTCCAAGGGAGAGTAGTGCTGAGCTTTTTGTCACGCTTGCCACGGCTTGCAGGCTGCGCTGCCAAGGCGTAGCCACCCCAGTCCGCGCGGACACAGCCGCCGCAACGAGAATCCCAGGGTGTAATAGGAAGAGTAAGTAATGGCCCCATGGATTACCTGCCTTCCAGACGGCAACAACCGCCATCAACGCGTAGCCAATGACACCGAACAGCACGACGCGCTCTTGTGGGAGTACGTGGTCGCGGAAATACCTTGTACTGAAGTTAGCAAGCGTGATCGCCCCTAATGTTGCAAACGCGAGGTTTAGGCTCGGGAATCCAAACACGTACGATGCGAACTGCGGTGGCGGCAATGTACGAGCGCTGATGTTCAGCGCCGAAACGATGTATGAGCGCCAAGCATCGTCGACTGTTCGAGTAAGCAGTAATGGCACTGCAATGAGGACTGGCATTACTGCGCCCCCACCAATCAAGGCAATGAGACTGCGTCGGCCGCCGCGTCCTTTCACGAATGTGTACGCGGATACGGCAGCAAACACGAATACCGCGATCGGTGCAGCTTGTAGCTTTGCAAATGGGACGCAACCGAGAGCAAAACCAGCCACGGCAGCAGCGGCAATCGGCGCGCGTTTGAAGTGAGTCAGCGTCCAGACCGCTACTGAGAGAAGAGTGATTGGGAGCAGTTCGGTGCTGTAGTGAAGGAAGTCCTGATGCCCCAATGGGCCGTAGGCCGCAACGAAACAGAGCCATGCAACGACGGGAAGTAAGACTGATAGCGCAACGACTGGGCCTCGAACCGACTTGACTGTCAGATACCAGCATGTGGTTGAGACGATAAGTAACGAAACAGAGACGATTCGTCCTGCTGCGTACCCGCTATCGAGTCCAGAGACGATCAGAGGGATAAGTACATAGGAATTGAGTGGGCCGCTAGTCGTATTATCTGCGCCACGCCACGGGACTGGATCGTGCAGCAGGCCCAATGCGCCGGCAAATAGCCAGCTTTCGTCCGGATTCAGTTCGGCGTTGACAAAAATGGTTGGCCATCTCGCGGCGATCATGGCCAGAGCGAGAAGCAGGGGCGCGGGGTCTCGTAAAACTCCGAGGGTTACGGATGCATGTTCGGACAGATCCAGTAGTTTCCAGATAATCAGCGCCCAAACCCAACACAAGAAGAACCAGTAGAAGATGCTCAAGGACGCCATCAGCGACAACACTGTGCGCAGGGTAGATGAGGACCGCCCCGGGGCTTCGCGCGAAATGGCGTAAACGCGTGGATATCACGCAGTCTCGGTTGGCTTGTCATGGCGCTGTAGCTGCTTGCCGCCTTTTCTTCTAGTTCGGCTGATGGATGGTCTATCGCTTGGTGCGTTCGGCAACTCTCGAGCCGTGGGAATACCGTGACACGTTCCAACTAAGTTGTGGTCCAGTGATCTGACCCTCCTGCGGCGGTTCACGTCGAGCTAGCCTCGATCAAACGAGGATGCTTTTGACATCGGCGAGCGGTCCGCTCAGCGGAGGTAGCAAAATACTGTGCTGACCGCATTTAGTCATACAACGATTTGAATGCTGTTGTTGTCGCGGCGTGACGTGCCATGGTATGCCTCCTTTGCCGCTTCGTCCGCCGTGCCTTCTCGTCCGCAAGCTCGTGAATCTGCTCGCGTGCGATTTTTGGCGGCTTCATCGATCGAGCACGTTTGCGTATTTGTCATCAGTCATGATTCACTCCTTTTAATCGGCACACAACGTGCCTGCCTCGCATAAAGGAGTGCTGTGACTGCCTTACCCGACCGCGCCAACAGAACGCGACCACAGGTTACGCGCGGTTCACCGGACCGTCAAAGTGCCGATCAAGCCCTTCAAGCCAAAGGACAGATACTATGTAGGGCCGTCCCAAGTTGGCCCCCTTGAGTTAAAACGAGAGTTCGACCCACTCGTTTGGCGAAAGGAGTATCGAGATGAACGCGCCTGAGACAGCCTACCAGGAAAGCATACGGGAGTAGCGGGACAGTTGTACATGGCGTTCGTGCTGAGCGACAAGAAGTGGTTGCTGGTGGTGAGCGACATGGTGCGGGGACCGAGCCGCTACACGGTGGACGCGGGCGATACGCGGGCAGTGCTCGACGCCATCGCCAAGACTAAGACGCCGTGAGATATCAAGGCCGGGCTGAACACCAGGCCTCCTTTCCTTCGTATGGCGCGGACTACGCTTTGTTCAACGACCGAATGCGCCCCCAAAGCAGCCGATCAATCCAGGCCCGTCAGCGCTCGATCTGCGATTTCGATCCCGGCGTTGCCTACTTCGAGACCAATACCCACTTGCCGTTCTTCACTTCGAAGATCGTCAGCAGACCTTGGGTGAGGTCGCCCTTGTCATCGAATGCGATGTTGGCGGTGATGCCTTCGTATCTAATCTTCGCAAGTGCGGGCATGTACTTCGCTGGATCAGTCGAATTAGCCGCCTTCATTGCCGCCGCGATCAGCATCACGCCGTCGTAAAAGTAGGGTGCGTACAGTCCGATATCCTGCTTGTATCGTGCCTTGTACCTGTCTGCGAACGCCTTGCCGCCCGGCCGGGAATCTAGAGCGGCGCCAGGGGTCGAGGCAATGGCGCCTTCGGCTGCCGGGCCAGCGAGTTCGATGAACTTCGCCGAATTCATCGTTTCGCCGCCCATGAGCTTCATTTCCATCCCCAGCGCTTTCATCTGGCGCGCCATCGGGGCAGCCTGCTGGTCGTATCCACCAAAGAATATGGCATCCGGACTCTGCGCCTTGATCGAAGTCAGCAGCGCGGCGAATTCGACCGCCTTGTCGTTCGTGTGCTCGCGCTTGACGACCTGTCCGCCCGAGGCCCTTACCGCTCGCTCGAACTCGTCCGCAAGTCCCTGACCGTAGGCGGTCGAATCGTCGATCACCGCGAGGCGCTTGAACTTCAGGGTCTTCACGGCGTACTCGCCCAGCGCCTTCCCCTGCTTGCCGTCGTCGGCCATCAATCGAAACGCGGTCTTGTACCCCTGCATCGTGTACTTGACGTTGGTCGATACCGAGAGCTGCGGAATACCGGCGTCGCTGTAGACCTTGGATGCAGGGATGGTCACGCCGGAATTGAAATGCCCAACCACGCCAGCAACCTTCGCGTCGACGAGCTTCTGCGCCACCAGCGGTCCCATTTTCGGGTCGGCCTGATCATCCTCGGCCATCAGCTCGAACTTCACCGTCTTGCCGCCGAACTTCAGGCCCTGCGCGTTCAGCTCGTCGATCGCCAACTGGGCGCCGTTCTGATTGTCCTTGCCATAGCTTGCCTGCCCGCCGGTCAGCGGCGACGCGAAGCCGATTCTGACGACGTCCTGTGCCCGCGTCGGTGCCGCGGCCATTACTATCGCGATAGTGAGTGCGCCCGTGAATCCAGAGATGCGGTGGGCTGCGTTCATGGGGGTCTCCTCTTGGCGGTTTTGCGGCAGACATCCTGTCGCCGACCAGCATCGGTCGGCGCCGGCATCGTTGGGCTGGCACCGGGGCTGCGGACTTTCTCGGCCGGCAGGAATTCTAAACCCGAATATTCGCCCCGAGACGTCGGCCCTAACGAACCGGCGACCCGCGGCGCAGGCGAAGGCGCAGCCGCCGGGCGTCCGCATTGGCCGTCGGGTTAGGTTGCTGCCAGTTGTTTGAACATGACATACGCATCGACGAAGCCTAGGCGTTGATGATGAAAGGCTCCGGGTAGCGTGCCAACTATACCGAAACCCAGCCTTTGCCAGAGGCGAATCGCTCTGTCGTTAGTGGCCACAACAAGGTTGAACTGCATGGCTCGAAACCCCATGGCGCGGGCCTGCTCTTGGGAATGCTCGCACATGGCCGCTGCAATGCCTTGGCCCTGGGCCTTCGAGGCGACGACGTAACCGCAGTTACACACGTGTGAACCAAGACCTGGCTGATTGGCCTTGATGTAGTACGTGCCAACGGCGATCCCGTCAGCGGCACAGGCCACAAACGTCGCGGCAGGCAGAACAACCCAAGCGTGATAGATCTCAGCCTCCGTGCTCTCAGGCGGAAAGACGTAGGTGTCTCCGGCCACAATGGTAGCGCGAAGAAAGGGCCAGACTGATGGCCAGTCGCTTTCCTCGAAACGGCGGACAAGTGTCATATGCTCGGGGCGGATATCAGCAACCTTACGCAACGAGTTTAACCGGTACTCCGATGTGTCCAACCAAACGTGGGCAAGATCAAAGTGAGACCTTCGCGACAGGCTCGGAACGACCCTAGCGGCGATGTACGACGCGCAGGAGCGGCCATTAGCGCCCCGCGGTAACGGCGCGCCAGCATATCCAGGAGCAGGACGAAAGCATGGCGCGCGCCCATCCCGAACGGCATACGAATTCGATCAGCGCGTCGCCTGGTAGCCAAGGTCACGAGCGCGCCGTGCGGGCTCGTCGGGGCGTGTCCATCGCCACCAACCGTTCCCCTGGCGTCGCGTGCTCGTCGGCGCCCCACGGAACGACCCATCGCCCGGCCGTATGCGGCGCCGGGAAGCGGACATTCCGTTTGCCCAAACGGATCATCAGCTTACCGGCGGCGCCCCCGCGGAGTCGGATCAGGAACTGGTGCAGCGACTTGAATTCGGTTAGGGGATTCCGCTGGCGAGCCGATCTTGTCGTCGATCGCTCCTGCTATTCCTTTCCGAAGACGAGATTGGGAAGCCACAGCGCCAGACCGGGCCAGAAAATGACCAATATCACGACCAGCAGGATCGCAATCATCATCAGCCAGCCTTCCCTGACAAAGTCCCAGATCCTGCATTTGAAGATGGTGCAGATGATGTACAGGACCGCGCCCTCCGGTGGGCTCAGCAATCCCAGGGTGAGGGTAAGTACCACGACGATTCCAAATTGGACCAGGTCGATGTGGAGTTCCTGAGCCACCGGAATCAGGATCGATGTCAGCATCAGGATCAGCACGGTGGAATCGATGAACGTGCCGGCGAGTAACAGAAATGCCACGACGACCAGCAGCACCACCCATGGTGTGTTCGAGATTCCCAACATCGCCTCAGCCATCCGCTGCGGCCATTGCTCCCAAACAACCCCATAGCTGAACGTCGCGGAGAGCGCGATCAGCAGCATCACCATACCGATATCGGCCACGGTGTTTTCGAGCGTCTTCATGAATTTGCGCCATGAAAACTGCCGATAGACAAAAGCTCCCACGACGATGGCGTACACACACGCGAAAGCCCCGGCTTCCGAGGGCGTAAACAGGCCGAACCGCAGTCCCAATATCAGTATGACGGGGAATAGAAACGCCCATATCGAGTCGATGAATGTCGTCGTCAATTCCTTCATCGACGCGCGTTTCTGCCGCTCGGGAAGGTAGCCCTTCTGGCGTGCAGCTACGGCGACCGCGCCCATAAGAAGTACCGTCATCAGCAGGCCCGGTATCATCCCCGCAGCGAACAACCGACCGATTGAAACCTCACCGATGCTGCCATACAGGACGAGGCCGATCCCCGGTGGGATCATCGTGGTGATCAAGGAACTGCAGCCGATGACGGCCGCCGAGAATCCCCTCGAATATCCCCTCTCGATCATGCCCGGTCCCAGCACTCGGGAGAGCATCGTGGCGTCGGCGATGGCCGAACTGGTTATGCCGCCCAGCGAGGCGGCCAACACCATATTGCTTTGTGCCAGGCCGGCCCGCATGTGACCGGTGAGAACGGAGGCGAGTCGCATCACCCGTTCGGTGATGCCGCTGTCATTCAGCAAGTTGCCGGCCAATACAAACAACGGAACCGCCAACAGCAAGAAGCTCTGTGTCTGGGACAGCACGACTTGCACAGGAATGGTCATCGGCAGGCTTGGTTCCTGTAGAAAGAAGACCACCCCCGAAATCCCGAGGGCGAACGCCACGGGCATGCCCATTAGCATGAACACCAGGAACAGGATGAGGACGACCGTCATGTCAGGTCCTTCTTCGCCGACCGTGTTCGAAGCGGCAATCAGATGACTTCGGTGGTGCCGCCTTCCTTCCGTATCGGCGCACCCTCGCGAATCGCCTTCAGGAACAACCGGATCTTCCCAATCACCGACAACAGCATCAGCGCACACCCGATCGGCACGCTGATGGTGACCCACGTATAGCTGAAACCGGGAATGCCCTGAAACGGCCTTACACGAGTGATGTACGACAGATATGAACCGTAGCCGATCATCGTCAACAGGAACACACCGATGATGACGTAGTTGATCACGTTGAGAACAAGCTGACCCTTCAACGGAAGTTTCGCGGTAACCAGCACGATCGCGAAAAGCTTGTCCTCCCGTATCGCGACGTCGCCTCCCAGGAAGACGCACCACGCAAAAAGAAAGGTCGCTGCGTCGATCGCCCAGCTGATCGGATAGCCTACCGTTCTCGCGACGGCTGCCGCAAATACGAGAAAGGAAAGCAGGGCGAGCGCGTACTTGGCAACGGACAACTCTGCCTTGCAGATCGACGCGTAGAACTTGCGCATGGAATGGCTCGCTCGTCAGCGGATTCGGTGGGCAATCATTGCCCCAGGACTACTTCAAGTGGGCCGACACGAAATGCATGGCGTCGGAGCGCCGAACCGACGCTCAAGCAGGCCGTCGCGCGTTCAGCCCGCGGCACGGAACGTCCGACGGTCGCTTGCTCTCCTGTCGAGGTGGCAACCCGGCGCAGGCTTCGAGTCCAACTGCGGGGACCTGCCCATGGCATGGCAGGTCCCGACTCACCCCTTCCAAGCCATCGGCCGGCATCGACCGACCGCGGAAAGAGGAGAGGCTCCTCGTTCCGCGATACGGCAATCATCTTGTCTATTTCTTCTTGCCGAGTTCCTGGTACACCTTGTCTCGCGCCGCAGCGATGCCCAGCTTCTGGTAGGCGGCCGCCCCGGCGGCCCTGAAGGCGGCCATGTCGATCTCGGACGCACCGATCACCGTCATGCCCTTGTCCTGCAACGTCTTGCGGGACTTGACGTCAATGGTGTCCATGTAATCCTTGGAGACCTCGAGGCCGGCCTTGTTGCACTCGTCCTCGAGAATCTTCTGATAGTCCGCGGGCAGCGCGTTGAACCACTTGCTGCTGATCACCTCGAAGTTGATGAGAAGGATGTGCCGTGTTTCACTGACGTACTTCGCTACCTCGAAGAACTTGCCATTCGACGCTGCGGTGAACGACAGTTCCAGGCCGTCGATGGCCTGAGTCTGCATCGCTGGGTACATCTCGCCGTACGCCATCGCCACAGGGGTGGCACCGATCGCACGAATGGATTCCTGCCAGATCGGAGCGGGGGGTGTTCTGATGCGGAGCCCGGCGAGGTCCTCGGGTTTTCTTATCGGCTTGTTGGTAACCATCTGCCGGAAGCCCTGAACCCAATAAAACGACAGGACCTTGAAGCCCTGCGTCTTTTCGAGTTCGTCCTTCCATCCGTTGACGATCGGCAGGGAGTTGAGCTTCTGCACCTCGTCCAGCGTCTCGACGAAGTACGGACCGTTTATGACCTGCATGTCCTTGACGTAGGTGCCGAGGCGCGCAGCGTCCGTATTTTGGCCAACGTTGGCCCCTTGCCTGATCTGTTCAAGGATATCCTCCTCGACACCGAGTTGGGCGCTGGGGAATATTTGGATCTTGAGGTTTCCATTGGTCTTGGCTTCCACCGCCCTTGCCCATTTAAGCAACGCGGGATGGTACGGGTCCGTCGGAGCAAGGACATGGTTGAACTTCAGAACATATTGTTTTGGCGGATCGGCGGCTGCAGCGCTGTTTTGCCCGCCAACGAAGACCGTAAGAAACGTGACAACCACCGAAAAAACAGAGATCGTTCTTACCTGCATAATCTCCTCCGTTACGTTGTCTGGTCGAGCCTGAGAATCCTAGGTCGACGTCGTGGTCTTGTAAAGGGCCGTTGCGGCCGCTGTGGGGGCGAAATTTGAAGATTGGATCGAACGACCGGGTATGGGTCGATCTCGGTCCAAGATATGCATGACCGAGTTCGACCCAACCCGGACGGTCGAGTCTCTACGAAGCAGAGGTTAAATGGTTCGCATGAAGGACCGCCGCGGCACGCGTGCCGAGGGCAACGCGACGGCAACGGGAACTGCGCTTGCGACGCTTGACCCGGACAAGCGAACCCCCAATAATCTTCCATCAGCGTGAGCGAATCCATTCGTCGCCGTCCGCGCGATTTTGTGGTCTATTGCCATCGCGCGCGGATTGAAGATGAGGTACAAAGCGACGCTTGCATTGAGGGCGCCCTAAAATGGCAAAGCTCATCCATACGATGGTCCGCGTGCTCGACCTCGAACGGTCGCTACGTTTCTACCGCGACGCCTTCGATCTCGAAGAGGTGCACCGTCTCGACTTCCCGACGTTTGCGCTGGTGTATCTCAGGAACCGGGAGAACGATTTCGAAGTCGAGCTCACGCTGAACAAGGACCGGAGGGAACCCTATACGCATGGCGACGGCTACGGCCATTTCGCCGTCTGCGTCGACGATGCGGCGCGCGAACGTGGCCGGCTCGCCCAGCTCGGCTGCGCGCCGGGCGACGTCAAGGAGTTCAAGGATGGCGCCGGCGCGCTCCTCGCACGGTACTTCTTCGTCCAGGATCCGGACGGCTACAAGATCGAGGTGCTCGAGCGTCATGGCCACTACCGCTAGCCAAGCGCGGGCGAACGAAAGATGCACGGCAAACGCGAGGGGCGACGCCCCGCGCTCCACCATGGGAGGAGAAGATGGACTTCAACTTCATGATCCCGTCGACTGACCACGAGCACGGGCCCACGCAGCCACAGATTGCGCTGACGCGGCGCGAGTTCCTGAAGGGAGCTGGCATCCTGACTGGGACGCTTGCGGCCTCGTCCATCCTGGCAGCTCTCGCGCCGAGCCGAGCCTGGGCGCTCGAACTCAAGACGCTGACGTCAGCGCAAGGCGAAACCCTCCTGCAGATGGGCAAGGTGCTCTACCCGCACAAGGGACTGCCAGACGCGGTCTATGCGCTGCTCGCCAAGGACCTCGACGAAGCTGCGGGCAAGGATCCGAAGACCGCACAGATGCTCGGTGAGGGCGTCGCGGCACTCGACAGGGCGGCCGGCGGCAGCTTTGTCACGGCGTCCGACGCAAAGAAGCTCGAGGCGGTGAAATCGCTCGAGGGCACGCCGTTCTTCAAGACAGTGCGCGGCCAGTGCATCACGTCGCTCTACAACAACGACATGGCGTTCGCTCACTTCGGATATCCCGGCCCCTCCTGGGACAGGGGAGGCTACATCAACCGCGGGTTCAACGATCTCAAATGGCTGCCGGATCCGCCCGCCTCGGCGAGCCCCGCACCGTACAAGGCCTGAGCCCAGGACAAACGGGCATAAGGGAGGAACGGATCATGGCAAAGTTCGAACTCGACGACGATTCCGTGGTGGTCATTATCGGCTCCGGCGCCGGCGGCGGTACGCTCGCGAACGAGTTGTGCCAGAAGGGGGTCAAGGTCGTGCTGCTCGAAGCGGGCAAGCGCGAATCCACGGCAACCTTCATCAACGACGAGTGGAAATCGTTCGGACAGCTCGCCTGGGTGGACAAGCGGACCACATCCGGAACTTGGCGAATCGCGAAGGACTTCTCGGGTTTGCCGGCGTGGATCTGCAAGACGGTCGGTGGCACGACGACCCACTGGGCGGGCGCATCGCTGCGTCTTCACGAGCACGAATTCCGCGCGCGCACCGTCTATGGCGACATCAAGGGGACGTCGCTGCTCGACTGGCCGCTCACGCTGAAGGAGCTGGAGCCGTTCTACTCGAGGGCCGAAGACAAGATGGGCGTGACGCGCACCCACGACATACTCGGCCTGCCCGGAAACAACAACTTCAGGGTCATGTATGCCGGCGCGAAAAAGGCGGGCTACAAGGACTGCAACACCGGTCACATGGCGATCAACAGCCGGCCGCGCAAGGACCGCGGCCCCTGTCTGCAGATCGGATTCTGTTTCCAAGGCTGCAAATCCGGGGCCAAGTGGTCGACGCTCTATACCGAGATTCCCGCCGCGGAAAAAACCGGCAAGCTCGAGCTTCGTCCGCAGGCGCATGTCCTCAAGATCGAGCACAACGAGGCGGGCAAGGTCATTGGGGTCGTTTACCGGGACGCCGACGGGAAGGATCAACGGCAGAAGGCGCGCGTGGTTTGCGTCGCCGGCAACTCGATCGAGACCCCGCGGCTGCTGTTGCTCTCTGCCTCACCCAAGTACCCTGACGGGCTGGCGAATAGCTCCGGCCAGGTCGGTAGAAACTACATGCGGCACATGACAGGCTCGGTGTACGCAGTGTTCAACGAGCCGGTGAACATGTACCGAGGCACAACGATGGCCGGCATCATCACCGACGAGGCGGCCAACGACCCGAAGCGCGGCTTCGTCGGGGGCTACGAAATGGAAACGCTGTCGCTCGGTCTACCGTTCATGGCGGCGTTCCTCGACCCCGGTGCGTGGGGACCGGACTTCACGGATTTCCTAGACAACTACACGCGCATGGCGGGCATGTGGCTTGTCGGCGAGGACATGCCCCGCCCGACGAATCGGGTCACGCTCAATTCCGCCGAGAAGGACCAGTACGGCCTGGCTGTTCCGAATGTCCATTTCGACGATCACGAGAACGACGTCGCGATGCGCAACCACGCATACGCTGCCGGGGAAAAGGTGTATCAGGCGGCGGGAGCCGTAAAAACATTCCGTACCCCACCGTATCCGTCCACGCACAATCTCGGCACCTGTCGCATGAGCGCGAACCCGCGCGACGGCGTATGCAACAAGTGGGGACAAACGCACGACGTTCCGAACCTGTTCATCTCGGACGGGAGCCAGTTCACGACCGGTGGCGCCGAGAACCCGACGCTCACGATCGTGACGCTCGCGATCCGGCAGGCCGGCTACCTGGCCGAGCAACTGTCCAAGCGCTCCATCTGAGGCGCGAGCGCGGCCCGCGGCCACGCAGACCGTTACCGGGCCATTGGGGTTCGCGAGGGGGCCACAGCCGCGCTGCTCTGCCGAACCGAAAGCACTCGAAACCATCGAGTAAGTCCGCCTTGAGCCCTCCCGCGCGCGGTGGTAGGGTTGAAATTGGTATCCGTTACATCATCCGCGACCCGGGAGGCACAAGATGGCCATCATGTTGAAGATTCGTTGGGATATTAAGAAGGGTCGAGAGCAAGAGTTTCGGGAGAACCAAAGGAAGTTGTGCGCGGTGATGAGCGACGATCATCCGGGCGTCATCTGCTACCATGTCGACTACCCCGCGTCAGGTGTCAGCGAGTGGACCGAGATCTATGCCAACAACAGCGTCTTCAAGGCACACCTCGACAACCAAAAGGGCAAGGAGCCGCTCGCGACACTCATCGCGGTTTGCGACGAGATAACGTGCAAGTGCTGGGGCGATGCGGACGCCGAGTCCAAGAAAATCCTGGCCGGCTTCGGAGCCACCTACCACGAAACGGCAGAAGCCTCCTTTCTACTGCATCCCAAGGCCGACCCCGCTTCACTACTCTAGGAAATGGAGGGGCGAAAGCTGGGCGGAGCATCGCACGCGATCACTCGACGATGATCCCGAGTCGCCTGTAGGTCGGGCGCATCTGCGCGGCCAGCACGGGCACCCGCCGCCAGAACCAGAAACCCCCGGCCGCGCATGCGAGACCGTTGACGGCGAACGTCGCCGGCGTGCCGATCGAGTGCGCCAGCGCGCCCGCCGCCAGATTGCCGAGCGGCGCAATGCCCAGGAACGCCATCGTATAGAAGCCGGCAACGCGCCCGCGCAACCGATCCTCGACCACCGTCTGGATGATCGTGTTGGCCGACGCTGCCGTGAGAATCACGCCCCCGCCCACCGCGGCCAGCAGCAACAGCGCCAGCGGAAACACTTTCAGATACGCGAACGCAGCGAGCGCCAGCCCGCATACCACCGCGGCGCCGGCAATGACGCGGCCGAGTCCGCGAATCGTGTGCCGGCTCGCGAGATAGAACGTGCTCGCGAGCGCGCCCGCCCCTGCCGCCGCCAGAAGCAGGCCGAGCGTGTGCGCGCCGCCGCCGTAGATGTCGCCCGCGTAGACCGGCATCAGCGCCGAATACGGCGTGATCGTCCACGCCGCAATCGCCACGAGCACGAGCAGCGCGCGCACCGGCGCGAAACCGAACGCATATCGCGCGCCCTCGAGCCAGCTCGCCCACCAGCCGCCGCGCGGTGGTGCGGGCAGCGCGGACTCGGGCCACGACAACCGCGCAATCGCCGCGATCACGGCGACGAACGACAGCGCGTTGAGCGCGAAGCATACGGCTTCGCCGACGACTGCGAGCAGCACGCCGGCGAGCGCCGGCCCCACGACCCGCGCGGCGTTTACCATGAACGAGTTGAGCGCGATGGCGTTGGGCAGGTCGGCACGGTCGTCGACCAGATGCACGTACAGGGACTGGCGCAGCGGCACGTCGAAGGCGAACACGGTGCCGAGCCACAGGGCGCACGCGATCACGTGCCAGACCTGGATGTGCCCGAGCCCGGTCAGGATCGCGAGCACGACCGCTTGCACCAGCATCAGCGACTGCGTGACGAAGAGCGCGCGCCGCTTGTTGACGCGGTCGGCGAGCACGCCGGCAAACGGGCCGAACGCGAGGATGCCGATATTGGCGCAGAACGCGACCACGCCGAGCAGCCACGCCGAGCCGGAAAGCCGCCAGGTGAGCCAGCCCATCGCCACCTGTTGCAGCCATGTCCCGATCATCGACAGGCTCTGGCCGACGAAGAACCTGCGGAAATTCGCGTGGCCGAGCGCGCGGAACGTGCGCTTGAAGTCGATGGTCATGGGATGCATTGGCTTCGGTAATCCGCGCTCGAGCCGCGCATCGCCACGCGCCGGCCCGACCTCTCTCGGCGCCCCCAGGACCGCACCGTGGTGAGGAGAGCCGTCGCCCGGCTCACTCCGAAAGGCGCGCCAGCTGCGGCTTCAGTTTGTCGAGCGTCGCGGAGAATCCGGCGAGGCGTGCGCGCTCCTGCTCGACCACGTTCGCCGGTGCGCGGGCGATAAAGCCTTCGTTGCCGAGCTTGGCGTTCGCCTTCGCGACCTCGCTTTCGAGCCGCGCGATCTCCTTCGCGAGACGCGCACGCTCGGCGGCGGGATCGACTTTGACGTCGAGCATGATGCGTAGCGGGTCCACGACCGCAACGGGCGCGTCGGAGCGCGGCAACTCGGCGACGATCGAAACCTCGGTGAGCCGCGTCAGCGCCGCTAGATACGGCAGCAACACGTCAGCGCCGACCGCGGCGATGTCGCCGGCGATCATCGCACCGACCTTCTCCCCCGGTGAGAGACCCATTTCGCTGCGCAGCGAGCGGCAGGAGTCGGTCAGCGCCTTCAGCGTCGCGATCTGCTTGCTCGCCGTCGGATCGCGCTTTCCGGGATCGGGCATCGGATACCGCTGAAGCGAAATCGTCTCGCCCGCCTTGCCCGCGAGCGGGGCGACCGACTGCCACAGTTCCTCGGTGACGAAGGGGATGACCGGATGCGCGAGGCGCAGCACGACTTCGAGCACGCGCACGAGCGTGCGGCGCGTCCCGCGCTGCGCAGCGTCGTCGCCGCGCGCGAGATCGACTTTCGCGAGCTCGACGTACCAGTCGCAGTACTCGTTCCAGACGAATTCGTAGATCGCCTTGGCGGCGAGGTCGAATCGGTAGTCGGCGAGCTGCCGGTTGACCTCGTCCTCGGCGTCCTGGAGCTCCGCGATGATCCAGCGATCGGCAATGGAAAGCGTGACCGGCTTGGCGTCGTCCAGGCCGCAATCCTTTCCCTCGACATTCATCAGCACGAAGCGGGCGGCGTTCCACAGCTTGTTGCAGAAGTTGCGGTAGCCCTCGCAGCGGTTCAAGTCGAAGTTGAGCGTGCGGCCATAGGTGGCGAGACTCGCGAACGTGAAGCGCACGGCGTCGGCACCGAACGCCGGAATGCCATCGGGAAACTGCTTCCGCGTGCGCTTCGCGATCGTCTCCGCCTGCCGCGGGTCCATCAGGCTGCCCGTGCGCTCGGCGACCAGCGCGTCGATGCCGATGCCGTCGATCAAGTCGATGGGATCGAGGACGTTGCCCTTCGACTTCGACATCTTCTGGCCCTCCTCGTCGCGCACGATCGCGTTGATGTACACGGTGCGGAACGGGACGTGGCCGGTGAAGTAGACCGTCGTCATGATCATCCGCGCGACCCAGAAGAAGATGATGTCGAAGCCGGTGACGAGCACGGAGGACGGCAGGAACGTCGCGAGTTCCTTCGTGCGCTCGGGCCAGCCGAGTGTCGAGTGGCACCACAGCGCCGACGAGAACCACGTGTCGAGCACGTCCGGGTCCTGCTCGAATGTCGCCGGCTCGCGGCCGAGCCGCTCCCGCGCCTTCGCGCGGGCAGCCGCAGCATCGCGCGCGACGTAGACATTGCCGTGCTCGTCGTACCACGCGGGGATCCGATGGCCCCACCAGAGCTGGCGCGAGATGCACCAGTCCTGGATGTTGTTGATCCAGTGCAGGTACGTCGCCAGCCACTCGCCGGGCACGAACTCGACCTTGTCCTTGTCGCCGGCGCGCGGGCGCGCGATTCCGTCACCGACCGCGGCGAGACACAGGTCCTGGATCGTCTTGCCCGGGAAGAACGGATGCGCCGGCGGCGCCGGCGTCTTCATCGCCACGAACCACTGGTCGGTCAGCATCGGCTCGACGATCTCGCCGGTGCGGCCGCAGCGTGGCACCACCATCTTGTGCGGCTTTTCGCTGACGACGAGTCCCTGCGCAACCAGATCGGCGAGCACTGCCTTGCGCGCTGCGTAGCGGTCGAGGCCGCGATACTTCGCGGGCGCGTTGTCGTTGATCGTCGCGTCGAGGGCGAGGATCGGGATCGGCGCGAGGCCGTGCCGTTGGCCGATCTGCCAGTCGTTGAAATCGTGCGCCGGCGTGATCTTCACGCAGCCGGTGCCGAACGCCTTGTCGACGTAGCTGTCGGCGATGACGGGAATCGTCCGGCCGGTAAGCGGCAGCGCTACCGACTTGCCGACGAGGTCGCGATAGCGCTCGTCGTCGGGATTCACTGCCACGGCGACGTCGCCCAGCATCGTCTCGGGCCGCGTCGTCGCGACGACGACGTCGCCCTGACCGTCCACGCGCGGGTACCGAAGCTCCCAGATCTTGCCCTGTTCTTCCTCGTTGTCGACTTCGAGATCGGACACCGCCGTGCCGAGCGTCGGGTCCCAGTTGACGAGCCGCTTGCCGCGGTAGATGAGGCCGTCGTCGAAGAGCCGGACGAACGTCTCCAGCACCGCGGCGGAGAGCCCCTCGTCCATCGTGAAGCGTTCGCGCGACCAGTCGCCCGACGTGCCGAGCCTTCGCATCTGGTTGGTGATCGTCGAGCCGGACTCCTGCTTCCACTGCCATACGCGCTCGACGAACCGCTCGCGGCCGAGATCGTGGCGCGAGCGTCCTTCCGCCTTCAGCTGGTTCTCGACCACGATTTGGGTCGCGATGCCGGCATGGTCGGTGCCAAGCTGCCAGAGCGTGTTGTCGCCGCGCATCCGGTGCCAGCGGATCAGCACGTCCATCAGCGTGTGCTGGAACGCGTGACCCATGTGCAGCGTGCCGGTGACGTTGGGCGGCGGCAGCTGGATGCAGAATGCGGGCGCGTCCTTTTTCCACGACGGCTTGAACCAGCCCCGCGCTTCCCAGATCGGGTACCACTTTCCTTCTATCGCGTGCGGGTCGAAGCTCTTGGCGAGTTCCATGGGAAGCGCGGCAAACACGCGGGCCGCCGGCCATGCAAAAGCTGGAAATTATAGCGGAACGTGCCTGCCCGGCCGCAGAAGCGCGGTGCGTCGCAGTGACGACGGCGCGTTGTGGCGCAGTCGGCGCAAAGCGGGTGGCTCGTGCGCGGCCACTGGTGGGTTCAGTGGCCGCCGCGAGCCGGGTACCCGCTCGACGACGCGCTTTGCGCCACCACGTGCCAAGTCACTGCGACGCACCGCGGGCGAACGCCTTTCGTCGCCTGCTCGTTGCCGGAATTCGGCGAAAAACCCTATTTTTTCTCGGCAGCCGGCGCCGACGTCGCCGCGCCAATCGACTCGGCGTCGGTCAGCCGATAAAGCACACCGGCCGGGTCGTCCTTGATCACGGCGAACCTGCCCGTCACGACGATCGGCTCGAAGCCATACTTCACCGGTGTCTTCGCGATGACCTCGACCACGGCATCGGGGCCTGCAGGAAGGCAGAATGCACAGTGCGGCGGCACGGCGGAGAGCAGGAAGCGCTTCTGCTTGTCGCCCATGTCGAGCGGAATGATGAAACCCTGCACACGCACGTCCTTCCGGTCGAGGCTCAGGATTTCCTTCGAGAATTCGGCGACCATCTTGCCGTTCTGCTTGACCGGCTGCACTTGCGCGAGCGTGCGCCACGAGACCACGCCGGCCCGCTCGGGAAGAACGGTCATGCTGTAATCGTTGGCGCTGGGCAGGCCTGCCTGCGGAATATCGGTGGTGACCGCGGCGGCCGGCAATGCGGCAGCGAGTACCGCGAAGAAGAGAGCTACGGCGCAGCGATTCATGGCATCACCCATCGGCAAGCGTGGCGGCGACGTCGAGACGGTAAGCGCGCCACGCGGGGAGCAACGTGGCGATTATACCCGCGCCGAGCGCCAGCGCGACGACGCCCCACTCCTCGGTCCGCCATGTCGCGGCTCCCGCTTCGAGTGGCGCCGCCGCGGGGAGCCACGTCCCGACATTGGCCGTGAGGCCGTGCGCGATCGCAAGTCCGACGACGAGGCCCAGCGTGGCGAGCAGCACGCTTTCGAGCAGCAGTACCGCAACGACCTTGCCGCGCGGCGCACCCAGTGCGCGCATGATCGCGAGATCGTAGCGGCGCTCGTCCAGCGCCTGCGTCAACGCGACGAAGAGCCCGAGCGCCGAAGCCGCGATCAGGAGCAGCGCGAACGCGCGGATCACATCGGTCCCTACACCGAACACGGTGAGAAGTCGCGCCGTTTCGTAGGCGGGCGACGCGGACTGCAGCGCAGTCGCGGCGTTGATTGCACGCGGCACGCTCGCCGCCGCGACCGGGCTCGTGTACTTGACGAGCAGCAGCGTGACTTCGCGCCCGGGCTCCGGTTTCGCCACGGTGTTCGCTTTCTCGGGCCGCGCCTTCGCGTGCGCGTCATGGACAGCGCCGGCCTTCGCGTCTTCATCGTCGTCGTCGTGGTGCTCGTGGACTTTCCAGACACTTTCGATGCCGGTCACCACCAGACGATCGATCACGGTGCCGGTCGGCGCAAGGATGCCCACGACATGGTATGGCGCGTCTTCGTGCTCGGCACCGCCTTCGGCAAGACCGTGGGAGCCGGTGAACGTGCCGCCGACGGCCAGGCGGGACGCACGCGCGACTTCGCTCCCCAGCGCCACTTCCATCGGCGCCGCCCACAGCGCTCCTTCCACCGGCGCCGCGCCGTAGTGCTCGACGAACGCAGGCTCGGTGCCGACGATCCGGTAGCCTCGATAGCTGTCGCCGAGCGCCAGCGGAATCACTTCCGCAACCAGGGGATTCCGGCGCAGCATCTCGATCGCTCCGAGCGGAATGTTTCCGGGCGGCACGTCCGCATGGTAGACGCCGGCGAGAACCAGTTGCAGCGGACTGCCCTTCGCGCCGACGACGAGATCGATGCCAGTCGCTTCGCGGCGCATGCGCGCATCGAGCTCGCCGGTGAGCAGGATCACGAGCGCGATCGTCGCCACGCCCACGGCGAGCAGCGCGACGTTGAGCAGCGTGGCCAGCGGACGTCGGCGTGCGTAGGCGTAGGCAAGGCGCAGCACATTCATGCCGCAGCTCCCCCCGATTGCCGTGGCGAATGTGTCGGCATGTCAGCCGCCGCAGCGATTCCTTCGACAGGACGCAACGGCAACGCGTACGTGTGCGGCAGCAGCGGCCGCACGCGCGCGTCGTGCGAGGCGACGATCAGCGCCGCGTTGACGGCCAGCGCCTGCCCGCGCAGCAATTCCAGCGCCCCGGCCGCGTGCACGTCGTCGAGGTTCGCCGTCGGCTCGTCGGCGAGTACCAGTGCCGGGCGGTTGACCACCGCCCGCGCGATCGCCACGCGCTGCGCCTGCCCCTGCGACAGTTCACGCGGGTAGCGGTGCGCGAGTTCCGCGACCTGCACGGCCTCGAGCAACTCGCCCACGCGGACCGGGTCGTCGGGCAATTCGGCAAGATACTGGGCGAGGCGCAGGTTGTCGCGAACGGAAAGCGCGCCGACCAGGTGCAGCCGTTGCGGCACGAGGCCCACCGTGCGACCGCGCCAACGGTCGCGCACGCTGCCCGAGAGCGCAGCCAGGTTCGTGCCGCCGACGATGACCGTGCCGCACGTCGGCGTCGTCAAGCCCGCGAGGATGTGCAGCAGCGTCGTCTTGCCGCTGCCCGAGGCGCCCGCGAGCAGCCAGTGCTCGCCCGGAGCGACGCGCCACGTTTCGACACGCAGCGCGAGCGTTCGGCCATAGCGAAGTTCGATCCCATCGAGCGCGAACATGCGGCAATTGTACGGCGTGAACGCCCGATCTCCGGAAGCTCGTCGACCCATTGGATGCCGCACGGCATCCGTGGTTCCGCGCCGCCGCGCCGACCGGTTGCCCGTCTCGTATCGCTACAGATCCCGCCCGACCACCCGCGCGACTGCACGCAGCTGCGCCATCAGCGCCGCGAACTCGGCCGGGGTCAGCGCCTGATCGGCATCGCACCACGCCTCCGTCGGGTGTGGGTGGATCTCGATCAGCAGTCCATCGGCTCCGGCCGCCACGGCTGCCAGCGACAGCGCCGGCACCAGCCACGCTTTGCCGCCCGCGTGCGACGGGTCGACGATCACCGGCAGGTGTGTCTCGCGCTTCAACACCGGAATTGCGGTGACATCGAGGACATTGCGGTACGCGGTTTCGAACGTGCGGATCCCACGCTCGCAGAAGATGATGTTGTGGTTGCCGCCCGCGGCGATGTATTCGGCCGCCATCAGCCACTCGCTCACCGTCGCACTCATTCCGCGCTTGAGGATGACCGGCGTCGTCACCTCGCCGACGGCCTTCAGCAGATCGAAGTTCTGCATGTTGCGCGTACCGATCTGGATCACGTCCACACCGTACTCGAGGAACGCAGGAAGCATCCGCGCGTCCATCAGCTCGGTCACCACGGGTAGCCGCTGTTCCGCCGCCGCGTCCTTCAGCAGCTTCAGCCCGTCGATCCCCTTGCCCTGGAACGTGTATGGCGAGGTGCGGGGCTTGAACGCGCCGCCGCGCATCAGGCGCGCCCCGCCAGCCGCCACACCGGCGGCCGCGGCGCTCATCTGTGGCGCGGTCTCGACCGAGCACGGGCCGGCGATCACTTGTACCGTGTTGCCGCCGATCGGCACCCCACCCGCGGCAACCACCGTGTTCGCCTTGTGCCACTCGCGCGCGACGAGCTTGTACGGCTTCACGATGTGCATCGACTTCTCGACGCCGGGCATCGGGTCGAACATCTCCGGATCGAGCGAACGCTCGTCGCCGATGGCGCCGATCAGCGTACGCTCGGTACCACGCGAAACATGCACGTCGAGCCCGTGCGCGCGGATCTTCGCTTCGACGGCGGCGATCGCCGTCTCGTCGGCGTCGGGCTGCATCACGATGATCATGGCGACTCCTTCGTCGTAAAACAAATCGGGCGGCCTTGGTGGGGCCGCCCGACGCTTCGTGAAACTGGTGATGCTGCTACGGTCGAACGCGGCCCCCGGTGTGTGCCCAGAAGTGAAACGCGTACGCATACCCGCGCGACGCGGAATCGCGGGCGGGGAAAGCGTTCGCAAGGGACGGATTCAACGACACAAGTCGCAGTCTAGCATGGAAGCGACGCCATCCTCCAAGAAGTTCCGCCCGGCACAAACGTCAGCGGTCTCCCTGTCGCCACTTCTCGATTTCGCGTTCGATCGCTTCCGCCACGTAGGCACGCAGTAGCTGCCCGACGTGCTGATTGATCGTCGCCACGAGATCCGCGCTGGCCCGGTCGACGATCGGCTGCAGCCGCGCGGTCAGCTGCTCCTGCAGTCCCGTGTCGGTGAAGATGTCGATCCGCTGCAGCACCTGCATGCGGACGTCTTCAGCCAACGAGACCCAACGCGCCGCATCGCCGGCTAGGGCATGCGCGGACGATGCGCCGGCCGGCATGGGTGGAGGCGTCTCCTGCGACGGAACACTCGCGCGCGTTGCGGCCGCTTCGCCCGGCACAACCGCCTGCGTCCGATTCAGCTCTTCGTCGAATGCCGTCTCGGTCTCCGCCGTTGCGGCCGCTTCGTCCGGCACTACCGCCGGCGTCCGATTCAGCTCATCGTGGAATGCCGTCCCGGTCTCCGCCGTCGCGGCCGCTTCGTCCGGCACTACCGCCCGTGTCTGATTCAGCTCGTCGCCGAATGCCGTCTCGGTCTCCGACGCTGCGGCCGCCTCGCCCGACTCCGCCGTCTGCATCCGATCCGGTTCTTTGTCGAATGCCGTCTCGGGCTCCAGCGTTGCGGCCGCTTCGCCCGGCACTACCACTCGCATCCGATGCAGGTCGTCGGTGAATTCCTCCTCGGCAGGCGTCGCGCGCATCGGCGCGTCGGCCATGCCGAGCATTGCTTCGAACACCGGATCGCGGGTCGGAGCGCCCGCGGCCAACGGCGCGGCGATTGCTCCGTTCGCGTTTGCCGCCAGCGTCGCGGCGCCGCTTATCGAGGGCGGGGCCGGTGCTGCGGGTTCGACGCCGGCCGCGCTATCGCCGGCATCGGCCGAAGGACCGCGCGGGGCATCGGCATCGTCGTCGCGCTGCGTCGGCGGCGTCGCCCGTGGCACCACCGCGATCGAGTCCGGTGCCGGGCCGGTAATGCTCGCCTCGCCGAGGTTGGTCTCCAACCATCGCGAATCCTCGCCGCCCTCGTCCGGCATTGCCTCGAGCGCCACGGCCTCGATCTCCTCGACCGCGTCGATGAGTTCCGGCACGTCGTCGCGGTCCGCGGGTGCCGCCGCCTGGAACGCGAACAACGACCGCGCCGGGCGCGCGCCCACCGGGACGACGTCGCCGCGCGCGGCGATGGGCACCTCGTCGGTAAGTTCTGGGATATCGTCCTGCGCCGCGGCGAGCGCGCGGTTGCGCCGCATCAACGCATCGGCTTGTTCGAGCAGCTCGCGCGCGGTGGGCATCAGTCGCGCTCCGCGAGGTTGTGCGAGCGGACCTCGTAGCCACGCGCCTTGTAGAATTTCCATCGCTCGCGACCCGCCGCCACGTCTTCTTCGCCGATCCCGACGACCTCCGCGAGGCGCTCGAAGCGCGAAAAGAAAGGCGGCGGCAACGCGTGGAGGTTGATCAGTACCGCGGCGGGCCCCTCATGCAACAGCGCATGGTCGACCAGCACCGGCGTATCGCCCGCCACCGCGCTATCGAGCCGGCAATGCGGTACGAAGCCGGTCGCCGGCCATTGCCAGAGGAAGCGATCGAGCTCGCCCGTCGTCGCTGCGTCCGGTGTCAGCACCCGCGCGCTTCCCAGCTGCGCCCAAGCCTTGACGATGAGGCGCGCGGCGACCTCGTAGCGATCGGCGCAATGGGTGTAGAAGTCGATCGTGGTCATCGTGGTGACAGTGCGCGCGGCGCACCCTGTCAGGCTGCGGTCGGTGACTCCTGCCCGAGGAGCCACGTCGTGAGCAGCGGGACCGGTCGGCCGGTCGCGCCCTTGTCCTTGCCTTCCTTCCATGCGATGCCGGCGATGTCGAGGTGCGCCCAATCGTATTTCTTCGCGAAACGCGACAGAAAGCAAGCTGCGGTGATGCTGCTGCCAGCACGTCCGGAAATGTTCGCGAAGTCGGCGAAGTTGCTGTTGAGCCCCTCCTGATAATCCTCCCACAGCGGCAGCTGCCAACCGCGGTCATAGGCATCGTCGCCGGCCGCGATCAGCGCCCGGGCCAGTGCGTCGTTGTTGCTGAACACGCCGCAGGCGACGTGGCCCAGGGCCACCACCATCGCGCCCGTCAGGGTCGCGACGTCGACGACCGCTTCGGGATCGAAGCGCTCGGCATAAGTTAGCGCATCGGCGAGGATCAGGCGGCCTTCGGCGTCCGTATTGAGGATCTCGATCGTCTGGCCCGACATGCTGGTCACGACGTCACCCGGCTTGGTCGCGCGACCCGAGGGCATGTTCTCGCAGGCGGCGACGAGACCGACAACGTGGATCTTGGCCTTCAGCTCCGCGATCGCGCGCAACGTCCCGAACACCGACGCGGCGCCGCACATGTCGAACTTCATCTGGTCCATGTCGTGGCCGGGTTTGAGCGAGATGCCGCCGGAATCGAACGTGATGCCCTTGCCGACCAGCACCTGCGGCTTTTGCTTTTTCGGAGTGCCCTGGTATTCCATGACGATGAACCGCGGTGGCTCTTCACTGCCAGCCGTCACCGACAGGAACGAGCCCATGCCGAGCTCCTCGATCTCCTTCCTTTCCAGCACCGTCACCTTGATGTCCGGGTATTCCTTGCCCAGGTCGACGGCCCGCTCGCCAAGGTATTTCGGCGTGCAGACGTTCCCCGGGAGGTTGCCCAGGTCACGCGCCAGTTCCATGCCGTGCGCGACCGCGAGCCCGCGCGCCGCGGCGGCCTCGCCGTCGGTCAGGTCGGAGCGCTGGGGAACCGAGAGCGTAAGCTTGCGCAGGGGGCGCCGCACCTCCGCCTTCTCGCTCTTCATCCGGTCGAAGCGGTAGACCGCCTCCATCGCCACGACCACCGCGTGCTCGACGCGCCACGGGACTTCGCGCCGTTTCACCTTCTCTTCGGTGAGATAAATGACCGCCTCGTACGACCCCGTCTCGTTCAGCAGCTTGACCGCCGATTTCATCGCCGAGCGGAACTCCTTGTCCCGGAAGTCGCGCTCCTTGCCGAGCCCGACCAGCAGTACGCGGTCGGCGAGCGTACCGCGGACGTTGTGCAGGAGCAGTGTCGCGCCGAGCTTGCCCTCCATGTCGCCGCGGCGGATGATCTCGCTGACATAACCGTTCGACGCCCGGTCAATCAGCTCCGCCGACAGCGAAAGCTTGCGGTTGTCGAACACACCGACAACGACGCACGCACTCCGCTGCTTCTCGGGACTCCCGCTTTTTATGGTAAATTCCATCGCCGTCCCCCGCCTCCCGCGTTCCGTTTCTTTGCCGTAGTGCGGCCTCGGCGGCATTATTGGCAAAACGGCCCCAAAAAGTCAAAAATCTTCCGCTGTCATGATCTTTCGGCGCAGCCTGGTGCGCGAGATGACGGCCACGGCGGTCGGCCTGTTCGTCATCCTGCTGGGGATCCTGTTCACCAATCTGGTGCTGAAGCTGCTGGCACGGGCCGCCGGTGGCACCGTGGTCCCGGAGGGCATTCTGGCGCTGCTGGGGTTCGGGGCGATCTTCTACCTCAATATCCTCCTATCCGTCACGGTCTTCCTGACGGTGCTGCTCACCCTTTCCCGGTGGTACCGGGACAGCGAGATGATCGTCTGGTTTACGTCGGGGCAGGGACTCACCCAGTGTATCCGGCCGATCCTCTGGTTCGCCGCTCCGTTCTTCGCGGCGATTGTCGCGTTGTCGCTGTTCCTGTCCCCGTGGGCCGAGCAGCGGCGCCTCGAGTACGAGCGTCAACTCGAGTCCCGCGACGAGATTGCGCTCATCACGCCAGGCCTGTTCCGTGAATTCCGCCGCGCCAACCTGGTCGTCTTCGTCGAGAGCATCAACACGTTCGACGGCCGGATCCGCAACGTCTTCCTGCATTCGGTCGACGAGGGGAACGACGTCACCACGGTCGCCCGCGAGGGAGCGCTGCAGGAAGCCGCCAATGGCGACCGGTTCATCGTGCTGTCCGAGGGGCGCCGCTACGAAGGCAAGCCCGGCACTCCGGAATACCGCGTCGTCGAGTTCGAGAAACTGGGCCGGCGGATCGAGCCGGCAGAGATGCGCAGCCTGCCCGTGTCCACCAAGGCGATCCCCTCCGCGGCCCTCCTCGCCATCGACGGCCGCGTCGAGCGCGCCGAACTGTTCTGGCGGCTGTCGGTCCCCATCTCGGCGGTCGTGTTGACGCTCCTCGCGGTACCACTTTCCTACGTAAACCCGCGCATGGGCCGCTCGTTCAACCTGATCGCTGCGGCGTTCCTGTACATGCTCTACGGCAATTGCCTCAATATCGTGCAGAGCTTTATCGCGCAGGGAAAGCTCGGCTTCTGGATGGGCCTCGCGCTGCCGCACCTGATCGCCATCGGCGTGGTGCTGCTGCTGTTCGGCCACCAGCTCGCGCTGTTCACGCGCGTACGCCGGAGCGGGCCCGCGGGGGCAGGCGCATGAGGACGCTGACCCGCTACATCGGACGCGAACTGCTTGCGGCGATCATGTTCATCTTCGGCGCGCTGGTCATGCTGTTCGCGTTCTTCGATCTGATTCACGAGCTGGGCGATGTCGGGCGCGGCAGCTACACGCTGTCGACGGCGCTGCTCTACGTTGCGCTGCAGCTGCCGTCCCGCAGCTACGAACTCTTCCCCGTCGCCGCGCTGATCGGCACGCTGTTCGCGATGGCGCAGCTCGTCGCCAATTCGGAGTACACGGTGATGCGGGCGTCCGGCGCGTCGCTGGCGCAGACGACATGGGCGTTGATTCGCATCGGCATCCCGCTTGCCGTCGCGACATTCCTCGCCGGGGAATACGTTGCGCCTCCCGCCGAGCGGCTCGCCCAGCAGATTCGCGCGCCGGCGAAAGGCGACCTGCCCCGCATCGTCGCGCAGCAGTTCCAGTCGGGCTACTGGTTCAAGCAGGAGCAGGTGTTCGCCAACGTTCGCAGCGTGCTCGCCGACATGACGTTGATCGGCGTGCGCATCTACGAGTTCGACCGCGAGCTGCGCCTGAAAACGGTGCGCACCGCCGAATCCGGCACCTTCACCGGCAATGGCCAGTGGCGCCTCGTGCGTGTGCGCACCACGGAAATCGCGGTGGATGCCGTGACGATGGCCGAAGCGGATTCGTGGACGTGGGATACGGTGCTGAAGCCGTCCTTGCTGACGGTCTATCAGGTCGCGCCGGAGCGCCTCGAGCTCAACACGCTCTACGACAACATCCGGGTGCTCGGCGGCCAGAAGACGTCGCGCTTCGAGATCGCGTTCTGGAACAAGGTGTTCTATCCCGCGGCCGTCGTCGTGATGATGGTCCTGGCGCTGCCGTTCGCATACTTCCAGCGCCGTTCCAGCGGCGTCGGGCTGCGCATATTCATGGGCACGATGCTCGGACTCGCATTCTTCTTGCTCGGCCGGCTCTTCTCCTACCTCGGCGTGTTGAACGACTGGTCGCCACTTTTCTCCGCACTGTTCCCGCTCGCGGTATTCCTCGCGATCGCCACATCGTTGCTGTACTGGCTGGAGCGGCGCTGAGAGCTCAGGAGGGCTTTGCGCGAAACGCATTTCATTCGCTTGACCGCGGAGCGTCACGGCAGTGGACAGGGGCGCCATGGCCGATCCGGCTCATTGCGGCTTGGATTTCGCGGCCACCTCGACCTTGACGCTACGGAATACCGGCCCCCAGATCGGGTGTCCCGCCTCGGCAGGTGTGAGGTCGAATTTCGGGTCGGCCTCGAACGCCTTGCGGAATTCGTCGCGACACGGGCGCTCGCGGCCCGATGCGCAATCCAGGAACGCAAGATACTTGTGCGCAACGGCCCGGTCGCTTCGTGTGGTCAGTCCGAGATCCAGCGCCGCCCGGAACTGCCGCGCCGCGTTCCTGTGGTCGCCGTCCTCGTAACGCTGGACGCCCTGTTCCAGTTCCTGCTCGCCCCTGCCTTGCGCAACGTCCCTGGGCGGCGTTCGTTCCTTCGCCCGGGGCGCGTTGCCGGCATCTGAGCTGGGTGCGGATGCCTTCGTGGCGGGCAGCGGTGCGCCAGGCTCGTTCACGGCGGGCGTCGAACAGCCCGCGCACGCCAGGAGGAGCAAGACCCAGCGCCAACCATTGCCGATACCTGGCTGCCTGCTCGCGTTGACGCCGGAACCGCCTAGCAAATCGCTCGTCCACCCGTCGGGGCAGGCTGGCAATGGCGATCGCATTACGCAAACTTGTGCTTGATTCTCACGCTGGCGTCGGCCCGCAGCTCGACGGTCAGCCGGTGCGGTCGGAAAGTCGTGTTCCTGATCTCGATCGCATGTTTGCCGGGCGCGAGCGTGATCTCGTTGAGCGGAGGCGCGACGCCCTTCTTCCGGCCGTCGACATAGACTTCGCCCCACGGCGTGACCGCGAACGCCAGCCTGGCCATGCGTTTCGGTGGCGTGGAAATGTTCTTCCTGGCGGGCGCAGTGCCGTGGCCCGCGGCTCGGGGCGCCGCCGCCACTGGTTGCACGCCGTTCGTCCGCGCTGCGACAGGCGGAGTCGCAAGCGACTCCGCACCTGCCACCGACTCGATTTCAGCAGGCACCGAAGGCGCAGCGTCGCGATCCGGGGAAGCCTGAGCCCGATTCGACGCAACCTTCGACAACAACATCCAGCCACCCGCCGCAAACAACGCCGCCGATGCGCCGTAGAAAACCACTTGGCGCCGCCGCCGCATCCCGGCGCGGGCGCTCGCCTCGTCCAGCGGCCTCGACGGTTCGCCGGCTTGGGCAAGCGCGCTCCCGACGTCGAGCTGCACCGTATCGTCGCTCGGCCGCGGACGTGTCCTCCGCCCGTCCTTGAGCGCGGATGCCGGAACCGGCGCAAAACCGGGCTCCTCCAGCGCGAGCTTGCGCAGGTCAAACGCCATGTCGAGCGCACTCTGGTAGCGATGCTCCGGTCGCTTGGCCATCGCCCGCGCGACAATGTAATCGAACGCCGACGGGATGCCCAGATCGCGACTGCTCGGCGCAGCGGGATTTTCGTTGACTACCTGATGCAGGACCTCGGGCAGCTCAGTCGCCATGAAAGGCGGGACACCGGTCAGCATCTCGTAGAGCACAACGCCCAGCGAAAAAATGTCGGAGCGGGCGTCGACCGTGCGCCCCATCGCCCGTTCCGGCGCAAGGTACCGTGGCGATCCGAACACGTTGTCGGCAACCGCGCATGAGCCGGTCGGGAGCATCGCAATCCCGAAATCCGTGATCTTCACGAGTCCGCTTTCGAGCACGACGATGTTGGCGGGCTTGACATCGCAATGCACGACGCCGTGCTGATGCGCGAACGCCAGCCCGTCCGCGATCTGCGCAGCGATCCGCTCGATCGTCGCCGGCGAAAGCACGACCCCCGAGTCGAGAATGGCTCGCAACGTTCGGCCTTCGAGGAGTTCCATCGCCATGTAGGCGATGTTGCCGCTGCGGCCCACGTCGTAGATCGTGACGATGTTGGGATGGTTGAGGCGTCCCGCGGTCCTTGCTTCGCGATCGAAGCGTTGCTCGAACGTGCTCGCTTCGGCGGGCGACAAATCGAGGTCGATCGTCTTGATCGCCACGATCCGATCGATGACCGGATCCCGGGCTGTGTAGACGACGCCCATTGCTCCACGGCCTAATTCGCCGAGGAGCTCGTAGCGGCCCAGTTGTCCCGATTCCATGAGTGGCAGGCGTCGACGTTATGCAGAGATGCTTCGAGGCGGGCTACCGTGGCGCCCCAGCTTGGGGCAAGCGTCCGGTCCCGATGCGGCATCCAGAGCGACAACTCGCCTGTTTCCGCCCACGCTTGGTAGCATTAGCATCCGCTCCCCCGGATCCTCGCTCCGATTCCGCCCTGGCAGGCAAAGCCTACGAAGGGACCAAAGTCCGAACCATGGCGCGCCATTTTCTCGAAGCGGCAGGCCTCTCCGACGTCGGCAGTGTGCGCCAGTACAACGAAGACCGCATCGTGATCGAGCCTGACATCGGGGTGATGGCGCTGGCCGACGGCATGGGCGGGCACCGCGCCGGCGAGGTCGCGAGCCAGATGGCCGCGGAGATCATCCTCACTGGGCTCAGGAGCCATGTCGCCGCATTGAGGTCGGCCAACCACCACCATGCGCCGCTGTACGCCATAGATGAAAGCATGAATCGCGCCAATAAGGCAATATTTGACGCGGCGCAATCCCATCCGAGGCATCACGGCATGGGGACAACACTGGCTGTGGCGCTGTTCTACGACGACGGGATCGTCCTCGGGCACGTCGGGGACTCGCGCATCTATCGGCTGCGAGACAACGTTCTCGAATTGCTGACCCGCGATGATTCGCTGCTGCGCGATCAGATCGACCTGGGATTGATCGAGGCGGCGGAGGCGAGCGCTTCGCACAATCGCAGCCTGGTCACCCAGGCGCTCGGCGTAGCGGAAGTCATACCGCCGCATCTGCGCGAGGAGGACGCGGCGCCCGGTGACGTGTATCTGCTTTGCTCCGACGGCCTCAGCGATCTCGTGGACGACACCGACATCGAACTGATCCTCAATTCGCTCCGGACTCATCTGCCGCTCGCGGCGCACCACCTCGTCCAGGCAGCGAAGGACAACGGCGGCTACGACAACGTGTCCGTGATCGTCGCCAAGGTGCTGAAACCTTTTCCTGCCGCGCGCCGTGACAGTTGGTTCGCGCGGCTCGTCAACTGGTGGCAATGAGTGGCACAACCGAGTAACCGATGGCCAAATTGGTCTTGAGCGCAGGTGGCTCGGTCGTCTACCAGTGTTTCATCGACCGCGGCCGGTTGACCGTCGGCCGCGAGCTCCAAAACGAGATCGTCATCGATGATCCGGCCGTGAGCCGCGAGCACGCCGTCATCGTCGCGGTCGGCAACGACCACATCCTCGAGGACCTGCGCAGCGCCAACGGCACGATCGTCAACGGCACGCGCGTGCCCCGGCGCATCCTGCAGCACGGCGACGTGATCGAATTCGGAAACTTCCATCTGCGCTACCTGAACCCGCGGACCGCGGTTGAAATCGATCTGGAACGCACGATGCTCATTACCGGGCTGTTCGGGAAAAGCACACCTGCCCGCGACGAAGCCACCCCGCCCGCAACGGAAGTCCGCGTGCCTGCCGCGCGCGCGACGAGGATCCGTTTCCCCAAAGGCCGACTCAAGGTGCTGGCCGGCAGCGACGCAGGCCGGTCGATCGAACTCGACCGGGTCGTCGCGACCATCGGCAAACCGGGACAACAGCTCGCCGTGATCACGCGGCGGCCCCATGGATACTTCGTTACCCATGTCGAAGGCCGCCGCCATCCGCGCGTGAACCGGCGCTCGATCGGCAAGGAAGCGCGCCTGCTGCACGACGAGGACGTGATCGAGGTAGGCGACGACCGGCTGGAATTCGAACAGGACTGACGTGCCTTGGTGCGCCGTGATGCGGCCCTGTTCGTCGCCGGGCCGTAGGCACCGAACGGCCTTCCGGGACATCCAAGAAAAACCCGGCACTTGGCCGGGTATTGCCTTCTCTGGGCAGCACGCCCAATCCGGGCGTGTCCCGAAGCAAGTCGCAGCTATGCCGCGAGCGGAACGATGCTCGCGAACTTCTTCCTGTCCTTGCCCTTCGTCTCGAACTCGACTTTGCCAGTCACGAGCGCAAACAGCGTGTGGTCCTTGCCGATCCCGACGTTGACACCCGGGTGGATGACGGTGCCGCGCTGGCGAATGATGATGCTGCCAGCGTTGATCGTCTCGCCCCCATAGGCCTTCACGCCGAGGCGCTTCGATTCCGAGTCGCGGCCGTTGCGCGAGCTGCCGCCTGCCTTCTTGTGTGCCATGGTCTGTCCCCGTCAGCCGACGATACTGTCGATCTTGAGTTCGGTATAACCCTGCCGATGCCCTTGGTGCTTCTGGTAATGCTTGCGGCGACGCATCTTGAAAATGCGCACCTTGTCGCCGCGTCCGTGGGCGACGACGGTGGCCTTCACCGCCGCGCCGTCGACGGTGGGCTGACCGAGGCGGACGCTCTCGCCTTCCCCGACCAGCAACACCTGGTCGAGCACGACTTCCGCGCCCACGTCCGCCGGTATCTGTTCTATCTTGAGTTTTTCGCCGGGGGCAACCTTGTATTGCTTGCCGCCGGTTTTTATGACCGCGTACATGGAATGACTCCGCTAGATTCGTTGCTGGTCCCGCCGAACGCGGAAAGCTTTGAATTATAACCGCTTACTGCCCGACCAGTCAAACGCGACCGGTGCCGGATGACCTGGACGGCGGCCCACTCGCTCCGCCAAGTTCGGGCGGTCGGTCCGATCCAACCGCGCGGTGGCGCCCTCAGGATCGCTCGACCGTCATCCACCTTGCGCCAGCGCAAAAGCGTACCGAGGGCTTCGGTTACAATTTCGCGCGATTTGCATGCGCCGAGCCTCACCGGCCGACTGCAAACGACCTGCCCATGTTCCAGTCAATCCTTTCCCGCGTGCGTGCACCCGCCTCCGCTCCACTTCCCGTGCCGACCGAGTTCCTCAAGGGCGTCCTCGCCGCCGACCGCGCGGAAGTGGACGGCGTGCTCCGCGCAAGTCTCGATTCCGACGTCGCGCTGATCCGGCAGATCGCCGAGTACATCATCGGCGGCGGCGGTAAGCGGCTGCGTCCGGCGCTCGTCCTGCTCGCCGCGCGCGCCTGCGGCTATCAGGGTCGGGAGCACTACACGCTCGCGGCCGTGGTCGAGATGATCCACACCGCGACCCTGCTGCACGATGACGTCGTCGACGAGTCGGACCTGCGGCGCGGCCACGCGACCGCCAATGCGACATTCGGCAACGCGGCGTCGGTGCTGGTCGGCGACTTCCTCTATTCGCGCGCGTTTCAGATGATGGTGAACGACGGCTCGATGCGTGTGCTGGAAATCCTCTCGCAGGCGACGAACGTGATCGCCGAGGGAGAAGTCCTGCAGCTCATGCACTCCCGCAACCCGGACCTCACCGAAGCCGACTACCTCACGGTCATTCAGCGCAAGACCGCGAAGCTGTTCGAGGCCGCGGCGCAGCTTGGCGCGGTCCTGGGCAAGGCGCCACTCGAACGGGAGCGGGGGCTCGCCCGGTACGGCATGCATCTTGGCACGGCGTTCCAGCTGGTCGACGACGTGCTCGACTATTCGGGCGACCTGACCGCGATCGGCAAGAATCTCGGCGATGACCTCGCCGAGGGCAAGATGACGCTGCCGCTGATCCGCGCCCTGGCAGTGGGAAGCGCCAACGACGCGGCACTCATCCGCAGCGCGATCACCGGCGGCCGGCTGACCGAATTCGCGCCGGTGATGGACGTGCTCGCGCGAACCGGTGCGCTCGATTACACGCGCGAGCGGGCGGAGCGCGAAAGCGATGCCGCCGCGCGCAGCCTTGGCCGTGCTGCCCGATTCGCCGGACCGCGAAAGTCTGCTAGAATTGGCGTCCTTCGCCGCCCGACGCGGACGTACTGAGTGAAACCGAGCGCCGGTGGCGCCGCAAGCCCGCGGGACGCGCCTTACTCCCGCCGCGGGAACGCAGAATTGCATCGCCGGCAACGGCCATTCGGGGTGTAGCTTAGCCTGGTAGAGCGCTACGTTCGGGACGTAGAGGTCGGAGGTTCAAATCCTCTCACCCCGACCAGAATCGAAAGTGATGAACGCCGCTGCGCAACGCGCCGCGGCGTTCTTGCTCTGACGCCTGCCCGCCGAACGAAGGCCGCGACCCTTTGTCCGCACGCACTCCTTCATCGCCCGAGCATCGGCAGTTTGAGTCCCTTCGCCTTCGCCACCTCGATCGCCTTCGCGTAGCCGGCATCGGCGTGGCGCATGACGCCGGTCGCCGGGTCGTTCCACAGCACGCGTTCGATTCGTCTCGCCGCGGCGTCGGTGCCGTCGCAGACGATGACGACACCGGCGTGCTGCGAATAGCCCATTCCGACGCCACCGCCGTGATGGAACGACACCCACGTCGCGCCGCTCGCGGTGTTGAGCAACGCGTTCAGAAGCGGCCAGTCGGACACGGCATCCGAGCCGTCGATCATCGCTTCCGTTTCGCGGTTGGGCGAAGCCACGCTGCCGGTGTCGAGGTGGTCGCGGCCGATCACGATCGGCGCCTTCAACTCTCCCGTTCGCACCATCTCGTTGAACGCGAGGCCGGCACGATGGCGTTCGCCCAATCCAAGCCAGCAGATGCGTGCCGGCAGGCCCTGGAAGGCGATCCGCTCGCGCGCCATGTCGAGCCAGCGGTGCAGGTGCGCGTGGCCCGGAAAGAGTTCCTTGACCTTGCGGTCGGTCGCGTAGATGTCCTCGGGGTCGCCCGAGAGCGCAACCCAGCGAAACGGACCCTTGCCCTCGCAGAACAGCGGGCGGATGTACGCGGGCACGAAGCCGGGGAACGCGAACGCGTCGACGACACCTTCGTCGAACGCGACCTGGCGGATGTTGTTGCCGTAATCGAATGTCGGTACGCCTTGGCCATGGAATGCAAGCATGGCTTCGACGTGCGTCTTGATCGATGCCCTGGCCGCGGTGACGAGTTCCCCGTGCCGCGCGGGATCGGCCTGCGCCGCCTTCCATCGCTCGACGGTCCAGCCCGCAGGCAGATAGCCGTAGACGAGGTCGTGCGCTGACGTCTGGTCGGTCACCATGCCCGGGCGCACGTCGCGCCGAACGAGCTCGGGCAGGACTTCCGCCGCGTTGCCGAGCAACCCGACGGACACCGGTTGCCGCCGCGCGCACGCATCGCGGAGAATCGCCAGCGCGGCATCGAGATCCTTCGCCTGCGTGTCGAGATAACGGGTCGAAAGGCGCATGTCGATGCGGCTCTGCTGGCATTCGATCGCCAGCATCGATGCCCCGGCCATCGTCGCCGCGAGCGGCTGCGCGCCACCCATCCCACCCAGGCCCGCGGTCAGAATCCACTTGTCGCCGAGCTGCCCGCCGCAATGTTGCCGCCCCGCCTCGGCGAACGTTTCGTACGTACCCTGCACGATTCCCTGGCTGCCGATGTAGATCCACGAGCCCGCCGTCATCTGGCCGAACATCATGAGGCCCTTGCGGTCGAGTTCGTTGAAGTGCTCCCATGTCGCCCATCTCGGTACGAGATTGGAATTGGCGATCAGCACCCGCGGCGCGTCCACGTGGGTCTTGAACACGCCGACGGGCTTGCCCGACTGGATCAGCAGCGATTCGTCGTCATTCAATGCGCGCAATGCCGCGAGGATCGCGTCGAAGCATTCCCAGTTGCGTGCCGCGCGACCGATGCCGCCGTAGACGACCAGTTCCTGCGGATTCTCGGCGACCTCGGGATCGAGGTTGTTCTGGATCATCCGCAGCGGCGCTTCCGTGAGCCAGGATTTCGCCGTGCGTTCGTTACCGCGCGGCGCGCGAATCACGCGGTCGGCGCGGCGCGTGCCGATGCTGCCGCTCGCAAGTCGGTCGGGATGGTCACGATGCATGGGGTTCCTCCGCCGGGGCGCGGCGCCCACGGTCAACGTTGATTGTCGCGCAGTCGCCGCGCCTCGTCACGCGCCGGCGCCGTCGGGAGGCTCGAGCAACGCGTCCGCATACGGCAGAAAGTCGCCGCGCTCGACGCGCGCGCGAATCGCCTCGAGGTCCGGCGCGAACGCGCGGTCGCGGTCCCAGAACGGAACGTCTGCACGGATCATCGCCATCGCCGCCGCGAGCTTGGGCGAGGTCGTCAGCGGCTTGCGCAACTCGACGCCCTGGGCCGCCGCAAGCAGCTCGATCGCGACGATGCGCGCAGTGTTCATCGCCATCGGCGTCAACCGACGCGCGGCAAACGTCGCCATGCTGACGTGATCCTCCTGGTTCGCCGAGGTCGGCAGCGAATCGACGGAGGCCGGATGCGCGAGTGACTTGTTCTCGGAGGCGAGTGCGGCGGCTGTCACCTGCGCGATCATGAACCCGGAGTTGACCCCGCCGTCCTCGACGAGGAACGGCGGCAATCCGGACAGGTTCGTGTCCATGAGGAGCGCGATGCGGCGCTCCGACAACGCACCGACCTCGGCGATCGCAAGCGCCAGATTGTCGGCGGCGAATGCTACCGGCTCGGCGTGGAAGTTGCCGCCGGAAAGTATTTCGTCCGTGGCGGCGAAGACGAGCGGATTGTCGGATACCGCATTCGCCTCGATCAGCAACAGTTCGGCAGCACGCCGCATCTGGTCGAGGCACGCGCCCATCACCTGCGGCTGACAGCGCAGGCTGTACGGGTCCTGCACGCGGTGGCAGTCCTTGTGCGATTCGCGGATCCTGCTGCCGGCAAGCAGGCCGCGGGAGATCGCTGCGGCGTCGGCTTGCCCGCGATGCCCCCGCACCGCCTGAATTCGTGCATCGAACGGCGTGTCGCTGCCGAGACACGCGTCGACGGTCAACGCGCCGGCGACGAATGCGGCGGCCATCGCGCGTTCGGCGGCGAACAGGCCCGCGAGTGCCAACGCCGTCGACACCTGCGTCCCGTTCAGCAACGCAAGCCCCTCCTTCGGTCCCAGCACCACCGGCTTGAGACCGGCTTGCGCCAGCGCGTCGCGCGCGGGAACGATGCGGCCAGCGATCTTTGCCTCGCCCTCCCCGATCAGCACCGAGGACAGGTGCGCAAGCGGCGCGAGGTCGCCCGAGGCACCGACCGATCCCTGCGACGGAATGCATGGAACGATGCCCGCGTTCGCAAGCGCGATCAGCGCCTCGATCACGCTCCAGCGCACGCCCGAGTACCCGCGCGCGAGCGACGCCGCCTTCAGCGCGACGACGAGCCGCACGACGGCATCGTCAAGCAGCGCTCCGGTTCCCGCCGAATGGGAGAGCACGAGCGCCCGCTGCAACTCCGCGAGCCGCGCGTCGTCGATTCGCGTGCGCGCGAGGAGGCCGAAGCCGGTATTGACGCCGTATACGGTCCGGCCCGCGGCGACGACGCGGCGCACGGTCTCCGCCGCCGCATCGACCACGGTGAGCGCGGCAGCAGGCAACGCGAGCGGATGCGGCGCCGTCCACAGGCGGCGGAGATCGGCAAGCGAGAGCGCGCCGGGGTCGAGGAGCAACGTAGCCATGGGCGAATCGGGCGGTATGTGCGCGGGCATTGTGCCCCAGATCGCACCGGACCCGCCATGCGCGCTCCAGCGCAGCCCTTATAATTCCGCCGATGTCCACGCTCGCCACTACGCCCGCTGCACCGCTGCCGACGCACACGCCGATGATGCAGCAGTACCTCCGCGCCAAGGCGGAGCACCCGGATAAGCTGCTCTTCTACCGGATGGGCGATTTCTACGAGTTGTTCTACGACGACGCACAGCGCGCGGCGCGGTTGCTCGACATCACGCTCACCGCCCGTGGGCAGTCGGCGGGCGCGCCGATCCCGATGGCCGGGGTGCCGTTCCACGCGGTCGAGGGCTACCTCGCCCGGCTGATGAAGCTGGGCGAGTCAGTCGCGATCTGCGAACAGATCGGCGACCCTGCGACGAGCAAGGGTCCGGTCGAACGCAAGGTGTTGCGCGTGGTCACGCCAGGGACCGTCACCGACGCCGGTCTGCTCGACGCGAAGCGCGACAGCCTGCTCGTCGCCGTCAATCCCGGCAAGCACCGAACAGGTGTGGCGTGGCTCAATCTCGCATCCGGGCAGTTCACGTTGTCCGAAGTACCCGCAGCGGAAACCGCCGCGATGGTCGAGCGGCTGGATGTGGCGGAGCTGCTCGTCCCCGACGGCGCCCTATCGCCTCTGCGTGCCGATGTGGTGCCGACACGCGCACTGCCCGCATGGCAGTTCGACGCCGCCGCGGCGACACGAGCGCTGACGAAGCATTTCGGCACCCGCGACCTCGCGGCCTTCGGTGTCGAGGACCGCGATCTCGGACTCGGTGCGGCGGGCGCCCTGTTCGGCTACGCGGCGGCCACCCAGCAGTCGTCGCTCGCGCACGTCCGGGCGATCGCGGTCGAGACGGCGAGCGAGCATCTGGCACTCGACGCCGCGACGCGACGCAATCTCGAGATCACCGAAACGCTGCGCGGCGAGCCGGCGCCCACGCTTCTTTCCTTGCTCGACGCGTGCGCGACGGCGGCAGGCAGCCGACTGCTGCGCCAATGGCTGACGCATCCGCTGCGCGCGCAGGACGCCGCCGCAGCGCGCCACGCCGCGGTCGAGGGGTGGGTCGCGAACCCGGGCGCTCGCCGCGCGCTGGCGCAGGACCTGTCGCGCACCGTCGACGTGGAGCGCATCGCCGCGCGCGTTGCACTCGCCTCGGCGCGGCCGCGCGACCTCGCCGGCTTGCGCGATACGCTTTCGCGATTGCCGGCGATCCGCACGGCACTCGCCGCCGCCGATGCGCCGCTCGTGACTGCGCTGGCCGCCGACCTCGATGTCGATCCGCAATGGGCGGCGCGGCTTTCGCGCGCGATCGCCGCGGAGCCCGCGGCGCAAGTTCGCGATGGCGGCGTCATCGCGCCCGGCTACGACGCGGAGCTGGACGAGCTGCGCTCGATCGACGACACCTGCGGCGAGTTCCTCGTCGCGCTGGAGACGCGCGAGCGCGAGCGCACCGGGATTGCGAACCTCAAGGTCGAGTACAACCGCGTCCACGGCTTCTATATCGAGGTTACGAACGCCCACGCGCAGAAGGTGCCCGACGATTACCGCCGCCGGCAGACGCTGAAGAACGCCGAGCGCTACATCACGCCGGAACTGAAGGCCTTCGAGGACCGCGCGCTCTCCGCGCAGGACCGCGCGCTCGCGCGCGAAAGGCTGCTCTTCGACGAACTCGTTGCCGCCCTTGCCCCGGCAATCCCCGCCCTGCAGGGTGCCGCCGCGGCGCTCTCGGCACTCGACGTGCTGGCAACGCTCGCCGAACGCGCCGAAGCCCTCGATCTCGCGCGCCCGACGTTCGTGCCCGCGCCCGGCCTCGCCATCCGTGGCGGGCGGCACCCCGTCGTCGAGCGTCAGGTCGATGCGTTCATCCCGAACGATCTCGACTTGCGGCCCGACCGGCGGCTGCTGATCATCACCGGCCCGAACATGGGCGGCAAGTCGACGTACATGCGGCAGGCAGCCGCCATCGCGCTTCTCGCCTGCTGCGGCTCGTTCGTGCCGGCCGCGTCCGCCGAAATCGGCCCGCTCGACGCGATCCACACGCGCATCGGCGCCGCCGACGATCTGGCCGGCGGGCGCTCGACGTTCATGGTCGAGATGACTGAGGCCGCCGCGATCCTGCATCGAGCGACAGCGCAGAGCCTCGTGCTGATCGACGAGATCGGCCGCGGCACGTCGACGTTCGACGGTCTGGCGCTGGCATGGGCGATTGCTCACCAGCTCGCGGAAAAGAATCGCAGCCTCGCGCTGTTCGCTACGCACTATTTCGAGCTGACCGCGCTGCCGGCGGAGATCGACGGCTGCGCGAACCTGCATTTCGACGCCGTCGAGCATGCCGATGGAATCGTGTTCCTGCACGCCGCCGAGGATGGCCCCGCGAACCGCAGCTACGGCCTTTCGGTCGCGAAGCTCGCCGGCGTGCCGTCCGAGGCGGTCCGACGTGCAAAGGGGTATCTCGCTCGCCTGGACAAATTCAACGCCGGAGGAATGGCGCAGGCCGATCTGTTTGCGCCGCTTGGTGCAGCCACGCAAGGTGCGGAAGAGACACTGGCGACGTCCCGCGAGACCGACGCGCTCACCGCGCGACTTGCCGCGCTCGATCCAGATGCGATGACGCCACGCGACGCGCTGGCGGCGCTGTACGAACTGAGGAAACTGTTGCCGCGCTGACGCAGCGACCGGCTTCCGACGATGCGGCTGATCGGGGGCGAAAAGCGGCTTTGCGCCCCATCGGCCTCCATGTTCCGCTGCAGCATGCGACGATTCTGGCGTCGGCCTCAGGCGTCGACTCGCCCCGGTCGCATCCCCTTGCGCTTCGCGCGCGGGGCCCCTGCTCCCAGGCTCGCGCGCTAGTGGTGATGCGCGCCGGGGCCGTGCACGTGCCCGTGCTCGACCTCCTCCGCGGTCGCGGCGCGGACATCGAGAATCCGGCAGTCGAAGCGGAGGCGCTTTCCTGCCCACGGATGGTTGCCGTCGAGCACGACCTTGCCCTCGGCGATGTCAGTGACGGTGAACACGGTGCTGCTTCCAGGCTCGTCGCCCAGATTCTCGTACGTTTCGAACTGCATGCCGACCTCGACTTCGGGCGGCAGCCGGTCCGCCGCCTCGATCTTCACGAGCTGCGGATCGTAATCGCCGAAGGCGTCGGCCGGCTCGACATCGACCGACACCTGGTCGCCGATCTTCTTCAAACTCAGCGCTTCCTCGAGCTTGGGCAGCATGCCCGAGTGCCCGCCGTGCAGATACGTGATCGGGTCATCTGTCGTCTCGAGCAACGTGCCTTCGGAGTCGTACAGCTCGAACGTCAGTGTCACGACCGTGTTCGCGAAGATGTTCATCGACACTCCGGAAGATAGCGAGCCGGCACGCCGCGCGGTGACGGCACTCGCGCATTAATTGTAGCGCAGCGGCCCGCGGCGACCCCGCACGCGTCGCTATAATCGTCGCATGCCCGACGCAATGCCGCTGCCCGCGTTGGCCGCGACCGCCATGACGGCGCGTCTTCTCGGCGGCCGCAGCGCCGCCGCGTTCCTCCGCAGCTTCTGGCAGAAGGAAGCGCTGCTCGTGCGCAACGCGTGCCCGGATTTCGCCGGCCTGTTCACGACACGGGAGCTGCTCGCTTTCGCGCAGCGAGACGATGTCGAATCGAGGCTCGTCGTCCGCGCTGGCGTGCGCTGGTCGCTCGCGCACGGCCCCTTTCGCCGTGCCGATTTCCGCGCGCTGCCTGCACGCAACTGGACGCTGCTGGTGCAGGGTGTCAATCTGCATTCGAACGCCGCCGATGCTCTGCTGCGCCGCTTTGCCTTCCTGCCTTTTGCCCGTCTCGACGACCTCATGGCGAGCGTTGCGGCGCCCGGCGGCGGCGTCGGGCCCCATTTCGATTCTTACGACGTGTTCCTGCTGCAGGGCACGGGGCGGCGGCGCTGGAAATACGGCCGCCAGAAGGACCTTGCGCTGAAACATGGCCTGCCGCTTAAGATTCTGCGCCGTTTCACGCCGGAGTCCGACGAGGTACTCGGTCCCGGTGACATGCTCTACCTGCCACCGGATCACGCGCACGATGGCATCGCCGTCGACCCGTGCACAACGTACTCGATCGGCTTTCGGGCGCCGGACGCGAACGAACTCGCAACGGCGTTCCTCGATTTCCTGCGCGACGAGCTAGACCTCGCAGGGCGCTACGGGGACGCTGATCTTCGCCCCACCCACGAGCCGGCGCGAATCGGGCGCGCGATGCAGCGCCGATGCGCGGACATGCTGCGTAGCATTCGCTGGGACCGCGCGGTGGTGGCACGGTTCCTCGGCGCATGGCTTTCGGAGCCAAAGCCCGCAGTCGTTTTCGAGCCCGCAGCGGCGCCACTGACGCGCGCTGCGTTTCTCGCCCGCGCACGCCGGCATGGCGTGCGTCTGGACCTGCGCACACAACTGCTCTACGATGACCGTCACTTGTTCATCAACGGCGCAGCGCTGCCGTGGCCCGCGGCGGGAGCGGCGATACTGCGTTCGCTCGCGAACACGCGCGCACTTGCTCCGGCGGCGGCAGCCGCCGCCGGCCCTGGGGTCACTCAGTTCCTCTACGATTGGTATCGCGATGGCTACCTCCACTCCGGCGCCGGCTGACGCGGGCGCAGCGCCCGTACCTCGGCAGGAAACGCTGGCGACGGTTGCGGCGCAGGTCGCGGCGCTCGACGAACTCATCGGGATCGCGCAGCATTCGATCCGCGTCTTCGACTGCGACATGGCGCAGATGGGGTGGAACACTCCTGCGCGCGCGGAAGCGCTGGCCGCGTTCCTGCGCCGCTCGCGGACAGCGAAGCTCGACATCATCGTGCACGACACGCACTGGCTCGAGGCCTCGTGCCCGCGGCTCATCGCGCTGCTGAAGGTGTTCAGCGATCGGATCACGATCTACAAAACCGGTCCCGGGGCGCAAGGCGCCGCCGATCCGCTCGTGCTCGTCGACGCGCGCCATTTCCTCCATCGCTTCCACGTCGAACAGCCGCGGGCGGCATTGGCGATCGACGAACCCCATCTCGCGCGGCCGCTCGTCAACCGCTTCGACGAAATCTGGGCAACAGGGGAACCCGGTCTCACCGGTACGGTGCTGGGGCTTTGATCACCACGCCGGCCGGCGGCGGTAAGTCCATGCGGCAACGCACAATCCCTTTGAATCATCAGGGATTTGTGCTAACATTTCGCTATCGTTTGCTGGGGGAGCGCTCCAGGGACTTGGATGTTCGTCGTCATGCGGCCACGAACGGTGCTAGCTCACAACTCTACCGACACTTCCGTAAGGATTCGAATCATGAACAAGTCGCTCGTCCTCGTTGCTGCCGTCGCGCTCGTGCTCACGGCCTGCGGCGAACAAAAGCCGGCTCCGAAAGCCGCCGCTCCTGCACCGGCCGCCGCGGCGCCGGCGCCCGCTCCGGCCGCGCCGACCGAGGCGGCGAAGCCCGCTGAACCGGCGAAGGATGCCGCTGCCGCGCCTGCAGCGCCGGCCGCACCACCCGCGCCTGCCGCCCCCGCTCCGGACGCCGCCAAGGACGCACCGAAGAAGTAAATCGGTTCACGCGTTCGTACGACGGGCCGGCCCGCAAGCCGGCCCGTTTTTTCTTGTCCGCCGGGTCCCGGGACAGACGGCGCCGACGGCGGCACCGCTCAAAGCGGGGCGCCAATGCGCTGCGCGACCTCGCGATAATGTTCGATCACGGTACCGAGATCGCGGCGGAAACGATCCTTGTCCAGCTTCTCGCCGGTATTCGCGTCCCACAGCCGGCAGCCGTCCGGCGTGAATTCGTCGCCCAGCACGAGCGCTCCGTCGGGATCGTCGGTCGGGTGTCCGAACTCGAGCTTGTAGTCGACGAGATCGATTCCGGCCGTGGCAAACAGCGGCTTCAGCACTGCATTGACCTTGTGCGTGAGCGCCCTCATCTCGGCGATGTCCTTCGCGGTCGCCCAGCCGAGCACGCGAATGTGGTCGTCGTTGCACAGCGGGTCGTGCAAGGCGTCGCTCTTCAGGAAGAACTCGAAGATCGGTTCGGCGAGCCGCGTGCCCTCGGCGATGCCGTAGCGTTTCGCCATCGAGCCCGCGCAAACGTTGCGCACGACGCATTCGATCGGGAGCATCTTCAGCGCCTTGACCAGCGATTCGCGTTCGTTGAGCATGCGAACGAAGTGCGTCTGCACGCCAGCCGCGGCAAGCTTGTCCATCACGTACGCATTGATCTTGTTGTTGGTCGCACCCTTCTGCGCGAGCTGCGCGAGCTTCACGCCGTCGAATGCGGAGACATCGTCACGGTAGTGCATGACGAGCCGGTGCGGATCGTCGGTCGCATAGACGGTCTTCGCTTTCCCCTTGTAGAGCTCCTGCCGCTTTTCCATCTCGCTTTCCCTCCTGTTTAGATCTCGCGCCAGCCGAAGCCCTCATCCTGCTGCGCGATGCCGATCCAGTCGAGCGCGCAACCGAGCGCGCCGGCGAGCGCGGCACGAGCGAGGTCCGGCGTGTTGTTCTGCCGCGAAAGATGCGCGGCGATCACGTGGACGAGCCGCGAGGTGTCGATACGCGTGAGGAGTTGCGCGGCATCGTCGTTGCACAGGTGTCCGAAACGCCCGGCGATCCGTTGCTTCAGCGGATAAGGATAGTCGCCATTATCGAGCATCGCGGGGTCGTGGTTGCACTCGAGCACCAGCGCATCGCACCCCGAAAGGCAGGCTTCGACGTGCGGAGTCGAAACGCCAAGGTCGGTCAGCACGCCTAGCCGCCGAGCACCGTCGCCGATCACGTACTGGACAGGTTCGCGCGCGTCGTGCGGCACCGAAATCGGCGTGATCGCGAGCGCGCCGATGGCGAAGGTATCGTGGCTGTCGAAGCCGTACACGTGGGCCATCCCCTCGAAGCGCTCCGACACCGCGGCGAGCGTCCCGAAGGTCGCCCATACGGGGAGCGCGTGACGGGCCGCGAATGCGGGCACACCGCCCACATGATCGGAGTGTTCGTGGGTCACGAGAATCGCGGTCAGGTCGCGCGGCGCCAGACCGATCCGCGCGAGGCGCGCGGCCGTGTCGCGGACGCCGAAGCCGCAGTCGATCAGGATCCGGGTCGCATCGGCCTCGACCACGAGGCCGTTGCCCTCGCTGCCGCTCCCCAGAGACGCGAAGCGCACGCGTGCTCCGCGTTACTTCAACTGGTCCTTGAGCAGCGAAAGGATCTTCGCGCCATTCTCGCTCTTGTCGGGTGCACCGTTGGGATCCTGCACGGTCACGACGCTGCGTGGATCGGACTGCGCGACGGTGATCCGGTACTGCTCCGGCTTTTCGGTCTTGTCCTTCCAGAACATCAGCTTCGAGAGCAGTCCCTCCTGGGCCTTTGCCTCGACGTCGGGATTCGCGTAGCGGACGTAGTAGAAGCCCTTCGAGCGGTCGCGGTCGACGACGGTAAAGCCGATGCGGTCGAGTGCCAGTCCGACCCGGCGCCAGGCGCGGTCGAAACCGTCGTCGACGATGAGCCGGTTCACGCCATCGGGCGCCTTTTCCAGCAGCGCACGCTCGGTTGCCGGCGGGGCTCCCGGCCCACCCTTCGCGATCTGGGTCGCCTGCGCTTCGGGCATGCCGAATCGCACCATCATGCGCCCGAGCCATTCGGCCTCCAGCCCCGGGTTGGGCGGCAGCACGGTCCACGCGAAGGCTTCGGGCGCGCCGCGGCTGTCGACCTTCGTCGGCATCTGCTCCATGATGCGGCTGGAGAGGAAGATCTCGACCGTCCCCGGCTCGGTGCCGCGCTCGATCCGCGTGCGGTACTTCTCGCGCTTGTACGTCGTGTAGAACGCGTCGAAGTACTTGCCGATCGTGTTGCGGAGGGCGTCACCGGGAATCTCGGCGCGGTTCTCGGCCCAGTCGGTCTCCATGACGCCCGCCGACGGCTGCTCCGTCGCGAGCACGAAGCCGTTTTCCAGCCAGAACGCACGCACCGTGTTCCATGCCTCCTCGGGGGTCGTCTTCACCTGCAGCCAGCGCTCGTTGCCGCTTTTCACGATCTTCGCGTCGGCGACGACGTTCTGCGCGATCGGATCGCCGCTCTTCGGCCTGGTCGCGTCGCGTGCGGCAATGCCGGACGCCGTTGCGGAGTTGTAGCGGTCGTCATACTGCGGCGCCTTGAGCTCCGGCGGCAGTTCGAGCGCCGGCGCCGCCGTCGCGGTCTTGTAATCGATCTTCTTGCCGAGCGACGTGTTCGGCGTCTCGCAACCGGTGAGAGCGAACGCGGCGAGCGTTATCGCGGCGAGCGCGGGCGGCGCAAGGTTGATTCTGTTCATGCGGTACACCTTCGGATCAAGCGAGAGCACCCGCGGCGCGCAGCGCGGCGCGGACGGTCTCGTGGTGGTTTGGCGAAAGCGGAACGAGCGGCAGGCGCAGCGCGTTCGTGATGAGACCCATCTCGGCGAGCGCCCATTTCACGGGAATCGGATTGGGTTCGACGAATAACGCGCGGTGCAACGGCAACAGCCGATCGTTGCACGCGCGGGCTCGCGCGAAATCGCTGGCGAGCGCCGCGGCGCACATTTCCGCCATCAGTTTCGGCGCCACGTTGGCGGTCACCGAGATCACGCCGTGGCCGCCCATGAGCATCAGCGGCAGCGCGGTGATGTCATCACCGCTGTAGACGACGAAACCGCGCCTGTCCGCCGCCGCGAGTGCGCGCAGCAGTTCGCTGCCGCGGCCGAGGTCAGCCGTCGCGTCCTTGATGCCGACGACGCGCGGCAGCTGTGCGAGGCGCAGCACGGTATCGTTGCCGAGATCCGCAACGGTGCGGCCGGGAACGTTGTACACGATCAGCGGCAGGTCGACCGCCTCCACGATCGTGCGGAAATGCCGGTACAGCCCCTCCTGCGTGGGCTTGTTGTAGTACGGCACGACCGACAGGCAACAGGCCGCGCCGGCGGCCTTCGCATAGGCGGTAAGGGCGATCGCTTCCGCCGTCGAGTTGGCACCAGTGCCGGCGATGACCGGTACGCGCCCGCGCGCCTGCTCCACCGCCGTCTTGATGAGCAGGCAATGCTCTTCGTAGTCGACGGTCGGCGACTCGCCGGTCGTGCCGACGATGACGATGCCGGCGGTGCCGTTGGCGACGTGGAAATCGATCAGCTTGCCGAGCGCGGGGAGATCGAGCGCACCGCCATCGTGCATCGGCGTCGCGATTGCGACGATGCTACCGGTCAACATGGAGAAAACGGGTGAAAAACGTGATTTTACCGCATTCGACCGGGTACGACCCGCGGGGTTCGCCCGTTGCCGTCAGATGCCTCCAAGGCAGGAGGCCACGGGCGCCGCAGCCCGACGGCGGCAAGCCGCTGCACCACGGCGTCGCGACCCGCCGTGGACACCCGTCCCTGTTCGAATGCGACCACGGCAAGCTCGGCGCCGGCGAACCGGAGCAGCTCGTCGCGCTCGAGCAGAAAGGCTGGATTCGCGGGGCGGCCGTAGGCCTCGTTGCCGCGCGCGAACGTCTCGTAGAGCAAGACACCGTCGGCGGCAAGCGCAGAAAGCAGATGCGGGAACAGCGGCCGGTGCAGATAATTGGCGACGACAATCGCGTCGAAGCGCTCGCCCGCGAGGGGCCAGCCGCCGGCCTCGAGGTCGAGCGCACGCGTTTCGATGCCGGCCACGGCCGCGAGCATTGCCAGTGCCGCGGCATCGCGGTCGACGCCCAGGACATGGCACCCGCGCGCGGCAAACAGACGCGCATGGCGGCCTTCGCCGCACGCAACGTCGAGCACACGTGCGCCGCCCGGCACGAGAGGCGCGAAGCGAACGATCCACGGCGAGGGATCGCGGGCGGCGTGCGCGTGGGTCGGCAACGCGGCGTCGGTCATCGCTTCGCCCGCCGCGGGGCGCGCGTAGCGTCGCGCTGGCCCGCTGCCTCTTGCGCGGCCTCGTGCGCGACCTCGTCGCGCAGCCAGTCGACGAATGCGGCGACATCGGCGCGATCCGCCGCGTGCGGCGCCACCACCGCGTAGTAACCGCGCGCCGAGTCGTAGCGCTTCGGGAACGGCGCGACCAGCCGGCCGTCACGCAGGTGCTCGGCAATCAGCGGCACGCGGCCGAGGGCGACGCCCTGCCCGCCTACCGCCGCCTGAATCAGTTGATCATAGAGCTTGAACCGCAACGCGCCGGCCGGCTTGAGGCCAAGCTGCCCATTCGAGCCGAGCCACACGCTCCACTCGAGCCACGGCGTGCGCCCCTCCGGGTCGTCGAGGTGCAGCAGCACGTGCCGCGCGAGATCGGCGGGCCGCGCGAGCGGCGTCCCGCCGCGCCGCACGAGCTTCGGGCTCACCACGGGCAGCATCCGCTCGCCGAACAGCCGCACCGATCCTTCGGGCGCCTTCGCGTCCGGAAGGTAGCGGATGGCGACGTCGACGTCGCCGCGGGACAAGTCGACCAGCCGGTCGTCCGCCGAGATGTAGACCTCGGCCTCTGGGTGACGCGCGCGAAACGTCGACAGGCGCGGAATGATCCACAACGATGCGAACGACACCGTCGTCGACAGCGTGAGCCCCGGCGCGCGCGATCGCGCCGCACGCCGTTTGCGCGGCCACCGCGAGCCCATTGAGCGCAGCGGTGACGTCACGATGGAACGTCGCGCCGGCGGGCGTCAGCGCGAGGGCGCGGTGTCGGCGTTCGAACAATGCGATGCCAAGCGCCTCCTCCAGCGCGCCCACCTGCCGCGACAGCGCCGATTGGGTGAGAAACAGTTCCTCCGCCGCGCGGGTGAACGACAACAACCTGCCCGCGGCCTCGAAGCCACGGAGGAAATCGAGCGACGGCAACCGCCGCAATCCGTCAAGCATGCACCAGACTCATGCAGTTCATTCCGAAAGACCGTTTGAGCACTTCTGCGCGCGCCGCCACAATGTGTCTGTCGGCAGGGGTCCCCGGGGACGCCGTAGCGGCGGCCGGCGCTCCGCGCCGACCATGCGCTGGATGCATTCTATTCACGAATTCGGAGGTATGCCATGCGTTGCGACGGATACACGAAGGTATGGGATCTTGCACCCCGCGAAATGGTGAAGCTCGAAGGCGCGCGGGGAACGACGCTGCGCGTGACGCGCGGCACGCTGTGGCTGACGCTGGAGGGTGACCTGCGCGACATCGTGCTGGCGGCGGGTGATTCGTTCACGATCGATCGCGGGGGCCTCACGCTGGTCGAAGCACAGGATAGCGCGACCGTGTGCGTGCTCGCCCGGCACGTCGACGAGCTACGTGCCCGCGACCGTCGCAGCGGCGTGGGGGCGCGGTTGGCGGCGTGGTTCGCCTCGGTCGGCGCCGCCGACCTCGATCGCCGGTCGCTACCGCATCTCTGATGCGCCGCGACCTGCGCGTCAGCGGCGACGCCGAAGGAGTGCCGCGGCCGCCCCTGCCAGCAACAATGCGAGGACCGCGAGCGACGTTGAGCCCAGCGCCGGAATGCCGGTGGTGGGGGCGGCCGGCGGCGCCGGCGGGCCGATCGAACCGGTCTGTCCGGCGTAATTGGTCGGGGAGTTCACGCCGGCCGAGCCGGACCGGTTGAGCGAACTCGCTCCGTCCGTGGGAAGCGCAGGATAGGTGACGCTGTCGACGGCGGCATAATTGAGCGTTCCGCCGCCCGGAAACAGAAACGGTGCCGGGACCACGTAATCTGGGGTGACAACTCCCAGCGCCGCGAATCCGGGTGTTGCGATCAGCACCCGCTTCCCCGCCGTCAGCCTGTCGGGCAGGTTGGCGGGGAACGTGTAGACGCGCGTCGTCGCGCCCTGCGTGCTGGTGAGCCGTTGGCCCATCAAGAATTCCTGGTCGGTGGCGCCGAAGGCTTCGTGCAGTTCGACGAATTGCACCGTGCCGTCGGGACTCGAATACAGCTCGTCGATCTGGAACGTGTGAAACGTCGCTTGCGCGGCGCTTGGCCACTGGGCCAGCGCGAGCGCGCCGAACAGCGTGACAGTGACGCACATCCCGCCTGTCACGTTGGCAGCACCCATGATGCCCCTCCCTGATTCTGCCGACCGGTCCCGGCGTCGTCACGCTAACACGTGCGCGCCGGGTTCTGTTCCGCAGCGTCCGCGCTGCCATGGTCGGAAGCGAGCGTCGCACCCGTGTTCGCACCCCTATGGCACAATTTTCCCTTCCTGAAAGACGCGGAAGCGCCGGTCGATACGATGGATCAACTAACGCCGGTCTGGGAGATCGTGTTCGGCACGCTGCCGCTGCTCGTCACGCTGTTCATCCACGGCATCGGCATGTACGCCGTGCAATCGCGCTTCGAGCGGCACGTGAAGCGCGAACCGAGGACGCGCCTTCGCAACGAGCTGTTCTTCGGCGCCATGATCCTCTTGATGCTGGCTACACACCTGGTCGAGATCATCGTGTGGACGGCGACACTGCTGTTCGTCGACGCCGTTCGCCTCGTTGCGCGATGCCTTCTACTATGTGGCGGGCACGTACACGACGCTGGGCTACGGCGAGGGCACGCTGCCACGCGCGTGGCGGTTGTTGGGGCCGATGATCGCGATTTCGGGACTGTTCGCGTTCGGCTGGACGACGGGCGTCCTCGTCAACCTCGTTTCGCAGGCGTATCGGGAGCGGATGAAGCTCGGCAGCGGGCGAAACGCCGGTGAGTGATCCGTCCCTGACCGCCGCGGTGCGCGCGGCACCGCAGCGATCAGTCCTTCGCGAACGTGATCTGGGCTACCGGCGGCGTCGACCTTCACCGTGTCACCTGACGCGTAACGGCCGCCGAGGATTTCCTTCGCCAGCGGATTCTCGATCTGTTGCTGGATCGCGCGTTTCAGTGGCCGCGCACCGTAGACCGGATCGAATCCGGCGGCGGCGACCACCTTGAGCGCGGCGTCGGACACGACGAGCTTGACCTCCAACTTGGCGAGGCGCGCTTCCAGCGCCTTCAACTGGATCCGTGCGATATCGGCAATCTGCGCCTCGCCCAACGGATGGAACACGACGATCTCGTCGATCCGGTTGACGAACTCGGGCCGGAAATGCCCTTTCACCTCGGCCAGCACGGCGATCTTGACCAGCGCCTCGTCGGCGCCTTCGTCGGCCATCTGCTGGATTCGGTGCGAGCCCAGGTTGGAGGTCATCACGATCACCGTGTTCTTGAAATCGACGGTGCGGCCCTGCCCATCGGTCATCCGGCCGTCGTCCAGCACTTGCAGCAGTACGTTGAATACGTCCGGATGCGCCTTCTCGACCTCGTCCAGCAGGATCACGCTGTACGGCTTGCGGCGGACAGCTTCCGTCAGGTAGCCGCCTTCCTCGTAGCCGACGTAGCCGGGCGGCGCGCCGATCAGTCGCGCCACCGAATGCCGCTCCTGGAATTCGGACATGTCGATGCGGATGAGATGCTGCTCGGAATCGAACAGGAATTCGGCGAGCGCCTTGCACAATTCGGTCTTGCCCACACCGGTGGGGCCGAGGAACAGGAACGAGCCGTACGGCCGGTTCGGATCGGCGAGACCCGAACGCGAGCGGCGGATTGCATCGGCGACGAGGCGCACCGCCTCGTCCTGCCCGACGACGCGCTTGTGCAGCGCGTCCTCCATGTGCAAGAGCTTGTCCCGCTCGCCCTGCATCATCTTCGACACGGGGATGCCTGTCGCGCGCGAGACGACCTCGGCGATCTCCTCCGCGCCGACCTGCGTGCGCAACAGCTGCGGCTTTTTCTCCTGCTCCTTCGCGAGCTTCCGGTCCGCCTTCTTCAACTGCGCCTCGAGCTGCGGCAATTTTCCGTATTGCAGCTCGCTCATCTTCTGCCAGTCACCCTTGCGCCGCGCGTCTTCCATCGCGAGCTTGAGCTTGTCGATCTCCTCCTTGATGTGCTGGGTGCCCGCGACGTTCGCCTTCTCGGCCTGCCAGATCTCGTCCAGATCCGCGTATTCGCGCTCGAGGCGCTTGATCTCCTCCTCGATCGAGGCCAGGCGTTTCTTCGACGCCTCGTCCTTTTCCTTCTTCACCGCCTCGCGTTCGATCTTCAACTGGATCAGGCGCCGATCGAGCTTGTCCATCGCCTCCGGCTTGGAGTCGATCTCCATCTTGATGCGCGCCGCGGCCTCGTCGATGAGGTCGATCGCCTTGTCGGGCAGGAAGCGGTCGGTGATGTAACGGTGTGAAAGTTCGGCCGCAGCGACGATCGCGGGGTCCGTGATCTCGACGCCGTGATGGATCTCGTAGCGTTCCTGCAAGCCCCGGAGGATCGCGATCGTCGACTCGACGGAGGGCTCGTCGACGAGTACCTTCTGGAAGCGTCGCTCGAGCGCGGCATCCTTCTCGACGTACTTGCGGTACTCGTCTAACGTGGTCGCGCCCACGCAGTGCAGCTCGCCGCGGGCGAGCGCGGGTTTCAGCATGTTTCCGGCGTCGATTGCGCCTTCGGCCTTGCCGGCACCGACCATCGTGTGCAGCTCGTCGATGAAGACGATCGTGCGGCCCTCGTCGGCGGCGATGTCCTTGAGGACGGCCTTCAGGCGCTCCTCGAATTCGCCGCGGTACTTGGCGCCCGCGAGCAGCGCCGCCATGTCGAGCGACAGCACGCGCTTGTCCTTCAGCGACTCGGGCACCTCACCGTTGATGATCCGCTGGGCAAGGCCCTCGACGATTGCGGTCTTGCCGACTCCCGGTTCGCCGATCAGCACCGGGTTGTTCTTGGTCCGGCGCTGCAGGATCTGTATCGTGCGGCGGATTTCGTCGTCGCGGCCGATGACGGGGTCGAGCTTGCCCTCGCGCGCTCGCTCGGTCAGGTCGATCGTGTATTTCTTCAGTGCTTCGCGCTGCCCTTCCGCCTCCTGCGTGTCGACGCCGGCGCCACCCCGCACCGCCTGGATCGCGGTTTCGAGTGCCTTGCGGGTCAAGCCGTTGTCCTTCAGCAGGCGGCCGGTGTCGCCCTTGTCGTCGGCGAGTGCGAGCAGGAACAGCTCGGAGGCAATGAACTGGTCGCCGCGCTTGACCGCTTCCTTGTCGGTGAGGTTGAGCAGGTTGCCGAGGTCGCGCGAGACGCTGATCTCGCCGCCCTGGCCCTCGACCTTGGGCAGCCGCTCGATCGCCTTCGCGAGGCCCGCCTTGACCTTGGGCACCGCGACACCCGCCCGGGCGAGCAGCGACGCCGTGCCCCCGTCCTCCTGATTGAGGAGCGCCGCGAGCATATGCTGTGGCTCGATGAAGCCGTTGTCGTTGCCGAGCGCCATGCTCTGGGCATCGGCGAGCGCCTGCTGGAACTTGGTCGTTAGCTTGTCGAAACGCATGGTTGGTCCCTGCCAGAAAGACTACATCCGAGATGGGGTCTTGGGGCCCGGATTCAAGCTCCGCTCTGGAATGTCCCCGTCGCCGTATGCTTTCGCCCCGAGCCGCCCGCCGTGGTCGAGGGGCGCTCTCGACGGCGTCGCGACGGACGGCAATAATGCGCCACCATGCGCGCGTCGCGTCCCGCAGCGTCGTTCCCGAGAGCCGAATCGCGTGACGGCTTCGCCGCGCGGCGCTCCCGCATGAGCGCCGCCGGGCCGCCCCAAGGCGCGAATTGCTCCCCCTCGGGGGGCAGCGCAGCGGCAGCAGCCGCAAGCGTGGGGGTACACCAATGAGTCCACTGGCTCGCGACATCACCGTCGTGCTGGTGGTGAAAGCGCTGGCGCTGACGCTCCTGTGGTTTGCCTTCTTCCGCGCACCGGAGACGCCGCAGATGCACATGGATACGCAGCGGATCGTGCATCATGTCGTCGCCCCCTCGCCCGCAACCGAGGTCCCCGATGCCGTCCGTTGAAGTCGTCGACCTGTCGCGCTTGCAGTTCGCCGTGACGGCGCTCTACCACTTCCTGTTCGTACCGCTCACGCTGGGGCTGTCCTGGATTCTCGTCATCATGGAGTCGGTGTACGTGATGACAGGCAGGGAAATCTACCGCGACATGACGAAGTTCTGGGGCAAGCTCTTCGGCATCAATTTCGCGATGGGCATCACCACCGGCATCACGATGGAATTCCAGTTCGGCACCAACTGGGCGTACTTCTCGCACTACGTCGGCGACATCTTCGGCGCGCCGCTGGCGCTCGAGGGGTTGATGGCCTTCTTCCTCGAGTCGACGTTCGTCGGTCTGTTCTTCTTCGGCTGGGACCGGCTGTCGAAGATCAAGCATCTGATGGTCACATTCCTCGTCGCGTTGGGCTCGAACCTGTCCGCGCTCTGGATCCTGATCGCCAACGCGTGGATGCAGAACCCGGTGGGGGCCGAGTTCAACCCTGACACGATGCGGATGGAGCTCACGAGCTTCGCCGAGCTGCTGTTCAATCCGGTCGCCGGCCCGAAGTTCGTGCATACGCTCGCCGCCGGCTACGTCACGGGGTCGATGTTCGTGCTCGGAATCTCGTCGTATTACCTGCTGCGGCTGCGCGATCCGTCGTTCGCGGTGCGCTCGTTCGCCGTCGCGGCCGGATTCGGCCTCGCCTCGGCGATATCGGTCATCGTACTCGGCGACGAGTCGGGATACACGAGCGGCGAGGTGCAGAAGGTGAAGCTGGCGGCGATCGAGGCCGAATGGGAAACGCACAAACCGCCCGCAGCATTCACCGTGTTCGGTTTTCCCGACCAGGTGGCGGAGAAGACGCATTTCGCGGTCAAGATCCCGTGGCTCACCGGGCTGGTCGCGACCCGCTCCGTCGACACGCCCGTGACCGGCATCAAGGATCTCAAGCGTGAGCACGAAGCGCGCATCCGCAGCGGCATGCTCGCCTACGCCGCGCTGCAGCGACTCAAGGCGGGCGACCGCTCGCCCGAAGCGAGCGCGGAATTCGCGCGACTGAAGGTGGACCTGGGCTACGGGCTGCTGCTGAAGAAGTACACGGCGAACGTCGTCGACGCCACGCCGGAGCAGATTCGCGCCGCGGTCGACGACACGATCCCCAACGTCGCGCCGCTATTCTGGTCGTTCCGGATCATGGTCGGCCTCGGCGTCTGGTTCCTGTTCGTGTTCGCGGCGGCGTTCCTCGTCCTCGCGCGCCGTCGCCTCGCGGCCAACCGTTGGATCATGCACCTCGCACTGTGGAGCATTCCGCTGCCGTGGATCGCGGCGGAGCTGGGCTGGATCGTCGCCGAATATGGCCGCCAGCCCTGGTCGATCAGCGAGGTATTGCCAACGCATCTCTCGGTGTCGTCGGTCACGACGGGCCAGATCTGGTTCTCCCTTGGCGGTTTCATCGCGTTCTACACGGCGTTGCTCGTCGTCGACCTGTACCTGATGCTCAAGTACGCGCGTCTCGGACCGTCCAGCCTCGGGACGGGCCGGTACCATTTCGAGTCGGCACTGCCGACACTGCAGGGAACCGTATGATCTACGTGTTCGACTACGCGACGCTGAAGCTGATCTGGTGGCTCGTCGTCGGGCTGCTCCTGGTCGGCTTCGCGATCCTCGACGGCATGGACCTCGGGATCGGCACCCTGCTGCCCTTCGTCGCCCGGACCGACGACGAGCGCCGTGTGGTCCTCAATACGGTCGGCCCGACGTGGGAAGGCAACCAGGTGTGGTTCGTCACCGCGGGGGGCGCCACATTCGCCGCCTGGCCGCTGGTGTACGCGGCGGCCTTCTCGGGCTTCTACGTCGCGCTGATCCTGACCTTGTTCGCGTTGTTCTTCCGGCCCGTCGGCTTCGACTATCGCAGCAAGGTCGCCGATCCGCGCTGGCGCAGCGCGTGGGATTGGGGGCTCTTCGTCGGCGGCACCGTGCCGGCGTTCGTCTTCGGCGTGGCGTTCGGAAATCTGCTTCTCGGCGTTCCGTTCCATTTCGACGCCGACCTTCGCGTCTTCTACACGGGAACGTTCATCGATCTTCTCAACCCCTTCGGGCTGCTCGCGGGCGTGGTGAGCGTCGCCATGCTGGCGATGCACGGCGCGCTCTGGCTGCAGTTGCGCACCGAAGGCGCGGTGCGGACCCGTGCAATTCGTGCCGCGCGCCTTGCCGGCGCCATTTTCATTGCCGCGTTCGCCGCGGCCGGCGCCTGGATCGGCACGGGAATCGACGGTTACCAGATCGTGTCGATGCCACCGGCAGACTCGGCCTTCGTTCCGGCGGCGAAAACCGTCGAACGGCTGCCGGCGGGCTGGCTGCACAATTACGCGAAGCATCCGTGGACGATCGCGGCACCGCTCGCGGGGATGGCCGGCGCAGTGTTGGCACTCGTCGTCGCGTCGTGGCGCCGGCCGGGGCTCGCATTCGCGTTGTCTTCCGTCGCGGTCGGAGGCGTCGTGCTGACCGCCGGCTTCGCGCTCTATCCGTTCATTCTGCCGTCGTCGTCCGACCCGGCGAGCAGCCTGACCGTGTGGGACGCCGTCTCCAGCCATCGCACGCTGCAGATCATGTTCTGGGCGGTCGTGATTTTCCTGCCGCTCATCGTCGCGTACACCGGATGGGTCTACCGCGTGATGCGCGGCAAGGTCACCGAGCGGCACGTGCGCGAGGGCGGTCACTCGCTCTATTGAAGGTCGAAAGGAGTAGCAGCGATGTGGTACTTCACGTGGATATTGGGTCTCGGCGCCGCACTCGCCTTCGGCATCATCAACGTGATGTGGCTCGAGGCCTCCTACACGTTCGGCGAACTGGACGAGAGCCGCATCCGCGAGCGGTTCAGCGGCGACACGACCGGAGGCGCCGACTGACCGGAGGCGCCGATCGAGTCCATCACCGTGTTCCCGGCGGCGGCGGACGCCGCCGGGTGCATGCTTACAGAAATGCACGCAATTCTGCCGCCCGGGGTCAAGCGCGGCACGGGTATGGTAACTTTCGAGAGGGCCATGGGAAGCGGCCGATCGCCGGCAACTTCGATAAGGATCGCCTCGGGTCACGAATGACGCAGTGGATTCGCTATGCCGAAGGCGGCGTCACCGGCTTTGGCACCCTCGAAGGGGCGCAGATAGCGGTGTACGCGGGCGACATGTTCGCCTCGCCGCAGCCGACTGGCAGAGACGCTCGCGCTCGGTTCGGTCGTCGTGTTGACGCCAACGGCAGCGGGCAAGATGATCGCGCTCTGGAACAACTTTCGCGCGCTTGCCGCGAAGCTCGGCAACTCGGTGCCGACCGAGCCGCTCTATTTCATCAAGGGGAACAACTCATACCTGGCAACCGGCCAGAGCATCCGCATGCCGAAGGCGTACAGCGGCAAGGTCGTATACGAAGGGGAACTCGGTGTCGTGATCGGAAAGACCTGCCGTGCGATCTCGGAAACCGAAGCGCTGCGCAATATCTTCGGCTACACATGCATCAATGACGTGACTGCGGTCGACATCCTCAATCGGGACGTCACCTTTACCCAATGGACGCGTGCCAAGAGCTTCGATACGTTCGGCGTGTTCGGCCCGGTCGTCGCGACCGATCTAGATCCGATGCAGCTTACGGTCAGGACCATCCTTAACGAACAGGAACGTCAGAACTATCCGGTGTCGGACATGGTGTTCCCGCCCGCAAGACTCGTCAGCCTAATTTCACAGGACATGACACTCGATCCGGGTGACGTCATTGCCTGCGGAACTTCAATTGGCGTCGGCTCGATGAAGCCGGGAAGCACTGTCGCCGTTTCCATCGATGGCATCGGCATGCTGATCAATCGCTTCGAATGAATGGAAACCCGGAGCGATCGGGCATGGGGGCAGCGGAGCATCCTGTGGCCCCAACCCCTGATTCCGGCAAGTTCCGGTGATGCCATTATCTGCGCCCGAGTGGCGGCCGGTCTCAACGCACGATAGCCCTTGCTCGAAATCGACGATGCAGGTCGCGTATGGATGCTCGCGCCCGCGGCGTTCAGGAAACGACCGGTTCGTCGCCCGAAGCCGCCGCGCGCATTGCGCGTTCCAGTACATCTCTTGTCATCGCCCGCAGGCACAGCTTTTCGGCCGCAACCGTCTGGCCCAGAAGTTTGACGAGCGCGTAGACCGTGTCGATGTGCGGCGTCGCAACCCCCGTGAGCTGGCCCAATTCTATGACGGACCCAACCAGCGCATCGATTTCGAGTTCGCGACCGGCTTCAATGTCCTGCAGCATTGAGGTCTTGTGCTTGCCGACCTTCTCTGCGCCCGCGATACGCTTGTCGATCGGCACGCGGAACTCGATGCCGAGCTTGTTCGCGATCGCCTGCGCCTCAGTCATCATCTTCTGCGCCAACGTACGGGTTAGTGGATACTGGCAGAGATCGACCAGAGTTGAGTGCGTGAGCGCACTGATTGGATTGAATGTTAGATTGCCCCAAAGCTTAAGCCAGATTTCGGCGCGGATGTTGTCCAGGATCGGCGACTTGAATCCCGCCGCCGTGAAAATCTTCGAAATTCGCGTGATTCGATCCGTCGTCGTCCCGTCGAGTTCGCCCAAGGGATAGCGGTTGCCTTCGACGTGTTTCACCACGCCGGGCGAGACGATGCCCGCGGCAGGGTACACCACGCAGCCAATGATCCGCTGCGGGTCGATGGTGTTCATGATGCGGGCATGCGGATCGACGGCACGTACGCAGTAGCCTTGGTAGGGTCCCCCGTGGCCCTGGAAATACCACCACGGTATCCCGTTTTGCATCGGGATAAGCACCGTGTCGCTGTGAAACAAAGTGTTTACGTCATCGACAAGCGACTCGACTTGATTGGCCTTGACCGCAAGGATGACCAGATCCTGCGGACCGACCGAGCGGATGTTGTCCGTGGCGTGCATATGCCGAACCAGATGCTCGCTGCCATCGTCGAGGATAAGCCGCAGCCCGTTCTTCTGGATCGCGGCGAGATGTGCACCGCGCGCGATTACCGTGACCTTGTACCCAACCGTGGCGAGCAGCACCGCAAGGTGCCCGCCGATCGATCCCGCACCCACCACACAAATTCTCATATCTGCCGCCGTTCAGAAGTGCGCACGCTCGCCGTGCGCGAGCAAGTTATTGAAGACGCGTGAGTCTCAAGCGCAGATGGCATCGAGTCCAGCTCGCAGCTTACAGGGTACACGCGCAGTTGCAGCACCTCATCGCGTTTGAGCTTTTGCTGCACTTCCTGCCAGTACTGAACGCTCATAAGGTCCGCATTCTCTCTTCGAAAATAGCGGCGTGCCGTGTCGTTCTTAAACTGCATGCCGACTTCGAGTTCTTCCGGCAGAAAGATCGCTCCGTCCTCAAAAAACCAATCCGGGATCGTTTCCTCGCCGGGTTCCCGGTCCTGATTGGTGCGAATCTTCACGTCGGTGAATTTTTCGACCGCATCGTAATCGAACAGAAGTATCTTGCCGTAGCGCCCGACGCCATAGTTGCGGGAATCGAGATCCTTGTTGAAAATGTTCGTGGCCGCGTTGTTCCGGATGCAGTGGCCGAGATTAACCATCGCGGTCCTGATCTCAGTGTCACTTGCCGTTTCGAGATACATCGGCAACGGGATGATCTTGAGTTGGACGATCAAAGACCGTATGAAAACACTATCACCCTCCACCTGAACGCTACCGCCAGCTTCATTGCAGATGCAAGCCAACAAACCGGGGTCGAACATATCCCGATGCAGCTGCACGTTGAAATACATCACGTTGTCCAGCATGCTGCCGGCCCGGTTGATCTCGTGCACGATTCTGTATTTCTCGACCGTGGCGACAACGCCGGGAAAGACGCCCCACTTGTAGGATGTGGTCGGCCGGTCGCGAATGATTTTCAGGTGATAGGTACAGGCATCGAAAGTAAACCCTATGGCGACCGTCCCAGCGAACCCGGGCGAAGGCCGAAACTTCTGTCGGGACCCCTGCAACTGTTCAGTGATCTCATTCAGGATCGCGACTTTGCCGACGTGATTAAAGCCAATGGTCGAATAGTGCAATCCAAGGGGGCGTCGGGGCATCAGGCTGTAGAGGAACACGCAGGTCTGGTAGTAGAGCTTGGTAGTCACATGGAAGTTGGCGAGCGTGGAACTGAACAGGTTGTGGAGGTCGGAGGTCTCGTGCAAAAGGGCGTCGGCGTAGATACCAGTGTCGCTGTTCAGCAGAGCCACGACAAACGGAACAAAACTGCCATCTTGCAGCACCCACCGGCCGACTACGAATGCCGAGAGGTCACGCAGGAACCCGGCGTCCACGACATCGAGCGCGATAGGAAGCGCGCCGTCAAACACGCCCCTTTCCATCAGGTGGTTCACCCTCGCCGCGATTCTTTCGGAGTCGCCGGCCTCGTCCCGGAACGGGACGGCGAAGCCAGGCACGCGCAAGGCATCGGCCACCAGTGCGGCGTCGATGCGCTGCCGCACGGGGAAACGGCGAAAGACAGAAGCCAGTGAATTGGCCCGGCGCGGGCTCGGTGGAGGAAACGAGTATGCAACCGGCCGCCACATGCCATGAGTGATGTTGCGCCGAAGCGAGTGAACGAAACTGAAGGCGATATCCGCCTCGTAGCGGTCCACGATCATCGCCGAGAACTGGCGGTCCAGTGCATCCCAGATAACCTCGTTATCGGCAAGCGCAGGGAAAGCACGGTGGATTCTCGGGCCGTGTTCCGCGACGTACTTGCTGTAAAGGCCCAATCGCGTCTTGCTGATCTGGATGGAGGCTTGCGGATCCGCGGACTCGAAGGCGCGTTTGGCCCGAAAGGGGTATTCGCACAGTTCGGCGTAAAAGTCATCGAAGACGGCGAGAATGAGCTGTGCCGTTGCCGCTGTCCTCAATGCGTCACCGGCACAATCGTTCAGACGCGCGTAGCACTGCCTGACCAAATCGCTTTCGTGGTCTCGGCCGAGCATAGCTGACAGATTGCCAGCGCCATTGTCGTGGCCACTCAGCGCAGTTAACGGGGCGCTCGCGAGTTCGACACCACCCCCGGTTGTTTCTGTCATGACCTTCGCCCGTGCACGCGCATGAACACCTGGGAACGATCATTGACCGACCATGCTTCCCGGACCGGACAAATCGAAGTTTCAATCACGCGTAGCCCAAGTATTAGGGCTTCGGCCGTGCAGGTCAACCATGCACCCGCATGTACCGGATGCGCACCATGCGCACCGCCACCGAGGCGGGGCGGCACTCCCGCTTTACCTCTGGATTCGACTTACCACGCGTCCGGCTGAATCTGAGTGACTCGGCCGCCAGGAAGCTGGACCGTCGCCGCGGTTGGCGACGTGAAGGTGATGTGGCCCAAGGCCCGGTCGTGTACGTGTAGTCATATCAGGGCGAATCGGTTGATGCGGTCAGACATGGAATCCTCCGGGAAAGGGACGCGGCCAATGCGGCTGCATCCGGCTGTACGCAGCGGGTGTCGCGGCGGATGCTATGCGTGCCGCGAGCGGTGAGTGCTACCATCTTGCTTGCCCGCCGACCGGCTGTTTGCGCCGAAAGCGATGACGCACCCCGATCCCGCGATCCCCGATTCGACCAACCCGCAGTCGTCGCCCGCGCCCAAGCCGGCGACGCTGGGGCAAGTCGCCGGCGCCGTCTTCTGGAGCTTTTTCGGCGTCCGCAAGGGCAAGCACATGCAGCAGGACCTGACGACGATCAGGCCGCACCACCTCGTCATCGTCGGGCTTCTCTCCGGGCTCGCGTTCGTGCTGGCGCTCGTGGCGCTGGTGACGTTCATCACCCGCAACGCGTAGCAGGCCAATGGTGACGTCAGGCCTGCGTTCCGCTGTCCTGGCGCTCAGCCTGACCTGCGCCTGCGCGGGTCCGGCCGGCGCCCAGCCCGCACCGGTTGCCGCACCGGCGGCGCCGGCACCGATGTCACCTACGGCGGAGTCGGTCTATTCCGCGGCCAAGCCAAGGCTGCTGCAAATTCGCACGCTGGTCGACACCGCCGACCGCCAGTCATCGATCGGATCGGGACTACTCGTCACCGCCGACGGAATGGCGCTGACCAACTACCACGTCGTATCGCAGTACGCGCTGGAGCCGTCGACCTACCGGCTCGAATATACGGCCCCCGACGGCACGCGCGGCCCGCTCAAGCTCCAGGCGATCGACATCGTCAACGACCTGGCCGTCGTGCGGCTGGACAAGCCCGGCGACTCGTATTTCGAGTTCGACCCGCGGGCGCTCTCCGGTTCCTTGCCCAAGGGCGAACGGCTGTTCGCGATGGGCAATCCGCTGGATCTCGGTTTCACGATCGTCGAAGGCACCTACAACGGACTCGTCGATTACAGCTACAACGAACGCATTCATTTTTCGGGCGCACTCAATCCGGGGATGAGCGGCGGGCCGACGGTCACCGCCAGCGGTCGCGTGGCCGGCATCAATGTCGCCAAGCAGATGCGCGGCGAACTCGTAAGTTTCCTCGTGCCGGCCAGGGACGCGGCGGCACTCGTCGAACGTGCCCGCACGGATGCGCCGCTCACGCCCGCGAACGCCCGCGCGGAGATCACGCGCCAGCTGACGGCATGGCAGGCGGGCCTGTTCCAGGCAGTCGCCGACAAGGGATTCCGTCCCGCGACCTTCGGGCCGTATCGTGCGCCGGAAAGCGCGGTGCCGTGGTTGAACTGCTGGGCGCGGACCAACGCCGATGCGACCCCCAGGCCGCGCGCGCTGGTCAACACGACGAACTGCAGCTCGCGGACGTCGTTGTTCATCGCCGGCGACCTGCAGACCGGTCAGGTCGATTTTACGCATTCGCTGGTTCGCAGCGTCGACTTGAACGCGTTCCAGTTCGCCGCGTTCGTCTCGCAGCAGATGCAACCGTCATGGGCGGGTAACTGGGGAAAGAAACGACTTACGCAGCAGCGCTGTCACGAGGATTTCGTGGCGTTCGGCGCAGGCGGCGACCACCCGGTGTTGCGCGCCGTCTGGTGCGCGCGCGCGTACCGTGATTTCGAGGGACTCTACGATGTGTCGTTGATGGCGGTCACGCAGGACCGCGACCGCGAGGCGCTGGTCTCGCGGCTCAACATGCGCGGCATCACGTATGACAACGCGCTTGCCCTCGGCCGGCGGTTTCTCGGCGCGGTCGAATGGGCGCCCGGCGGCAGCAAGACGGCGCGCGCGCAATGATCTGGGTCGAAATCCTCTCCCGGCATCGCGACGTCGTCGCCCGCCACCGCTGCGACGGCGCCGAAATCCGCATCGGCCGCGGCTACGACAACGATGTGATCGTCGACGATCCGTATGTCGCCCCGCATCACCTGCGCGTGTTCCGCGACGAGGATGGGCGGCTCGTCGCCGAAGACCTGGGCAGCGCGAACGGCCTCTACGCCGGCGATGGCGAGCGGCGCGAGAAGCGCATCGCCATCGACGGCGACCGGCTGCTGCGGATCGGCCGCACGCAGTTGCGCATTCGCGAGTCGAGCCACGCCGTCGCGCCGGAACGTAAGGCGGCCCCGGCGGCACGCCGCTGGCCGGTGGCGATCGGGCTCGCGACAGCCGTGCTGGCCCTGGAGCTCTCCTCGTTATGGCTCGGCGAGACGACCGAACCGCAGGCCTCCCGCTACCTGTTGCCGGTGCTCGTCCTCGCTGCGCTGACGCTCGCCTGGACGACGGGCTGGGCGATCCTGACGCGCATCTTTGCCGGCCACGCACGCTTCGAGCGCCACCTCGTCATCGCGCTGACCGCGCTGCTCGCCTTTTCCATCTACGCGGAAGTCGCCGACATCGGTGCGTTCGCGCTGTCGTGGCGCGTGCTTGCCGACTATTCGTACATTGGCGCATGGGCGCTCTTCGCCGCCCTGTGCTTTTTCCATTTGCGCGAATTCGGGCCCGCGCATCTGAACCTAAAGGCGGGTATCGTCGGCGGTCTCGCGCTGGCGGCCGTTGGCGCGCAGACGCTCGCGCAGACGGAGATGCGCGCGTGGGTGACCCAGCAGTCCTATCTGCACGACCTGAAGCCACCGATGCTGCGCGTTGCGCCGGCGCAGGATGACGCCGCCTTCTTTGCCGATGCGCAGAGGCTCAAGGCCAGGCTCGATCGGGCGCGCAAGGAAGAGCCACCGGTGGGCGACATCTTCCCCGGTCTCGACGCCGAGGATTGAGGTGCCTCTCATGCAGAGGCTCGTTGGCCGGCAATCTCGGCCAGCGCGATGGCCGCACGCTCGAGTTCCGCTTGCGTCGAGAGCACGTCGGGGCACAAGCGCAGCCATTCACCCCGCGCATCCGCGACGATGCCGTGGCGCTCGAGGGTGGCAGCCCACGCGCGCGCATCGCGATGGCGGAGCGCGACGAACGCGCCGCGGTCTTCCCCTCCGCCGTGGGCCACGATGCCGCACTCGGCAAGCCGCGCGACCAGTCCACGTTGAAGCTGCAATGAATAATCGCGCAGCCGTGCGACCCCGACTGCGAGCGTGAAGCGTTGGCCCGCGCGCGCCTGGTAGAACGGCAGCACCGCGGGCGTGGACTCGAGCCAGGCATCGCCGCCTTGCGCGTAACGCGGAGGATCGGGCCGTGCATATTCAAAGGGCGCGGTCTTGGCGAACCAGCCGGTGTCGAGCGTGTGCAATCCGGCGTCGAAATGGCGTGGATGGACGTAGAGAAACGACGCACCCGGTCCCCCGCGCAGGTACTTATAGCTGCCGCCGACGGCAAAGTCGACGTCGAGCGCGGCGATGTCCAACGGCATGACGCCAAGTGAATGGTAGACGTCGAGCAGCACGCGGGCGCCGCCGGCATGCGCCGCGGCGATCAGCGCCGGCAGTTCCGGCAGGACCTGTCCGGTCTGAAACATCACCTGCGAGACGACGACGAGATCCGCTCCCTTCGCGATCGCGGTACGGAGATCGTCGGCCGCGAAGCTGCCATCGTCGCAAGGCTCGACCAACGAAAGCGCGATGCGGCCGCGGCGCGCGTACTCCCGCAGAATCACGTCGATCGAGTCGAATTCGCCGCGTGTGGCGACGACGCGCGGCACCGTGTCGTACGCGTTCAGCGTGGCGCGCAGCCCCTGCCCTGCGCTCGTTTTCGGCACGATGCAGTCGGAGCGCGGGGCGCCGATCAGTGTCGCGAGCCGCGTCCGGAACGCAGTGATCTCGGCGCTCCATGCCTCCCACGCGGCGCCCATCCTCCCGTACCACGCCGCGAGCGCCTCGCCGACGTCGCCCTCCATCGCATCGAGCGGCCGCCCGAGCGAGTGGTTGGCGAGGTAGACGCGATCGCGATTCGCCGCGAGCACACGCGAGAAGAGCGGCGCCACGTGCGCGCGGACGCCTTCCTCCGTCAGGGGTCCGTCGCTGAGCGCGGCGCAGCCCGTCGCGATGCGATCCCCGCCCGGGGCCGCAGCGCTTGTATGATGCGCCCCCACGCTTGCGCCTGTCGCCGCTGCGCTGCCCCCCAAGGGGGAGCAATTCGCGCCTTGGGGCGGCCCTGCAGCGCTCATTGATGCGCCCCCACGCTTGCGGCTGTCGCCGCTGCGCTGCCCCCCAAGGGGGAGCAATTCGCGCCTTGGGGCGGCCCTGCGGCGCTCATTTCGGGCCGATTACCGTGCGTACGTCGATCAGCTCCGGGAAGAACCGATGGTCGAGTACACGCTTCAGGAAACCCACACCCGATGATCCCCCGGTACCCGGCTTGTTGCCGATCGTCCGCTCGACCGTCTTCAGGTGCCGGAAACGCCAGAGCTGGAACGACTCTTCGACGTCGACCAGCTTCTCCGCCATTTCATAGGCGTCCCACCAACCGTCGGGATCGTCGTAGATCGTCTTGAACACCGGGACGAGATCCGGATTGCGCACGTAGGGCTGCGACCAGTCACGCTCGACGCACACCGCGGGCACGGGAAGTCCGCGCCGCGCGAGATGGCGCAGGTATTCGTCGTAGAGGCTGGGCGCGTGCAGCAGGCGCGATAGTTCCGCGTGCGTCGCAGCGTCGTAGCGGAACACGTCGAGGAGCGCCGCCTGCTTGTTGCCGAGCAGGAACTCGAGCGCGCGGTACTGCGCCGACTGGAAGCCCGACGAGCTGCCGAGCGCCGGCCGGAATGCTTCGTACTCCGACGGCGTCAGCGTCTCCAGCACCGCCCACTGCTCGAAGAGCTGCTTCTGGATCAGCTTCACCCGGGCGAGGATCTTGAAGCACGCATCGAGCCGGTCCGTCTGCACGAATCCGATCGCCGCCTTCAGCTCGTGGATCATCAGTTTCATCCACAGTTCGGACGTCTGGTGCTGGATGATGAACAACATCTCGTCGTGCCGCGGCGACGAGGTCGCCGTCCCGGACAGGGGCTGCTGAGCGGAAAGGATCTGGTCGAGCCGGAGGTAACCGGCATACGTCAACCGGTTCGTGAGGTCGGTGACGATGCCGGGTTCGAGATCGCGCGTGGTCATGGCGAAGCGCAGGCGGGAGGAGCCCTGCGGCGGAGGGCAGCAGACGATCAAGTATAGCTGCCGGCGGCACGCCGGCGACCAGGCTGCGTCATCGCCGGCGCAGCAAGCGCCATTCCCGCTCTGCTACCATGCGCCGCGATGCCCGATGTTCGCCCTCCCCGCGCGATTGCCGCATTCGCCGCCGTTGCGATCGCGCTCGCCGGCTGCGGTGATGGCAGTGATACGTCACATCGCACGATCGCGCTGTCCGAATGCCGGATCCCCAAGCTCGCCATCACCGCGCAGTGCGGCACGCTGACGGTCCCCGAGAATCGCAGCGCACCCCAGGGTCGAACGATCACGCTGGCGGTTGCCATGCTGCCGGCGAACACGCTGAATCCGAAACGCGATCCGCTGTTCATTATTGCCGGTGGTCCCGGCCAGGCGGCCACGCATCTCGGACCGTTCGCAGCGCAGATGACCGGCGTGCGCAAGGATCGCGACGTCGTGCTCGTCGACCAGCGCGGGACGGGTCGCTCGTCGCCGCTCACCTGCGCTGCGTTCAAGCCGGACGACAGCGCCGATACAGCCCTCGACATCGATCCGTTGCCCAAGGCCGCTGCGTGCGCGAGGGAACTGGCCGCGCAAGGCGTGGACGCTGCGCAATATACGACCGCCGCCTGGATTGCCGATCTCGATGCGGTGCGCGCTGCGCTGGGCTACGAGAAGATCAACCTGTGGGGCGGTTCGTACGGAACTCGCGTGGCGCTCGAATACCTGCGCCGGCATCCGGAGCGCGTGCGCAGCGTCGTGCTCGACGGCGTCGCGCCGCCATCGCTGCGCATCGCCCTCGACGTGTGGCCGTCGCGCGACGCCGCATTGTCCGCGGTGTTCGACGCGTGCGCGCAATCGCCGGCGTGCCGTGAGGCGCATCCGGACCTCGGCGCCACGCTCGCATCCATCGGCGACCGGCTCGGCCCCGCGGGTCGCGACGTGCGGGTGGTCGATCCGCGCACCGGGGACGCATCGCTGCAGCGGATCACGTTCGATCTCGTGCTGGCAGCATTGCAACCGCTTACCTACATTCCCGAATTGCAGGCGCTGCTGCCCGAAATCATCGCCCTTGCTGCTGCCGGCGACTACGCGCCGCTGTTCGCCGTGGCGCTTTTCGTCACCGGCAACCTCGCCGAGTCGTTGAACGGCGCGCTGCATTATTCGGTGATCTGTGCCGAGGACGTCCCGAGCATCAGCGCGACCGACGCGCAGCGCGCACTCGACGGCGTGCGCTCGAGGGCGTTGGCGGAACGTGCACTCGCGGTGTGCGACGTGTGGCCGAGAGGCGTAGCGCCTGTCGACGCGACGACCCCGGTGACGAGCGATGTTCCGGTGCTGATCCTGTCCGGAGGCCTCGATCCGGTGACACCGGCCGCCAACGGAACGCTGGTCGCGAAGACGCTCCCCAACAGCAGGCACATCGTCGCGCGCGGCTACGGTCACATCGTGTCCCAACATGCCTGCGCACCGCGGCTGATCGCGGCGTTCGTCGACGACCCGACATTCGCGACATTGCCAACATCCTGTGTCGAACACTTCGAGCACAGCGCGCCGCCGCCGCTGTGGCCCGACCGCTTGGGAGCACGGCGATGATCGCGATCGACGGCCTCGCCAAGTCGTTTGGGCGGCGCGGCGAGGTGCGCGCGGTGGCCGGCGTGTCGTTCACGGCGCCCGACGGCGAGATCACCGGGCTTCTCGGCCCCAACGGCGCCGGCAAGACCACGCTCTTGCGCATGCTCGCCACGCTGCTGGTGCCGGACGGCGGCCAGGCGGCAATCGACGGGCACGACGTCGTCCGCGATCGCCTCGCCGTGCGGCGGGGGATCGGCGTGCTGTCCGACGCGCGTGGCCTCTATCCGCGCCTGACGGGCCGCGAGAACATCCGCTATTACGGCGCGCTGCACGGGCTCGTCGATCCGGCGCTCGCCATGCGTGTCGACGAGCTTCTCGATGTGTTGGGTATCGCCGCCATCGCCGACCGCCGAGCACAGGGTTACTCGCAGGGCGAGCGGATGAAGGTCGCCATCGCGCGTGCGCTCGTCCATGATCCGCACACGATCCTGCTGGACGAGCCGACCAACGGGCTCGACATCATGAGCACGCGCGCGCTGCGCGAACTCCTGCGTACCCTGCGTACGCACGGCAAGTGCCTGCTGTTTTCCACGCACGTGATGCAGGAAGTCTCGGCGCTCTGCGACGGGATCGTCGTCCTCGGCCAAGGAAGGATCGTCGCTGCCGGTACGGCCGCGGAATTGCTCGCGCGCTCGGGCGCGCCGTCGCTCGAGGACGCCGTCGTGCGGCTGCTTGGCTCCGGCGCGGGTCTGGCCGCATGAATCCGCTGCGCACCGGTTCCGCACCAGCCCGGGTGGCGACTATCGCGCGGAAGGAAATCGTCGACACGATCCGCGACCAGCGAACGATGCTGGTGACACTGCTGCCCGCGATCGCCGGGCCGCTGTTCCTGGTCCTGATGCTGAACATCGTCGCCAGCCAGGCCGACAAGGCGCGCGAGTTGAAACTCGCGGTGGTGGGCCGCGAGCACGCGCCCGCATTGATCGCGTTCCTCGAGCGGCAGCAGGTCGCGCTGCCGCCGGCACCCGCGGACTTCGAGGCGCAGGTGCGCGCCGGCGATCTCGATATCGTCCTCGACATCGATCCGCACTTTGGCGCCGACGTGGCGAAGGGCAAGCCGGGAACCGTGCGCCTCGTCTACGACCGATCGCGCGATCGGGCACGGCCGGCGATCGACCAGACGGAGGCGCTCCTTCGGGCCTACAACCGCGACTGGGGCCGCGCGCGCCTCCTGCTGCGCGGCGTCGCCTTCGACGTAGCGAGCCCGTTGCAGGTCGAGGCGCGCGACCTCTCGACGCCGCAGAGCTCCGGCTCGCTCGTGCTATTCCTGGTCGCCTACTACGGGCTGTTCGCCGCGTTGATGGGCGGTCTCGCGGCGGCGCTCGACGCCACTGCCGGCGAGCGCGAGCGCGCCTCACTCGAGCCGTTGCTCGCAACACCGGCGCGGCCAATCGAACTCGCCACCGGCAAATGGATCGCGGTCGTCGCACTCAATGCCGCAGTCGTCACTTTGACGCTTTCGGGCTTCTACCTGACGCTGCGCTTCGCGCCGCTCCCAGCGGTCGGGATCCCGTTCCTGTTCGGCGCGCGCGAGCTCGGGCGCTTTGTCATCGTGCTGGCACCGCTGATCGCGCTGGTGCCCGCAGTCCTGCTCTACGTCGGCGCGCGCGGCCGGACGTTCAAGGAAGCGCAGGCGAACGTGTCGTTGCTGCTGACGCTGCTCGCGATCATCCCGTTCATCCCGCTGTTCCTGCAGAAGAAGGATCCCGACTGGCTCGCGTGGATCCCGGTGTCGGGTCAATATGTGCTGCTGTCGCGCGCGCTGCGCGGCGAAGGGTTACCGGCGGTCGAGTTGCTGCAGTCCTGTGCAGCGCCGGCGGTATTGACGATCGGTGCGCTGCTGCTGGTCGCAGGGCGCTTCGGACGCGAGTCGGCGCTGGCAGGGAAGTAGCGTGGAGCTTCAGTGCGGAAACATGTCGCGAACGCTGAAACCATTATCGGCGGCAAGCGGCGCATCGGCGCTCGCCGCCGCCCGCCGATCCGCCGTGTGCTGCACGGCCAACGCCAACCCGGCGGCCAGCAGGGCCACCAGCAAAATCCAGGTCACGGTCACTCGCGTCATTGCTTGTCCTCCCAGCCGTTTATGCTGGGATGAATGGTAGGTCCTGCCGGGCGTCGCCGTGCCCCCTCGGGAGGGGGGGTCAGCATGCCGTCCGTTTGCCGGAGCGCGATACGTAACAATGGCTTATGCGGTCGCGCTCGGCGGCAGACAAACGATATGGATAACGACCAGGTGTGCGCGCTAAACTGCGTACCGTGCCGGCCGGTAGCTTGGTGGATAGAGCAGCCGCCGGTTCAACGCCGGCGGGGCCGGCGCCACAACTAGGCACGAGGCGAAAATGAACCACTACGGTATCAGCGCGATTCACTGGAACGCGAACCTCGGCGAGATCGACGAGGTACAGTTGCATAAAGTCGTGCGGCAGCAGCACGAAGGCGCGTTTGCCCTTAGGCACGGAGAACCGGCTTCGTGCGCCGATGTTGCAAGTCTCATCCGTGGCGGCGACACCGTTTGGGTAATGGTGGCCGCCGGTCGGGGCAGCTACAGGAACACGGACCGCGTCGGCATCAACGTCAAGATTGGCCGGCACGAGTATCTTTACAGTCACACGAAGGACGGGACGCCGACCACCGCCTTGACTGACCTGCCGCATTACGACAGGCCGGACGATCCTCCAAGCCCGACCATCCGGCCGATAGGCAGCAGGCCACGCGTTGGGTAGCTGCGTGGGACGGATGCGACATTCATGAATATCCGCCGCTCACGGTTTTCTGTGGTCGTCGCTCTCGCGGTATACCTGCTCTCCGCCGGCACCAGCATCGCGCAAAGTGACATCGAAAAGCGCGCCCCCGAAGTCAAGATCTATAAATTGGGCGACCCCAATACGAATCAATACGAAGTCGTGAGCCGTCCTTGGGTCGATTCCTGGCGCTCTGCCTTCTGGGTGCCGACCTATCCGAGCGAGGAACAGGCCATCGCCGCTTTGCAGACTGAAGCGACGCGCGGAGGCGCAGACGCACTCATGAACGTTACCTGCCTCAATCAGGGTCGTCCGAACACAGAGCCTGCGATCCTGTGCTACGGGATCGGGATCCGTCTCCGGCCGAGCAAGGGATAGTCGCGCCTTCGGGTGAGGCTACCAATGGCACAGTAGGGCGCACCAAAACAGCTGAGGGAACCAACGTTCGCCGCCGGGAAGGGGTGCGACCTCGGCGAGCGACGAGCGGCGCCGCGGCGCGCGCAATCAGCCGAGCTGCCGGATCACTTCGAGTGGCGGGTGGCGCACGGTGCCGCGCGTGCCGAGCCAACCCGCGAGCGTGACGGCGAGCGTGCCGGCACCCAGCCCGTACAGCCACACCACCGGGCTCGGCGAGAACGGTATCTGAAAGACGCGATCGGACAGCACATACCCTGTCGCCGTCGCCCCCGCCGCCGCGAGCAGGCCGGCGAGCGCGCCCAGCACGAGGAACTCGGCGACCTGCGCAGCGGTGAGCTGCCGCTCGGAGGCACCGAGCGTGCGCAGGATCGCCGCATCGAATTTGCGCTCGTCCTGGGTGGCGGCGATCGCCGCCTGCAGCACCAGCAATCCGCCCACCAGCGTGAACAGGAACACGAACTCGACCGCCTTCGCGACCTGTTCGATGATCGTCTGGATCTGGCGAATGATCTCGCCGACATCGATCGCGAGCACGTTCGGGTATTGTTGCACCAGCGCGGCGAGCCACGCGCCCGACTGAGGTCCGGGGGCGACTCGCACCGCGCCAAGGTAGGTTTGCGGCATCGCCTCCAGCACGCCCGGCGCAAACAACGTGAAGAAATTCGGTCGGAAGCTGTCCCAGTCGACCTTGCGCAAGCTGGTGATCTTCGCCGCCACCGTCGTACCGGCGACGTCCCAGGTCAGCGTGTCGCCGAGCTTCAGCCGCAGCGACTCGGCAATCCCTTCCTCCATCGAGATACCGGCGGCAACGCCCGTCGCACCGTCGAACCAGTGGCCGGCCACGACACGGTTGGTGCTCGGTAACGCCGTCGCCCACGACAGATTGAACTCGCGCTCGGCGAGCCGTCGCGCCCGGCTGTCCGCATACTGCGTGGTGTCGAGCCGCACGTCGTTGACCGCGACGAGCCGGCCGCGGATCATCGGATAGAGCACGGTGTCGGTGCCCGTCGCCGACTTCAACGCCGTGCGGACGCCGTCGACCTGGTCGGGCAGCACGTTGACGACAAAGTGATTCGGCGCGTCCGGTGGCAGGCTCGCGCGCCAGTTCTGCATCAGGTCGCCACGCACGACGGTGAGCAGCAGCAGCGCCATCAGGCCCAACGCCAGTGCTGCGATCTGCAGGCTCGACGCCAGCGGACGGCGGCGCAGGTTGGCGAGCCCGAAGCGCCACGTGACGCCGCGCTGCGGCAGCCGCTTCAGCAGCACGATCAAGAGCCACGCCGCGAGCGCCGCCGCCGCGAGCAGCGCCGCGATGCCGCCGATCATGATTGCGCCCGTCTTCGCGTCCCCCGCCTGCCAGCCGATCAAGAGCGCGATGACACCGGCGCCAAGTGCGTACGCGGCGATGCCGCCGGGCCGCGGCCGCGGCAGATCGCGGCGCAACACGCGCAGCGGAGGCACACCGGCAAGCGCCACCAACGGCGGCAGGGCAAATCCGAACAGCAGCAGCACTCCGGTTCCGAACGCGGCCGCCGCGGGCAGCACGCCGGGCGCCGGCAGATCGCCGGCTGCGATCGTACCGAGCAGCATCACGAGGAGCTGCTGGCCCCCCAATGCCAATACGATCCCTGCAACGCTGGCCGCGAGCCCGAGCGCCGCGAACTGCAGTACGAACAGCACCAGCGCCTGCCGCCGCGAGGCGCCGAAGCAGCGGAGCATTGCCGCGGTATCGAGATGCCGGCGCAGGTAGCGCGACGCGGCGAGCGCGATCGCGACCGCAGCGAGGACCACGGCGACGAGCGCCGCCAGGCCGAGGAATTTCTCCGCCCGGTCGAGCGTCTGCCGCACTTCAGGCCGCAGGTCGCGAACATTCTCCATCCGCTGGCCCGGCTGCAGCTGGGCCTGCAACCAGGTGAGATAGGGATCGAGCAAGTCGCGCTGCGAAAGATCGGCGACGAGCAGCCGGTATTGCGCGCGGTTCCCGGGTTGCAGCAGATTCGTCGCCGGCACGTCGTCGAGATTGATGAGTAGCCGCGGCCCGATCGCCAGCAGTCCGCTCGCCACCTCCGGTTCCTGCTGCACGATCGCGCCGACCTTAAGCGTCGCTTCGCCAACGGCGATCGCATCGCCGATCGCCACGCCCAACCGCGCGGCGAGCCGAGCATCGGGCCAGGCCTCGCCGCGTGCAGGAATTGCCGCGGCCCGCGTGCCTTCCGCCGTTTCGCCGACGAGTACGATTGCGCCGCGCAGCGGGTAGCCCGACGCCACGGCCTTCACGTCGGCGAGGACGGCGCCGGCCGCAGGATCGCCACCCGCACGCTGCACCATGCTGTTGAATTTCAGCGCCGGCGTCGCCGCGAGACCGCGTTGTTGCGCCGCTGCGGCGAACGTCGCGGGCAGCGGCCGGTCGCCGGATACCAGCACGTCGGCACCGAGCAGCAGATTGGCCTGCCTTGTCAACGCCGTCTTCACGCGATCGGCAAAGAACGCGACGGTGCCCACACTTGCTACGGCGAGCGAAATGGCAGCGATGAGGACGGTCAACTCGCCCGCGCGCCAGTCGCGCGAGAGCATTTTCAGCGCGAGCCGGAACGTTCTCACGCGGCAATGCGCTCGTCGGCGACGAGCCGCCCCCCGGAGAGCGACAGCCGGCGCGCGCAACGCGACGCCAGGCCGGCGTCGTGCGTGACCAGCAGCAGCGTCGTGCCGCGCTCGCGGTTCAGGCGAAACATCAATTCAGCCACTTCGACACCTGTCGCATTGTCGAGGTTGCCGGTCGGCTCGTCGGCCATCAGCAGCTTCGGCTCGCCGGCGAAGGCACGGGCGATCGCGACGCGTTGCTGCTCGCCGCCCGAGAGCTGCTTCGGATAATGCGTCCGGCGCCTGGCGAGGCCGACGCGATCGAGCCAGTCGCGCGCCGTGGCAACGGCGTCGGGGGCACCTGCGAGCTCGAGCGGCAACATCACGTTTTCGAGGGCCGTCAGCGCCGGCAGAAGCTGGAACGACTGAAACACGAAGCCCAGCAGCCGCTGGCGCATCGCAGCGCGCGCATCCTCGTCCTGGCCCGACAGCGCGACGCCGTCGAGCCAGACATCGCCCTCGCTCGGTCGATCGAGCCCGGCAAGGAGTCCCAGCAACGTCGTCTTGCCTGAGCCGGAGGCGCCGACAATCGCGACGGCCGCGCCCGGGTCGACGTCGAAGCTGACGTCGTCGAGGATCGTCAGCGGCGCGTCTCCGCTCGTCACGATCTTGGTGAGGCGGGCAGCGCGGAGAATGGGCTCAGGCATCGAGGCTCATTCTACCGTGCCGCTCGCGCCGCGCCCGCGGAGACTCTACAATCGCGGCTCGCCGCCACGTTCCGCCGCGTTGTCGATGCCTTCGCGCCACGCCTTCGTTCGCCTCGTTGCCCGTGTCGCCGCTCTCGCCGCGGTAACGGTGCTCATGCCAGCGTCGGCGCGGGCAGATTCCGGCGCCCCGGTGCTGCTCGTCGTCGGCGATTCGATTTCCGCCGGGTACGGATTGCCCGCAGGCGCCGGCTGGGTCGACCTGCTGGCCGCACGCATCGCGACGGGACGCTATCCAGTACGGGTCGTCAACGCCAGCATCAGCGGCGACACGACGGCCGGCGGACGGGCGCGGCTGCCGGCGCTGCTCGCGCGGCACAAGCCGGCCGTCGTCGTCATCGAGCTGGGCGGCAACGACGGGCTGCGCGGCGGCAATCTCCAATCGACCCGCGACAATCTCGATGCGATGGTCGCTGCGGCGCAAGGCGCAGGCGCCAAGGCGGTGATCGTCGGGCTGAAGCTGCCGCCGAATTACGGGCCCGCCTACACCCGCGAGTTCGAGGCACTCTTCGGCAGCGTCGCTAAGGCGCGCAAGGCGCCGCTCGTTCCCTACCTGTTCGACGGCTTTGGCGAGCACAACGAGTATTTCCAGCCGGACCGCGTTCATCCGACAGCTGCCGCGCAACCGAAGCTGCTCGACAACGTCTGGCCGGTGTTGCAGCCGCTGCTCGGCGCGGCCCGATGACTCAGCCGACAGGCGCCGATCCGCTGCGCGGCGAGCGCAAGGTTGCCGTCGACGCGATCGGCGAATATCCGGAACGGATCGACGTGCGCGCGCCGTCCGAATACGCGGAGGACCATGTTCCCGGCGCCACGAACCATCCGGTCCTCGACGATGCAGAGCGGGCGCGAATCGGGACCATGTATGCGAAGGAATCCACGTTCGCGGCGAAACGTGCCGGCGCTGCGCTCGTCGCCCGCAATGTCGCCGCGATGCTCGAAGGGCCGTTCGCCGGCAAGCCGCGCACCTGGGCGCCGCTCGTCTACTGCTGGCGCGGTGGCCAGCGCAGCCGCTCGCTCGTGCACATGCTGAACGAGATCGGCTGGCGCGCGGTGCAGCTCGATGGCGGCTACCGAGCCTGGCGCCGGCACGTCACGGCGCAACTCGAGACGCTGCCGGCGCGGTTCCGCCTCGAAGTGATTTGCGGTCTCACGGGCTCGGGCAAGAGCCGGTTTCTGGGCGCGCTCGCCGCGGAAGGCGCGCAGGCGCTCGATCTCGAAGCACTGGCCAGGCATCGCGGATCGCTGCTCGGTGATCTCCCCGGCGAAGGACAGCCGGCGCAGAAGTGGTTCGAGAGTCAGCTGGTTGCGGCGCTCGCGCGCTTCGATCCGGCCCATCCCGTGTATATCGAAGCCGAGAGCAGGAAGATCGGCACCGTGCAGGTTCCCGACACGCTGCTCGCGGCGATGCGCGCATCCGAATGCGTGTATCTCGATACGCCGCAGCCGCTGCGCGTCGCGCTCCTGAAGGACGACTACGCGCATTACGTTGCCGACCCCACCGTGCTGGCGACGAGACTCGCGCATCTCACGCCGCTGCACGGGAAGAAGACCGTCGAGCGCTGGACCGCCGGCGCCGCAGCCGGCGACTGGGATCTGCTCGTCGCCGACCTGCTCGCCCATCACTACGACCCGACGTATCGGCGCGCGATCGAGCGAAATTTTGCGCGGTTCGCCGATGCGATCGCCGTCACCCCGGCAGCCGTCGGCGCGGATGACCTTCGTGCGCTGGCGCGGGAGGTCGACGCACGGGTACGCGCGCGCCACGCGGCACGCACGCCGGTCACTGCCTGACTGCGGTGGCCATGGCCGAATACGCGTACCGCATCGTCAACGTCTTCGCCGAGTCGACGCTCGCCGGCAATCCTCTGTGCGTGTTCGAGGATGGCCGGGGTCTCGACGACGCGACGATGCAGGCGCTGGCGTTGCAGTTCAATCTGTCGGAGACGACGTTCGTTTTTCCATCTGCTGTTGCCACCGCACATGTGCGGATCTTCACACCGAGCTTCGAGATGCCGTTCGCCGGACACCCGACGCTCGGAACCGCGCACGTCGTGCGCTCGAAGGTGGGTGGGAGCGACGCCGTGACGCTGGAGATGCGCGCCGGTGTAATTCCCGTCGCGGCACAGGGCGATGTGTGGACGTTGTCGGCCAACGCGCCGAAGCACCGCCCGGTCGCGGCGACTCGGGTGGAGCTCGCCGCCATGCTCGGCCTTGGCGACATCGACGTCGCGCCCGACCCGGGCTCGCCGCCGCTGTGGGTGGACACGGGATCGAACCAGCTCGTGATCCCGCTTGCCTCCGCCGACGCCGTCGGTCGGGCCGCGCCGCGCGCGGATCTCATGCAGGTGCATGGCTCCGACGGTGAGCGCGCGATGGCCTACGTCTGGGCGCGCGATATCGAGCGCAAACGCGCCACCTGCGATGCGGAATGCATCGTGGCGCGTTTCTTCTTTCCCAAACACGGCGCGATCGTCGAAGATCCCGGCACCGGGTCCGCATGCGCCAATCTCGGGGGCTGGCTCATCGCCACCGGCGTGTCGCTGCCGCAGCGTCTGGCCATCGCGCAGGGTGACGCCGTCGGGCGCCCGTGCCGGCTCGGGCTCGAAGTCACGGCCGACCGACGCATCCACGTCTCAGGGCGCGTGATCGAGTTCGGCCGCGGTACGGTTACGTTGTAGCCCGCGGCGGCGGAAAAGTAGGGTCAGAAAAGTAGGGTCAGACTCGATTTTTCTACGCGCCCGTTACCATGACGACACGCCATCGAAAAGTCGAGTCTGACCCTACTTTTCCGACGTCAAGCGGGCGTGGCGGCGTTCGCATCCCACGCCGCGAGGAACTCCCGCCAGTGCGGAGCATCGGCGGCGGCAATCTTCTCGCGGACGAGCGAGATTTCCTTCGCGTACTCGCCGGCCGCGAGATCGCCCCTCAGCAGGCGGAAGCGGAGGTAGAGCAGATACGTATTCATCGCATCCGTTTCGCAATAGCGGCGGACGTCGTCGATCCTGCCGCCGCGCACCGCAGCGTGAACCTCGCCACCGTCCATCCCGAGCTTGCCCGGAAAGCCGCAGAGGCGCGCCATGGGATCGAGCCCCGCGTACGCGCGCGGCTGGTACATCGCGAGCACGTCCATCAGGTCGAGGTGGCGCGTGTGGTAACGGCCGAGATAGCTGTTCCACTTGAACTCGCGATCGTCATCGCCCCAGTCCCAGAACTTCGCCGCCGTGACACCGTGCATCAGCGCGCGATGGTTGAGCACGGGCAGGTCGAAGCCGCCGCCGTTCCACGAGACGAGCTGCGGCGTGTAGCGGTCGATCAGGTCGTAGAAGCGGCGGATCAGCTCGGCTTCCGAATCATCGGCGGCGCCGACCGACGCGACTTTGAAGCCACCATCTCTCAGCACGCAGGCGATGGCTACGACCTTCTGGTAGACGAGAGGAAGAAAATCGCCACCCGTCTGCGCCCGTCGCTGCTGCGTCACCCATTCGAGCACCGCCTCGTCCGAAAGCTCCGCGGGCAACGTGTTGACGCGCCGCAGGCCCGCGAGGTCGGGAACGGTCTCGATGTCGAAAGCGAGGATCGGCGTCATGCGCAATTTGCATTGGCCGCGCATGTTCGGCGCGGCCAGGTCGCTCCGTCGTCGTCAGGCCGGGAACACTCCGGTCGAGAGGTAGCGGTCGCCGCGGTCGCAGACGACGAACACGACCGTCGCGTTCTCGACCTCGCGCGCGACACGCAGCGCGACGGCGCACGCGCCACCGGACGAAATGCCGCCGAAGATGCCCTCCTCGCTTGCCAGGCGGCGCGTCATCGCCTCGGCATCGGCCTGCGAGACGTATTCGATGCAATCGACGCGCGCGCGGTCGTAGATCTTCGGCAGGTAGGCCTCGGGCCACTTGCGGATGCCAGGGATCTGCGATCCCTCTTCCGGCTGCGCGCCGACGATCGTGATCGCTGGATTCTTCTCCTTCAGGAAGCGCGAGACCCCCATGATCGTGCCGGTCGTGCCCATTGCCGAGACGAAATGCGTGATCGCGCCCGCGGTGTCGCGCCAGATCTCCGGTCCCGTCCCGCGATAGTGCGCGAGCGGGTTGTCGGGATTCGCGAACTGATCGAGGATGATGCCCTTGCCTTCGGCGCGCATCCGTTCGGCCGCGTCGCGCGCGTTCTCCATGCCCCCCGCCTTGGATGTCAGGATGAGCTCGGCGCCGAATGCGCGCATCGATTGCCGGCGCTCGAGCGACTGGTTGTCGGGCATGACCAGGATCATCCGGTAGCCCTTCATCGCCGCCATCATCGCCAGCGCGATGCCGGTGTTGCCGGAGGTGGCCTCGATCAAGGTGTCGCCGGGCTTGATTTCGCCGCGCCTTTCGGCCTCCACGATCATCGACAACGCCGGGCGATCCTTCACCGAGCCCCCGGATTGTTGCCCTCGAGCTTGCCGAGGATCACGTTCGACGTGACGCCAGGCAGCCGCTGCAAGCGGACGAGCGGCGTGTTGCCGACGGTTGATTCGAGCGTGGAGACCACGATTACCTCACAAGACCGCCATACGAGCCCATCGATACCCGCTGAATACCGCTTGCCGCTCGAGCCGTTGGGAATTGGCAGGATGATACCGCGCGAGATCACCGGATCGGGAGTCACATCATGATCGATGGTTCGACACCCCGAAGCCGCCGTTCGACGTCGCGGTCAGCACGCGTGGCAGGGGCCCCGCCTCTTTCACCGCAGCTGGGCGGACCGCCAAGAGGGCAGCGGCGCGGAGTGTGAAATCGCACACGGTTGGGTGTGCACTAATGCGTAGACGGAACTGCTGAATTCAACTACTGTTCATGGACGTGACGTGGGCGGCGGGCCGTCAGTAGCCCGCCACTTGGTTCTCGCCGCGCCAACGGCGCGACATGATGAGGTGCCAAGAATGAAGTCCGATCCATTCGGGTTGCGGCGAAAAGGGCCGCTCACTTCGTTGCAAACCTCGCCGGGCAGCCGGCCCGCCTTCGTTTTGCGCCTCGCGCCCAAGGCCCTTTTCGCTTGCAACGGGCGGGCCCTTGTTCGTCGCCACCATTGGGACCGTCGTTGCTGCCGGTTGCGCGTCGACGGATGAACAAGCCGCGGTGCCGGACGAGGAAAAAAGCGTACGTGACCGGCAGCCGCATACCTGTGTCCAGTGGGGGTGGACCTAAGGGTGTGAAAGCCACATCCAGCAGGCAAGGGATCGACGACATGCTGCGCAAGGGCAGGAGCGCAACCGGTGGCGTGACAGGGGCAGGGGGCGGTTAAAACCCCGCCTCGCGGGCGGGGTCTTGTCGGCGCGCTGACGTTCCTGGTCATTTCTTCGACGACCCGTCGCTGGGCGCCGGCGCGGCGGCGCTGTCGCCTTTCGCTGCCTGACGCGCCGACCCGCCGGCCTTGCCGCCGGCCGCGGGCGCGGACCTTACGCTCGTGGGTCCGGTCACCGCCAGCTCGGGCTTCAGCATTTCGAAGCGCTTCGCGCCGATCCCCTTGACGTCCTTGAGCTCCTCGACCGACTTGAACGGGCCGTGGGCCTTCCGGTAATCGAGGATCGCCTGCGCCTTCGCCGGGCCGATCCCGGGAAGCGCCACGAGTTCGTCCTTGGTCGCCGTGTTGATATTGATCGCGGCGAGCGCGATGCCCGAGCACAGCAGGAGCCCGAGCGCCAACAGCAGTCGTTGCATGATGTCCTCCTTCGCGAATGGGTCGATGCACGGCGAATCGCAGGTCACACAACGCGCGTGACCTTCCGCCGCACGACACTCACGTTACGCGGAGGATTCGGATCCCGAAATCAGCCATTCGACGTAACGCGGGACGCCATCGGCAACGCCCAGCATCGGCGTGCGGTAGCCCGCGGCGCGCAGCCGGGTCAAGTCCGCCTGCGTATAGCTCTGGTACTTGCCGGTGAGCGCGGGCGGAAACGGTATGTAGGTGATCGCCCCTTCGGCGACAAGATCCGGCAGCGCGAGCGGCGCCTTGCCCACAGCGCTGCGAATCGCGTTGATCGTCGCGACGGCGACCTCGTTGAACGTGGTCGCATCGCCGCTGCCGAGATTGAAGATCCCACTGCGCTCGGGGTGGTCGAGGAAATCGAGATTGACCTTCACTACGTCTTCGACGGAGACGAAATCGCGTCGCTGCTCGCCCGCAGCGTAGCCACCCGATCCCTCGAACAGCCGGACGCGGCCTTCGGCTCGATACTGGTGGAAGAAGTGGAAAGCGACCGAGGCCATCCGCCCTTTGTGCTGCTCGCGCGGGCCGTAGACGTTGAAATAACGGAATCCCGCCACCTGTGCGGTGCGCTCCGGCAGCGCGTGGCGCACGTGCTGGTCGAACAGGAACTTCGAGTAGCCGTAGATGTTGAGCGGCGCTTCCGCGGCGCGCTCCTCGCGGAACACGGCGCCGCCGCCGTATACCGACGCGCTGGACGCGTACAGGAGGGGCACGTCGTTGTCCTGGCACCATTCGAAGAGCGCGACCGAGTAGCGGTAGTTGTTGCGCATCATGTACCGGCCATCGGTCTCCATCGTGTCGGAGCATGCGCCCTGATGCAGCACGGCGGTGATGTCATCGTCGAAGTCGCCCTCCACGAGACGCGCGAGAAATTCGTCCTTGTCAACGTAATCGGCGATCTCGCAGTCGACGAGGTTGCCGAACTTGTCGGCGCGCGCGAGGTTGTCGACGGCGAGAATGCGCGTCTCGCCGCGATCGTTCAGCGCCCGGACGAGATTGGCGCCGATGAATCCGGCAGCGCCGGTGACGACCGTGTACATGTCAGGAGTCAGAGGCCAAGGGGCAGAGGATAGAACGTTCGTTGCAGATCATGTCGTGTCACAGTTCCAGATCGATCCGACCGACGTTGGTCACGACGAACGGCACACGCGAAGCAACGGCGCACAGTAACTCGTAGCCGACCGTCGCCGCCGCGCTGGCGACGTCGTCGACCGGCAAGCCTTCGCCCCACAGCACAACAGGGCTGCCGATAGTCGCCTCCGGCGCATCGGTGAGATCCACGGTGATCATGTCCATCGACACACGTCCCGCCATCCGCACCTTCCGGCCGCACACCAGGACCGGCGTGCCGTTCGGCGCGTGCCGTGGATAGCCGTCGGCATAGCCGCACGCGACGACGCCGATCCGGTGCGCGCGTGACGCAGTGTACGCGGCGCCGTAGCCGACGCTGTCGTTGGGCTTCAGATCCTGCACCGCGATGATCTCGGAGCGCAGCGTCATCGCAGGCTGCACGCCAATCATCTCCGCGGTGTCGTACGGAAACGGCGTGGCGCCGTAGAGCATGATTCCAGGGCGCACGATGTCGCCGCCGACTTCGTTGTAGCGCACAATGCCAGCCGAATTCGCCATCGTGCGCGGATACGGCAAACCCTTGCACGCCGCATCGAACGCGGCGAGCTGGTCCTTGATGCCGTCCTCCTCATCGGCGCGCGCGAGATGCGTCATCAGTCGCAATGCCGCCACGGAGTCGCAGTGGGTCAGTCGCTCGACGAGCGCGGGCACGTCGGCCGCGCGGATGCCCAGCCGGTTCATCCCCGTGTTGATCTTGACGAACACTTCCAGCGGCCGCTCGAGGTGCGCATGCTCGAGCATTCGCACCTGCTCGGCGTGGTGCACGACAATGCCCAGGCGCTTCGCCGCGATCTCCGGCAGCTCGTCTGAGGAGAAGAAGCCCTCGAGCAGGAGGATCCGGCGGGTGTAATGCGACGCGCGCAGCGCGACCGCGGCATCGAGCTCGAGCAGGGCCAGGCCGTCGGCATCGGCGAGCGCGGGCAGCACGCGCTCCAGCCCGTGCCCGTACGCATTGGCCTTGACCACGGCGAGCACCTGCGCATTGGGCGCGCACGAGCGTATCTTCGCGAGATTTGCGCGCAGCGCGGACAGGTTGAGCTGGGCATAGAGCGGGCGGGCCATGGTGCGCGCGGCGGGAGTCGGCGTTCCGTTTCCGGACCTGGTCGGGAGTAGGTGGCAGGCTGCCGCGGGACGAGCGGCGGCTGTTCCGGCCGTCCCGATGTGGTATAAAACGCGGGCTGAAGGGCAGCCAAAAAGAATTATACCCAATGCCTGCAGCGCCGATCGCGTCGCATACGGCGCGACCCGAGCCTTTCGGAGGACGATGAAGCCCGGCTTCTACACGATCATGGCCGCGCAGTTTTTCAGCTCGCTCGCTGACAACGCGCTGCTGATCGCCGCCATCGCCCTGCTGCGCGACCTAGCCGAGCCCTCGTGGATGACACCGTCGCTGAAGGTGTCGTTCGTCGTCTCCTACGTGGTGCTGGCGCCTTTGGTCGGCGCGTTCGCCGATTCAATGCCGAAGGGCCGCGTAATGCTGATCACCAACGCCATCAAGATCGGGGGCTGCGCGCTGATGCTGCTCGCGATACACCCGCTCGCTGCATACGCGGTGGTGGGCCTGGGCGCGGCCGCCTACTCGCCCGCCAAGTACGGAATCCTGACCGAGCTTCTGCCGCCGCAGCAACTCGTTGTCGCCAACGGCTGGATCGAAGGCACGACGGTCGGCTCCATCATCCTCGGCACCGCGCTCGGCGGCACGCTTCTCGGCCCCAGGATTTCGGCCGCGCTGCTCGGCGTCGACGTTCCCTACATCGACATCGGGATCGAATCGCCGCCCGAAGCCGCGATCGCCGTGATCATGTCGCTCTACATCGTCGCGGCGGCTTTCAACTGGTTCATCCCGGACACCGGCGTCGACCATCGGATGGTGAACCGGAATCCGTTCTTCCTGATCCGCGAGTTCATGCACTGCAACGCGCTCCTGTGGCGCGACAAGCTCGGGCAGATCTCTCTCGCGACGACGACTCTATTCTGGGGCGCCGGCGCAACGCTGCAGTTCATCGTCATCGAATGGGCATCGCAGGCGCTGGGCCTCGACCTGTCGCGCTCGACGTACATGATGGGAGTGGTGGCCGTCGGCATCGCCATCGGCGCGATCATCGCCGCGCGCTACGTGTCGTTGCGCGGCTCGGTCAGGGTGCTCCCGATCGGCGTGGCGATGGGTCTGATCGTCATGGGGATGATTTTCGTGACGCAGCTGCCCGTTGCCGTGCTGCTGATGGTGCTGGTCGGTGCCTGCGCGGGATTCTTCGTCGTGCCGATGAATGCGCTGCTGCAGCACCGCGGGCACGTGCTGATGGGCGCCGGCCATTCGATCGCCGTGCAGAACTTCAACGAGAACATCGGCATCCTCGTGATGGTCGGTCTCTACGCGCTGATGGTAAAGGTCGGGCTCACCGTGCAGGACGCGATCGTGCTGTTCGGCCTCGCCGTGGCGGCCACGATGATCGTCGTGATGCGGCGCTTTCGGAAGAACCAGGCGCGCGGCGACGCGCTGCACCTGATCGGAATCGAGAAGACCGGGCACGGCAGCGCCGTGCACGACTAAGGCAGGCCGAGCCGCGTCAGATCAGGAGCGCCGTGTCGGGTAGCTCGTTCGAGCCGGCGCCGCCAGCACGCGGATAGTGCTGCGCAAGCAGGGCATTGATCTCGGCGATGCCGGCCTGCGCACCGTCGGCGAAGCGGCCTTCGCGAAACGCCGCTTCCATGGTCCGGCACACTGTTTCCCACGTCGCATCTCCGACCCGGCCGTGGATGCCGCGGTCGGCGACGATCTCGACGTCGCGGTCGGCCAGCAGCAAATAGATGAGGACGCCGCAGTTCTCCTCGGTGTCCCAGATCCGCAGCTGGCCGAAGACCTCCAGCGCGCGCTCGCGCGGCGGCAGGCCCCGAAGTACGCGCGCGAGCGGCAACGACGCCTCGACGGCGAAGCGCACCTGTCCCCGGTGGCGCCGCTCGCCATCCGCAATCGCAGCCGCGATGCGCGCCAGGGCCTCTGCCGGAAAGGCGCGCCGAGCGCTCCCGTGGTCGGTCGCGAGATGGCGGAAGAACCGGTACGGGTTACGCCAAGGCATCGTCGTTTCGCTCGTTCGGTGCGCGCATCAGTCCCAACCGCCCGAGGCGCCACCGCCGCCGAAGGTGCCGCCGCCGCCGGACCAGCCTCCGCCGCCGGACCCGCCGCCGCCGGACCAGCCGCCGCCCGTCGGGAACCAGACACCGCCCCGTCGACCGGCGAGTGCGCCGGAACCGGCAAAGCTCATCACGATGAACGCAACGACGGAGGCGATCGCCGCGATCACGATTGATCCGGCGACGAACCACGCCGCAACGCCAAAGATCCCCGCGCCGACGGTCGAGCCCAGAAGCTTGCCGAAGAGCGAACGCAGCACGGCGCCGACGAGAGGCACGATGATGAACAAGATCAGCAGCATCGTCCCGAAATCGAAACCGCTCTCCACACGTCCGCCGCTGGTTGTCTGGCGCGGCGGCAGCGGTTTCCCCTCGGCCACCACGGCGATGATTCGGTCCACTCCGGCATCGATCCCGCCTGCAAACTTCCCCTCGCGGAAGAACGGCGCGATGGTCTCGGCAATGATGCGGCGCGACGTCGCGTCGGTCAGTGTCCCTTCGAATCCGTAGCCGGCCTCGATCCGCATCTTCTTGTCGTTCTTCGCGACCAGAAGCAGCGCGCCGTTGTCCTTCCCTTTGCGTCCGATCTGCCACTTTTCGGCCACGCGGATGGAGTACGCCTCGATCGGCTCGGGCTGCGTAGTCGGCACGATGAGTACGGCGAGCTGATTGGTCGTGCGGGCTTCCCAGTCGGCCAGCTTCGCCGCCAGGGCCGACCGCTCCGCGGCTGACAACGTCTGCGTCAGGTCGGTGACACGCGCCGTCAACGGCGGAATCGGCAGCAGGCCGTCGGTGCCGGCCTCCCATGGCTGCGCCGCCAATTGGGACGCGGGCAACGCGAGCGCCATCGCCACGAGCACAAACGGACGCGCGACATGGCGGGCGACGCTCATTGGTGTATCCGGGCGGCGCTCATCGGCAGCGCGGCCGCATTGCGACCGGCGGAAAGGACACCTCTGCCGCTCAATATCCCTTTTTCAGGAGATCGGCAGCCGGCTCCGGCGCGGGCACAGTCTTCGTATCGGCAGGTGCGGCGGCCTTTGTCGCCGGTGCAGGCTGCGAGGCCGGCGTCTTGCCGAAATCGACCTTCGGTGGGGCGCTGATCGCAGCCTCATTCTCGACGGCAAAGTTGGGTTTCACGTCCATCTTGAACAGCATCGCCGTCAGGTTGGTCGGGAATTGCCGGACCGTCGTGTTGTACTCCTGTACCGACTTGATGTAGCGGTTGCGCGCGACGGTAGTCCTGTTCTCGGTACCTTCGAGCTGCGACTGCAGGTCGCGGAACAGCGCGTCCGACTTCAGCTGCGGATAGTTCTCGACCACCAGCATAAGGCGCGACAGCGCGCCCGTCAGCTCACCCTGCGCCTTGACGAACTTCTGGAATGCGACAGGATCGTTGACGAGCTCGGGTGTAGCCTTGATCCCGGCAACGCTCGCGCGGGCGTTCGTCACCTCGGTCAGCACTGTCTGCTCCTGCGCGGCATAGCCCTTGACCGTGTTGACAAGGTTGGGGACCAGATCGGCGCGGCGCTGGTACTGATTCAGCACTTCGGACCAGGAGGCCTTGATACCTTCATCCTGCCGTTGCAGATCGTTGTAGCCGCAGCCTCCAAGCGCGAGTGTCGCGGCGACGGCGAGGAAGGCGGCCAGTTTGCGGATCATGATTCCTCCAGGCGGGTTCACGGGCGCAAGCTCTTTGCCCGTGAACGGGAAATTGGGGTCGGTGGTTGCGGGACGCAAGTTGGTGCGACAGGAACACCCGAGCGGGGTCAACTCCGGCCGCCGGGCTCACGCGTCGCAGCGGCGCCCGCAGCTTGCAGCGTCCGCCGTGCGAACAGGAGATCTTCCCATGCCTTGGCCTTGTCGGGCAAATTGCGCAGCAGGTAGGCGGGATGGTAGGTGACCACCAGCGGGACGCCTTGATAGCGATGCACGCGGCCGCGCAGGCTTGCGATCGTCGCGTCGACATCGAGCAGCGTCGTCGCGGCGGTCTTGCCCAGCGCAACGATCAGCTTCGGTCGGATCAATGCAATCTGGCGATCGAGATAGGGGCGACAAGCGTCCGCTTCCTCCGGTTCCGGCGTCCGATTTTGCGGCGGCCGGCACTTCACTACGTTCGTGATGTAGACGTTGGCGCCGCGCGCGAGGCCGAGCGCCGCGAGCATGTTATCCAGCAGCTTGCCCGCCTGCCCGACGAACGGCTCGCCTTTCGCATCCTCCTCGGCGCCGGGCCCTTCGCCGACGAACAGCCACTCGGCGTTGACGTCACCAACCCCGGGGACTGACTTGCGGCGTGCGCGGCACAGCCCGCACGCTGTGCAGGCGTCGACGGCGGCGGCGAAGTCGCGCCACGCCAGCGTCGCGATCCGCGCGCGGCGGGCGTCACCGGATTCGCTCCCGACCGTGGAGGCAGTCCGCTCGGCCATCGTTGTCGTTGCGTCCGGCGGCGGCGGGGCCACTGCAGCCGTTTCACCGTCGGTGATCACGTCCGACCGCGCCCGCCGCCGCCACAAGGGCGCAAGGCCCAGCTCGACAAGAATATCGTCGCGATTGGGCATCGAATCGATCGGCGGCGTTCTCACCGAACGTGCGGGATACGCTCGCGCACGAGCGAACGGCGCATGACGAGCGCATCCTCGCGCGGCGAATCGGCGGCCAGCCCCGGATAGTAGGCGTCGCGGCGGCCCACGGCGGTAAAGCCTTCGGCCGCGTAGAGCCCGATCGCCGCCGCATTCGACATGCGGACCTCGAGGAAAATCTGTTCGGCACCGAAACGCCGGGCATCGGCGATGAAGCGTTGCAGCAGCAAGCGCCCCAGCCCTTCACGGCGGGAGTCGGGGACAACGGAGAGGTTGAGGATCTGCGCCTCGCCCGGCGCCAGCATCAAGACACCGTAGGCGACGATGCGCCCCTCGCGCTCGCCGACGCTCGCACAGTAGCCGGCGGCGAGCGCATCGCGGAAGTTGCCCGGCGTCCAGGGTGCCGCGTGGATCTGCGCCTCCAGCGCGGCCACGTACGCAATGTCGCCTTCGGCGAGCGGCCGCCATTCGGGTTCCGGCCGCGGAAAGAAACGGGGCAGCGTGGCCATCGTCGCGCGTCAGAGGCGCAAACCGGCGTCGCGCTCCGCCGTCGTGAGCGCCACCCGGTGCCGCACGTACAGCGGCAGTGCATCCGCAGCGGCGACCGCCTCGCCGGCCGCGAGCCGGGGCAGCGCGAGTTCGCCGACCGAGCGTGCCGCGGGACGCGCGTTCCCATCGATGTCGAGGAGCCCGAGCTCGCCGGCAAGCGCAGGGTACGCGGCGAAACCGCCACCGGCACCGTACCAGCCGCGCGTTCCCCCTGAGCCGCCCGCGTGGTCGGCAGGGATACCCACGTCCGCAGGGGCAAGCACTGCCGGCGGCGCTATGGTGCGCCACTCGCCGTCGTCATGCACGTGCGCTGCCACGTACACCTCCCGCATCCGCGCATCGAGACAGGCGAGCACGCGCGTCCAGCCGTGCGTGCACAGCGCGCCCTGCGCGATCGCTTCGAGCGTCGGAACCGGAACGACCGGAAGGTCGGCGCCCAGCGCCAGGCCCTGCGCGACGCCGCAGCCGATGCGGATACCGGTGAACGAGCCGGGGCCGGCGCCAAAGGCAATCCCGTCGAGCTGCGCCAGGGTGAGCCCGGCATCCGCGAGCGCCGCGCGCACCATCGGCAACAGGCGCTCCGAATGCGCCTGGCCCGTGTGTTCGTCGCGCCCGTGCCAGCGCGCGCCGTCGCCGACCCCGACGCTGCACCATTCAGTCGACGTATCGAAGGCGAGAATCCACATGGGCCGATTCTACTCGACCTGCATGGACGACCCGGCCCCCCCGCGGCCCGTTCCGTCGGCAACGTACAATGAAAAGCTTCGCCCCGCCCGCCCCATTCCGTGCCTGAAACTTCCGCCTGCCACCCCACGCCAGCGCCGGTCGAGATCGGCTCGCTCGACCAGGAGGGCCGCGGTGTTGCGCGGATCGCCGGTAAAGCGGTCTTCGTCGAAGGTGCGCTCCCGGGCGAGCGCGTGGCGATCGCCACGTTGAAGCGCAAACCGACGTACGAGATCGCGCGCGCGGAGCGCATCCTCGCTGCCAGCGCGGCGCGCGTCGATCCGCGCTGCCCGCATTTCGGCGTCTGCGGCGGCTGCTCGCTGCAGCACCAGGACGCCGGTGCACAGGTTGCGACCAAGCAGCGCACGCTCGAGGATGCGCTGTGGCACCTCGGACGCGTGCGCCCGGCGCAGCTCCTGCCCGCGATCTACGGCCCCGCCTGGGGCTACCGCCATCGTGCGCGGCTGTCGGTGCGCTACGTCGCCAAGAAGGGCGGCGTGCTGGTCGGTTTCCACGAGAAGAAGTCGAGCTATGTCGCCGACATGATGTCGTGCGCAATCCTGCCGCCCAAGGTGTCCGCTGCTGCTGCCGGCGCTGCGCACGCTGGTTGGCTCGCTGACGATCCGCGACCGGCTGCCGCAGATCGAGCTGGCGATGGGCGACGGCGATCCGGGGGCCGGCAATCGCGCGCCGGCATGCGTGCTGGTGTTGCGCATCCTCGCGCCGCTCGCGCCGGCGGACGAGGCGGCCCTCGTCGCGTTCGCCGATCGGCATGGCGTTCAGTTCTTTCTGCAGCCGGGCGGCCCCGACACCGCGGTGCCGTTCCATGCAGCGGAGCCTCGGCTCGCCTACACGCTGCCGGAGTTCGATCTCGTGTTCCCGTATGCACCGACCGAATTCACGCAGGTCAATCCAGCCATCAACCGCGTGCTCGTGCGCCGCGCGCTCGCGCTGCTCGACCCGCGCGCCGGCGAACGGGTCGCCGATTTCTTCTGCGGCCTCGGCAATTTCACGCTGCCGATCGCGCGGCGCGGCGCAACGGTCATCGGCATCGAAGGCAGCGCGGCGCTCGTGCGCCGGCGCAGAGGACGATCGCGGCGACTGAACGGCCTTGCCGCCCGCGCGACGTTTCGGGTCGCGAACCTGTTCGCGGCGACCCCCGAAAGCCTCGAGGCGCTGGGGCCGCTCGACAAGGTCCTGCTCGATCCACCGCGCGAGGGCGCGATCGCGCTAGTCAAGGCGCTGCCCGGCGACGGCGCGCCGCGGCGCATCGTCTACGTCTCGTGCGCCCGGCCACGCTCGCGCGCGACGCGGCGGTGCTGGTCCACGATCATGGCTACGCGCTCTGCCGCTGCCGGCGTCATCAACATGTTTCCGCACACCGCGCACGTCGAATCGATCGCGCTGTTCGAGCGCTGAGTCCGTCTGCGAGGCAGCGCGAAGCGCGGCGAGCGGCCGACGAGGCGGCGGCGACCGCGATCAGCGCCACATGAGTCGTCGTCGTCGAAATCGCCCTCGTCCATCCACGCCATCTGGATCGCCTCGAGGATCTTCTCGCCGCTGTGCTTCGGGTCGTCGGCAAAGCCCGGCAGTGCCAGCACCCAGCGGCGCAGATCGGTGAAGAGCACGCTCTTCGGATCGACGTCGGGATGCGCGTCGGCGAGCGCGATCGCGATCTCGCGGGTGTCGGTCCATTTCATCGGCGGGCTCCGGGAGATCAGCGCTTTTCCTTCGCGTAGTTGATCGTGTAGCGCGGGATCTCGATCGTGAGCGTCGTCGTCGTCGACGATCGCCTGGCACGACAGGCGCGACTGCGGCGTCAGGCCCCACGCGCGGTCGAGCAGGTCGTCCTCGTCCTCGGTGGACGGCGACAGCGAGTTGCAGCCCTCGCGCACGATCACGTGGCACGTCGTGCACGCGCAGGACTTCTCGCACGCGTGCTCGATCTCGATGCCGTGGTTCGAGCAGGTTGTCGCAGATCGACACGCCCTTCTCGGCCTCGAAGGTCGCGCCGTCGGGGCAGATCTCGGGATGCGGCAGGACGACGATCTGGCGGCATCGCGGCGATGTCGCGTCAGGTCAGCGCATCGATCGCGCGGCCCTTGAGCGCGCGCGCGACGCTGCGGTCCATGCGCCGCGCGGCGAACTCGTCGGTCGCCCGATTGAGCGCCGCGGTCGCGCGCGACGATCGCGCGATGGTCGGCGCCGTCGCGGCAGCGCGCGACTCCGGCGAGCGCCGCGTCGATCGCGGCGCGCTCCGTCGGGCGACGAGCAGATCGCCGTCCGCCGCCAGCGCATTGCGCGTCGCCGCCACGATCTGGTCGGCCTCGACCTGCGCTTCGGCGAGCGCGCGCGCCGCCATGTCGTCGGCGGCATGCGCGAACGACTCCTGCAGCATCCGCGCGATCTCGCCGTCGGCAGAGGCCGTACGACGGCTTGACGACGATCGCCGCCTCGACGCCGGACGTCGTCTCGCGCGCCGACACCGACAGCAGCCCGTCGGCGTCGACCTGGAACGTGACGCGGATGCGCGCCGCACCGGCCGCCATCGGCGGAATGCCGCGCAGCTCGAAGCGCGCGAGCGAGCGGCAGTCGGCGACCTTCTCGCGCTCGCCCTGCACGACGTGGATCGCGATCGCCGTCTGGCCGTCCTTGAACGTCGTGAATTCCTGCGCGCGCGTCACGGGAATCGTCGAATTGCGCGGGACGATCTTCTCGGTCAGGCCGCCCATCGTCTCGAGGCCGAGCGACAGCGGGATGACGTCGAGCAGCAGCCAGTCGTCGCCGGCGCCGCCGGCCGCGCGATTGCCGACGAGCACGTCGGCCTGGATCGCCGCACCGAGCGCCACGACCTGGTCGGGATCGAGGTTGGTGAGCGGCGGCTGGCCGAAGAACTCGGCGACCGCCTTCTGGATCTGCGGCATCCGCGTCGCGCCACCGACCATGACCACGCCCTTGACGTCGGCGGGCGCGAGCCCGGCATCGCGCAACGCGCGCTTCACCGGTGCGAGCGTCTTCGCGACGAGGTTCGCCGGTGATCGCGGTGAACGTCTCGGCCGTCGAGCGCGAGATCGACCTCGTCGCCGCTTCCGACAGCGTGGCCACGATCGGTGCCGAGCCATGAAGCGTCAGGTTCTCCTTCGCCTCGCGCGCCTTGACCATCAGCAGCCGCGTGTCCTCCGGCGACGAGCGGCGGCAGGCGCGGCCGCCTCGATCGCCCAGCAATAGACGCGGTGGTCGAAGTCGTCGCCGCCCAGCGCGGAATCGCCGTTGGTCGCGAGCACCTCGAACACGCCCTTCGACAGGCGCAGGATCGAAATGTCGAACGTGCCGCCGCCGAGGTCGTAGACCGCGTAGGTGCCTTCGGACGCATTGTCGAGACCATAGGCGATCGCCGCCGCGGTGGGCTCGTTCAGCAGGCGCAGCACGTTGAGTCCGGCGAGTTTCGCCGCGTCCTTGCGTCGCCTGCCGCTGCGCGTCGTCGAAATACGCCGGCACCGTGACGACCGCGCCCGCGAGTGCTCCGCCGAGGCTCGTCTCGGCGCGGACTTTCAGCGCGCGCAGGATCTCGGCCGACACTTCAACCGGGCTCTTCACTCCGGCGCGCGTCACGAGCTTGACCATGCCCGGCTCGTCGACAAAACGGTACGGAAAACGGCGCGCGTCGGTGAGGTCGGTCAGGCCGCGACCCATCAGCCGCTTCACCGACACGATCGTGTTCTGCGGGTCGCGCGCCTGCATCGCCTGCGCCGCCGGCCCGACGTCGACACGATCATCACCGTAGCGGACGATCGAGGGCAGCAGCGGATGCCCGTTCTCATCCGGCAGCACGACGGGAATGCTGTTGCGCACCGTCGCGACCAGCGAATTGGTGGTGCCGAGGTCGATGCCGACGGCGAGCCTGCGCGCGTGCGGCGCAGGCGACGCGTCGGGCTCGGCGATCTGCAGCAACGCCATCAGTCGAGAACGTCCGCGTGCATGTCGGCGATATCCGCGGCGAGCTTCGCCAGGAACCGGAATCTGCGCACGGGCGCCCGCGCCGCGTCCCACGCGCCTTCGGCATCGAGCATCGCGGCGATGCGCTGTTCGACCGCGGCCGCGTCCGCGCGCACCTCGGCGAGCAGCGCGGCAAGTCCATGCGCGTCGCGCGCGGCCAGCGCCAGCGCCGCCGCTTCGCGACGCTCGAGTTGGCGTTCGAGGAAGTCGACCGGCAGCGCGGTCTCGCTCTCGGCGAAGGCATCGACGCCGTGCAGCGACAGCAGGTATTGCGCTCTGGCGACCGGGTCCTTGAGCGCGCGATACGCTTCGTTCACGCGTGCCGAGGACTGGAGCGCCCGCCGTTGCTCGGCCTCGCCGGCTCCGACGTGGCGGTCCGGGTGAACTTCGCTCTGCAGCGTGCGGTAGGCGTGATCGAGCGCCGCGGCGTCGAAGCGGTAGCGCGCCGGCAGTCCGAACAGCTCGAAGTGGTTGCGCGAAAAATCGATCATCGGAGGTCCCCCTCTTCTTGCCGGAGAGGGTGGTAATGATGGGCGGGATCGACCCCGCGTTTCTCGCCCACCCTCGCGCAGGACGGAACAGGAGAGAAGTAGGGGCAACGCTTCAGACGTTGAAGCTTTCTCCGCACCCGCACGCGTCCTTGACGTTCGGGTTGTTGAACTTGAATCCCTCGTTCAGGCCCTCACGCGCGAAATCGAGCTCCATCCCGTCGATGTAGGGCAGGCTCTTGGGGTCGACGACGACCGTGACGCCGTGGCTCTCGAATCGCAGGTCCTCCGGGCGGATTTCGTCGGCGTATTCAAGCTTGTAGGCGAGCCCCGAGCAGCCCGACGTGCGTACGCCGAGCCGCAGGCCGACGCCCTTACCGCGCCGGGTGAGGTTCTTCGCGACATGCTGCGCCGCGGTCTCGGTCAACGTGATCGTCATGATGCGCCGCTGCGTCCCTTGTCTCGACGACCTGTTCAGTCCGCCGCGCGCTGCTGCGGCACCGGCGCACAGGCGTCGGCTTGCGCGCCGCCGGCCTCGCCGCTCACGTGCTTGGTCCGATAGTCCGCGACCGCTGCCTTGATCGCATCCTCGGCGAGGATCGAGCAGTGGATCTTCACCGGCGGCAGCGCCAGTTCCTCGGCGATCTGCGTGTTGCGGATCGACATCGCTTCGTCGAGCGTCTTGCCCTTCACCCATTCGGTGACGAGCGACGACGACGCGATCGCCGAGCCGCAGCCGTAGGTCTTGAACTTCGCGTCCTCGATCCGACCGTCCGCGCCGACGCGGATCTGCAGCTTCATCACGTCGCCGCATGCGGGCGCGCCGACCATGCCCGTACCCACGCCCTCGGCGTCCTTCGCGAACGAGCCGACGTTGCGCGGATTCTCGTAGTGATCGAGTACCTTGTTGCTGTATGCCATTTCCTTCTCCTCGGTGCTTCGCGTTTAGTGCGCCGCCCACACGACGGTATTGAGGTCCACGCCCTCTTTGTACATTTCCCACAGCGGTGACAGTTCCCGCAGCTTGGCGATCTTGCCCTTGATGAGCTCGATCGTGTAATCGATTTCCTCCTCCGTCGTGAACCGACCGATGGTGAACCGGATCGAGCTGTGCGCGAGCTCGTCGCTGCGCCCCAGCGCGCGCAGCACGTACGACGGCTCCAGCGAGGCCGACGTGCACGCCGATCCCGACGACACCGCGACATCCTTGATTCCCATGATCAGGCTCTCGCCCTCGACGAAGTTGAAGCTGACGTTGAGGTTGTGCGGAACGCGCCGCTCCATGTCGCCGTTGAGGTAGACCTCCTCGATCTCCGAAAGCCCTTGCCACAGCTTGTCGCGCAGCATCCGGATCCGTTCGCCTTCGGTCGCCATTTCGTGCTTCGCCAGCCGAAACGCCTCGCCCATTCCCACGATCTGGTGCGTCGGCAACGTGCCCGAGCGCATCCCGCGCTCGTGGCCCCCGCCGTGCATCTGGGCCTCGATGCGCACGCGTGGCTTCCTCCGCACGAACAGCGCGCCCACGCCCTTCGGCCCGTAGGTCTTGTGCGCCGAGAACGACATCAGATCCACCTTCAGCGTCGCGAGGTCGAGCGGCATCTTGCCGGTCGCCTGCGCCGCGTCGACGTGGAAGATGATTCCGCGCTTGCGGCAAACTTCGCCGATCGCCGCGATGTCCTGGATCACGCCGATCTCGTTGTTGACCGCCATCACCGAGACGACAATCGTATCCGGCCGCAGCGCGGCCTCGAATTGCGCCAGATCAACAAGCCCGTTCGGCAGAACGTCGAGGTAGGTGACCTCGAAGCCCTCGCGCTCCAACTCGCGCATCGTGTCGAGCGTCGCCTTGTGCTCCGTCATGACGGTGACGAGATGCTTGCCCTTGTCCCGATAGAAGTGGGCGGCGCCCTTCAACGCGAGATTGATCGACTCGGTCGCGCCGGACGTCCAGACGAGCTCCTTCGGATCACAGTTGACGAGCGCCGCCACGTGCTCGCGCGCCTCCTCCACTGCCTTCTCCGCTTCCCAGCCGAAAGCGTGCGAGCGCGACGCCGGGTTGCCGAATTGACCGGTCAGGTACGGAATCATCTTCTGGGCGACGCGCGGATCGACGGGCGTCGTCGCCGAGTAATCGAGGTAGATCGGCAGCTTCATTTCAAGGTTTCCGTCGGCAGGTTCGCAGCGGCGTCAGACGATCGTCGCTGTTTCCGGCGTGCGGGGAGCGGCTGACCCCGGGGCTTGCCGATGGTCGTGCACGACGGCAACGTCCGATTTGTCCTGCTGGGCGACGAGCTGCGCCAGCGAGACCGAGCGCAGGAACACGAAGATGTGGGCGTTGAGATTTGCCCACAACTCATGGGTCATGCAGCGCTGGCCGTCGTCCTGGCAACTCTCGCGGCCGCCGCATCGCGTCGCATCGATCGGCTCGTCGACGGCGACGATCACGTCCGCCACCGACACGGCATCAGCGGGGCGTGCCAAGTGATACCCCCCGCCCGGACCGCGCACGCTCTCGACCAGCCCGGCGCGGCGCAGCTTGCCGAACAGCTGCTCGAGATAGGACAACGAAATCTTCTGCCGTTCCGACACGCCGGCGAGCGTGACGGGACCCTTCGTGCCGTGCAATGCCACGTCGATCATGGCGGTGACGGCGAAACGTCCTTTGGTGGTGAGGCGCATATAGGTCACCTGTATCGGTTGGAGTTCCGGTTCACGCGCCACCCGGTATCGGCGATGCCAAGTGGATCCGGCACTCATGCAGATTGTAATATTCCCGAGTACTTTAGTCAACTAAAAGCCTGACTAGTTCACTCGATCATTTGATTCAGCCGCTTCGGGTCGAACCCCTCGGCGGTCGCCCGCGCGTCGCCGCACTCGACCCCCTCGTGCTGCAGGTGAGCGATCAGCCGCTCGAGCCGGGCATCGCTTTCGGCAGCATGGTCAATCAGCCGGTGGATCGCCTGAACCATGGGATCGTTCATGTCGGCGCTGATGGCGTAGGCCGAAAAGCCCATGCGCGTGGCCTGGCTTTCGCGCCGTTGGGCGTCTTCGTCCAACAGGATCCGGGCAGGAATCCCGACCGCGGTCGCACCTGCTGGAACGTCGCGCACTACGACGGCATTGGACCCGATCTTGGCCCCATCTCCCACTAAAATAGGTCCCAGTACCTTGGCGCCGGCGCCGATGACCACACCCCTGCCAAGCGTCGGGTGGCGTTTGGTGCGCTCCCATTTGACGCCCCCGAGCGTGACCCCGTGGTACAGCGTGCAGTCATCGCCGATCTCGGCGGTTTCCCCGATTACCACCCCCATGCCATGGTCGATGAAGACGCGGCGGCCGATGGTGGCCCCCGGGTGAATCTCGATGCCGGTGAACAACCGGCCCCAGTGCGAAAGCCACCGGGCAAGCCAGCGCCATCCTCGGCGCCAGAGCCGGCTTGAAACCGCCCGATGCCACACGAGCGCGTGCAATCCCGGGTAGCAGGTCAGGACTTCCCACCGGGTCCTCGCCGCGGGATCCCGGTCGAAGACGACGGCGATGTCTTCACGCAGACGGGCGAACATGGCGCCAATTTTCGCATTTCCGACTTTCATGCTCAACTATTGGGGCGCGGAAATCGTTGATCAAGCGCAATCCGGATTGCTTCGGCCGGGGTCGCATGGCTAATATCGTCCCGTTTATCCCATAATCGCGCCGCTGCCATGGCTGTCGGCCCGCCCCCCGGAGGAATCATGTCCCGCATCGTGAAGCCCGCCTTGTTGGCGTTCGCCGCCTTCGTTTCCTTGCCCGCGGTGGCGCAGGAAATCACGCTGAAGGTTCACCACTTCTGGCCGCCCGGCGCGATGCCGCCATCGACGTTGCTCGTGCCGTGGTGCGACAAGATCGCCAAGGATTCGAGTAACCGATTGAAGTGCCAGATCTACCCTGCGATGCAGCTGGGCGGCACGCCGCCGCAGCTGATCGACCAAGTCAAGGATGGCGTCGCCGACATCGTCTTCACATTGCCCGGTTACACCGCCGGCCGCTTCCCCATGATGGAGGTATTCGAGCTGCCGTTCATGTCGTCGTCCGCCGAGGCAACGAGCCAGGCAGCGTGGGACTACTACACGCAATACGCCCACAAGGAGTTCCCCGGCATCAAGGCCCTTGCCGTCAACGTGCACGACAACGGCTACGTGCATACGACCAGCAAGCAGGTCAAGACGATGGCCGACTTCAAGGGGCTGAAGATGCGCGCGCCGACGCGGCAGACCAACAAGATGCTCGGCGCGCTCGGAGCGACGCCTGTCGCGATGCCCCTGCCTGCGCTCGCCGACGCTTTGTCGAAGGGTGTCGTCGACGGCTACCTGCTGCCATGGGAAGTGATTCCGTCGATCAAGGCGCACGAGCTGACCAAGTACGAAAGTGAAACCGATCCGAAATCGCGTGCGCTGTACACGGCCGTGTTCGTCCTCGCGATGAACCAGGCGAAGTACGACAGCCTGCCGCCCGACCTGAAGAAGGTCATCGACGACAACTCGGGCGCCCCGCTGTCGCGCGCATTCGGCAAGGGCTGGGATGCGTCGGCGCCGCCGGCGCGCAAGTTCGCCGTCGATCGCGGCAATACGTTCTACGTGATTCCCGCCTCGGAGCTCGAGAACTGGCAGAAGGCCACGGCCAACCTGCCCGACGAGTGGATCAAGGACGTTTCGGCCAAGGGTAGCGACGGCAAGGCGCTGCTCGCTGCGGCGCAGGACCTGATCAAGAAGTACGAAAGCGCGAAGTAGTCGTAGCGCGCGGGATCGTGTTGCGCCGGGCACCCCGCGCTGTCCCGTGATCGATCAAGCAGAACCTGCGCGGCCGCGGTACTTGCCAAACCGCGGCCGGGTCGGCAGCGCGCTCGACAACGCCAGCATCGCACTCGCACTGGTAGCGGGGCTGGTGCTCGTGTCCATCGCGCTGATGTCCGCCGTCAGCATCGTGAGCCGCGCGCTGTTCAGCCTGCCGATCCAGGGCGACTATGAGCTGGTCCAGCAGGGCTGCGCGATCTTCGTCGCGTGCTGCCTGCCGATCGCGCAGATCCGCTACGCGAACATCATCGTCGACTTCTTCACGACGCGCGCTTCAAAGCGTACGCAGACGCGGCTCGACGCGCTCGGCGCGCTGGTAGTAGCCGTGGTCATGACGCTCGTCGCGTGGCGCGCGGGGGTCGGACTCGTCCACATGTACAGCTCGGGCCAGACATCGACCATTCTCGGCATTCCTACCTGGTATACGTACGCGGCGATGATGCCGGGACTCGCGTTGGGCGCGGTCGTCGGTTTTTATTGTGCGGTCGAGAAGTGGGCAGAGAGCCTTAGATGACTGGCCTCGCCACCGGACTGACGATGTTCGGGGCGATGATCGCGCTGATGGCGGTCCGCGTGCCGATCGCCATGGCGATGTTCGTCCCCGGCGCCGCGGGTTACCTGCTGCTGGCCGGCGACAACGCGCTACTGAGCCATCTCAAGGGCGCCGCGTATGCCCGGTTCTCGGTGTACGAGCTGTCGGTGATTCCGTTGTTCCTGCTGACCGGCCAGTTCGCAACCCACGGCGGCTTGAGTCGTTCGCTGTTCCGGCTCGCGAGCGCGCTGGTCGGACACTTTCGCGGCGGGCTCGCGATGGCCGCCGTGCTCGCCTGCGCCGCTTTTGGGGCGATTTGCGGCTCGTCCGTCGCCACCGCGGCGACCGTCACCCACGTTGCGCTTCCGGAAATGCGACGCTGGCACTATTCCGATCGCTTGGCCACCGCGACACTTGCCGTCGGCGGCACGATGGGGATCCAGGTTCCGCCGTCGGTCATCCTCATCATCTACGCCATCATGACCGAGCAGAACATCGCCAAGCTGTTCGCAGCGTCGTTGCTGCCGGCGCTGATCGCGCTGTGCTTCTACGTCATCACGATTGCGATCTACGTGCGCCGACACCCCAAGGAAGGGCCGGCGCAGCCGCGGCATTCGACGCGCGAGATCGGCGAGACCGTGAGGGACGTGTGGCCGGTGGCTGCGATCTTCATCACGGTGTTCGGCGGGATCTACGGCGGCATTTTTACACCGACGGAAGGCGCGGCGATTGGCGCGACGCTCACGTTCGTGCTCGGTATCGTCAAGCGCGAGCTCACCGCGGCGGGGGTCCGGGCGTCGTTTGTCGGCGCGGCGCAGACCGCCGGCATGATCTTCATGTTGTTCCTGGGCGCTGACATGCTCAATTCAGCGCTGGCGCTATCGCAGATGCCGGCGCAACTGGCCACCACGGTGGCCGGTGTGGGCATCGCACCGTTGTGGATCGTCGGCGCCATCCTGCTCATGTACATCGGGCTGGGCGCAGTCATGGACGAACTGTCGATGATCTTGCTGACGATCCCGGTGCTGTTTCCGGCGGTGATGGCACTCAACCTCTTCGGCCTCAACCCAACCGACAAGGCTCTCTGGTTCGGCATCCTCGTGCTGGGCGTCGTGCAGATCGGCCTGGTCGCCCCGCCCGTGGGGCTCAACGTGTACGTTGTCAACGGCATGGCGCGAGACGTGCCGATGGCGGAGACCTATCGCGGCGTTCTGCCATTCCTCGTCGCCGACGTCATCCGCGTTACGCTGTTACTGTTGTTCCCCGCGCTGTCGCTCTATTTGGTCGGGGTCCTTACTTAGGGAACGCGCGAGGCGCGGCAGCGAAATGGCTCAGCGCAACAGGATCGCCACGACGAGCAGCCCCAGCGTCACCAGCGCGAACAGCACGAGATAGGCGACCAGCATCGCGAGCGATCGCACGGCGATGCCGGTCCACGAGCCGCCGTAGACTGCGCGCAGCGACCACAGCATGTACGCTGCCGCCCAGATGAGGAGCAGCGTGCGCAACGGTCCGACCGGGATGACGATGGCGGCCACCGCAACGAAGAACAGGAACGCATGGTTGTGCGCGGCGAACACGAGGTGCTCGCCGTACAGGCGCGGGCGCGCGGGATAGCGGCGCCGGCGGCCGAGATAGAGCAGCTTCAACAATAGCGCGTACGCCGGAAGCAATGCGAACGCCGCGTAGGGCCCGTAACGGAGCATGCCGTTCACGAGCTGCGCGGACTTGTCGGCGGATGACATCCGGTTGAAGCGCTCGATGCGGTTCTTGAGCACCGGCAGTTTTTCCTCGAACTCGCCGATACTGACGTTGAAAGTATCGTCGACCACGGCCGCAACCGTCGGTCCCTTCCGCTCCTCGGTCGCCCCCGATTCGCGGCTCGATGCGGGTCCGTCGCGCGCGACCGGGGTCCCTTTTGGCTCCTCGGTCGCCTTCGAATTGCCGCTCGGCGCGACGTCGATCAACTCGACGTCCGAAAGGTCGGTCGCGATGCGCAACACGGCAAACAGCAACAGGCTCGCGATCAGGAAGAGGCGCGCGGGGCGGACGTAGCGCCGCCGCCGTCCCGCGAAATACTCGCGCGTCAGAAAACCGGGCCGGACCATCAGCGCGGCCAGGGATTTCCACCACTTCCCGTCGAACGCCACGTACCGGCCCGCCGCCTCGCGCATGAACTCGCGCAGCGTCTGCAACCGCAGCCGCGTCTCCTGCCCGCAGGCGGGACAATACGCGCCGGGCGACAGCGCACCGCAGTTGCGGCACGTCGGCTGGGCCGGGGCAGACGGCGGCGACGGATCGGGCATGACGGCGGTCGAGATCTCTGCCGCGTCGTCGCGCGGCCCGGGGCGATAGACGCCGGCGATGATAACCGAGCGCGCGCGCTCCGCTGCATCGTGCTTCACCGCTTCATGAACTGATCGATCCGGGCGAGAATTCCGCGCAGGATGTTGACTTCCTCCTTTTCGAGACCCGCGCGCGCGAAAAGTCGCCGCAGCCGCGGCAGCAGGCGTTTGGGCATCCGCGGATCGAGGATGCGCATCGCGACCAATGTCTTCTCGCCGTGGGCGTACAAGGCCTCGACCTCGTCGGCAGTGGCGGGTTCGAAACGCGGTGCGCGCCACACGTCGCCGCCGGCCGCCGCGACGCGCAATTCGTAGGCGACGACCTGCACGGCTGCCGCGAGATTGAGCGACGCGTAGTCCGGATTCGCGGGGATCGTCGCGACCGCGCCGCAGCACGCGAGCTCGTCGTTCGACAAGCCAGACATCTCGGTGCCGAACACCAGCGCGACATCACCGTGCGCAGCGTGGCCGATCGCCTCGACGGCCGCAGCGCGCACCGGCAGCACCCGGCCGGCGAACTCGCGCGGCCGCGCCGAAAGTCCCACGGCCAGCACGCAACCGGCAAGTGCCTCCGGGAGCGTCGCGACCACTCGCGCGCCGTCGAGAATCGCTGTCGCGCTTGACGCGAGTGCGACGGCTTGCGGATCGGGAAAGCGGCGCGGCGCGACCAGCACGAGACGGCCGATTCCCATCGTCAGCATCGCGCGCGCCGCGGCGCCGATGTTGCCCGGGTGGCTGGGTGCGACGAGGACGACGCGCACGCGGCGCAGGCGATCGGAGGTCATCGGGCGGGAAGCGACGCGCGGCGGCGCGAACGGGGCGGTTACAATGATGCTTTCGTTCTTCCTCGCCCTGCCCGATGGCTGCCATGTCGGCGGGAAACGGCACAATCCGACATGCATCCCACGCTCACCATCGCGGTGAAAGCCGCGCGCCGCGCCGGTAACGTGATCAACCGCGGAGCCCGCGAGCTCGACCTCCTCACCGTCACGTCGAAGGGGCCGAAGGATTTCGTCAGCGAGGTCGACCGCGAGGCCGAACGGCAGATCGTCGAGACGCTGCTCGCGGCGTATCCGGACCACGCGATTCTAGCAGAGGAAGGCACGGCCAAAGGCGCCAACGCCGACGCCGAGAATGTCTGGATCATCGATCCGCTCGACGGCACGACGAATTTCCTGCACGGTTTCCCGCAGTATTGCGTGTCGATCGCGCTCGCGCACAAGGGGCAGGTGACGCAGGGGGTGATCTACGACCCCTGCCGCAACGACCTGTTCACCGCGACGCGCGGGCGCGGCGCGTACCTCAACGACCGCCGGATGCGCGTTTCGCGCCGGCACCATATGCGCGAGTGCCTGATCGGCACCGGCTTCCCGTTCCGCGACGGCAGCTATCTCGACACCTACCTGCGGATGATGAAGACGATGATCGAGCAGACTGCCGGCCTGCGCCGCCCAGGCGCAGCCGCGCTGGACCTCGCCTACGTCGCCGCCGGGTTCTACGACGGCTTCTGGGAAGTCGGGCTCAACCCATGGGACGTGGCCGCCGGCAGCCTGCTCGTGCAGGAAGCGGGAGGACTCATCGGCGATCTGTCCGGCGAAGGGGATTATCTCCACGGCGGCCAGGTCATCGCGGCCAATCCGAAGGTTTTTGCCCAGATGGTGACCGCGCTCGCCCCGTTCCGGTCCGAGCTCGTGCGCGAACGCCGGCCCGCCCCCGTGGTACCTGCGCCCTGACACGTCGGACGGGATTCTCGGGCGCTGCCCGCGCCGAGGCCGCCAGCGCTCCGGTCGGACCAAAGTTGCACGTTGGCGCCATTCCGCTACCATGGCGGACCCCAGGCCTGCCCAATAGTGTGAATTCATGCTATTGGCATCGAACTTGCTCGCGCTAGGAGCCCGTTCTACCGCCGTTTGGAGTGGAGTCCCGCATGCACCGCCGGTCCGGCACTACCTCAACGATCCGCACCGCCAGCGCCGGGTTCGGCGCCGCACTGGTCGCGCTGCTGCTGGCCACCATTCCGAATGTTGGACTGGCCGAGACTGTTTACGCACTCCGGGTCCGGCTGCATCCCGATGTCGCCGCCCCGGGCACATTGCCGCCGGCGCAGCAGGTACGCCTCGAGCGGCTCGCCGGCATGGCGCTGACACTGACCCGCACGACCCGGACCGGTGGTCTCGAACTGGCGCTCGCCGAGCCCCGTGACGCTGCCGATCTGAAATCCGCGCTGCGCGCCCTGCGCCGCGACCGGTCGGTGCTTTGGGCCGAGGTGGCCGTGCCGCGCGCGACCGCCAAGACGATGCGCAAGCGCTCGGCGGTCGGCGGAGGCATCAATCCGGCACCGGGCCCGGCAAGCGGGCGGGGAAACAAGTTGATGGTGCGGCTCGCGGACGGTGTTGTCGCCGACTGGGCGGACCTGCTGCCGCGCTTCACCGCGCAGACGGGCGTTCCTCTTGCGGCCGAGCGCAAGATCGGCAACGTGTGGGTGCTGCGGCTCGCACAAGCGCAGACCGCCGAACGGCTGACCGAACTCGCCCTCCAGCTTCAGGCAGACGCCGCAGTCCAGTATGCCGACCCGGTGCTGCGCAAGTACCCGCAGTTCGTCCCCGACGATGCGCTGTACCCGAAGCAATGGGCGCTCTGGGATCCGGTCGCGGGCGTCAACGTATCCCCGGCTTGGGACCTGCAGTTGGGGCAGGCACCCGTCGGCACCACGGTCGCGGTGATCGACACCGGCATCCTGATGCACGCCGATCTCGCGAGCCGGATTCTCCCTGGCTACGACTTCATCAGCGACTCCGGGCGCGCGCGCGACGACGACGCCCGCGATTCCGATCCGCGCGACGAGGGCGACTGGATGGTCGACGGCGCGTGCGGCGGCTTTGCCGCCCGACCCAGCTCGTGGCACGGTACCTTCGTCACCGGGATCATCGCCGCCGATGCGAACAACGAGATTGGCACCGCCGGAATGGATCTGTTCGCGCAGATTGTTCCCGTGCGCACGCTGGGCGAATGCGGCGGCACCGACGAAGACGTCTACGAGGGGATGCTGTGGGCGTCGGGCGTGCCGATTGCCGGCGTGCCACCGAACCCGTATCCGGCGAAGGTGATCAACATGAGTCTCGGGGGCTTCGGCGCCTGCGCGAATTCGATCCAGGAGGCGATCGACGACGCGCTGGCGCAGGGTTCCGTCGTCGTCGTGGCCGCGGGCAACGAGACCGAGGACGCGCTGGACTTCTCACCTGCGGGCTGCAGCGGCGTGATTACGGTGGCCGCCATCAACCGCTCGGGCGACCGCGCGTTCTATTCGAACTTCGGCCGCCGCATCGACCTCGCCGCACCCGGTGGCGATGGCGACTTCACCGACTGGATCCTGTCGTTGTCCAACGATGGCACGACCTCGGCTGGCGCCGAGGCCTATGCCTACGAGATCGGTACCAGCGCCGCGGCACCGCACGTGGCCGGCACCGTCTCGCTGATGCTTGCCCGCAACCCGACGCTGACGCCTGGACAGGTGCTGTCGATTCTGCAGGGCACGGCCCGCGATTTCCCGTCGGGCTCGAGCTGCAGCCTCGGCAACCTGTGCGGTACCGGGATGCTCGACGCGGGGCTCGCGCTCGCGAGCACGTTGCCGGGCAATCTCGTTGCGCCCCCGGGTGCGGCGGCGGTCGTCGAATACTATCGCTTCGACCTCGACCACTATTACATCACCGCCGATCCCCTCGAGGCTGCGGCGATCGACGCCAACCCGCTGTCGCCCAATACGCGCACCGGTCTCTATTTCTTCGCGTGGACCGACCCGGCGCTCGCGCCGTTCGGCGCCCAGCCCATGTGCAAGTTCTATGGCAGCGCCGCGCAACTGATCGATTCATTCTTCTTCACCGCGAATGCGAGCGAGTGTAGCTTCGTGCTCGCCAAGGGGTTGGGCACGTGGTCGCTCGTCAATCCTGCCGCGTTCTGGGTGTTGCCCGCCGCAGCCGACGGCCAATGCGCGCCCGGGACGGTACCCGTCTACCGTTTCGGCAACAACCGGCGCGACTTCAACCAGCGCCACACGATCGATCTCTCGGTCAAGCGGGCGATGATCAACCGTGCGTGGGTGCCGGACGGCGCCGGCAAGAACGGCGTCGCGTTCTGCTCGCCGATCTAGGTCGGCCGCCATCTTCATACAGCAACGGCCGGCGGAGCGATTCGCCGGCCGTTCGCTTTTGTGCTCGGCCTTCGCGCCGCCTCGCCGCTCGCGCCGCCTCGGCCTCCGCTACGCCGCGCCGGTCGTATTCGTGGGGGCGGGCGCGCCGGCGGTGCCGGTCGCAGTCTCGGCCGGTGTCTCTTGCGCGGACGCCGCGCCGCTGGCCCAGTCCTTGATCAGCGCATAGCCGACGGCGAGCAGCACCGGTCCCAGGAATACGCCGACGAAGCCAAACGCGATCGCGCCGCCAAGCACGCCGAGCAGCACGAGCACGAACGGCAGGGCGCTGCCGCGGCTGATGATCATCGGCTTGATGACGTTGTCGACCGACGAGACGACCAGCGTACCCCACACGAACATGAAGATTGCCCACCCCAGTTCTCCCTGGTTCAGCAGCAACAGACCGGCCGGAATCCACACCAGCGGCGGGCCGATGGGGACCGGCGAGAGGAAGAAAGTCACGAGACCGAGCAGAGGCGCCGCCTTGAATCCCGCCAGCGCGAGGCCGATCGCCATCAGGACGCCCTGCGCCAGCGCCGTTCCAAGTATGCCGAGCACGACCCCGCGCACAGTCACGGCCGCCACGCCCGTCAGGTGCCGTCCCCGGTCGCCGGCGATGCGGGCGACCGCCGCGTGCAGCCGATCGACGATCGCGTCGCCGTCGCGCAGTAAGAAGAAGGCGATGAAGATCGACAACGCGAGCTGGAGGATGCCGCCCAGCAGCATCGTACCGCTTGCCAGCAACACCTTTCGCGCCGGCTCGAAGTAGGTGCGCGCCGCTTCGAGGAGCTTCGCCGTGTCGTGGGCGAAGCCGCCCCACTTCTCCGCGGCCCACTCGCCGATCAGCGGCAGTCCGGCGACCCAGCCCGGCGGCTCGGGGAGGCCCGTCTTCACGAACTGTTGCACCCAGTCGCCAACGCGGTCGGCGTTGTCGGCAATCGTGATGCCGACGATCACGAATGGTGCGAGCACCGTCACCGCCATCACCAGGACCACGAGCATCGCAGCCAGGCCGGAGCGGCCGCCGAGCCAGTCGCGCAGGCGCAGGAACAGCGGCCACAGCGTCGCGCAAAGGATCGCCGCCCAGAGGATCGCCGTGACGAAAGGCTGCAGCACAAGGAAACAACCGATGATCAGGATCGCGAGGACGACGAGCGTCAGCGTGCGGTCGATATGCGGAGGAGGCTTCATTGCTTCATTGTTCGTTATGGCATGCACAACCGCGGTTCCCGGTCGTGGCGGCAGTTTGCCACACCTGGTGTCCTGTTCCGTAGGCTCCGAAGATAAGGGAGCGGATGAAATCGGCCGTCAGGCAAGGCGCGAGGCGAGACAGTGGTCCGGCTAAGGCGAGCCGGAGCAACACGATATGGCGGCCGCTCAGTGGACATTGAGCGCCGCGAACGATCGCGCGAACTTACGGAACGGACACTAAGGCTTTTCGCCGCGCGCAAGCCGGGCCTCGATGTCGTCGAGGCACGGCAGGATGTCGGCGATCGTGTCGACCACGTAATGCGCGCCGGTTTGGTACATGCGCGTGTAGGCCCCTTGGCGCAGCCGCTGTTGCTCCGGTTCCGGCAATTTCTTCCACTCCTTCAACGGCAGGCCGACCTCGTTGCCGCTGATCGCGAGACCGATCACCCACATGCCGGCATTCAAGCCCTCCTCGAGGCCGGGCCGCGTGTCGTCGACCTTCACGCACGCCTCGACCGGCGACACGCCGAGGTTCATCATGTTCTGCAGGCACATGTACGGATACGGGCGCCCTGCCGGCACTTCCGACGCGCACACCGTGGAGTCCGGCGCGTAGCCCTGCTTCTTCGCGTCGCGCTGGTTGATCTTCATCATGTCCGTCAGGTAGCCGGTCGTCGAGCCGATCTTGTACCCGCGCTTGCGCAGCGCCTTGACGATGGCGAGCGTCCCGGGGATGAGCACGGAATATTCGGACAGGCATTTGATCTGCAGCGGCACGAAGTCCGCGAACATCGCATCGACGTCGGCGGAGGTGGGCGGCTTCCCGTGCTTCTGCTGCCAGCGCTTCGCCACCGAGTCGAGCTGGGTGATCCGCTCGATGTGCACGCGCTTGTGCGCCCCCATCGGCGCACGCGCCTCCTCCATCGTGATCGGCACGCCCCGACGCATGAACACATCGACGAACACGACGGCCGGCGCCATGCAGCCGAAGTCCATCGTCGTGCCCGCCCAGTCGAGAAGTACGGCCTGGATCTTGCCGCGGTAGTGGCGTTGATACGTGAACGTCATGGCTGGGGCTCCCGTTTCGCGCGTTGGACCGGGGAGGATAGTTGCGAGCTCGTCCGCGGGTCAAGCACCGCTGCCGTTCGGCGACGATCGCAAATGTCGGAGCCTGAGGCCCGGCACCCGGCGGTGCGGTCGTCCGGCAACGCGCTTGCGCTAAGATGCCCGCCAGCGACGGACGGCCATCAGCCGTGACGAGGGATTCGCATGCCACGCAAGCGCAAGGGCGGCCGCAAGGCCGATGGACGCATCGAGCACGGCATCCTGACCAACCTCATCGGCTTTCACCTGCGGCAGGCGCAGATCGCCGTCTTCCGCGACTTCGCCGAGACCATGGGTGCCTTGGACATCACGCCCGGGTTGTTCGCCGTCCTCGTGCTGGCCGAGTCCAATCCCGGGTTCAAGCAGAGCGAGCTCGCGCGGGCCGTCCATCTCGATCGCTCCACCGTCGTTTCCGTCGTCGACAATCTGGAGCGCCGGGGCCTGCTCGAACGGCGTGCAGTCGCCCATGACCGCCGCTCCAACGCGCTGCGTCTCACCGGGGCCGGCGTGAAGCTTCTCAAGACACTGAAGCGCCGGGTGGCCGAGCATGAGAAGCGGCTCGCGCGCAACCTCGACGCCGGCGAGCGCGCGACGCTCGTTGCGCTGCTGCAGCGGATCTTCCCCGAGCTGCGCTAGCCCTTCCGTCCGATCGCGCTGCACGTTCGGGCACGGCTTCCGGTCACTGGAATTCGCCCACGAGGGGAAAGTCGCCGGGCGCACCGTAGCCGAACATCACGTCCGCCACACCATCGCGCTTCGTGCTCACGTGCCAGATGCCGTCCCGGAAGATACACAGATCGGCCTTGCCGTCGCCATCCCAGTCGAACAGCAGCGGAACGTCCTTCGACAGGCCGCCGAAGCCGGGCATCATGTCGGCGCCGCCGCTGCGATTCGTGTCGATGAACCACAGACCGCTGCGGTAGATCACGAGGTCGACGATGCCGTCGCCGTTGACGTCGGCGGCCAACGGCACGTCGCCAGGCGCGCCACCGAAGCCGAACATCAGGTCGGCCACGCCGTCGAGACCGCGGTCGACGAACCACAGACCGGCGCGGTAAATCACCAGGTCGTCAAGGGCGCCCGGCCCCGAAAAGCTCGCCGTCAGCGGAATATCGCCCGCCATCCCACCGAAGGCTGCCACAACATCGACGATGCCGTCGCGTTTCGCATCGATGTTCCACAAGCCATTCCGATAGATGATCAGGCTCGTTTTGCCGCCGGGGTCGATGCGGCCAACCAGTGGCACGTCTCCGGCCGTGCCAAAGGGAATCTTCGCATCGGGAACCTGATCAAAATTGAAATCGAGCAGGAAGCGGTAGTACGGGTTTCCACTTCGATGTCGGTGCGCGGAATATTGGAGCCGGTTACGTACACGGCATCCAGCTTTTGTGTCTCGGCAGCTTCCTGCGCGGCGACGAGTGGCGCTGCGCCGAGCAGAAGACCGCCGCTTGCCAGCAGCGGAGCACACCGCAGCACGGTCCACAAGCGCTTCCGTACATCGCGGCGCCGACGCGAACCCGCGGCCACAGTCTCCCCATACTGAACCGCCGCCATTTAACAATTCCTGCAGGTGGTCAATTCCGGCCGACACGACAGAATTCTAGCCCTGACCGAGGTTCGCGCGACCATGATCTGCACCCCTGCGACGAACCGGGGCGGGCGCGGCATGAGCAGCCCTGCTGGCGGATGGCTCCGGCCGTGTACAATCCTCGTAAGATTCAAGAGGGAAATCCTCGAAAGGAGCGCACCATGACCATTGACCACCGACAGTACATCGTCCGCGACCCTGCAATTTGCGGGGGCGAACCAGTGGTCAAGGGCACCCGTGTTACGGTGCGAACGGTTCTGGCGAGCTTGGTCGAGGGTACGAGCGTCGCCGAGATTGTGAAGGACTTTCCGACTCTGGATGAGGAAGCAGTGCGTGCGGTCATTGCGTTCGCGGCAGCCTCCGCGGAAGAAGACTTGCCTGTTCCTCCCGCGCCTTCGCATGCATGAAAGTCAAGCTGGATGAGAACATTCCCGTCCGGCTTGCCGGCGAACTGGCAAATTTAGGGCGTGACGTCGACACCGTCGCGTCAGAAGGGCTGAAGGGAAGACCTGACGGTGACGTGTGGATCGCCGCAACACGCGAAGAGCGTTTTCTGATCACCCAGGATCTGGATTTCTCGGATGTTCGGCAGTTCAAGCCCGGAACACACCCGGGCCTGCCGTTGGTACGGCTACGTGAGCCCGGGGCCAACGCACTCTTCAGCCGCATATGAGCGGTAGTTCAGGCAGAAGGACTCGATTCCTTCGCTCGCTGTTTCGTGGTGCTCACGGACCGGAAGTTGCGCATCAGGCGGCCGTGATCGAAACGCTTTCGCACCCGTGCTCAGACTCATCCACACTGGCGCGCCCCTAACCGGAGCCACCACGCTCCTGGCAGTGACACAACCGCCCGCTCCGGAATGACGCGGGCGGCCGCCCCCCGGCCGCCGCCGGGCCTGGGGAAGCCTCTCGGCGAAGACGCGCCAGTTTGTTTGACATCAAACAATTGGGCTGCTACCTTGTTAGCATTCGGGGTGGCGCCCGGCCGGCGAGCCCCGGGCAGTGCCCGTGCGGTGGGCGAGCTCGCCCGCCAGGCGCGCCGGAGCGTCCCGAACGACGGAGGACGACGTGAGCAGCGACCAGGTCCGGAAGATCGACGCAGGGCGCAACGTCCCGGTGGAGATGCGCGTCAACGGCGAGGACGTCGAGGTCTCGTTCGCGCCGTACAAGACGCTGCTCGAGGTGCTGCGCGAGGACCTCGATCTCACCGGCACCAAGCACGGCTGCGAGCTGGGCGAGTGCGGCGCCTGCGCGGTCCTGCTCGACGGCGAGCCGGTGCTGTCGTGCCTCGTGCTCGCGGTCGAGTGCGAGGGCCGCTCGATCGAGACGGTCGAGGGCCTGGCCCGCGGCGCGGAGCTGCACCCGCTGCAGGCGGCGTTCGCCGATCTCGGCGGCGCGCAGTGCGGCTACTGCACGCCGGGCATCCTGATGACGGCGAAGGCGCTGCTCGACGCGCGAGCCGGAGCCCGACCCGCGAGCGCATCAAGGAGGCGATCTCCGGCAACCTGTGCCGCTGCACCGGCTATCTGCAGATCTACGAGTCGATCGAGGAGGCCGGCGGCGGATGCGCTGCGCCGACGCGAGTGCACGCCTGCAGCGCCGCCGCCGGAGCCAAATCATGAGCGCAAGCGTGGGGGTGCACCCGTGAGCGCCGGCAGCAAGGAGCGCTTCGACGTCATCGGCAAGCCGCGCCGCCGCGTCGACGGGCGCGCGAAGGTCACCGGGCAGACGCGCTTCGCCGACGACATCGTGCTGCCGCGCATGCTGCACGCGAGGCTCCTGCGCTCGCCGCATCCGCACGCGCGGATCGTCGCGATCGACGTCACGCGGGCCGCGCAGCATCCCGGCGTGCACCTCGTGCTGACCGGGAAGGACTTCCCGGTGACGTTCGGCATCCTGCCGGTGTCGCAGGACGAATACCCGCTGGCGCCCGAGCGCGTGCGCTACGTCGGCGACCCCGTCGCCGCGGTCGTCGCGAAGGACGAGCAGACCGCCGGCGAGGCGCTCGACCTGATCGACGTGACCTACGAGATCCTGCCGACGATCGCGTCGCCGGAGGAGGCGCTCGCGCATCCGGAGGCGCGCATCCACGACTACAACGACCACGGCAACATCCACCGCAACCAGGCGTACGAGTTCGGCGACGTCGACGCCGCGCTCGCGCAAGTCCGACCACGTGTTCGAGGACCTCTTCTTCTTCGAGGGCAACACGCACCTGCCGATCGAGCAGCACGCGGCGGTCGCGGCCGTCGACGGCGAGGGCAAGCTCACGCTCTGGTCGTCGACGCAGGTGCCGCACTACGTGCACCGGCAGATGGCGCGCGTGCTGCGCGATGCCCGAGGCGCACATCCGCATCATCGCCTGCCCCAACGGCGGCGGCTTCGGCGGCAAGACCGACATCTGCAACCACGAGGCGGTGGTGCTGAAGGCGGCGCTGATGCTCGGCCGGCCGGTGAAGATCTGCCTCAACCGCGAAGAGGTGTTCTACCTGCATCGCGGCCGGCATCCGGTGCTGATGAAGTTCCGCACCGGCGTCGACCAACGACGGCAAGATCACCGGCATGCACCTGCAGACGCTGCTCGACGGCGGCGGCTACGGCTCCTACGGCGCGGCGAGCACGTTCTACACCGGCGCGCTGCAGACGGTCACCTACGAGCTGCCGCGCTACCGGTTCGAGGCGTGCCGCATGTTCACCAACAAGCCGCCGTGCGGACCCAAGCGCGGCCACGGCACGCCGCAGCCGCGCTTCGGCCAGGAAATCCAGCTCGACAAGATCGCCGAGAAACTCGCGCCTCGATCCCGGCGGAGCTGCGCCTGACGATGGTCGCCAAGCCGAACACGCTGACCGCGAACTGGCTGCGCATCGGCACGATCGGTCTCGCCGAGTGCATTCGGCAGGTCGTCGCTCGCTCCGGCTGGAAGGAGAAGTTCCGCAAGCTTCCCGAGGGCCGCGGCGTGGGAATCGCCTGCGGCGCGTACATGTGCGGCGCCGGTCTTCCGATCTACTGGAACAAGCTGCCGCACTCGGGCGTGCAGCTGCTGCTCGACCGCAGCGGCCAGGTGACCGTCTTCTGCGGCGCGACCGAGATCGGCCAGGGCTCGGACGACGTGCTCGCCGGGATCGTCGCCGAGGTCCTCGGCATCGATCCCTACGACATCCGCTGCGTGACCGGCGACACCGGAATCACGCCGATCGACCTCGGCTCGTACTCGAGCCGCGTCACCGTGATGATGGGCAACGCGGCGATCGAGGCGGCCGAGCGCGTGCGCGCGATGCTCGCCGACGCCGTCGCCGACGAGCTTCAGGCGGCGCCCGAGCAGATCGTCCTCGCGCAGGGTCGTGCGTTCCGCGCCGACGACCCGGCCAAGGGCGTGACGTTTCGCGAAGCGGTCGCGTTCGCCGAAGCCAAATTCGGCACGCTCGGCGCGGTCGGCTCGTACACGCCGCCCAGATCGCCCGGCCGCTACAAGGGCGGCGGCGTCGGCCCCTCGCCCGCGTATTCCTACACCGCGTGCGTGGTCGAGGTCGACGTCGACAAGACGACCGGCTGGATCCACGTGCCGAAGATCTGGATCGCGCACGACATCGGGCGCACGCTGAATCCGGTGCTCGCCCGCGGCCAGGTCGAGGGCAGCGTGTACATGGGGCTGGGCGAGGCGCTGATGGAGGAGCAGGTGTTCCGCCGCCTGCCGCCGAAGCTCTCGCACGCGCTCGTGCACAAGATGCCGTCGATGCTCGAGTACAAGAGCATCACCGCGCTCGACATGCCCGAGATCGACACGATGCTCGTCGAGGATCCCGACCCCAACTGCCCGTTCGGCGCCAAGGAGGTCGGGCAGGGACCGCTGCTGCCGGTGATGCCGGCGGTCGCCAACGCGATCTACGACGCGGTCGGCGTGCGCATCGACGAGCTGCCGATCACGCCCGACAAGGTGCTCAAGGCGCTGGAGCTGAAGGCGCAGGGCAAAGACTCCGCGGGTCGGACCCGATCACTTTCCCGCCGTGCCGTACCCGGAGCCCTTCATCGTCCCGCCGCCATGGGAGGGCGGCGACGGCAACGCGATTGCTGAACCCGGCAAGCGCGCGGGCGGCCCAAGGAGATCGCGACATCATGATGCGCCTGCCGTGGTTCCGCTACCGCGCGCCGCGTTCGGTCGCCGAGGCGGCGCGCATCCTCGCTGGCGAAGGCCCGGACGCGATGCTGATCGCCGGCGGCACCGACCTGCTGCCGAACATGAAGCGCCGCCAGCAGGCACCGGCAGATGCTCGTCTCGCTGCGCCGCGTCGACGGGCATGAAGACGATCGCCAACGGCCGCGGCCTCACGCTGGGCGGCGGGCTCACGCTGACGCGAAGTCGTTCGCACGGCTGCCGTCCGCGAGCGATATCGCGGGCTGTGGCAGGCCGCCTCGCAGGTCGCGACCGTGCATCTGCGCAACATGGGCACGCTCGGCGGCAACCTCTGCCTCGACACGCGCTGCAACTATTACGACCAGAACTACGAGTGGCGCAAGGCGATCGACTTCTGCATGAAGAAGGACGGCGAGATCTGCTGGGTCGCTACCGCGAGCAAGCGCTGCGTGGCCGTCTCGTCGACCGACTGCGCGCCCGCGCTGCTCGCGCTCGGCGCCAAGGTTCGCCTCGTGTCCGGCCGCCGGCGAGCGCGAACTCCTCGCTCGCCGACCTCTACCGCAACGACGGCATCGACTACCTGACGCGCAGGCCGGACGAGATCCTGACCGCGGTCGTGCTGCCGGATCGCTCGCGCGTGGCGGAGCACCTACTGGAAGCTGCGCCGGCGCGGCGCGTTCGACTTCCCGGTGCTGGGCGTGGCCGCGGCGGCGAAGCTCGCGAGCGACGGTACGATCGAGGAAGCGCGCATCGCGCTCGGCGCCGTCTCGTCGCACCCGTTTGTCACCAGGGCGGGCGAGTTCCTCGCCGGCAAACGGCTGACCGATGACGTCATCGCCGAGGCCGGCCGCATGGTCGCCTCGCGCGCGAAGCCGATGGACAATGCCGATTTCGACGTCTACTGGCGCAAGCACGTCGTCGCCGAGTTCGTCGGCTACGCGCTGAAGGAACTCCGCGGCGACGACATGAGCGCCGTGCGGCTGCGGATCGCCCGACGGACACTGTAGAAGCCGATCCTTCAGAACCCAACGTGGATGCCCACTCCGCAAGGCCGGGGGTTGCGCACGAACCGGCGCTCGCGCTGGGCTTCGGGCTCGACTTCGCCGATCTGTACCGGCGCGACGGCCTCGTCGCGCTGGACCACGCCTTCCTCGAGCATCTCGGCGCCGCGGATGCGGCGCTGCGCGATCGGCTCGTCGCGGGGCGCGCCGGGCCGAACGCGCTGTCCGCGAAGGACGAGTCGGCGCTGATCCTCGACGCTTGCGCCGCATCTCGAGCGCTTCATCGCGCGCTCTTCGGGATCGAAGACGAGCTCCGCGCGCTGACGCGCCGGCACGAGGAGCAGACGCCGCTCTTCGGCGTGAAGCGCCAGTTCGTCCAGCGCCGCGCGGCGAACCGGATTACGCCGGAAGAGGCGCAAGGCGTTCGACGGCACCGCGCTCGAGCGCGAGCTGCGTCACCTCTTCGGCGGACGCTTCGACGAGCTCACGTACGCCACGCACGTCGCCGCGCTGGCTGCGCGGACGAGGCCGCGCACGCGGCCCGAGATCGATCTCGCGCTGCGCTACGCGGCCTGGGCGCTGCATTCCGAGGCCGGCCGCGAGCACGTGCGCCGCGGCGTGCTGTTCAAGGCGCCGGCCAAGATCGATCGCGCAACCATCTGGTCGCGCACGCGCGAGACCTTCTCGCTGCAGGGTGCCACGGCGTTTCGCATCGATCACGACGCACCTGCGCCGCCGCGAAGGCTTCGCAGCTCACCGACCCCGGCACCAGCCTCGTCGGCGCGCTCGACCAGGCCAACTACTGCATCTGGTGCCACACGCAGGGCAAGGACTCGTGCTCGCGCGGCCTGCGCGAAAAGCCGTCGCGCCGCCGAGCCCGCCAAGGTCACGTTCAAGAAGAGCGTGTTCGGCGTGACGCTCGCCGGCTGCCCGCTGGAAGAGAAGATTTCCGAGTTCCAGACGCTGAAGGCGGCGGGCGATGCGATCGGCGCGCTCGCGGTGATCTGCATCGACAATCCGATGGTCGCGGCGACCGGGCACCGGATCTGCAACGACTGCATGAAGTCGTGCATCTACCAGAAGCAGGATCCGGTCGACATCCCGCAGGTCGAGACGCGCACGCTGCAGCGACGTGCTGGCGCTGCCGTGGGGATTCGAGATCTACAGCCTGCTCACGCGCTGGAATCCGCTCAACCTGCGCACAGCCGCTGCCGCGGCCGCGCAGCGGCTACCGCGTGCTGGTCGTGGGCATGGGACCGGCGGGATTCAGCCTCGCGCATCACCTGATGAACGACGGCCACACGGTGGTCGGCATCGACGGCCTGAAGATCGAGCCGCTGCCGGAGGATCTCTCCGGCGTGCGCCCCGACGGCACGCGCGCGCCGTTCGCGCCGATCCGCGACGCGATGAGCCTGTACGAGGCGCTCGACGAGCGGGTCATGGCCGGTTTCGGCGGCGTCGCCGAGTACGGCATCACGGTGCGCTGGGACAAGAACTTCCTGAAGCTGGTGCGGCTGCTGATCGAGCGGCGCGAGCGAGTTCGCGCTGTACGGCGGCGTGCGCTTCGGCGGCACGGTCACGCTCGACGACGCGTTCGGCACCGGCGACGCGCGCAGGGCTCTCGGCTTCGATCACGTCGCGCTGTGCATGGGCGCCGGCAAGCCGACCACGCTCGACATCCCCAACGGCCTCGCGCGCGGCGTGCGCACGGCGTCGGACTTCCTGATGGCGCTGCAGCTGACCGGCGCCGCGCAGCGCGACTCGCATCGCCAACATGCAGGTGCGCCTGCCGGTCGTCGTCATCGGCGGCGGGCTGACGGCGATCGACACCGCGACCGAGTCGCTCGCCTACTACGTGGTGCAGGTCGAGAAGTTCCTCGATCGCTACCAGCGGCTCGCGACGGCGATCGGCGAGGACGCGATCCGCGACAAGTGGGACGCCGAGGAGCGCGAGATCGCCGAGGAATTCCTCTCGCATGCGCGCGCGATCCGCAGCGAGCGGCGCGAGGCCGCGCGCGCGCGGCCGCGCCGGCGCGCATCGCCGAGCTGCTCGAGCACTGGGGCGGCGCGACGATCGCGTACCGGCGCCGGCTGATCGACAGTCCGTCGTACACGCTGAACCACGAGGAGGTCGCGAAGGCGCTCGAGGAGGGCGTCGTGTTCGCCGAGGGCCTGGCGCCGCTCGCCGTCGAGATCGACGACTACGGCGCGGCGCGCGCGGTGCGCTTCACGCGCGCGACGGCAGCGGCGAGGACGGAGCTCGCACCGAGGCGGCGACGTCGTGCTGCCGGCGTGCACGGTGTTCGTCGCCGCCGGCACGCAGCCCAACACGGTGCTCGCGCGCGAGGACGCCGCAGCACTTCCTGCTCGACGGCAAGTATTTCCGCGCCTGCGACGAGAACGGCGACGCCGGTCACAGCCGGCGTATGTCGCTGGCCAAGCCCGAGCGCGCCGACGTGCTGATGACGCGCGCTCGCCGGACGGCCGCTTCGTCTCGTACTTCGGCGACCTGCACCCGTCGTACTTCGGCAACGTCGTGAAGGCGCTGGGCTCGACCAAGCAGGGCCATCCCGGCGGTCTCGCGCGTGCTGGCGCAGCGGCCGCCGGCGAGCGGCGACGACGACGCGGCGTTCTTCGCGCGGCTCGATCGCGAGCTGCGCGCGACCGTGCACGAGGTCAAGCGGCTGACGCCGACGATCGTCGAGCTGGTCGTCAAGGCGCCGGCGGCGGCGCGCCGGTTCCGCCCGGGGCAGTTCTACCGGCTGCAGAACTACGCGGCGCTGGCGCCGGTCGCCGGCGACACGCGGCTGCAGATGGAGGGCCTCGCGCTCACCGGCGCGTGGGTCGATCGCGGAGCGCGGCCTCGTGTCGACGATCGTGCTGGAGATGGGCGGCTCGTCGAACCTGTGCGCGATGCTCGCGCCCGGCGAGCCCGTCGTGCTGATGGGACCGACCGGCAGCCCGACGCACATCGCCGCGAACGAGACCGCGGTCCTGGTCGGCGGCGGGCTCGGCAACGCGGTGCTGTTCTCGATCGGCGCAGGCGCTGCGCGCCGCGGGCTCGCGGGTGCTCTATTTCGCCGGCTACAAGAAGGAGATCGACCGCTACAAGGTCGCCGAGATCGAGGCCGCCGCCGACGTCATCGTCTGGTGCTGCGACGAGGAGCCCGGCTTCCGCGCCGCAGCGGCCGCAGGACCTCGCCTTCGTCGGCAACATCGTGCAGGCGATGGAAGCCTACGCGGCGGGCCGGCTCGGCACGCAGCCGATCGCGCTGTCCGACGGGCGACCGCATCATCGCGATCGGCTCGGACCGCATGATGGCGGCCGTCGCGCGCGCGCGCCACGGCGTGCTCGCGCCGCTACCTCAATCCGCATCACTTCGCGATCGGCTCGATCAACTCGCCGATGCAGTGCATGATGAAGGAGATCTGCGCGCAGTGCCTGCAGCCGCAGCGCGATCCGCAGACCGGCGAGGTGACGTACGTGTTCTCCTGCTTCAACCAGGACCAGCCGCTCGACTGCGTCGACTTCCACGCGCTGTCCGACCGCCTGCGCCAGAACTCGCTGCAGGAGAAGCTGACGGCGCAGTGGATCGCGCATTGCCTGCCCGAGCTGCGCGCGCGAGCGCGCAGCTACCGGCGCAGCGGAGCGCCGCATGAACGCGGCCGAATGCCTGCTCGCGGTCGGCGCCGACGCCGCGGTGGCGCTCGAGTGCGGCGACGAGCGCATCCGCTATCGCGAGCTGCGCGACGCCGTGCGCGCGCGCGGCGGCGCATGGCGTGCGCTCGGTCTCGAGGCAGGAACGCGCGTCGTCATCTTCGCGCCGGACAGCATCGACTGGGTCGTCGCCTATCTCGGCGCGATCTGGGCAGGCGGCGTCGCGATCGGCGTCAATCCGCGCCTGGCGCTCGCCGACCTGGCGCCGATCGTCAGCGACAGCGAAGTCCGCTACGTCTGGTGCGAAGCCGACGCGACCGCCCCGCTCTCCACGCTCGCGAAGACGCTGCCGGCGGCGCCGGCCGTCGTGTCCGCGGACGGCGAGCAGCGCCCTCGACTGGACGGCCGCGCTGAAGGCGCGCACAGGCGATCGACGCGCACGAACGAGGCGACGACGATCCCGCGCTCTGGATCGGCACCTCGGGCACCACGGGAATCCCCAAAGGCGTCGTCCATGCGCAGCGCGTCGCGCGCGAGCCGCACAGTTTCGCCGACGGGATTCTTCGCGCGACGGCCGACGACCGGTTCTACGCGACGTCGAAGCTCTTCTTCGCGTACGCGCTCGGCCAACAGCCTGTTCGCCGGCTTGCGGCTCGGCGCCACGGTCATTCTCGATCGCGAACGGCCCACACCCGAACGCGTACGGACAATGGTGGCGCGGCATCGGCCGACCGTGCTCTTCACGGTGCCTACGCTCTACAGCAAGATGCTGCAGGAACAGGTCGCACCAGGGCTCATGCAGTGCGGAATCCGGCACTTCGTGTCGGCGGGCGAGGCGTTGCCGGCAAGCGGTACGCAGTGGCTGGGCAGTCGGCCACGGGCACGGCGCCGATCTCCGGCTACGGCACGTCGGAGACGCTGTGCCTCGTGCTGTACGGCGATGACGATACCGGCCTGCTGCGTCCCACACCGCTTACGTCCGTCCGCTACGCCGACGACGCCGACCGCGGAGTGCCGCAACGCATCTGGGTGCGCAACCCGACGTTGGCCGTCGGCTATTGGCATCGTCCCGAGGCGCAGGCCGACGGTTTTCGCGACGGCTGGTTTTCGCCGGGCGACATGTTCCTGCGCCGCGATGCCGAGCGGCTGGAATTCACCGGCCGCAGCGACGATCTGCTGAAGGTTTCCGGACAGTGGGTGAGCACCCTCTGGATCGAGCACGCCTTGGCGGAGGCCGGAGGCGACGCGCTCGACCAGGTCGCGGCGGTCGGCGTGCCCACGCCCGAAGGACTCACGACGATCGCCGCGCTGGCGGTCGCGGTGCGCGGGCGCGAGGACGAGGCGCGGCGACGCATCGACGCGGGCATCGCCAAGCTGCCCATGTACCGCCGCCCGCGCTGGGTGCACTGGGTGCACGAGCTGCCACTGACGGCGACCGGGAAAGCTGCAGCGCAGTCGCCTGCGCGATGCGCACGATTCGGCGCTCTTCCCTCCGGCGTAAGATCCTTCGGGAAAGGTCCGGTTCATACGGTTTGCCGAATAGGATGCGTATGGATACGCCAGAACCCACAGCGCCCTCGTTCAACGCAAGAGGGGCGTCGCCTTTGTCGTTCATGAACGTTCTGCGTGTCCTATGGATGGCTGCTCTGCTCGCAGCGGGCCTGGCCGCGCCGGCATCGGCCGAGCCCGGTAAGGTTGTCGTCGGCACCTACATCAACAACATGCGAGAGGTCAACTTCAAGGACAGCAAGTTCACGCTCGATTTCTACATCTGGTTCCGCTGGGAGGCGGTCGGCGCGTTGACTGGGTACAAGCCGCTGGAGAGCATGGAGCTGATGAACGGCCGCATCGACGACGGCGGGATGACGAGCAAGGTGGAGAAGAGGATCGACGACTTCCTGAGCTACGCCTCGGCCCGCATCACTGCAACGATTTACAAGAACTGGGAGCTCGAGAGGTTTCCGTTCGACACGCAACGCGTAGAGGTGCATGTGGAGGACAGCCAGTTCGTTTCCAGCGCGCTGCAGTTCGAGCCCGATCTCGACAACTCGAAGCGGGGCGAGGAGATCGAGTTGCCAGGGTGGCGGTTCTCGGACTTGTCGGCCAAGGTCGAAGAGAAAACGTACAAGACCAACTACGGCGACACCTCCTTGCTCACCGACAAGGAGTCCACCTATTCGCGCCTGAGCTTCGGCATGGACATGACGCGCGATTGGCGGGGCCAGGCTTTCAAGCTATTGGGCGCGGCGATCATCGCGACCCTGGTGGCCTTTGTCGCCTTCGGCATCCGGCCGACCGACGTGGACCCGCGATTCGGCCTGGGCGTCGGTGCGCTGTTCGCAGTGATAGCGAGCAGCTTCATAGTGGCTTCCACCGTACCCGATTCGGGCGTGCTGACAATCGCCGACTGGGTGCACATCATCGCGATGTGGTTCATCTTCGCCTCGCTGGTGCAGTCGGCGTTGTGCCTGAAGTGGGACGAAGCCGGCGCCAAGGCCAAGTCGAGGCGGGTCGACTTCTGGAGCATCATATTCTTCCCGTCGTTGTTCCTAGTGTCGACCGTCTGGCTCATCAGCACGGCTTTCCGATAGACGAAGCGCCGCTCGGGTCCGCCACCAGCCGGATGGCGAGTGCGCTTGGCCGCCTCACTTCGCTGCGGTGGCCGGCGCCGGCTCGAGAAACTGCTGGTGCGCGATCAGCGCCGCGAGGTGGTACGCATCACGGCTGCGCGAGCGGCTCTTGACCATTACCATCGAGCCATCGGCGCGGAACAGCATCGCACGCAGGCCCGCAAAGTCGCCGAACTCCATCAGCTCCTCGTTCCACGGCGTGTCCCTGAACACCGCGCGGATCTGCTCGACGCGCGCGGCGAGGTCCTGCTTGCGCCGGGAAGGCCGCCAGCCCTTGATCTCCGGGAACATCAGAATCAGGCTGGTGGCGCGTCCGCTCTCGACCACCTTGCGCAGCTCCCAGTTCACCCAGTGCGTCTTGCCCGAGTACATGATGATCAGGCTCGCGTCCTTCATCCAGCCGAGCACCCGCGATTGCCACTGGTCGTCGGGGAGCAGCACCCGCGCGGCCCCGGGCTGCGGCACCGATTCTTTGGGCGAGCCGATCGCGATGAAGGGCCCGAAGCGCTCGAAGTGGTTGGCCAGGCGCGTTTCGAGTGAGAAATCGAGCAGCGCCCGCCGCGAATCAACGTAGTTCTGCCGCTCGTCATCGTCGAACGACCGCAGGAACAGAATCGGCGGCCTCTTGTCCACTGCCAGAAGCGAGTCCGCACTGACCTGAAAATAGCGTCGCGCCCGCACCAGCAGGAAGAAGCCGAGCACTTGTACTTGTTCGATCACCCGCAGGACGTTGGCGGCCTCTTTCGACTCTGTCGGCAATGGCGCGACGATCGCGCCGAGCAGCACGACTGCGCCGGCGGCACCGTAAGCGAACCCGCGCGGCAAGCTGATCCGCTCGATCTTGGTGACCGCTGGCGCCGATGCGCCGCTGTGCCGCTCGAGCCCGGCCAGCAGTTCACCGATCGCGACACCCATCGGCGCGACCCGCATCCTGCGAAGCAACAGCACGCAGACCAAGCCTGGCACCGCGACGCCGGCAATCCACAGCGTGCCGAACAATCCCAGAAGCGGCTGCGTAAGGTCCTGGCCGGCGTTCGCTTCCTGCGATGCCCAGTCGATCAGGATCGCGAACGCGACCACGATGGCGTAGGCGGTCAGCAGCGGAAACACCCACAGGTAGGACCGCCACACGCGGGGGTCGATCACGCCGACATGGCGCCAGCCGGTATAGGTTGCGGCAGCGAATATCGTGGCCGCCATCGCCCTGAACACCTGAACCGGCAAGTCCTCAGCGCCGGCGGCGAGGACCAGATCCGACAGCATCTCGATCGCCGACACCCCGCACACGACGACCAGCAAATAGTCGCTCCAGCGCAGCACGGCCAAGGCGCGCGCATGTCGACTGATGTCGATTTCGGTGATACGCGCGACCGAAGCATTCATTGTGCTCGGCCCTTCCGGACGATTCGTCGTGCTTTGCGCTGCGTGGTTGGCGTTAGCCATATGGTCAGGCGTGGTGATTGCCGTTCTTCGCCTTCGTCCATCCCACGGATGGGAATTTCAAGTTCTCGCGCCGGGCGTGACCCGTTTGGACGGTGCGGTCCTATCGATGATCGCTTGCAGCTTGCACTGCCTCCAGGCGCGCTTCGGCCGCCGCGAGCATCGCCTTGAAACGCGGATGATCGCGGATTGGATCGAGATCCGGATCGGTCCTGACCCAGTTAAGGACTTCGATCGGCATATTCTCGAATCTCGGGCCGAGGAGATCGAGCGCGGCATCGACCTCATGCAAATCGGTGATCAGCGTGCACGCGAAGTTGTAGCGCAGGTTAGCGTTGTCCGGATCGAGCAGCAGCGCGCGTTCGGCCCACGCCTTTGCACGCTCCGCCTCGCCCAGCGCGGCGAGCGCCCCGACGGCGAACCCTAACGCGGACCCGTTGTCGGGCTCGGCGGCAACGATCTTCTCGCAGCGCTCGAGCGCCCGGCGAGCCACTCGACGGGCGCCCTCCTTGTCGCCAATCGCGTTATGGCAGCTGACGAGCATCCCGGCCGACGCATAGTCCGTTTCCACGCTCGAGGCCGACTTTTCGAAGTGCGAAATCGCCTTGTCGAACTGGCGCGTGAGGTAATACAAACGTCCCGCTGCGCCGTTCACCTCGTAGGACTCGGGATCCAGGCGAAGGGCCAGCTCGATTTCGCGCAGCGCCTCGTCGAAACGGCTTTTTTGCGCCAGGACCCGGGCCTTCGCGGCATGCGCCTCCGCCAGGTTTCCGTCGAGCTCGATGGCCCGTTCCGCGGCGGTCAGGCCATCGTCCCCCTCCCTCCCGAAGAAGAAGCGCAAGCTGATCTGCGCGCTGGCCAGCAGCGCCCAGGGTCGTGCGTAGTTCGGGTCGATTTCGATGGCCCGGCGACACAGGCGGATGATCGCTTCGCTGCGGCGGGCATTGCCGAAGTTGCCGGTGATGCTGTATTGGCGCGCCATCAGATAGAGCTTGTAGGCCTCGGGATCGGTCGTCCCGCGTTGCTCGATCGCCTTCTTCTCCTCGGGCAGGAGCTTGAGCTTCAAGGCCGCGACGATCGCCTGCGAGATTTCGTCCTGCAGCGCGAAGATGTCGTTGAGGTCGCGATCGTAGCGCTCGGCCCAGATGTGCCCGCCCGTCGTGCCATCGATGAGCTGAGCGGTGATCCGGACGCGGCCGCCCGCCTTGCGCACACTGCCCTCGAGCAGGTGGCTGACCTGGAGCTGCCGCGCAATCTGCGGCGCATCGACGTGCTTGCCCTTGAACGTGAAGGCGGTATTGCGCGCGGCGACCCAAAGCGCGGACACCTTGCTCAGGTCGGTGATGATGTCCTCGCTGATGCCGTCCGAGAAGTATTCCTGCTCCGGATCGCCACTCATGTTGGCGAACGGCAGCACGCAAATGGACAGGCGGCGCGGCGTTCCCGCCTTGGGCTCCTCGCGCTGCGTTTGCCCGGGCGGGCGCAGAACGAACACGCGTACCGGGCGCTGGATGCCCTTGACCTTGTGCTCGCCCAAGTCCTCGAACGCGCACGGCACCTTCCCCGCCACATGGTCGCGTACCGTCGCCGAGAGAGCGATACCGCCAACCGGGGCAATCTCCTGCAGCCGCGCGGCGACGTTGACGCCTTCGCCATAGATGTCGTCGTCCTCAACGATGACATCGCCGAGATTGATCCCGATGCGGTAGAGGATGCGCTGCGCTTCGGCGCGCTCGGGCTCGGTCCGCGCCATCGCCTCCTGGATCGCGAGTGCGCAGTTGACCGCGGCAATCACGCTTGCGAACTCGACGAGCGCGCCATCGCCCATCAGCTTGACCAGGCGCCCGCCGTGGGCAGCAACGCACGGATCGAACACCTGGCTTCGGTTGACCTTCAGCCGCTCGACCGTCCCGGCCTCGTCGGCCTCCATCAAGCTGCTATAGCCGGCGACGTCGGCAGCAAGTATCGCCGTCAGTCGGCGTTGCATCGGTCGGCTTTCGAGCGTCCGTTTGACACCTTCCTGACTCCCTGCATCGATGTGCTTCGATCGCGTGAATCCGAGTATTGGGCGTTCGGTCGTACCGGTCAACCGTCAGCCCGAGCCGGCCCCGGCGAATCCCGAGCCGAGCGCCGACCGGGCCTTGGCGAAGGGCCGCTGCCGTAGCATGATGGCAACCCGGTCGGCAGTCGCGTCCCGAGGCTGCGGCCCCAAATCGGCCACCGCCGTCGCGGCGATTCGACGTGATGCAAATGTGGATATCCCCATGACCCAGGCTCGCCTGACCTCGAACTTTCCGCCGTTGCGACTGGTGCTCTCGATCCCGGGCGAAGCCAGTTCTCACTTTGACCTGGGCATGATGTACCTGCGTGGCCGGGGCGCGCCGCGGGACGAGGTCGAGGCAGCGCGGTGGTTTCGCAGCTCCGCGGAGCAGGGTTACGCGTTCGCCCAGTACGCGCTCGCCGATATGTACAGCACAGGCCAGGGCGTGGCACAGGACGCTGCCGAGGCGCTGGCGTGGTATCGCAAGGCTGCCGATCAGGGCTACGACCGCGCCCAGTACATGCTCGCCCGCATGTACAACGTTGGCGAGGGCACCCCCAAGGACCAGGGCGAAGCCGCGACGTGGTATCGCAGGGCCGCCGAGCAAGGTTACGCCCACGCCCAGAACGACCTCGGCGTCATGTACCAAAGCGGTCAGGGCGTGCCGCAGGACGATGTCGAGGCGGTCGCCTGGTATCGCAAGGCGGCGGATCAGGACCATGCCCGGGCGCAGAGCAACCTGGGCTTCATGTACGAGCGCGGACGTGGCGTGCCGCAGGACCATGTCGAGGCCGTGAAGTGGTATCGCCGAGCGGCCGACCAGCGAATCCCTGGTGCGCAGCTCAATCTCGGCGTCATGTACGAGCGCGGTCAGGGTGTGGCCCAGGATTACGCCGAGGCGCGCAAATGGTTCCGCAAGGCGGCGGATCAGGGATTCGCCATTGCCCAGAACAATCTCGGCTACCTGTACGAGCGCGGCCGCGGGATGCCGCAGGACTATGCCGCCGCGGCAAAGTGGTATCGCAAGGCCGCCGAGCAAGGCTACGCCCAAGCCCAGAACAACCTGGGCGTCCTGTACGAAAGCGGTCAGGGTGTGGCGCAGGACTTTGCCGCGGCGCGCAAGTGGTTCCGCAAGGCAGCGGACCAGGGATTCGCCGTCGCTCAATACAACCTCGGCGTCATGTGCGAGACCGGTCAGGGCGCGCCCAAGGACTTTGCTGAGGCGCGCCGGTGGTTTCGCGCGGCCGCCGATCAAGACAACGCGAGCGCCCAGTTCAGTCTCGGAGTCCTGTACGACAACGGCTATGGCGTACCGCAGGATTACGCCGAAGCGGTGGCATGGTATCGCAAGGCTGCCGATCACGGCGACGCCGCCGCTCAACTCAATCTCGGCATCATGTACTACTTCGGCCGAGGCGTCGCGCAGGACTATTTCGAGGCTCACAAGTGGCTCAACCTCGCCGCGTCCCGATTTCTTCCTTCGGAGGCGGAGAAGCGCGCTCGCGCCGTCAGGAATCGCGACATCGTGGCGAAGAAGATGACGCTGTCGCAGCTCGCGGAGGCGCAAACGCTTGCCCGCGAGTGGAAGCCGAGGTAATCGGCGCACGATGACGAAACGCGCTCGGATTCGCGAGCACCTTTTGCATTCGCCAGCCGCCGGTGCGATCATGGCGGCCCAACTGCCCCGCCCGTGGCGCCCGTGGCCGTTCGCTCACCCGCTCTCGCCAAACTGACGCGGCCCAAGCTCTACGACGCACTTCCGCGGCCGCGGCTGTTCTCCCTCCTCGACGACGCCGTGACGAGACCCGTCGTTTGGGTTTCCGCCCCACCGGGTGCCGGCAAGACGACCCTCGTCGCGAGCTATCTCGAGGCGCGGGATCTGACCCACCTGTGGTATCACATCGACGTCGCAGACAGCGACCCCGCAACGTTCGTCCATTACATGCGGACGGCCGCGGTGCAGCTGGTGGGGAAGAAGGCGGCGTCGCTCCCCTACTTCAACGCGGAGCCCCAGCAGGACCTCGCACGCTTCGCGCGGACGTATTTCCGCGAATTCTTCTCGGTGCTGCCGCGGCCGATCGTGATCGTGCTGGACGGCTTCCATGAAGCACGCACCGGTCCCGAGCATCGCGCCGCGTTCACGCAGGCATTCGACGAGATTCCCGAGGGCGTCACCGTCCTCGTGCTCTCGCGCGCCGATCCACCGGTGGAGTTCGCCCGTCTGGCCGCGAGCCGCCGCATGGCGCGCATCGACCCAGCGGCGCTGCGCTGCACCCCCGACGAGGCGGAAGCAATGCTCGGCAGCCTGCGTCTCGACCCGCCGGAGCTGCAGCGCATCACGCGACAGAGTGACGGCTGGGTCGCAGCCCTGGTGCTGCTGCGCGAGCATTTGCACCGCGCCGGCGTCGCGCCCGACGAGTCGATCGGCGAAGGGAAGGACGCGATCTTCCAGTATTTCGCGGGCGAGATCTTCAGCGGTGCGCAACCTGCGAACCAGCGCGTGCTCATGCTGACCGCGATTGCGCCATCGTTCACCCAAGCGGAAGCCGTCGAACTGTCCGGCAACGAAGAAGCTCCGCGATTGTTGGAGTACCTGTATCGCCGGCATCTGTTCATCGACCGTCGCCGCGGCACGCCGACAACGTACCGCTACCATGTGCTGTTTCGCGAATTCCTGCTCGAGGAAGGGAAAGTACGCCTGTCGAGCGAGGAGCGAGGGCGTGCGAGCAAGCGCGCGGCCGAGCTCCTGAGCGCGCGCGGAGAGGCGAGTGAGGCGCTGGCGCTCTTCCGCGATGCGGGTGACTTCGAAGCGATGCGCGCGCTCATTCTTGCCAACGCGTTGGAATGGGCGCGCCAGGGCCGCGCCCAGACACTGTCCGACTGGATCGAGGCGTTGCCGAAGCCGATGCGCGACGCCGATCCATGGCTCGAATACTGGTACGGCAGGGCGTGGATCTTCGTGCAGGCGCCGCGCGGTCGACCGGCGCTCGAGCGCGCCTACGCGGCGTTTCGCGCGGCCGGCGATCTGCGCGGCCAGGCGCTCGCTCTCAACACGATCGTCACCGGGTATTACTACGAGTGGGCGAATTTCGCGCCCCTCGATCGCTGGTTGCCCGAATTCGACCATCTGCTCGGCCCGAACCGCACTTCCGAGCTCGACCGCGAGAGCGAGTTGCGAGCGCGCGCCGCTTACGCCATCGCCCTCCTGTTTCGCCGGCCGGAGGATCCCGAGCTCGACGTCTGCGCGCGCCGGCTCGACGAGCTCATCGACGACGAAGGCGACGTGAACGGACGCATGATGGCCGCGTCCACCCTGTTCAACTACCTCAATTGGACGACCAAGGGCGACTCGGCCGACGCCCTCGTCGCCCGCATCGAGCCGCTCCTTGCCAAGCCCGAGGTCACGCCGCTGATGCAGGTGTGGTGGCGCACGCATCTTTCGTTCTGGCACCATGTCAACGGCCGCTACGATGAGTCGGCAGCCGTGATCGTCGAGGCCCGCGCGATCGCCGAGCGCTACGGACTCGGCGCCTACCTGTTCGAGATCGACCACGCGGTGGCGTCGGCGCTGATCGGCAAAGGCGACTACATGGCCGCGCGGGAGCTGCTGCAGGCGATGGAACGCCGCATGTCACCTGCCCGCCGCATGGACTGGGCGTATTTCCATCACCTGCAGGCCAACCTCGAACAGCGTCTCGGGCATTTCGCCGCCGCGGCACAAGCCGCCGAGCGAGCCGTGGCCCTCGGCCGCGAAACCGGTCTGCCCTCGCTGCAGATGCCGCATTTCCTCGCGCGGCTTGCCCACTGTCGGATAACGGCGGGGGATCGGGACGCCGGCATGCGCGATCTCGACGAGGCGATCGCGCTCGCGGGCAGCGTCGACCGCAAGACATTCGAAACGCAGCGCGAGCTCCTGCATATCGAGCAGGCCATCGACGCCGGCGAAACCAAGCGCGCCGCGGAGCGGCTCGCCACGGTGATCGCCGATTATCGGGCGCGCGGCCAGGCCGTATTCCTGCGCAACCGGCCGGATCTCGCTGCGCGGCTCGCCAACTTCGCGCTCGAGCACGGCATCGAGCCGGATTTCGTGCGCGTGCTTATCGAGCGTAACGCGCTGCGAGCGCCTGCCGATGCCGGAACGGCGTGGCCGTTCCGGTTGCGGATTCGCGCGCTGGGCGGGTTCGAGCTCGTCCGCGACGCGCACCCGATGCGCTTCACCGGAAAGGCGCAACAGCGACCCCTCGACCTGCTGAAACTGCTGGTGGCACTGGGCGGCAGCGAAGTGGACAGTCAGCAGATCATGGCTGCGTTGTGGCCCGATGCCGACGGCGCGGCGGCGAAGACCTCGTTCGACACCACGCTGTTTCGCTTGCGTAAGCTCCTCGACGTCGACAATGCGCTCCTGCTCGCGGGGGGCAAGCTCGCGCTCGATCGCTCGCTTTGCTGGACCGATGTCTGGGCCCTGGAGGCGGCGCTGGACGCGGCGGACAGCCGCGACGAGCGATCCGCGGCAGCGAGCGCGGCATCGGCGCCCCGTACCGCGCGCCGGCTGTTGGCTGCCTACCCCGGTGCCCTGCTTGGTGCGGAAGAGAGTCCGTGGATCGTCAAGCCGCGCGATGCCCTGCGTGCACGATTCGTACGTGCGCTGGCGCGGCTCGGTGACGACCTCGAACGAACGGGCGACTGGACCACCGCCGCCGACGTCTATCGGCGTGGTCTCGAAGCCGACAACCTCGCCGAGTCGTTCTATCGCGGCCTCATGCGCGCGCTTGCCGCGAAGGGCGATCAGGCCGAAGCGCTCAACGTGTTCAGACGTTGCCGCGAACTGCTGTCGATCGTGCTGGGCGTCAAGCCTTCCGCCGAAACCGACCACCTGTACCGGGAAATCGTTGCCGGCCGGCTCCCGGCAAGTCTCCCCTGACCCCTCTGTAAGTCATCGGTAAGTCGGCGTCGTGGCGGCCGCGGCTGCCGCGTCGACCACGCGCCCGGCGCGAGCGGTGAAGCCAAACCGGCTCTGCGCGCTGCGCCAAATCTCCTTTTCGGACAACGCGTTAGGTTGCCAGCGCGGATTCTGGACGCCGGCTGAGCGCGCGCATGGATGCGTATGTGAATTCGTCAGCCATCGGCAAGCGGTGCGCCCGCAGACTGCCGCATGTTCCGGAGCCAACGCAACGCGCAAACAGCAACTCCGGAGACGCGAATCCAATACGGAGAACGAAATGAGCTTTCAAGACACGCCACGCGATGCCCGATCCAGGTCACGGGAAGGGAGCTGACCATGCGCCCTTCCAAGAATCGGCGCTGGCCCGACATCGAGTCCCTCGACCGAGCGCAAGGGGACAAACCGTCGAATCGGACCACCCCAGCGGATACCGAGCAGCCGGCATCCGCAGTTGCACGCAACGGTCAAGGAACTACGGACGCCGGGCGAAGGACCGGCACCGGCGCGCCCAAACGCAGGAAGCCATTCGTCTTGTAGCCGCACAGTTGATCGGACAACCCGGAAATCGGATCCGAGAAACGAGGAGAAATCAAATGGGAACGAGCATCGCGCAGTACTTCAAGGTTCTCGGAGGCCTTGTGCAGAAGGCGGGCCCCTATCTGGTCCTCGAGATCCTGTTGCCGGGCGGAACGTTGTTCGCGCTGTTGCTCTTCCTGTACCAGCGAAGGCAGCGGGCCGAAGCCGCAGACGCATCACCCGAGAGTGGTGTTGTCGCGCGCGCGATTCGCGAGATCGCCTTCGTTGCACAACCGGATGACATCGCGTCGGTGTGGCGCGGCCGCCATCGTGAGCGCGACGGCCTCGAGGCGCTGGGGATCGCGCCCACAATGTAGGCGCGATGTCACGCGCCGTCAGCACAGTAACGATACCCATCCAACTCAGGAGAACCATCATGGAATACACGACGAGCGCCAATCCCCCCGTTGCATTCTCGTTCTCGCCCTCCGCGACCCTATGGCTCAGGTTGTCGGTGGTCTATCTGATCATCGGTGTCGGGCTCGGCATTGCCATGGGTGCAACCGGAAACTTCACGCTTCGCCCGGTGCATGCGCACGTCAACCTCTTGGGCTGGACCACCCTGGCGCTGGCGGGCCTCATCTACACCGTCTTCCCCGACGCCGGAGCAAGTCGCCTCGCCAGGATTCACTTCTGGCTGCACAACATCGCCCTGCCGGTGATGATGGGATCGTTGGCCATTTTTCTGCTTGGCCATCCCGAGGTAGTGCCGCTCCTGGTCGCGTCGGAGTTCGTTGCCGCTACCGGTGTGATCGTGTTTGCCTGCAACGTCTTCCTCAACGTGAGGCAGCCCGTGCGCTACCCGGGATCCAGCGTGAACAATTCCTGCGGTCGGGCAATGCCCTTCATCGCATAGCGGCCGAGGCTGACCAACAGACTCCGCGCTTCGCCCGCCGCCGCGGCAAAGGCCCACGACACGATGACGGATTGCTCGAGCGAGCCGCACAGTGACTCGATCCGCGCCGCCTCGTTGACCGCCGATCCCAGCACGGTGAAATCGAGTCGCCGCGGGCTGCCCAGGTTGCCGTAGAGCAGTTCGCCTACGTGGAGAGCCAGATGCGTGTCGGTGACCGGCAGCCCGGCGGCTTGGCGTCGCTCGTTGAGCGCGGCGATACGGCGACGCAGGTTGGCGGCGGCGTCGAGCGCTCGCGCTTCTCAATGACTACGCCGAGGCTCAGGTCGAGGGAATCGAAGCCAGCGGCGGACACGTGCTCAAGTTCATGGGCGACGGGATCCTCGCGATCTTCCCCGACGACGACACGACGCGAGCCTGCAGGCGCGCAACAAACGCCAGATAGTCGGTGACGCCCTGGTCCCGGAAACCGTCGAGCAACGGAAACTCGCCTCGGCGGTACGTCGCGTCCAGACGCCGCCGCAGGGATGGTTGCCCGCTCTCGATCAGGGAGAAGAACGGGCTGCGCATCCAGTTTTCGTTTGCCTGCGGGTCGTCCGTGCGCGTGAACGCCTCCTCGAGTGCTCCCTGGCCGCGCGTCCAGCGCACTCCGCGCCCACCAAGGGTCGGATCGAGCAGGTTCGTGGCGACCGAGCACCGCACCAGCGAGATGCCCGCGCTGTTCAGCCGCTGGCACAGGCCGGCAACGATTTCGATCTCATTCGTGTCCGCCAACGCCGCACGAACGAGCCATTCGGTGATCTCGGTCCCCACGCGCGTTTCCATCATGCCTCGGCGGATTCGCCGTCCGGAGGAGGGAAGGTTCGAAGCTACCACGGCGCCGCAGCGGCTTCAAATCCGCGCCGGTCACGGCGTCGTTGGTCAATGCGGTGCTGGCGCAGGGGCGTGGCGGCGGCGGATGGGGATTTCCAGTAGCGCGTCATCTGCTACGATTCGTGGCGTTCGAAAATGTTCGGCCAGCGAATGCAGAGCCTGCTTGGGCGGACCATGGAGCAGTCAGAAACGCCACCGCGCGGATTGACCCTCGAGGAGGCGGTTTCGATCGCCATCCTCCTGCAGAAAAACGAGCAGCTCGCCGAGGCGGAGGAGGTCTATCGCCGGATCTTCGACGTCGCCCCCAACCATCCCGAAGCGTTGCATTACGCGGGTGTGCTCGCCCATCAACAGGGTCGGAGTGACGAGGCTATCGCACTCATTGGTAAGAGTCTCGGACTCGTGCCCGACCGCGCGGATTGCTACAGCAATCTCGGCATCGTCTTCCAGGCGCAAGGTAAGCTCGACGATGCCATCGTCGCCTATCAGCGCGCGATTGCACTGAATCCGGAGCATGCAAATGCGCACAGCAATCTTGGCGTGCTGTTGCGGGCGACGGGCAGACCGGTCGAAGCCGAAAACGCCTATCGAACGGCCATTCGCGCAGACCCCGACCATATCGATGCGTACACCAACCTGGGCGTTTTGCTGACGGGGTTGAAGCGAACCGAGGAGGCAGTCGCCTGCTTCTGCAAAGTCATCACGCTGAGGCCGAAGCATCGGGAAGCCCGAAAACTTCTCGCGCTGGCGCACTGCACCATCGGCGAGATCGACGAGGCGGTAAAGATCTTCGCGGAATGGCTCGCGGAGGAGCCAGAGGATCCGATTGCGCGGCACATGTTGGCGGCCTGCACTGGTCGAGACATCCCGGCGCGCGCGTCGAACGGGTTCGTCACGCAAACCTTCGACAGTTTCGCCGCCACCTTTGAGTCGAAGCTTGCGAAGTTGTCGTACCGCGCCCCGGCGCTTGTCGCGGCGATGCTGGAAGATTCGGGTCTCCCGCCGTCAAAGAGCCTCGACGTGCTCGATGCCGGCTGCGGAACGGGTCTGTGCGGCCCGCTCGTGGCCCCGTATGCTCGCCGACTGACGGGTGTCGATCTCTCCGCGGGCATGCTGGCGCAAGCGAAAGAGAAGAACGTCTACGACGCGCTGATGAAAGTCGAGCTGACGGAGTACCTGTTGGACAGCAGGGAAGCCTTCGACCTGATCGTCTCGGCCGACACGCTGGTGTACTTCGGCGGCCTGGAGGACGTCCTCGCGGCCGCTACGGGGGCCATGCGTCCCGATGGCTTGCTGATTTTTACTCTCGAGCACGCAGTAGGCGGCGGCGCCGCCCTCGACTATCGCCTCGAGCTGCACGGCCGCTATAGCCACTCCCACGGGTATGTCGAACGGCTGCTCACCTGCTCAGGACTGGCGGCGAAAATCGTGCACGCCGAGTTGCGGACGGAATCGGGAGCGCCCGTTGCTGGGCTGGTGATTCGAGCGATGAAATCTCCGGGGATTACGCACTTGCGCGAAAATTCTGGAAGCGTAGAGTGGTGAGGCTGCCGTCCGCCAAGGCCGGTTGATCATTCAGGACGCCCCGTAGAACAGGAGCTTCGCCATGCCAGCAGACATCTTCGCAAAGATCGGCGACATCAAGGGCGAATCGACCGACAGCAAGCACAAAGACGAGGTCGAGGTGCTCTCGTGGTCCTGGGGAGTCACGCAAACCGGTACCGTGGCCCCGGGCGCCGGGAGCAGCGCGGGCAAAGCGAGATTCAACGATTTCAACTTTACCCATCACCTCGACAAGGCTTCGCCGTCTCTGATGAAAGCGTGCGCAACCGGTGAGCACATCAAGGAAGCGACCATCATGGTGCGCAAGGCTGGCAAGGGCCAGCAGGAATTCCTGATCATCAAGATGAACGACATTATCATCACCGGCGTGGCTCCTGGCGGCGCTGGCGGCGATGCCTCCATCGCGGAAAACGTCGCGCTTCAGTTCGCCAAGGTCGACCTGGAATACAAGCCGCAGAAGGCCGACGGGTCATTGGATGTCGGCGTCCATTTCAAGTACGACCTCAAAGCCAACAAGATTGTGTAGCCTGGGTGGTCGGATGTGCCGGTGATGCGACCGGGCCAACGACAGGAGTAACCCAGAGCAACGGCCGTCGCGCAACGAGCGGCGGCTTCGCATTGTCCCAATCCGAATAGAAGCCCTATGAAGCATTTCCTGTTTCCGACCACTTGCCGATGGCTCGGAGCCGCCGTGGTTTCCGTGGTGCTCGCGACCCACGGCGTCACGCCTGCGCAGGCGGCCACGCCCAAAGACACGCTGGTTGTCGTGTTCGCCTTCGACGACATCATTACGATGGACCCCGCCGAGGCCTTCGAGATTTCGGCCGGCGAAATCATGGGCAATACCTACGACCGTCTCGTCCGGTTCGATGTGAACGACCCGTCCAGGCTCTATGGCGATCTGGCCAGCACCTGGACAGTCTCGCCCGACGGCAAGACCTTCAGTTTCGAGTTGAAGCCGGGATTGAAGTTCGCATCGGGCAATGCGCTCACCGCCGAGGACGTCGTCTTTTCGCTCCAGCGCGCGGTCCTACTCGACAAGACGCCCGCCTTTATCCTCACCCAGTTCGGGCTCGGCAAGGATAACGTAAAGGACCGGATCAAGCAGACGGGTCCGTTGACGCTGACGATCGAGACCGACAAGTCGTTTGCCCCGTCCTTCGTGTTGAACTGCCTGACGGCGAATGTGGCCGCCATCGTCGACAAGAAGCTGGTTCTCTCCAAGGAGCAGAACAGCGACCTCGGTTACGGCTGGCTCAAGACCAATTACGCCGGCTCGGGCCCGCTCAAGCTCCGGGAATGGCGCGCCAACGAAATCGTGGCGCTCGAGCGCAACGACAACTACTACGGCGAAAAGGCCAAGCTGGCACGCGTCATCTATCGGCACGTGAAGGAAGCGGCAACCCAGCGGCTGCTGCTGGAAAAGGGCGATGCCGACATCGCACGCAATCTCACGCCGCAGGATCTCGCCGCATTGGCAACCAACAAGGACATCAAGACCACATCCACGCCTAAAGGCACGGTCTATTATTTCAGCCTCAACCAGAAGAACCCGACGCTCGCCAAGGCAGAAGTGCGCGAGGCCTTCAAGTGGCTGGTTGATTACGCTGCAATCGGCGACACGCTGATCAAGAACATCGGCGTCGTGCACCAGAACTTCCTGCCGGTCGGCCTGCTGGGTGCCAGTACGGAGAACCCCTACAAGCTCGACGTCGAGAAGGCCAAGGCGCTGCTCGCCAAGGCAGGGTTACCCAACGGCTTCAAGGTCACCGTCGACATGCGCACCGTGCAGCCGGTACAAGGCATTACGGAGGCATTCCAGCAGACGGCCAAGCGCGCCGGGATCGACGTCGAAATCCTGCCCGGCGATGGCAAGCAGACGCTGACGAAGTACCGGGCCCGCACCCACGACATCTACATCGGCCAATGGGGTGCGGACTATTGGGACCCGCACACCAACGCCGACACCTTTGCACGCAATCCCGACAACGCCGACGACGCCAAGTCGAAACCGCTCGCGTGGCGCAATTCGTGGGTCATTCCCGAGCTGACGAAGAAGGCCGATGCCGCCGTTCTCGAGCGCGACGCGGCCAAGCGCAAGGCGATGTATGAGGAGATGCAGGCCGACTTCCGGAAGAACAGCCCCTTCGTCATGCTCTACCAGCAGACCGAGGTGGCGGCGTTCCGCAGCGACGTGGAAGGCCTGAAGCTCGGACCGACCTCGGATACCACCTACATGTTCAGGGTCTCGAAGCGGTGACCCTGCGTTAATCCGAGCTTGAATGCCGTGGATCCTGGCCCGCCGCAGGGCCGTCCCAAGGCGGGCGCCTCCTTGGGGGGAGGACGCCGCAGGTGTCTTCGGAGGGTCTGATGTCAACGAGCGAGCGCGGCGATGTCCGCCTGCTACGGGCATCGAACGTCCTCGGACGTTTTCTCGTCGTCATCCTGCTGACCTACCTGGGTCTTCTGGCCGTGACGTTCTTCATCGGCCGGGTGATTCCGATCGATCCCGTCCTCGCCATCGTCGGCGACCGCGCGCCGGAGCACGTCGTCGCCCGCGTGCGCGAGGAACTCGGCCTCAACAAGCCGCTGTGGGAGCAGTTCTACATCTACGTCACCAAGGTCCTGCAGGGTGATTTCGGCACCTCGGTGTTGACCTCGAATCCGGTGATGCAGGACATCCGGCGCACCTTTCCGGCGACCTTCGAGCTTGCGACGTTGGGCATCGTCATCGGGGCCGGGATCGGCGTTCCGCTCGGCGTCTGGGCCGCCGTCCGGCGCGGCGGGATGGTCGACCAGATCGTTCGCGTCATGGGATTGATCGGCTATTCGATCCCGATCTTCTGGCTCGGACTCATGGCCCTCGTGGTGTTCTATGCCCGCCTCGGCTGGGTCAGTGGGCCGGGCCGCATCGATGTCGTCTACGAATACACGCTGGTGCCCGTGACGGGTCTCCTGCTTTTCGACTCCGCGCGCGCGGGCGAATGGCAGGCATTCGGCAACGCACTGTCGCACCTCGTGCTGCCGGCCTCGTTGCTCGGCTATTTTTCCCTCGCCTACATCAGCCGCATGACCCGATCGTTCATGCTCAACGAGCTCGCACAGGAATATGTGGTGGCGGCCCGCGCCAAGGGTCTTTCCGAAAGCCGGATCATCTGGCGCCATGCGTTGCGCAACGCGATGGTGCCCCTCGTCACCGTGATCGCCTTGTCTTACGCCGGACTGTTGGAGGGCTCGGTGCTCACGGAAACGGTCTTCGCGTGGCCGGGACTCGGGCTCTACCTTACGAATTCACTGCAGAACGCGGACATGAACGCGGTGCTCGGAGCCACGATCATCGTCGGCTCGATCTTCATCGGACTCAACCTGCTCTCGGACCTGCTGTACAACATGCTCGACCCGAGGACACGTGCGATGACGCAGACGCGATGACTGACCAAGGAGCAGCCAACGGCGCGATCCCCCGCGAGCGCCTGCACGACTGGTTGATGTCCGACCGGCCGCGCTCGCGCCGGCAGGCCTCGCTGGGGCGCGCGTACGGCGCGTGGCGCACCTTCTCGCGCAACCGGCTCGCGATGCTGGGCCTTCTGATCGTGACCGGCCTGGTGCTGACGGCCGTGTTCGCCAACGTGCTGAGCCCGTACTCGCCTTACATCGGCGATTTGCGCACCACGCGCCTGTTGCCGCCGTCGGCCGCGCACTGGTTCGGTACCGACGACCAGGGCCGCGACATCCTTTCGCGCATCATCTTCGGTTCGCGCATCACGCTGTTCGTCGTGGTTCTCGTGGCCATCCTGGCCGCACCCATCGGGCTTGCCGTGGGCACCATCGCGGGCTATTCGGGAGGGCTCATCGATGCGACGTTAATGCGCATCACCGACATCTTCCTCGCGTTCCCGCGTCTCATTCTGGCGCTCGCCTTTGTCGCGGCGCTCGGTCCCGGCATCGAGAATGCGGTGCTCGCCATCGCGATCACCTCGTGGCCCCCGTATGCGCGGATCGCCCGCGCCGAGACGCTCACCATTCGGCAGGCCGACTACATCGCCGCCGTGCACATGATCGGTGCGTCCCCGTGGCGGATCGTCTTGCGCCACATCATGCCGCTGTGCGTGTCGTCGGTGATCGTCCGCGTCACGCTGGACATGGCGGGCATCATACTTACGGCGGCGGGATTGGGCTTCCTCGGCCTCGGCGCGCAGCCGCCGATGCCCGAATGGGGCGCCATGATCGCCAACGGACGGCTCTATGTGCTCGATCAATGGTGGGTCGCGGCGGCGCCCGGGGCGGCCATCTTCGTGGTAAGCCTCGCCTTCAACCTTCTGGGTGACGGCCTGCGCGATGCGCTCGATCCGAAGGCCGCGAAATGAACGCGGCGTCCAGTCCGTCCTCCGAACCGATGCTGGTGGTCGAAGACCTTCGGGTCTCGTTCCCCAACCGCGACGGCGGCAGAACCGAAGCCGTGCGCGGCGTATCGTTCACGCTGGGTCGCGAGCGACTCGGCATCGTCGGCGAATCGGGTTCCGGCAAGACGCAGACGGGGCGCGCGATCCTCGGCCTCACGGCGCCGGAAGGTCGCGTCGCAGCTTCGCGGCTCGCGTTCAACGGCGTCGATCTCCTGCACTGCCCGCCGCGGCAGCGGCGCGAGCTGCGCGGCGGACGGATCGCGATGGTGCTGCAAGACCCGAAGTTTTCGCTCAACCCGGTGATGACCATCGGCGACCAGGTGGTCGAAACGCTGCGTGCGCACACGCGGGTCGCGGCACCGGAGGCAAGGGAGCGAGCCATGGCCGCTCTCCAATCCGTGCAGATCGACAATCCGGAACGCGTGTACAGGCTCTACCCGCACGAGGTTTCCGGCGGCATGGGACAGCGGGCGATGATCGCGATGATGCTGATCGCCAATCCCGACATGCTGATCGCCGACGAGCCCACCTCGGCGCTGGACGTGACGGTCCAACTGCAGATACTTGCCGTCCTGGACGCGTTGGTCGTCCGCCGCGGCATGGGACTCATTTTCGTGTCGCACGACCTCCGGCTCGTGTCGACTTTCTGCGACCGTATCCTGGTCATGTATGCCGGACGTGTGGTGGAAGAGGTTTCCGCCGGCGGCCTGGCCGATGCCCGGCACCCGTACACACGCGGGCTCCTCAACTGCCTGCCGAAGCTGGGCCAGGACCGTCATCCTTTGCCGACCCTCGATCGCCGGCCGGAGTGGGCTCTGTGAGTGCGCGCGCCGTCGGCATCGAGGCGCAACACCTGCGCGTCACCTACCGCGGATTCGTCGCCGTCGCCGATACGTCGTTGCGCGTCGACGCGGGCGACAGCTTCGGCATCGTCGGTGAATCGGGCTCGGGGAAGTCGACCGTGCTGCGCGCCATCTGCGGGCTTGCGCCGGTCGCGTCCGGAACGGTGCAGCTGGTGGCAAAATCCGCCGACGAGGGGATCGGTACGAGCGGCTCGCGCGTGCCGCTGCCGTTGCCGGGTACGAAGCCGTTTCGCCGGCTCGTGCAGATGGTGTTTCAGGATCCGTACGGGTCGCTGCATCCGCGCCAGACGGTCGACCGGATCCTCGCCGAGCCGCTGGCGATTCACGATATCCACGATGCCGAGACCCGAATCGAACGGGCGCTCGACGAAGTCGGACTCGGCACCGGTTTCCGCTTTCGCTACCCGCACCAGCTCTCCGGCGGTCAGCGCCAGCGCGTTGCCGTCGCCCGTGCGCTGATTCTCGAGCCGCAGATCCTGCTGCTGGACGAACCGACGTCATCGCTCGATGCGTCGGTGCAGGCCGAGGTGCTGAACCTGCTGGAAGAATTGCGCAGGCGCCGCGGCCTAACCTTTATCATGGTGAGCCATGACCTTGCGGTGGTCACCCACATGTGCGAACGGCTGATGGTCATGCAGCGGGGCGAGACGGTCGAGCTCGTTTCGTCCGCCGACCTTGCGGCGAACCAGGTGACCCACGAATACACGCGCAGCCTGATGGAGGCCGCAATCGGCTTTCGTCGTGCGCGTGCCGCGTGAATGCGGTTTGCGCGGCCGAATCGTTGTCCGAACGTTTCCGACGAGCACCGATGATCCGCTGGGAAGCCCACGCCTGCCTGCCGCTGCACCCGCAAGCGGACTTTGCGCCGATAGACCGGATCCACGCGGCCGGAGTCAACTACGTATCGATCAATATCGGGATGGACATGAACCCGCTTTCGCAGGTGATGTCCGTGATCGGCGGATTCCGCGCGACGATCGCCGCGCACCCCGACCGTTATGTCCTGGCTTCGAGCGTCGACGACATCGAGCGCGCGGCGGCGGACGGGATACTCGCTGTCGGGTTCGACCTCGAAGGTGCGATGCCGTTGCTGGAACAATCGGCGATGGTGGCGCTCTACCGCGATCTCGGCGTGCGCCAGATGCATTTTGCGTACAACCGCAACAACAGCGTGGCGGATGGCTGCCACGACGACGAGCGCGGGCTCACGGCACTCGGCCGGCGCATGGTCGCAGGCCGTCAACGAGGCGGGCGTGCTCATGGATTGCTCGCACACGGGTCGACGCTGCAGCCTCGAAATCATCGCCACCTCGGCCAAACCGGTGATCTTCAGCCATTCCAATCCGCTGGCATTGGTCGAGCACGGGCGCAACGTCACCGACGAGCAGATACGCGCGTGCGCGGCATCGGGTGGCGTGGTCTGCGTGTCGGGTGTCTCGGGCTTTCTCGGAACCCCGACGCCTACCGCGGACGACGTCGCCCGGCACGCCGCCTACGTGGCACAGCTCGTGGGCGTCGAACACGCCGGCATCGGGTTGGACATCAGCTTCCACCAGGACGGGCTCGACGACACTCCAACAGGGAATTTCGACGTGACCTATTGGTGGCCCAAGAGCGCCGGTTACGACCGTCCTATTTCGCGAGATGACCTACACGCCGGTGGAAACGTGGCAGGTGCTCGCGTTGGCGTTACAACGAACGGGCATGAACGACGACGAGGCGGCGCTGGTCATGGGTGGCAACATGCTGAGGGTGGCGCGCCAGGTCTGGCGATAGCGCCATCGGGCGACAGCCCGTTCCGGGCCGAATCCAAAGCGGGTCGCGTCAGCTGTCGTAGCCGCGATTTGATCTATGCCGTTATCTCTCGTTGGTCCATAATTCGCAAATGCCGACACCGGCAATACTTACGAGGGGACGCCATTGGCTTCGTCTTCGGAGCACTTGAGACGAAGGCTGCAGCCATTTAACCTGCAGGTGCCGGCTACGGCTAAGTGGGCGGCAAGCCTTCCGCTGGAGGTCCAGCCACAGGCACTTCTTGAAGCGTTTCCGAGAATTGCGAACGCCCTCGCTCGTCGGTGGCAGGACGACATTGGTCTGCGGCTGTACTTGGACGACCTCTTGATCGACCGACGCGGGGGCCGTCGCGGATTCCCGCCACAAGTTCATCAGGAACTCCTGATTCTTCGCGAGTACTGCGAAGGTCGGTACCCCGGGGGATCATCGTCGGCTTAATGGCTGTGTATCTCATTTCGCCGGGGCGACGTACTCACTGCAGATTCCGAATAGGGTACCGCGCGACCGAACTCTCCGGTTCGCGCGGTTGAAGCACCTAATGGCGAGCGACCTATCGCGGATCCTCGCGTATCCAAATGCCATCCGCGATCGGATCGATGCTCGCACGGCTGATCCCGATATCCCGCAGCTCGCGATCGCTCATCCCGGCGAGCACGTCGCGATCATCGGCGGCGCGCTTGCGGTTGGCGAGCCACACGTCGAGCCGTTTGCCGAGCATGCGCAGCGTGACTGCGCTGGCGTGAAGGGTATCGCCGATCCCGACCAGCAGCGCGGCAAATGGGTGCCGGGCAACGTACGTGGTCATACGCAACTCCTCTCGTTCGTCCCCGATTGGTTCGGGGAAGGTTCAATGGGCCGCACGACCCCGCTGACCGGAGACGTACGTCGCCGTGGGCGGTCAGGCGTCGGGGCCTGCTTTCGCCCGCGCTTGGCGCTCGCGTTGCCGTTGCTCCTCGCGCTCGATCCGCGCGAGCTCGGTCTTGCGATCGGCCACGACGCTGATTGAGGGCAGGCGATAGACCGGCCCCCCGGACGCGACCTCGCCGGTGTACATGCCGCGGTCTACGTTCCGATCGCCGTCCTCTACCATCCAGACCAGTGTCGTTGCCGGGGCGACGACGGCCAGCAGCGCGATCACTACCCAGGCCAGCGATGGGCGGCGGGTGTTCGGATTCGATTTCCGGTTCATGGTGTTCTCCATCGTTGTTCGGTACGCTGGTAAGATTAATGATCCAAGCTTGTCCTGGGAATCGATTTATTTGGACCACTATGGTAAGATTTGCTTACCAATATGAGCCGGCTGCCTCTAAACACGCTCACCGCCTTCCGTGCCGTCGCGGAGGTGCAAAACCTGCGCGCCGCGGCGGAAGCTCTGCACCTAACGCACAGCGCCGTGAGCCAACAGATAGGGGTGCTGGAGGAACAACTCGGCTTCGACGTGTTCGATCGACGCGGGCGGCGTGTCGTGCTCAATGCCGCCGGCCAGGCGTTGCTGCGCAGCGTCCAGGCCGCGCTCGCGCAGCTCGACGAGGGCGTGCAGGCGGCCGCAGCGGCGGCCTCCGGCGAGGCGCAGCGCCTGCGGGTGACGGTGTTGCCGTCGTTCGCGCAACGGTGGTTGTTGCCGCGCATCGTGCGCTGGCGCGACCGGCATCCGACGCTTGCGCTCGAAATCGATGCGTCCGTCCGCGCGGTCGACTTGCAGCGCGAGGGTTTTCATACCGCCATACGTCAGGGGGTCGGCCCGTGGCCCGGCCTAACGTCGGAGCGGCTGTTCGACATGCCGCCGATCATCGTCGTCGGTTCGCCGGCCGCGGCGCGGCGGCTGCTCGGTGCGCAACCGGAGGCGCTCGCGCGCGAGCCGTTGCTGGGTGACGCCGACTTGTGGAAGGCATGGTTCGCGGCCGCGGGCCTGCGCAGCAACGTCACGACGGTCGCCGTGTTCAACGACGCCGGCTTGATGCTGCAGGCGGCCGAGCTGAGCCTGGGGCTCGCGCTATGCCGGGAGATTCTCGCGGCCGATGCGCTGCGCGACGGGCAACTGGTCCAGCTCTCTCCGATCTCGATCATCCACCCGGAAGCGCAGCCCTATCATCTCGTGTATCCGCCGAGCTTGAGCGACTGGCCGCCGCTCGAGTCGTTCCGCCAATGGCTGCGCGACGAGCTGGACCGTTCGTACAAGGCGCTGCGCGCGCGGTCGGTCAAGCGTCGCGGGAAATAGCACGTCGGCTCCGAATCGGCAAGCGTCGCCGCGAGCTAGCGGTTTCAACCACCGCTACTACGGTCATAACCAGCAGAAGCAACGGGAAGTAAAGGCCAAGTACTCCGAACTTGCCGAGTCCGTCCCGGTTGACCGGATTCGCCTGTAGTCCGCCACGATTCCGGTGACAATAGCCAGGACTCGCAACCAAACGTCTGAAGCACGCAGCGTCGCCCGGGCGACGAAACCTGTCACCTGTGGTTTGCGTGCCGCCAAAGTGATCGAACTTGAATGATCGCGCACATGCCGCGGGCCCAACGGCGAACGGCGCGGATTCGCCTGCAGCGACAACGCCGCTGTGGTGGTTTCGGCAGCGAGCTGCGGATTACCTCGTCGGTTTTGGCTTTCGACCGGGGGCTGCAGGTGGGACATAACCTGACACCCGACACTGCCACGCGTCAATCCTCTTGCCGTTTTCGAAGCGGGTGAAATTGCACATAATGACTGCTCTCGTAGCTGCCAGGTCGACAAGCTGCCGGCGCACCGTCGCAAGCGGCATGCCCATCTCCTTGGCAATCTCGAAATCGAGCCGCTGACCGTATTTCTTCAAGCACTGCAGGATTTCGACCACGGCCTATATCCTTGAAAAAGGCCGATAGTCTAACAGCGCCCAGACGGTGTCGGTTCCTTGTTCGCTTTCCGACCAGAATTGCGCGGTATTCCCAAGAGCTTTGATGACGAGCGATCAACTTGGCGCAATTTGCGCTTGCTCCTGGCTCCGCCGTCGGTCACTTGACCCGCACAGGCCGACCCGCTCCGGACACTCACTCTGTCTTACAGCGGACACTCACGGGTTGCGGCGACGGAGCGCCGCAACTTTCATCAGCAACCCGAGTACGAGCCGGCGACCCTGGCGCGTCGACCCCTAATACGCGGCTCGGTGCGCCCTCGGTGGGGTTGAACTTCCTCCTTGCGGAAAATGGCAGCCTCCCGCCTGGTAGGCGATCCGGTGTGAAAACGCGGATTGATTACTGTACTCTTCCCCGCATCGATGCCGGATTGCCGGGCAGCGCAACGACAGTGCCCGTGTCCGCGACCGTATCGCCGTCGACCCGAAGCACCGAGATGTTTCGGTCCACGTAGTTTCCGACGTAGAGCCACTTGCCGTCCGGACTGAACACCGCGCCCTCGGGGATGCCGCCCACCGGGACCTCCCCTACCTTTTGCACCTTCTTACCGTCGAGTTTCAGGACCGCAACGCTGCCATTGCGCCTGTAGAACCAACTGTTCTTCGGGCCATCCGATCCACCCAACATGATGGGTACGGCAATTCGCCCGGTCGGGCTCACCGCGAAACCTTCAGGTCCATCGCCTACGACGACCTTGTCGATCACCCGGGGCGGGTTTGCCTCAATGTCGACGACCGTGACCGTGTCGACATTGCCATCCGAGCGCCCGGCGTTGCCATTGTCCCCTGTCAGCGCCAGTTTGCCATCCGGCGAGACGCCGAGGTTGTAGGGCCACAGACCCACCGACACGTCGCGCTTGTTGTAGGTCACCTTTTGGCCGTCCACGTCGAGGAATGCCACTTTGTGGCCTGGAAACTTCCCTGCGAGCGCACGCTTGCCATCGGGCGTAAACACGACAGCTGCAACCATTTCGCCCATCGGTACGGTATCGATCAACTTTACCTGCTTGCCCTGGATCGACAACACGCTAATCGAGTTGTCGGCACGATTCGCGACGAGCGCGAGATCACCGGCGCGATTGATTGAAAGCCCCGACGGCTGTTTGCCGATCGCGACCGTGTCGATCAGTGCGGGCGGGGTGCGGGTAAGGTCGATCACGTAGAGCTTGTTGTCGGGCACGAACTTCCAGTTGGCGCCATCCGGCACCCAGTCCAGCGAGTTCGCCACGATCGCGAGCGTGCCGTCGGGAGTGATGGCGAGGTTCGTGGGCGGCCCGACCACCGAGTTCATCAGCGGCAGGCTGGTCACGATCCGTGGCCTGGCAGGATCGGTGCCAATGTCGATGATCACGATCGAGTCTTTGCCGGGAGGAAGAACTGCAGACTTCCGTCGTCGGCGAACATCACCTTGTTGTCGACCCCGACGAGCATGAATTCCGGCTTGCCGGAAGGCGTCGGCGCTGTGGTGGCGCAGGCTGAAAGGACTGCCGCCATCGCGATCGCGGAAAGCCGCGCTGCGCAACTCATCATGGTTGTCCTCCTGTAGGTGGAAGATGTGGCGTCGCTGGCTGCGGCGCACGCGAATAACTTTACCCGGACCTGTCGGGGTTTAGCCCGCGGAATCCTTGATCCAGGGCAATCTCGCGGTGTTTCGCCCGCGCTGATGGGCGCTGACCCGCGAGCGATGTGCAACGGGAGCATGGGGGGCGGGTCTTGCGTGACGGCGTGTATGTCCCCGGTGGCCGTACGCAGGCGATCACCGACTGGCGCAGTCCCGACCCGGTGCGGCCAAAGAGTATTTTGGAAAGCAATGGGATCGACGCCCCCATCCGCAACGGCATCAATGTGCCAAGTGGAAGTGTCATCAACCACTTGAACCGGGGGGCGTTCGCCGGAGAAGAACTCCAGCACAGTCAATGCTCGCTCGCCGAAGCCGCCTGCTGCGCCGTCCATGCCGCCACGATTTCGCGGTTCTCGGGGACATTGGTCAGGAAGCAGCGGCGCAGCGAGGCATCGGTGATGCTCGATGCACGGGCCTGCAGTTCGCTATGGCCGATGGCCAGCACCTCGGCGGCGCGCAGGTCGCCGGCGCAGATCAGCACCTGGTGGCAACTCCAGGAGGATCTGTTCCGAGAGGCCGTGCCCACCAGCGTGCCGCCAGCGGCCAAGTGGTTCAGCAGGCCCTTCAACAGCAGCAAGGCGCCCGCCACGTCGCCTTGTGCCAGCGCCACACGCGCCAAGCCGGCCACCGCGTCGTACTTATAGAGGTGGTCGATAGACAGCGCCACGGCGTGAGAGCGCGCGAACGCCGTCTGCGCTGCTGCGTGGCGCTCCAGGGCCAACTCTGCATCGCCCAGCTGCAGGAGAACGAAGCACTCGATCTCCCGGTTCTGCGCGGCCACAGCGATCTCCAGCGCCGACTGCGCGTGCGCCTGCGCCAACGCGGCATTGCCCTCCCATAGTTCGAGCACGGAGAATTCGGCCAGTGCGTTCGACTCCGCGGCGCGGTCGCCGACGGCGCGCAGCAGTTGCAAGCCCTCTTCCAAGTAGCGCCGGGCTTCCACCCTTCATCGCAGCAGCGAAGCGTCGTACCGATATTGCAGAGCTTTTGGCCTCGTCACGTCGGTTGCCAAGCTCCCGCTCGATGAGCACACTCCGCCGCTCCGCGTCGAGACCCAACATCAGATCGTCCTGCAGCGATGCGATGACAGCCAGCGCGTTGAGGAATCGGCCTTCGACGATGCGCAGCCCCTGCGCTCGGGCAGCATCTATCCCGTCTAGCGCCAGGGTCTTGCCTGCCGCCGCGTCGCCGAGCATGCCCAGCGCTATGGCTAGGCGCGCTTGCACGCGCCGGGTCGTCCTCGCGGACTTCGTCGGCGCCGAACGCCGCCAGCACACTGTCGCCGGCATATTTGAGCACCTTGCCACCGTGCTGCTCAACGATGGCGGCGAACCGCGCGAGTGCGCCGTCCATCACCGCGCTGGTCGCCTCGGGGTCGAGGTGCTGGCTCAGCGTTGTCGAGCCGACGATGTCGAGGAACAGAATGGTGACTTGCTTGAGCGTTTGCGCTGGGGGTTCGTCTGCGGGCACTGCCGCCAGCGAGGCGAGCCTGGCGCGCAAGGGGGCGAGCGCCGCATCGACGATCGCATCGCCGAGCA
>CAWAFI010000021.1:0-147246 GCA_963781285.1 uncultured beta proteobacterium
CCGGCGCGTGCAGCAGCTTGCTCAAAGGGAAAACGATCATGAGCATCGCCACCAGCGCGAGGTGAACGAGCAGCGTCGGGTCGCTCGGAAGCTCCTGCCAGTCGAATGCCATCAGGCCGAGGAAGAACGCCTTGAGCGCGACGATGTCGGTGTGCGCGACGTACTTCATGGCGAGCCCGCTCGCCGCGATGGCCACGAGCAGCGCGAGCATCAGGTGATCAGAGGGACTGCTGATGTAGCGCACGCGATCGACCAGAAAGCGCCGTGCCCGAGTCCCGCGAGGCCGGCGAGCATGGCGAATCCGGCGTACAGGCCGAAGGGCTGGATGAGAGCCACGAGGGCCCAGACCGGCTCGGTGAAATAGCGCAGATGGCGCAAGAGCACCGCCAGCAGCGCGACATGGAAGATCCAGCCGAAGAGCCAGATCCACTTATTGGAGCGGAACAGGCTCTTGAAGAGCGTGACCTCAAGGAGCATGCGCAGCGCGACGCCGCGGCGCGTGGTCGGCGCCGGAGGAGTCGGGATCTTCAGTGGCTGCGGCGTGCGCGCATACACCCAGCTCTTGTAGGCCACGCCACCGACGAGCGTGGCGGCGGCGACGTAAAAGAGCAGCGCGTAGAGGATTGTCAGCACCGACAATGGTCGCTCCGGCCTTCGGGCAAGGCGGCTCTAGACGCAGCCGGTCGGCTTCGGCAGCCCGGCGTACTTGCAGGCCTGCTTGGCAGGGCCGTAGGGGAACAGCTCATACAGGTACTTGCTATTTCCCTTGTCGGCGCCGAGCTTTTTTCCGATCGCCTTGGTCAGCACCCGCACCGCCGGGGCGATCTGGTATTCGTCGTAGTACTGGCGCAGGAAGTTGATCACTTCCCAGTGGTTCTCGTTCAGGTCGCAACTTTCGAGGCGCGCCATCTCCTTCGCCACCTCCTCGTTCCAGGCGGAGCGGTCGGCAAGATAACCTTCCTCGTCGGTTTCGATGACTTGGCCGTTCACTTCGATACTCATATCGTTCATACCCCTCAAGGTTAAAGCCAGGATTGCACGGTGTTGTGCTCCACCACGAGATCCACAAAGCCCCCGTAGTCCACCAGGCGAACACCGTCCATCACCCGGTTTTGCATGCCCCGCGCCTCGACGTCGGGCTTGAGCGCGCAAATCGACACGCTCTTCAGGGCTTCCTGCATCCGATTCGAGACGGCCGTGCCCCTGGCCGCCGCGTACACGCCGTCCTCGATCAGCAGCACCGCGCTACCCTGCCGGGCGAACTTGAGGCACGTTTCCAGAGTGCTGTGCTCGAACGGCGATTTATTGACGGTATGCAGCATCGTTCTCGTCCTCAGAAGCTCAGGATCACGTCCTGGCTTTCCATGATCTCGGCCATGCGCTTGGCGCTCACCACCTCGACGGGCACTACCAGGTCGCTCTCGCTCAGGCCTCGCGCCTGCAGCGCTTCCTGTTCCACATAGAGCTTGGTCACGTCGTAGTCTTCCAGCGCCCGGAAAGTCGGCGAGAAGTTCTTCACCTCGAGACTCTTGGTGTCCTGGCCCTTGGTCAACTGGTAGACGCCGTCGCCCACGAACGCGAGGCTCACGTCCTGCTCGAACGCTGCGCCGATCAGCACCACTTCGAGCGACTCGAGCGCGTAGATGGTCCCGTGATGGCGCCTTGCAATTCACGTACAGGAACTTCTTCGCGACACCGCCTTCGGTTTCATTCGCCACGCCGTTTCCCCTTTCAGCCGCCGAAGACCACGAGGCGGTCGGCCTGGATGCCGGCTTCGATGAGCTGGCCCAGGCCCGAAATCCGGAACCCCGGCGCGATATTGTCGGCGTCCTTGCCGTGGCGCTTGGCCTCGCTCGCGTCAATCACGCCCCGCCGCTGCGCGGCGGCGACGCACACCACGAGGTCGAGCTCGTGCTGCGCGGCGAGATCGCTCCAGCGCTTGACGATGTTGCGGTCGTCCTGCGGCGGCACCGTGAGCCGCGTGCCGTTGTTCACGCCGTCGTGGTAGAAGAACACGCGATAGATCTCGTGGCCCTTCGCCAACGCAGCCTTGACGAACTGGTAGGCCGTGTCCGAAGCCTCGTGGGTGTATGGCCCTTCATTGACCAGGATGCCGAATTTCATGCCGGGTCCCTGCTCAGAAGCGGATGTGGGCCGACGCATTGAGGCTGTTGCGCGCCCCGCGCCAGTTGTCGATGTGGAACTTGGTGAAGGGCAGCTCCGTCAGCTCGAAGAACCGCGGCCAGCCGATGCGCTCCACCCAGTCGCCGACGCGCTCCCAGTCGCGCGCATCCTTCTTGTACGTGTAGAGGATCTTCTTCACCACCGCGGCGACTTCGGGCCAGCGCGGCGGATTGTTGGGAAGGCCGGCCGCCACCAGCTTCTGGAACATCGGCTTGGAACGGGCGTTCGAGTTCTTTCCGCCCACCCAGATGGCGAGCTTGGAGTGCACCGGGTCGTTGATCTGCATCGGCGGGCACGGTGGATAGCAGGCGCCGCAGCAGATGCATTTCTTCTCGTCCACTTCGAGCGAGGGCTTGCCGTTCACAATCGCCGGGCGGATCGCCGCCACCGGGCAGCGCGCGACCACCGAGGGACGCTCGCACACGTTGGCCACGAGGTCGTGGTTGATCTTCGGCGGCTTGGTATGCTGCACGTTGATCGCGATGTCGCCCTGGCCGCCGCAGTTGATCTGGCAGCAGGAGGTCGTGATGTGCACGCGGTTGGGCATCTCCTCCTTGATGAACTCGTCGTAGAGCTCGTCCATCAGGGACTTCACGACCCCCGAGGCGTCGGTGCCGGGAATGTCGCAATGCAGCCAGCCCTGCGTATGCGAGATCATGGTCACCGAGTTGCCAGTGCCGCCGACCGGATATCCCGCGTCGTTGAAGGCCTGGATCAGCGGGCCGACCTTCTCCCACTTGGAAACCATGACCTCCATGTTCGAGCGGATGGTGAAGCGCACGTGGCCTTCGCCGTATTGGTCGATGATGTCGCACAGGAGATTGATCTCGTAGGGCCCGAGCTGGCGCTGGGTGCCGACGCGCACCGTCCAGATCTCGTCACCCGAGTAGGCGACGTGGTGCAGCACGCCCGGCCGGGGCCGGTCGTGGTACTTCCAGTTGCCGAAGTTCTTGACCATCAGCGGGTGCATGTACTGCATGCCGTCGGGACACCCGCTCTCGATCGGCGTGCGCATGTGCTTCTTTTCCATCGGTACCTGTGCTTGTGCCACTGCCATCTCCTCCGTTCGAACCTAGGCGGTCGCCTGCTTCTTGCGGTCGGTCCACTTCTGCGCTTCCAGGTCCCAGTCGTCCAAGCGCACATAGGAGCTGGTGCGCGGATGGGCGATCATGTTTGGGTCGACCTCGACGCCGATGCCCTCCAGGAAATTCGCCAGCCCAATGCGCTCGATCATCTCGCCGCAGCGCTCGTGCTCCAGGCCGTTTTCCGCCCAGAAATCGATCACCGTGGCGGCTAGATCGCGCAGCTTGTCGTAGTCCTCGTCGGTCTCCATCTTCATGAACGGCACGATTACCGTTCCCATCGTGTCGCCGATCTTGAGAGTGCGCTTGCCGCCGATGAGGAGCGTGATGCCGCGGTCCTTGCCCGGCTTGAGCGCCTTGGTCATGACGTTGATGCAATGCATGCAGCGCACGCAGCTCCTGTTATCGACCTCGAGCGTGTCGTCGTCGTTCAGGGACAGCGCCTTGGTCGGGCAGCGCGCGATCACGTTGTCGATCGTGTACTTGCGGCCATGGCCCGCGACATACGCCTTGACTTCCGTCTGGTTGACCTGCATGTCGTCGCGCCAGGTGCCGATCACGGCGAAGTCGGCGCGCTGGATGGAATTCATGCAGTCGTTCGGGCAGCCCGAAACCTTGAACTTGAACTTGTAGGGCAGCGCCGGGCGGTGCATGTCGTCGATAAAGTTGTTGACCAGCGTGCGGTGAATGCGGTGCTCGTTGGTGCACGACTGCTCGCAGCGCGCCGCGCCCACGCACGACATGGCGGTGCGAACGCAGGGGCCTGCGCCACCCAGATCGAAACCGTACTCGTTGATCTCGTCGAAGAAATGCTGGGTGTTTTCGGTGGTCGTGCCGATGAACATGATGTTGCCGGTCTGGCCGTGGAACGCGATCAGCCCGGAACCCCACTTGTTCCAGGAACCCGATAGCTGGCGCAGCAGCTTGGTCGTGTAGTGGTTGCCGGCCGGCGGCTGCACGCGCAGCGTGTGGAACTCCTTGGACTCCGGGAACATGTTCGCGACCTCGGAGAAGCGCGGGATGATGCCGCCGCCATAGCCAAACACCGAGACCGTGCCGCCCTTCCAGTAACCCAGGCGCGTCTTGTAGGAATGCTCGAGTTGGCCGAGCAGATCGACCATCATGTTGTTCTCGTGCGCTAGGCGTTTCAGCCCGGTGACGAAGCTCGGCCACGGCCCGCTTTCGAGCTGGTCGAGCATGGGCGTCGGATGAAACGGCTTCGTCGATTTCTTCCCGGGGGGAATGTAGGTACTGTGACGCTCGGGGTTCTTGGGCGGGTTCTGCGGGTCGGACATGGATTCCTCCTCCGGGTAATGCAAACTCGACGACGACAGTTTAACGATGCGCCTTCGCGCACCCTTAGAGGTCTTTGGGGATAGCGTTGTTGGGCTGTACCCCTCCCTTTGGAGATAGGCGGAGCGCCCACCGACCACAAAAAAAGCCTCTTTTCAAAAACTTGCCTTCATCGCAGGCACACGTCTGCGCGCCCCAGGGGAGTCGACCGACCACGGCCGCAACGTTCTCTGCGCGGCTCCGATGCGGTACGTTCTACTTCCGACTCCGACTCCGGGCCCGTGCGCCTTGAACTCCACCCTGCCACACACTGCTGAACATCCGTTTGCGCTAGATCAGTCGCAGGCGTATCTGCGCTGGCGCGAACACAAGCTCGCGCACTATCCGCGTCGCGCCGAGGACCTGATCGTGGAGGTGCGCGATCCGCGCAACCTCAGCGAAAGCGAAATCGAGGAAATGCAGCGTGTATGCGATGCGGCGAACATGGTGGTTTATGCCAGCTCGCTCGCCGGGGTCGCCGACAGGGACATTCCGCGCCGCCTCGGTGCGCGCCTGGGCCTTGCGCGCCTGCGTGCCAACCCGCTCGCGGACGAGGACGGCATCAGTGCGCTCGAGACGGCGCCGGAAAAATCGGCCCTCGGCTATATTCCGTATTCGAACCGGCGTCTGCTATGGCATACCGACGGCTACTACAATGCCCCGGAGTTCCGCATTCGCGCGTTCATCCTGCACTGTGTGCGGCCCGCCGCCATGGGCGGCGAAAACCGCCTGCTCGATCACGAGATCGCTTACATCCAGTTGCGCGATGCCGATCCGGAGTACGTGAAGGCGCTCTCGGCGCCTGACGCCATGACGATTCCCGCCAACACCGCGGAGGGCGCGGAATTCCGCCCCGCCCAGACCGGCCCGGTGTTCGCTACCGATGCCGGCGCGCTTCACATGCGCTACACCGCGCGCACGCGCAGCATCGAATGGCGGCCGGACGGCACGACGCGCGCCGCGGTGCAATTTCTCAACCGCATCCTCGACGCGGACTCGCCTTATGTGTTCGCGCTTCGGCTGGCGGGCGGCCAGGGCTTGCTATGCAACAACGTGCTGCACAACCGCAGCGCTTTCACCGACGACGCCGCACCCGGCCTGGGCCGGCTCGTCTATCGCGCCCGATATTCCGATCGTGTCGCGCACAGTGTCGCCGCGCTCTGACGCGGTCCCTTTGACGAAGAAAACACCGCATTCAATGAAGTACATCCCCCTCAAGTACATCAAGGAAGACCCTGCCGTCGGCAACGCCGACAGCAGCGAGGACGCCAAGGAGTCGACCGGCATGCTGGAACGTCTGGTCGCCGACCTGCGCGGCCAGCTCGCGGAGCTCTCGCCCGCCGCGGAAACGCTGCGGCGCGCAGACCTCCTGCTGCAGCTCGGCCGTGCACTCGTGCGGCTCGGGAAGCGCCCCGACGCCTGGGCTGTCGCGCGCGAGGCGTTCGATCTTTACCTGGCCGAGCAGGCTTGGGAAGGCGCGACGCAGGCCTGCGACATCCTGTTCCTTTGCGATCAGCCGCAGTCGCTCGCCGCGCTCGGCCAGGGCATCTGGCTCGCGGTCACCTATCCTGTCGATCCCGAGCTCAGCGTCGCGCTCCTACAACGCGTCGTGGAGGAGACATCACCGGACTCCGACGGCGCGGCGGTGGCCGCCGTCACGGCGTACTACCTGGTGGACCTGCGCGCGCGCGAACCGCAGCGCGAGCAACTTCTCATCTACGCCAATCAGGTGCTTGCCACGGTGGCGCGCCGCCATAGCGGCGTCGACGGGCAGCAGCTCTTCAACAAGTGGATCCAGGACATGGAGCTGAACGACCCGGCGCTGTTCCTGCCACGCCTGCGCAACGTCGTCGACGTGCTGGTCCAGGACGACTGGTGGTTCGACCGCGAGGCCTTGCAAGCTGCGCTGCCGGTGGACTGAGATGGACGGTACCCGCGCTCACTTCGTTCGCTGCCCCGCGAGGGGGCGCCCAGTGCCCCTCGGGCGGCCGGACGGGCACTGAGGGGCTCCAATGTTTCGGGAGGAAGAGAGCGCCGCCACGGAACCGACAGCACCGGGCGAAATCGTGGACGCAGTGTTCGCGATCTCCTGCCGCAGCCTGCCGGTTGATCATGCGTACGCGCTCTCGCAGGCGATCCGGGCCGCGCTTCCCTGGTTTGCCGAGGAGCCCGGCGCCGGCCTGCACACCGTTTATGGCGCCGCTTCGGCCAGCGGCTGGATGCGCCCCGAAGGGGCGGACGCGTTGCTGCAACTTTCGCGGCGCGCGAAGCTTGCGCTGCGCCTGCCCCGGCACCGGCTGAACGATGCCACTGCCTTGGTCGGCCGCACCCTGCAGGTGGCGGGCTGGCCGCTGCGCGTGGACAGGCTCTCCCTGCGGCCGCTGTCGCGGATCACGAACCTGTTCTCGCGCAGCGTCGTCTTCGCCGCCGCAGGCGACGAAGCCGCTTTCCTGGCCGCGGCCGCGGGTGAGCTCGGCGCGCTCGGCATCAAACCGGGAACAATGCTGTGCGGCCGCGTGACGCTGGTCGCGACTCCGGCGTGCACCTACCAAACGCGCAGCCTGATGCTCGCCGGCTTCACGCCGGAGCAATCGCTCGCGCTGCAGCAGCACGGACTGGGTGCCGAGCGCAAGCTCGGCTGCGGTGTGTTCATCCCCCACAAGGATATCGGCGACCTGCGCCCCAGGTCGGATTAAGCGCAAGAGAGGAGACCATGGCGTACGAAGTGAAAGGGAAGGTGCTCGAGGCGACGGAAAATGGCTATCTGGTTTCGCCGGACGACTGGGACAAGGACGTCGCGGAGTCGATCGCGGTCGCGGAAGGGCTCACGCTCACCCCGGACCATTGGGACGTGATCGAGTACCTGCGCGACGCGTACTACAACCACAACGGCGAGCAGCCGAACAACCGCGCGATGCTCAAGGCGATGCAGGAAAAATGGCCCGGCCGCAAGGTGGACAACAAGACGCTGTTCGATCTCTACCCGGGCAACCCTTCCAAGCAGGCGGGCAAGATCGCCGGTCTGCCGGAGAGCCTGCGCAAGGGCGGGTACTGACGGCGTGTCATACGTAGTGCTTGCGCTGCGAGCGTCGTTTGCCCGCCTGCTGCACCACGCCGCCGCGGATCGTGTAGGGCGGAGTGAGCTCGAAGCCGCCGTACTTCGGATTGAGGGGCTTCAGGAAGCGGCGCTCGCCGTCGAAGATGAGTTGGCGGAAGAAGACGTCCCCGGCGAACTCGACGACCACGTAAGAGCCGTCGCGCGGCGCGCAGCCCGGGTCGATGATGATGACGCAACCATCGGCGAATTCGGGCTCCATGCTGTCGCCCAACACCCGCAACGCATAGGGTTCGAGCGTACTGCAACTGTTTTCAGCCACCTTGCTCTCTCTCCACCTTTCCTAGCTGGCGTCGCCGGGGGGCTTTTTCTCGTGGAAGCGGATCACCTTGTCCTCGCGCGCCGGCTCGTCGGCGTAGCGCGGCCGCCCGCTTATCGGCCTGCCCGCGGCTTGTGCGAGCTCGCGTTCGCGCGCGCTGATCAACGCCAGGCACTGGCGCAGATCCTTTATCGTGCCGTCCGACAGGGGGTGGCGCATGCCGTGTGGCGTGGCGGTGTCCTTGATGACGGCGGCGAGCGTGAGCTTCACCGCCGTCAGGATGCGCTCTTCCATGGAAAAAGCCGGATCGCTCATCGCGCCGCCTCAAAGGTCCGACCACATGCGAATCAAGTTAAGGTAAGCCGCGTTCACCTGCGCCGTTTCCGTTGCCTCGGGCGCGCTTTGCAGCAGCTTCTCGCGCGCCGCGTTGAGTCCGTAGAGCAGCTCGCGCCGCTCCGCATCGCGCACCAGACTCTGCACCCAGGTGACGGCGACCAAGCGCTCGCCACGGGTGACCGGAGCGACATGGTGGATGCTCCCGGCTGGATAGAGCACCGCATCTCCGGCGGGCGACTTCACCGCCCGGTCGCCCGAAGGCGTGTGGATCACGAGTTCGCCTCCATCGTACTCCTGCGGTGCGCTCAGGAAAATCGTGACCGCGATATCCGAACGATACTTCACGCCGTCCCCGCCCATGATCGGATCGTCCAGGTGATCGCCATAGGCCATTCCGGGCCCGTACCGCGCGTACAACGGGCTCGCGGCGTGCAAGGGCAGCGCGCCGGCGCGATAGGTGGGATGGCGCACAAGATTGCCCATCACCACGCGGTTGAGCCGCTCCAAGTCCGCCGTGCCGTCCTCGAGTTCCTGGTTGTTCTTGACCCGCCGGGCTGCCAACCCGGCCGAGAGCCGCCCGTCCACGAACCGCCCGGCGGCAAGCCACGAGCGCACGAGCGCCAGCTCGTCGCCTCTCAGCACACCAGTAATCGTGAGCAGCATTCCAATGCAGCCTGGCTATGCGAAACAGATCCATGTCGTGGCAATGTACTTGACGCTCTTCTCCAGCGTGACGCCACGATGAACATGGGTCCAGAACGGTGGGAACAGAACCAGCTTGCCCTGCGCCGGCCGGATCACGACTTCTTGCAGCGGAAACTCGGTCTCGCCGCCCGGCCCCGGTACATCGTTGAGATACCAGATCGCGACCAACTGCCGCTGACTGAACGCACCCGGGCCGGCGTCTACGTGCCAATGGTAATACTCTCCGGGCAACGTCCGCTGCAGGTTGTAGCCGATGTCCTTGAAGGCGTTGGCGGCAAAGAACGGAAACTCGCGCGCGAACTCGTTGAACGTCGCTGTGAGTTGCTGCGACAGGGTCCGGTCGATGTCGCGCCAGTCCTCGCGCCCGCTGATACGCAGGTCGGTCGAGCGCTTCACCTCCGGCGCCTCCTCGCCCGCCTGGCCAAGCCGGCCGCGATACTGCTGATCGGTGCGGGCCTCGAAGCGCCGGATCGCCTCGAGGCACACGTCGGCCGGAAGTGCCTCGGTCACCTCATAGATGAAGCTGAAGGGTTTGATTTCGCGGATCCGCCCGCCGGAGAACGTCATCGCCTAGGCGTAGAGCAGCTCGGTATTCTGCATTTCTCCGGAGGCGTCGATGTCCACACCGATCGCGCCGGGCATGCGCAGCACGATGTACCCGGCCATCAACATGGCGGTGGCCCGATTGCCGTTCATGATGCTGGTGAGCAGCTTGTCAGCGACGATCTGGCAGCGCTGCAGCCGGTCAGGCCGCTCCACGAACTGACGGCTCATCCGCCAGCCTTGGTCCATGTCGAGGTCCAGCCTGGCGTGAAACTCGGCCGCCTCAAGCAAGACCTCGTCCGGAACCTCGATTGCGTAGATCTGCTCGCCGATGATCACTTTGAATCGCATGGGCCTTCCCGAATTCGCCCGGCCGGAAGCTCTCTCCGCATCGCGCAGGCATAGCGCGACCGCAGGTGGGAGACATCCGTTGCGGACGCACGGCGAGTGTTTGAAAACGGCTTGGCCATCCCTTACCATCCGTCACTACAACGCACTGAGGAGCACGACTGATGAGCACCGTCTACTACGAAACCATCGACCGGATGCAGAAGACGGGAGTCGATCCCGAGTACGTCAACGGCTGGGCTTGCGGATTCCTGCACAACCCCAAGCGCGAAGAGCAGCGCGCCAATGATGCCTATGAAGCCGGCTACGCGCATGGCTTGGAGAAAAATACCGGCGGCTTCGAGGCCTGGATCAGGAAATAGGCGGCGCAGCACCGGAGTCTTTTTCGGACAGCGCGCGCCATTTTGCGGCCTCGGCGGCGTCGCACTCGACGCCCACGCCCTTCTCGTACATCATCGCGAGCGTTGCCTGCGATCCGGCCAGGCCCTGATCGGCGGCCAGCCTGAACCATCTGGCGGCCTCGACGGGGTCGGCTCTGGTACATTCGCCCTGGAAGTACATGAAGCCCAGGCCGTGTTGCGCGAGCGCAAATCCCTGCTCGGCGGCGGCACGCATCCATTGGACTGCGTTCGCGCAGTTTTTCACCACGCCCAGGCCGACTTGGGCCATGATCGCAACGCGGTATTGCGCCTGAGGATCGCCCCGTTCGGCAAGTGGTCGCAGCAGTTGCATGGCCCTTGCGAATTCCTTGGCCTCGAAGGCGGCGATTCCGCTCGCCAGCTCCATATCCAGTCCTGACATGTCTCGCTCCCGAGATTATTATCTCTGCATATCGTGCATCGACCGGCACCCATGGCCATCATCAGCAGCCGCCCTTCGGTGGCGCTCGTCAAAACCCGTTGGCGCAAGAAAGGCGCGCGCACGCTCGCCGAACGCGCGGGCGTGATCGGCGCAAACGTCTGGAAGATCTCGCTCGAAATCTTCAAGCACATGGAGAAGGAGGGCTTCCGCTTCGGTTCGGACCGACTGGTGACTGACGTGCTCGCCGAGTACATCGCTTTTCTCGTTCAGCTCGTCGACCGCACGGTGTACGGCAAGCTGAGCGAGGCAGATCGCACCACGCTCATCGGCGAGGTGGCGCGCCACTTGGCGGCGACCATGGAGAACAATCAACTGGACCTCTTCGGACCGGGAGAATACCGCAAGCCTTTCCTCGATTTGCTCAACGCCCGCTTCGAGACATATGCCGGCTTCGAGTGCCCCGGCGGAGAGCCTGGCTTTCCCTGCTTGCGCTTTTTCGCCGCCAAAGTGGACGACGCCATGGCGAGCAGCGGCAACAAGTGGGTGGTCGAGCAGATCATGGACATCGAAGCGCCGGAAATGGTGCACCTCATCAAGAAGCTGGTCGATCAAACGGTGAATGCGGCACCTCTCTAGCGGACGGAGACTCCGCTGGTGCGCGCGAAGCGTCCGCGAGCAAAGCTTCAATGGCGGACTCGCGCGCGGCCGGGTCGAGCGCGAGTAGCGCGCGGGCGGTCGCCAGCCAACGTTCCTTTCCCTCGCGCACGACCTGCCATAGCCGGTCCAGGTCGCCGTAGCGCAGAAAATGCTCGTAGGCATCCAGTGCCTGCGGGAACAACTGGCGGCGCGGGGCATCGAAAGTGGCGAAATGGAAATGCAGCGCCGGCAGGTTGGCGCACTCCAGCAAACTCGGCAGCGTCGAAAGGCAGTCGGCCAATAGGTCGCGCACCGCGCGCACGGTCGGTTCGTTGCGGGTGCGCGCGAGCGACAGCGCCATGTCGCGCCACGCCTCGCCGACCAGCTCGCCGGCCATTGCCTCGCCGACCTCGTGCAGGATCATGGCTTCCATCTCGTTGTCGGCCATGCGCTGCAGCGCCGCTTCGGTGTCGGCGATGAAATCGTAGCTCGCCAGCGCGCGCGCCATGGCGTTGTCCTGCTTGCGCCACTGCCACTCCTCGATCTTCTCCCACAGGTAGCGGCGCACCGACTCCAGGCGCACAAAGATTGTGCGCCCCTGAAGCATCGCCGGCGGCGCGGCCAGCTCTCGCGCGTATTCGCAGGAAGAAATCAGGATCGTGAAGCCGGCGCGCTCCTCGACGCGAAGCAATCGGCCCAGGAAAAACATCGGCTTCTGAAAGCGCCCGTAACCGGCGCTGTAGACGCAGCCGTACGGCAGCAACTCGATGTTGGCGCCATCGGCGTCGAACGGATCCAGCCCGCCGCACCCCAGCGGAAGCGGCGCGAACGCATCGGTCTGGAGGCGGTCCCACACCTCCTCCCGCGTCTTCAGCCATTCGCCCAGTTCGTCCTTGGGCAGGCTGCGCGCGAACGGGAGCTCGTTCTCCCAGCGGTAGTACTCGCGCATCTTCAGCAGGAAGGTGCACAGGCCGTAGTCGCCCGCATAGCGGGCATCGGAGATGTCGCAGTTGCGCTGCACCACGCTCGCGACTTGCGGAAGATTGCGCATCATCATCGGAGGTATATACTCAATGCAGGATTAGCTCGCTCGCCGGTATGGCCAAGACAACCCGCCTGGAGCCGCATGTCACTCTCGACATGAAAGGTGCGGCCTGCCCTGGACCAATGCTGGGCGCCAAGCGAGTGCTCGACGAGCTGCTCGCGGGCGAAGTGATGTTGCTGATTTCCGACTGCCCCTCTACGAGGGACGACCTGTTTTCCTGGCCCAAGTACGCCGACGTCGAGATCGTGAATACCGAGAAACTGGCAGAAGGCGGGACCGGGTATTACATCCGCAAGGGCAAGGCGCCGCGCGTTTCTCCTCACGCCGTGCTCGACGTTCGCGGCGCCACCTGCCCCGGCCCCATCATCGAGGCGAAGAAGCTGATCAACGGCATGCGCGACGGGGAAGTCCTGCAGCTCGTCAGCGACTGCCCGGGCATCAGGGCGGATGTACGCAGCTGGACAAGAGCAACCGGGCTGGAACTGGCCGATGCCCGGGAAACCGCGCCCGGCGAATACGTGTTCCATATCCGCAAGCGCTGATGCAGGCTTCGCCTCCTGGAGGGTACCGACATGCCTAGTCTGATGGATGAGATCGTCGCCGGCGGAAGCGGCACCGACCAGGACCCCCGATTCCCTCATGCGCCGGAAGGCTGGACGCCCGCCACCGCTGCCGAGGCCGCGCGGGAAGAAGGCCTGGAACTCAGCGAGGACCACTGGGAGGCGCTGCGCGCCCTGCAGGAGTACTGCGCCAGACACGAGACGACCGCCGTCAACCTCCGCGAGCTGCATGATGCGCTCGACGAAAAGTTCCATCGCCAAGGCGGCATCAAGCGCCTTTATCAGCTGTTTCCCGGCGGACCGGTGGTGCAAGGCTGCAAGATCGCGGGGCTCAAGACGCCGGCGGGCGCCATCGACAAGGGCTTCGGCAGCGTGGCCTAGCGGGCTGGCCGGAATCGGCGCACGTAGAGCGCCTGCGCCGGAAAATCGCTCGGTTGTCCTGCGCCGGATGAACTGCTCGGTCAGGTGTACCGAGTGTCTCGAAATCCTCATTCTCCGCGCGGCGCCGCGCATGGGTCGTGCGCACCCCGGCCGCCCGGTCCTGCTGCGGAAGCCAGCGGGCAGCATGTCCATTGGCCGAAGCTTCGACATCCGCATGGCAGCGAGCGTTTGTCGGGACCGCGCATCGCGAGCTGCGCGCATAGCGAATGGATGCCGCACCCCCTGCGCCGGAATCGCTGGTTCAGGGCGTGTGGACGACTTCCACGACCAACGCTCGTGTTCCCCGTAACGAATTGGCGACCAAGCACAGGCGTTCGGCCTTTTCCAGGAGTGTGCGCGCCTTGGGGGCGTCGCCGGCTCGCGGAATCTCCAGGGTCGCATAGGTTGTGTACTGACTGAACTGCGTAACGCCATCGACTCTCTCCAGCACGCCGTCGACCCGGCACCTGAGGTCGGTCCACTCGAGTTTGGACGCCAGCGCAATGGCACGGAACGTCAGGATGAAGCAATCGGCGACCGACGCGCACAGGAGTGTCTCGGGCGACCAGACATCGCCGGGACCGTCGAACTCGGCCGGTGGAGCCGTGGCGATCTCAGGCAGGCGCGCCGAGGTGACGGTAATGTTGCCGGTCGCTCGGCCCGAGGCACTGGCGGTGTACAGATGCGGATAAGGATGGATTAAACGCTCCCTTGAACTTGTCGAGATCGACGAGGTGCAATTAGATTGGGATCGCGCTTTGGTTCCGCGGGCGGCCGACGGAATGTTTCATGCGAATGCTGCACCGGGGCGCTAGGTTGCGGCCCATCCGGACGGTGCGTTACCGGTAACGACAGATCGCAACGATACGGCCCTGCGCGGGCACCCGGAGCGAGCCCACTGCGCTGAAGGCCTGCGGCTCAATCCGTAGTACAGACAGGTGCGGAAGTCCCGATAGCGCCGCCGATCGCTCATTTCGCCGGACAGGACCCGGCATCGCCGGGCACCTTCCCAACGAGGAGGAGAAAGTTCTCGAAGGGGCCCATGTTGCCCATGGCTTCCAGCATGGGACCGTCGAACCCCAGACGACCGAGCATCATCGCCCTCATCGGCCCGTATTCGCCCTTGCCCATCTCGATCCAACGACCGGTCTCGGCCTTCATCACGTAGTCGGCCCCCATTTCCAGCTTTTCCGTTGCAGGTGCTCCACCGTAGACGCATGTCGCCTTGCCGTCCTTCAGCGAGACCCGCAATTCCGCGGTGGGCTTGTCGCCGCAATCGGAGCGGTAGACTTGCATGACCTTGAATCCACGGCCCTTGTCGTTCTTGACCCAGTCACTTTCTACCAATTTGTCGGTCAGCACTGGGTCCTTGTTCCACGCTTCGCAGGCGAGCTTAGCCCAGTCGGCGGACATCAGCGCGGGGGCGGCGAGGGCGGGCGCACCGAATGCGATCGCGATCAGTGAGCAGGCCAGGGTCGGATAGCGCATTGATTCTCACTTGTAAGGATTCGATAAGTGGGACGACAACCCAAAGCCGCAGAACTGGCGCCCCAGAAAAGCGCGGCACACGCGAGAATGCGCGCGCCGCGCCGCCGACTGCATCGCTCCCCTCGCGATGCGTTGGGAGAGGGGGCTCAGAACTTGCGGCTGTAGGCGATGCCGAGCAGGTATTCCTTCATCTGGATCGTTTCGGTCGGCGGCGTCGGCAAGCCGAAGCCGGCCAGGAGACTCGTCCCCGTCACCGAATTGTTCGCGGCGTACATGAAGGCGCCGGTGATCTCGGATTCCTTGTCGATCCGATACGTCGCGCCGACCGTGTATTGATCCTGGACCACGCCCGGGGCGAGGATGTTGAACGTCACGTCCTGCGGCTGGATCGGGTTGTCGGAGTAGTTGAAGCCGGCGCGGAACGTCCACTGTTCGTTCATCGTCCATTGCACGCCGATCTTCCACACGTCGACGTTCTGCCAGCCAAAGCCCGCACCGTCACTGCCGCCGAGGCAATTGGCTGTCTGCCCGCCCAGCACGCAGTTGCCGATCAATGCACTGCGATTGTTCACGGAGGGCACATCGTCGTAGAAGATCCGCTCGAAGTCGAGCGCGATCAGCCATTCCTTCGTCGGTCGCAGGGCGAAGCCGACGGTGAAGCTCGACGGGATGTCGAAGCCGCCTTGCTGCGCGAACAGCCCCTTGTACTTGTCGAACTCGCCCATGCTGATCTTGCTCGCATAGTTGGCGCCGATCGCGAACTGGTCCGTGAACTGGCCCATGTAGCCAACCCGAACGCCCACGCCCCACGAGTCATCGTAGCCGTTGTTGGTCACATTGCCCGGGCTGGTCGAGAACCCCGGGTTGTCGAAAGCCTGCAGGCCTTCGGCCTTGAAGCGCTGGTAGGCAATGACCGGCGTGATGCCGACCGACTGGCCCTTGATGAACTGCCATGACGCGTACGGCGCGATCATCAGCTGCATCAGGTCGACCCCGAGGTTGTCGTTGCCGCACAGCAGGTTGTACGGCCCGACCGCTCCGCCCCGGAACGAGCTGCACGCGCTCAAGTTGGAAATCTGCCCGCCGGGATAATCGGTATTCATCCCGCCGTTGCCGTAGACCGTGACGCCGAACGCGAGGTCGGGACTGTATTTCCAGTTGATGCCGAATTCGGGGATGAAGAAATTGTTACTGTCGCTGTCGACGTTGGCATCAATGTTGGCCACCCCTGACCCGGTTCGCGACGCGCTGCGGTGTGGGCTGAACCAGGCGACGCCGAGCTGCCACTCGTTGCCGAGGAACGACATCGCGCCGGGATTGACGGCGCCGCCAAATGGCTCCTGCGCGACGGCGATGGCGGCGCCGCCCATGCCGATCGATTTCATTCCGTAGCCGTTCGCGAAGTAACCGTCCGTCGCCTGCGCGGCGAGCGGTGCCGCAGCGATGAGCGCCGCAAGCAGTCTCGTTTTCACTCTCGTTTTCATGTTAGCTCCCTTGTCGAAGTTGTTGCGGTGCCCGACGTCGTGCGATCGCCAGGTCGTATTCTCAAATGAACAAGCTGACGTCGGCGTCCTTCGCCATCGGCAGGAACGTGGCGGCACCGACGTAGTCCTTGACCTCGGGGATGAACTCATCGTGCTTGTAGCCGAAGAGGTCGACGGTCATCTGGCATCCGATCAGATTCACGCCGGCTTCGACACAGAGGTCGCGCAGCGTCCCGATCTCGGCGACGCCGTTGTTCTTGATCGTCTTCTTCATCATCGTCGTCGCGAAGGCCTCGAAGCCGGGGATCACCGATTGCAGGGCATTCGGGATGTTCCAGCGGATCGACTTGAACCACTCGGGCCCGAAGGGCATCTTCATCGGCATTGCGGGATTGCCAAGCGGGCTTACCCGCAGGCCCGACAGATCCTTCTTGAGCAGCTCGAGGCCGTAGAACGTGAAGAAGACCGAGACGTCCCAGCCGAGCGCCGCGGCGGTCGACGCCAGGATGTACGGCGGGTACGCCCAGTCGAGCGTGCCCTTGGTGGCGATGATCGTCATCGACGTGGTCTTCGCGGCCTTCAGCTCGGCGAGCTTCGCTGCGAGCCGTTGTTCGAGCACGGCGTCAACGCGTTCACGAATCACCCGTTCGAGCGCAGCATCATCATCGACGATGCTTCTGGTTTGCGTTTCCATGGAATTCCCTCAGCGTCAGGCGGATCGGAAAGGATGCGCCGCGCAACCTATTTCTTCTTCAGGTAGAAGATGTAAGTCTTGTTGTCTTCCGCCGACGACAGCAGCGCGTGTCCGGTCTGGTTGGCAAACGCCTGCATGTCCTTGATCGAGCCCGGATCGGTGGCAACGACCTTGAGGATCTGGCCGGACGCGAGATCATTGAGCGTCTTCTTCGTCTTCAGTATCGGCAGCGGGCAGGAGAGCCCGCGCGCGTCGAGTTCCTTGTCGAAATTCATACGGGTATCTCCTTGTTTCGCTCGCCAGTGATGCGCTGCATGCGCAACCGCCTTGCGCTGATGCGTACCATGCCGCGTGTTTGACCTCGGCCTGTACCCGCAATTCTGCGCTCCACGCCGCGGCGCCGCATTGTCCACGGTCAATGCCGGCGACTTACATCCGCGACAAATTGCCACCGTGCGAAACCCCGGCATTAGGCGAACTTTGCTCGATACGCGTCTATAACCGGTTCGGGTGATGACCCCATACCCCCAATGGGTGGCAATGCATGAATCCGCGAGCGCACACGCGAATCGCGATGCCGACAATATTCACTGAAGTGCACATTGCGCGACCACGCGTCGAGCGGTGGAGGTGACGGCGTCGATGGTGAAGCCGAAGTGGGGGAAGAGGGCGCTGGCGGGGGCGGACTCGCCGAAGCGGTCGAGGCCGACCACGGCGCCGCGGGCATCGTCGGTGGCGCCGACATAGGCGTGCCAGCCGGCGGAGGCGCCGGCCTCGACGGCGACGCGGGGAATGCCGGGGGGCAGCACGTGCTGGCGGTAGGCCGCATCCTGGCGCTCGAAGACGCTGGTGCAGGGCAGGGACACGACCCGGGCGGCGATGCCGTCGCTGGCGAGTGCGGTGCGTGCGCCCATCGCCAGCGCCACCTCGGAGCCGGTGGCCAGCAGCAGCACGCGGCGGGCGCTGGTGGGGTCCCAGTCGGCAAGGATGTAGCCGCCCTTGGCCAGGTCGGCCAGCTGGGCCGCCGCGCGCGGCTGGAAGGGCACGTTCTGACGGGTGAGCACCAGGGCGCTCGGTCCGTCGTGGCGGGCGAGCGCCGCCACCCACGCCGCGGCCGTCTCCACCGTGTCGCACGGCCGCCAGACGTCGAGCTGCGGGATCAGGCGCAGGCTCGCCGTGTGCTCGACCGCCTGATGCGTCGGCCCGTCCTCGCCCAGGCCGATCGAATCGTGGGTGAACACGAAGATGGTGCGCAGGCGCATCAGCGCCGCCATGCGCAGTGCGTTCCTAGCGTAGTCGGAGAAGGTGAGGAAGGTGCCGACATAGGGGATCAACCCGCCGTGCAGCGCGAGGCCGTTGGCAATGGCGCTCATGCCGAATTCACGCACCCCGAAGTGAATATAGTTGCCGTTCGCGCTGCGCGTCACCGGGGTGCTGCCCGACCAGTCGGTGAACACCGAGCCGGTCAGATCGGCGGCGCCGCCGATGAGTTCGGGCAGCTGCGGCGCCAGCGCTTCGAGCGCTTGTTGCGACGCCTTGCGGGTGGCCACACTGGCGCCCTTGGCCACCTGCGCGGCGATGAACGCCGCCGCCGTGGCGCTGAAGGTGGCCGGCAGCGCACCGGCCATGCGGCGCCCGAATTCCTCCGCCAGCGCCGGATAGGCGGCGCGATACGCGGCCAAGCGCGCCGCCCACGCCTGCTCCACCTGCGCCCCGCGCGCCCGGGCATTCCACGCCGCGTAGATCGACGGCGGAATCACGAACGGCGGATACGGCCAGCCCAGCGCCAGGCGCGCCGCCGCCACTTCCTTCTCCCCCAGCGCCGCACCGTGCACCTCGGCCGTCCCCGCCTTGGTCGGCGCCCCCTTGCCGATCACCGTCTTGCAACAGAGCAATTGCGGCCGGCCCTGCTGCGCCCCATCGGCCACCGCCGCCGCCAGCGCCGCCGCCACCGCCGCCACGTCGTGGCCGTCGATCCCCGCCTGCACCTGCCAGCCGTAGGCAGCAAAGCGCTTGGGCGTGTCGTCGGTGAACCAACCCTTGGTCTCGCCGTCGATCGAGATGCCGTTGTCGTCGTAGACCACGATCAGCTTGCCCAGCCCCCAGGTGCCCGCCAGCGCCGCCGCCTCGTGCGATATCCCCTCCATCAGACAGCCGTCACCCACGAACACCCAGGTGCGGTGATCGACGATGGCGTGCCCCGGCCGGTTGAAGTGCGCGCCAAGCAAACGCTCGGCCAGCGCCATCCCCACCGCATTGCCCAACCCCTGGCCCAGCGGCCCGGTGGTGGTCTCCACCCCCAGCGTCAAACCCCGCTCCGGATGCCCCGGCGTCTTCGAGTGCAGCTGGCGAAAGCGCTGCAACTCATCGAGCGGCAGGTCGTAACCGGTCAGATGTAACAGCGCGTAGAGCAGCATCGAACCGTGACCGTTGGACAGCACGAACCGGTCGCGGTCCGGCCACCCCGGATGCGCCGGATCATGCTTCAACTGCCCGCGCCACAACGCCAGCGCAATCTCCGCCATCCCCATCGGCATCCCCGGATGCCCACTCTTCGCCGCCTCCACCGCGTCCATCGCCAACGCCCGCACCGCGTTCGCCATCTCGGAATCGGTCACTTCCGTGCCGACAACGTCCATCGTTTCGATTTCCACTAGTCCGCCCTCCGCTTGCGATCCATCAATTGCAGGATCATCGGTGTGAGAATCAACTGCATCGCGAGGCTCATCTTGCCGCCCGGCACGACGATGATGTTGGGCCGCGACATGTACGAGTCGTGCAGCATCGACAGGAGATAGAGGAAGTCGATGCCCTGCGGCTTCGCGAAGCGGATCACGACCATGCTCTCGTCGACGGTCGGGATGTCCTTGGCGACGAAGGGATTCGACGTGTCGACCATCGGCACGCGCTGGAAGTTGATGTGCGTCTGCGAGAACTGCGGGCAGATGTAATTCACGTAGTCCGGCATCCGGCGCAGGATCGTGTCGACGACCGCGTCCTGCGAATAGCCGCGCAGGTTCTGGTCGCGGTGCAGCTTCTGGATCCATTCGAGATTGATGATCGGCACGACGCCGATCAGCAAGTCGGCATGGCGCGCGATGTCGACCTTGTCGGTGATGGCGGCGCCGTGCAGGCCTTCGTAGAACAGGAGGTCGGTCCCGGCGGGAAGGTCGGACCAAGGCGTGAAGGTGCCGGGATCCTGCTTGTACGGCGCCGCCTCGCGCGCATCGTGCAGGTACTTGCGGACCTTCCCCGTTCCGCTCTCGCCGTACGCGCGAAACAGCGCCTCGAGGTCCTCGAGCCGGTTTGCCTCGGGGCCGAAGTGGCTGAAGTGCGCGTTGCCCGCGGCAGCAGCCTCGGTCATCTTCGCCTTCATTTCCTTGCGGTCGTAGCGGTGGAACGAATCGCCTTCGACGATCGCCGCGCTGATGCCCTCGCGCCGGAAGATGTGCTCGAACGTCCGGGTGACGGTCGTGGTGCCCGCGCCGGACGAGCCGGTGATGGCGACCACGGGATGCCGCTTCGACATGGCAGGACCTCGCAGAATCGGTTGGGACGTCGACCGGGTACTTGGCCGCGGACTCGGTTGCGTGCTCAGTTAGGTAACGTAACGGCGCGCAGCAGCGAGCGCTCGTTGAACAGCGGCGAGCTGAACGCGACGTCGCCGCGATCGTATTCGCCGTGATAGCGCTCGAGGCGCGCGACCTCGTTCTTCGACCCCAGGATCACCGGCACGCGCTGGTGCAGCGACGAGGGCACCACCTCGAGGATGCGGCCGCGTCCGGTCGACGCGGCGCCGCCCGCCTGCTCGATCAGCATCGCCATCGGGTTCGCCTCGTAGAGCAGTCGCAGGCGCCCCGGCTTGGCCGGATCCCGCGTGTCCTTCGGATACATGAACAGGCCGCCGCGCATCAGGATCCGGTGCACCTCGGCCACCAGCGAAGCGATCCAGCGCATGTTGAAATCCTTGTCGCGCACGCCGCTCTTGCCTGCGACGCATTCCTCGACGTAGCGCTTCACCGGCGGCTCCCAGAATCGCTGGTTCGACGCGTTGACCGCGAATTCCTGCGTGTCCTCGGCGATCGCGAGGTTCGGATGCGTGAGAATGTAGGCGCCGATCTCCGGATCGAGCGTGAAGCCGTGCACGCCGGTGCCCAGCGTGATGACGATCATCGCCACCGGGCCGTAGAGCGCGTAGCCGGCGCACACCTGCCGCGTGCCGGGCTGCAGGAAGTCGTCCGGTTTCGGGTCGCTGGCGCCATCCGGCGCGCGCAGCACCGAGAAGATCGTGCCGACCGTCACGTTGACGTCGAGGTTCGACGAGCCGTCGAGCGGATCGAACGCGAGCAGGTAGCGCCCGCGCGGATACTGCGCCGGAATCGCGTACGGCGCCTCCATTTCCTCGGACGCCATGCCCGCGAGGTAACCACCCCATTCGCAGCACGAAAGCATGATGTCGTTGGCAACGACGTCGAGCGGCTTCTGCTCCTCGCCGTGCACGTTGACCGCGCCGGGCGACCCGCGCGCCTCGGCCAGCGCGCCGCGCGCCACCGCGCTGGCGATGTACTTGCACGCGGTCTGAATGTCGTTGACGAGCGCGATCAGCTCGGCGCCGCCCTCGAGCTTGCGCTGCTCCTCGATGATGAACTTGGACAGCGTCGTGCGGCCATAGCGCATCGTTCAGCTCCCGTTGAAAACCCGGCTCGCGCGGAGGTCGGCGGCCGTGATCGTCTGCAGCGCGTCGCGCGTGGCCGGCACCGCCGCCGCGAACAGCCGGTTCGCCTGGCGCAGGCGGGCGCGGTCGAGCGCATTCCTGATCGAGCGCGCGTTGGCGAAATTCGGTTGCCCGCGGCGTTTCGCGATGTATTCGTGCAGCGCGACTTCGGCTTCGGGGTCGAGCCGATAATCGAGTTGCGCGAGCATCAGCGCCGCGATCTCGTTGAGCTCGCCCTCGGTGTAGTCGGGAAAGTCGATGTGGTGGGCGATCCTGGAGGCCATCCCGGGATTGCTGCGGAAGAACGTGTCCATCCGGTCCTTGTAGCCGGCGAGGATCACGACGAAGTCGTCGCGCTGGTTCTCCATCACCTGCAGCAGGATCTCGATCGCCTCCTGCCCGTAGTCGCGCTCGTTTTCCGGGCGATAGAGGTAGTACGCCTCGTCGATGAACAGCACGCCGCCCATTGCCCGTTTCAGCACTTCCTTCGTCTTCGGGGCCGTGTGGCCGATGTACTGGCCGACGAGATCGTCGCGCGTCACCGAGACGAGATGTCCTCTACGGATGTAACCGAGCCGGTGCAGGATCTCGGCCATCCGCAGGGCGACGGTCGTCTTGCCGGTGCCAGGATTGCCGGTGAAGCTCATGTGCAGCGACGGCGGCGCGCCGGTCAGCCCCAGCGTCGCACGGGCCTTGGACACGACGAGATACGCGGCGATCTCGCGAATGCGCTGCTTCACCGGCTTCAAGCCGACCAGCTCGCGGTCGAGCGCGTCGAGCACGTCCTGCACGTTGGCTTCGTGCAGCAATGCGTGCAGATCGATCCGGGCGGGCGATTCGTCGTTCATCGGTCGTTCATCGCGTGTGGAACGAAGCCCACTGGCGCAACGCGTCAGTAGCGACTACCTTCGGGACGATCGACCGCGTAACTCTCGACCGTGTAGCGAACGGCGCGCCCGGGACCCTCCTGGCGGGCGACGCGGAAGCCGGGCTCCTGCTTGGGGCGGTTGACGATGAACGAGAGACGGGTGGTCTCCCAACCCTGCGTCGAATCGAACGCGTTGACCTTGATGTAATGGTCGGGAAAGGCCTTGCGGCAGGCATTGACCTCCATCAGGACGCCGGCGGCGTCGGCGAGGTCGAACATCGGCATGCCCCACATTTCCCAGTAGACGTTGCGCGGGTGCGGCTCGTCGGTGTGCTCGACGGCCAATGCCCAGCCCTGCTTCAGCGCGTACTCGGCCTGCGCCCTGATTTCGGCGTCGTTCAAGTCCGGCAGGAAGGAAAAAGTGCCTTGGGTGATTCGCATGATGTCCTCGCTGTATCTTCGCTTCAGGCTGCGGTCGGCGTCGGAACGAAGTCCGGGGTGTCGGTCGACGCGTAGTTGAACGAGACGTCCTTCCACGTGTCCAGCGCCTGCGCGAGCGGCGTGCACGTGCGCGCGGCGTCGCGCAGGATCTGCGGGCCCTCGGTGACGATGTCGCGGCCTTCGTTCCTCGCCTTGACCATCGCCTCCAGCGCGACGCGATTGGCCGTGGCGCCCGCCTGGATCCCTTGCGGGTGGCCGATCGTGCCGCCGCCGAACTGCAGCACGCAGTCGTCGCCGAAGAGGTCGAGCAACTGGTGCATCTGGCCCGCGTGGATGCCGCCGGAGGCGACCGGCATCACCTTGCGCAGGTTCGCCCACGGCTGCTCGAAGAAGATCCCGCGCGAAAGATCGACGGCGTTCCTCTCCTCGCGGCAGACGTTGTAGAAACCCTGCACGGTCAGCGGATCGCCTTCGAGCTTGCCGACCGCGGTGCCGGCGTGGATGTGGTCGACACCCGCCATCCGCATCCACTTGGCGATCACGCGAAACGAGATGCCGTGATTCTTCTGCCGTGTGTACGTCGAGTGCCCGGCGCGGTGCAGGTGCAGGATCATGTCGTTCCGGCGCGCCCACTTCGCCATCGACTGGATCGCGGTGTAGCCGATCACGAGGTCGATCATCACGATCACCGAGCCCAGCTGCTGCGCGAACTCGGCGCGCTCGTACATGTCCTCCATCGTCGCGGCCGTCACGTTGAGGTATGTCCCCTTGACCTCGCCGGTGGCCGCCTGCGCCTTGGCGACGGCTTCCATGCAATAGAGGAAGCGCTCGCGCCAGTGCATGAACGGCTGCGAGTTGATGTTCTCGTCGTCCTTGAGGAAATCGAGACCGCCCTTCAAGCCTTCGTAGACGACGCGGCCGTAATTCTTGCCGGAAAGCCCCAGCTTGGGCTTGACCGTCGCGCCAAGCAGCGGCCGTCCGAATTTGTCGAGGCGCTCGCGCTCGACGACGATGCCGGTCGGCGGGCCCTGGAACGTCTTGAGGTAGGCGATCGGAATCCGCATGTCCTCGAGCCGCAGCGCTTTCAACGGCTTGAAGCCGAACACGTTGCCGATGATCGATGCGGTCAAGTTGGCGAGCGAGCCTTCCTCGAAGAGCGCGAGGTCGTAGGCGATGTACGCGAAATATTGCTGCTCGGTGCCGGTGCCCGGACCGGTATTGGGTACCGGGTCGACGCGATAGGCCTTGGCGCGATAGTTGTCGCAGGCCGTGAGCCGATCGGTCCACACGACCGTCCATGTGGCCGTCGACGACTCGCCGGCGACCGCCGCCGCCGCCTCGTCCGCGTCGACGCCTTCCTGCGGCGTGATCCGGAACAGCGCGATCAGATCCGTTTCCGACGGCTCGTAGTCGGGCCGCCAGTAGCCCATGTCCTTGTACTTCATCACGCCGGCCTTGTAGCGCTCCTTGCCGGCCAGCTTCGCCTTGAGTGCGGTGTCGTTCATCGTCGATTCCTCCGGTCGGCAAACATGCAACCCGTACCGCATCGTAGTGCGGCCCATTGACAAGTAAAAGTTAATTGTTTTAACTGTTGACTTAAGCTTTTGCTTAAGTATGCGGATCGCACCGGTATGCGCGGCGTCACCCTTCGCCAACTGCAGATCTTCGTCGCGGCCGCGGGGCACCTGAGCTTCGCCCGCACCTCCGAGCAACTGCATCTCACGCAGGCGGCGGTGTCGCTGCAGGTGAAGCAGCTCGAGAGCATGGCCGGGTTCGCGCTGTTCGAGCGCCGCGGCCGCAAGATCGCCTTGACCGAGGCAGGCGAAGTCCTGCTCGGCTACGCGCAGCGGATTGCCGAAGCGCTGAAGGACGCCGACGCCGCGCTCTCCGCGCTCAAGGGGCTGACGGGAGGACGCATCCGCGTCGGGGTCGTCAGCACCGCCAAGTACTTCGCCCCTGCGCTGCTGGCACAGTTCCAGCAGCGCCATCCGGGCGTGCGGGTGTCGCTGTCGGTCAACAACCGCGAACTCATCGTGCGCGAACTCGAGCGCGACGAGATCGACGTCGCGATCATGGGCCAGCCACCGCAACGGCTCGCCACCGACGCGGTGCCGTTTGCCGACCATCCGCTGGTCATCATCGCCCCGCCGCGGCACCCGCTTGCCCGGTCGCGCCGCATCCCTCTCGCGGCGCTGGCCGGTGACGTCTTCCTGGTTCGCGAGCAGGGATCGGGCACCCGCTCGTCGATGGAGCGCTTCTTCGCCGAACGTGGCTTCGAGCCGACGGTCGGCAACGTGATGAGCAGCAACGAGACGATCAAGCAGGCGGTGATGGCCGGCATGGGTCTCGCACTGATCTCGCGACACACGATCGACCTCGAGTTGCAGGTGGGGAGGCTCGCCGTGCTGGACGTGGTCGGACTGCCGCTGATGCGCCGCTGGTACATCGTCCGCCGTGCGGGACGGTTCGCGAGCCCGACCGCAACGGCGTTCGTCGATTTCGTCGTCGCCGCGGCGCCGGGGCTTCTCGCCCTGCAGCATGCGTCGCGGACGCGGGCGCTGACGAAGCGACGAGTGCCAACGGTGCGGGCGTCGGAGAGGACTCGCGGTTAAGGTATTGGCGGCCCGGAGTCCGCCGGATCGGCACGACCCTAGTCGAACGTGTGCCGGTAGTAGAGACCCATGCCACTGACCGTGCCGGCGTCGGCACGCAGCGTCAATGATCCGGTGAGACTGTATTCGAGACGCAGCGCGTTGGTCGCGACCGTCAGCCCTTGCTCGTAGACGATTGCCAGGTTCTCGGACAGCCGTTTTCCGACCGCGACGACCTGGCCCTGGGCATCCGGCGTCCCGCGCGCGCTTGCCTGCGAGGCTCCTTGCGCGCTCTTGAACGAGACGTCATCGAAGCCCAGGCTCTGCGCGATCGACGTCGTGACCGGCTTGCTGTTCGGGCCGAGCAGGGCAGCCGAGGCGGCTTGTAGTGCGGCGATATCGGCGCCGGCCGCGCGGTCCAGGCCGCGGCCGAGCACGAGCCACGACAGCTTTTCCGCGTCGGGCACCTGTGGCCGCGATGTGAGCTGGATGATCGGGATCTTGACCGTGCCGGTGACGGCGACGCCCGCCTCGACGGCGAGATTCTTGCGCAGCGCGACGATGTCGAGCCCGGGATTGTCGAGCGGGCCGTCGAAGATAAGGCGCCCAGGGTCGATGACGAGACGTTGGCCGTACGCGAAATACGTTCCGTTGACCGCACGAATCGAGCCTTTGCCGGAAAATCCTACGGGGCCGTTGGTGACACGAATGTTGCCGCGCAATCCCGTGTCGAGGCCTTTGCCGGCGAACGTGAGCTTGTTGCCGAAATCGAGGTCGAGGCTGAGCGCGAGCGGGATGTCGACGCTGCGTTGCGCAGCGTCGACCGGCCGTGGCCAACCTTTCACGACCACGTCGTTCCCGAGTGTGGCGGCCGGATCCGATTCGTAGACGAAGCGGCCCTCATCGGCGGTAAGGGCGCCGGCGAGGGTGAGCTTGCCGTCCGCCGAGGCGACGGTGCCTTCGCCCGAGACGACGAGGTGCAAGTCCGGCCGGTTGAACACGCGGAAGGTGTCGGCGCGCCAGGCGAGACGGCCCTCCGCCGCGCGGAGCTGGTCCGACGTCGCGGCAATGGTCCCCGATGCGCGGAACGTGCCGGCTCCGGCGGTCAGTGACAACTCTTCGAGGACGAGGCGACGTTCGTTGAGCCGGGCGGACACGCGGCCGTCGGTGAAATGCAGGCCGTACTGTGGGGCGTCGATGCGCAGCGCTTCGCCGGTGAACGTCCCGGCGAGCGGCGCCGCGCGCCTCGTCCCGCGTGCCGTCACGTCGAGACGCGCACGTCCGTCGACGACCGCAGTCGTGCCGACCCACGGTTGCAGGAGCTGCAGGGTCGGCAGTTCCGCGTGTACCGAAAGCGTCAGCGGCGCGTCCGGCGCGATGCGCCCCGGCGCGGCGTCGGCGACGGCGGCGAGCGCGAGTTTCGCCTCGGCGGACCCGGCGCGTGTCGAACGCAACGTCGCCGTCGCGTCGATCGCGTCGTCGACAAAGCGCGCGTCGGCTTCGAGCGTCGTGATGCCGACGGCGGGACTCGGGGCGTCCGACTCGGACTTGCGCGCGAGCCACAGGTCGCCGCTTTCGCGTCGCACGGTGAGCGTTCCGTTCATGCGCGGCGTTGCGGTGATCGCCCAGTCACCGCCCACGATGACCGTCGAGACGAATGGCAGCGGCGTGCCGGCGAGCCGTGCGACGGTCGCGACGGGGACCGCGGCGAAACGACCGCGCGTCGTGATCCTGCCGTCGTCCCATGCGAATTCCGCGATGCGCACTTCACCCTCCGCGACGGCCACATGCGCCTCGCCGACACGAAGGTGATTGCGTTCGAGCGCCAGCGTCGCGGGTGCCGCGAGCCGCAGCGCCCACGGGCCGCGGCTTTCGAGCGCATCGACCGACCCCGACCACGCGACCGCCGTCGCGCCGTGGGAAGGCGCTTCGCGCAAGCCGCCGTGCATCTTGGCCTCGACATCGGCGTCGTCGCCCTTGAAGGAGATGGCGATCGTGTGCTCGGCGAGAGTTCCTGCGATGCGCGCGCGCGCGCTTGCGAACTTGCCCGGTGGTGCGGTTGCATCCTTGGCGTCGAGCTCGAGTCGGATATTGCGCGACCCAAAATCGGCGCCGGCAGCGGCGCCGGTGACCGGCGCAACCGTCAGATGCGCGGACAAGGCGCCGAAACCGTGCTGCGCGCCGAGTTTCAATGCGGTGCCTTTGGCGGTGACATCGATTCCGCCGCGTGGCCATCCACCGTTCAGCTCCGCCCTGACGCTTAGCGCGCCTTCGAGCTTTCGCGGCATGGCGCCCGGCAGGAGCGGCACGACCTCGGCGAGCCGCGGCACATCGAGCGTGGCGGTGATCCGGTCGCCGGCTTCGCCAAAGCTGCCGGTCGCGACGAAGGTGGCGCTCCCGATGCGCAACTCGATCGCACTGTCGCGCACCTTCTCGCGTGCGACGGTGGCGCGTGCGGTGCCCGCCAGCGGCACGCCGGCGAGCCGGCTTCCGGCGGCGACCGTCACGTTGGCATGCGCGCGCCATACCGGCGCCAGCACGCCGGTTGCGGCGAGGGTCCCATCGAGCGTCCCCTGCGGAAATGCGCCGAAGTGTGCCGGGTCGAAATGCGTCGCCGTCGCGTCGATGGCGAACGCGCGCTCGCCCGCGACCGCCATGCGGGCACGCCCCGACAACGCGCCGGTCCCGGCGCGCGCCCGGAAGTGCCGGATCTCTACCGTTCCTTCAGCGACGACGGCCTCGAATTCCAGCCCGATTCCTCCGGCGATTTTCCGGTCCGTAACGTTGCCGCGGAACCTCTGATGCGCAGCGTCGAGGTCGGCGGAAATCGCGCCGGCGAGCCTAGTTGCGGCGAGCGGCGCGTAGATTTGGTGTAGATCGATGTCGCGCACCTCGAGCGACCACGCGCCAGCGAAAGCGCCGCCGAGCGGAATCCGGGCCCGGCCTGTGGCCCTTCCGCCCCCCACCAGCTCGGCGTCGATCCCGTCGAGCGCGAGCGACTCCGCACGCCACGCGAAGCGGCCCGCAGATGCGCGCAGCGGCATCTTGCCCGCGTCGACCGGGCCCGCCAGCGTGTTTGTCGTGTCGAACGTCCCGCTGATCCCGCCATCGATCGGTTTACCGCGCGCGACGAGGGTGAGCCTCGTGGCAGGAAGTGCAGGGTCCCACTTGGCAAGATCGACGTCACGGAGATCGACGTAGAGTTCGTGCAACGGCACGGCCGCGAGCGGCGCGAGCGTCGCATGCGCGGTCCCGCCGGCTGCGCCGGCGCGACCGCGGGCGTCGATCGCGAGCGTGGCGAGCGTTCCGGCCGCGACGACGTCGATGCGTGCGTCCTTGCGCGCAGCCTCCGCCGCGAAGGCAAAGGTTCCGTCGATCGGGAACGGTGTCCTGCCGCCGATGGTCGCCGCGCCGGTGAGCACGCCCAGGTTCGTGACCAGCGTCAGGCCGGAGATCCGGTGTTCCCGCGCGCCCCCGGTGTAGCCAAATTCGAGACCGGTGATCGACCCCTGCCGAGAGCCGGCGCGCCAGTGCAACCTGGCGACACCGAGCCGCTCGATGGTGACGTCGATCGGCAGCGACAGGCTGTCCGGCAGCGCAAGAACAGTGTCCGGCTGACCAGTGAATTCGAGCATGAGTTGCTGCGTGCCGAGTCCCTCCACGACGATGCCGCGCGACAACAACGCCGACGGTCGCCACGTTAACGCAACGTCGGTCGCGATTACGGTTGCGGTCGGGGCCGCGCCATGCGATGCGGCGGACGCGCACGGTATCGACGAGCGAGCCGGTCGCGCCTTCGACCTCGAGCGCGCCGCCGCTGCGGGTGACGAGCTCGGCCACGAGCCAGTCGACGCCGCTCTGCGCCGTGATCAGCATCCAACCCGCGGCAATGCACGCAACGAGCGCCGCAGACGTCAATGCGAGACCGTACCGCAAGGCGTGCCGCGTGCGGGCCGGGCGCGGCGCCGGTATTGCGGGGTCGGGTTTCGCCATCAGAAGGTGAGGCCGACGGAAAAGTGGAGGCGCACCTGGTGTACGTCCTGGCCGTATGCCACGTCGAGACGGAACGGGCCGAGCGGCGTACGCACGCGGACGCCGGCGCCGTAACCGAGCGCGAGATGAGCGTCCGAGAGCGTGTCGGTCGCATTGCCGGCATCGATGAACGCCGCGAGTCCCCACGCTTCGCCGATCCAGCGGATCGCCTCGGCATTGAACACCGCGTAATAGCGTCCCGGAACCGTGGCGTCGGCCTCCTGCACGCCCAGGCTCTCGAAGGCATAGCCGCGCACCGTCGTGTCCCCGCCCGTGCGAAACAGCAGCGCCGAAGGGATGCCGTTGCGCGTACCGGCGAGCACCGCGCCGCCCTGCGCGCGAAGCTGCAGCTCGCTTACGCGGTCGAGCGGAATCCAGGCGGCGAAGCGGCCCACGACACGCCCGAATCCGCGCGTCGACACACCCGGGATGCCACCGCCTCCCTGCACGCTTGCCATCCACCCGGTCGACGGCGCGAGCAGATTGTCGACGCGGCGCCAGTAGCGCTCGTACTCGCCGTAGAGCGCGTGCGCGGTCTCGGACGGTGCGCCCGACGGCTGCTGCTCGTCCAGATAGTACGTGCCGGACACGGCCTGTTCGTCGTGCTCCTCGACCGTGTGCCAGCGGGTACCGGCGGAGGCGGTGCGCGTCACCAGTCCTTCGATGTCGGTGCGCAGGGCGCCGGCGCTGTACGTACCGATCCAGCCGTGCTCGTTCGGTGGCTGCGACAGGCGCACGGACGCCGACTGCAGCTTCGTGTCCAGTCGTCCGTCGACGAGCAGTTGCAGCCCCTGACCGTCGATGTCGACGTCACGATACGTGGCGTCGGCACGAAACTTTACGTCGGTCGAATAGCCGACGCCGCCCTCGATGCGTTTGGTCGGCGCCTCGATCACCGCCACTTTCACGGTCGCGTCTTCGGGATGCGCGGCATCGGGATCGATGGCGGCCTGCACGCTCGCGAAATATCCGGACGCATTGAGGCGCCGAATGTAGCGGACGAGCGCCGCCTCGCTGTAGGGTTCGCCCGCCGCGAAGGTGCTGTAGTTGCGCACGAGCGAGGGTGCATAGCGCGACAGCCCGGAAATCTCGATCGCTCCGAACCGGAATTCCGGCCCGGTTGCAAATTCGACCGTTAGATTCGCGGCATGTTGCTCCGGTTCGATCAGCGCCTCGCTTTTTTCGATCCTTGCCGCCGCGTAAGGGCTCGCGGTGAGTGCGGCCAGCGCGCTCGCCTTCGCCGCTGCCCACGCCGGCTGCCGGAACACGGCGCCGACCGGAAGGCTCCAATCGCGCTTCATCTTCGCGATCGCCTCGGTGCCGCGCGGCACGTCCATCGTCGCGGGCCCGGTGGCCGTCAGTTGCACCGATGCGATGCGCACCGGTTCGCCCTCGGCCACGGACAGCGTCACGCTTGCGGGCGTCGTGCTGCGGTCGACCGTGACGTCGATGACAGCGGAAAAGTAGCCTTCGGCGGCAGCGGCATTGCGCGTCTCGTCGATCGCTTCGCGCGCGAGCCGGTCGAAGAGCTCGTCGGTCATCTCGGCGTAGCCCTGCCAGCGGACGAGGCCGACGTCGCGCTCGAGTGTCTCCTTGAGCGGCGACGGCGCGACAACCGTCACGCGATACGCGATTGGCGCGGGCGGCGTGTCGGCACCGAGCGCGTCAGCGGGAAGCGGACCGATCGTCGCGAGCGTCAGCGCGAGAAGCCAGCGGAACAGCGGGGGAGGTGGAGACACAGCGAGAGGCGGCACACTCGCGATTATCGTCGATCGCGGCGGCGGACCCCGCCACAGGTTCGATGCCTGGAACCGTCGCATCGCGATCGCGCGGTGCGCGCCGTGGCGGCAGCTCGGAGCGCGCGGCGGCGGGAAGCTCGGGAACTTCCTCGCGTGGCCAGTCGAGGTTCCACCGGACGCCGGGGGGATCGCCGAAGCCCCATAGGAAAACGCCGACGCGTGACACGCCGGCGCGGTCGTAGCGGATCGCGCAGCCGGGAAGCGTGCTGACGGCGACCGCCACAAAGGTGGCGACGGCGATCGCAACTGCGTGGGCGCGCCGGCGCATCGGGTCAGAAACGCAGCGCGAGCGTGGCGCCCACGGCCGGCGCGATCTTGTAGTCGTCGCTGTACCGGCCGCTGCCGTCGGAGTTGTCGACCGAGAGCTTGCCCGCGGTCGCCAGCGCGGCGTAGAAGTCCAGCCGCAGCTCCTTCGTCAGCTTGCGCGAAACACGCAGGAACAGCGGTATGAAGCTGTTCTCGCCGATCCCGTCGGGGGTCGGGCCGGATTGGGCGAGGCGAAAACGGTAGCTGCGGTACGAGAGGCCCTCCGCGAATTCCCAACGATCGTCAGGCGCATAGATGAATTCGAGGCCCGCGCCACCGACCGGGCCGGCCTCGAACGGGTTGGCGACACGCCACTGATCGTTGATTTTCCAGTTGACGATGAAGAACGGCAGCGCCTGAGTCTTGTCGATGCGGCGGAACACGCTTACACCCAAACCGAGCACGAGATCGGGCGAAAAGACCTTCGCGATCGAGGCGACGGCACCGTAGGTCAAGGCGTCGCTCGTCTTCGCGCCGGACTCGTAGGCCCACTGGACGGTCGGGCTCAGTTGGAGCAGGAGGTCCGAGCCATACGTGTAGGCGAAATTGACGCCAACGCTCGGCGCACTGAGGTCGCCCCACGGCGCGACGCCGCCAAAGGCCGTCGGCTCATTGAAGTTCCACGACTGGTAGCCATAACGGACGACGAGTCCTGCGGCGGCCGCGGGCGTGAACTGGCGTGTGACGGTCGCGCTCGCTTGCCCGCCGGCCCAATTGACGCGCCCGCCGTCGTCGAGGGGAGCGTTGAATTGTATGTACCCGGCGACCGACGCGGACCCGGTGACGTCGGCGGGCGCGGCGCCTTGCGCGTGCGCGAGGGTATGGAGCGCTAGCGCGAGCACGCCTGCGGCGACCGGGACGATGCGGCGTTGCGTGGGCGGCATGCAGTGGGTCTCCGGACGGCGATGGTGGAAGCGGCGGAAGCGGGGGCGTCGTTCGCGGGTTCGACCAACGCGCAGCGAAGCGGCGCGGCGATTCTACCCGATCGGAATGGCAAGCCCGGAATCAACGGCTTACCCGGCCGCGAACCGCCCGGCTGGGCCGCGGTTGCCCCATTCCGATGGCATGAAGAACGTACTTCCGCGCGATCTGGCGCCCCGGAAAGGGGCGACAGATCCGCCTCGGCACGCTGCCGCTGACGAGCCTAGCCATCTGTGTTTGGTTGCGGACCAGGTTTTTTCGTTCGGTAATCTTCCCGACGCGACGCTCTTCGAACGATCGTACGATGCAATACTTCAAACGATCCACATTCTTATCAATTTACTTTCATTTTCAAGTCTAAGTATCTGTTTAATATCGAACAAGGTATTTGATGCAACAGCCGCGCTAAGTCGTTGTTCGCAAACCGGAAAATAGTTGACCGGCGCGCTTTTGTTCCCTTATAGTGACGCTAGGTGGGAAAAAGTGGGTTGAAGTGGGAATCGGGTCGAACGGCGTAAAGACCATCCCGAGCCAGTAAATAAGCACTTACTCACATCCGGCCAGGAGGGCGACGCAGTGGCGCAGGGAGCAGGAATCGCGGCGGAGGCGAAGGGTGCAGGCGCGGTGTTCCGCGGCGTCACGCACTTGGCGCTCGATGCCAAAGGCCGGCTCGCGATTCCAGCCCGTCACCGCGACGCGCTATCCCCGCCAACTTCCGATGCCGCTCCGGCGGCGCCGAGTGCGAGTGCGCTGGTGCTCACCGCCGACCCGGCGCGTTGCCTCCTCCTGTATCCACGCGCCACGTGGGAGCCGATTCAGGCGCGGCTGATGGCGCTGTCCTCGTTCAACGCCGAAATCCGCGGCTTGCAACGCCTTCTGGTCGGCCATGCCGACGACGTCGACATGGACGGCAACGGCCGCATCCTGGTGCCCCCCGCGCTGCGCCAGTACGCGACGCTCGACCATCACGTCGTGCTCGTCGGCCAGGGGAACAAATTCGAGCTCTGGGACGAGGCGAAGTGGCAGGAGGAGACAGCCCGGACGATCACGTTCCCCGCCGGCGGGCTGCCTCCCGAGCTTTCCGGCTTCTCGCTTTGATGGGCGATGACGCACACGTCCCCGTCCTGCTCGAAGAAGCCATCGCCGCGCTGGCCGTCAAACCGGAAGGCACCTACGTTGACGCGACTTTCGGGCGCGGCGGGCACGCGCAGCGAATCCTCGCGGCATTGGCGCCGTCGGGGCGCCTCGTTGCACTCGACCGGGATCCCGCTGCGGAGATCGTCGCGCGCGCGATCGCCGATGGCAGATTCACGTTCCGCCGGGCGTGGTTCTCCGAACTTCCGGCGGTGCTCGCGAACCTGGGCATCGAGGGCGTCAATGGCGCGCTCTTCGATCTCGGCATCTCGTCCCCACAGATCGACGACCCCGAACGCGGTTTCTCGCTGCGCGCCGACGGCCCGCTCGACATGCGGATGGACCCCACGCGCGGCGAGTCCGCAGCCGCGTTCCTCGCGCGCGCCGACGTGCGCGAACTGACGGAGGTGATACGCGATTATGGTGAAGAACGGTTTGCTCAATCGATTGCAAGAGCAATTGTTGCGGCTCGCGCGCACGCACCCGTCATCCGGACGCGGCAGCTGGCCGCGCTCGTGGCCCAAGCCGTCCGCGCGCGCCCGCGGGGTGATTGGAGTCAGGATCCGGCTACGCGGACGTTCCAGGCTCTTCGGATTTTCGTCAATCGGGAGCTCGCGGAGCTCGCGATGACGCTGCCCACCGTCGTGCCGTTGCTCCATCCTGGCGGCCGCCTCGCCGTGATCAGTTTCCACTCGCTCGAGGACCGGATCGTCAAGCGTTTTCTTGCCGCCGCTTCGCAGCCCTTCGGCGGCGATCCCCGGCTCGCCCGCCTGCCGATTGCGACGGCCGCGCTTCCCGGTGCGCCGCTCAAACTCGTCGGGCGCGCGATTCGCCCGTCGTCGTACGAGGTCGCTGCCAATCCGCGCGCGCGGAGCGCCACGCTGCGGGTCGCAGAGCGCACCGCGCATCCGATGCCGACGGATTCTCGCGGCGCCGCGGCGAACGGATGACGCTGCCATGGTGCGCGTGAACCTGCTGCTGCTCGCCGTGCTTGTCGCGTGCGCGTTGTCGCTGGTCACGTCGCGTCATCAGGCGCGCAAGCTGTTCGTCGACCTCGAGCGTGCGGTCGGCGAGGCGCGTGGTTACGAGACCGAGTACGGCCAGCTGCAGCTCGAGCAGTCGACGTGGGCGGCGCCGGCGCGTATCGAAAAGATCGCGCGTGTCGAACTGCGGATGCAACTCCCTACGTCGACGCGCGTCGAGATCGTGCCGTCGGGGAGCGCTCGATGAGAAGTGCCGCAGTTGCACTGCCGCGTTCCGCGCCGCCCGCGCCGGCGTTGCCGCGGTCCCGCGCGCCGATCGTATTCGGCGCGCTACTGCTGCTGTTCGTCGTCCTGGCCGGGCGTTCGCTCTACCTGCAGGTGGTCGACAACGCATTTCTCCAGCAGCAGGGCAGCTCGCGCTACAGCCGCGAGATCGAAGTTCCCGCCCACCGCGGCCGCATCGTCGACCGCGCCGGCGAGCCGCTCGCGATCTCGACGCCGGTCAAATCGCTATGGGCCTTTCCGGCAAAGATCGAGGCAACGCCGGCCGAGCTCGCGCACCTCGCGAAGGTGCTCGAGATGCCGCCGCAGGCACTCGCGCGGAAGCTCGATCCGGGAGAGGACTTCGCCTACATCGCGCGGCAGGTGTCGCCGGAGATGGCGGAGCGGGCAATGGCACTCCGGATCAAAGGGCTCCATGACCAGAACGAATACCGGCGCTACTATCCCGCCGGCGAGACGATGAGCCACATCCTCGGCTTCACCGGCGATCACGACGTCGGACAGGAAGGGATCGAACTCGCGCAGCAGGCCTGGCTCGGCGGCAGCGCAGGCAGCCGCCGCGTCATCATCAACCGTCGCGGCGAGGCGGTCGAGGACGTCGAGGCGATCCGCGCGCCACAGGCGGGCCGCGAGCTTGCGCTTGCGATCGACACGCGGCTGCAGCACATCGCGTTTCGCGAGCTGAAGGCGGCGATCGAGGCGAACCGGGCGAAGGCGGGCGGGCTCGTGATTCTCGACGCCCAGACGGGCGAGATCCTGGCACTCGCCAACTGGCCCACTTACAACCCGAACGCGCGCAACAGGGTCGCACGCGAGAGGATGCGCAATCGCGCGCTGACCGACGTCTTCGAGCCGGGCTCGACGCTCAAGCCGTTCACCATCGCCGCGGCGATCGAGTCGGGCCGGATCCGGCCGGACACGGTGATCCAGACCGCGCCGGGTTCGTTCGCGATCGGTGCGGCGACAATCCACGACGCGCACGCGCACGGCGCGCTCACGGTCGAGCAGGTGATCCAGAAGTCATCGAACGTCGGTGCCGCGAAGATCGCGCTGTCGCTGCCGCCGCAAGCGATGTGGCAGATGTTCTCCGAGTGCGGGTTCGGCGCGCCGCCGAAGACGGGCTTCCCGGGTGAAGTCGCGGGACGCCTACGCCCGGCGAAGGCATGGCGTCCGATCGAACAGGCGACGATGGCGTTCGGGCACGGCATTTCGGTCAATCTGGTCCAACTCGCGCGCGCCTACACGGTATTCGCGGGTGACGGCGAACTGAAGCCGGCGACGCTGCTCAAAACAGCAGGGGCGGTCGCGGGCCGGCCGGTGATCAAGCCCGCGACTGCGGCGGCGGTGCGCAAGATGCTCGAAATGGCCGTCCTGCCGGGGGGCACCGCACCGAAGGCGCAGGTGCCCGGCTATCGCATCGCGGGCAAGACCGGGACCGCGCACAAGCTCGAGGGCCATGGCTACACGAACAAGTACGTGTCGTCGTTCGTCGGCTTCGCCCCGGCGTCGGCGCCGAGGCTCGTGATCGCGGTGATGATCGACGAGCCGGCCGCCGGAGCGCACTACGGCGGTGAAGTCGCGGCTCCGGTGTTCGCCGCGGTGACGGGCGCTGCGCTGCGGATGCTCAGCGTGCCGGCCGATGCGCCGGTCGACAACGTGATCCTGCCGGCCGATGGCAGTGCGATCGGCGAGGACACCTGATGGCCGCAGCAATCGTTTCGGACATCGACGTGCCCGCGTTGCTCGCGCGCCTCGGCGCACGCCCGCGCCGGATCACCGCCGACAGCCGACAAGTGCACAGCGGCGACGCGTTTGCGGCGTTTCCGGGAGCGAGAGCCGACGGTCGGCGGTTCATCCACGACGCAATCGCCCGCGGGGCGGGCGCGGTGCTGTGGGAAGCGCAAGGATTCTCGTGGAACTCCGAGTGGAGAATCGCGCACCACCCGGTCGACAACCTGAAGGGGAAGCTTGGCGCAATTGCCGACTTCGTTTACGGCAGCCCGTCGCAGGCATTGTGGGTCGTCGGCGTCACCGGCACGAACGGCAAGACGTCGTGCTCGCAGTGGATCGCGCAATCCATGAACCGTTGCCGCCAGCGGGCGGCAGTCGTCGGCACCCTCGGCAACGGCCTCGTCGGCGCGCTCGAACCCGCCGCCAACACAACGCCCGACGCTGCATTGCTGCACGAAATGCTCGCGCAGTACAAGATCGCCGGCGCGCGCGCGGTGGCGATGGAGGTGTCGTCGCACGGTCTCGACCAAGGCCGCGTCAACGGCGTCGCATTCGACGTCGCCATGTTCACGAACCTGACGCGCGACCACCTTGACTACCACGGCACGATGGCGGCGTATGGCGCGGCGAAGGCGAAGCTCTTCGCGTGGCCGGGCCTGCACGCCAGCGTGATCAACGCCGACGACCCTTTCGGGCAGAGTCTCGTCGACAGCGTTCGCGCCCGCGGCGGCAATGTGCTGACCTACGGGCTCGCCAATGCAGATGTCACGGCGACGGGCCTCGCGGCCAGGCCGCGCGGCATCGCGCTGTCCGTGGCTACACCTTGGGGCCGCGGCGATGTCGAGACGGCGCTCATCGGCACCTTCAACGCGTCGAACGTGCTGGGCTGTCTCGCCGCACTGCTCGCGAGCGACGTGCCGCTCGCCGACGCGCTCGCTGCACTCGCTCAGGTCGAGCCACCGCCAGGTCGGATGCAGCGGCTGGGTGGTGGCGCGGCACCGCTCGTCGTCATCGATTACGCGCATTCGCCCGACGCGCTGGAGAAGGTGCTGACGGCGCTGCGCCCCGGTGTGGTCGAAGGCGGCCACCTCATCTGCGTGTTCGGGTGCGGCGGCGACCGCGACGCCGGCAAGCGCCCGGAGATGGGACGCGTCGCCTCGACCCTCGCCGAACGCGTGATCGTCACCACCGATAACCCGCGCAACGAGGATCCGGCGTCGATCGCGAGCGCAATCGTCCGCGGCATCCGTGACACGGGCAACCGCCACTGGACGGTCGACCTCGATCGCGCGACGGCGATCAACGCCGCAATCGCCGGCGCCGCGCCGGGCGATGTCGTGCTGATCGCCGGCAAGGGCCACGAGGACTATCAGGAGACGAACGGCGTGCGCGCGCATTTCTCCGACGCCGAAGCCGCCGCCGCCGCACTCGCGGCCCGGAGCGCTGCATGATGGATACGGCGTCCGCCGCCCGCGCCGTCGCCGGCCGCCAGCACGGCGAGAACGTCCGCTTCCTGCGCGTGACCACCGACACGCGCGCGCTCGAGCCGGGCGACTTGTTCGTGGCGCTCACGGGTGAGCGCTTCGACGGTCACGACTTCGTTACCTTGGCCCAGGAGCGCGGCGCCGCGGCGGTGCTCGTCGCCGCGGACCGGGCCCACGCGTACCCGGGCAACCTGATCGCTGCCGCCGATCCTCTCGCTGCGCTGGGAGCGCTCGCCGCGCACTGGCGGCGGCAATTCGCGATCCCCGTGATCGTGATCGGCGGCAGCAACGGCAAGACCACGGTCAAGGAGATGCTCGCCGCGATCCTTCGCGCGCACTATGGCGATCAGGCAGTGCTCGCGACCGCCGGCAACCTCAACAACGCGATCGGCCTGCCAATGACGCTGCTCGGATTGCGCGCGGGGCATCGCGTCGCAGCGGTCGAAGTCGGGATGAACCATCGAGGCGAAACGGCGGTGCTCGCGGCGATCGCCCAACCGACCGTCGCCGTCATCAACAACGCGCAGCGCGAGCACCAGGAATTCATGCGCAACGTCGGCGAGGTGGCCGCCGAACACGCCGATCTCATCCGTGCGCTGCCACCGGGCGGCGTCGCCGTGTTGAACGCCGACGACGCCTACATCGACGTCTGGCGTGGCGTCGCCCGCGAAGGCAAGGGCATCGGTGCGGTCGAGTTCGCCCTCGACCATCCGGCCGCGGTGCGCGCCCGATACGTCCCCGAGGGGAACGGCGCGATGCTCGAACTTCACACGCCGGCAGGTGACGTCACGGCGCGGATCGACGCGCGTGGCCGGCACAACGCGAGTAATGCGCTCGCGGCGGCGACCGCCGCGCTCGCGATCGGTGCGCCGCTGGCCGCCGTGGTCCGCGGCCTCGAATCGTTCCGCCCGGTGGCGGGCCGGCTTCGGGTCACGTTGGCCGCCTGCGGGGCATCGGTGATCGACGACACGTACAACGCCAATCCGGATTCGGTGCGCGCCGCGATCGACGTGCTGGCAGCCTCCCCATCGCCGAAATGGCTGGTGCTGGGCGACATGGGCGAAGTCGGCGTCGAAGGCCCCGCCTTCCATCGCGAAGCTGGCGCGTACGCACGCGCGGCAGGCGTCGACCGGCTGCTCGCGACCGGCACGCTCGCCGCGGAGGCCGTCGCCGCGTTCGGTGCCGGGGCCCTGCATTTTGCGTCGGTGGAGGACCTTGCCGAGCACGTTGCCACGACGGCGCAAACCGGCACGACGGTGCTGGTCAAGGGATCGCGCTTCATGCAGATGGAACGCGTCGTCGCCGCGCTCGCCGGCGGCGCGCTTGCCGAAGGGGCGCACTGATGCTGCTCTGGCTCGCCGACCTGCTGGCGAAGGACATCCGCGCCTTCAACGTCTTCGGCTACCTCACGCTGCGCGCGGTCCTCGCGTGCATGACCGCATTGTTCATCTCGTTCATCGTCGGCCCGCGGATGATCGCGTGGCTGACCCGGATGAAGATCGGGCAGGCGGTCCGCGCCGACGGTCCGCAGACGCATCTTACGAAGGCCGGGACGCCGACGATGGGTGGCGCGTTGATCCTGGTGTCGATCGCGATCACGACGCTGCTGTGGGGCGATCTCGCCAACCGCTTCGTCTGGGTCGTGCTGCTGGTGATGCTGGGGTTCGGCGCCATCGGCTGGGTCGACGACTACCGCAAAGTCGCCCACCGCAATGTGAAGGGGCTCTCCGCGCGCGGCAAGATTCTGTGGCAGTCGCTGATCGCGCTGGTCGCTGCAGTCTATCTCGCGTTCTCGGTGTCGGCGCCCGACAACGTGCAGCTGCAGAAGCTCTTCTTCGCCTGGATCGGCAGCGGCTTCAACGTCAACCTGTCGCCGAAGACCGATCTGATCGTGCCGTTCTTCAAGACGGTGTCCTATCCGCTCGGGATCTGGGGCTTCATCGCGCTAACGTATTTCGTGATCGTCGGCACCAGCAACGCGGTCAACCTGACCGACGGCCTCGACGGTCTCGCGATCATGCCGACGGTGATGATCGGTGCCGCGTTGGGGATCTTCGCCTACGTCAGCGGCAACGCGATATTCGCCCGCTACCTTCAGTTCCCGCTGATACCGGGCGCGGGCGAACTGGCGGTGATCTGCGGCGCGCTCGCCGGCGCCGGGCTGGGCTTCCTGTGGTTCAACGCCTATCCGGCGGAAGTGTTCATGGGCGACGTCGGCGCGCTGTCGCTGGGTGCCGCGCTGGGCACGATGGCCGTCATCGTGCGGCAGGAAATCGTGCTGTTCATCATGGGCGGTGTGTTCGTCGTCGAGACGCTGTCGGTGATGATCCAGGTCGTGTCGTTCAGGCTTACCGGGCGTCGGGTGTTCCGGATGGCGCCGATCCACCACCACTACGAATTGAAGGGATGGAAGGAGAACCAGGTCGTGGTCCGCTTCTGGATCATCACGATGCTGCTCGTGCTGTTCGGGCTGTCGACCTTGAAGTTGCGCTGATGGATTACATTGGACGCAACGCCGTCGTTCTGGGACTCGGGCTTACCGGGTTCTCCCTCGCGCGCCATCTCGCCGGGCGCGGCGCGCACGTGCGTGTCGCCGACACACGACCGGCGCCGCCGTTTGCGGAGCGGCTCGCTGCGGCATTGCCGGGCCTCAATGTAATGACGGGGCCGATCACGGACGCAACGCTCGCCGGCGCCGACCTCATCGCCATCAGCCCGGGCGTCGCGAAAGACCAGCCGGCGATCGCTGCTGCTGTTGCCCGCGGCGCGGAAATCGCCGGCGACATCGAATTCTTCGCGCGCGCGTTGCCCCCGGCGCAAAAGGTCATTGCCATCACCGGCACCAACGGCAAGACGACGGTGACCACGCTGACCGGCGCGCTCGCCCGCGCCGCCGGGCTCGCAACGGTCGTTGCCGGCAACATCGGCGACGCCGTGCTCGATACGCTTCCCGTCGGTGGCCCGTGGCCCGACGTGTTCGTGCTCGAGCTGTCGAGCTTCCAGCTCGAGACGACATCCTCGCTTGCGCCAGTCGCCGCGACGGTGCTGAACGTCACCGAGAACCACCTCGACCGCTACAGCGGTGTCGACGAGTACGCGGCGGCAAAGGCGCGGATCTTCGCCAACGGCGGCATTCAGGTGCTCAATCGCGACGATCCTCATTCACTGGCGATGCGCATTCTCGGCCGACTCGTCCAGACGTTCGGCGCCGGCCTGCCCGAATCGGAGGAAGCGTGGGGCCTCGTCGATCGCGGCGGCGACGGCCGCGACGTATGGCTCGCCCGCGGCGGCGGGCTGCTAATGCCGGTGGCCGATCTGCGGCTCGTGGGCCGGCACAACGCGTTGAACGCACTGGCGGCGCTGGCGCTCACCTCGGCGGTGGCGCCGATCAGGCGCAACGTGCTCTCGGCGCTCGCGCGTTTCGAGGGCCTGCCGCACAGGATGCAGCGCGTCGCGGAAATCCAGGGCGTGCTGTTCGTCGACGATTCCAAGGGTACGACCGTCGCCGCGACGAAGGCTGCGCTCGACGGGCTCGACCGGCCGGTCGTGCTGATCGCCGGCGGCGATGGCAAGGGCCAGGATTTCGCGCCCCTCCTCCACGTGGTCGACGCACGCTGTCGCGCCGTGCTGCTGATCGGTCGCGATGCGCCTGATATCGCGCGCGCGCTCGCCGGATCGCGGGCCGCGGTGGAGCGCGTCGGGACGCTTGACGCCGCGGTGACGCGCGCGATCGCGCTCGCGCGGCCGGGCGACGCCGTAGTTCTGTCGCCGGCCTGCGCGAGCCTCGATCAGTTCGCCAACTACGTCGAGCGCGGCGAGCGATTCGCGGCGCAGGTTCTGGCCCTTCCGGCGGAGAACGCGCATGCGTAAGGCGACCGTCGCGGCTGCGACGCTGCGGCCTTTCGGCCCGCTGCCGCGCAACGCGCGGACGATGCTCACCTACGACGCGTCGCTCGCCTGGGCGGTGGTCCTGCTGCTCGCCGCCGGGCTGGTCATGGTCTACTCGGCGTCGATTGCGATGGCCGAAGCGTCGGCGCACACGGGCTTTCGTGCGTGGTACTTCCTGCTCCGGCACGCGGTGTTCCTGGCCGTCGGTCTCGCGGCGGCGCTGGTCGCGTTCCAGGTCCCCATGAAGGCGTGGCAGCGGCTCGCGCCGTGGCTGTTCCTGGCGGGCACCGCGTTGCTCGTTCTGGTGTTCGTCCCCGGCATCGGCCGAACGGTCAACGGCAGTCGCCGCTGGCTCTCGCTCGCCGTCGTCAACTTGCAGCCCTCGGAGTTCATGAAGCTCGCCGTCGTGTTGTACGCGGCGAGCTACGCGGTGCGCAAGGCGGCCTTCCTGCATGCGCAGCAACCGCTGAAGCAGACGCTCGTCCGCGGCTTCCTGCCGTTGTTCGCCGTGATGGTCGCGACCGGCGGCCTGTTGCTGCTCGAACCCGACTTCGGCGCGTTCGTGGTCATCGTCGCCATCGCGCTCGCCATCCTGTATCTGGGCGGCCTCGACTGGCGGCTCTTCCTCGGCCTCCTGCTGCTACTGCCCGTTGGCCTAGGGGCGATCCTCGTGGCTGCACCGTACCGGCTGCAACGGTTGGTCGCTTTCCTCGATCCGTGGTCCGATCCATTCGGCAAGGGGTATCAACTTTCCCATTCGCTGATGGCGTTCGGCCGCGGCGAATGGCTGGGCGTCGGGCTGGGTGCCAGCGTCGAGAAACTCCTCTACTTGCCCGAGGCGCACACCGATTTTCTGCTCGCCGTCATCGCCGAGGAGCTGGGCTTCGCCGGCGTGCTCGCTGTGATCGGCGTGTTCGTGTGGCTGCTCTACCGCGCGTATGCGATCAGCCGGCAGGCCGCGCGGCTCGACCGGCCGTTCGCGGCGCTGGTGGCGCAAGGGATTGGTGTCTGGATCGGCGTGCAGGCATTGATCAACATCGGCGTCAACATGGGCGCATTGCCGACGAAGGGGTTGACCCTGCCGCTGCTGTCCTTTGGCGGGTCGGGCCTCGTCGCCAACTGCCTCGCCGTTGCGATTCTCATGCGGGCCGATTTCGAGAATCGGCGCCTGCTGCGGGGATTCACCGTATGAGCGGCGTCACAGCTTCCGTTCGATCTCCAACATCGGTGCGCAGGCTACACCCATGACCGGCACGGTGATGATCACAACCGGGGGCACGGGTGGCCACGTCTTTCCCGGACTCGCCGTGGCGGCTAAGCTCGTTGCGCGCGGCTGGCGCGTGTTCTGGCTGGGCACGAAGGACGGCATGGAGGCGAAGCTGGTGCCGCAACATGGCGTGGACTTCGAGGCCATGTCGTTCGGGGGCATCCGCGGCAAGGGTTGGAGGCAGGTCGTGTTCGGCCCCCTCGCCCTCCTTGCCGCGTGCTGGCAGAGCGTGAAGATCATTCGCCGCCGCGCACCGGACGTGGTGCTGGGATTCGGCGGCTTCGCGTCGTTTCCGGGTGCACTGATGGGAGTTGCCTGCGCGAAGCCGCTTGTGCTGCACGAGGCGAACGCCGTCGCCGGGCTCGCGAACCGCGTGCTCGCGCATGGCGCCGACCACATCCTGCTGGGCTTCCCCGGCGCGTTTCGCGGCCGGCACAGCGCGAAGATCGAATGGGTCGGCAATCCCCTGCGCGAGGCGATGCTCCACGTGCCGCCACCGGATCACCGATTCGCCGGCCGCGCGGGTCCGCTCGCGCTGCTCGTCGTCGGTGGCAGTCTCGGGGCGGTTGGATTGAACGAGCGCGTGCCGGCGGCACTGTCGCTCCTGCCGCAGGAGGCGCGGCCGCGTGTCATCCATCAGGCCGGGGCAAAGCACATCGCCGCGTTGCGCGCCGCCTACGCGAAGACAGGTGTGGCGGCCGAATGCCTGCCATTCATCGACGACATGGCGGCACGTTACGCGGATGCCGATCTCGTGCTCTGCCGTGGCGGCGCGATGACGGTAGCGGAGCTCGCAGCGGTCGGCGTTGCCGCGATCATCGTGCCGCTGCCGGGCGCGATCGCCGACGAGCAGAGCGCCAACGCGAAGTTTCTCGTCGAGGCCGGTGGCGCGGTCGCGATCGCGCAGCCGGACTTGACGCCACAGGGGCTCGCCGAGCGGCTCGGTGCGTTCACGCGCGAGAGACTGCTCGCGATGGCCGTCGCGGCGCGCAAGGTCGGCCGCCTCGACGCCGCCGACCGTGTCGCGGACGTGTGCATCACGCTGGGGACGACAGGGCGATGAGGCACAAGGTGAAACGCGTTCATTTCGTCGGCATCGGCGGCGCCGGCATGAGCGGCATTGCCGAAGTGCTCGCCACGCAGGGCTATCAGGTGTCCGGCTCCGACCTCGCTCCGAGTGCGGTGACGCGGCGCCTTGCCCAGCTGGGCATCGCCATTGCGATCGGCCACGACGCTGCACACGTCGCCGGCGCCGACGCGGTCGTCGTGTCGACGGCGGTCACGCCGGACAACCCCGAGATCGCCGCAGCCAGCAATAAAGGGGATTCCCGTTGTGCCGCGCGCGCTGATGCTGGCCGAGCTGATGCGGTTGAAAACGGGTATCGCGGTCGCCGGCACGCACGGGAAGACGACGACGACAAGCCTGATCGCGTCGGTACTGGCCGAAGGCGGCCTCGACCCGACGTTCGTGATCGGCGGCCGGCTCCTGTCCGTCGACGCCAACGCGCGTCTGGGCAAGGGCGATTTCCTCGTCGCCGAGGCCGACGAATCCGACGCGTCGTTCCTGTATCTGTCGCCGGCGCTCGCGGTCATCACCAACATCGACGCCGATCACATGGAGACCTACGGCCACGATTTCAGCCGGCTCACGCGCGCGTTCGTCGACTTCGCGCAGCGGCTGCCATTCTATGGCGTCGCCGTGCTGTGCATCGACGATGCCAACGTGCGGGAAATCGTCGCCGCGATCGCCAAACCCGTCGTCACTTATGGTCTCGCTGTCGATGCGCAGCTCCGCGCGACCGACGTCGCGTATCACGGCGGGCGGATGCGCTTCGTCGCGCGCGCCGCGGGCGGGCCGGATCTGCCGGTCGATTTGAATCTCCCCGGCGTGCACAACGTCGACAATGCGCTCGCCGCGATTGCGATCGGCCGCGAGGTTGGCGTCGCCGATGCGGCGATCGCGAAGGCGCTGTCCGAATTCCGTGGTGTCGGCCGCCGCTTCCAGCGCTACGGCGAGGTGAAGCTCGGGGGCGGAGGCGCGTACACGCTGATCGACGACTACGGACACCATCCGGCCGAAATGGCGGCGACGATCGCCGCCGTCCGCGGCAGCTTTCCGGGCCGGCGCCTCGTACTCGCGTTCCAGCCGCATCGCTACACACGCACGCGCGACCTGTTCGAGGATTTTGCCCGCGTGCTGTCGATCGTTGATGTGCTGGTACTGACCGATGTCTATCCGGCCGGCGAGCCGCCGATCGTCGCCGCCGACGGTCGTGCGCTCGCGCGCGCCGTGCGTGTTGCCGGCAAGGTCGAACCCGTATTCGTCGACACGGTGGCGCAGGTCCCGGCAGCGCTCCAAGCCATTGTCCGCGATGGTGACGTCGTCGTGACGATGGGCGCGGGCTCGATCGGCCAGGTGCCGGCCCAGCTGGTGACCGCATGATGATGACCGAGCCGCGCCAGTTCACCGCGCTTCGCGGCACGCTCACGCGAGGCGCGTCGCTCGCGCGCTACACGAGCTGGCGCTGCGGCGGCCCAGGCGACTGCGTCTATGTGCCGGCCGATCGCGACGATCTCGCAACGTTCGTGCGCCAGTTGCCGGCGGGCGAGCCGCTGACGGTGATCGGTCTCGGCAGCAACCTGCTGATCCGCGATGGCGGCGTGCGCGGTACCGTTGTCGTCTTGCATGCCGCGCTCAATGCGCTCGAGCTGCGCGACGGCCTCATCTACGCCGAGGCGGGCGTCGCGAGCCCTAAGGTCGCGCGATTCGCGGCCATGCACGGCCTGGCCGAGGCGGAATTCCTCGCCGGTATTCCCGGAACCGTCGGTGGCGCGCTGGCGATGAATGCCGGCTGCTATGGCGGCGAGACGTGGCGCTTCGTGGTGCGCGTGGAAGTGCTGGCGGGCGACGGCGCATTCGAATTGCGGTCGCGGTCCTCGTACCTGATTGGCTATCGTGCCGTGCGGCGCTCCGACGGCAGCGCACCCGACGGGATCTTCACCGCGGCGTGGTTCGAATTTCCCCGCGGCGATGGTGGCGCGGCGCGCGCGCGAATTCGCGAACTGCTGCAGCGGCGCATCGCCACGCAGCCACTCGACCTGCCCAACGCGGGCAGCGTGTTCCGCAATCCCCAGGGCGATCACGCGGCACGACTGATCGAGCGCTGCGGATTGAAGGGCTACACCGTGGGCAGCGCGCGCGTGTCCGAAAAGCACGCCAATTTCATCGTCAATCCCTCCGGGACGGCGAAGGCCGCCGACATCGAGGCGATCATCGCGCACGTCCGCGCGACGGTACGCGCGCAGACCGGAGTCGATCTCGAACCCGAGATTCGCGTCATGGGCGAGGCGCAATGAACGCCGCCGGGGCATATCCATGAGCGAATTCGGCAAGGTCGCCGTGCTGATGGGCGGGCCGTCCTCCGAGCGAGAGATCTCGTTCCTGTCGGGAAATGCGGTCCTCGCGGCGCTGTGCGACAAGGGTATCGATGCGCACGCGTTCGATCCCCTGGTGCGTGACCTGTGGGAGCTGAAGCGCGATGGCTTCGCCCGCGCGTTCATCGCGCTGCACGGCCGTTTCGGCGAGGACGGCACCGTGCAGGGCGCGCTCGAGACGCTGAAGATTCCCTACACCGGCAGCGGCGTGATGGCCTCGGCGCTGGCAATGGACAAGTGGCGCACCAAGCTCGTCTGGCAGGCGGCCGGCATCCCGACGCCGCGCTACCGCGTAGTCGGGGCGGCGACGGACTGGATGCGTGTCGTCGCCGAGCTCGGCCTGCCGCTGATCGTCAAGCCGTCGCGCGAGGGTTCGACGATCGGCATCACGAAGATCGAAACGGTCGACCACGACGAGCTTCCGCTCGCGTACGGCGAGGCCGCGAAGCACGATGATCTGGTGCTGGTCGAGGAGTTCGTCGTCGGTACCGAGCTGACCGCGGCTATCGTTTCCGGGCGCGCGCTGCCGCTGATTCGGATCGAAGCGCCGCAGGGCAACTACGACTATCACCACAAGTACTTTTCGGACGAGACGAAATATTTCTGTCCGTGCGGCCTCCCCGCCGCACGAGAGCGCGAGATCCAGGCCTCCTCGCTCGCGGCCTTCGACATCGTCGGCTGCAGTGGCTGGGGCCGACTCGACCTCATCCTGCGCCCGGACGGCACGTTCTCGTTTCTCGAAGTCAACACGTCGCCGGGAATGACCGGGCATTCGCTGGTACCGATGGCGGCAAAAGAGGCGGGCATCGGATTCGCCGATCTCTGCGTGGAAATCCTGCGAGGTGCCCATGTGGGATGACCCGAAAGAGCTCAATGTCCTCGCGGCGGGCGTCGCGCTGATCGCCGCGGGCGCGCTCGCGTTTGGCGCGCTCGCCTGGCTGCTGCGCCAGCCGGCATTCGATTTTCGCGAGGTCGTCGTCACGGAGCCGCTCGAACGGGCCAGCGCTGCGCACATCGATGCGGTGATCCGCGCCGAGCTTGTCGGCACGTTTTTCACGATGAACCTGGAGCAGGCGCGAGCAGCGCTTGCGCGCGTGCCTTGGGTGCGCAAGGTCGCGCTGCGCCGGCAATGGCCGCTGCGGCTCGAAATGACGGTCGAGGAGCACTCACCGCTCGCGCGCTGGAACGAGAGTGGACTCGTCAACGTCGACGGCGAGGTGTTCGCCGCCGATTACGACGGCGAGCTGCCGCAGTTCGCCGGACCCGACGACCGCGCGGCGGACATGGCGGTGCGCTATCGCGAGTGGTCGGCCGTGCTCGCGCCGCTGTCGCTGACGCTGCGCGAGATGAGGGTCTCGCCGCGCGGCGGATGGCACCTGCGCGCGGCCGGCAACGCCGGCGGACTCGACATCGAACTGGGCCGCGATGAGCCCGGCGAGCGCCTTGTTCGCTTCGTCGCGGCGTACGGGCGCACCGTGGGCGCGCTCGCCGGTGCCGGCACGCGGATCGATCACGTGGACCTGCGCTACCGCACCGGGTTCGCGGCGCGGGTTCCCGGTTTCAGGGAACGCGCGTCCAGGAAACCGACTGGATGACGAGTACCGAAGTGGCAATCGAGGGGACGGTGGACGGATGGTGAAGGAAGCGAAGAACCTGATCGTGGGCCTCGACATCGGGACGTCGAAGATCGTCGCGATCGTCGCCGAGGTAACGCCCGAGGGCGGCCTCAACATCATCGGCCTCGGGACGCAGCCGTCCCGCGGTCTGCGGCGCGGCGTCGTCGTCAACATCGAGGCGACGATGGCGTCGATTCAGCGAGTGCTCGAGGAAACCGAGCTGATGGCCGACTGCCGGATCACCGAGGTTTACACCGGTGTCGCCGGCAGCCACATCCGGAGCCTCAATTCGAGCGGGATGGTCGCGATCAAGGAAAAGGAGGTTACGCAGGCCGACATCGACCGCGTCGTGGAGACCGCGAAGGCGATCGCAATCCCGAACGACCAGCAGATCCTGCACATCCTGCCGCAGGAATTCATCATCGACGGGCAGGAGGACGTGCGCGAGCCGCTCGGAATGAGCGGCGTCCGGCTCGAAGTGAAGGTGCACATCGTCACCGGCGCCGTGTCGGCGGTCGAGAACATCGTGAAGTGCGTGCGCCGCTGCGGGCTCGATGTCAAGGACGTGATCTTGCAGCCGCTGGCCTCTGCGATCGCCGTGCTCAACGACGACGAGAAGGAGTTGGGCGTGTGCCTGATGGACGTCGGCGGCGGCACGACCGACCTGGCCGTGTTCGCGAACGGCGCGATCCGCCACACGGCGGTGATCCCGATCGCCGGCGACCAGGTCACCAACGACATCGCGATGACGCTGCGCACGCCGACCAAAGAGGCCGAGGAGTTGAAGCTCCGCCACGGCTGCGCGCTGCGCCAGCTTGCCGACCCCAAGGACATCATCGAGGTCCCCGGCGTGGGCGACCGGCCGCCACGCAAGCTGTCGCGGCAAACACTCGCCGAAGTCATCGAGCCGCGAATCGAGGAGCTCTATACGCTGGTGCAGGCCGAGCTGCGCCGCTCGGGCTTCGAGGAACTCCTGTCGTCGGGAATCGTGTTGACCGGCGGCTGCGCGCTGCTCGCGGGAATGACCGAGCTCGGCGAGGAAGTCTTCCATCTGCCCGTGCGCGTGGGCGTGCCGGCGTACGTCGGCGGGCTGGCCGACGTCGTGCGGAGCCCGCGCTATGCGACGGCGGTCGGCCTGCTGATCGAGGGGCGCGACCAGTACCTCGACGCGCGGGAATCGCGCGCGAAAACGACGGGAATCGGCGGCGCCGCGGAACGGATGAAGCAATGGTTCAAGGCCAATTTCTGAATCGGGGAAAAGGGATCAGGGAACAGGGAACAGGGTCAGACAACAGGGTCAGACAACAGCAAAAGGAAACGCAGCGCGACGGAGTATCCGATTGACATCGCAGGATCCAGACAGGAGAAAGGAGCACACCATGTTCGAAATCATCGACCAAGGGTCGCAAGAAGGAGCTGTCATCAAGGTCATCGGCGTCGGAGGCTGCGGCGGCAATGCCGTCGAGCACATGATCGGCAAGGGGCTCGCCGGCGTCGAGTTCATCAGCGCCAATACCGATGCGCAGGCACTGAAGCGCTCGACTGCGCCGATTCAGCTGCAACTCGGCAGCACCCTGACCCGGGGCCTCGGCGCCGGCGCCAAACCGGAGATCGGACGCGACGCCGCGAACGAGGACCGCGACCGGATCATGGAGCTCATCGATGGCGCCGACATGCTGTTCATCACCGCCGGCATGGGCGGCGGCACGGGCACCGGCGCGGCGCCGGTCATCGCCGACCTCGCGAAGAGCATGAATATCCTGACCGTGGCAGTCGTCACGCGTCCGTTTGCGTTCGAAGGCAAGCGGCAGAAGGTCGCGCAGACCGGGATCGAGGAGCTCTCGAAGAAGGTCGACTCGCTGATCATCATTCCCAACGACAAGCTGATGCAGGTGCTGGGCGAGGACATATCGGTGCTCCACGCCTACGCCGCCGCGAACGACGTGCTGCACGGGGCGGTATCCGGAATCGCCGAAGTGATCAACAACGCCGGGCTCGTCAACGTCGATTTCGCCGACGTGCGCACCGTCATGGGGGAAGTCGGCATGGCGATGATGGGATCGGCGACCGCAGACGGCGCGGATCGTGCGCGTCTCGCCGCGGAGGCAGCCGTAAAGAGCCCGCTGCTCGAGGACGTGAACCTGCAGGGCGCGCGCGGCGTGCTGGTCAACATCACCGCGTCGGCGGGGCTGCGGATGAAGGAGTATCACGAGGTGATGAACACGATCAAGGAATTCACCGCCGACGACGCGATGGTGATCGTCGGAACCGTGATCGACGACGCGATGGACGACCGGTTGCGCGTGACAATGGTCGCGACGGGCCTCGGCGGGACGGGGGCGAAACAGCTGCAACGCACGCCCAGCATCACGCTGGTCGAGCCGGCGCAGGTCCTGCAGCGCACCGGGACCGACAACGTCGGCATGGCGGTCGAGCATATCAACTACGACGACCTGGACCAGCCCGCGGTGGTCCGCCGCGGCCGGACACCGGCCCCGGGTGCTGCACCCGCGTTCGATGCCGCCGAGATCCCGGCGTTCCTGCGCAAACAGGCGGATTGACGGCTATGACAAGCCAAGATGCAGGTCCGAACGACGATTGCGACGCGACCACGAGCCCCCAAGCCGGCCGCGCGACGTTCCTACCGTTCGCGCGTCACGGGTGCCCGAGCGATTGCGGGCCTCGCAGCGTCGCGCTCGCTGTGCTATAATTATAATTTAAGTCATTGAACCAATGCAGGATTTGAGAGCGGCTGCGGCGATGCTGAAGCAACGGACGCTGAAGACCCTCATCAAGACGACCGGCGTCGGCCTCCACACCGGCGCGCGCGTCGATCTCGTGCTGCGTCCGGCGCCGCCGGATACGGGGATCGTCTTTCATCGCGTCGATCTCCCGCGTCCGGTCGCCATTCCGGCTACCGCGCTGCATGTCGGCGACACGCGCCTGTCCTCGACGCTGAAAGAGGACGGGGTGTCGATCTCCACGGTCGAACACCTGATGTCGGCGTTGGCGGGGCTGGGCATCGACAACCTGCATGTCGATGTCGCGGGTCCGGAAATCCCGATCATGGACGGCAGCGCCGGCCCCTTCGTGTTCCTGCTGCAAGCGGCGGGTATCGTCGAACAGGACGCACCGAAGCACTATCTGCGCATCACCGAGTCGGTTGAGGTGAGAGACGGCGACAAGTGGGCACGGTTCGATCCGTTCAACGGGTTCAAGCTCGATTTCACAATCGACTTCCCGCACCCGATGTTCGGTTCGGAGAACCGCCAGGTCGTGATCGACTTCGCCCTGCATTCGTACGTGAAGGAGGTCGCGCGCGCCCGCACTTTCGGGTTCATGCAGGATGTCGAGGCAATGCGCGCGGCGGGTCTGGGCCTGGGGGGCAGTCTGCAGAACGCGGTCGTCCTGGACGATTTTAGCGTGCTCAACGCGGACGGACTGCGCTACGACAACGAGTTCGTCAAGCACAAGGTGTTGGACGCGATCGGCGACCTGTACCTGCTCGGTCACCCGCTGATCGGCCAGTACACCGCGTTCAAGTCCGGGCACGGGCTCAACAACGCGCTCGCCCGAGCGTTGCTCGGGCGCGAGGGCCACTTCGAACTGGTCAGCTTTACCACCGAAGGCGACGTGCCCACTGCGTTCCAGGACTGGCAGCTCTCGCCGGCGTGATTCTAGGAGCCTGTCGGACAGGCTCCTGGCGCCCCCCAACCTGCGTGACGCTCGTCAGGCTGCTCCTGATCCTGTCGCTGGCGGCGATCGGCGTAGCCGGACTCCTGTACCTCTACTCGCGGGATCGCCGCTATCTGAAATTCATCGGCCAGGTGATCCGGTACACGATCATCCTCGGCGTCGTCGCGCTGCTTTTCTTCGCCTTCGAGCGGGCGCGAATGGGAGCGGGCTGATCCGCGTAGCGCCGGGCGCAGATCGCCCGCGCTCGGCTGATCGTTGCCAACCCTTAGCCGGCGCGCCGCAGAAACCGCGCCAGCGCGGACTTGAGCGGCCCGCTGGGCAGATCGCGCGCGAGCCCCGCCAGCGGTCGCAACGCAGCCCTATCGATTTGTTTTGCAACGGATTTTCTGGAAAGCTCCGGCATTCCCCGAACTTGCACGCGCACCCGGATTCCAGTAAATTCGTACCCGTCGCGCTGTAGTGCGGCAAGGAGGTCGGGCGCGCGTTGCCTGACGACCGCCGCGATGGCGCCCGCTTCGGCGTCCAGTGCGAGTTCGCGGCCGGTCGACTGGACGGCGCGAATGCGCTGCGCCAGCGGGCGGGGCAGATGCCGGCGGACGATGGCGGTCAGCGCCTCTTCGCGGCGGCGGCGGGCATCCCAGGCGGCAATGGCCGCGTCGGCGGCCAGAATGCGCTGCAGAGGTTGCGGCGAGCGCGGCATACGGATAGAGACGGGCGTGGTCGCCAAGGGCGGGCCGGTCGGGCGGCGCGAACGGGGAGGGCTCCAATTGAACATCATTCTGCTTTCCAGCGCTACGGCGCGCGCGCGGACGCTGACGCTGGATTGGCGTCACTGGACCCTCGGGGGCGTCGGTCTGATGGCGCTGTTCGTGGTCTTCACGCTGCTCTTCAATTTCGTGACGCTCAGGTACGCCGCGGCCACACAGCACCCGTGGCTGAAGGCGATCGTACTTGCGGATCAGCGGGAGGAGGCACTGAAGACGCAGGAGCGGGTCCAGGGACATCTCAATGCGATGGCGCTGCGCCTGGGCGAGTTGCAGGCGCAGATGCTGCGGCTGGACGGCCTGGGCGAGCGCCTCGCCCGGATCGCCGGGTTGAAGCCGCAGGACATGCCGTCGCTCCAGTCGGGGCAGATTCCGGCGCGTGGCGGCGCCGAGTCGTCGCTGCCCTCGCGGCAACTTTCGGTGCACGAATTCTCGGATCTGCTGGCGAAGCTCGCGCGACAAGTGGACGAGCGCTCGGATCAGTTGGGTGTGCTCGAGGCGCTGCTGGTGCAGCATTCGGCGAATCGCAAGTTTCTGCCGACGCTCTACCCGATCGTCGACGGCTGGTTCTCGTCGAACTTCGGCTACCGCATCGACCCGTTCACGGGAATGCAATCGTTCCACGAAGGAATCGACTTTCCGTCCGAGGCCGGCACGCCGGTCGTCGCGGCGGCGAGCGGCAAGGTGATCGCGGCCGGATATCACCCGCAGTATGGTAAAGTTATCGAAATTGACCACGGGAACGGCCTGCTCTCCCGTTACGCTCATGCATCGCAAGTGTTCGTCAGCATCGGCGACCTCGTGGTCCGCGGCCAGCGCGTAGGAGCGGTGGGATCAACCGGCCGCTCGACCGGCCCGCACCTGCATTTCGAGGTTCGGCTGAATGGCGTGCCGCAGAATCCTGCGCGCTTCCTGCAGTCCCCGAGCTGAATCCCGGCGGCCCGCGCGCCGAAAATGCGGACGGAACCAGGGGTGAGGCGGTCCTCACCCCTTGTTTTTTGCGCCGCCGCCGGCACCTCTACCCGACATGATCGCCAACATCCTCACCCGCATCTTCGGCAGCCGCAACGAGCGTCTGCTGAAGCAATACGCGATCACCGTCCGCCAAATCAATGCGCTCGAGCCCGCGACCGCGGCATTGTCCGACGACGCATTGCGGGACAGGACGGCCGAGCTGAAGGAGCGTGTCGGGAAAGGCGAGACGCTCGACGCAATACTGCCCGAAGCATTCGCCGTCGTCCGCGAGGCCGGCAAGCGCACGCTTTCGATGCGCCACTTCGACGTTCAGCTGATAGGCGGGATGGCACTGCACAACGGCAAGATCGCCGAAATGCGCACGGGCGAGGGCAAGACGCTCGTCGCCACGCTGCCGGCTTATCTCAATGCGCTTGCCGGAACCGGCGTGCACATCGTCACTGTCAACGATTACCTCGCGCAGCGCGACGCGGACTGGATGGGGCGAATCTACCGCTATCTCGGGCTCACCGTCGGCGTGAATCTGTCGCAGATGGACCATGCGGCGAAGCAGGCGGCGTACGCGGCGGACATCACCTACGGCACCAACAACGAGTTTGGCTTCGACTATCTGCGCGACAACATGGTGTTCGAGGCCTCGCAGCGCGTCCAGCGCGGGCTCCCGTACGCGATCGTCGACGAGGTGGACTCGATCCTGATCGACGAGGCGCGCACGCCGCTCATCATCTCGGGGCAGGCCGACGACAACGTCGACCTCTACTACCGGCTGAACGAGCTCGCACCGAAGCTCGCGCGGCAGGCTGAGGAGAAAGGCCCCGGCGACTACTGGGTGGACGAGAAGGCGCACCAGGTGCTGCTCTCCGAGGAGGGCCACGAGCACGCCGAAGGGATCCTCGCCGCGGCCGGGCTGCTCGCCCCCGGCTCCAGCCTCTACGACGCGCACAACATCGCCCTGATGCACCACCTGTACGCGGCGCTGCGCGCACATGCGCTCTTCCATCGCGACCAGCACTACGTGGTCCAGAACGGCGACGTGGTGATCGTCGACGAATTCACCGGCCGCCTCATGTCCGGACGGCGCTGGTCCGACGGCCTGCACCAGGCGGTCGAGGCGAAGGAGGGCGTCCCGATCCAGCGCGAGAACCAGACGCTCGCCTCGATCACGTTCCAGAACTACTTCCGGATGTACGGCAAGCTCGCCGGCATGACCGGTACCGCCGATACCGAAGCGTTCGAATTCCAGCAGATCTACCACCTCGAAACGGTCGTCATCCCGACGCACATGCCGATGGTGCGCAAGGACGAGAACGACCAGGTATTCCGTACGTTCCAGGAGAAGGTGGACGCGATCGTCACCGACGTGAAGGACTGCTTCGAGCGCGGCCAGCCGGTGCTGGTCGGCACGACGTCGATCGAGAGTTCCGAGCTCCTGTCGAAGCACTTCGAAAAGGAAAAGCTGCCGCACCAGGTGCTGAACGCCAAGCAGCACGCACGCGAGGCCGAGATCGTCGCGCAAGCCGGCAAGTCGAAGGCGATCACGATCGCGACCAACATGGCGGGCCGTGGCACCGACATCGTGCTGGGCGGCGCGCTGGAGGCGCTGATCCTCAAGATTCGTGACGATCCCGCGGTCGCGCCGGGCGAGAAGGAACGCGAGATCGGAAAGCTGCGCGCCGATTGGCAGCTGCGCCACGAGGCCGTGGTCGCAGCCGGCGGCCTGCACATCGTGGGTACCGAGCGCCACGAGTCGCGGCGGATCGACAACCAGCTGCGCGGCCGCTCCGGCCGGCAGGGCGACCCGGGCAGCTCGCGGTTCTACCTGTCGCTGGAGGACCCGCTGTTGCGCATCTTCGGCGGCGAGCGTCTCGGCGGCATCATGCAGAAGCTGAAGATGCCGGAAGGCGAGCCGATCGAGCACCCGATCGTCAATCGCTCGATCGCCAAGGCGCAGAACCGCGTCGAATCGCGCAACTTCGACATCAGAAAACAGCTGCTCGAATACGACGACGTCGCGAACGACCAGCGGCGCGTGATTTACCAGCAGCGCAACGAATTGCTCGAATCGACCGACATCGCCGACACGATCCGCAGCATGATCACCGGCCTGATCGACGAAACGGCGCGGCGCTACGTGCCGCCGGACTCGGTCGAGGAGCAGTGGGACATCCCCGGCCTAGAGACGGCGCTGGCGTCCGACTTCCAGATGACGGCGCCGATCGGAGAATGGCTGAACAGCGATCCCGAGCTGACCGACGAAGCGCTGCGCGCGCGGCTCACGCAGCAGGCCCTGGACCAGTACGCGAGCAAGGAATCGCAGGTCGGCCCCGAGCTGATGCGCCAGTTCGAGCGCAGCCTGATGCTGCAGACGGTCGACCAGCACTGGCGCGACCACTTGGCCAACCTCGACCACCTGCGGCAGGGTATCCACCTGCGCGGTTATGCGCAGAAGAACCCGAAACAGGAATACAAGCGCGAGTCGTTCGAGCTCTTTTCCGACATGCTCGACCGGATCAAACAGGATGTCGTGAAAGTCGTGCTGACGGTGCAGGTGCGAACGCAGGAGGACGTGCAGGCGGTCGAGGAAGCACCTGCAGTATCCAATGTCAGGTACCAGCACGCCGACTACGACGAGGCGCTCGCCGCGGCGGCTGCCGATCCCCCGCCGCCGTCCGCGCCGTTCGTGCGCGCGGGCGGAAAAGGTCGGACGCAATGATCCGTGCCCGTGCGGGTCGGGCAAGAAATACAAACATTGCCATGGGAGACTCGCCTAGCTTCGTTTGCGTTGAGCGCGGGAACCCGTGTGCTGCATCGAGCAGTGCGGCGTCCGTCGCGCGCAATCAAGCGTCGCCCGAAAAAACGTCGGACGCCGCTTATTCCGCGCATCGGCTCGCATTGCCGCCTTGTCATCGCGTTGCGCCGGCCATCGGTCGCAACGTACACGCGTAAGCGGTTCCGCTGTTCGGGTACCATCCCCCAAACATTTGTTCTGCGCGCCTGCCTCGTCATGCCCGTCCGTTACACACCGCCACGTCCCGAGGATCTGCTGCCCGTGCCGGGCGTGATGCTCGGCACCGCGGCGGCGAAGATCAAGAATTGGGCCCGCGACGACGTGCTGCTGATCGCCTTCGACGAGGGCACCGTCGCCGCGGGCGTGTTCACGCGAAACCGCTTCTGTGCGGCGCCGGTGACCGTCTGCCGCCGCCATCTGGCGGGTTCGGGACGCGTGCGCGCGCTGCTCGTCAATGCGGGCAATGCCAACGCCGGCACCGGCGATCGCGGCGTCGCCGACGCCGAGGCGACGTGCGCCGCCGTGGCATCGACGCTGGGCTGCACGATGCAGGAGGTGCTGCCGTTCTCGACCGGCGTGATCATGGAGCCGCTGCCGGTGGCGAAGATCGTTGCCGCGCTGCCGGCGTTGCAGGCGGCCCTCGCATCGGACCACTGGTTTCCCGCGGTGTCGGCGATCATGACGACGGACACGGTGCCCAAGGGCGTGTCGCGGCGCGTGCAGCTCCACGACGTGCCCATTACGGTCACCGGAATCGCCAAGGGCGCCGGAATGATCCATCCCGACATGGCGACAATGCTGGCGTTCGTCGCCACCGACGCACCCATTGGTGCAGAATTGCTCGGAGCGCTGACGCGCGATATCGCCGACGTGTCCTTCAACTGCGCGACCGTGGACGGCGACACGTCGACCAACGACAGCTTCGTGATCGCGGCAACCGGCAAGGCGACGATGCCGGCGATCGAGCGTGCCGACGATGCGCGGCTGCCGCCGCTCCGCCAGGCCCTGGCCGAGGTCGCGACCGATCTCGCACAGGCGCTGGTCCGCGACGGCGAGGGCGCGACCAAGTTCATCACGATCGCCGTCGAGGGCGGGCGCGATGCAGCGGAATGCCGCATGGTCGCGCTCCGCATCGCCCATTCGCCGCTCGTGAAGACCGCGTTCTTCGCCTCCGACCCCAACCTCGGCCGCATCGTCTGCGCGCTCGGCAATGCCGCCGTGCCGGATCTCGACCCGTCGCGGGTGTCGTTCTGGCTCGATGACGTGCTGGTGGTCGAGCGCGGCGCTCGCGCGCCTTCTTACAGCGAGGTGGACGGCCAGCGCGTGATGAAACAGGACGAGATCACCGTGCGCGTCGCGTTGGGACGCGGCGCCGCGCGCGCAACCGTTTGGACCTGCGATTTCTCGCACGATTACGTTTCGATCAACGCCGATTATCGGAGCTAAAGGCAGGTCATGATCCCGCTCGGCGAGCTCACCGCATTGCTCACGCGCATCGAGGGCATTCTGGCGCGAGTGGAAGCGGTGCTGCCCCCTGCGCCGCCGCCGCCGGACTGGCATGCGAACGCGTTCCGCTGGCGCAAGCGCGCGGGCCGCGGTCACCTGCAGGCTGTCGCTCACCCGCATGCGATCCGCCTCTCCGATCTCGTGGCCATCGACGCGCAGAAGCACTCGATCGACGCCAACACGCGCCAGTTCGTCTCGGGGCTGCCGGCAAACAACGTGCTCCTGACCGGCTCGCGGGGGACGGGAAAGTCGTCGCTGGTGAAGGCGATGCTCGTCCGGTACGCGGCGAAGGGGCTGCGCCTGATCGAGGTAGACAAGACCGACCTGGTCGATCTGCCGGACATCGCCGACCTCGTGGCGCGGCGGCGCGAGCGATTCATCGTGTTCTGCGACGACCTTACTTTCGACGCCGGCGAGCCCGGCTACAAGGCGCTGAAGGTGATGCTGGACGGCACCATCGCGGTGGCCTCGCCGAACATCCTGATCTACGCGACGTCGAATCGCCGCCATCTGCTGCCCGAGTATTTCAGCGAAAACCTCGAGACGAAACACGTAGGCGAGGAAGTGCATCCGAGCGAGTCGGTCGAGGAAAAGATCTCGCTGTCCGAGCGCTTCGGGCTATGGATCTCGTTCTACCCGTTCAGCCAGGACGACTACCTCGCCGCCGTCGCGAGCTGGCTCGAGACCTTCGGCGTCGCCGACGCGAAGACGAAGCGCGAGGCCGGCGCGCGCGCGCGCGATGCGCTGCAATTCGCATTGCAGCGTGGCTCGCGCAGCGGCCGCGTTGCGTGGCAGTTCGCGCGCGGCTACGCGGGTGCGGCGGCATTGAAACGCAAGTCTTCCGCGGCGTGACGGACGGCCTCGTACGGGTTGCCGCGGCCGTCATCACGAGGCGCGATGGGAAGGTGTTGCTCGCGCAGCGCCCGCGCGGCAAGGCCTACGCGGGGTACTGGGAATTTCCGGGGGGCAAGCTCGAACCTGGCGAGATGCCGAGCCACGCGCTCGAACGCGAACTCGCCGAGGAGTTGGGCCTCGCGGTGCGGCGAGCGGCTCCGTGGCTCGTCCAGCGCTTCGTCTATCCGCACGCGCACGTCGAGCTGAATTTCTTCCGCGTCTTCGACTGGGAGGGCGAGCCCGTCGGTCGTGACGGGCAGGCGCTCGCGTGGCAGGTTCCCGGGCGCTTCGACGTCGCACCGCTGCTGCCGGCGAATACGCTCGTGTTGCGCGCGCTCGTGCTGCCCGCGGTATGCGGGATCACGATGGCCGGCGACCTCGGCGAGGGCGCGTTTCTCGCCCGCGCGAAGGTTGCGCTCGACACCGGGCTGAAGCTGATTCAGCTGCGCGAGAAAGATTGGCCGGAAGCACGGCAGCGGGCGCTGTGCGACGCGCTCTCGGGCCTTGCGCTTGCGCACGGCGCGCAGGTGTACTTGAACGGCAGCGTCGAGCGCGCGCGCGCATGGGGGTGCGCGGGCGTCCACTGGACTTCGGCGACACTCGCCGCGGCCACGGCGCGCCCCGAGGGCATCCTGTGTTCCGCCTCGTGCCACACACGCGAGGAAATCGCCAAGGCCGGCGCGTTGGCGCTGGATTTCGCGCTGCTGGGTCCGGTACGGGCGACGCCGTCGCATCCGGGCGTCGCCACGCTCGGCTGGGACGGTTTTGCGACAGTCGCCGCCGGCGCTTCGCTGCCGGTGTTTGCGCTGGGCGGACTGGGACACGTCGACCTCGACACTGCCATCGCCCGCGGCGCCCACGGCGTTGCATTGCGGCGCGCGGCATGGGGGCTGGCATAGGTGAGGTCGTGGCCAAGACAGCCCCGACCCACCGGAGACTGGAAGCGACACGACGCCTCCTTTCCGGCGGACGGTGCGGCAACTTACGCCGCGGCCCGGCCTTGGCTTCGCTCCTGTCAGCCGGGCCCCTTCCGGGAATCCGGCGCCGATTCGGCATCGTCCGGTGCGCCAATGACATCGTCGGCAGCGGGCGCATCCGCGATCGGGATCCGATACTCGTCCGCTGCCCAGGCGCCGAGATCGATCAGCTTGCAGCGCTCGGAACAGAACGGGCGCCAGCGCGACGCAGGCGTCCATTCGACCGGGGTCCCGCAATGCGGGCAGGCTACGATGCGCGCTTTTCCCATCGCGTCACGGGTTGACCAACAGCAGCGTTGAAAGGCGTGGCATGAAGATCAGGTCCGAAGATGCGGTGTACGATACTTCCATTTGGCACAAGGAATTGCAATGAAAAGGGCTATTGCGTGGTTCGCGGCGATCATCGCCGTGTTGCTGATCGCGGGTTGCGGAGGGGGAAGCTCCGCTCCCGCGCCGGCCAACGTAAGTCTCGTCGCGCACGACAGCAGCGCGACGATTGCCTGGGATCAGGATCCTGACGTCGAATATTGGGTCTGGGTCGCGGCCGTCCCCAATGTCACGTCGGACACCTGCGCGGTGTCGCTGGGTTGCGTGATCTTCCGCGGAGTTTCCTCGCCGTTTCTCGTAACCGGGCTGATCAATGGCACAACGTATTCTGCGGTCATCAACGGCCGGACGGGCGGTGGGCCCGGTGGCCCTGACACCCCGAGCATTTCCTTCGTGCCGCGCCTCGCCGGTGCGACCTGGAGTGCCGGCGCGCCGCTGGGCGCCGGAAATCTCCTTGGCATCGCGTTCACCAGCGCCACGGCGACCGTCGGCAACACGTTCGTTGCCGTGGGCCAGGGTGGAAGCATCTTCTCGAGCCCCGATGCGCTGACTTGGACGGGGAGGACCTCGAATGTTGCGACCAATCTCAATGCGGTTCTGTATGCGGGTACCGTGTTCGTCGCGGTGGGCGACGCCGGGACGATCGTCACCAGCCCTGACGGGATCAACTGGACGACGCGCACGTCCGGCACCGCCAACAACCTCTACGGCTTGACGATGGCGGGCACCGTCATGGTCGCCGTCGGTGCGAACGGCACGATCCTCGCCAGCAGCGACGGAACGACCTGGGCTGCGGCGAGTTCCGGCACGACGCGCGACCTGTACGGGATCGCCTCGGTCGTTGGCGGACTGTACGTCGCGGTCGGTGCCCAGGGCACGGTGTTGACAAGCCCCGACGGCGCGGCCTGGACGGTGCGCGCATCGCCGACGTCCCTCGACCTCAGGTCCGCCGTGTATGGACTGGCCGGCGTGGTCGCGGTCGGCGCGGCGGGCACGATCGTCACGAGCGCCGATGGCACGAGCTGGACTGCGCAAACGCCAATCGGGGCGAATTCGCTGGCCTCTGTTACCTATGGGTCCCAGTTCATCGCCGTCGGCACCGGCGGCAGCATCTACACCAGCCCTGGTGGCATCACTTGGCAGGCGGCGGTTTCGGGAACGACGAACGACTTGAATGCGGTGGCGCCGACGGGCTTCGCCGCAACACTGGTGCGGGCGGCTTACGCGGCAGTAGGGGCGGCGGGTACGAATCTGACCGCGTTCTGAACCGGCCGGAGGCCGCGGGGGCGCCTGCGCCGCGGCCTCAAACGGGGACTCGATTTCATCCGCGGAACGAGGATGAACCGGGCCACCCGTCGAGTTTTTGTCCGTGCACGGCGGCTGCGACCGCATGCTCGAAGAAGTGCTCCAGCTCGCGGACGGAGGCGATGTTCTCGTAGAGCACGTGGCTACGCTCTCGCAGTTGACTGCGCATCTGCGTTCGCCAATTCGGGTCGCGCGCGAGGCGCAGCGCAATCTCGACATACTGCTTGGCGTTCTCCGCGACGAGGCCGGTTACGCCCATCTGGCGGTACAGCGCATGAGTGGCGCGGCTTCGCGCGTAGGCGCCAGGCCAGGTCACGATGGGCACGCCGACCCCGAATGCCTCGAAACTCGTCGTTCCACCACCGAAATGCGGCGTATCGAGCGTCGCGTCGACAGTGCGGAGGAAGCCCAGGAAGGCATCGAACTCGAGAAACGGGAGAACCACGACGCGATGGAGCACGTCCGGCATGACCCGCTGGAAGCGCTGGAGGAGCAGCCGCCCCCATTGCTCGGTCTTGCCACCGTTGAAGAGGACGAGCAGGCCCTGCGAATCGCGACGCAGAATCTCTGCCAGCGTCGCATCGAACTCCGGGTGGATCTTGATCGGGTTCTGCGCGCACACGTAGATTCTCGCTTCTGCCGGCAATCCGAAGTGCTCGCGCCCCGGCCCCGCTTCGTTCGGCACGCGCCGCACGAAGTAGCAGCAGATTTCGGGAAAGCGGATCAGCGTTTCCGAATAGTGCCGGTCGGCATCCGGATTCTCCAGCGCTTCCGCCGAAAGGAAATAATCGATATTGGGAATGCCCGTCGTTACCGGGTGACCGAGCGCGACGCATTGCACCGGGGCGAGCCGGCCGAAGGCCAGGAAATAGGTCGTCGGCTCCATGCCGATATCCGGGTAGAACAGCACATCCAGTCGCTCCGCAGCGACGCGCTCGCGCGCCGACGCGAGATCCATTTCGGGAAGCGCAAGGGGGCGCTTCCCGGCGGAATGCATGCCGCCGCCTTCGCCGACGGCAAAGGTCACGACCTCGAAGCGCTGGCAGTCGATCTGGTCCGGAATCGCGCCGTAATACTTGCCGACCGGGTGATCCGGATGCAGAAATCGCGAAACGAAGCCGACGCGGATCCTGGCGCCGGGTCCGGCATAGTTGGCGCAATGCGGGGCAGTCCACGCGAGTTCCGGACTCGCGCGAAGGTGGAAGGCAGCGAGGCGCTGACGCAGATCGCGATCGTTGCGGCCGTGATAGCCGGTATAGAAGATTGCGCTGCTCGCGTAGCGCAGCGGATCGGGCAGCGTGATGTGCCGGCCTTCGAGCGCAACGATGGCGCGCACCAGGCGTTCGCGGGTGTCGTCGATTTCCGCCACCGACATCGGTATTACCGGCATAAGCAGGGCAAGCTGCACTTCGACGCCCGGGTTCGGTGCTAGCGCGAGCGATCTCCGGTAGGCGTCGGCGGCAGCCTCGCTCTGTCCCGTATCCTGCAGCACGTTTCCGAGCTGGAGAAACGCGTCGCCCGCCTCCCGAATGCGCCCGAGCAGGTGGAGCACGTTACCGAGATTGTTGAGGGCGCCGGTGTGGCTGGGGACGAGCGCAATTGCACGACGGTAATACTCCGCTGCTGCTGCGAGCGCTTGCTGCTGGCGAAGCAGGTTGCCGAGATTGAAGCAGGCGTCGGCGAACTGCGGGTCGACGGCGAGCGCGTGCCGAAACGCCGCTTCCGCTTCTGGCAGGCGTCCCAGCATCGCCAGCGCGTTGCCGAGATTGCTGCAGGCGGTCGGATTGTCGGCTTGCACGGCGAGCGAGCGGCCGATCAGGTCCACCGCGGCATCGAAACGCTGCTGCTGATAGGCGAGCAAACCGGAATAGTGAAGCGCATCGGCGTGCCCGGGCTCGCGTGCCAGGATCTCCCGATAACGCGCCTCCGCGTCGTCGAGACGGCCGGCCTGGTGCAAGCGCAGGGCATCCTGGAGCAGCGATGGCAGCGCCGCCGGAGTGGATGAGGTTCCGGGTGAATTCATCGATTCACAGCCGCACGCAAGGGTTTGTTCAGGATGATCCGCCGCGGCTTGCGGCGAGCCCGCGAGCGCGGGACAAGCTCAAAGATTACAGAACATCAATTCGAATTCGACGTCGCGGTCGTAAACCGCTCCGCGGTCCATCCCGGTAAGGCCGATGAAGCGGATGTTGAGCGCGTACTTGTTCGCGCTGATCTCCGGCACGCACGGCAAGTCGCGGCCCACGGAGAGCCGCAACAGTTGCGCGACCTTGGAGGTGGTCAGCATCAGCTGGAATACGCCGCGATACGCGATCTGGCGACTCGCGCGGCCGTTGTCGCGCAGCAGGCGCAGGACAATCGCGAGCCCATCGTGGATCGGCAGGAACGGCTCGATCCATGCCCTGAGATCGTTCTGCCGCGCGGCGGGGTCGGCATTGAGCCAGTAGTGGTAGGCAGGCAGGTCGAACTCGCAGACGCCGCCGGGAATCGCGGTTCGCTGCTTGATCGTCATCAGCCACTCGTTCTCGCGCAGATGCGCGCCGGCCCGGCCGGCCTGCGCGAGCAGTGCAGCGCTTGCCTTGTCGATCTCGTAGAGCAACGGCTCGAGCACACGGGTCTCGATCGCCGGGTTGTTGCGCAGCGGCGCGAGCAGCTGCTTCTGCCGCTCGAGTTCCTGCAGCAGGTCGGTCTTGAGGTCGGCGCGGGCCGCGACGTCGCTGATCTCGAACAACGCGAGCAGCGCCGCATGATGGTCGGGCCCTTCGATACGCGAGGCAAAGAACCGCGCACGATGAAAGAGATCCTCGAGCCGCATCAAGGTGCGGATTCGCTCGTTCAGTGGATGCTCGTAACGGATCACGGTAGCGGTAATCGTGCGCGGTGCGTCAGTTGCGCATTCTGCTCCAACTCGTGCGGCCCACTTAAGCGGCGCATTCCGGTTCGCCGGCCGATTTCGCGGCCAGCGCGCGGTAGCGACGATCGAGCACGGCAACCTGCGGCGCGATTGCCGAGGGTGGACCCGAGTTGTCGAGTACATCATCGGCGCGGGCGAGTCGATCGGCGCGGGGCAGCTGGGTTGCCATGATCGTGCTGATCTCGGCGTGGGTAAGGCCGCTACGGGCCGCGACGCGCAGCAATTGCAGGTCCTCCGGACAATCGACGACGAGCGTCCGTTGCACGACGTGCGCGAGTCCGCCGCGCTCGAACAGGAGCGGGACGACGAGGATGCCGTAACGACTTTTCCATCCCGCGATCTCTGACCGCGCGGCTTCGCGGATCAATGGGTGGAGAAGGCCTTCGAGTCGGGCGCGGGCAGCCGCGTCCGCGAACACGATCTCGCGCAGGCGGGTGCGGTCGAGGGTGCCGTCGGATCGGCGCAGGTCGGTGCCGAAGGCGGCGAGGACGGCCGCGTAACCAGGCTCTCCGGGTGCCGTAAGCGCGTGCGCAAGTCGATCGGTGTCGGTAACGTCGATCCCGAGCGCCGCGAACGCATCGGCGACCGCAGACTTGCCGCTGCCGATGCCGCCGGTGAGGCCGACGACGAAGGTCACGGGAGATAGATCCGGACCAGTGCCGGCCCCCAGAAGAGCGCGATCGCGCCGGCAATCGCCAGGTAGGGCCCGAACGGGATCGGGATGTTGTGGTCGCGGCCCTTGAACGCAATCAACGCGACGCCGATCACCGCGCCCACGAGCGAGGAGAGCAGGACGATCAGCGGCAGCATCTGCCATCCGAGCCAGGCCCCCAGTGCCGCGAGCAGCTTGAAATCACCATAGCCCATGCCTTCCTTGCCGCGGATCAACTTGAACAACCAGTAGACGACCCAGAGCGAGAGGTAGCCCGCAATCGCTCCGATCACGGCACTTGCGAGCGGGACGAACGTACCCCACAGATTGGCGAGGAGCCCGCCCCAGAGAAGCGGGAGGGTCAGGTCGTCGGGAAGGAGCTGGGCGTCCGCATCAATCACGGTCAGCGCCAGCAAGGTCCAGAGCAATACGCAGGCGCCAGCGCCCTTTGCGGTAGCGCCGAAATGGAAGATCGCATACGCGGCAAGCAACCCGCCGAGGAGCTCCACGACCGGATAACGCGCCGAAATACGGGCCTTGCAGGACGAGCATTTGCCCCCGAGCACCAGCCACGAGACGATGGGAATGTTCTCGTGCGCGGCGATCCGGTGCCCGCAGGACGGACAGGCGGAGCGCGGAACGACGAGGTTGTACGTAGGCTCGTCCGGTACCGGCTCGCCGCGTAGCTCCGCGCATTGGGCGCGCCAGCCGCGCTCCATCATCTTGGGCAGCCGGTGGATGACGACGTTGAGGAAGCTGCCGACGACGAGCCCGACTACGACGGCCAGCGCAATTGCCGCCACCGGTTCAATACCGGGGCTCATCGCCGAGCTGGCGTCGCGTCAAATGACCTGGCCCAGCTTGAAGATCGGCAGGTACATGGCGATGACCAGCCCACCGATCACCACACCGAGGAACACGATGATGATCGGCTCGAGCAGGCTCGAAAGCGCGGCCACGGCGTCGTCGACCTCGCGCTCGTAGAAATCCGCGATCTTGCCGAGCATGTTGTCGAGCGAGCCCGACTCCTCACCGATCTGCGTCATCTGCAGCACCATCGACGGAAAGAGGTTGGTGTTCGACATCGCATTGGTGAGGCTCGTGCCGGTGCTGACCTCGGTCTGGATGCGCTTTGTCCCCGCCGCGTACACCGAGTTGCCAGCGGCGCCGGCCACCGCGTCGAGGGACTCGACCAGCGGCACGCCCGCCGCGAACATCGTCTGCAGCGTGCGTGTCCAGCGGGCGATCGTCGCCTTCTCCAGAATGGCGCCGATGATCGGAATGCGCAGCGCGATGCGGTCCGCCGCGTAGCGGAAGGCGGCTGAGCGCCGTTTGAGCGTGAAAAAGCCGAAGATCGCGCCGATGATGCACAGAAATCCGAGCCACCACCACGCGACGACGAAGTCGGACATCGCCATCACCATCAGCGTGGGCACCGGCAGGTCGGCGCCAAAGCTCGAGAACACGGCCTTGAACGCCGGAATCACGAAAATCATGATGACCCAGACGACAACGATGGCCACCACGATCACCGAGATTGGATAGAACAGCGCCGACTTGATCTTGCCTTTGATCGCGAGAATCTTTTCCTTGTAGGTCGCGAGCCGGTCGAGGATGGCGTCCAGCATGCCGGCGGTCTCGCCCGCGCTCACGAGATTGCAGTAGAGGTTGTCGAACTGGACCGGGTGCTCGCGGAACGCCTGCGACAGGCTCGAGCCCGCCTCGACACGGCTCTTGAGGTCCATCACGAGCCGCGAGAATGCGGCGTTGCTGTGGCCGCGGGCCACGATCTCGAAGGCCTGCAGCAGCGGCACCCCGGCGCGCAGCATCGTCGCAAGCTGGCGGGTGAAGAACGTGACCTCCCTTTCGCCAACCCTCTTGCCGCCGCGAAACGTCTGCCGCTTGATCTTGGTGATGCGGATACCCTGCCGGCGCAGGTTAGTCGTCACCACCGTCTCGGACGCGCCCTTCGCTTCACCGCGCATCTGGCGGTTGGCGCGGTCGACACCCTCCCAGAGGAATGTGTATTCCTTGACGTCTTTGCGCTGCGCAGCGGCGATGGCCATGTTCTGATCCTTCCGGATGCGGGTACCGCCGTCACTCGTTCGTGATGGCTTCGATTTCCTCGAGCGAGGTCAAACCCTGCCTCACCTTGATGAGGCCCGATTGTCGCAGATCGCGCACGCCCTCCTTGCGCGCCTGGTCGGCGATGTCGATCGCCGTGCCGTTGCGCATGATGAGCTGGCGCATCTCGTCGGAGATCTGCATCACCTGGTAGATACCGACGCGTCCCTTGTAGCCGGTCCCTCTGCACTTTTCGCAACCAACGGGGCCGTAGGTCTGCCAGGTGCCGTCGATGTCTTCTTCGGAGAAGCCGGCCCGGATGAGCGCTTCGGGCGGAATGTCCTTGGGTTGCTTACAACTCGGGCACAGGCGGCGGCCGAGGCGTTGCGCCGTGATCAGGATCACCGACGAGGCCACGTTGAACGGGGCGACGCCCATGTTGAGAAGCCGGGTCAGTGTCGTTGGGGCATCGTTCGTGTGCAGCGTCGCGAGCACCAGGTGACCCGTCTGCGCCGCCTTGATCGCGATGTCGGCAGTTTCGAGGTCGCGGATTTCGCCGACCATGATGACGTCAGGGTCCTGCCGGAGGAAGGACCGCAGCGCAGTGGCGAAGGTAAGCCCCGCCTTTTCGTTGATGTTGACCTGGTTGACGCCCGGGAGCTGGATTTCCGCCGGATCCTCCGCCGTCGAGATGTTGATCCCCGGCTGGTTCAGGATGTTGAGGCACGTGTAGAGCGAAACGGTCTTGCCGGAGCCCGTGGGGCCGGTGACCAGAATCATCCCGTACGGCCGCCCGATGGCGAACATCAGTTGCTCTTGCTGGTCCGCGTCGTAGCCCAGCGCCTCGATGCCGAGCTTGACGCCCGCCGAGTCGAGAATCCGCATCACGATCTTTTCACCGAACAGCGTGGGCAGCGAGCTGACGCGAAAGTCGATCGCCTTTGCCTTTGACAGCACGAGCTTCATCCGGCCGTCCTGCGGCACGCGCTTTTCGGAGATGTCGAGCTTGCTGATCACCTTGATCCGCGAGGCGACCTTGTCCTTGATCACGAGCGGCGGCTGCGCGACCTCCATCAGGATACCGTCGAGCCGGTAGCGGATCCGGTAGTACTTCTCATAGGGCTCGAAATGGATGTCGGACGCGCCGGCGTTGATCGCGTCGATCAGGATCTTCTGGATGTACTTGACGACCGGCGCGTCCTCGACCTCCTGGCTTTCCTCGTCGGAGAGCGTCGCGGGGCCGCCTTCCTGGAGGTCGAGCTCCAGATCCTCCATGGCGGCCATTTCATTGAGCGTCGCCCCCTTGGCCTCGACCAACTTCGTGATCGCCTGCGCGAGCTTGTCGTCCTCGACGACGACCGGCTCGACGACGAGGTTGGTCTTGAACCGGACTTCCTCCAGCGCCTGCAGGTTGGCGGGGTCGGACGTGGCTACGTAGAGCCGGTTGCCGCGCTTGTGCAGCGGCAATACGCGACGCGATGCGGCAAGCTTGGTGTCGACCACGTCCTTGTGAATCTGGTCCAGATCGAACGCCCCGAGGTCCATCAACGGGACGCCGAACGCCCGTGATCCGAATACGGCGAGTTGGGTCGCCGATATCCGCTTGCCGAGGATGACCTGCTCGACGAACGTGGTACTGGCCTGCTGCGCCTGCGTCTGCAGCGTTTCGGCCTCATATTCGGTCATGAGGCCATGTTGCGCGAGGGCACGCGCGAGCCCGCTCAGGTTGCGCGTGGTGGCGTGGGTAGCCATGGACTAGACGGTTGGCAAGCGATGTGTAATCGGCAGGACAGACGACAATTGGAGCGGATCAAGCAATTTGTGTGCCTTTTCCGACGGTCGCCTGCCTCCTCCCGCGTTATTCCAAGCGCATAAAACTTATCCAGTTGATGATGCCTGTCCGCCCGGGCTTTGTAAAGGCGCGGCGGCCGCGCGGCCCACCGGCGGCAGGAGTCGCACGACCTTGACCGCCCGACCCTGCGTTTGGAGAATTTCGAGCGCCTGCCCTTCGACGGTGACTTTGGTGCCGGCGTCGGGAATCTCGCCCAGCTGTTCGACGATGAGTCCGTTCAGCGTCTTCGGCCCATCGAGCGGAAACTGGGTCCCGAGCTTGCGGTTGAGGCTGCGCAGGAGCGCCATCCCGTCGACGACCACGCTGCCGTCGGCCGCGCGGCCCCACGACGACTGCGCGCTGTCCGGCGCCTGCGTCGTGAAATCCCCGATGATCTCCTCGATGATGTCCTCGATGGTGACGAGTCCCTCGAGCTCGCCGTACTCGTCGACGACGAGCCCCAGCCGCTCCCGGTCGTTCTGAAACTGCTGCAGCTGGACGAGCAGCGGCGTTCCCGCCGGGACGAAGTACGCCGGCCGCAGGATCGTCCGCAATGCGGCGTGATCGATGGTCCCGGCCTGCTGGAGATGGACGACCTGCTTCAGGTGGATGATGCCGACGATGTTGTCGAGCTCGCCTTCGTAGGCGGGGAGCCGCGTGTGGTAGGACGTCGCGAGCTGCTCCGCGAGGTGCGCCGGCTTGGCCCGCAGGTCGACCGCATGGATCTGATTGCGGGGCGTCATCACGTCGTTGACGGTCACCGCTTCGAGGTCGAGAAGGTTGGCGAGCATCGATCGATGTTTGCCGCGGAAATACTGTCCCTCCAGCACCAGCGAACGCAGCTCCTCCTGCGTCAGCGAAGCGCTCGCATCGGTCGCGATCGGAATTCGCAGCAGCTTGAGCAGGCCCTGCACGAACAGGTTGACGAACCAGACGACCGGCGTGGCCACCTTGAGCATCGGCGCCAGCGCGTAGCCCACGACCGGCGCAATGCGATCGGCATGCGCGGCCCCGACGACCTTCGGCGTGATCTCGGAGACGACGAGGATCGCGAACGTAACGGCAATCGTGCCGACCGCGAGTGCCAGCTTGCCTTCGCCGAACAGCCGGACCGTGATGATCGCCGTCAACGTGGCCGCGGCGGCATTGATGAGATTGTTGCCGAGCAGGATCACGCCGAGCAGGCGGTCGGTCTGGGCGAGCAGCGTCAGCGTGAGCTTGGCGCCGCGCGCGCCACGGTGCGCGCGGTGCCTCAGCCGATGCCGGTTGGCCGCCATCATCGCGGTCTCTGCGATCGAGAAGAAGCCGGAAGCGACGAGCAGCAACACCAGCGCGATCGCGAGCGTGCTTAGCGGGATGTCGTCCATTCAGAGGACAGAGGACGCGGGACTGTGCGCAGACAATCCAGTGCGGCGCGCGGATGCAGGCCCATGACCGTCCGGCGTTTCGCCTTGGTTGATCAAGCATTCCCCGATCACCGCCCGAGCAAGACTTCGAGCACGAACTTGCTGCCGAGGTAGGCGAGGAACACGAATACCGTGCCGGCGATGATCCAGCGAAGGGCGACGCGTCCGCGCCAGCCATACCGCCAGCGACCCCAGAGGAGTGCGCCGAACGTGAGCCAGCCCAGCACCGAGAACACGCTCTTGTGCGTGAACACCACGGGCTTGCCGAAGATCTGCTCCGAAAACAGCATCCCGCTTGCAAGTGTCAAGGTGAGCAGCACGAATCCGACCGTAACCAGCCGGAACAGAAAGCGTTCCAGCGTGAGGAGCGGCGGAAGCCCGGTTGCGCCGGGATCCGGCAGCCGGCGATGCAGGCGCTTCTCGAGGCCCATCAGCACGAGCGCCTGCACGGCCGCCACGAGGAACAGCGCATAGGACACCAGTGCGACGCCGACGTGCAGCGCTGCCCACGGCTCGGCGGCGTAAGGGAAGCGATGCGGATTCGTCGAGAGGGCCGGGACCAGCGACGCCACCGCGGCCACCGGAACGACGACCGTGCCGATCGCGGGCAGCGTGCGCAGCAGTCCCGAAACCCACGCGACCAGGGCCACCAGCCCCGCGACGACGGACAAGGCGTTCGACAGGCTGAGGTCGAGGCCATCCGGTGTCGCGATCTCGCGACCCGCGATCCACGCGTGCAGCAGCAAAGCGGCTGGCAGTACGAGCGTTACCCACGTCGCCGGCGGACGCGCCGGGGCATTCCCCTTCGCGCCCGCGAACTCCGCCGGCGGCTGCGGCCACAGCGCCCACGCGGCAAGCGCGTACAGGGCGGCGGTGACGACGTGGAGTAAAATCATCGAATTGCGGGCGACGGCGAAATCCGCCATTCGCCAGTGTACCTCAGCGCCCCCGCGCGTCCGCCGCGCGCGGTCTCGGTCATTCGCCCGAATTCACGATGCTCGACACCCTGACCCAGCGCCTTTCCCGCGTCGTCAAGCAACTGCGCGGCGAAGCGCGCCTCACCGAGGCCAATATCGCCGACGCGTTGCGCGAAGTGCGCTTGGCGCTGCTCGAGGCCGATGTCGCGTTGCCGGTGGTCAAGGATTTCATTGCCGCGGTGAAGGCGAAGGCGGTGGGCGAGGAGGTCGTCGGATCGCTGACGCCGGGCCAGGCGCTCATCGGCGTCGTGCATCGCGAGCTCGCGAGTCTGATGGGCGGCGCGGCCGTGCCGTTGAACCTCGCGACGCAGCCGCCCGCGGTGATCCTCCTCGCGGGTCTGCAGGGCACGGGGAAGACGACCACCGCCGCAAAGCTCGCACGGCTCTTGCGCGAGCAGAAGAAGAAGGTGCTCGTCGTTTCCGCGGATGTCTATCGTCCGGCGGCGATCGAGCAGCTGAAAACGCTCGCCGGCCAGGTCGGCGTCGAGTTTTTTCCGGCGCCGTCGGGCGGCAAGCCGGTCGCGATCGCCGAAGCCGCGCTCGACTGGGCGAAGAAGCATTACCACGATGTGCTGATCGTCGACACGGCGGGGCGACTTGCCATCGACGAGCACATGATGCGCGAGATCGCCTTGCTGCACGCGGCGGTCAAGCCGATCGAGACGCTGTTCGTCGTCGACGCGATGCAGGGCCAGGATGCAGTCAACACGGCGCGGGCGTTTCGCGACGCGTTGCCGCTCTCCGGCGTCATCGTGACCAAGCTCGACGGCGATGCGCGTGGCGGCGCCGCGCTGTCGGTGCGGCACGTCACCGGTGCGCCGATCAAGTTCGTCGGCGTGGCCGAGAAGATCGACGGGCTCGACGTGTTTCATCCGGAGCGCATGGCCTCGCGCATTCTCGGCATGGGCGACGTCATGTCGCTGATCGAGGACGCGCACAAGACCGTCGATCTCGAGGAAGCGCAGAAGCTCGCGAAGAAGGTGAAGTCCGGCAAGGGCTTTGACCTCGACGACTTCAAGGCGCAGATCGGACAGATGCGCAAGATGGGCGGTTTGTCCGGCATGCTGGACAAGCTGCCGGCGGAACTCTCACGGGTGGCGCAGGGCACGACGGTCAACGAGCGGAAAATGGCGCGAATCGAAGGGATCATCAATTCGATGACGCTCGAGGAGCGCGCGAAGCCGGAACTGCTCAAGGCATCGCGCAAGCGCCGGATCGCCGCCGGTGCCGGCGTGTCGGTCCAGGAAGTGAACCAGCTCCTCGCGCAGTTCGAACAGACGCAGAAGATGATGAAGATGATCGCCAAAGGCGGCATGCAAAAGATGCTCCGCGGCATGAAAGGGCTTCTTCCCGGGATGCGGTGACGCCGGGCCGGGTCCCGGGGGTCGGTGCCGCGGACAATATGTCCTCCGAAACAGATGCTTGCCCTGATTCGGCAAGAGGGAGGGTGCCATCCGCTCCGCGCGCCGCCGGCTTGTCGCATCGGTGATTTGTGCCGTATAATTAAAGACTTTCCTTTGCTTACGGAAGCACGAACATGGTTGTCATCCGACTTGCCCGCGGCGGCGCCAAGAAGCGCCCGTTTTTCAACATCGTGGTCGCCGACTCGCACAACCGTCGCGACGGCCGCTTCATCGAGCGGGTCGGCTTCTATAACCCGATTGCCGGCGAAGGCGAGGAAGGCCTGCGTCTGGCGCTCGACCGGATAAGCTTCTGGCAGGAACGCGGCGCGAAACTGTCGGATACCGTCGCCGGACTGGTGAAGAGGTCGCCGAAGCCGGCGCAAGCAGCCGCGGCGGCGTAGGTCCCCTTCGGGTCGGCCACCGTGCCGTCGGCGGTTCCCGCGCCCGGCCGAATCGCAGTGATGGGCCGGATCCTCGGGCCGTTTGGCGTGCGCGGCTGGGTGAAGGTCCGACCGCTATCCGAGTTGCCCGACACCCTGCTCGATCATCCCACGTGGTGGGTGCGAAACGAGCGCGAGTCGACATGGCGGGAGATGCGGCGGACGGCGGGCCGGATGCATGCGGGCATGGTGCTCGCGGCACTCTCCAGCGTCGAGACCCGCGAGGCGGCGCTTGCGCTTGCGGGGTGCGACGTCGGCGTGCTGCGTGAGGCGCTGCCGGCGGTTCGGGAAGGGGAGATCTACTGGGCGGATCTTGTCGGTTTGGACGTGGTGAACCGGGAGGGTGTGATGCTCGGACAAGTCTGTGGCGTCACCGAACACGGTGCGCATCCGCTGTTGCGGGTGGCGCGCCCGGCGAACGCCCCGGGTTCCGAGCGGCTGATCCCGTGGGTTCCGGCGATCATCGACCAGGTAGATCTCGAGGCGAAACGGATCGCGGTCGATTGGGGCGCTGATTTTTGAGTTGCGTGGTTGCGGATGCGGATCGACGTCGTCACGCTGTTCCCGGAACTCGTCGACCACGCGTTGCGTTTCGGCGTCACCGGGCGGGCGCTTGAGCGCGGGCTCTGGCAGCTCTCCACGTGGAATCCGCGCGATTTCGCGATGGACAATTACCGGACCGTCGACGACCGCCCGTACGGCGGCGGGCCGGGGATGGTGCTGTTGGCAGAGCCTCTGGCCAAGGCGGTGACCGCGGCGAAGGCACGGCAACGGGACGAAGGCTGCGCGGCGACGCGGACGATCCACCTGTCGCCGGCAGGCGTGCCGCTGACGCACCGGAGGGTCGCAGAGCTCGCGGCGGCCGGTGACCGCACCGGATATGTGCTGCTTGCGGGGCGCTACGAGGGGATAGACGAACGCTTCATCGCGCGCGAGGTGGACGAGGAAATCGCCATCGGCGATTTCGTAGTCTCCGGCGGCGAGCTGCCGGCCCTGATGCTGATCGACGCAATCCTGCGGCAGCGGCCGGGCGTGTTGAACGACGCCGAGTCGGCGGCGCAGGATTCGTTCGTGACCGGGCGGCTCGACTGCCCGCACTACACGCGGCCGGAGCGCTACGAAGGGATGAGCGTGCCAGAGGTGTTACTGTCTGGACATCACGCGGCGATCCGCCGGTGGCGGCTGATGCAGTCGCTGGGTAGGACGTGGGAACGACGGCCGGAGCTCCTGCGGGAGCGGCCGCTGACGGACGAGGAAGCGTTGCTGCTCGCGGAGTATCGTCGCCAGCACGAACAGCAGTAGGGAAATGAAACGACGGAGCAGGTAGGCAAGCGAAGGCGCTGCATTTGCCGTCGCGACAACAAACCGCACGCATCAGGGGGCGCCCTGCGCTGCATGCAAGTCGAATCGACATGGAGAACGCGGCATGAACATCATCGAAACGTTGGAAAAGGAAGAGATCGCGCGGCTCGGCAAGACGATCCCCGATTTCGCGCCAGGCGACACCGTCATCGTCAACGTGAGCGTCGTCGAAGGGGAGCGCAAGCGCGTGCAGGCCTACGAGGGCGTGGTCATTGCCAAGCGCAACCGCGGCCTCAACTCGTCGTTCGTGGTGCGCAAGATCTCGAGCGGCGAAGGCGTCGAACGCACGTTCCAAACCTACTCGCCGCTGCTCGCCTCGATCGAGATCAAGCGCAAGGGCGACGTGCGCCGCGCGAAGCTTTACTACCTGCGCGACCGGTCGGGCAAGTCGGCCCGAATCCGCGAGAAACTGGCCCATACCCACCGGGAAAAGCAGGGCGAATAGGCCCTCCGGCCCTCGTCGGCGAAAAGGCAGCTTTCGGGCTGCCTTTTTTTGCCTTGCGGGGGCCACTTGCTTCGGGATGCGTTTTCCCCGAAGATTTCCGCGCTAGACTGTGTTTTTTTAAGCGCGGACCCGGTCCGATGAGAGCGACGCTCTACGAAGCGTTAGGAATACCGCAGGCCGCCTCGGACGAGGAGGTGCGGGCTGCGCTGCGCCGCCTGATACGCAAATATTACGCGAAGACGCGTGACGGCCAGGGCAACGTCGAAGAAGCGCTTCGGTTCATCAATCATGCCAGTCGCATACTGAGCGATCACGAGCGACGCGTCCGCTACGATCAGGAGCTTAGGGTATCCGACGGCACGACGGAGCAGCGGATTGCACACGTGGTCAGCAACGCGATGGCGGAAGCCGGCGAGCAGACCGATGTCCGCGCGCCGGAGCCCGAAGTCGAGCCGGACGACCTTCTGGAGACGGGACTCGACCGCGCAGAGGCGCAGGCCGAGCGAACATTCCACCATCCGGGGCTGACCGAGCGCGTCGCGTCGTTCGGCCGCTCGACGCTCGCGACCGCGGCGCTGTGCGCGCTGTTCGTGGCCTTCATCGCCGCGGCCATCGTCTTCGTCACGCCTACCGATACCGTGCTCGTCGCCAAGCAGGTTCTGGTCTGGCTCACGCTGACGCTGCTCTTGCTCACCGTCGTCTACGGCATCGTGCATGGTGTCGCCTGGGCGCGGCGGCGCCACGCCGGGGCGGGGGCGCTGCTGGTACCGCAGACCGATCTCGCGATCCTCAACTGGCGGCGCGAGAAGAGCGTGTTCCTCGGGACCAATCAGCCGCAGGAAGACGCGAGCTGGATATTTCAGCTGCGGATGGCGGAACTGGAGCGGGCCAAGGCGGGCCGTACCAGCGAGCCGCGCCCATGGAGCCGCCTCGCGGCGCGGCTGTTCGACTACGCGATCTGGGGCTTGGTCCTGGCCCTCCTGTTGTCCGAGCTCCGCGGGTTGGGGGCGATGCCGGAGCCGCTCGCGTTCTGGATCGGGCACCCGCTCCTCGCACCGGTGCTGATCACCGGTACGTGGGTGCCGATCGAGGCGCTGTTGATCGCGGCGCTGCAGACGACGCCCGGCAAGTGGCTGTTTGGCTGCTACTTGCAGTTCTCGATTTCCGACGCGTACGCGTCGCGCGACACCCGGTCCCAGGTCGAGCGCGCGGCGAAGCGCGCGTTCCGCGTTTGGTGGGAGGGCGTGGGATGCGGCTTCCCACTACTGGCGCCAATTCTGATCGCAGTGGCCTACGAGAAGGTCGCGCAGAACCAGGAAACGGACTGGGACTTCGCGCAGGACTGCCTCGTCACGCACGGGCCGCCCGGCGTTCTGAACACGGTGACCGGCGTCTGCGGTCTTGCCGCGATGCTCTGGCTCTACGGTGTCGCGTGGCATCAGCCGATGGCGCAGTCGATCGCCTGGGCACGCACGACGGTAACCGAAGCGCTCCCCTCGGCGCAGTCGCTGTTTCCGGGCGGATTCACCGGAACCGGCGCCAATCCTGGGGTGAGCGGTGGCATCAAGCCCGCGCCGCCCGCTGCGGCCGCGTCGCCGGGCACTGCGGTTGCGACCGTGCGCAGCGTACCGACGGGGCCCGTCGATCCCGAGCTCGCGGCCGAGTTCGCCGACCGTCGCGCGCGGGCAGCGGTGCTAAAGGTCGAGGGACCGCGGATGCTGCAGGCCGGCAACTGGCGCCGGGCCACGGAACTGTGTCAGGCATGGACCAATCTCGAGCTCGGCAATGCCGACGCATGGCGCTGCTTGGGCCAGGCGCTGCAGGCACAGGGCTACCACCAGGACGCGATCAACGCGTTCCGCAAAGCGAAGCAGTACGATCCGACGGATCGCACGCTCGACGCGGCGATCGAGCGCAGCCAGAAGGGCATCGTTGCGGACTTCCTCAACCGCAATCGGCGTTGACTCGGCGAGCCCGCATCGCGTTGCGCGCCACACCACGGCCGAGCGGGATCCAAGACGACGCGCGGAACTCGGCTCCCCTGCAGCGCGGGCGGGTTGCTAGCGGCGAATTCGGTTCAGCAACGCGGTCGTCGATCGTTCGAACTGAAATGGAATCGCCACGAAGCGTCCGCCGGCCGCGATCACTTCGGCGGCGCCGGCCGTCGTCGCAGCGGTGTAGTCGCCGCCCTTGACGAGCACGTCCGGCAGGCACGCGGCGATCAGGTCGCGCGGCGTATCGTCGTCGAATGGCACGACGAGGTCGACGGCGGCAAGCGCGGCCACCACTGCCAGCCGATCCTCGAGCGGGTTCACCGGGCGGTCGTCGCTCTTGCCGAGGCGTCGGACCGACGCGTCGGAATTGATGGCGACGACAAGCGATGACCCGAGCGCGCGCGCCTGGTCAAGATAGGTGACGTGGCCGCGGTGCAAAACGTCGAACACGCCGTTGGTGAACACGAGCGGCCGCGGCAGTGCCGCGATGCGCGCGAGCACGTCGGCCGCCGCTGCGATCTTCGCCGGGTAGCGCGGGGCGGGGATCGTGATCGACTCCACGATCGCGCTCTTGGGTTTGCTCAGTTCGTGTACTCGAAGACCTTGACCACGCGCGCGACGCCGGAAGTCGTGGCCGCGATCTGCGCGGCGTCATTGCCTTCCTGGCGCGAGACGATGCCCATCAGATATACGACGCCGCGCTCGGTCACGACCTTGACGTGATTCGGCGCGAATTTGGCGGCCTCGACCATCCGTGACTTGACCTTCGAGGTGATGTAGGAATCGTTGCTGCGCGACCCGAAGTCGGCGACCGCACCGATCGTCATGTAGTTCTGCACCAGGCGGACGCGGTCAGTCGTCTTGGCAATCTTGGTGATTTCGTCCTGCACGACCGTGCTCGGCGCTTCGCCGGTCAGGAGCACGATGCCATTGAAGCTCGTCGCGTTGACATGGACCTCTTCGCCCCAGCGGTCGCTGAAGTCCTTGGTGAGTTTGAGCTCGATCGACTCGTCGTCGACTTGCGCGCCGGACGATCGGCGGTCGGTGGCGACCATCACGCTGGCGCCGACGCCGGCGGCGACGACGACGGGGACGCAGCCGGTAAGCAGCGGCGCCGCGACGGCAACCGCAATCACCGCTGTCAAGAGCAATGAACCGAGGGAGTCCGACGAGCGCAGGGTCATGGTTCGTCCCCGAGCAGCGTGTTGTCGACCGCATCGCACATGCAGTGAATCATCAGCAGGTGGACCTCCTGAATGCGCGCGGTCCGGTCGTGCGGCACGCACAGGTGGACGTCGCCTTCCGCGAGCATGCCGCCGATGCGGCCGCCGCCCTTCCCGGTCATGGCCACGATGCGCATTTCCCGATCCCGCGCCGCCTCGATCGCAGCAATCACATTCCCGGAATTGCCCGATGTCGAAATCGCGAGCAGCACGTCCCCCTTCGCGCCGAGCGCGCGCACCTGCTTCGCGAACACCTGTTCGTACGCATAATCGTTGGCCACCGCGGTCAGGATCGACGTGTCTGTGGCAAGCGATAGCGCCGGGAGTTCCGGGCGCTCGCGTTCGAATCGGCCCACCATTTCCGCGGCGAAATGCTGCGCGTCCGCGGCGGAGCCGCCATTGCCGCACGCGAGAATCTTGCCGTCAGCGAGCAGAGATTCGGCAAGCACGCCCGCGGCGCGAGCGATTGCGGGCGCCAGCGCGCTGGCAGCGTCCTGCTTCAGGCGGGCACTTTCCGCGAAATGCGACCGGATGCGTTCGACGGGGTCCATAGAGGAATGGAGTGATGCAATAGATGATTGTAGCAATAAACTCTCGCCGCGGCCTCGCATGATCACGTTTCCACGATGTTGCGCAGCCACTCGATGCGCGCGGGATCGAGTGCGTCCAGGAGCACCGCGTCGAAGCGGCAGGGCGGCGTGCGCGGGAGGCGCGCGAGGTAAAGCCCGGCGGCCGCGATCAATCGCGCCCGCTTGGCCGCGGTAATGCTCGCGGCCGCACCGCCGTAGTCGCCGCGCGTGCGCAGCCTCACCTCGACGAAGACCAGCGTGTCGCCGTCGCGCGCGACGAGATCGAGCTCGCCGCAGCGGCGGCGCCAGTTGCGCTCGACGATCGTCAGGCCGCGCTGAGCGAGGAAATCAGCGGCGAGCGATTCGGCCCGCGTTCCGGCGCGCCCGCGCGCGTTGACCAATTGGGCGTCCTAGGAGCCTGTCGGACTTACTTTCACGTATGCGACGGGGAGGCGATTTGGCGGCAGTTCGAGGCGTGAGCCTGAAGCCATCGCGGGACTATGGCAAGGGCGAACAACGAAGAAATGCCGCCAAAGCGCCCCGTCCCTCCGGGTTGCGGGTCAAAAAGCGTGTCTGCTGCGTTGCTCGGCTGGCGAATATTCCCGATATTCGCTGCGCCTCGCGCCTTGCATCCATCGCTTCTTGACCCGCAACGCATGCGCGAAAGTAAGTCCGACAGGCTCCTAGCGCACGCCGGCCGGCACGATCTCGCCAGCGCGGAACTGCAGCAGGATGCCCTCGCGCACAATCTGCCGTGATCCGTCGAGCGACAGGTGTCCCGTCGCCCCGTCGAAGACGAGCTTGTAGGGTGGCCCGTCTGCGAACGCCTGCGCGACGGTGAGCGCATCGATGCCGAGCGCGTACAGTCGGTCGAGCGCGGCGTTCGGATAATCCGGCCGCGGCAGGTTCGCGTAGGCCGGAGCGTCCGGCTCCGCGAGCCACGGGACGTCGACGAAGCGAATGTCGTCGAGATCGCGCAGCACTTCGCGCGGCTGCCGGTCGTTCACCTGGCTGCTCGTATAGGTCGCGATGCCGCCGACATACGGCTTCACCAGCGCCGCATCCGGCGCATCGAGCGCAAGCAGCGCGGCGTCGACCGGCGTCCTCGCGATTTCGCGGCGAAGGAGCGCAAGCATGTCCGGGGCGCGATCGAAGCGCAACGTCATCGGCGGGCCGCCACCCAGCCGGATCCACTCGTCGACGAAAGCGCTTGCGAACCGCTTCTGCAAGGGACTGTCGCTACCGATGATGGCAACAGTCCGTGCGCCGTCGTCGCGCGCGCGCCGGGCGAGCTGCAGCGCGTCGCCTTCGATCGAAAGTGCCAGGGTGTACACCCGCGCGGGCAGGGACGTGCCGTCGTCGAGCTGGTTCAACGCGATCACCCATGGCAGATCGATACGCGACGTCGCAACCGTACGCAAGTCGTCGCGCACAAGCGGCCCCACGATCAATCGCGCCCCGGCTCCCTGGGCCGTCGCGATCGCGGTCAACACGCCACCGTCTGTGTGCGCGACGACGACGTAGCGCACGTCGGTCGCTTTCGCCGCAGCGACGAAACCGGCCCTGACAGCCTCCGCGGCGCGTCCGTAGGTCGGCGAATCGAGGGGCAGCACGAGCGCGATCGGCGCTCCGCCCGCAACGGGCACCGGGGATGGCATCGCTGGCGGGCTCGGGGCGGGGTCGGGAGCCGGCGGTTGGGCCAGTACCAGCGCAGGCTGCGGCAATGGCTGCGTCACGACGCCGGCCGGAGGCGATAGGGGCGAAGGTATGGGCGCGGGCGACCGGCGGCGTGACGGCAGCGGACGCTGCCGGACGCTCCGCGGCGGGCGTGCGCACGGCCGGCTCGGTTGCGGCGCGCTGCCGGCCATCGGACAATGCGGGCTGGGTCGCGCATGCGGGCAGCAACATCGCCACCGCCACAATCGCGATCCAGACGCGAGCGCTTTGGAAGGCGGAGCGAATCACCATCGGGAGAGGATGTGTCGAGGTGACGGAACAGGAGCAGTTTAGGGCGCTCGCGCGGACATTATATGTGGTCGCTACCCCGCTCGGTAATCTGCGCGACGTGACGCTGCGCGCGCTCGACGTGCTCGGCAGCGCCGATGTCGTCGCCACCGAGGACACGCGCGTGAGCGCTGTGCTGTTGCACCACTACGGTATCGCGACGCGCCCGTTGTCCGTTCACCAGCACAACGAGGCGCGGCGCGCCGCACAGATCGTCGATCTCCTGCGTTCGGGCAAGAGCGTCGCGCTCGTGAGCGATGCCGGCACGCCGGCGGTGAGCGATCCCGGCGCGCGACTGGTGGCGGCCGTCCTCGACGCGGGATTCGCGGTTGTGCCTGTTCCCGGGGCCAACGCGGCAATCGCCGCCGTGTCCGCTGCTGGGCTCGATGCCGAGCGCTTCGTTTTCCTGGGATTCCTGCCTGCTTCCACGAAGGCCCGGCGGGAGCTGCTCGCTTCCGTTGCGTCACTGCCGTTCGCGCTCGTCGTCTACGAGGCGCCGCACCGAGTTGGCGCCACGGCCGCACAACTTCTCGATGCGTTGGGCGGCGCGCGCATGCTCGTCGTCGCGCGCGAGATCACCAAGAAATTCGAGACGATCACACGCTTGCACCTCGCCGAAGCGCCGGCATGGTTCGCCGCCGAACCTAACCGCGAGCGCGGCGAGTTCGTGCTGATCGCCGACGCGCCGCCCGCGGTACCGGCAGCGCTCGCCGGTGCGGCGATTGCGCCGGAGTCGGAACGCTGGTTGCGCGCGTTGGTTGCCGAGCTGCCGCCTTCGCGCGCCGCGCGCGTGGCGGCGGCGGCGACGAACCTTCCGCGCGACGTGCTGTACGCGCGGGCGCGGGCGCTGCGGCCCGCCTCCGGGGACGACGCGTGAGCGAGCGGGGCCAAGCCAAGGCCCGAAGGGCGCGTCCGCGAGCGATCGCGGGAGGCCGACGCAGCGGGGCACCATGTCACGGGAACAGTACGGAGGCCGACGCATGAACGACGTGACTTGGTCGTCCGCCATGCCGGTGTTTCCGGACGATGCGCGCGTGACTGCCCCGCCACCAGACGGATCGTCGTCGCCGTGCGAGCGGGATGCCGCCTCGGGCTGGGACGCGAGGCTTGCATTGGCGTTCGAACGGCGCGGCAGACGCACGGTGCTCGCGCGGCGCGCACACGAAGGTCCGCTCGTCGTCCAGAAGGCGCTCTATCCCGAGGGCGAAGGCGTGTGTCAGGCCATGATCGTCCATCCGCCGGGCGGCATCGCGGGCGGCGACCGGCTGGCGCTCGACATCGACGTCGGCCCGGGTGCGCACGCGCAGCTCACGACGCCGGGCGCGGCAAAGTGGTATCGGTCCGCCGGTGCGCTAGCGCGCTCGACGATACGCGCGCGCGTTGCGCCGGGCGCGACGCTCGAATGGCTGCCGCAGGAGACGATCGTCTTCGACTCCGCGCAAGCAACGCTTGCGACGCGGATTACCCTCGAGGGCGATGCAACTTTTTTTGGCTGGGACGTCGTCTGCCTCGGCCGCATTTGCTCGGGCGAACGATTCGCATCCGGTCGCCTTTGCCAGATGCTGGAAATCGTTCGTGACAGCGCGCTGATCTGGTGCGAGCGAACGACCCTCGACGGCGGATCGCGGGCGCTCCAATCCGGTGCGATCCTGGATGGCGCGCCCGTCTTTGGCACATGCATCGCCGCCGGTGCTGTTGCCGACGGTGTGCTGGCGTCTTGCCGCAGTATCGCGCGCAGCGATGGGAGCAGCGCTGTCACCCGGCTGCCGGACGTGCTCGTCGCGCGGTATCGGGGCCAGTCGGCATCCGCGGCGCGCACATATTTTGCTTCGCTCTGGCGCGTGTTGCGCCCCGTACTCGTTGGCCGCGAGGCGTTGCCGCCGCGGATCTGGAGTACCTGACCTCTCCTCCTGCTGATTGCGCCACCGTGGAACTGACACCCCGAGAACGCGACAAACTCCTGCTCTTCACGGCAGCGCTTGTCGCCGAGCGCCGCCTCGCGCGCGGCGTCAGGCTCAACTATCCGGAAGCCGTTGCGTACCTGTCTGCGGCGATCGTCGAAGGCGCGCGCGACGGCCGCACCGTCGCGGATCTGATGGGCTACGGGGCCACACTGCTCACGCGTGCGCAGGTGATGGACGGTGTGCCGGAGATGATTCCGGAAATTCAGGTGGAGGCGACGTTTCCCGACGGAACGAAATTGGTCACGGTGCACCATCCGATCCCATGATCCCCGGTGAAATATTGCCGTGCGACGGCGACATCGAACTCAATGCCCGGCGCCTGACGATCACGCTCGAGGTTGCCAACACCGGTGACCGCCCGATCCAGGTCGGCTCGCACTATCACTTCGCCGAGACGAATCCGGCGCTGGCATTCGACCGGGCGGCGGCAAGGGGTTTCCGGCTCAACATCGCAGCGGGCACCGCCGTGCGGTTCGAGCCGGGGCAGAAGCGCAACGTCGAGCTGGTCGCGCTGGCGGGTGCGCGCGTTGTCTACGGGTTCGCCGGGGCCGTGATGGGGCCACTCGACGCAAAGGGCGGGAGGGCGACGCAGCCCACGAAGAAGTCCGGCGCAAAGAAGAGGCCCGGGAGCAGGCGGTGAAAATCTCACGCCGAGCGTATGCGGAAATGTTCGGGCCAACCACCGGCGATCGGGTGCGCCTTGCGGACACCGATCTCGTCGTCGAGGTCGAGCGCGATCTCACCGTCTATGGCGAAGAAGTGAAGTTCGGCGGTGGCAAGGTGATCCGTGACGGCATGGGCCAGAGCCAGCGTCGCGCGAGTGACTGCGCCGACACGGTGATCACCAATGCGCTGGTGATCGACTGGTGGGGCATCGTCAAGTGCGATCTCGCGATCAAGGGCGGCCGGATCGCGAAGCTCGGGAAATCCGGCAATCCCGACATTCAGCCGGGCGTGGACATCGTGATCGGTGCCGCCACCGAGATCATCGCCGGCGAAGGGATGATGGTGACGGCCGGCGGCATCGACTCGCACATCCACTTCATCTGCCCGCAGCAGATCGACGAGGCGCTTGCCTCGGGCGTCACGACGATGATCGGCGGCGGCACCGGGCCGGCCACCGGGACCTTCGCGACGACCTGCACGCCCGGGCCATGGCACATTCATCGGATGCTCGAGGCGGCCGAGGCATTTCCGATGAACCTGGGCTTTCTCGGCAAGGGCAACGCGAGCCTCGCCGCGCCGCTTGTCGAACAGGTCGAGGCCGGCGCCATCGGTTTGAAGCTGCACGAGGACTGGGGGACCACGCCCGCGGCCATCGACGCGGCGCTCAACGTCGCAGACAAGATGGACGTACAGGTCGCGATCCACACCGACACGCTGAACGAATCGGGCTTCGTCGAGACGACGCTGGAGGCGATCCGCGGCCGCACGATCCACACGTATCACACGGAAGGGGCCGGCGGCGGCCACGCGCCCGACATCATCCGCGCCTGCGGCGAGCCGAACGTGCTGCCGTCGTCGACGAACCCGACGCGTCCGTACACGGTCAACACGATCGACGAGCACCTCGACATGCTGATGGTGTGCCACCACCTGGATCCGGCGATCGCCGAGGACATCGCGTTCGCCGAGTCGCGCATCCGCCGCGAGACAATCGCGGCGGAGGACATCCTGCACGACCTCGGCGCCTTCTCCATGCTGTCGTCGGACTCGCAGGCGATGGGCCGCGTCGGCGAGGTGATCATCCGCACCTGGCAGACCGCGCACAAGATGAAGGTGCAGCGCGGTGCACTCCCTGGCGATCCGACGAGGCACGACAACCGACGGGTCAAGCGCTATGTCGCCAAGTACACGATCAATCCGGCGATCGCGCACGGCATTTCGCACGTGGTCGGCTCGGTGGAAGCGGGCAAGCTTGCCGACCTTGTATTGTGGAAGCCGGCGTTCTTCGGCGTGAAGCCCTCGCTGATCCTCAAGGGCGGGATGATCGCCATGGCCGCGATGGGCGATCCGAACGCGTCGATCCCGACGCCGCAACCGGTGCATTACCGGCCGATGTTCGGCGCATTCGGCAAGGCGCTTTCGAGCTCGGTGACGTTTGTCTCGCAGGCTGCGTTGAAGAGTCCGGCGGTCGCGCGGCTGAACCTCGGGAAGCCGCTCGTCGCCGTGAAGGACACGCGCAAGATCGGCAAGCGCGACATGAAAGAGAACGATGCGCTGCCACGCATCGACGTCGACCCGGAGACCTACGAAGTGCGCGCCGATGGCGAGTTGCTCGTCTGCGCGCCGGCGACCGTGTTGCCGATGGCGCAGCGCTACTTCCTGTTCTGAGCGATGCTGGTCGTGCGACGCAAGCTTGGCGCGCCTGCTCCACATCACGCGGAGCTCATGCTGCCATTCGAATTGCGCCAGAAGAGCCGGCTCCGCGCGACGGTCGCGGGCGGCGAGGAGATCGGGTTGCTGCTCGAGCGGGGAACGCTGCTGCGCCACGGCGATTGCCTGCAGGCGGAAGACGGCCGTGTGGTGCGCGTCGTCGCGGCCGACGAGGACCTCCTCGAAGCGCGCTGCGCGGATCCCGAGGCCCTCGCACGCGTCGCCTATCATCTCGGCAACCGCCACACGCCGGTGCAGGTCGGAAGTGGTTGGCTGCGGCTGGGCGCCGATCCGGTTCTGGCGCAGATGCTCGTGGGGCTGGGTGCGACCGTCACGCGAATGTGCGCCCCCTTCGAACCGGAGGCGGGCGCGTATGCGGCTGGCCATCGTGCGCATGCGGGCGATGTAAAGCGCGCAGGGATCATTCACGATTTCGGCGAGCGCGGAGTGCGCGGGCGATGAGGGCGTCGCTCGCGGCGCTGCCGCTCGTCCGGTTGCTGCAGCTCGCGAGCCCAGCGCTTCCGATCGGCGCCTACAGCTACTCGCAGGGACTGGAATGGACCGTCGGGCAGGGTCAGGTGCGCGATGCCGGCACGGCGCAGGCGTGGATCGGCGACCTGCTGGAGCACCTGATGGCGTGCGGCGAAGCGGCAATCGCGTGGCGGCTGATCGGGGCGGCCGAGCGCGGCGATTGGCATGGCGTGACGACGTGGAACGGGTGGTTTCGCGCCTCGCGCGAGACGGCGGAACTGCGGGCCGAAACCGAGCAGATGGGTCGCTCGCTCATCCGGCTCGCGCTGGAGCTCGATCTGCTCGACGCGCCGGCGCGGGCCGCTCTGCCTTTACTCGCGCCGGTCGCGCTGCCGGCGGCGTACGCCCTGGCGGCGCGCGGGTTCGGCGTGCCGCCCGAGGCCGCGCTCGTCGGCTATGTCTGGTCGTGGCTAGAGAACCAGGTGCTGGCCGCGGTGAAGCTGGTGCCGCTGGGCCAGGTCGCGGGCCAGCGAATGCTCGCCGCGCTCGGCGCGAGGATTCCCGCAGTCGTAGCCACCGCGATGACGCTCGCCGACGAAGAGCTCTCGACGTTCGCGCCCGGGCTGGCACTCGCCAGCGCACGACACGAGACGCAGTACACACGGCTTTTCCGGTCGTGATGGCGGAGTTTGACCGATGAGCGCCGCCGGTCAGCGGCGACAGCTGCAAGCGTGGGGGTAAGACAATGAGCATTTCCCAGCCGCTGCGGGTCGGTATCGGTGGCCCCGTCGGGTCCGGCAAGACGGCGCTGACACTCGCGCTCTGCCTCGCGCTGCGGGACCGTTACGAGCTTGCCGTCGTCACCAACGACATCTACACCGAGGAAGATGCGCAATTTCTTGTTCGCCACGAAGCGCTCTCCCCTGATCGCATCATCGGGGTGGAGACCGGTGGCTGCCCGCACACGGCGATCCGCGAGGACGCGTCGATCAACCTTGAAGCCGTGGACCGTCTTGCGCAGCGCTTCGGCAATCTCGACATCGTCTTCGTCGAGAGCGGTGGGGACAATCTCGCGGCAACGTTTTCGCCGGAGCTGTCCGACCTCACGCTCTACGTGATCGACGTCGCCGCCGGCGACAAGATACCGCGCAAAGGCGGACCGGGCATCACGCGCTCGGATCTGCTCGTCATCAACAAGATCGACCTGGCACCGCTGGTCGGTGCCTCGCTCGAGGTGATGGACCGCGACGCGCGGAAGATGCGCGGCGCGCGGCCGTTCGTGTTCACCAACCTGAAATCCGGGCAGGGCTTGGACGTCGTGGTCCAATTCGTCATCGAGCATGGGATGCTTCACCACCGGGCAGCGGGCCGAAACGGCGTTGGCGTGGGCGACGATGCATGAGATCGGTCCGCTCGTCTCTGTGCATGGCTACTGGGTCGCATTCGTCGGCGCGTTGCTCGAGGGCGAAACGATCCTCGTGCTGGCCGGCCTCGCCGCGGCTCGCGGCTATCTCGCGCTACCACTCCTGATAGTTGTCGGTGCCGTCGGAGGATTCGTCGGCGATCAGGTGTATTTCGCAATCGGCCGGCACGCCGGCACGCGCCTTCTCGCCCGCCTTCCTCGCCTGCAGCCCCGCGCCGCGCGGGTCGCGGCGATGATCGAGCGGTATCCGGAGCTCGCCGTCATCGGCCTACGTTTCATCTACGGGTTGCGCACCGTCGGGCCGGCTGCGATCGGGATGAGCGCGATCGGGTGGGGCCACTTTGCGCTCCTGAACTGTCTCGGCGCCGCGATCTGGAGCGCATGCTGGGTCGCTGCCGGCTATCTCGCCGGCGCTGCGGTGGAAGCGGCATTGGGCGATCTTCGGCATGTCGAGCACCTAGTCTTCGCCTGGGCCTTCGGCGCAGCGATCGTCGCGACGATCGTTCTGCATTGGTGGCGAAGTCGCCTTGAGCGCCCGGATCGCCGTCGTTGACGATCCATTGCGCGTCGGCAGCGTCGCACGTGCCGGAGCCGTCCAAAGCGGTGCGTGCTCCGATTCCGTGCACCGCTTTGGGATCGATATCGATGCCTGGTTCAGGTCGGTGACGGCGTTCGCAGCGCGGTCGAATGCGGGCCGCAGCGCCAATTCAAAGGCTTAGCCCCAGTCAGCCATGCATGGCATGGATTGTGCGATGCAATGTGCCAGAGCCGCGGTTGCGCAAAATCCGCACGAATGAAGTGCAGCGGGAGCGTAGCGGCTCGCTACAGCTCGGTCCTGTATTCGCCCAATCCACTCGACACGGGGAAATCCATGCAACGTAGAACTCTATTGAAGCGGCTCGCGGTTTCCGTCGCGCTCGCGGCCGCCGGCCTGACGATCGGTGCGCCGGCGCAGGCGGCCGACACGATCAAGGTCGGTGTCCTGCACTCGCTGTCCGGGACCATGGCCATCAGCGAAACGGTGTTGAAGGACGTCGCGCTGATGACGATCGAAGACATCAACGCCAAGGGCGGCGTGATGGGCAAGAAGCTCGAGGTCGTCGTCGTCGATCCGGCATCGAACTGGCCGCTATTCGCCGAAAAGGCGCGGCAGCTGATCACGCAGGACAAGGTCGCCGTCGTCTTCGGCTGCTGGACGAGCGTGTCGCGCAAGTCGGTGCTGCCGGTGTTCGAGGAGCTGAACGGGCTGCTCTTCTACCCGGTTCAGTACGAGGGCGAGGAGCTGTCGAAGAACGTGTTCTACACCGGCGCCGCGCCGAATCAGCAGGCGATTCCCGCGGTCGAGTACCTGATGAGCAAGGAGGGCGGCGGCGCCAAGCGCTGGGTGCTGCTCGGCACCGACTACGTCTATCCGCGCACGACCAACAAGATCCTGCGCGCTTTCCTGCATGCGAAGGGCGTGCAGGACAAGGACATCGACGAGAAGTACACGCCTTTCGGCCACAGCGACTATCAGACGATCGTTGCCGATATCAAGAAGTTTGCCGCCGGCGGCAAGACGGCGGTCGTCTCGACGATCAACGGCGACTCGAACGTTCCGTTCTACAAGGAGCTCGGCAATCAGGGCCTGAAGGCGACCGACGTTCCGGTGGTCGCGTTCTCGGTCGGCGAGGAAGAGCTGCGGGGCGTCGACACCAAGCCGCTCGTCGGCCACCTCGCGGCGTGGAACTACTTCATGTCGCTGAAGAACCCGGCCAACGACGCGTTCCGCAAGCAGTGGGCCGACTACGCCAAGGCGAAGAAGCTTCCCGGCGCCGACAAGCCGCTCACCAACGACCCGATGGAAGCGACCTACGTCGGCATCCACATGTGGAAGCAGGCGGTCGAGAAGGCCAAGTCCACCGATACCGACAAGGTCGTCGTGGCGATGGCCGGGCAGAAGTTCAACGCGCCGGACGGCTTCGACATCAAGATGGACGAGAAGAACCACCACCTGTGGAAACCGGTGTTCATCGGTGAAGTCCAGGCCAACGGCCAGTTCAACGTCGTGTGGAAGACCAAGGGTCCGGTGCGCGCGCAGCCGTGGAGCCAGTACATCGAAGGCAACGAAAAGAAGAAGGACGAGCCCGAGAAGAAGTAGCGCGGGCCCGTGCTTTCCGGCGCCGCGGGCGACAGCTTCCGATCACTGGCTGTCGCTCGCGGCGTTTTTGCAGGTTACTACGGTCGCGGACGATGACATTTTTGGGCGCGACAATCCGAGTGGTGCTCGCGGTCGCAGCGTTGGCGGTGATGCTGGCGGCAACGAGTGCAGGGGCCGTCGCGCCCGACATGGCGCGCGCGATCGCGCTCGGCGAGAACGACGAGAAGGTCGCGGCCATCGGCGCACTCGCGGCGTCGACCGACGCCGATGCGCTCACGATACTGCAGGCATTCGCCGACGGCGAGGTGCAGACCACGGGCGAGCAGGTGCTGCTCGTCAAGGACGGAAAGGCGACGGATCTCGCGACCGGAAAGAGCGTCGCGCCGGTGCCCGAGCCGCGCGAGGACGTCGTCCTCAACAATCGCGTGCGGCGCGAGCTGGCGACGGCGATCGCCGCTCTCAAGCTCACCGCAGCGGATCGCGCCATCAGGCTGGCGGCGGCGACGGAGCTGCAACGCGGCGCCGACGAGGCGATGCTCCCGGCGATCGAGCGCGCGCTCGCCAACGAGCAGGACACCGACATCAAGGCGCTGCTGACGCTGACCCGCGCGACGGTGCAATTCGCGAGCAGCGACAAGCCGACCCGGATCGGCGCGATTCGCGCCCTCGCCGAAAGCCGGGACCCGAACACGAAGACGCTGCTGCTGCCGCTGCTGGAAAGGAAGGGAGCGCAGTTCGTCGAACCTGACGGCGACGTCCGCGCCGAGGCCGAGCTGTCGCTGCGCGCGATCGAGAGCCGGCTCTCGACCGGCGAGATGATCGGCCGCGTGTTCAGCGGGATCAGTCTCGGCAGCATCCTGCTGCTCGCCGCGCTCGGGCTCGCCATCACGTACGGCCTCATGGGCGTGATCAACATGGCGCACGGCGAGCTGATCATGGTTGGCGCCTACGCGACCTACGTCGTGCAAAACCTGTTCCGGAGCTACGCACCGGGCGCGTTCGACTGGTATCTGGTCGCGGCGGTCCCGGTCGCGTTCGCCGTCGCCGCGGCCGTGGGCATGGCGCTCGAGCGCAGTGTCATTCGCTTTCTGTACGGCCGGCCGCTGGAAACGCTGCTGGCGACATGGGGCATCAGCCTGATCCTGATCCAGGCCGTGCGGACGATTTTCGGCGCGCAGAACGTGCAGGTCGAGAACCCCGCCTGGATGTCGGGCGGCATCTCGCTCCTCGCGAACCTGGTGCTGCCATGGAACCGGATCGTGATCATCGGGTTCGGGGCCGCGGTGGTCACACTGATCGGACTCCTGCTGACGCGAACACGCCTCGGCCTCTTCGTCCGTGGCGTGACGCAGAATCGGCCGATGGCGAGCGCGCTTGGTGTACCCACGGGCCGCGTCGACACGTATGCGTTCGGACTGGGTTCGGGGATCGCGGGGCTCGCCGGCTGCGCGCTGTCGCAGATCGGCAACGTTGGCCCGGATCTCGGCCAGAGCTACATCGTGGACTCGTTCATGGTCGTCGTGCTGGGTGGAGTGGGGCAGCTCGCCGGGACGGTCTACGCGGCGATGGGACTCGGGATCGTCAACAAGTTTCTCGAGGCATGGTCGGGCGCCGTCCTGGCGAAGATCGCGGTGCTGGTGTTCATCATCGTATTCATTCAGAAGCGCCCGCAGGGGCTGTTCGCACTGAAGGGCCGGATGGCCGATGCGTGATTCCGGCGATGACAAGGCCAGGGCGATGAACGCTCCACTGCCGCAGCAGCTTGCAACCGAGTTTCGCCGTCCGCTGCTCGCGCCGCGGCGCACGTTGCTGACGCGCGGCGGCTGGGTCACGCTGATGGGCGTCGCGTACGTCCTGTTCGTGCTGGTGCCGGCGATGAACCTGCTGCTGCCCTCCGGCCATCCGCTGCACCTGTCCGACTATTTCGTCACGCTGGCCGGCAAGATCATGTGCTACGCGATCGTCGCCGTGGCGATGGACCTGATCTGGGGCTACGCCGGCATCCTCTCGCTGGGGCACGGGCTCTTCTTCGCGCTCGGCGGCTACGCGATGGGAATGTATCTGATGCGCTCGATCGGCCGCGAAGGCGTCTACCAGAGCGAGCTGCCGGACTTCATGGTATTTCTCGACTGGAAGGCCTATCCCTGGTACTGGAGTTTCACCGACCAGTTCTGGTATGCCGCGCTGCTGGTCGTGCTCGTCCCCGGCCTCATCGCGTTCGTGTTCGGCTACTTCGCATTCCGGTCGCGGATCAAGGGCGTCTATTTCTCGATCATCACGCAGGCGCTCACCTACGCCTTCATGCTGCTGTTCTTCCGCAACGACACCGGTTTCGGCGGCAACAACGGTTTCACCGACTTCAAGCGCATCCTGGGCTTTCCCATCGCCACGCCGGCGACCCGGATGGCGCTGTTCGCGCTGACCGGCGCAACGCTGATCGGTACGTTGCTGCTGGCGCGGTACATCGTGACCTCGAAGCTGGGGCGGGTGCTGACGGCGATCCGCGACGCCGAGAGCCGCGTGATGTTCTGTGGCTATAACCCGCTCCACTACAAGCTCGCCGTATGGACGCTCTCGGCCGTGCTGTGCGGGATTGCCGGCGCGCTGTACGTGCCGCAGGTTGGGATCATCAACCCGAGCGAGATGTCGCCGGCCAATTCGATCGAGATCGCGATCTGGGCCGCGGTAGGGGGGCGCGGGACGTTGATCGGCCCGATCGTCGGCGCGTTCGTCGTCAACGGCGCGAAGAGCTGGTTCACGCAGGCGTTTCCCGAATTCTGGCTGTTCTTTCTCGGGCTCACGTTCATCCTGGTCACGCTGTTCCTCCCGCGCGGCGTGATCGGGCTCGTGCAGCGGTTTCGCCGCACGTCATGAGCACGGCCGCGGTCCACACCGGCGACAGCGGCTCGGCCGGCCTCGCACAGGTGGGAATGCGGGTCGCCGGCGCCGCCGTCGACACGACCCACGGCCCGATCCTGTACCTCGACGGCATCACGGTGAGCTTCGACGGCTTCAAGGCGCTCTCCGACCTGTCGCTGACGATCGACGATGGCGAGTTGCGCTGCATCATCGGCCCCAACGGCGCCGGCAAGACGACGATGATGGACGTGATCACCGGGAAGACGCGGCCCGACGCCGGCACCGCGTTCTTCGGGCAGACGATCGATCTCGCACAGCTGACCGAGGCCGAGATCGCGCATGCCGGCATCGGCCGCAAGTTCCAGAAGCCGACCGTGTTCGAGCGGCATTCGGTATTCGAGAACCTCGAGCTCGCGATGAAGACCGACAAGCGCGTGCGCCGGTCGATCAACGCGCGGCTTTCCGTCACCGATCTCGACCGGATCGCCGAGACGCTCGCGCTGATCCAGTTGCGCGAGGAAGCCGACCGGCCCGCGGGATTGCTGTCGCACGGGCAGAAGCAGTGGCTGGAAATCGGGATGCTGCTGATGCAGGAGCCGCGCCTGCTGCTGCTGGACGAGCCGGTCGCCGGCATGACCGACAACGAGACGATGCGCACGGCGGAGTTGTGCCTGTCGCTCGCCGGGCGGCATTCCGTCGTCGTCGTCGAGCACGACATGGATTTCATCGCCGCGATCGCCCGCACGGTCACCGTGTTGCACGAGGGTCGCGTGCTGGCGGAGGGGCCGATGGATGTGGTCCAGGCCGATCCGCGCGTCATCGAGGTCTACCTCGGGCGCTGAAGGCCGACCATGCTGACCGTCTCCGCACTCAACCAGTACTACGGCGGCAGCCACACGTTGCGCGACGTCGCCTTCGAGGCTCCGTCGGGCGCAGTCACCGCGATTCTCGGCCGCAATGGGGTCGGCAAGACGACCCTCTTGAAGTGCCTCGTCGGGCTCCTGCCCGCGCGCTCCGGTGCGATCCGCTTCGACGGCGCCGACGTGACGAAACTGCCGCCACACCGGCGCGCGCGGCTGGGACTGGGCTACGTCCCGCAAGGTCGTGAAATCTTCCCCCGCCTCACGGTCGAGGAAAACCTGAAGCTGGGCCTCGCGACAAGGCCACCCGGCACGCCGCTCCCGGCCCGGGTCTTCGAGATGTTCCCCGTGCTCTCCGACATGCTGCACCGGCGCGGCGGCGACCTGTCCGGCGGGCAGCAGCAGCAGCTCGCGATCGGTCGCGCGTTGGCGATGGCGCCGAAGCTCCTCGTGCTCGACGAGCCGACCGAGGGGATCCAGCCGTCGATCATCAAGGACATCGAGCGCGCGATCCGCTGCCTCGCGGCCGAAGGCGAGATGGCGATCCTGCTGGTCGAGCAGTACTACGACTTCGCGCGCTCGCTCGCCGATCGCTACGTCGTGCTCTCGCGCGGCGAGGTGATCAAGGCGGGGAAGGGCGCCGACATGGATGCCGACGGCGTGCGCGCCTGCCTGACTGTCTGATCGGATCCGGCCGCCCGCGGTGAGCGGCGAGCGCCAGCTCCTCCTTCGCGACGAGCTGCGGCGCAGGGCGTGCCGGAGGCAGTGTCCGGTCTCATCCGTTGATTTCGGTCAAGGCGGGCTGTTACGGCGCCTGTGACAATCGCTTCCATTCGCGGGAGTACGTCCGCTTATCGGGAGCTGCCATGGCCATTGCCCTTGCAGCCGACCTCGTCCTCGACACCGCCCTGGTGAAGAAGTACGACGGCTTCGGTCCTCGCTACACCTCGTATCCCACTGCTGACCGCTTTCACGCCGGCGTCACGGCCGAGAGCTACGTCAACGCCCTGCACGCCCGGAATCAGGAGCGCCCGACGGCGCCGCTGTCGCTGTACGTGCACATCCCGTTCTGCAACACGATCTGCTACTACTGCGCGTGCAACAAGGTGATCACCAAGGATCACGGGCGCAGCGCCAAGTACATCAAGTACGTCGGCCGCGAGATCGAGATCGTGAGCGGACTCGTCGAGGGCGGGCCGAAGGTCGAGCAGGTGCACCTGGGTGGCGGCACGCCAACGTTTCTCGCGCGCGACGAGATGTCGACGCTGATGGGAATGCTGCGCGGGCACTTCGATTTCGCACCGGATGCCGAGGTCTCGATCGAGGTCGACCCGCGCAAGGTCTCCGCCGACACCGTCGCCTTCCTCGGGCGGCTGGGCTTCAACCGGATCTCGGTCGGCATCCAGGATTTCGATCCGGTGGTCCAGCAGGCGGTGAACCGGATCCAGACCGAGGCCGAGACGCTGACGGTGATCGACGCCGCGCGCGCGAACGGCTTCGTGTCGGTGAATGCCGACCTGATCTACGGGCTGCCGCGACAGACGGTGGCGGGATTCTCGGCGACGCTCGACAAGGTGATCGAGGTCGGCCCCGACCGCATCGCGCTGTACAGCTACGCGCATGTCCCGCACCTGTTCAAGCCGCAGCGGCGGATCGACGTCGACGCGCTGCCCGCGCCGGAGACGAAGCTCGCGATCTTGGCACTCGCGATCGAGAAGCTCGGGCAGGCGGGTTACCTCTACATCGGGATGGATCATTTCGCGAAGCCTGGCGACGAGCTCGCCGTCGCGCAAGCGCAGAGGAAGCTCCACCGCAACTTCCAGGGCTATTCGACCAAACCCGACTGCGACATGCTGGCCTTCGGGATCTCCGCTATCGGGAAGGTCGGCGCGTCGTACGTCGCCAACGTGAAGACGCTCGACGAGTACTACGACAGGCTCGACGCCGGCGCGCTGCCGGTGATGCGTGGCGTCGAGCTCAACGCCGACGACGAGATCCGCCGCGACGTGATCCAGAAGCTCATGTGCAACTTCGAGCTGGACTTCGCGGCGCTCGGAGCGCACTACGGCATCGACTTCGCGGCGTACTTCGCGCCGGATTTGGCCTCCCTCGCGCCGCTCGCGGCGGACGGCCTGGTCGAGCTCACCGATCATGATCTCAAGGTGACGATGCGCGGCCGGCTGCTGGTACGCACGGTCGCGATGCACTTCGACCGCTACCTGCGCGAGGCGCAGCAGAAGGCCCAGTACTCGCGCGTGATTTGATCTGGTTGCGGTGGGTACTGCATCGGCGCATATCTGGGCCACTCTCAGCTCGAGCCTGTGCTGCTGGTCGGGTCATCGGCGTCCCGATCCGCCTTTCCGGTCTCGCTCCGCGAGAATGTGGTCCGCTCCAACGTCTGCCAGGCGCCCTAAGCGGGAATGATCGATCCGCAACGGCGGAAATGCGGGATGGCACGCCGCCGACGTCCCATTGCGATCTACAACGAGCCGGTCGCGGGAAGCACCGCGACGCCGCGAAGGCGGGCTCTCATTGGGTAAGTGCCACCGCGCCCAATCCGCGAGGTCCGATGTTGCAATGTACAAGTCGCCCGCAAGCTCGTGGTGGTGGCGGCCGCAATGACGCTCGCATAGATCGACGGCCGATATACGCGATTGCGCATGCTCGCGGAGGCGCCTTTCAAAGCCGGGAAATCGAGTCGAAAAATTTGACACTTCGCGCTTGACATCACCCCGGACGAGAGTACAACTGCGGCTTGACTCAAAGACGACACGCCCCGCGAACGAGCACCGAATGGCTCGCCGCTGGCTTATGCGCCGATCGAATGATCATCAAAGGGGATGCTCCATGAATAACATGCGCAAGGTTCTCGGTTTTTTGACGGCGGCGATGATGCTCGCGGCGTTTGCGGTGCCTGCGAGCGGCAATTTCGACGACGAGAAATTCAGTTTCGTGATGGCGCCCGCGTCGGTGTCTGCGGGGACACAGACCATCACGGCCACGATCACGAACCTGGATTTCTTCGATCACATCAAGTCGTTCAAGATCACGGTCCCGGCAGGTGTGACGATCACCACTCCGACGTCGCCAACCATCCCGGCCAGCAAGATCACCGTCGCTTCCGGGGTCGTGTCGGTCAGTGGCGTCCTCATCAAGTGGAAACAATCGGCCGTATTGACGATGTCGGCTACGTTTCCGGCCACCGGTTGCGGGTCCACGCCGTTCAACTGGAACGTGCAGGCTTTTGGGGGTTTGTTCGTAAGTAACGAACAGTTCACTTTGGATCCGACGAAATCCAACCTGACGACGACCGTTTCGGTCACGTGCACACTGAGCTTCCTGACGCAACCGAACAACGCGCTCGCCGGCGCCATCATCACGAACACCCCGTACAACATCCCGGCGGGCCAGTTCGTCAAGGTCCAGCTCTTGGTCGGCGGGTCACCGGCGCCAAGCAGCTTCGATAGGCAGGTATCGCTCACCAGCGCGTGCACCCTGTCGAATTCCCAGGTGACGTCGATCAGCGGTGTGGCGACATTCGGCCAGCTCTCGAGCGGCGCCGGCGCGAGTTGCAAGCTCACGGCATCGGCGCCGGGATTCGCGCCCGCCACCTCGTCCGACTTCAGCGTCACGGTCGCCGACAAGGCCCTCACCTGTCCGAGTATCACTCCCACAGGCTCGGGGCAGGACACGCTCACCGAAACATCCGGGGCGAACACCACGACCCTGCTTCGGAAGGAGAACAAGGACGCGAGCGTGTGTGCGCCGACCCCTGTCGATGTCACGTTCTCGGATGCAGATCGCACCGTGCAGGTCACGTTTGACCAGAGCCAGCCGGCCACGGTCATCGATACCACGACGTTGTGGCCGTTCGAGCTCATCGACCCGGCAACGGGATTGCCCAAGGTGACGAGGGTCGCTTGGGAAGTGATTGGCGGAACGCCGCAGTACGTTCCCGGACCCGCGTGCCTGAGCAGCGTTCCTCCGGCGCCCTACGGGACGCTGGGCGCAAACATAACGGACACTGTGACCACGTCGATCATGATCACGGCCGCTTCGTTGCCGACTCCGCCGTTCGCGATCGTCATCGCCAGTAACGTGCCGCTTACGGATCCCGAGCGCATGTTGGTGACGGCGTTGTCGGGTTCGGGTACCTACACTGCCACGGTTGTCCGCGGCACTGGAGGCACAACCGCGTCCACGCATTCGTCCGGAGCGGCGGTGGTAAGCACTCCGCTGCCGATCATCGACTCGAATGCGAAACTGCCGGTCGGATCATCAACGCCCCATCCCTATGCGGGCAAGCAGGCGCAGGTGTGCATCATCGAGGAGATCTTCTCCGTGCAGCCCTTCGGTACCGCCGGGTGTCCTGCGCAGGCGCCGGGCGTCGAACCGTTGGGATGCGTGCAGGTCGAGACGCACCTCTTCCTCCTTCAGGACCCGTACGTGTCGCGCAACTGATCGCGCAGCGACCGATGTTACGAAGAGCGGCCCCCCGGGGGCCGCTCTTCGTTTCCGGGATCTGCGACGAAGCGGGTCTATCCCGGGACGTGGGGAAGCGGCGGAACGGCGCGAACCTTCAGGCTCGACAACAGCGCGTTGCTCTCGGCGACCCGCTCGGGCGACGGCTCGACGCCCTCCAAGCGGTCGAGGTCGATCAGCGCCAGCAGCGTCAGCATCACCTCGAACAGGTCGCGCCGCGACCGGCCGGCGACAAGGCTCGCTTCGAGTGCCTGTCGCGCCTCGGCGCGATCGCCTCGCTGGAGCAGCGCCAGTCCGCGCACGCGCTGCAGCAGCGGCACCACCTTCGCCACACCGTTCGAGGTACCGGCGCGTCCCAGCGTATCGGCGGCCAGTGTGAGTGCGACGTCCGGATCCCCCATGAACACGCGACACTCGGCGACTCGCGCGTCGACGTCCAGTACGTCCGGCTTCGAGCCGACATGCGCGAACAGGGACCGGGCCTCCTCGAAACGGCCGAGTGCCTGCTCGAAACGACCGGCGCGCAGCGCCACCTTGCCTAGCAGCGCCAGGCACGCCCCCAGGAAGTAGCGATATTTCAGCGCCTTCCAGCGCGATAGCGATGCGATGAGCATTTCCTCGGCTTCGATCAGCTCGCCGCGGTCGGTCAAGATCTCCGCGATGTTGATGCGCGCAAGCTCCGCGTCGGTCGTGTCGCCGATCTTCACGGACTGGACCCTGCCTTGCTCGTAGTACGCCAGCGCCTCGTCCCAGCGGCCCTCCCACTGGCATGCAACACCGAGATTCGCCAGAAGGCCTGCCTGCCTCGCCAGATTCCCGGAGCGCCCGTAGGCCTCCAGCGAGCGCTGCCAAAGCCGCTCCGCGCCCTCCTTGCCGAGCTCGCCGTGGGCCCATCCCATGACGAAATAGGCCATCCCGAGGGCATCTGCATCGTCGGCCGCTTCCGCCTCGCCGACCGCCTGTTGGGCCCAACGCAGCGCATCGGTAGTGCGGCCCTCCGCCTGCAGCACCGTCGCATACCAGGCACTGGTCCGCGCTGCTTGTCGGGCGGCGTCCGCGCCCGACAACCCGACGAGGGCCTTGCGGGCTCGCGCGACCCAGCGCAAAGCCTCGGGGCATTTGCCGAGCTTCTCCTCGAGCCGAGACCGCTTCAGAAGCAACCCCGATTCAGCGAGCGGATTGCCCGCGACCAATCGGCGCGCGGTGGCGTAGGCATCGGACGCCTTGTGGAACTCACCCGCGCGGTCCCACGCATCGCCCAGTGCCTCGTGGACCGGGGCCAGTTCGTCGTTCTCGATCTCCGGCAGCTTGCCTCCGGCCTCTAGCGCGCGCGAGTACAGCCGGGCAGCTTCGACATTCGCGTAGGCCTCTTGAGCGCGCTTCGCGGCGACGATGGCGTACCGCCAAGCTGACCGGTTATCACCGGCGATGAGACAGTGCAACGAAAGGATGCCTGCGGCGTCCTCCGGATCATCGGTTCCCTGCGCCAGCCGTGCTGCGACAGCGCGGTGAAAATGGCGTCGAAGCTTGTACGGCAATCCCTCGTAGGCCGCATCGCGCAGCAGCGACCCGCGAAACCGCAAATATCCGTCGGGTTCCTCGTCGAACAGGTCCCGCAGCCGGGCCCACGTCGCCGGCCCCGGCAGGGAGTCGTCGCCTTCATCGGCGAACCAGGACAGCATCTGGGGGTGGAATGTGAGCCCGAGTACCGCAGCGCGTCGGACCACGGAGCGGTCCTCGGGAGCGAGGGCATCGATTCGCGCCATCGCAGCTGCTTCGGCCGAAGCAGGCAGGCCCCCGATGCCACCCGATCCGATCGCCGACCTCAGGAGGTCGCGCAGGTACTGGGGATTTCCGCCAGACCGTTGTGCCACGACTTCGATGACGTGCATCGGCAGTGGATGGTGCTCGGTCGCGACCTGGGCCACCTTGACCGCGTCCTGTGGCGCGAGGGGCTTGAGCTCGATCCGCACCAGGTTCGGTGACTCGGGTGCGTTGAATCCCGAGGCAGAGGGTCGGCGGGCCACCCCGACCAACCAGGGTCGCGTGGCAAGCTCATCGGTCAGGTGCGAAAGCAGCTCCACCGAGGCCCCGTCCATGTGATGCGCATCCTCGATCTCGATAAGTTGCCGATCGGGCATCATGATCGAGACGAAACGACCGACGACCTCATGCAATTTCGGGCGGCGGTTCTTCTCGACCAACATCTCGACCTCCGACGTCGGTGGTACGTCGATGCCAAACGGAATGGCGATCAGCGGTAGCCACGGAGCGAGGTCTGGCGCACGTGTCGCGATCGCGTCGCGGAGGCGTTCTGCGACACTTGCCTCGGAATCGACGCGCCCGAAGCCCATGAATTCGCGCAGGAGCTCGTGCCACACCGCGTATGGGGTGGCAGCGGTATAGGCTTCGCAAACCGCATGGTGCAGGCGAAATCCGGTGGCGTGGTCGCGCAGCGCCTCGAGCAGTCGGGTTTTCCCGACCCCCGGTTCCCCCACGATTTCGATCAGCCGCCCCGTTCCCGAGCGCGCTCCGGCGATCGCACCGTCAATTGCGCCGAGCTCGGACTCGCGGCCGATCAACGGCAAGCGCTGCAGCACAACGCTGCGCGCGCGTGAGCCCTTGGCCTTGTCGACGGACCACGCCCGGACCGGTTTGGACTTGCCCTTGACTTCGAACGGCATGAGCTCGGTGGTCTCGAAAACCGTGTTCGAAAGGTCGAGCACGTCGGCCGTCGCATAGATGTGGCCGGGTCGTGCCTCGGCCATCAAACGTGCGGAGACGTTTACCGCGTCGCCCATCACCGTATACGTGCGGCGGTACGCCGGCCCGATGTCGCCGGCAAATACCGGGCCTCGGTGGACGCCAACGCGAACGGGAATCGAAAGGTCGGTTTCGACGATCCTGCGCAGTGCGAGCAGCATGCGCTCCTCGTCGTCGCCGGTCACCGTCGGTGCCCCGGCGGTCAGGATCAGCTTGCCACCGTCGGCGTCGACGTCGGAGCCGAGGAACGAGACCCCCTGTTCCTCGGTGGCCCCGGCAACCGCGCTCACCATGCGGTGCAGCGCCTCGGCGGCCACCAAGGGCCCCCTTTGCTCGATCAATGCGTCGGTTCCCGCGAAGCGAATGAACGCGATCGTCACGGGACGGTGCTCGGAAGTCCCGCCCCCGCCGAGAACGTGGGCGCGGATCGCAGGCGACAGGCAACGCAAGAGCATTTCCGCCGACAACTTCGGTCGCGGGATCAACGGCAATTTCTCCGCGTAGCCCGGCGGCTCCCGCAACAGGAGCACGCCTGGGGCCCTGGTGTTGCCCAGGCACCGGTGCGGCAGGAACTCGGCTGTCTCGGGGCTGACGAGAATCTCGCCGGCTTTCGCGGCGCGTTCCATCGAGACGGTACGGCTCCACGCGGGGCCTGTTGTCAGGAGCTCCACGAGGGAGGTGCCCGCCGCGAAGAAGTGGAAACGCCCGGAATGCACTCCCTGCGACATTCGCAGCGTGACCTTCGCACCGGGCACCTCGATCCGTCCGACATCACGCAGCACCCGCCGCATCAGGACCGTCGCGCGACAGGCCCGCACAGCGTGACCCTCTCCCTCAAACCACAGGAGCAGCGCGTCGCCCCCGAATTTGAGCAGGCTGCCGCCGTTCTCATAGGCGACCTGCAGGATCGACTCGAAGCTGCGAGCGACCACCTCGGTGATCTGCTCGGCACCCTCCCGACCCTTTCGGGCGAGCCGTTCGGACAACGTCGTGAAGCCAGAGATGTCCAGAAGCGCCGTGGTGCCATCGTCGGTCCAGCAGCGACTTGCCGAATCGTCGAGCAGGTGCTGTTGGAGGATCCGGGGCACGTACGTAACCGCACGTGCGACGGCCAAATCCGACGGCAAGCTTGCCGTGCCGAGAATCCGCGGCGCCGGTTCAGCGCGTTCGTGCAGGGCGGGACCGGAAGGGAACTCGGCGGTCAAGGTATCGTTAGTGAGTTTCGGATCTTGGCACTTTCACGGATGATAACCCGGCTCGTACATCAGCGAGTTTCCGGGTCTATTCCCACAGGTCCACACGCTCGCCCGCGGTGCGCATGCGCTCGGCGCGCGTCTGGATGTAGCGTTGAAACGAAGTCTCGTCGCGATAGGCGCCGCTCGCGACGTAGTCGAGTGCCGAGGCAACGTGAAACGGACGCAGATAGGCGTCGATACGGAATACTTCGCGGCCGCCTGCGTCGAAGAACACGATGGTCGGCGTGTAGCCGACGCCGAGATCGCGCGCCCATGTGTCGGCCCTGACCTTGGCGCCGTTCGGGGCGGTGAGCTCGGTGCGCGCTCCGAGCCCGAACCTGGCGATATCGAAGCGCGCGAGCAGCGACAGCACTTCCGGGCGCTTGAACGCTTCGCGGTGCAGCTCGTCGCAGGCGGCGCAATACGGTGTTTCGAAGACGACGGCCAGCGGCTTGCCGTCGCGCTGCCGCGTGAGGTCATACGGCGGCCGCACGAAGAACCGTTCGTCGCTCAACGTCGCGCTCGCCGGTTCCGGTGTCTTGCGCGCCAGGTACGCGGCCAGCGCTTCGCCCTTCTCGCGCTTGCCCGCGACGTAGTCGAGCACCGCCTCGAATCGGTGCGGCGGATAGTAGCCGTTCATCCGCGCGACGATCGCGCCTTTCTCGTCGAAGAACAACAACGTGGGCGTGAACTGCACGTCGAGCACGCGGGCGAGGGCCTTCTCGCTCATCGTGCGCCCGTCCAGCCAAGTCACCTCGCGGTCGCCCCAGATGTTGAGCGCGATCGCGACGAAATGGCGACGCGTCTTGTCGACGATCCGGCGTTGCGAGAAGTTCGTCACCATCAGCTGCCGGCAGTACGGGCAGCCGTCCTGTCCGAAGTAGACCATCAGCCGGCGGCTGTCCTTCGCGGCGTCCGCGACGTCCTCGCGGAAGTCGAGAAAAGTCTCGGTGAACCACGGCGGAATGTCGATCGCGTGCGGTGCGACCTCCTGCGCCCGCACGCCGGCCACCGCAGCGAGTGCGAGCCAGCCGATGGCGAACGCCCGCCTCATCGGCGGTGCCTCAGTCGGTTGTCGTCCCCGCGCAGGCGGGGAGCCCGTGTCGTCGAACGAAAGAAGCGGGGTTCCGCCTTCGCGCGTACGGTGACACTCGAAGGGAAGGAGGGTCGGCCGGCAGCTCGCGCGGCGACGCGCCCTGCGGGCCTTGGCTTCACCCGCCGCGCTCGCAGCTGTATTCGCGGGAACGACGGAGTTCCGCGGAGCATGCTATTTCGCCGACTCCGCGGGCTTGATGGCGCCCATCGCCGAGAGAAGATCAACCGGAATCGGGAACACGATGGTCGAGCTCTTGTCGCCGGCGATGTTGCCGAGCGTCTGCAGGTACCGCAGCTGCATCGCCTGCGGCTGGCGGGAGAGCATCTGCGCCGCCTGCAGCAGCTTCTCCGACGCCTGCAGCTCACCCTCGGCGTGGATGATCTTGGCGCGCCGCTCGCGCTCGGCCTCGGCCTGACGCGCGATCGCGCGTATCATCGACTCGTTCAGGTCAACTTGCTTGATCTCGACCATCGACACCTTGATGCCCCACGCGTCGGTCTGGGTGTCGAGCACGCGCTGAATGTCGAGGTTCAGCCGCTCGCGCTCCGACAGGAGCTCATCCAGCGCGTGCTTGCCCAGCACCGCGCGCAGCGTCGTCTGCGCGAGCTGGCTCGTCGCCACGAGGAATTGCGCCACCTGGATCACCGATTTTTCGGGATCGACGACGCGGAAGTAGACGACTGCGTTGACTTTCACCGAGACGTTGTCGCGGGTAATGACGTCCTGCGGCGGCACGTCCATCACGATCGTGCGCAAGTCGATGCGCACCATCTGCTGGATCGCGGGGATGATCAGGATCAGTCCCGGCCCCTTCACTTTCCAGAAGCGGCCGAGAAGAAATATGACGCCGCGCTCGTATTCGCGCAACACGCGGAACGACGAAACGACCAGCACGGCGAGCGCGAGGAACACGACGCCGCCGACTCCGAGGCCGAGACCCATGGCTATTCTCCTTTGGCCGGTGCGTCCTGCGGCGCGACGGTGAGGACGAGGCCGTCGCGCCCGGTCACTCGCACCGGCTGCCCGCGCTTCAACGGTACCGCGCTCTTGACGCGCCACTGCTCGCTGTGCACGCGTGCCCAGCCTTCATCCGCGAGATCGTCGAGCACGAGCCCGGCGGCGCCGACCAGTTCCTCGCTGCCGGAAACGACGGGGCGGCGGCGCGCCTTCAGCGCGGCACCGGACACAAAGAAAACGAACGCCGCCGTCACCACGGTCAATCCCGCGATCAGCGTGTACGGAATGCCGAAGGCCGGTACATCGGTGTCGATCAGCAGCACGGCGCCGATGACGAACGCGATGATGCCGCCAACACCCAGCACACCGAATGTCGCCAGGAACACCTCCGCGATCATGAATGCGAGGCCGAGGAGAATGAGTGCCAGGCCGGCGTAATTGACCGGCAGCAGATGCAGTGCGAACAGTCCGAGCAGGAGCGCGATGGCACCGACCACACCGGGCAGCACGAAGCCGGGATTCGAAAATTCGAAGAACAGGCCGTAGATGCCGATCATCATCAGGATGAGCGCGACACTCGGGTTGGCGATGACTCCAAGGAACTGGCTCTTCCAGTCGGGCGCGATCGCCACGGTCGCCGCTCCGGTCGTCGCGAGCACGCGCTCGCCGCCGGCGGTCGTCACCTTGCGGCCGTCGAGCTTGGCGAGGAGGTCCGGCACGTCGCGTGCGACGACGTCGATCACGTGTTGCGCGAGGGCCTCGTCGGCCGAGAGACTCACCGCTTCGCGCACGGCGCGCTCCGCCCATTCGACATTGCGCCCGCGCAACTGCGCGAGCCCGCGTATGTAGGCAGCGGCGTCGTGGACCTGCTTTTTCGCCATCGCGCCTTCATCGCCGGAAGGCGCCGGCTTTTCGCCCTTGTCCGCGCCCGGATCCTTGCCCGGCGTTGAGGGCGCCGAACCGGGCATGCCGATCGCCACCGGGGTCGCCGCACCGAGGTTGGTGCCCGGTGCCATCGCGGCGATGTGACTGGCATAGAGGATGTAGGTGCCGGCGCTCGCGGCGCGCGCGCCACCTGGCGCAACATAGGCCACCACCGGCACGCCGGAAGCGAGGATCGCTTTGATGATCTCGCGCATCGACGTATCGAGGCCGCCTGGCGTGTCGATCTCGAGCACGACGAGCTGCGCGCCCTCCTGCTCGGCGCGCGCAAGACCGCGCACAACGTAATCCGCGGTCGCGGGACCGATCGCGCCCGTCAGCGGCATCACGATCACCGCCTTGGACGCAGCCATCGCCTCGGTGAGCGCCCAGCCGAGCGCCACGATGACGACGATCCGCAGAAGCTTCGCCATCTTTCTCCGCGGTCCCGGGCGTATCCCGGTCCGCCAAGCCATTATTGCAGAATTCGGCGGTGCCGGCATGTCGCGGAGTGCGTTGCGTCCTTCGACTGAGGAATGAACATCACGGCGGGCACCAACCGCCCCGACGTGCTTCGGCGGTGGAGCGCTCGACCGGTCTGCATCCGCGCGTCAGTCGGCAGGGAACTTCGGCGTTCCGGCCTCGATGCTGCGTCGCGCCGCCATTTCGCTGCCGATTTCGGCGAGTGCCAGCGTATCGAGCGTTGCCTCGGCGAGCGGAAGGAGCTCGCTCTCCTCGCGGGCGATGTGCGCGGTATACGCCGCGCGGATCTCTCCTACCTGCCGCGGCGAGAGGTCGGCGCGCGCGCCGGCGACGATGCCGGCCAGTCTCGGCCGCAGGCGGCGCCAGTGTACGGCGAGAGCGGCGTGCTCGCGCTCGAGGTCGGCGATCAGCATGTTGGCCCGCTCCGGCGCTTTCTGTTGCAGCCGCGGGAACAGGCTCGCTTCCTCGTCGGCGTGATGGTTCGGCGCCGCCGTGTCGAAGTACCTGAGGATGGCGCGCGCCGCTGCGCGCGCGTCGGCGTCGCAGCCATGCTCGGGCAGATGGCGCTGCAGGCGCTCGAGTGTCGCCAGCTGGCGCTCGATGCGGCCATGGCACGCCGAAAGCATGCCGAGCGGATCGTCGAACGACGGGGCGGTGTGAACGGTGAGCGAATCGTTGGCCATCGGGGAACGAATTGTGCCTGCGCCGCCGATTATAGCGATGCAAGGAAGCCCCACGGCGACCTGGTCAGCGCCACCGACACGATGTAGGCGAACGTCGCGAGGGACACGGCGAAGGCGACGAGCCGGATACTGCGTGTCCGACCGCGTTTCAGCGCGACGGTACCGAACCCGATGTAGGCGGCGAGCGCCATGATCTTGGCGGCGAGCCAGCCGCCGCGGGTGGCGCCGGCGCCGAGCTGCCAGACGAGCAGGAGCGCCGAGGCGAGCAGCACGGTGTCGATTACGTGCGGGACGATCCTGACCCACCGCTGGCGCAGGCGCTCCGGCGACCCCAGCATCCACACGCCGCGGACAGCGAACAGCGTGATCGACAGCGCCGCCGCGCCGATGTGGATTGCCTTGACGGTGCCGTATTCCACGGGCATGGCGAAAACGGCAGGACGGGCGCGGGCTACGTGCTCGCGCCGCGCACCCCACGGACCCGCGTGCCACGCGCCGTCGGTGTGAGGCTGAGGATCCGGCGGTACAGCGACTCCACGTGCGCCTTCGGCCGGAGACCGGCGAGCGGATTGTCATTGGCGCGAAAAGCGGTATCGATGCGCTCCCAGTCGGCGGCCGTCAGGTGCCGCTGCGCGAGCGGGAGGAGTGACTCTTCCTCCTTTGCCATGTGCCGCCAATGGAATTCCGCGTAGTCGTCGACCGCTTGCATGAGCGCGTCGCGCGCCGTGCGGCCGCGCCGGTACGCATCGAGCTTCGTTTGTAGCGAATCGATCAGCGCAGCGCCGCGCACGTGCTCGGCTTCGAGCTCGTTGATCAGCGCCCGGGCCCGCGGGCAACGTGCCGCCAGCGCCCTGAACAGGTGTCGGCTCTCCTTCGGGTGGTGCAGCCGCTCTGGAAACGCCACCACATAGTCGAGCATCGCGCCGATGAGCGCGAGGTCCTCCGCCGTGCCGTCCGTGGCGAGTCGCCGAACCGCGAGACGAAGGCCGAAGAGGACCGACGCGATCGCAAGATGCTCGTCCTTCAACGTCCGGATCGCGGCGGCCGCGGCCGGATGCGGCGCGGGCGGTCGTTGCGCGGGCCGCGCACGGGCTGGCGCCCGGCCGGAGGTGTTGGCCACGAGCGGCCTCACGGCACGTCCTCCGTGCGTACTCATCGCGTCAGTAGGTCTCGACGTGATAGCGCCCGTTCGCGCGGAGCTCCGGGAGGAGAGCATCCCAATTCTTGCCATGCTCCCGGCACGCGTCGCGAAACGCCTCGTCGACACCCTGCTCCATGCCCTTCAAACCGCAGATGTAGACGTAGCAGTTCGCATCGGCAAGGAGCCGTGCCACGTCGGCGGCGCGCTCGCGGATGCGATCCTGCACGTAGCGTTTGGGCTCCCGGGGAACGCGCGAGAACGCAAAATTGATGTCGATGAAATCCTTCGGCAGTTTCAGCAGCGGGCCGAAGTACGGCAGCTCGCCTTCCGAGCGTGCACCGAAGAACAGCGCCAGCTCGCCGCCTTCCTTCAGCGCGATACGCCGGCGGCGGCGCTCGGTCATCGCGCGCATCGGCGCCGAGCCGGTGCCGGTGCAGACCATGAGCAGGCTCGCCCCCGGATGATTGGGCATCAGGAACGTCGTGCCGTAGGGGCCGACCACGCGGACCTGCTCGCCCTTCTGCAGGTCGCACAGGTAGTTCGAGGCGACCCCGGCAACGGGCTTCCCGTCGTGGTCCTCGGTGACGCGCTTCACGGTGAGCGACAGATTGTTGTAGCGCGGCCGCTCGCCGTCGCGCGGGCTCGCGACCGAATACAGGCGCACGTGGTGCGCCCTGCCCGTCGCATCGACGCCGGGTGGAAGGATTCCGATCGTCTGTCCCTCCAGCACCGGGAAGGCGGCGCCGCCGAAATCGAGGACGATGTGCCGGATGTCGCTCGTCGCATCGTCGGCGGTCAGGCGGAAATTGCCGCTGACGGTCGCAATCGCCGGCTTCTCGATCGAATAGAGGTTGACGTAGGGGTGCGCGGCCGACCATGGCGGGCGGGCCTCGCCGCCCTGGCCGGAGGTTGCGACCGACGTGATCCGCACGACATCGGTCGGAAGCTCCGTCGCGGCGCCGGCATCGAGCGCCGTCTGCGACGGCAACGTGTCCCATCCGAACTGCTCGGCGAGCGTGTACGGCTTTGCGCGGTCGACCTGTCGCCAGTTGTCAATGGCGCCGGTCGGGCAGGGCGCGATGCATTCGTTGCAGTAGTTGCACTTCGCCGGATCGACGACGTAGTTGCGCGCGTCATGCGTGACCGCGTCGACCGGGCAGGTTTCCTCGCACGTGTTGCAGCGGATGCAGATCTCCGGGTCGATCAGGTGCTGGCGCAACACGGCGAAAGTAGGGTCAGACACGACTTTTGTCCTTGATCAGATTCGGGAACGCGCGGTAACCAACGGAAAGTCGTGTCTGACCCTTTCGCTTCTCAGTTGAACCTGACGTACTCGAATTCCGGCGGCTGGTTGTTGATGCCGCGCGCTGGCGCCGCGATCCAGTTGGCGAAGCGTCCGGGCTCGGCCACCCGCCCCATCAGCGAGGCGACGAACGCGCGATCCGCTTCGGACGGAAGCCAGTGCAGATGCTTATGCGTCCAGTCGGCCTCGGTCACGACGTTGCCGTCGGGATCCACACGGACCGCCGACAGCGGGCCGATCTTGCGGTTGAACGCCTTGTGCGGGGCCTTCAGCCGGAACGCGACGCCGCTCTTTTCGATGATCTTGTTCCACCGCTCGATGCCGGCGACGGCATCCTTGACGTAATCATCGCGCAGCTTTTCGTTCAGCGCGTTGAGCGCCGGCGCCTGCGTGGTGACGAGCCTCCCCTCGCGCACTTCCAGCACCGGGTAAGTCGCATCGGTCAACAAGTGGTCGTCGCCGATCCTGGTTTCCTCGAAGCGGCCCTTCAGGCCCGTGGAGTAGAACGTCGCGGCATTCGACGAGACGTCGGCGCCGAAGAGATCCATCGTCACGCTGAAGTGGAAGTTGAGGTAGCGCTGAATCGTCGGCAGGTCGATCAACCCGAGCGCGCGGATTTTCGCCGGATCGTCGATCTTGTGCTGGACCATCGCCTCGCAGGTGCGCTGGATGATGCGGCCCACACCGGACTCGCCGACGAACATGTGATGCGCTTCCTCGGTCAGCATGAAGCGGCAGGTACGCGCGAGCGGATCGAAACCGGACTCGGCGAGCGAGCAGAGCTGGTACTTGCCGTCGCGGTCGGTGAAATACGTGAACATGAAGAACGCCAGCCAGTCGGGCGTCTTTTCGTTGAACGCACCGAGGATGCGCGGATTGTCGGCGTCGCCGGAGCGCCGTTCGAGCAGCGCTTCGGCCTCCTCGCGGCCGTCGCGGCCGAAATACGCTTGCAGCAGGTAGACCATTGCCCACAGGTGGCGGCCTTCCTCGACATTGACCTGGAACAGGTTGCGCAGGTCATAAAGCGAGGGGCAGGTGAGGCCGAGATGACGCTGCTGCTCGACCGAGGCAGGCTCGGTGTCGCCTTGCGTGACGATCAGCCGGCGCAGGTTGGATCGGTATTCGCCGGGGACTTCCTGCCACGCGGGCTCGCCCTTGTGCGCGCCGAAATTCACGGTGCGGCCGGCCTCGGCCGGCGTGAGAAAGATGCCCCAGCGATAGTCGGGCATCTTGACGTAATCGAAGTGCGCCCAGCCCTTCGGCTCCACGCTGATCGCGGTGCGCAGGTAAACGTCGGCGGTGCTCGTCCCCTCCGGTCCCATGTCGGCCCACCAGTGCAGGAATTCGGGCTGCCAATGCTCGAGGGCGCGCTGCAGGGTCTTGTTGCTCGCGAGCTCCACGTTGTTGGGGATCTTCTCGCTGTAGTCGATGCTCATGAATGCTCCGGATGGTTGCCCTGAGGTCGTAAAAACGGGGTACGGACCGATGAAAAGCGTAGTGAGCAGCCCCGGCTGCTAGGCGGCGCGCAGCGAGGCGCGAGACAGTACACGGACGTACGGCGAGCGCCGAGCGAGCACACAACAACGCAGACGGGGCGCGCAGTAGCTTTGCATCGGTCCCTCAGACGCGGTTCCAGTCGAATCTAGCCTTGTTGCCGGTGCCAAAGACCTTCAGCGCACCGGCCTCGCCGACGGCGTTCGGGCGGATGAAGATCCAGTTCTGCCACGCGGTGAGGCGGCCGAACACGCGCGTCTCCATCGTCTCGACGCCCGCGAAGCGCAGGTTCGCCTCCATGCCGGTCAACGCGTCGGGCGACAGGCTGGCACGTTCTTCGAGCGCGATGCGGATTTCGTCGACCCAGTCGAGGTCGTCGGGCGCGGCAGTGACGAGTCCAAGTTCGAGCGCCTCCTGCGCACCGAGCGTGCGGCCGGCGGTCGCCTTCGCGGCGGCGATCGGTTCCGCCTCCTCGCAGAACCGCGTCGCGATCCGGGTGAGCCCGTTGACCATCGGATACGCACCGAAGTTCATCTCCGAGAGCCCGAGCTTCGGCGCTGTCGGTTCGTCGTCCGACAGCGCCAGCATGTAGCTGCGGTCGGCGGCGAGCGCGAGTTCGAAGAGCGTGCCGGCGAAGCACGAGCCCGGCTCGATCAGCGCGTAGAGCGTGCGCGAGGTCACATCGAGGCGCGCCAGCGTCCGCCGCAGCATGCCGATGGTCTCGCGGACGAACCAGTTCGCCGCGTGGCGCTGCAGCGCTTCGTCGGCGGCCAGCACGTGGGCGGCATTGCCGGCGGACTTGAGGATCCACGTGCCGATCTCGAGCTCGTTGGTGCGCAGGAGCAGGATCGCGTCGTCGAGCTCGCGCGCCATCGCGAGCGGCCACCATGCGGCGCCTTCCCCAAGGATGCTGGCGAGATCGTTCGGCGGCGGCGCAGCCGGCGCGGACACCGTGATCGTCGCGTGGCGCGCGCGACGGTCGATGCGGACGTCGACGTGTCCGTAATGGATGCCGGTGGCGTCGATCGTGCGACGAAGGGGCGTCAGCACGACCCCCGTGGCGTCGGTGGGCCGGTCGCTTTTCGCCGCCAGCGCGCTCGCTCGCTCGCGGACCTTTTGCGCGAACTGCTGCGGCTTCGCGGAATCGTCGATGAGGCGCCACTCCTTCGCCCGCTGCGCGCGGACCCCCTCGACCAGCGTGCAGAAGATGTCGGCGCGATCGCGGCGGACCTTGCGCTTGTCGGTCACGCGCGTGAGCCCGCCGGTGCCGGGCAGCACGCCGAGCAGCGGCACTTCGGGCAGACTCACCGCGGAGGAGCGGTCGTCGATGAGGAGGATCTCGTCGCAGGCGAGTGCCAGCTCGTAGCCGCCGCCGGCGGTCGTGCCGTTGCACGCGGCGACGAACTTGAGGCCGGAGTGCCGGCTCGAATCCTCGATGCCGTTGCGCGTCTCGTTGGTGAACTTGCAGAAGTTGACCTTCCACGCATGCGTCGAGACACCGAGCATGAAGATGTTGGCGCCCGAGCAGAAGATCCGGTCCTTCCCGCTCGTGACGACGACACTCCTCACCTCGGGGTGCTCGAAGCGGATCCGCTGCAGCGCGTCGTGCAATTCGATGTCGACGCCGAGATCGTAGGAGTTGAGTTTCAGCTTGTACCCCGGCTTGATCCCGCGATCCTCGTCGATGTCGAGGGAGAGCGTCGCGATGGGGCCGTCGAACGACAGCTTCCAGTGCGCATACCGGTCGGGCTGCGTATCGTACGTGACGTAGGGCGCTTCCCGCGTGTCACGCGGAAGTGCGGCGGCCGCTTGTGCCATGACTTCTCCTCGTTGACCTTCGATGGCGTCAGGCTTCGACCGCTTGACGCAGCTTGGAGAGACTCTGCTCGGGCCGCTCTCCGGTGGTATCGAGCGTCACGTCCGCCTTCCGGTACAGCGGCTCGCGGGCCTCGAGGATCCGGGACAGATCCTCCATCGCCTCCGCATTGCCCTGCATCGGCCGGAAGTCGCCCTGCGCGACGACGCGCGCCATGTGCTCGTCCGGCGCGGCCCTGACCCAGACCGTGAAACAGTTGAGAAGCAGCAGGTTGAACGTTTCCGACTCGGACACGATGCCGCCGCCGACCGTCATCACCATCTCGCCGTGGGTCTCGATCATCCGCTCGAGACAGCGGCGCTCGATCCGCCGATATCCCGTCTGGCCGTAGAGCAGGAACACTTCGGAGAGCGTGATGCCGGCCTCGCGCTCGATCTCGCGGTCGAGCTCGACGAATGGAAACCCGAGGTCCTTCGCCAGCGCCGTGCCGAGCGTCGTCTTGCCGGCGCCGCGCAGGCCCACGAGCGCGATGCGCTTCTTGCGCGCAGCCTCCTCGTGGCCGAAATCGCGCATCAACCGGAACACCACATCCTCGAGACGATGCTCCGGCAGGCGTTCGAGAAAGCGACGAATAAGCCGCTGCTCGACCGAATTCTCGCGCGGATCGACGAGATCGGTGAGCGGCATCGCGAGCGCTCGCGCGACGCTGCGCAGCAGGAGCACGGAGGCGTTGCCATCGCCGCCCTCGAGCTGCGCCAGGTAGCGCTCGGAGACCCCCGCGTTCTGGGACAGCACCTTGCGCGCCATGCCGCGGCGCTCGCGCGCCTCGCGCACATGCCGGCCCATCGCGGCCAGAAATTCGGCGTCGTCCGCATCCTGCGCGGGGACGTGCGGAATGCTTGCTTCCCGGGGTTCCGCGGCGGCCATGATCACGTATCCGATGATTGAGCGAAGTCAGCAAGCTGGAAATATAATGCATGATCTTCGCCGCCGTCAAGCACTTTATGTCAGGGCCGGAAACGCAACGGATGGCAAGGGGACGCCAGCTCTACGGGTCCATCCTGCCCCGACGCCCGCAGGCCCGGCGTCGGCGAGTCTTAGTCGGGGATATGCTGTATTGTGCTTGACGCCTTCGGCAGCATGATCTAAAGTGCCGTGGCCTTGGTCGACCCTCCCGACCTGGAGCCAGATGCCACCGGAGCTTGCGATGACCCCAGACGAATTCACGAGCCTGATGGCAACGATCACCGACCGCATCGGGGGACGGCCCCTCGACGGCACGCTCGAAGCGGATCTGAACCGGCAGTTTCCCGTCGGCAGCGATGTTTTCCGCGCGGTGCAGGACGCTTGCCACGCCGGCATCGTCGCCGGATGGATGTGCAATCGCGAGCACGCCGGCATCAAGTATGGGCGCGTCGTGAAGCCTGGCGAGATCACGCACGGCTTCTCAGTCGACGTCGTGGAGATGGAGAATGTCGCTGGTGGCCACCACCGCCACCCGAACGGCGAGATCGACCTGATCATGCCCCTGCAGGGCGCGGCGGAATTCGACGGTCACGGTGCGGGGTGGCTAGTATACGGACCGGGGACCGCGCACGTGCCGACGGTCGCTGGCGGCAAGGCGCTGGTGCTGTATCTGCTGCCGCAGGGCGCCATCGAATTCACCAAGGCATGACCGCGCTGACACGTTCGAACGACGAGCGCGCTACGCAGCAGCAGGAGGAGAACCCATGCCGGCACTCAGCACGGCTGACCATCGCGTGAGTCCCCCGCGAGTCGAGATTCCGCGCGACTACAACGCCGCCCACGACCTGATCGAGCGTAATCTCGCCGCCGGTCGCGCGGGGAAGGTCGCGTACATCGACGATGGCGGCGAGCACACGTACGGCGAGCTCGCGGACCGGGTGAATCGCTGTGCAAACGCGCTCCTCCGCCTCGGTCTGCAGCCGGAGCAGCGCGTGCTGCTGTGTCTTCTGGACACGATCGACTTCCCCGCCGCGTTCCTGGGCAGCATCAAGGCCGGCATCGTTCCGGTCGCCGGCAACACGCTGCTGACGACGAAGGACTACGACTACATGCTGCGCGACAGCCGCGCCCGGGCCCTGATCGTGTCGGCGCCGCTGCTGCCAGCGTTCGCTCCGCTGCTCGGCTCACTGCCGGACTTGAAACACGTGATCGTCGCCGGCGGGGATCCCGGCCCCCACCAATCGCTCGCCAAGCTGACCGCCGCCGCCGGCAAGACCTTCGCGCCGGCCAACACGACTTGCGATGATGCCTGCTTCTGGCTCTACTCGTCGGGTTCGACCGGGGCGCCGAAGGGCACGGTGCACGCCCAATCCAGCCTGATCCAGACCGCCGAACTCTATGCGAAGCCGATTCTTGGGATACGCGAGGATGACCTCGTGTTCTCGGCGGCGAAGCTCTTCTTCGCCTATGGACTCGGCAACGGCCTCACGTTTCCGCTGGCGGTGGGGGCGACCACGGTACTGATGGCCGAGCGACCGACACCCCAGGCCGTGTTCGCCCGGCTGCGCAAGTACCAGCCGACGATCTTCTACGGTGTACCGACGCTGTTTGCGGCGCTGCTCGCGAGTTCCGACCTGCCCGCCCGCGGCGAGTTGAAGCTGCGCCGCTGCACGTCGGCAGGCGAGGCGCTGCCGGCGGACATCGGCCGCCGCTGGACCGAGCATTTCGGCGTCGAGATCCTCGACGGGCTCGGCTCGACCGAGATGTTGCATATCTTCCTGTCCAACCGCGCAGGGGGCGTTCGTTACGGCACGAGCGGGACACCGGTGCCCGGCTACGAGCTGCGGATCCTCGGCGACGACGGCGCGCCGGTCGCGCCGGGCGATGTCGGCGAGCTGCAGATCTGCGGGCCAACCGCGGCGATGGCATACTGGAACAATCGCGAAAAGAGCCGCAGCACGTTCCAGGGCCCATGGACCCGAAGCGGCGACAAATACTCCGTCGATGCGCAGGGGTTCTACATCTACTCGGGCCGCAGCGACGACATGCTGAAGGTCAGCGGCATCTACGTGTCGCCGATCGAGGTCGAGTCGGCACTGATCACGCATCCGGCGGTGCTGGAAGCCGCCGTGATCGGCAAGGAGGACGAGGAGCGGCTGGTTAAACCGGTGGCGTACGTCGTGCTCAAGAGCGGCCAGCAGGGGTCCGACGCGCTGGCCGAGGAACTGCGGCAGCACGTGAAGTCGCAGCTCGCGCCCTACAAATATCCGCGCTGGATCGAGTTCATCGACGAGTTGCCGAAGACCGCAACGGGCAAGATCCAGCGCTTCAAGCTGCGCGCGAAGGCAGCGTGAGTTTCGAACGGGGACGCGCGCATCGCGCGCGGCCCCGATGAGGCAACCGTAAGCCACAGGAGGGGATGATCATGAGAGTAACTCTGGAGTTCATGCGCCGCATGGGCGTCGTTGCGGCGGCCGCGTTGGCAGTCGGCACCTTGCTGCCCGCGGCTCCCGCGCTGGCGCAAGGCAAGGTCAAGATCGGCCTGATGCTGCCGTACACGGGCACTTATGCGGCGCTCGGCAATTCGATTACCAACGCGTTCAAGCTGGCGATCGAGGAGAACGGCGGCAAGCTGGGTGGCCGCGAGGTCGAGTACTTCGTCGTCGACGACGAGTCCGATCCGGCGAAGGCCCCGGATAACGCGAACAAGCTGATCAAGCGCGATAACGTCGACGTGCTCGTCGGCACCGTGCACTCGGGCGTGGCCCTCGCGATGGCGAAGCTTGCCCGCGACAACAACACGCTGCTGATCATCCCCAACGCCGGCGCCGACGAGATCACGGGGCCGCTGTGCGCCGCCAGCATCTTTCGCACGTCGTTCTCGAATTCCCAGCTGGGCATCGCGATGGGCAAGGTGATGGCCGAGCAGAAGAAGAAGACCGCGGTCACGATCACCTGGAAGTATGCGGCGGGTGAGGAATCGACCGGCGGCTTCAAGGAATCGTTCGAAGCCGGCGGCGGCAAGGTCGTGAAGGAGCTGTTCCTGCCGTTCCCGCAGGTCGAGTTCCAGCCGCTACTGACCGAGATCGCTGGCCTGAAGCCGGACGTTGTCTATGCGTTCTTCGCTGGCGGCGGCGCGGTCAAGTTCGTCAAGGACTACGCGGCGGCCGGGCTCGGGAAGACGATCCCGCTGGTCGGGCCCGGCTTCCTCACCGACGGCACGCTCGAAGCGCAGGGCGAGTCGGCGCAGGGGCTGCTGACCACGCTGCACTACGGGGACGGCCTTATCAACCCGAAGAACAATGCGTTCCGCGCCGCATACATGAAGGCGTACAAGAGCGAGCCGGACGTCTACGCGGTAGGCGGATACGACGCGGCGCAGCTTCTCATCGTCGGGATGAACGCGGTGAAGGGCGACACGTCGAAGCGCGCCGAACTCGTGAAGGCGATGGAGGGAGCGAAGATCGACAGCCCGCGCGGGTCACTGGCGCTGAACAAGGGTCACAACCCGATCCACGACATCTACCTGCGCAAGGTCGAGGGCAAGGAAAACAAGGTGGTTGGCGTCGCGGTCAAGAACCTGACCGATCCGCCGCGCGGCTGCAAGCTCTGACGCAGGGAACCCTCCGGCCAGATCGCGCGGCTCGCATTCATCCGCATTTGGCGGTGCAGCGCAACCACGTGGGACCTGTTTAGAGGTTCCACGTAGTAGACTCTCGCGCGAGCAGGCGACATGCCTGCCCGCGCGTATTTTTTGTGAATGCCGCCGGCGCCGCCCGATGGATTTCTACTCGTTCCTGATCCAGCTCCTGAACGGCCTCCAGTACGGGCTGCTCCTGTTCCTCGTCGCCTCCGGCCTTACGCTGATCTTCGGCATCATGGGCATCATCAACCTCGCCCATGGCAGCTTCTACATGATCGGCGCGTACATGGCGTTCTCGCTTGCATCGCTGACGGGTAGCCTGTTCGTTGCGATCGTGCTCGGCATCGTGCTCTCGGTGCTCCTCGGCGTGTTCCTCGAGTGGGCGCTGTTCTCGCATCTGTACAAGCGCGACCACCTTGAGCAGGTGCTGCTGACCTACGGGCTCATCCTCGTGTTCGAGGAACTGCGCAGCTTGATCGTCGGCAACGACGTCCACGGCGTCGCGGTGCCGGCGATCTTCAACTGGTCGATCCCGTTGACCGCCACGCTCTCGTACCCGGTTTACCGCCTGTTCATGTCCGGCGTATGCATTGTGCTCGCGGTACTGCTTTACCTGCTGATCGCGAAGACGCGCGTGGGCATGATGATCCGTGCCGGCGCCTCGAACCGCGAGATGGTGCAGTCGCTGGGCCTCAACATCAACCTCGTCTACCGGCTGGTATTCGCGCTCGGCGTTGCGCTTGCGGCCTTCGCCGGGATGCTCGCGGCGCCGGTGTCGTCGGTGTATCCCGGAATGGGCACCGGCGTGCTGATCATCTGTTTCGTGGTCGTCGTCATCGGTGGCATCGGCTCGATCTGGGGTGCGCTCGTGGCGGCGCTGCTGATCGGCCTCGCCGACACGTTCGGCAAGGTGCTGATCCCCGAAGCCGCGGGCGTCACCGTCTATCTGTTGATGGCCGCAATCCTGCTGTGGCGGCCCGAGGGATTGTTCCGTCGTGTGTAGCAGCGCCGCCCCTTTTTCTGCCGCGCGCGGGCCGACGCCGGGAGTCTGCGTTTGAAGCGGAAGAAGATCGCATTGGTTGCGGCGTTGATGCTGCTCGCGCTGTTTCCGTTTGCCGGCGCGACGTTCTACACCGAGTTGGTCACCAAGGTGATGGTTCTCGCGATCTTCGCTCTTTCGCTCGACTTGCTGGTGGGCTACACGGGGCTCGTGTCGTTCGGCCACGCGGCGTTCTTCGGTGTCGGCGCCTACACGCTCGGCCTGCTCGCTCCGAAGTACGAGCCAGCCAATCTGTGGCTGACGCTGCCGGCGGCGGTCGCCTTCGCCGGACTCGCGGCCCTCGCCGTCGGTGCGCTCGTCGTCCGGGTAAAGGGCATCTATTTCATCATGGTCACGCTGGCGTTCGCGCAGATGTTCTATTTCGTGTTTCACGACACGAAGTTCGGCCGTGGATCCGACGGCATCAGCATGAACTTCAAGCCGGTCGCGACGATCGGCGGCGTGACCCCGTTCGATCTCGCCAACGCCACGCATGTCTACTATTTCGTGTTCGTCGCGCTGCTCGCCGTGTTCCTCTTCCTGCGCATGCTGCTGCGCTCGCCGTTCGGGCGCGCGCTGCAGGGGATTCGCAGCAACGAGCACCGGATGCGCTCGCTCGGATTCCCCGTCTATCGCTACAAGCTCGCAAGCTTCGGCATCGCCGGCGCGCTGGCCGGACTCGCCGGATATCTCTCGGCGCTGCAATTCGGGTTCGTCAACCCCGAGCTCCTGTCGTGGCACCAGTCGGGCAACGTGCTGCTGATGCTGATCCTGGGGGGGTTGGGCAGCCTCTACGGCGCCGTGGTCGGAGCGTTCGCGTTTGTCGCGCTGCAGGAACTGTTCTCGTCGGTGACAACGCATTGGCAGTTGTTGCTCGGCGGAACGATCATCGCGCTGGTGATCTTCCTCCCCGGGGGCCTCGCGAGCGTGGCGAGCCGCTTCCAGCGCAAGCTTGTGGGCGAGCCCGATGACGAGTGATGCGATCGTTGCGACGCACGGCCTGTCCCGCCGTTTCGGCGGGTTGATGGCGGTGAACGATGTCGCGATCCAGCTCCATAGTGGCAAGCTGCACGCCGTGCTCGGCCCCAACGGTGCCGGCAAGACGACGCTCATCAACCTGCTCTCGGGCGACCTGCCCGCATCGGGCGGCCGCATCCATTACAAGGGCGAGGACATCACCCGCCTTGCGCCCGACCGCCGGTCGCGGATCGGCATCGGCCGCAGCTACCAGAAGACCAACATCTTCCCGGCCTTCACCGCATTCGAGAACTGCCGCCTGGCCGCACAGTCGCGCGCCCCGCGCGCATTGCACATCGTTGCCGACGCGCAGCGGTACGCGCCCGTCAGCGACGCCGCGCGGCGGGCGCTCGACGCGGCGGGACTTTCGCAGCGCAGCGATCGCGTGGCTTCGGCGCTGTCGCACGGCGAGCAGCGCCAGCTCGAGATCGCAATGGTGCTCGCCACGGCGCCCGAAGTGTTGCTGCTCGACGAACCCCTCGCCGGCATGGGGGCGGAGGAAGCGGGGCGGATGGTCGAGCTGCTGAAGAAGATCGCTCCGGACCACGCAATCCTGCTGGTCGAGCACGACATGGACGCCGTGTTCGCCGTGGCGGACACGATCACCGTGATGGTGACCGGCCAGGTGCTGGAAAGCGGGCCGCCGGCGCAGATTCGTGCGAGTCCGGCGGTGCGCGCCGCATATCTGGGTGAAGACACGGAGGCCGAGCCCGCATGAGCGCAACGCCGGGGAGGCCATTGCCATGAGCGACGCACTGCTCGAAGCGCGCGAGCTGCACACGTATTACGGTGCGAGCCACATCCTGCACGGCATCGACTTTCGCATCGATCGCGGTGAGACGGTGGGGTTGATGGGTAGGAACGGCATGGGCAAGAGCACGCTGATCCGCAGCATGCTGGGGATCGTCAAGCCCCGTCACGGCGAGGTCTGGGTCTGCGGCACGCCGATGACCGGTGCCGAGCCGTTTCTCGTCGCGCGGCAGGGCATCGCGTACGTGCCGGAAGGTCGTGGCATCTTCCCGAATCTCACCGTGCACGAGAACCTCGTGATGGCCGCGCGCGCCGGGTCGGACGGCCGCCGCGACTGGACCTACGAGCGGGTGCTGACGACGTTTCCGCGACTGGCGGAACGGTTGGAGCATGGCGGGTGGAAGCTCTCCGGCGGCGAGCAGCAGATGCTGACGATCGGCCGCGCGCTGATGACCAATCCCGATCTCCTCATTCTGGACGAGGCGACCGAGGGTCTCGCGCCGCAGATCGCGAAGGAGATCTGGCGCATCATCGGCGAGATTCGCCGGCACGGCATCGCCACGGTGATCGTCGACAAGAACCACTCCGCGGTGACGAGCATCACCAACCGCAACGTGATCCTCGTCAAGGGGCGCGTCGTGTTCGAGGGCGACAGCGCGACGCTGCTCGCACAACCGGAGCTGTTGCACAAGCACTTGGGTGTCTGAATGCCGTTGATCGACGTCTGCGGGCACCGGATCGAGGTCGAGCGCATCGAGATCGCGGGCGGCGTGCGGCCGACGCTCGTGCTGCTGCACGAAGGACTGGGGTCGATCGCGATGTGGCGCGACTTCCCGAGCCGCGTCGCGCACGCGACTGGCTGCAATGCGGTCGTCTACTCGCGCTACGGCAATGGCAACTCGGATCCGCTCGCTGCGGCGCGCGAAGTCCGTTACCTGCATGACGAGGCGCTGCATGCATTGCCCGAGCTGCTCGACCGACTCGCGATCGAGCGACCGATCCTCGTCGGCCACAGCGACGGCGGGTCGATTGCGCTGATCTATGCCGGTTCGGGATTGCGGCCGGTAGTCGGCGTCATTACGCTCGCGGCGCACGTGCTGGTCGAAGACATCTCGGTTGCCAGCATCGCTGCGGCGAAGACCGCCTACGAGACGACCGACATGCGGGCGAAACTTGCGCGTTACCATGTCGACGTCGATTCCACGTTCTGGGGCTGGAATCGGATCTGGCTCGATCCGGATTTTCGCGCCTGGAACATCGAGGAGTACTTGTCGCGCATCACCTGTCCCGTGCTCGCCATCCAGGGCGAGGACGACGAGTATGGGACGATGGAACAGATGCGGCGCATCGGCGCGCAGACACCCGATGTCGAGCTGCTGGAACTCGAGGACTGCCGGCATTCTCCGCACCGCGACCAGCCCGAGGCTGTGCTCGAAGCCATCACGCGGTTCGTCGACCGGGTCACCGCCTGACACCGCCCCGTGCGCCACGATCCGGAGCCATGCAGAGATGACCGCACCCGCGCCGTTCGATACCGACAAGCTGATCCGCTTCCATCACTGCGATCCGGCGGGCATCGTCTTCTACCCGCAGTATTTCGTTCTGTTCAACGAGCTGGTCGAGGATTGGTTCAATCACGGCCTCGACGTCGATTTCGCCAACTTCCATGCCGTCGACCGTCTCGGGGTCCCGATGGCCCACATCGAGTGCGATTTCTTGTCACCCAGCAAGATCGGTGACACGCTCCGATTCCGGCTCGCCGTCAAGCGAATCGGCACGACCTCGCTCACCCTCGCCGTCGAAGCGAGGGCGGGGGAGGACGTGCGGGTGCGTGCTACGCTGATTGTGGTGCTGGCGTCGCTCGATGCGCACCGGCCGGTGCCGTTCCCGCCGGAGTTGCGCGCGAAGCTCGAGCGCTATGCCATCGGCGACTGACTGCGCAACGGATCCACGTCTCGGTCTCGCTAAGGCCGATTGCACATCCGAGTAGGTCACTCGGGACGCGCGACCGGACGCCTATGATCGAAGGAACTATCCTTGCGGCCTGCGACCACTACTAGCCGGCAGGCTCCTTGCGAGCGTGGACCGTGGACGCCGACGACATCCGCGTCGCGGAGGATTTCGACGAATCCCTGCTCCATCGAACGCCGGAAATCGATAGCTTCCTAACACCCGGCCGGGACGACAAGTTCATTGCCATCGGCATCAAGGGATTCGGGAAGACGCTGCTCGATGCGGCGCTGATCGCCGACGACAGAAGGGCCGGCCGGTCGGGCGTGACCACATCAATGGCATCGAAGGTTTCTGGAGTTACGCCAAGAATTGGTTGTATCCCTATCGCGGTGTCCCCCGCCAATACTTCCATCTTTACCTGGGCGAGGTCTGTTACCGCTTCAACCACCGTGGCCAAGATCTGCAACCCCTTCTCTACAGGCTCATGCACCGACTAAGCATCCAGGAAATCAACCCAATCTTGGTCCGGAAAGCTTAGGAATTACCAAAGAAAAACGCCGGTTAAAACCGGCGTTCTCGTGTATGCAAATTGCTGCTGCTATGGCCTGCGGAGGCGAATGCCCGCCAAGGCCACCAATGCGATGCCTAGAAGGCTGAGCGCCCCAGGTTCCGGAACTATCACTACAGACGTGCAGCCGCCGGTTACGCCGAATTCGCATACACCAGAAACACGTGGCTGCTTGAAATCCAGGAACCCGCCACCTGTGTCCATCATCACGGAAATCCCCGTCATGACGTCACCACCGTCCGCAACGATAGTAAGGAAGTTCTGACCATTCCCAAGCGCATATGTGAAAGTGTCGCCTTGCGATTGAACGGTGACGGTTGCATTCCCGTGCCCGTTCGAGAGATTCATGATGAAGTCGTGAAAACCAAAACCCGCTTCCAGCATGAAACCCATGCTGGTCAGGTCAACCTTCTTTCCGGCATTGTTGGAAATGCTCGCTTGACCCTGCGAGTTCTGAAGCAGCGTCTCGCCAGTCAAACTGGAAAAGATGGCATCTATGCCCGTATGGTCGACCTCGCCAAGAATCGTCGTGCCGGTTTGCTTCGCACCAAACAGGATGTTGGCCTCATCCGCCTGAGGGTTATTGCCAAGCAGAAATATGATGCTCGCCGATGCCGGTGACAACCAAGACCCGCACGCGAGAACTGCTGCGACAGCGAAGGTTTTGATCCTCACAGAAATACCCTCTGATGCGATCCTTACACTTGGGCTGGAAAATCAGCCTCCGTAATATTTGCAGCAATGGTCGTGCCTATCGATTCAAGCGGCTGAATTACCATCCTATTGTTTCTATGTCGCCGTCATGGACTCTGGTCGAACGTAAAGATTTTCGACAACTCTGTAGGACAAGCGGTAAAATTCACCGCATAACGTCCTACATAGGCGAATTGACGGCCGCGTGACTCGGAAGATCCGATTCGCAGAGGTGCCACGAGCTACGTCAGCGAACTCCTGTCCCGGCGGTGCTGCGATCGCCGGTCGACTACCCCTGCGCTGACCGGGCGCCGATCGCGCGCTCGTAGCGGACATCCGGTTCGTTTTCCTCGTTACCCGCCATCGCCGAATTCGACGTTGACGAAGCCGCTGCGCTCGTAGAAGCGGCGCGCGCCGGCGTTGCGCTGGAACGTCCAGAGCTTGAACGCGGCGATCGACGCGGCGGATGCCTCCTCAAGCAGCACGTCGAGCAGGCGCTGGCCGATGCGCTGTCCCGTGCGCCCCGGCGCGACGTAGAGCTGGCTCACCCACTCGCCGTCATCGCTTGGTAACCCCGACCGTCCACCGCCCGCCGCGCACGACCCTGGGTCGGCGCGTGCCGGAGGTCGCCAAACACCCGCATCCGGGGCATCCGTGGTCCCGCAGCGACCCCTGACCATCCCCGCCTCCCGTCGGTTCAAGACCTGCTACGGTGCTCCGGTCGGCGCGTCGTGGCGTTGGATTTACTATCCGTAGCGGAGGGATTCGACGAGGTGGTGGAGCGACGGTGGGCCGCGCGGACGGTTCCCGGTGCGCCATCCGCACGGGCCGAACGCATCGCGCGGCGAGTTCCAGCCCACGTCGTGCGGGTGAAGTCTTTCCAGGCGTGACCGTCGTGCAACAGACTGTTTGCCTGTTGCCCGGCAAGGTTGATGTGAACGCTTTCGGTTGGGCTCAGCGCGTGCCACCGCGCAAGGATCCGACCCAGTTCGAAGCGCGCTCCGGTGATCGATGCGTTCATGGCGTCGGACCACCGTGAGAGTACCCCTTCGCGCAAACTCCGCGTCAGGCTGACTCAAATCAACGCTCCCAGGCCCTTTCGGTCCAACGGGTCGAGCAGCTTCAGCGACGGACCGCTCGTATGCTTGTCGCCGATCTCTCATTGCCTGACCGTGGAGAGGCTGGTGTTCAGGACCGACGCCAGCACGGCCTGGCTCAGCTTGTAGCGGCCCCGCAGCGCCCGAATCTTCCTGCTCGAATAATCGGGAACGGGCGCATCCAGTTCGTGCAACGCGGGAAGACCATCTTCGCCGTTCGACGCTGCGACCTCTACTAGACGAACAACGGCACCAAGTGCAATTGATTCCCGCTCGTTGGGCGGTGTACAGTACATATTACCCTGATGTCCCGAGTAGCAGCCCTTCGGCGATAACTGGTCGGGGCCTCAACAGCTGACATTTTGATTCGTTCACGATTCCCACTCGAAAGGGATCTCCCGCCATGAAGAAACGCGCAATCATCATTATTGCCATCGCCGCGACCTTCGCCGTCAATGCTCTCGCGCAGACCAACACCACCACCGTTACGAAGAGTGAACCGCGCAAGGCCAGCGTCGAGCATACGGTCGATGTCACCGCAATGATCATCGCCATCGACAGGACTACGCGCGACATCACGCTGAAAGGCCCTAAGGGCAACTGGGTAGTCGTCACTGCCGGCCCCGAGGTCAAGAACTTCGACCAGCTGAATGTCGGTGACAAAGTCCATACCAGATACTACGAGGCGCTCGTGCTCGAACTGAAGAAGGGCAACGACCTGGCCGTCACTCGCACTGAGGAGAAGAGCGCCGTGGGCGCGATGCCGGGAGCGCAGCCGGCCGGCGTCGCTGGCCGTCGCATCACCGTCGTTGCCGATGTCATCGCCGTCAACCGCGAAACGCAGACTGTCACGCTGCAGGGACCGCAACTCACTGTAGAAGTGAAGGTTGCCGACCCCGATCAGTTCAGACGGATAAAAAAGGGCGATCAGGTGTACGCCACTTACGCGCAGGCGCTCGCGATGTTGGTGGAGCCGAGTCCGAAGAAATAGTCGCGAGGTGCACGGCGCTGCCGTGCGGGCGCTTCCAGCTCTGCGGTTCACGAGCGGCTGGAGCGGACGGCGCAATCCTTCTCGCCGCGGATATGGCGAAGACAACCATCCAGGTTGTCTGGGTGTTCGAAACCGACAAGGCGTTGAACGTCGTTCTTGAGTGACCGCTTGGAGCGACGCGTACGATCGCTTCGGGTGAAAGTGGTCATGCCAAGGCGAGACATTCCGGGAGGGCGGAATCCGCTCCCGGCCTGTCCCTTGCGCTCTGGCATTGAATCCCTCGAAGGAAGCCCTGCGTCCAACGCATCGCTTGTAACCCCGACCGTCCACCGCCCACCGCGCACGACGGTGGGTCGGCGCGTGCCGGAGGTCACCAAGCGCGGGGGCGAACGGTTCCACGCCGGCGCAGAGACACTCCGCGCAGTACCGCGCGTTGAACTCGGCAAATTCGCGCTCGTCCATTCCGCCAGCTTTGCGGTCTCCACACCAGTCGGGAATCCATCCGTTGGCCTATGCGCATTGATGAGTACTTCCAGCTTGCGCGAACGGAGGAGCACAAAGCACCATTATTCCGAGTGAGAGCGCTCGTTCCGGATTTGTCGATGACGCACCGGGACGACTATGTGCGGTGCCTGCACCAACCCTAGGCGCGCTCCATGGTAAACAGTCCGGCCAGGAATGATTCAAGGGTTGTCCGTGGAACAACTCGAGGTCCTTTGTATCGGGCGATTGTCGCTGTCACATTGTGAACCTTATCATCGGTCGGCGGCAGCGAATGAGCCTCCAGATAGTGATAGGTGAAATCCAGCACTGCATGGCCGTTTTCCACATCAACCAGTTCTGGCAGAGACAGCCGACTACTCGCTCGATCCGTTTCATACCAGGAAAGCTTGTCTAGCAGGTTGACCATGTTGCCCTCCGATTCACTTGCCGCGCGGCACACCACCGAACCGTGTGGCCAAGCGACTATCGCTAATGCCAGCTGCCATCACGTCATATGACGCGGTGCCAGCGCTCGCTCGATGCCACTTACCTGCCCTTGGGGCCCGCCGCAATCGCAGGGGATCGGTGTCAATGGCGCCACGTTGCGCGGCGCAGCGCAGGTACGCGGGCATACCGCGCTCTGCCAACATGCGCAGTGCCGATCGCTCCTGTGGTCTCCGTCCGATCCAAGCCCCCTCAAGCGGTGTTGAACGAATCCAGCATCCAACGAGTCGTCGCAGATTCCGCGGAGGATAAAAGGGAGCCCGAGCGTAGTCTGTCCGGAACCGTACATAGTCCTCGGATGCTGGCTCAAGGCAGCACCCGGCAACCAAGGTTGCCAAGCCGAAAACACAATCCGCTGATGTGACGCTTATGTGCGGTACCGGACAGACGCCGTCCGGCCATGCGCGTCTAGTCTGATTTCTTGCCGGGGACGGGGACCCGGATGGTCAGGTGCGCGCCCTTCACACCGCCGGGTGACGAATTCGATGAAGACGACGGACGTTATCGACGCTCGGCGCGATGGCCTCGCCGCGCATGCCGGTGATCGGCGCGCGGGCAGCGCCGCGGCACGCGTTGCCGTCAGTGACGCGTCCCCGCCGTCGCTGGAAGCGTCGGGGCAACTGCGAGATGTTCGGCAAGCGCTGTCGTCGACTCAGCATGAGTTGATCGCCGCACGACGGCAAATTGCCCATCTCAGGGAATCCAATGCGCGGCTGAGAGCGATCGCGGATCGCTTCGGGACGCATTCCTGTCAACCCAAACACGCGTTGCTGCTGGACCGCCTGAATCAGGCCCTGGTCCGGGTAAAGCGACAGCAGAAACAGCTGGCCCTGTTCATGTTCGACGTCGATCAGGTCAAGAACATCAACGACCGGCTGAGGCTGCCCGGCAGCGACAACGTCCTGCAGCGCGTGGCGAAGCGCCTGCTATCGTGCGAACGAGACGGCGATTGGGTAAGTCTTTATGTCGAAGACGAGGTCCCGCCGCTGGCGCCCGGGGCCGACTTCGGGAACGACGCTTTCGACACGGACGGGACCGGGGCTGACGGTTCGGCGAATGCTTCGGACGCAGATGACCCTCCGTTGGCGGGCGCGGCCGGAATCGGCGACGTGCAGCAAGAGGTCAGGCCCGCCTCGGTGCGGAGCTCCTCCTGGGCGCGGACGGACTTTTGCCTGTCCGCCGGCCTCGGGCCGGACGCGGCACCGCATATCAAGCAGATCCTGGCCTCGCGACTCCGGTTTCGAAAGGGCGACCAGCTCTATCGAGTCGGAGACGGATTCAACGCGCTCTACGCGATACGCGCGGGCACCTGCAAGACCGTCTTGCTCGCCAGAGATGGTCACGACCAGATCGCCGGCTACCACATTGTCGGAGATATCATCGGGATCGATGGCGTCGGCACCGACATTCACGAGTGCCAGGCGACCGCGCTGGAGGACATGGACGTTTGTCCGTTGCCGTTCGATCAGCTCGAGAATCTCGCGCGCCTCAGCGACCCGTTCCGCCACAACCTGCACAAGTTGCTGTCGCAGGAGAGTGCGCGCGCGCATGCCCTGATGCTCGTGCTGGGGACCATGCGCGCCGAACAGAGACTCGCCGTGTTCCTGCTCGACCTGTCACAGCGGTATCACGCGCGCGGCTATTCGTCGTGCGAGTTCGTGCTGCGGATGACGCGCGAGGAGATCGGGAGCTACCTCGGGCTCAAACTGGAAACCGTGAGCCGCCTGTTTTCGCGATTTCAGCGCGAGGGCCTGATCCAGGTGCAAGGACGCGCCGTCAAGCTGCTTGACCGGCTTGCGCTGAGCCGGCTCGCCGATTGCGGAGCGTAGGAAGTCCGTAAGCACCCGCTCGACGTCCTGGCGAACTCGCACCATGGGTCGAGCATGCTGGCGTTTGGGGCTCTTTGGGATCGGGCAGCGATAGCGAAGGCACGCGATAGGTGTGCTCGCCGCCGATGCCGAGCGCTTCGCCGGCTACTCGCCAAGATCGTGAGGTGCGGACATCGCGCGACGAGGGAATCGACAAGCACCGCGCACGCGTCGAGCAGGTGCTCGCAGTTGTCGATCACCAGCAAGAGCCGTTTGTCCTTTAGATGCTCGACGAGCGTCGCCGTGATCGCTTTCCCCGGTACTTCCTCGAGCCCCAGCACCGTTGCCGCGGTCCGCGGCACGAGGCCGCGAAGACGGCAAGGATTCCATCGCCGGTCGTCTTGACCACCGCGCCGCCGTGCGACTCTACGGCGCTCCGCGCTAGCGCATCGTGGATGGCGAGCGCTTGGGACATCCGCGCTTCACTCTCCTCCCACAATACTGTGCTGCCTTCGATGTCGGTGCAAAGAAGCGTCACTTGCAATGGTGGCACCGGCATGCGAGCGCGTCGGTCCGCTCGCGGGGGACCGGACTCGATTGCTGTCGCGCTCGGCGTATGTTTGTGCATGGTTACGTAATCGTTCCCCAGGGACCGGTCCGCCGCGCCGTCGCGCCAATGGCGAGTGTAGTCTCGCCGCCTCGCCGCTCCGGCCGCCATGAGAACGCTTAGGTTGCATGCCGCGGCCGGCGTTCGGACATGTGAGAATCGACCCCGAAGTCTGACGGGTGTGGCAATGACAATGGACCGGATGCGGTTCACGAATGTCTCCGAGGTGCTTTGGCAAGGTCATGGCCGGTGGGCGTGTCAGGTCGACAGGCGCGCCGGGACGGCGGAGCACGCTTGAGTTCCACCGGTTCCAGCGACGCGCCGACAGCCAACGCATGAGCGCTGAGCACAAACGACTGACGAATGCGCTGCTGCTCTCGCTGCTGATCCACACGTTGCTGTTGAGCCTGACCTTCGGTGGTCAGGGACGGTGGCTTCCGGGCTTCGGCTTCCCCTGGCAGGATCGACGGATCGAGGCCCCCGATTTGCGCGTCGTAGTCGTTTCGCCGCAGGTCACAGGCGCGGAGCCGGCGGCCACGCCGCGTCGCGGAGCCGTTGCAGCAGGCATGGGTCGAGCAGCCTGTTGCCAGTGGCCCGGCGCTGACGCCATCCGTGACCCGTGCGCCGACCCCGCGGCGGACTGCAGCAGCGATCATGCCGGAAACCAATACGAGGGCAGAGGCCAATTCAAGGACAGACACCGCGACCGGTGCGGCACCTGCGCAAACGCCTTTGGGCGCTGATCGGCCCGGTGACACGGCGCCCCCGCCGATCCCCGCGCCGGCCGTGATCGCCTTGCCGCGGACCGACGAGACCACGTGGCCCATGCCCGCCATTCCAGCGATGCCAACGCCCGACATCGGCGCAGCGCCAAGCGTCTCGATTCCGGAGACCGCGATGCCGTCGCTTCGAGATCCTGGCGTTGCGGCGCGGGCACGAATCGACCAGGACGAGCGAGGCGTTGAACCGGCGAAGCTCGATCCTTCCAAGCAGGAGGAGCAACGGCAGGCGGAGCAGCAGGAGGCGGCGCGGCAGGACGCCGCCCGTCAGGAAGCGGCGCGGGCCGAGAACGCGCGGCTGGAGGCCGAACGGCAGGCGGCGGACCTGCAAGAGGCAGCGCGACAGGTGGCGGCACGGCAGGAGGCCGCAGAGCTCGAGGCCGCACGGATCAAGGCCGCAGAGTTCGAGGCCGCACGGGTCAAGGCCGCAGAGGTCGAGGCCGCACGGGTCAAGGCCGCAGAGGTCGAGGCCGCACGGGTCAAGGCCGCAGAAGCCGAGGCCGCACGGGTCAAGGCCGCAGAAGCCGAGGCCGCACGGGTCAAGGCCGCAGAAGCCGAGGCCGCACGGGTCAAGGCCGCAGAAGCCGAGGCCGCACGGGTCAAGGCCGCAGAAGCCGAGGCCGCACGGGTCAAGGCCGCAGAAGCCGAGGCCGCACGGATCAAGGCCGCAGAGGTCGAGGCCGCACGGGTCAAGGCCGCAGAGGTCGAGGCCGCACGAGGCGAAGCTGCGCAAGAGGCAGCCGCAAGACGGGAAGCGGCGCTTCGGGCGATAGGACGACAGCTGGACGAGGAGGCCGCCCGGCGTGAAGCTGCAACGGCGGCAGCGCGCCAGTCACCCTCGCTGCCATACTCGTATAGCAGCGCACGTCGATACAGGCTCTTCGGTCGCACTGACCCCAATGCGGAAGTCATCCTGTACGCGGAAGCTTGGGCCCGGAAGATCCATGTGAACATGACGATCGACATGGTCCGCGAAGCGGCGAAGGAGCCTCACACCGATCCGCTCGTGACGGTGGCCATTCGCAGCGACGGCTCGGTGGAATCGGTGACCTTCGTCCGATCCAGCGGCGTGGCGGCAATCGACGAAGCAATACGACGCATCGTGGACAGCCAGAAGCCCTATCAGGTGTTCCCGCCGGCCTTAGCCCGCGAGTACGACGTGATCGAGATCCGCCGAACTTGGCACTTCGACATTGCGATCTGGCTGTACTGATGGGGCAGTAACAGAAGTCCGGTACTACTCCACGAACAGCAATGCGGGGCACTCGAGATAGCGGCGCAGCGCCTGCACGAACTCGGCCGCCTGCTGACCGTCGACGACCCGGTGATCGAACGACGACGACAGGTTCATCATTTTCCGCGGCACGATCACCCCGGATCGAATGACGGCTCGCTCGACGATGCGGTTCACGCCGACGATCGCGACTTCCGGTGTGTTGATCACCGGCGTGGTGACGATGCCGCCGAGGGGACCGAGGCTCGTGATGGTGATCGTCGAGCCGGAGAGCTCGTCGCGCGTCGCCTTGCCGGAGCGCGCAGCTTCAGCGAGGCGTGTCACTTCGGCGGCGCTGGACCACAGGTCGCGCGCCTCGGCATGGCGGACGACCGGCACCATGAGCCCGGCCTCCGTCTGCGCCGCTACGCCGATGTGCACGGCGCCATACCGCGTGACGATGCCCTTCTCGTCGTCGAAACGGGCGTTCATCTGCGGGAACGAAGGCATGGCGAGCACGATGGCGCGCATCAGGAACGGCAGCACGGTGAGCCGTCCCCGCTCCTTGCCGTGCTCGTCGTTGAGCTGCGCGCGCAGCGCCTCGAGCTCGGTGACGTCGATTTCCTCGACGTAGGTGAAATGCGGGATGCGCAGGGATTCGCGCATGCGCAGCGCGATCTGCCGGCGCAAACCGATCACGGCCACGTCGTGCTGGTCGTTGCGCTCGGCGTAGCGCGGCGCGCGTTCAGGTTTTGCGCTGGCGCCTTCCGCATGGCGCACGAGGTCGTCGTGTCCGATCCGTCCGCCGGGCCCGCTCCCGCGCACACGGGTCAAGTCGATCTGCAGCTCGCGCGCATGGCGGCGAACGGAGGGGGACGCAAGCGGCTTGTCGATAGAAGTAATCGTTTCGGAGACTGGCGTCGCCGGCGCAGCGGCAGTCTTCCCGGCTGCCCTCGCAGACGGAGCACTCGTCGCTCCGGCCGCCGGCGTAGCCGCCGCGCCCGTACCTGCCCCATCCGTTTCGAGCCGGATCAGTTCGGCGCCCACGGCAAGCTTGTCGCCGGCCTTTCCGCCAAGCGACACCACGCGGCCCGAAATCGGCGACGGCACCTCGACGGTCGCCTTGTCCGTCATCAGGTCGGCGACGGTCTGATCCGCTTTGATCGTATCGCCCGGCTGGACGTACCACTCGACGACCTCGACTTCGGCGATGCCTTCGCCGATGTCGGGCACCTTGACGACGTGGACGCTCATGTCAAAACACTCGTCATTCCCGCGAAGGCGGGAATCCAGCGTCTCGGGTCGAACATTCGAATGCGACTGCGCAACGACACTGGGTCCCCGCCTGCGCGGGGACGACGAAAGGATGCATGCGTCTGCCTCATTCGTCCTGGAAACAACATCTTGACTGTTGACATCTAAACCTCCAGCACGCGCCGGAACGCGGCGCCGACCCGGTCCGGGCCGGGGAAATAGGCCCACTCCTGCGCGTGCGGATACGGCGTGTCCCATCCGGTGACGCGCTCGATCGGCGCCTCCAGATTGAAGAAGCAATGCTCCTGGACGAGTGCCGCGAGCTCCGCGCCGAAGCCGCTGGTGCGCGTCGCTTCGTGGACGATCACGCAGCGGCCGGTCTTCCTGACCGAATTGGCGACGGCGTCGACGTCCATCGGCCAGAGGCTGCGCAGATCGATGATCTCCGCGTCGATGCCAGTCTCGCGCGCCGCCGCTTCCGAGACCCACACCATCGTGCCGTACGTGAGCACGGTGAGCGCGTTGCCCGGGCGGATGATCGCGGCCGACTCGAGCGGCACCGTGTAATGGCCCTCCGGCACTTCGGCGAGAGGCAAGCCCGTCCACGGCACGACCGGCTTGTCGTGATGCCCGTCGAACGGGCCGTTATAGAGGCGCTTGGGCTCGAGAAAGATCACCGGGTCATCGCATTCGATCGACGCGATGAGCAGGCCCTTGGCGTCGTACGGATTGGACGGCATCACGGTGCGCAGGCCGCACACGTGCGTCAACAGCGCTTCGGGACTCTGGCTGTGCGTCTGTCCGCCATAGATGCCGCCGCCGCACGGCATGCGCACGGTGATCGGCGCGGTGAAATCGCCCGCCGAGCGATAGCGCACGCGCGCGGCCTCGGACACGATCTGGTCGTAGGCAGGGTAGAAATAGTCCGCGAACTGGATCTCGGCGACCGGGCGCAGTCCGTACGCGCCCATACCGACGGCGATACCGACGATGCCGCCCTCGGCGATCGGCGTGTCGAACACGCGCGAGGCGCCGTACTTCGCCTGCAAACCGTCCGTGCACCGGAAGACGCCGCCGAAGAACCCCACGTCCTGGCCGAACACCACCACGTTGTCGTCGCGCCCGAGCATCACGTCCATCGCCGAGCGGATCGCCTGGATCATCGTCATCGAGGCCATGCTCAGGCTCCCAGCTCGTCGCGCTGTCGCTTCAAGTGCGCCGGCATGTCGTTGTAGACATCATCGAACATGGTCGAGGCATCGTGCACGTGGCCGGACGCCAGGCTGCCGTAGCTCTCGGCCTCCTTCTGCGCCGCGACCACTTCTTCCTCGAGCTCCTTCTGCATGCGCGTGTACTCGTCCTCCGTCAACGCGCCGATCGCGAGCAGGTGCTTCTTCAGCCGCTGCACGGGATCGCCCAGCGGAAACCGCTTCCAGTCGTCTGCCGGCCGGTACTTGGACGGATCGTCGGAGGTCGAGTGCGCTCCCCCGCGGTAGGTGATCCATTCGATCAGCGTCGGCCCCAGCCCGCGCCGCGCGCGCTCCGCGGCCCAGCGCGAGGTCGCGAGCACCGCCAGGAAATCGTTGCCATCGACGCGCATCGAGGCGATGCCGTTCCCCACGCCCCGTGCGGCAAACGTGGCGGCCTCGCCGCCGGCGATGCCCGTGAACGAGGAAATCGCCCACTGGTTGTTGACGATGTTGAGGATGACCGGCGCCCGGTACACCGCCGCGAACGTGAGCGCGCTGTGGAAGTCGGCTTCGGCCGTCGAGCCGTCGCCGATCCACGCCGACGAGACCCGCGTGTCGCCTTTGATCGCCGAGGCCATCGCCCAGCCCACGGCCTGGATGTATTGCGTGCCGAGGTTGCCCGAGACCGAGAAGAAGCCGCTCGACTTCGACGAGTACATCACCGGCAGCTGGCGCCCCTTGAGCGGGTCGTGGCTGTTCGAGAGGAGCTGGCACATCATGTCGACGAGGCTGTAGCCGCGCGCGACGAGAATGCCCTGCTGGCGATAGGTGGGAAAGCACATGTCGTCCGGCTCGAGGGCGAGCACCTGCCCGATGCTGATCGCCTCCTCGCCCAGGCTCTGCATGTAGAACGAGATCTTTTTCTGCCGCTGCGCGATCTGCATGCGGGCATCGAAGATCCGGGTCTTCTGCATCGCGCGCAATCCGGCGCGCAAGAGCTCCGGGTCCGCCTTGGGATCCCACGGACCGACGGCACGCCCCTCGTCGTCCAGGACACGGATGAGCGCGTCGGCAACATCCATGGTCTCGGAGGGCCGCGTGTCGACGGCCGGCCGCCGCACCGCGCCCGCGGGCGACAGATTGAGATAGGAAAAATCGGTTTCGCGACCCGGGCGTCCGGTCGGCTCGGGCACGTGCAGCTTGAGCGGGGGGAACTGACTCACGTCTTCCTCCAGGCCTCGTGGGCTTGTCGTTTTTCGCCTTGGGTGGGCGGTTTAGCACCGGGCCGCCCGGTCGGGATGGCCGCGGCGGCGTCGAGCATAACGCCGAAGCCGCAATTGCGAAACTCCGATCCGGGGCCGCTCTACATGGGCGCCGGATCGCGAGTATTTCGCCTGAGATTCCGTGGTGTTGGGCGGCGTGAGCGTCGAGCTACGCGCGATCGAAAGTCTTGCGGTGTCTATTCCGGGAGTCGACCGACAAGAATTGGCGGCGAATTAAGCCGAGAGCTTCTCCTCGAGCCAGACCTTGATCAGCGATTGGTAGGGGACGTCGCGAACATTGGCGGCTGCTTTGAGTCGCTCGAGCGTGTGCACAGGCAGCCGCAGCGAGATACTCGGGTCGAAGGCTTGAGATTAGGCAGGCGCACGCGCTTGGCCTGAGACCAGTCAACCAGTCCCGCGCTGTCATGCGCCTCCCAAAAACCGCGCTCTTGCGCCTCCGACCTGAATTTCGGAACCTTAGTCTTTGCGGTCATAGAAACTCCTTTCCCTCCGATGCATGTCGCGCGCGGAAATGACTTGGATTCGCGTTTCATTCGCTCGCAATGTGAACGTAATGTGAAGGTGTCGCCCGTCGATCGTCAGCCCCAACGCATGAAACCGTGATTCGCCGGCGGAATGTCCGGGATCGGGCACCATGGGCAAGTGCGGGTCGAAAAATGCCATGGATTCGTTCATTAGCCGCAGCTTTATGGACATTTGTCTTCCGCGTCAAGACAGGCGCGCTGCATCTGCACTTGCGTAACATGGAGGACGTCGAGGCGGCGCGAAATCGGCCGGATGGATGATGCGGGTAACGGGGAGATGAACGGGATTGAGGTTCCAGCCTCTACTTCCGCGATGCGTTCGCTCAGGCGAGCACCACGGGGACCGGCGAATCCTTGCGCGCACGCTTCACCAGTCTCGCGTCGAACGTGACGAAGCGCTCAGCGGCCGCACTGCTGGCGAGATGCAGCGCGTCGGCAAAATCGATCCCGCGTTCAAGCATGCGGATTGCCAGATGCGCGGCAGGAGCGTCCTCGAACGTGACGGTCGGCAGCCCAAGCAAGGCGAGAAAGGCCCGCGCGATCGCCGCAGTCGGGAGGCCGTAGCTGTAACGAAGCACCCACTCCGATTCCAGCAGGACGGTCTTTGGCACGAACACCGGTGCGGCCCTGAACACGGCGGCCGAGCGCGCCGCCTGCGCAGCGTTGTCGTTGGTGAGCAGGCGGACGAGAACGTTAGTATCGACCGCGATCACGGCGCGCCTTCACGCCTCGCTCTACCGCGCGTTGCATATCCGCCATCGAGCGCGTCGGTCCGCGGTACCCGGTACTGCCGATGACGTCTTCCAGTCGCGTCGCGGGCACTGGCCGCAGCGGCCGCAGCAGCACGCCCTCGGCCACCCGCTCGACCAGGAACTCGGTGCCTTCGCTCCACTGATCGGCGTCGCGGATCGCCTTCGGCAGCACCAGCTGGCCCTTCGAGGAGAGACGAGTCGTTTCCATGGCGTGTGGACGTGGTGAGGTAAGACGATAGTAAGACACTGTACGTCGAAATGAGCTCTCGCGCAATCGGTCGGAAGGCTCATCGCCAAAGCAGGCGAATCTGCGCCGTGCATGCGGAGCAATTTGCCTGCCTAGTCCGGCGAACGCCTCAGACCAGCGAAGGGACCGCCGAGAGTGTCTCGACCAGGTCGGTCAGCACCTCGCCGCAGCCGTGCTCGACCTTGAGCGTGAACAGGTGATCGGCGCGCGTACGGCCACGGTTGATCGCGGCGATGGCCTTGCCCATCCCATGCGCGTGCTCGCAAAACCGGTAACCCGAGTACACCATCAGCGACGAGCCGACGACGAGCATGGCATCGGCTTCCTCCAGCGCGGCCCGCGCGGCGTCGACGCGGGTCGCGGGGGATGCCTTCGCCGAAGAACACGACATCGGGCTTGAGCATGCCGCCGCAATGTCCACACTGCGGCACGCTGAACTCGTCCAGCCCCCAATGCTCGAGATCGGCATCGCCATCCGGCGCCGTTTCCGCCACCGCGTCGAAGAAGGCGGGGTTCTGCTCCTCTAAAGTGAGCTGAAGGGTCTCGCGTGCCTGCGTCGCACCGCACCCGAGGCAGATCACGCGACCGATGTTGCCGTGCAGTTCGATGACCTCGGTACTGCCGGCCCTCTGATGCAGCCCATCGACGTTCTGAGTAACAAGCAAGTGCAGCCGCTGCATCGCCTCCAACGACGCGAGTGCGACGTGGGCGACATTGGGCTGCGCACGCGCAACAACGGGCCACCCAATCATGCTGCGCGCCCAGTAGCGCTGTCGCGTTGCCTCGGAGCGCAGGAAGTCCTGCAGCATCACGGGCGCGCGGCGCTTCCAGTTGCCGCTTTCATCACGGTAGCCAGGGATGCCCGAATCGGCACTCACCCCGGCACCGGTCAGGACGAACAGCCGCCGATACCGTCGTGCGAAGTCATGGAGGTCAATCACGGCGTTGAGCGCCAAAGTTGGCGGGAGGGGGCGCGATTAGCAATACCTGGCGAGGGTTCTCGATTCAATCGCGGGAGCCAGATCGAGCATGGTTAGCAAAAATGCGAACGGCGATCGGCGTACGGAAACGCGCGGAATCGGCCCCAATTCGGCCCCAATTCGGTCGAACGACTCATGGGCATCTCCGCTTGTGGGAGGTAGCATTTTTGCTATCCATCCGGCGCACCGCCTACCTCTGCCATGTACGAGCCCTCCGAAGTTCTGGCCAGCAACCTCGCTTCACTCACGGAAGGGCGCAAGAAACGGCCTACGCCAGCGCTCACGACTGATCGCCTATTGCAGGCGCTGGTGGCCGATCTCGTAGCTGCACGGGGCGCCGCGGGAATGACGCAGGAGGAAGTCGCCGCGAGGATGTGGACGACCAGGAGCGTCGTGTCGCGTCTGGAGAGCGGCGTGCGCACTCGTCCGACGCTAACCACCATCGAGAGATATGCGGTCGCCGTGGGTGCCACGGTCGAAATCCGCGTGCGGATAAGGCGGTAGCTCGAGCGGTACGCGGACAAGCCGCTCTAGATCGGCGGGGTCGCTCAGTCGGCCCCAACACACCACACGGAGCAAGGTTGGCTCGGGCGATTCAAGTATTTTTTCTTGAGTTGTTCCCGTAGTTCCCGAGCACGGAAGACCTCCTCGGGCGATGCGATGACCGGTACCGCAAGACTGGGATCACTGGCTAGGGCCTTGGCCGTGGACGGCGGAGGCTGATTCGGATCCCAGGCTGGTTTACTGCAATGCACAAATCGATGCTAGAAGGATTTCTACCAAAGCGTCAATGATTCGTTGCGTTATCGTAACTCTTGGGGGCGTATTGTCGCGGCGCTGCAACATTATCGCGACTCCCCCGAGGGTGCGCGCACTCCAGTATCATGCGCATGAGCGGGTGTTGTTTCCTAGCGGATGGATTGGTAGGCAAGCCCCATGACTTGGTTTGACCATCATCACCGAAGCAAGAAGCTTGCGTCGGCCGCCAAGTCATCGCTGCGTCAAGGCGATGAAGCGATGGCGCGGCGCTTGTACACCCAGGCAGCGCAGGAAGCGGAACAAGCGCTCGCGCAGGTGTCCCGCGAAAAGCAGGTGACGCTGGGGGTCATTGCCATGTTTGCGGCTTCCTTGTGGCGCCGAGCCAATCGATCCGATGAGGCCGCCCGCGTTGCGCGCCTGATCCGCGGGGCACCCGACCTATTTCCCATCACCTTGGGGCCACTCGACGGCACCACGGCTGAAGGCACGCAACCCAAGCGCGGGTAACTCTTCCTCAGCCTTCTTTAGTTCCTAGCTGGGGTTGTTCCTTTGCGTACCTGCTCGCTTCGGTCCCTGACCGTCTGCTATCAAATCAGCGCCAATGCAGGCGAATGCGCGCAGCGATATCGACCGGCGCGGCCGGACCGATCGCTGCATTGGGCTCTTCGACGGCTCGTGCCGCGACGGGCCATGCCGTGCACTCGAACAATGGCGTCAGCGCGTCGGGAATGAACCGGCTGCGCGACGCGTAGACGTGGCGGTCCCCGGCCGCGGCCTGCTGGTGGACGTAGAAGCGCTGCGGCACCAGCAGCCGCAGGTCGTCCTTGGCCCGCGTCATGGCGACATAGAGGAGACGCCGCTCCTCCTCCACCTCTTCGGTCGTCCCGGTGCTCATGTCGGAGGGAATGCAGCCGTCGACCACGTTCAGGATCTGCACCGACTTCCACTCCTGCCCCTTGGCCGAGTGAATGGTCGACAGGATCAGGTAGTCGTCGTCTCTTCCCGGCGCGCCGGCCTCGGCGCTCGTCGCGTCCGGCGGGTCGAGCGCCATTTCGGTGAGGAAGCGCTCGCGTGAGGGATACGTCGATGCGATCTGCTGGAGCTGGACCAGGTCGCGTTGGCGCACCGGCGCATCGTCGTACAGGCACTGCAGGTGCGGTTCGTACCAGCGGGTGACCCTTTCGAGCTCGACGGGCCACTCCGCCGCGGACCCGCGCACGGCACGAAACACACTCAGGAACGCGTTCCAGTCTGTCGCCACGGGCGGCGGGACCTCGAACGCCTCCATCGCCGGCATCACGTCCGGCGTCGCGCTCATGGCGTCGAGGAGCCGCGTTGCGGTGGCCGCCCCTATTCCGGGAACGAGCCGCGCGGCGCGGAATCCGGCCAGGCGATTGCGCGGGTTGTCGGCCCACCGCAACACCGACAGCACGTCCTTCACGTGGGCCGCTTCGAGAAACTTGAGTCCCCCGTACTTCACGAACGGAATGCCGCGGCGGGCGAGCTCGAGCTCCAGTTGCGCGCTGTGGCTCGAGCTGCGGAACAGCACGGCCTGCGATTTGAGCGCCATGCCATGCTCACGTTGCTCGAGCACGCGCTCGGCCACGTACTTCGCCTGATCGGCTTCATCGCGCACGTCGACGAGCCGCGGCATGGCGGATGAAAGGCGGTCGGTCCAGAGGTTCTTGGTGAAGCGCTCCGGCGCGAGGCCGATCACGGCATTGGAGGCGTCGAGGATCGCCTGCGTCGAGCGGTAGTTGCGGTCCAGCGTGACCACCCTCGCGGGCGGCGTGTACTGCCGCGGAAAGTCGAGGATGTTGCGGACCGTCGCCGCGCGAAACGAATAGATCGATTGGGCGTCGTCGCCGACGACCGTGACGCCCCTCCCGTCCGGCTTCAAGGCCAGCAGGATCGAGGCCTGCAACCGGTTGGTGTCCTGATACTCGTCGACGAGAACGTGGTCGAAGCGCTCGCCGATGGCCCGCGCCAGCGCAGGCTCTTCGACCATGCACGACCAGTACAAAAGCAGATCGTCGTAGTCGAGCACGTTCTGCGCCTGCTTCGCGCGGACGTAGGCTGCGAACAGCTTCCTGAGCTCGGTTTCCCACGCGGCGCACCATGGATACGCGTGTTCGAGCACCGCGGTGAGCGCCGCTTCGCTGTTGACGACGCGCGAATAGATCGCGAGACAGGTTGCCTTCGTCGGAAACCGGCGCTTCGTGGTGTCGAGCCCGAGCTCGTGCCGCACGATCGCGATCAGGTCTTCGGCATCGCCCCGGTCGAGAATCGTGAAGGACTCCTGCAATCCGATGCGCTCGGCATATTCCCGGAGCAGCCGCGCCCCGACGCTGTGAAACGTGCCCGCCCAGCGAAGGGCGGCTGGCGTGTGCCTCGTCGCTGCGCCGAACGCTCGCTGCAGAAGGTGCCCGGCCCGGCGCTCCATCTCCGCCGCGGCCCGGCGCGAAAACGTCAGCAGGAGAATGCGTTGCGGATCCGCGCCGCTGCGGACCAGGTGCGCGACGCGGTAGGCGAGCGTGTTGGTCTTGCCGGAGCCGGCGCCGGCGATGACCAGCAACGGTCCGCCGTCTTGCCCCTGCGAACCCGTACCGTGCTCGACCGCGAGTCTCTGCTCAGCGTTCAGGGGGGCGAGGAAGTCCTCGCCGCCGTCCGCTTCGGATCGATGCTCCGGCAGGACAGGTCGCGGGAACCGCAAGGACGGAATGGGCCATGGCGCGCTATCGAACGATCGTTCGATGCGAGCATAGCATGGGGCGGCTGGCGAACGGAACGGCATATCAACGACGGAACAGCCTGTTGTATTCGTAGCGGCGCACGGCCTTCGCCGTAATCGTTGGTGTATCGGGGTGCCCGGGATTAATCAACGAAACCCACTCCTCCGGGACTATGACGGAAGGCACCATCAGGATCGGCGATCGCAGCGACGCTAGCCAATCGGATCCAATCTTCACGCTGGCTCGACCCGCGGGAATCGCAGCCCAAGTCGGAGGCAGCTTTGCAGCATCAATCTCCTCGCGTCCGGCCCACGTCGCATCGGACACTTCGATCTCGACAAGGTATCGATTCAAAGGCAGCCCTGAATCATCAACGTGCGCTGCGGTCTCCAATACCGCCATTGCGATCGTGGGCGCGCAGTAGACGACTGGCTCCTTGTAGTCGTTCCAGCGGCCTGGATGCTTGGCCGCCCCTGCACCGCTTAAGTCCGTTGCCGCGTATTCACGGGTTTCAGCTGCGATGCGCCAAAGCTTCACTGATAGGCGCCGCTCTCGATCGAACCCAATAACCGCGCGACCAGTTCGACCCCGGTGGGTGTATCGAGTAGGTCGGCAGGCTTATGACCGCCGAGAGCAGGCTGGGGCCGCTCGATCCATTGCCCAAGCCACTTTGTGGCATCGAACGACTTCGCCTCGCCCGCCGTGCTGTTGGCGACAATCTCTTGCGCGATGCCAACTAGCTTGACCATCCCGATAGCTGCCTGACCGCCACGGCCTTCGACCCGTTCACCTGCCGCAGCCTTCTTCTCAGCCGTGGCCTTGGGGACTCCGAGGATCGCAAAGATGCGCGACGACGGAATCTCCATGCGTCTGGAGAGATCCTTGATAAATGAGCCAAGAACACCTTGGCGTTCGATTTCCACAAGCTCAAGAGGCGTCGCCCGCGTTACTTGGCGTACATACTCATCCACGCCCCTTGTCGAACGATAGGCAATTACGTCCTCCGTACCAGATCCGGTTTTGCGCCGCGCGGCGGCCGCACGGACCCGTTTGGCACGCACCACCTTGGCAGCCACGTTTTTGCCAGGTCGCGGCTTGCGCAGTTGCTGAAGCTTGTCAGATGGCATTTCGCGCTCCCGATGGTTCGTCTATATATAGACGCAGTATAGCCTCATCATGGACGCATGGCAAGCTGGCCGAACGGCGGGACTGATCTCCCCAGTGCGGTTGCCGCGGACAGCTCGGCCGCCGTCCAAGGAACCGGCCAGTCGTTCAGGCTTCCCCGTCGCGCTTGATTGCCGACCGGCTGCGGCGCGCCTTCCTCAAGCCACTTCTCACTCCGTCATTCCCGCGAAGGCGGGAATCCAGCGTCGTACGGGTGATGTCGGCGGTCTCCAGGCGGGAGCCCGAGCAAGCGCCACCCTATTTGGGATTTGGCGCCGAGCGGGCTATTCCGACACAGCGCGTCTCGTACTGTTTCGTGAGCGCCTGCCTGTGGTTCAGGCTTCGGACACTTTCCGCGCGGCCGCGCTTCGCGTTGCGCTCGGCCTCTCCGGCGAGCCGCTGCGTCTCGTCAAGCAATTGCGCGCACACATTCGGATTCGTGTTGCTTCGATTCGGCTCATCCGGCAGCTTGAGTGGCTTGCTTCCAGAGCCACACGGCACGTCTGAGTACGTCGTCTTGCCGGTGCCGTCCGTGCATTTGTACACCTGGCCATGCGCGATCGACGCGGTCGTGCAGATGATGAACGCGACGGCTATGCTAGTGGCACGGCGAGGCAGGTGTCTTGGCATTTCCGGGACAAACGGAATCACAATCCGACATAGCCTGTGAGGGCGACATTCACAATACGGGGCAGCGGTTTCCGATTAGCCGCAAATTGCGCCCACGTTGCCTACGCCAACTACCGCACCGGTACAGGACGGCAGTTGCGGCATAGTGAAAGCTATTTTCGCGCGTCAAAGATGGCCAGCTCGTAAGCGCCGGTCTTCGCATCGTGATAGGTAACCTCGAGCCGCCAAAGCTCTTTGTAGTCGGCGCGCTCGACTTCTGCCCGCTCCGATCCGTCTGCTGATCCCTTCGGCCAGATGAAGACAGCTCGAACGGGAAGATTCCGGGCCTTCGCCTCTGTGAGATGCCGTTGCAAGACGTTCCATCCCGTGTCCGATTTCGGATGCCGCCGCCCAGCATCGAGCCGCTTCGTCGTCCACTCAGCGATATATCCCGGCGTAATTCGGAAGTACTTGATTGCGCCGGGGCGGGTGGGACCAAGGACGGGTTCCTTCGAGCAAAGCAACGCGTCATAGAACTCATGCGACCAAATGGTGATCGCGATAAACGATTCGTCGGGCGCTATCGCGGACCAATGGTTGAGGACGTTTCCAAGCGGTGCACCTGCATCTCGGAAGGCTTGCTCATAGCCGGCCATTTGTTCCCCCGCACTCGCACCAACGCATTATCGCCAAAATAACACGGGCGCGTGGCTCACACTCGGGGCAGTCTTGCCAAGCAATGCGGGCCCTAGTCTTTTGTCGCGCCGGCATGCGTCCACCGCCAAGACAGCACACTGGCTGCCGGAGCCGGCCGAACCCGGATAAGCGTTTCAATTACGCGGACCTGATCGTAGTGGGCCGGTGGTGCTACGATGCCCAGTGAGTTGCCTACCCTCGCGGTTAGCACAGGCGTCACGCCCAGGCAATTCAATTTTGGGCCGCTCGGATCTAGCGGGCCAAACTGGGCACAAATTTTCGGCGTTCACAACGTGCGGTGGACCGTCATGGAGCCGATCCTAATCGACAGCTGGTCCCGAGCGGTCAACGCACTCAAGACCTTTTGCATCACACAGGCGGACTGGTCCATCCGCTGGCACCTTCAGCACCATTACGGCATCACACAGCCGGAGTATGAAAGGCGTGGATCCAAGCACGTCGGCGACCAGCCGTTCGATGTGTACGAAGCCTTGATTCCCGGCGGTCGACGCGAGTACTGGATTAGCGTGTCGTACTGGTTCGGGCGCGGCATTCAGATGGAGCCAAGCCGACTGAACGCGCCGCCGCCGGGCCTAACGATGACCGTGCTCGAGTTCCTGGGCGAATCGGAACTCAGCAACCTGCCATTCAACGACGATTACATGGAGCGTATCCGACGGCCGCTCGGTGAAATCGGGCTGCACTTCGCCGCCTATGCCAGTCGCCAACACTACAACAACGTGGCACAGATTCTGTTTGATAATGACGTGCCCACGGTGTACACCACGGCCGTGCGTCGGTTTCTCGCGGATTCATTGCCGCTGTTTCACGGGTTCCGATTCGTAAAACCGTTTCTGATGCACCAGGCCATGCACCTGCTATACGGAGCGAATCCTACGTTGACCGAGGTCAAGCCGAAGTCTAATTACGTCCTACCGGTTCCGGGTGTGGACTGTGTGTCGTTCACACCGGCGGTCGATGAGACGCCGGCCGGTGACTTCTGGAACTACATGCTCTGGGCGCATCGACCCGGTGCATTCGAGAGCGAGATCGAGCGAACGATCCTCACGGCGTCGGCAAGGACGGCTGTGGCAGGCGAGTTCGTCAAGCGCGTGGAGCTCGTGGATGCCCTCGAGTGTCTCGATGTCCAAGGCAGCGACGGCGAGGTGCTGCGCGCGCTGGCACGAACCTGGCTGCCGGCCCCCGAGGGCCACTGACGTGCGGACTCGGTAAGGCGGGCAAAAGCCAGTTCGTGGCCGCCCGACCCTCAAGAAGTCGGCGACACCCGCAAGGCAGCCTGCTCCTCGGCAATTTCCGCAAACCGACACAACGCATTGATCAGCCGCATCTGATCGATCGTGCGGGCGTGCGACTCCAGCAGCCTCGGGCTTGCCACGACGAACGCGAGGCACATGGCGCGCGAGATCGCCACGTTAAGGCGGTTGCGCGAGAAAAGGAACTCGAGGCTGCGCGGAACGTCCTCGACGCTCGACGTCGCCATCGAATAGAACAGCACCGCCGCTTCGCGCCCCTGGAACTTGTCGACGGTTCCGACTTCGACGTCGCCGAGGTTGGCCTGCCGCAACGCGTCGCGAAGCCGTCGCACCTGCGCGTTGTACGGCGCGACGACCATGAAGTCGTCCTGCCGCAGGGGCTTGGTCTCCCCATCCCGGTCAGTCCACGACGATCCGACCATCTTGCCGATCTCGCCTACGATCGCAGCCGCCTCCTCGGAAGATGCGGCCGCATTCCCGCTGTGATCGACCGGCAGGAACCTCAGCCCCGTGCCGAATTCGGTCGTCTGGCGCTCGAGCTCGGGTACACCCGTGAGACGGTTGTCGTAGACGATCTCGGAGATGAATCGGCAGACGTCGGGATGCATCCGCCGCGTGCGCTCGAGGAACAGGCCCATGTGTCGACGGAATCGTCGCATCGTCGCCGAGCAGGTGCTCGAGAACCGAGCAGCCCGTGCCCTGAGGATGCGTGCCTTGCGAGACCTGCGCGAGCTGCAACGGGTCGCCAAGCAGCACGACGTTGCGCGCCGCGGTTCCCATCGCAAGCGCATCGGCCAGCGACACCTGCCCGGCTTCGTCGATCACCAGCGTGTCGACCGCGCCGTCGAGCGCTTCGTGCGCGAACAGCCACGCGGTTCCCGCGAAGAGCTGGACGTCCGCGCCTGCATCGCGAGAACGCCGCCACATCGGTCGCGCTGCTGATCGAGGCGCTGTCGTACTGCGACTCCTCGCTCTCGCCCGCCTTCTTCAGGCCGCGGAAGCGCACCCCCTCCTCGGCCGCCGCCTTATCGACTTCATCCAGCAAGTTGTGGATCGCCTTGTGGCTGGTCGCGGTCACGCCGACGCGTCGGCCGCGCCTGATGAGGTCGGTGATGAGGCGAGCGCCCGTCCACGTTTTGCCGGTCCCGGGCGGACCCTGGATGAAGAGGTAGCTCTGGTCCAGCGCCGCCGTTAGCGCTCGTTGCTCGGCAAGGTCGGTGGTCTGGATGTCCACGCCCGGCGCGCGCCCCGCGAATTCGGGGCGGTGTCCGCGCCAGAATGTCGCGCAACGCCGAATAGCGACCGTCGTCCGTCAGCGACGGACGACGCGAGCCGCGCGAGCGCCTGCTCGCTGAGCAGACGTGTCGTACGGACCGCCCGGCGCAATGGCACGAGGCAGCGGTACGTCGCGCAGGCTCGGCCCGCGTCGAAGGCGGAGCGTGCCGGTGACGTCGTCGATCGCGACGATCGTCCCCGGCGACTTCTTGGTCGCGGGATCTACGAGGCGTGTCGCCCGGCGACAACTTGTGCTGCTGCGCCGGAAACCGCAGCGTATGAATGAGCGACTTCTTGTCGGGAACCGCCTCGCCGATCGGCTCGAGACCGCTGATCGCTTCGGCGTCGTCGAGCAGCTCCTCGTCGGTCATCAGGTCGCGGCGCGCGAAGATACCACCACCATGCGGGCCGCGCTTCCCGCCGGTGATACTCCAGCAGCTCGCCGGCGAGCCATCGGACCGACCCGGGCTCCTCGCCTTCTACCAGGCGTTGCCTCAACGCGTCGCGTTCGCCGTCGTCCTGCTCCGTCTTGCTCCTTCGCTGCGATGACGCTCCGCCCACGGCACTTGTCCGCGGGATGGTGCTCGACGAGCCAGTCTCGTAGCGCAAGCGTCGCGCGGCAGTCTTCCTCGTTGTAGTCGGCGATCGACGCAAGCATCGCCGCGTCTTGGGACTTGATCCACTTCTCGTACGCCAGCACGGCGTCCATCCGCTATCCTGACGTCGGCCCGTCGCGCGAACGCCGCGAGCGCTTCGATCTCTTTCAACGAGTAACTGTCGACGCCGGCCCGAAGGCCCTGGCGCACCACCGTGTGCAGATTGATGAAGACGTTCCGCCGCAGCAGCTCGTCCACCGCGTCTTCGCGCGTGGCGTAGGTGCCCATGAGCTGCTTGAGCGCCGCGTTCTCGTAGGTACCGTAGTGATACACATGCATTTGCGGATCGGCAGCCAGTCGCGCGTGCACCAGATCGACGAACTGTTCGAACATCGGCCCGCTCGCCGCGGCGGTCGTGCGCCCAGATGGGACGATAGCGCCAGTCGGCGCCCTCTCTCAGCAGAAGGCCGAAGAGGAAGTGCAGGCCCTGTGCGGGCTCCCAGAACGGATCGCCTTCGATGTCGAAGATCACGTCTCCACTCGAGGGCGGCGGCAGGAGCTCGAAGCCGCGGCCCGGGTCGCACGCGATCGCATGCCAATCCAGTCGTCCGGTCGTACGCCTTTCGACCTGGAGTGCCGCCTGATCACGCAAGGTCTCGAAGGAATGGCGCGCGATCCGCGGAACGTCGGTTTCCGGCGCGGCCCGAGCGAGCGCCGTCATCGTCGGCAATCCAGCGTCGCGCAGTCGCACGACTTGCTCGCGGCGCGACTCCCGCCACCTGCACGAGATGATCTTCGGCGATCCAACGCGATCGACACACGCCGCGAAAGCTCGCACAGGCCGCAATGCTCGACCGGATAGGCCTCGGTTGCGGCAGCCGAGTCGACGGCCTCTTCGAACCGCGCTCGCACGCGCCGGTAATAGGCGGCGAAATCGTCGTAGCGCAGCGTGCGTTGCTCGCCGATGCCGAGAAGCACGTGCATGTGCTCGGGACGCCGGCCCTGAACGCTGGCGATGCCGTCGCTGTAGAAACAGAGCTGGAGCACGTAGGTCGGCTTCTCGGCGCGAGCGAGCTTCGCGTCGAGCGCTTCGTAACTCCACGAGCCGAGGTTCGATGCACCCGGCGACCTCATCAGGAAGTCGGCACGGCCGCGCCATGGGCCGTTCACGAAGGTCGCTTGCGAGATGACATCGGCGCCGGCTCGCATCGCGTCCGACCGTGCGGACCGCAGCGGCGTCGAAGTCCCAACGCTCGTCCATCGCGATCTCGACCACCTCGCGACCTTCGGCGTGCAGGCGTTCCAGGAAATTGGAGCTCGTGCAGCTCGCCCTTTTCCTGCAGCAGCTGCGCCCCTTCGTCCGCCACGTGCGGCGCCTCGCGCTCGCCTCGCGCGACCTCGCGCGCGAGCGTCGTGAGGTGCCGGCAGCTCGACGTAGTCGTTGAGGTCGGATGGCGAAAGCAGGATCCGGCCATTTGAGCTCTGCATGCGTCGCCGCCCCTAAATCGTCATCGTATCAGCGCAGGCACCCGGAATCCCAAACAATTCTTGCTTTGCCTTCTCGCTTCGTCCTCTTTGTCTTCGGCATGAGCCAAGAACTCTGGACTTCACCGGTCACAGGTTATAGACGCAAGGGCACGCGACTTGCGGAACTGCGTTCGCTAATTGACGCTGCAGTTACCGCTCGCGCAATTTTGGAACCGCTTCAATCGTGTTGCGCAGATACTCTCGCCGTAACTGCGGCAGACCTTCTGCGGCGACGCGACTATGATTTTGCGGGAGTAAAACGGCGAGCCGTTGGCCCCGTAATTGGCTGGGGTGGCGGCAAATTCACTTTTACAGGGTCGCGTCGAGGACCACCTCAAGCCCGTTACCACAGACCTGCTGATTTCGGATGCGGCTCCGCTTGCCACAGTGCTCGAGACGCTAAAAGGGCGAACTCACATCTTTGTTCTGGTCGGCTCTCAGGTGGCAGGTATCGTGACCAGAGCGGACCTCAGCAAACCGCCGGTTCGCGTTTATTTGTTCAGCCTTATTTCGTTGTTAGAAATGCATCTTGGATTCTGGGTCCGCGCAGAATACCCGGACGATGCTTGGCGGAAAAAGCTGAAAAGGAGGCGTTTGGAGGCTGCCGATAGGCTTCAGAAGGTTAGACGCGCACGCAACCAGAACCCTCACCTCGTCGAGTGTCTCCAGTTTTGTGACAAGTGCGACCTCGTCGTAGACCGAGAACCGCTACTGCGGCGACTGTCATTGGGATCCGCAGCTCGCGCCAGCGGTCGCCTTCAGCAGG
>CAWAFI010000022.1:0-113176 GCA_963781285.1 uncultured beta proteobacterium
CCGGGCCGGTGTATTCGAAGAACGAAGCAGTTTGCATAGTGACCTGGTCTCGCGCGCTCAATCCAGTCGGAAGCGCCGGATCGCCCACGCCTTTACGCACTGTGTCAGCGTGAGGTAGCTTATAAGGATCGCAACGAGGACCGGCCAATACGCGGCCGGCAGGCTGGTCATCCCCAGCCAGTTCGCGAGCGGCGAGAACGGCAGCCACGCGCCGAGCGCGCAGATCGCGAGCGTCATGGCAAGCAGCGTATTGCTCGGGCGGCTCTCGACGAACGGGATCTTGCCAGTGCGGATCACGTGGACGATCAGCGTCTGCGACAGCAGCGATTCGACGAACCAGCCGGTCTGAAACAGCGCGGGGTTGGCGAGCGCGCCGAACCCCCACGCCATGACGCCAAACGTGATGTAGTCGAAGATCGACGACAGCGGCCCGATGCAGACCATGTAACGCCCGATGCCGCTGATGTCCCAGCGCCGCGGCTGCGCGAGATACTCCGCATCGACGCTGTCGGTCGCGACCGCCGTCTGCGACAGGTCGTAGAGCAGGTTGTTGATCAGGATCTGCACCGGCGCCATCGGCAGGAACGGCAACAGCGCGGACGCGCCGATCATGCTGAACTGTCGCCGAAATTCGAGCTGCCCGCCATCCGGACGTACTTGGTCACGTTGCCGAACACCCGGCGCCCCTCGACAACGCCTTCGCTAAGCACGAGCAGGTTCTTTTCGAGCAGGATGATGTCGGCCGCACCTCGGCGACGTCGACCGCCGATTCGACCGAAATGCCGACGTCGGCGGCGGCGAGCGCCGGCCCGTCGTTGATCGCGTCGCCGAGATAGCCGACGACGTGACCGGTGGACCGCAGTGCGCGGATCACCCGCGCCTTCTCGCCCGGCGCGAGCTTGGCGAAGATCGTGACGGCCCCGGCGCGTGTCGCCAGTTCCGCATCCGACATCGCCGCGATGTCGCGGCCGAGGAGTACGGCGTCGAACGGCAATCCGACCTGGCGGCAGACGTGACGGGTGACGAGATCGTTGTCACCGGTCAGCACCTTCACGACAACGCCGTAGTCGGAGAGCTTCCTGATCGCCTGCGCCGCGGATTCCTTCGGCGGGTCGAGGAACGCGATGTATCCCAGCAGGATCATGTCCGCTTCGTCGGCAACCGTATACGCGGCCGGGCCTGGCGGCAGCGTCTTGTACGCGACGGCGATCACGCGGAAGCCCTCGTCATTGAGATCGCGTGTCACCGCGTGGAGGTCGTCGGCGTGTTCGGGCAGCAGCGGCACCAATTGCCCATCGCGTTCGGCGTGCGTGCAGCCGGCAGAAACTTCCTCGACCGCGCCCTTGCAGATCAGATATGCGCAGAGCCGTCCGTCGTCGCGACGACGACCGACATCCGCCGCCGCTCGAAGTCGAACGGGATCTCGTCGATCTTGGCGTAGCCCACGCCGGAGCGGACATGCGCGTGCAGCTCGCCGTGCGTCAGCACCGCTTCGTCCAGCAGGTTGCGCATGCCGGACTGGAAGAAACTGTTGAGGCACGCGAACTCGAGCACGCGACGCGGCACCGTCGCCGCGATGTCGACGTGGCGCTCCAGCAACACGCGGTCCTGCGTCAGCGTGCCCGTCTTGTCGGTCGCGAGCACGTCCATCGCGCCGAAATTCTGGATCGACGCGAGCCGTTTCGACGATCACCCGCTTGCCCGCCATCGCCAGCGCGCCCTTCGCGAGATTGACCGTGACCACCACCGGCAGCATCTCCGGCGTCATGCCGACGGCGATCGCGATAGCGAACGCGAATGCGTCCAGCCAGTCGCCTTTGGTGACACCGTTCACGAGCAGCACGGCCGGGACCATCACCAGCATGAAGCGGATGATGAGCCAGCAGCTACCGGTGGATGCCAAGCTCGAAGCTCGTCGGTGCACGGGCTGCCGGCCACGTCGTGCGCGACACTGCCGAAGTACGTCCGCCGCCCCGTCGCCAACACGATAGCGGTGGCGGTGCCGCTGGTGACATTGGTCCCCATGAATGCCAGGTTCGGTAGCTCGAGCGGCGACTCCAAAGCAGTCGCGGCGCCGGCAAACTTCTCGACGGGCAGCGACTCGCCGGTCAACGCCGACTGATTGACGAAGAGGTCCTTGGCCGCGACGATGCGAACGTCGGCCGGCACGAGGTTGCCCGCAGAGTCGCACGATGTCGCCGGGGACGATGTGCGGCAGTGGCACCTGGACCGGCTGTCCGGACGCAGGCGCGGCGGCGTCGTGCGGATGCAGCCGCCGCACGAGGGTCGCTTTCACGTGAACCAATGCGCGCAGCGCCTCGGCCGCTTTCGTCGATCGGTACTCCTGGAGGAACGTTAAGAGCGACGCCAGAACCACGATCGCCGCGATGACGCCGGCGCTTTCACGCGAACCGGTAAGCCAACTCACGCCTGCAAGCGCGATCAGCACCAGGGACAGAGGATTGGCAACGATCTGCGCTAGGTGCCGTGCAGCTCCCGGCGCATGGTCGTCGGCGACCGTGTTCGGACCGATCTCCCGGTAACGCAGGGCAACTTCGTGATTGGTGAGGCCGTCCGCCGTAGTCGCGAGCCGCAGGAAAAGCGCTTCCTCCGGCAGGGACGCGAACTCGAGAAGCGCTGCCGCTGCCACCGCCGGATCGACGGGTCTCGATACGGGGCGGCGGTGTAGCGGCAGCCCGAACAGGCGCAATGCGGGCATTGCGGTCGTGGTGGCGAGCGGAGAGCGACGGCACACGCCGACGGGTGACGACGAATGCTCCGACGTCCCGACGGCAGCCATGCCCATGGTACACGGCGGCGCGCACGCCGCGCCTTGACGCAGGTCACCGCCCGTCTATTCGACAGCCGACGACGATCCGAGCCGCCGTCAGATCGTCACGGCGAGGGCAGGTGTCGCGTCGTCGTGCACCTGGCGCAATGGAACGTAGACCGTGAACCGCGTCCCGCGTCCCACCTCGCTGTCGACTTCGATCCGCCCGTTGTGCTTGCGGACGATGGAATACGAGACAGAAAGTCCCAGCCCCGTTCCCTGCCCGACCGGCTTGGTCGTGAAAAATGGCTCGAAAATCCGGTTCAGGTGCGGCTTCGGGATTCGCAACCCGTGTCCTCCACCGCGACCCACGCTTCGTCACCCTCGGTCCCGGTCGCGATCACGATGCGGCCCTTGCCGTCGATGGCCTGGCCGGCGTTGACGAGAAGGTTCAGGAACACCTGATTGAGCCGCGACGGGAAGGGCCTCGACTTCCGGCAGATCGCCATAGCGGATCTCGATCTGCGCCTTGTACTTGAGCTCATTGCGGACGATGTTGAGCGCGCTTTCGAGGGCCGCGTGGAGATCGACCATCTCCCAGGTCTCGTCGGCACTGCCGCGCGAGAAGCTCTTGAGGTCTTGTACGATGTGCTTTACGCGCGCCAGCCCGTCGCGCGATTCCGCGATGAGCGCCGCGATGTCGGTACGCAGGAATTCGAGATCCCCCGCTTCCGCCAGCAGTCCTGGCACGAGAGACGCCTGTCCGGCAGCGGCGCCTGCTTCCGCGAGCGGCAGCAACTGTGCGACGTAAGCTTCGAGCGTGCCCAGGTTCGACATCACGAAACCGACCGGATTGTTGATCTCGTGCGCGACACCGGCCGCCATCTGCCCGATCGAAGCGAGCTTCTCCGCCTGGATCACCTGATCCTGCGCTTCCTCGAGCGCGGAGTTTATCCGCTGCATGGCATCATTCAGCGTAGAGAGCTCGAGTATCCGCGTCTCGCGCTCGACGTGCATGCGGTGATTGGCCATCACCAGCGCGAGCAGGCTCGTCAGCACCTGCCCGCGATCGAGGTCGGCGACCGTGTAGCGCGGCAATCCGATGGCACGGTTGACGGCCAGCGCACCGATGGTCTTCTCCTGCACACGCAGCGGCCAGCACATCGCGGAATGCGTCGGGCGGTCCCGGCGCTCGCGAAGGCGCATCGGCAACCCCGTTTCTGCGGCATCGCCATTGATCAGGAGCGGATGACCCGTCGCGACGACGTGGCCGAAAACGCCCATCCCCCGCGGCAAGCGGCTACCCAGAACGCCAGGCGGCAAGTCGGTGCCGGCGACGATCTCCAGCATGTCGGCGGTGCCCTCGACGATCATCGCGATCGACCCGCTTTCGGCATCGAGCCCCGAAACGATGTGGGTGAGAATGTCCTGCTGGACCTTCAGCGGCTCGACGCCCGTCGCCGCGGTCTGCCCGAGTTCGTAGAGTGCGTAGATCCAGGCGAAATCGTTGAGCTTGCTGGCGCCTGCGGCGCTTGCAGCAGGCGGGCTCGAATCGCGGGGTTCGATCAGGGCTTCCTTCCGGACTCGCGGGGTCTTCATCGCGGTGACCGCGGCTGCGCCGCGATGCTTCCTACTCGAGCATTACGCCGCCATCCTCGCTCCAGCGCACGCGGGTGATGCCAGGGGTCTCGGCCTCGAGTCGCTCGAGCTCGAGCTGCTGCTGCGAGATGATGCCGCTCTGGCGGCGGACTTCGTCGGCCAGGCGGCGGTTTTCGAGCAGCAGATGCCGGTGCTCGAGAATCTGGACGATCGATGCGCGCAGATCGGTGTCGGACCACGGCTTGGCAACGAACCGGAAGATCCCGGCATCGTTGATCGCGCGCACGATGCCGTCCAGATCGGTAAATGCGGAGAGCACCATCCGCGCCGCATCCGGCTGCAGCTTCTTGACCATCGTCAGGAATGTCGCACCATCCATCTCGGGCATCCGGTAGTCGGAAATGACAACGTCGACCGCGTGTTTGCGCACGTGATCGATCGCGTCGTGCGGCGATGTGAAGGTCACGACGTGGGGATCGGGAATGGCCGGCAGCGCCACCCGGTTCATGCACATGCGACGCAACGCGCTGAGCACGTTGGGTTCGTCGTCAACGATGAGCAAAGTCGCCATGCCAGACGTTTGTCCCGCTCGGAAGGGCCGAACCAATTCCGGCAACCACCGTGCCGGTCGGGGGACCGGGTGTGTTTAGCCCGCATCGATAGCGGCAGCAAACGGCATGCCAAGCTACGTTGCGCTCCGAGATTGTCGCCCCGGCTGGCGCATTGCTGCCGCCACGTGGCAGACGGTGCCCCTGTACGCCACACGCCGTGGCGGGTTGCACGGGTGCCGAGATGACCCCAAATCGCAGCAGGCCAAGCGCCACTTCCACCCGGACAGGGCGCCGTGTTGGACAATAGCGACTTCCCGTCCCGGTCCGGAGACTCGATGAGCCCCAGCACCCTCTTTGCCCGCCTTGCGCACCTGGCTGTCGTGGCGTTCGCCACCGCCGGTTCCGTCACCGCCGCCGCGCAGCCGATCAAGCTCGGCGAGTTGAATAGCTACAAGACATTCCCGGCGTTCCTCGAGCCGTACAAGAAGGGGATGGAGCTGGCGTTGGACGAGATCAACGCTGCGGGCGGCGTGCTCGGCCGACCGATGCAGATCGTCTCGCGCGACGACAATGGCAACCCGGGCGATGCGGTGCGTGTCGCCGAGGAGCTCCTCTCGCGCGAGCAGGTCGTCATGCTGATGGGGACGTTCGCGTCCAACGTCGGCCTTGCCGTCGCCGATCTCGCCAGGCAACGCAAGGTGCTCTTTCTCGCCGCCGAGCCGCTGACCGACAAGATGGTCTGGGACAACGGCAACCGCTACACGTTTCGCCTGCGCGCGTCGACCTATATGCAGACGGCGATGCTGGCTCCCGACGCGGCGAAGCTGGGCAAGAAACGGTGGGCGATCGTCTATCCGAACTACGAATATGGGCAATCCGCGACGACCGCATTCAAACGGCAGATGATCGCGCTGCAGCCGGGCGGGATCGAATTCGTCGAGCTGGCGGTGCCGCTGGGCAAGATCGACGCCGGCCCGGTGGTCCAGGCGCTGCAGGATGGGAAGCCCGATGCGATATTTTCCTCGCTGTTCGGCGCCGATCTCGCACGCTTCGTCCGCGAAGGCCAGCTGCGCGGCCTGTTCAAGGACGTTCCGGTGTTCAACCTGCTCGGCGGCGAACCGGAATACCTGGATCCACTGAAGGATGAGGCGCCAGTGGGTTGGTGGGTCACCGGCTACCCGTGGTATGCGATCGACACCGTCGAGCACAAGCGCTTTCGCGACGCGTACCAAGCGAAGTACAACGACTATCCGCGGCTTGGGTCGGTGGTCGGGTACACGACGGTCAAGGCGGCGGCCGCTGCGATCCGCAAGGCCGGCTCGACAGATACCGAAAAGTTGATCGCTGCGATGAGCGGCCTCGCTTTCGAATCGCCGTTCGGCAAGGTGACATTCCGCGCGCTCGACCACCAGTCGACGATGGGTGCGTACGTGGGACGCACTGCGATGAAGGATGGAAAGGGCGTGATGATCGAATGGCGTTATGCCGACGGCAAGGACTATCTCCCGTCCGACGACGCCGTGAGGCGCCTGCGGCCGGCCGAGTGAGATAGCATCCCCCGTGTGTCCTTAGCCTCGTTCTTCGCCCAGCTGCTGAACGGCCTTGCCGGCGCCTCCTCGCTGTTTCTCGTCGCGGCAGGTCTGACGCTGATCTTCGGCGTCACCCGGATCGTCAACTTCGCGCACGGCTCGCTCTACATGCTGGGCGCCTACGTTGCGTACACGCTTGTCGCAACGTTCGGGCGCGGGCCGTTCGGGTTCTGGGGCGGCGTGCTGCTGGCGGCGTTCATCGTCGCGGCGATCGGGGCACTGATCGAAACGCTGCTGCTCAAACGCATCTACGCGGCACCCGAGCTCCTGCAGCTCGCCGCGACGTTCGGCATCGTGCTGATCGTCCGCGACGCCGCGCTCGCGATATGGGGTCCGGAAGACCTGCTGGGGCCGCGCGCCGCGGGGTTCGCCGGCGCGATCGAAGTATTTGGACGCGCGTTACCGACCTATAACCTCTTGCTGCTCGCGGTGGGGCCGCTCGTCCTGCTATCGCTGTGGTGGCTCGTCGCCCGGACGCACTTCGGCGTCGTCATCCGGGCCGCGACCGAGAACCGGACGCTCGTTGGCGCGCTCGGCATCGACGAGCGGCGGCTTTTCACCGCCGTGTTCGCGCTGGGCGCGCTCCTGGCCGGTCTCGCCGGCGCGCTGCAGTTGCCGCTTGAGCCGGCGAATCTCGGCATGGACCTGGCGGTCATCGCCGAGGCCTTCGTCGTGACCGTTGTCGGGGGCCTGGGCTCGATTCCGGGCGCGTTTCTCGCGGCGTTGCTCATCGGCCTCACGCGGGCGCTGTGCATCGCGCTCGGCACCGTCGATCTCGGTGGCGTCGCGATCGCGTTTCCGAAGCTCACGCTGGTGGCCGAATTCGTCGTGATGGCCGTCGTGCTGACGATCAAGCCCCACGGCCTGCTGGGTGCGGTGCCCTCCGCGCCGCCGACTACCGGCATCGCCGAGTTCCGGGCGCTGGTCGTGCCGCCCGGCCACCGCGCGGGCATCGCCGCCCTCGTTACCTTCGTGCTGGCAGCCCTGCTGCCGTTCACCGGCGATGCCTATCAGCTCGTGCTCGCCACCGACATCCTGGTCCTCGCGCTGTTCGCGGCGAGCCTCCAATTTCTGATGGGGACCGGCGGCATGGCGTCGTTCGGTCACGCCGCCTATTTCGGACTCGGCGCGTATGCGTCGGCGCTTGCCGTCAAGCACGGCTGGCCGATGGAGGCGGCATTAGGCGCAGCTCCGTTGGCAGCACTGTCCGGCGCACTTGTCTTCGGCTGGTTCTGCGTGCGGCTTTCCGGCGTCTACCTCGCGATGCTGACGCTCGCCTTCGCGCAGATCGTCTGGTCGGTCGCGTTCCAGTGGGACAGCGTCACCGGTGGCTCGAACGGCGTCGTTGGCGTCTGGCCCGCCGCGTGGCTCGCCGACAAGCGCGCGTACTTCTGGTTCGTGCTCACAATCACCGGCGCGGCGCTCGCCGCGATCGCCTGGATCGCGCACGCGCCCTTCGGCTACGCGCTCCGCGCGGGCCGCGATTCGGCGTTGCGCGCCGAGGCGATCGGCATCGACGTACGGCGCACGCAGTGGGCGGCCTTCGCCCTTGCCGGCACATTCGCCGGGCTCGCCGGCGGCCTCTTTGCGTTCTCGAAAGGGAGCATCTCGCCCGAGACACTGGCCATTCCGCGATCGGTCGATGCGCTGGTCATCGTACTGCTAGGCGGCCTCAACGCGCTCGCCGGCCCGCTTCTCGGCGCCGCGGCGTTCACGTGGCTTTCGGACACCCTGGCGCGGCTCACGGACTACTGGCGCGCGGTGCTCGGCGCCGCGATCCTGCTGATCGTCCTCGTGTTCCCGGCAGGAATCGGCGGTGCGATGCAGCGCGCGCTCGCGTGGAGGCGCGAATGAGCGCGGCGGGCGGAGCCAGGGACACCGGCGCGAGTGGAGCGGAAGAGGTCGACGAATGAACGCGCCAGTATTGCGTGTCGACGCGCTCGCGAAGGCGTTCGGCGGTGTGGACGCGGTGCTCGGCGTTTCCTTCGAAGTCGCGGCGGGCGAACTGGTCGCGCTGATCGGGCCGAACGGCGCCGGCAAGACAACCTGCTTCAATCTGGTCAACGGCCAGCTCGCGGCCGATGCGGGCATGGTAACGCTTGGTGGCGAGCGCATCGACGGTCTGCCTCCTCGCGCCATCGCCCGCAGGGGCGTGGGCCGCACGTTCCAGGTCGCGGCGACCTTTGCATCGATGACGGTCCGCGAGAACGTGCAGCTGGCCTTACTGGCGCACGCCGGTGCGCACGCGAGCGTCGCAGCGCGCGCGGCGAATCGCCTGCGCGCCGAAGCGAACGCCCTGCTCGACCGCGTGCGGATGATCCGGTTCGCCGATCGGGGCTGCGCGACACTCGCCTACGGCGATGCGAAGCGCATCGAGCTCGCGCTGGCGCTGGCCGGCCGGCCGCGCCTGCTGTTGATGGACGAGCCGACGGCGGGGATGAGCCCGAACTCCCGCAACCGGCTGATGCAGCTCGCCGCCGATCGCGCACGCCAGGAGCGGATCGCCGTGCTGTTCACCGAGCACGACATGGACGTCGTGTTCGGCCACGCCGATCGCGTGATCGTCCTCGATCGCGGCCGGATCATTGCCGCAGGGACGCCAGAGGCGATACGCGCCGACGCGCGCGTGCGCGCCGTTTATCTCGGCGACGAGGCGGCGTAGCGTCAAGATTTGGCTTTCTGCGCCGAATCGCGGCAAAGAGCACACAACGGGACTGCTTCGAGCGCGGCGCGCCGCCGTGACGTGGCGCGTGGTGGCGAAGGCACGGCGTCTCACTGGAAACAGCTAAGGGCATGGGCCGCGTCCGTGCGTCGCGCCAACCGTCGCGGGTAAAGGGCCGTGGGTTGGCGACAGCAGCCGCGCCGCCCACTGTAGATCGGCGTTTACGACGCGCCGGCCGCGGACAGTACGGAAACGCTAGAATCGGCCACATCCTCGTAAGCATACTTTTGGAGGGGGCGTGATCACGTTCCGGAACAGGTTCGTCGCAGTGCTTCTGCTGCTTGCGACACTGGCGCTGGTCAACGGAATGGTGAACGCGCAAGGCACGACGCCGACCGCGACGGTAGTGACGGTGGTCGATCCGCTGGGCAGCGGCAACACGACGTCGACGGCGACCAGCGTGTATGGGCAACCGGTCGCGGTGACGTTCACGGTGACGGCAGGTAGCGGTGTGGCGGCGCCGGACGGCAGCGTTTCGGTGTACGTCGACGGCTTTCCTTCGTGCGCGGCGATGCTCGGTTCACCGGCAGGGCTGAAATCGACCGGCACCTGCAACCTGGCGTTGCCGATCGGGACGTTCGGCCCGCACACGATCAGCGCGAGCTACGCGGGCACGGCGACGTTCGCAGCCAGCAGCAGCAGTGGTGCTGGCAACGGCACCCTGACGGTCAACCGGGCATCGACGACGACGACGATCACCGCGCACACGCCGGATCCGTCGGTCGTCAATTCGCCGATCGCGGTGACGGCGGTGGTTGCGGCGGTGCCGCCGGGCGCCGGCACGCCTCTCTCCCCTGCGATAACGGTAACCGATGGCAGCGTCATCTGCCTGATCAGCTCTCCATCGACGAGCTGCAATCTGACGCCGACGACGCCGGGTGTAAAGACGCTGACGGCGAGCTTTCCGGGCGACGGTGCCGCGTTCGACGGCAGTGTTTCCCCCGGAGTCACCCATACGGTGCTTGGCGGAGGTTCCACGCCGACTACGACGGCGGTGACCGTAGTCGCTCCACTAGGCAGCGGCAACACGACGTCGACGGCGACCAGCGTGTATGGGCAACCGGTCGCGGTGACGTTCACGGTGACGGCAGGTAGCGGTGTGGCGGCGCCGGACGGCAGCGTTTCGGTGTACGTCGACGGCTTTCCTTCGTGCGCGGCGATGCTCGGTTCACCGGCAGGGCTGAAATCGACCGGCACCTGCAACCTGGCGTTGCCGATCGGGACGTTCGGCCCGCACACGATCAGCGCGAGCTACGCGGGCACGGCGACGTTCGCAGCCAGCAGCAGCAGTGGTGCTGGCAACGGCACCCTGACGGTCAACCGGGCATCGACGACGACGACGATCACCGCGCACACGCCGGATCCGTCGGTCGTCAATTCGCCGATCGCGGTGACGGCGGTGGTTGCGGCGGTGCCGCCGGGCGCCGGCACGCCTCTCTCCCCTGCGATAACGGTAACCGATGGCAGCGTCATCTGCCTGATCAGCTCTCCATCGACGAGCTGCAATCTGACGCCGACGACGCCGGGTGTAAAGACGCTGACGGCGAGCTTTCCGGGCGACGGTGCCGCGTTCGACGGCAGTGTTTCCCCGGGAGTCACCCATACGGTGCTTGGCGGAGGTTCCACGCCGACTACGACGGCGGTGACCGTAGTCGCTCCACTAGGCAGCGGCAACACGACGTCGACGGCGACCAGCGTGTATGGGCAACCGGTCGCGGTGACGTTCACGGTGACGGCAGGTAGCGGTGTGGCGGCGCCGGACGGCAGCGTTTCGGTGTACGTCGACGGCTTTCCTTCGTGCGCGGCGATGCTCGGTTCACCGGCAGGGCTGAAATCGACCGGCACCTGCAACCTGGCGTTGCCGATCGGGACGTTCGGCCCGCACACGATCAGCGCGAGCTACGCGGGCACGGCGACGTTCGCAGCCAGCAGCAGCAGTGGTGCTGGCAACGGCACCCTGACGGTCAACCGGGCATCGACGACGACGACGATCACCGCGCACACGCCGGATCCGTCGGTCGTCAATTCGCCGATCGCGGTGACGGCGGTGGTTGCGGCGGTGCCGCCGGGCGCCGGCACGCCTCTCTCCCCTGCGATAACGGTAACCGATGGCAGCGTCATCTGCCTGATCAGCTCTCCATCGACGAGCTGCAATCTGACGCCGACGACGCCGGGTGTAAAGACGCTGACGGCGAGCTTTCCGGGCGACGGTGCCGCGTTCGACGGCAGTGTTTCCCCCGGAGTCCCCCATACGGTAACCAGCGGAACTTTCACGGGCCCAACCGTGGCGTCCGGTGTCGACGGCACGGCCACGGTGACCGGTGGCGGGCCCACATGCGGCTTCGTCGACCCCGCATTCATAGCTGTGGCGCCCCTCGCGCCGCCGCCGGGCACGAAGTTCCCGTTCGGCCTGTTCGACTTCACACTGAGCGGCTGCACGCCGGGCGCGGCGATCAACGTGCAGATCGTCTATACGCAACCGCTGCCCCCCGGCACGCAATATTGGAAATACGGGCCGACAGGGGGCGGCGGGGCGAACACCGTTCCGCACTGGTACCTGATGCCCGGCTCGACGGTGACGGGTAACACCGTTACGTTTACCATCCGCGATGGGGACATCGGCGACGACGATCTGACGGCGAACGGCACGATCGTCGATCAAGGGGGGCCGGGCGCGCCCGCGTCCTCTACCCCGATTCCAACGTTGCACAGTGCGCTGCTCGCCCTGCTTGCGCTACTACTGGCCGGGCTCGCTTGGGCATCGATGCGGGGGGGCATGATCCGTCAATCGAACACTGGCAACCCGACGCGCGGCAGGGAAGTAGACAGCAACTGATCGGCTTGGCGATGCGGCTGGAATTATTAGACGAATTCGCTTCGATACACGACAGGGAGTGCACAAATGACGATACAGATCGACTTTGCCTCGGCCCAATATACGCTTCCCCCTCCAAGCGGGACTGCCGGGGCGACCCTGTATTTCAACCCGTCCACAATCACCGTTCCGACGGGGAAGGAGAACAATATCGTCCGCGCGGACATTGCGTTCAACCTGCAGGGGACGGCTGCCGGAAAGGTAATAAATTTCAACGTAACCGATTCGAGCACCTCTTCGGGTGCCAACAGCTACGGTGTTGTCGGCGCCATCAATGCGACCGGCAACACCACGAACAGCGTCAAGGCGATCTATGGCCGCGCAATCTGCGGCACAAGTTTCCTCGGAACGATGGTGGGACTTGTCGGCGCGGTCACGGTGCCGGCCGGTGTAACGGCGCCGACTTCATGGTGTTTGCAATTGGATCATCAAGGGAACGCCAAACAGGGCATTCATTTGGATGCGCTGAATCCTGGCGACCAGTTGTTACACGGGATCGTTGTCGGCGGGAATTCAGCTGTGCAGACTGCCGTCTTGCAATACAATGCGCGACCATCCGCAGGCGCAGACTTTCTGTCGATGTTTGACGGCAGTGCGCTACAGGTATTCGTCGTGAACCAATTCGGGAATGTGCGGTTCGGCGGTACCGCGCAGCGCATCTTCGGGGACTTTAGCAACAACACGCAAAGTTCACGCACGATGTTTCAAGACAGGACGGGCAACAACAGTACCGTCATTGGAGTTATTCCGAATGGCTCCTCAACGACTTCGGGGGTCCGTCTCTATAACAACAGCAATCCGGACGGCGCTTTGGCCATGTTCAATTTGACAGCGACAAGTTCTACTGCCATCTTGGAAAGCACCGTACTAGCCGGTGGCACGCAGCTGCCGATGGAGCTCAGAATCGGGGGTGCGTACGCGGCGCAGATAAAAACCAACAAGGATGTCTTGCTGGGTCCGGCAGGAGCTGTGCCCAACATGACGGCAGGCTTTCCGTTCATACCGGCCGCGGCGGGTGCGCCCGGTGGCACGCCGACGACCGTCACCGGGTACGTCCCGCTGTACGTCGATACCACAAACAAACAACTTTGCTACTACGACACGGCAGCTGCCGCGTGGCGCAAATCGGGGGTATTCAACTAATGGCTCTCATTCTGAAAGTCGACACGGAGTACGGCGTGCCAGTGGAATACTGGCGAGTTGGCGGCCGCGAAGAGCACATTGTCACGCGGCATCTGAAAGTCGCGATGGTCGGATATCTGAACGAGGCCGCAGCGCAGGCGGGGAAGTCTCCGCTCGCGATCAAGTACGAAACGCTTGACCATGTTTATGTGGACGACGCCACCTTGGCTGTCATTTATGGCTTGGTGAAGGGGTTGCCTGGTTGGGAAAACGCGCAGGATGCCTGAATCAGCCTCTGTTGAAATCTGAGTGGGTAGACTCAGGACCTTGGTCGTAACTCTGCGGGTTGGTTGCGATGACTGAAAAGCTGTTTGAGACGGCGCTGGGGATCAGTGCCCCGTGGTTTGTAGCGGGGACCGATTTCAATGCGGCGGCGCGCACGCTGACGATTCGCGTGGACTTTGCGCCGGGCAGTCGCTTCGCGGTGCCGAGCGCTGACGGTGAGCATCCGGTTCACGACACGGTGACCAAGCGCTACCGGCATCTGAATTTCTTCCAGCATGAATGCTTCCTGGAAGTGCGCGTGCCGCGGGTGCGGCTGCCGGATGGTGCGGTGCGGCAGATCGAACCGCCGTGGGCGGGCAAACTGTCGGGCTTCACCCTGCTGTTCGAGGCGCTGGTGCTGATGCTGTGCCAGCAGATGCCCTTTGCAGCGGCGGCGCGATTGGTCGGCGAGAGCCGGCACCGAGTGGCCGATCTGCGAGCGCTACGTCGAGTTGGCGCTGACGCAGGCGGACTTCTCGGCCGTTCACGAACTTGCCATCGACGAGACCTCGCGCGCACGGGGCCATGACTACATCAGCTTGGCTGAAGGATAGCCATTACAAGCACGCGAGCCTGAGTGTGGGAGAGTCGGTGGGGCGGGTCAAGCGTCGATTTTCGGTGGCAACGGGCTGCTCCGCACGCTTGTCGTTGTACTTTGGCGCGGGCGCTGACGCCAGTGGGGCCGCGCGCGGGCAGGCGGGCGGCCGCAGGCACGAGCCCGCCCGGCGTCGCGCACGTGCGCGCGTCGACGGTCGTGGCTACCAGGCGATGCGCTGGTCGAACGCGTAGGCCGGGGTGGGCGGGAGCGCCGGATCGGGGGTCAGCTCGTGCTCGGCGCCGGGGGTCTCCCACAGTGGTGGACCGCGGGCGGGCGCGATGCGGGGTGGGGCCGTCGGCTCACCGAGGTGAACGAGGATGTCGCGCACGGTGGGGGCGGCGGTGATGAAGGCGATGATGCGCATCGCGCCGCCACAGGTGGGACACACGAGCGGGAAAACTTCGTAGATGCGGGCCAACAGCAGCGCCCAGGCGTAGCGGGCAGCGCGGCGATGGGCCGGTTCGGCGGCGGGTTGCGGGTTGGGTGCGGGCGGCGAGGTCGTTGCTGCCAGCGCGAGGGTGGTGACTGCCGTGCGCAGAGGTGAGTTGGGCGCGAGCACGCCGAAGTAGCGGTGGCGGTGGATGCGCGGCGGCGGCACCAGGGCGGCGAGGCGGTCGAGCCGCTCCAGCGGCGTCAGGAGCAGCGGACCGTTCCCGCCCGGACCGGGCTTGGTGCCCTCATCCCCGCCCGCGGCGGCGGCGTCGAACACGCCGTCGATGACGACACAGTGGAAGTGTAGGGATGGGGACGTTCGCGTCCAACGTCGGCCTTGCCGTCGCCGATCTCGCCAGGCAACGCAAGGTGCTCTTTCTCGCCGCCGAGCCGCTGACCGACAAGATGGTCTGGGACAACGGCAACCGCTACACGTTTCGCCTGCGCGCGTCGACCTATATGCAGACGGCGATGCTGGCTCCCGACGCGGCGAAGCTGGGCAAGAAACGGTGGGCGATCGTCTATCCGAACTACGAATATGGGCAATCCGCGACGACCGCATTCAAACGGCAGATGATCGCGCTGCAGCCGGGCGGGATCGAATTCGTCGAGCTGGCGGTGCCGCTGGGCAAGATCGACGCCGGCCCGGTGGTCCAGGCGCAGGGCGCCATTCGCGTTGGTCCATCATCGGCGGTCGTATCAACCGCTCACCGATGTGCGCGCTTCATACGATCCAGCAGCTCCTGGAAGCGAGGGTCGGGACGCAGGTAGTCCCAGCGCGGATCCACGCTCACGTACGCTAATGTCGCAGATCGTTCTTCAAGGGCCGTGTCGAGCCAGCGAAACGCCTCGTCACGATCTCTCAGTCCGGTATGGATCAAGGCCATCCAGTACGGCATGACGTATTTGTGCCCGCGAAGTTCATGCAGTTGATCGAGGATGCGAAGTGCTTCGCTTTTCATGCCGGCAGCGGCATAGGAACTCCCGAGCTCGGCGAGGAACATGACCGAGCCAGGCGCATCGTCGACGGCGCGTTGCCGTTCGCGGATGGCCTCGTCATGGCTGCCGTTGGTTTGAAGGGCATTCGCCAGCATCCAGTGTAGGATCGAGGAGTCAGGGTTGATTTCAAGAGCACTGCGACATTGATCGATGCAGCGGTCCCACTCGCGGAGGAACCAGATCACCCCTTCGTAACAGACATGCACTATTGGCGAGAGTGGATCGAGTTGGAGCGCTCGTCGGTTCTCTGCGAGAGCTTCTTCCAGCCGGCCCATGCAGGCGAGGCACTGACCGTACCACATGTGCGCGAAGGCATAGTCCGGATAGAGAGCGATCGCGTGCTGAAACTCCTTCTCAGCAGCCGCGCCATCGTAATCGTATAGGAAGGTGGCCCATCCCAGCACGGCGTGCGCCTCTCCCGTCTCATCGATTTCCAGCGACTTGCGCGCCAGGACCTTTGCTTTGCCGGCTGCCTCCGTCGGCGGCGCAAGACCCCAAAACGCGGCGCCGGCTGCCACATCCGCCAACCCGACATAGGCCGGTGCATACGTGGGGTCCTTGGCGATCGCCTGCCGAAAATACTCGGCGGCCTTCTTCAAGCCTTCGGCCGTTCGCAGGACCCAGTAGTGTCGACCCATCAAATACGCTTCATAGGCATCGGGGTTCACGGCGGGACGAGTCCGCGCCAATCGCGCTTCCTCGCGAGGGGTCAGCTTGGCCCGGACCTCGGTCGCAATGGCTCGAGCGACTTCCGACTCGAGGGCCAAGATGTCTCGCAGGTCCCTTTCGTAACTTTCTGCCCACATGTGAGTGTCCGTGGCAGCCTGGATGAGCTGCGCCGAGATTCGCACTCGCTCCCCAAAACGCTGGACCGTCCCTTCCACCACGGCGTCGACGCTCAGCTCTTGCGCAATCTGCGGCAGACTCTTGTCCGTCCGTTTGTACCGCATCACGGTGGTCCGCGACGTCACGCGCAGCGCACTGATTTGCCCCAGACTGGTGATCAGCGCCTCGGTCAGCCCATCGGCGAAGTATTCCTGCGCGGGATCGTGCGAGAGGTCCTCCAGCGGCAGCACCGCCAGCGACTCGACTCGTCCCGAAGCCTTTCCCGGAGTTGCAATCATCCGGTAGCCGCGGCGCGGAATAGTTTCGACGAACCGCGGGCTCTCCGCGGAATCGCCCAGGGCTTCGCGCAGCTTGTTGATCGCCTTGTTCAGACCGTGATCGAAATCCACAAAGGTATGGGAAGGCCACAGTCTGCTGCGCAGCTCCTCGCGGGTGATCAGCTGCCCGGGATGGGCGAGGAGCATCTCGAGAATCCGAAACGGCTGTTCCTGCAGCCCGATCTTGACGCCTCGCTTGCGCAGTTCTCCAGCGCGCACGTCCAGCTCGAACGTGCTGAAGCGGATCAACTGAGGACCAGACGATTCGTTTTGCATCCGGGTGTGCCGAACTCCCCCTTGGTACTTGCCAAAGCCTACCACTGCGCGGGAAGCACAAGATCAGCGAGCAGACGATCTACGTCTGGCACCGGCGGTTCGGAAAGCTTGAGCCGCCGGGCGTGAAGCGGTTACGTGAGCTCTTGTTCGGTGAAACGGACCCCTCTTTTGGCCGGTACGATTTGAGCGTGGGAGCCCATTGAGCCGCAAATCCAACTGTTTCGGCTCGTCATTTGAGCCGATTTACGTTTGAGCCGCATTCAGGTAAAATACGGCTCATATTATGATCCGTATCTAACAACGGTATGGCTCAAACCTTCATTTGGTCCAAGGCGGACTGGCCGCGCTTTCACTTCGATGCCGCTCACCTCGCACCAGCGCTTTCCATAGCTCGGCGCGAGCAGGGCAAGGTAATGGGACTGTTCCACGCAATCGGATTACACGAAGCAAAAGATGTTGCGCGTGATATCTGGACCGAGGAGGCCGTCGCTACTGCGGCGATTGAGGGGGAAAAGCTCGACTTGGCGGCTGTTCGCAGTTCCGTTACGCGGCGTCTCGGCGCCGAAGACGACGGCGAAAAGCGAGTAAGTCGCGACGTCGATGGCCTGCTCGATGTAATGCAGGATGCGGTTGGCTCCTTCCGAGAAAGGTTGGACGACGATCGGCTTCACCGCTGGCACTCGGCACTCTTCCCCGGTGGCACCACCGGCATTCGGCGTATCGCCGTAGGCAAGTACCGTACGGGCGATGAGCCCATGCAAATCGTAAGCGGGGCCGTTGGTCGAGAGAAGGTGCATTACGAGGCTCCTCCCGCAACGCTGGTGCCCGGCGAAATGCGCCGATTCATCGAATGGTGGGAGCGTACACGGCCTGACCGAGAGCAGGGCCAACCCACCGACGGCATCGTGCGCGCCGCCATCGCCCATCTATGGTTCGAGACAATCCATCCCTTCGAAGATGGCAACGGCCGCATCGGCCGCGCCATCATTGACATGGCGCTGGCTCAGGATGTGCAAACCGACCGCCGACTCTACAGCATGGCACGCCAGCTGATGGCCGAGCGTAAAGCGTACTACGACAACATCAATGCCGCGCAACGCGGCACGCTCGACGTCACAACCTGGGTCACGTTCTTCGTTGGCCAATTCACCGCAGCGTGTGCTACATCGCAGCGGGTCGTCGAGGCCGCTATCGAGAAAAGCAAATTCTGGGCAGCGCACGCTCGGCACGCTCTCAACGATCGACAATTCAAGGCGGTGAAGCGGGTACTTGACGCTGGGAAGGGAGGCTTTGAAGGAGGATTAAGCGCGGAGAAATACGCGAACCTCACAGAGGCTTCCAAGGCCACGGCCACGCGCGATCTGACCGATCTTGCGAAGGCCGGATTGCTTGTCAGCACCGGGCAAGGTCGCGGCACGCGTTATTGGGTGAATCTACCAGGCTGGTCCACCGCCAACAGCTCTCCGAAGCCCGAGACAGAGGGCAAATGAGGCGAACTCGCCTCAGGTCGATACTTGCGACGTGCGCGATGTTCAAGCTGGCGCCGCAGCGATCGGTGGTACCGCGTACGCCAGGTCTTTCCCATTTTCGATTTGTGGCATGACGCCGTAGGATCGCTCCAGTGACAGACACATCCCTCTGGAAACTACGCGAACTTTCTCAACACCTTGGGAGATTTTGACGCCTCGCTCGCACGGCTCTCCCGCGCGCACGTCCAGCTCGAACGTACTGAAACGGATGATCGGAGAACCGGGCGGTTCGTTTTGCATCGGGGGTCACGTTTACCCACTCGTTGCTGCTGGGTATGGTCTCCTCATCAACTCGTCGGAAACTTCATCCGACGCAGCAGGTCGTCGAAACGCGGGTCCGGCCGCAGGTCATCAAGAAACGGCATTCTGACGTATGGCATCCAAGGCGCGGGCTCCTGGTATGCCGACTCGAGGAGTCGGAAGGCTTCGTCCCTTTCGCCGAGTGAACCGTGGATCACGGCCGGCCAAAACGAGGAGACGTATCGTTGCTTTGCGGCTGCCTGAAGTTGGTCCAGAACCCTGAGTGCGTCCTCCCGCCTCCCTGCGACGCCATAGCAATGACCGAGCACGCCGAGAAAGTACTGGCTCGTGCCCGTGGCTCGGACGACTTCCTCCATATCCGCGATACCGAAGTCGTCCGTTCGCGTTATCGCAAGAGTCCATGCAATCACAGACCGCGCCGGAGGAAAGGAAGGATCGTGCTCAAGACACCGGCGAGACTGCGCGATCGCTCGATCGTATTGCCGTGCTTGGTAAAGGAAGACGCCCGCCATCCAATGCAATATTAGGGACAGCGGATCGAGCTCCACTGCCCGCAGTGCCCAAAAGACCCCTTCATCGAAGCGTCCCGATGCAGTCAACGGACAGGCGTACACCTGGGCCGCAACCGAGCTTCGGGGGTCGAGCTCAACGGCGCGCCTGCCTTCTTCCTCGGCGGCCTGAAAAGAATAATCGTAGTGAAGGATCGCGAACGAGAGCGCCGCGTGCGCATCCGAAAGCCTATTGTCGATTGCAAGCGCCTTCAATGCGGCGGCTTTCGCTCGTGCACAGCCGTCTTCCGGCTTTACATAGCCCCACCAACCTAGCCGCGACGCACAGTCGGCCAAGCCGGCATAGGCAGCCGCATAGCCCGGATCTCTATCGATCGCTCGCTGGAAGTATTCGGCACCTTGGCAATGCTTTGCATCCGGATCGCGTTTAACCACTCGTTGCTGAGGGAGGTGTCCCCACCAGCTTGCTGGGGAACTTCATCCGACGCAGCAGGTTATCGAAGCGTGGGTCCGGCCGCAGGAAATCGAACCACGGAGCCACTTTGACCCACGGCATCCAAGCCGCGTGCTCCTGGCGGCCCGACTCGAGGAGTCGGAAGGCTTCGTCCATTTCGCCCAGAGAACCGTAGATCGCGGCCTGCCAAAAGGGGGAGATGTATCGTTGCGTAGCGGCTTCCTGATGTTGGTTCAAGATTCTGAGCGCGTCGGCTCGCCTTCCGGCGACGCCGTAACAATAACCGAGCACGCCAAGATGGTACTGGCTCGCGCCCGGAATTCGGACTACCTCCTCCATATCGGATATACCAAAGTCGTCCCCTCGGGTTGTCGCAAGAGCAAGTGCAATCGTGGACCGCGCCGGCGGAAAAGAAGGATCGAGCTCGAGACACCGGCGAGACCGCGCGATCGCTCGATCGTATTGCCGTGCAATGAAAAGCCAGATTCCCGCCGTCCACTGCAGCGCCAGCGACAACGGATCGAGCTCGACTGCCCGCAGTGCCTGAAATACTCCCTCCTCCGTGCGTACCGTTGTCATCAAGACACAGCCGTACACCTGGGCCGCAATCGAGCTTCGCGGGTCGAGTTCAACGGCACGCAGGCTTGCTTCCTCGGCTACCGGGAACGAATAATCGTAGTGAAGGATCGCGAACGCGAGCGCGGCGTGGGCATCCGAAAGAGTATTGTCGATTTCAATCGCCTTCAATGCGGCGGCTTTCGCCCGACCACATCCATCCTCGGGATTCACATAGCCCCACCAACCCAGCCTCGTCGCTGAATCGGCCAAGCCGGCGTAGGCGGGGGCGTAGTTCGGATCCTTATCGATGGCTCGTTGGAAGTATTCGGCGCCTTTGCTCATGCCTTCCACGGTGCGCTTGTTCCAGAAGTAGCGGCCCCGCAGGTAGTCCTCTAGCACTTGCGGATCTACCTGCCGTGTCCGGGCGAGCTGGGACTGCTCGTGGGGCGTCACTTTGGCTTCGACCTGCCGGGCGATGGCTTGGGCCACTTCCGACTGCAGGGCCATAACATCGCTCAGATCGCGGTCGTAGCTATCAGCCCAAAGCAAGGTGTCGTCTTGCGTATAGATGAGCTGCACCGAGATTCGCACTCGCCCCTCGGTGCGAAGCACGGTCCCTTCCACAACGCCGTCGACCCCTAACTCGCGCGCGATCTCCGGAACGGATTTGTGCGCGCCCTTGTAGGTCATGGCGGTGGTCCGCGACGTCACGCGCAGCGCACTGATATGCGCCAGACTGGTGATCAGCGCCTCGGTCAGCCCATCGGCGAAGTATTCCTGCGCGGGATCGTGCGAGAGGTCCTCCAGCGGCAGCACGGCCAGCGACTCGACTCGTCCTGAAGCCTTTCCCAGAAGCGAAATCATCCGGTAGCCGCGGCGCGGAATGGTTTCGACGAACCGCGGACTCTCCGCGGAATCGCCCAGGGCTTCGCGCAGCTTGTTGATCGCCTTGTTCAGGCCGTGATCGAAATCCACAAAGGTATGCGGACGGCCAGAGTCTGCTGCGCAGCTCCTCGCGGGTGACCAGCTGCCCGGGATGGGCGAGGAGCATCTCCAGAATCCGCAGCGGCTGTTCCTGAAGCCCGATCTTGACGCCTCGCTTGCGCAGTTCTCCAGCGCGCACGTCCAGCTCGAACGTGCCGAAGCGGATGACCTGAGGACCGGACGATTCGCTTTGCATCCGGATTGTGCCGAACCCCCCTTGGTGCCGTTGAAGCCTACCACTGCTTCGAGTTCAGACCCTAATCTCGGGTTGCCTCCGCGGGGACACCTTCACACAACATGCTGATTTTATTGATTGATTTTGGGGACAAAGAAAGGACTCGCAGGGCATTGACCGGCGCGCACGTTAGCAAGAAGTTAGCGCCGCCACAGGTTTCCTAACTTGGGCGAAAAAAGGAGACATCCATGAAACGGCACATCGCACATACGGCGCTGGGAATCATTCTTTGTTCGATGCTTTTGGGGATCGCACAGGCGGCGCTGGCGCACGGGCATGCCTGCACTATGTCAGGCGTCGCGGGAAAGTACGGTTATACGTCTGGCGGGACAATCGTATCGCCGCCAGTCGGGCTGTTCACCGCCGTTGGTCGCGCCACATTGACTAAGTCAGGAACCTTCAGCGGTGCACAGACCACGAGCATCGCCGGGAACTTCTTCGAGGAAACCCTGGAGGGATCCTTTACGGTGAATTCCGATTGCACAGGGAGTATGACGGCCAACATCTACCATGGCAGCACGCTGGTGCGCACTACACAACTGCATTTTGTGTGGGATCACGACGAAAATGAGGCGCGCGCGATTTTCCTGGCGCCTGGGACTGCGATCACCCTTGCCGCCCGCAAGATGTCTTACGACGACGAGGACTGAGGTTTGACAACGATCCCGGGCAGTCAAAGGTGACGAGGAGGTGAACCATGTTTCGCAAATCATTGATTGCGACCGCACTCGCCTCGCTCTGCGCCACCGGTGCCTGGGCGGCGGTGTCCGCGGACGAAGCCAAGCAGCTCGGCACGACGCTGACGGCGGTCGGCGCCGAGAAGGCCGCCAACAAGGACGGGACCATTCCCGAATACGCGGGCGGGCTCACCACGCCTCCGGAGTCGTACCAGAAAGGCAGCGGCTTTCGCGTCGATCCGTTCGCGAACGAGAAGCCGCGCCTTTCTATTACCGGCAAGGACATGGCCGCGCACGCGGGCAAGCTGACGGCGGGCGCGCAGGAGCTGCTGAAGCGCAACGCATCGTGGCGCATCGACGTCTACCCGACGCACCGGACAGTCGCGTACCCGAAGCGCTATCTCGACAACACGTTGAAGAACGCCACCGGCGCCAGGTCTGTCGAGGGCGGGCTTGGGATGGAAAACGCGCTGCCCGGTGTCCCGTTCCCGATTCCCAAGTCGGGCTCGGAGGCGATGTGGAATCACCTGATGCGCTACTCCGGCTACGCGTATACCTACAAGTACGACAACTGGAACGTCGATTCGGCGGGCGTCCCGACGCTGGCGCAGACCGCCGAGTTGTGGCAGGAGTTTCCGCTCCAGGATCCGAAGAAGACGGATGCCGCGCAACCTACGGACGGATACTGGAAACTGAAGGCGCTCTTCCAGGGCCCGGCGCGCCGAGTGGGTGAAGGGGTGATGGGGCTGGACGCGGTCAACCCGCTGACGCAACCGCGACGTGTCTGGCAATACCTGCCCGGCCAGCGGCGGGTCAAACTGGCGCCCGACATCGCCTACGACACGCCGAACCCCGGTACGGCGGGCGTTGCGACGTACGACGACCTATTTTTGTTCAACGGCGCGCAGGACCGCTTCGACTGGAAGCTCGTCGGCAAGAAGGAGATGTACGTCCCCTACAACGGCTATCGCTACTTCGCGTCCAAGCCCACCGACATCACGAGGCCCGGAGCCGTCAACCCGGATCTTCTGCGCTGGGAGCTGCACCGCGTTTGGGTCGTCGAAGCGACGCTGAAGCCCGGCAAGCACCATATCTACGCCAGGCGGACCTACTACCTCGACGAGGACAGCTGGGTGGCGTTGGCTTCCGACGAGTACGATGCGCGGGGCCAGCTGTTCGTCGCCGGCTTCAGCAACCCGGTTTTCGTGTATGACCAGCAGGCGATCAATTGCGACAATTACATGATCTACAACTTTGCAGTCGGCGCCTACACCGTTTCCGGATTGCAAGGCGGCTACTCCGGGACCCGGTACGGCGATCCGCTGCCGCCGATGCAGTGGGCGCCGGAGGCGCTTGCCGGATCGGGCGTCCGCTGACGCAGGTCTGCCGGATCACGGCGCGTGACCTGCCCGTGGTCCGGCAGCACCGAATGAGTTGAACCGTGGTGGGTCCGGCCGCCACGCAGTTTGATTCGTCGTGCGGCCGCGGGTGCCGCATGTACGCCGGGGCGGGGGAATTTTCCGATCGAGTCACACAATCGGGTAATTCAGGTGACGAAGCAAGTCCTGAAAACGTGGCTCGGAGCGCAGGGTGTCGAAGCGGAGATCCATCTTGAGACAGGTGCGAATCCGTGGGTGCGTGCACGAGCTGTGCCGAGACGCGCACCCGTCCCTCGGAGCGAATCACCGAGCCTTCGATAATCCCGTCGACATCGAGCTCACGCGCAATCTGCGGGCAGGGGCTTTTGCGCATTCTTGTAAACCTTGGCCGTGATGCGCGAAACGACTCGCAGCGCTCCGATCTTGGCGAGGTTCGTCGTCAGCACTTCGGTGAGTCCTTCCGCGAAGTACTCCTGCTCCGGGTCACCGGACAGGTTCTCCAGAGGCAGCACCAGCAACGAGCGGATCTTCTGGCGATCGGCGCTCAGGTCGCCAAGGAACCGATAACCGCGCCGCGACAGAGTTTCGACGAATCGAGGACTCTCCGCGGAATCGCCCAGCGCTTCGCGCAGCTTGTTGATCGCCTTGTTCAGGCCGTGATCGAAATCCACGAAGCTATGCGAAGGCCAGAGTCGACTGCGCAGCTCCTCGCGCGTGACCACCTGCCCGGGATGAGCGAGGAGCATCTCCAGAATTCGCAGCGGCTGCTCCTGGAGCTTGATCCTGGCGCCGCGCTTGCGCAGTTCTCCCGCGCGCACGTCCAGCTCGAACGTGCTGAAGCGGATGACCTGAGGACCGGACGATTCGGTTTGCATCCGGGCTGTGCCCAACTCCCCTTGGTGCTGTTGAAGCCTACCACTACGCCGGTTCAGACCCCAATCTCGGGTTGCCTCCGCGGGGACACCTTCACACAACATGCTGATTTTATTGATTGATTTTGGGGACAAAGAAAGGACCCGCAGGGCATTGATCAGCGCGCGCGTTCGCGGAGAGTTCGCCGCTACACGACGACGAAATCGACAGCGGAACACGGGTCACGGATCAGGATTGAGCGCCTAACAAGGACCTCGAATTGAGGAGCCGTTCATGAAACCTATTCGCATCGTCCTCGGCTGCATTCTTGTGTCATTTGGATTTCTGGCCGGCGGCGCCGGCGCGCAAGTCATCACCGAGTTCAGCGCCGGCATCAGTGCCGGCGCGGGGCTTGCGAGCATTACCGCCGGCCCCGACGGCAACGTGTGGTTCACGGAGCAAAACGCCAACCAGATCGGGCGCATCACTCCGCATGGCGTCGTCACCGAGTTCAGCGCCGGCATCAGCGCCGGTGCGCATCCTACGGGCATCTCGGCCGGTCCGGATGGCAACCTGTGGTTCACGGAACCTAGCATCAACCGGATCGGGCGGATTACCCCCGGCGGCGTCGTCACGGAGTTCAGCGCCGGCATTACCGCACACCCTAACCTCATCACGGCCGGCCCCGATGGCAACCTATGGTTCACGGAATCGCCGCCGTCGAGTCCATTCGGGCAGGTGTGGAGAATCGGGCGGATTACGCCGACCGGCGTCGTCACCGAGTTCAGCGTCGGCACCAACTGGCTAGTGTCCCTTAGGGGCATCACGGCTGGCCCCGATGGCAACCTGTGGTTCACGGAACACATTTCACCTTTCTTGGGGGGGTCGCCGCACGGTCGGATCGGGCGGATTACCCCGGCGGGCGTCGTCACCGTTGTCGGCAACTTCGTCGGTGGACCTGGGGCCATCACCGCCGGCCCGGACGGCAACCTGTGGTTCACGGACGGTTACGGCCACCGGATCGGGCGGATTACCCCGCAGGGCGTTTTCATCGGCGGCATCAGCGCCGGCGCGGCGGACATCACCGCCGGCTCCGACGGCAACCTATGGTTCACCAACAGTCTCGGGATCGGGCGAATCAGCACGGCCGGCGTCGTCACCTATTTCAGCGCCGGCATCACCGTGGGCGCGGGACCTCGCGGCATCACGGCCGGCCCAGACGGCAACCTGTGGTTCACGGAACCTGGCGTCAACCGGATCGGGCGGATCACCGTGCCTGCCGCACCGATTCCGGATTTCGGCTTGTACAGAAAGCTGGTTCCGGGCGCTGGGACCCCCTACTACCGCTTCCTGCTCGATTTCAATTTCGATCACGTTCCCGACGCGAACATCCCGTATGGTGCGCCGGGAGACGTACCGCTCGTTGGCAGCATGAGCCCAGGGGGCAAATCGAGCCTCATCGTTTATCGGGACGGCATGTGGTACATCGATACGAATCGCAACGGCACGGCCGATACCGTGGTGGGATTCGGTGGCGTGCATGGCGACCTACCGCTGGCGGCGAATTTCTCCGGCTCGGGATCCCTCGACGATCTGGTGATCTACCGCGCCGGCGCCTGGTTCGTCGACCGCAATCTCGATGGAGCAGTCGATGTCATCTATTACTTTGGTGGGGCAGGTGACACGCCGTTGGCGGCCGACGTCAATGGGGACGGCATCGCCGACCTGGTGATCTACCGCAGCGGTATCTGGTTCATCGACACCAATCGGGACGGCAACGCGAACATGATCGTCGGCTTCGGCGGGATGTCGCAGGACATTCCGCTGCTGTTCGACTGGGATGGCGACGGCAAGGCCGATCTGTGCATCTTTCGCGATGGCGTCTGGTACGTGAGCACGAAGCGCGACGGCGTGGCCGACGCGATCTTCGGCTACGGGGCGCCCGGCGACCTGCCCCTGGTAGGCCAGTTCCACTGATCGATTGCGCGCCACGCGTGAGGCTAGCGCGAGCAAGTGATGAGCCATTCCAAGACACACCTACAGTGGGACGTGTTAGAGGGAGCGGTGACGACGCAGATGCTGACGATTCCGCCGTTCGGAGCGAACGAGACCGTGTTTGCGAATGGGACGCTGGTGGGGCCGGACAACAATTGGGCGCTGCGGATCGGGGCTTGCCCGACGCCGGTGAATTTGGTGCCGAGCGCGCTGCACGTGAGCGCCTATGCCTACAATCCGGTGACCGACAAGTTCCTCTACTTCTTCACCACCCCGGCCAACAACGGCACCAGCAACAGCTGGTAACGGCGCCGGCGGCTGGCCGACGCCGCTAGCATTGCATTTTTGGCAGAATCGTATCTAGTGAATCGGGGGCGATGAACATCCGGACTTGGCCGTTCGGCGAAGTCCGCGAACGTCCGCTTCGCTAGGACTCAGACCGCGAGTCGCGCCAGTCCTTCGGCGAGATCCGTCATCAGGTCCTCGGGGTCCTCGAGCCCGATGTGCAGCCGCATGCACGGTCCGCCGGCGTCCCACGTCGTTGCCGTGCGTGCGCGCCCCGGATACGTCGGAATCAGGAGACTTTCGAAGCCGCCCCAGCTCCAACCCATGCCGAACAGCCTCATGCCATCCAGCATCGCATCGATGCGTGCCTTCGCGACTGGCTGCAGTACGATGCCAAACAGGCCCGACGCGCCGGTGAAGTCCCGCTTCCACAGGTCGTGGCCGCGCGATCCCGGCAGGGCCGGGTAGATCACTTCGCGCACCTCCGGCCGCGTACGCAGCCATTCCGCGATCGCGAGCGCGCTCGCCTGATGCCGGGCGAGGCGCGTAGGCAGGGTCCGCAAGCCGCGCAGCCCGAGAAAGCAATCGTCGGGCGAGGCGGTCACCCCCATGTCGGTCCACAGTCGGTGCAGCCGAGCATGCGTCGGCTCGTTGGCGATGATGAGACCCAGGAGTACGTCGGAATGGCCGCCGATGTATTTGGTCGCGGCGTGCACGGAAACGTCCGCGCCGTGCTCGAACGAGCGGAAGAAGAGCGGTGTTGCCCACGAATTGTCGGTCACGACCAGCGCGCCGCGTCGACGCGCGACGTCGGCGATCGCCGGAATGTCCTGCACGTCGAAGGTCAGTGACCCGGGGGATTCGGTGAAGACGAGTCGCGTGTTCTTCCGGAAATCGCGCTCGATCGCCGCGCCAGCGAGCGGATCGTAGTAGCTGACTTCGACGCCATAGCGCGGCAGGTGATTGTTGCAGAAGCGGCGCGTCGGGCCGTAGACGGAATCGGTGACGAGCACGTGATCCCCGGCGCGGGTGAGCGCCAGCAGCGGAAGCGTCGTCGCGGTCAGCCCGGAGGGCACCGCGAATGCGCAATGACCGCCTTCGATCGCCGCGATCGCTTCCTGCAGATCGGTGACGGTCGGCAGGCCGTGGAGCCCGTACGATATCCCTTCGTATTCGCCGCGTACGGCCTGTTCGAGCTGCGCAACCGTCGGAAACAGCATCGTCGTCGCGCGGAATACGGGCGTGTTGACGGCGCCCATGAACCGCGGTGAGTGTCGCCCCAGATGGCCGGCCTGCGTTGCCGGCCTCCATTTGCGCTTGTCCGTCATGCCGCGGACTCGATTCGCAGTTCAGCGCGGATGCGCGCCACTTTCTCTTCGATCGGCTGCGTGACCGGGACAACAATGGCGTCCACCGGCTCCTCCAGCGTCGCGAATTGGCTCGCGAGCAAACCGGCAGGCATGTAGCGGTGGGTACGGCGGGCGACGCGCGCGGCGATCGTCTCGTAATCGCCCTTGAGGTAGACGAAGTGCAACTTACCCGGCGCTCGCGCGCAGGATGCGAGGCGATCGCGATAGACCTGCTTCAGCGCCGAGCACGCGAGCACGGCGTTGCCACCGCGCGCCAGGACCGTTCCCATTTCCGCGGCGACGCGGTCGAGCCACGGCCAGCGGTCGGTGTCGGTGAGCGGCGTGCCGCCGGCCATCTTCGCTACATTCGCCTGCGGATGAAAGTCGTCGGCGTCAAAGAACGGCCAGCCCAAGTCCGCGGCCAACGCCCGCCCGACCTTCGTCTTGCCACAACCCGAAACCCCCATCAGCACGACGATCATGGACCGGATGCTACCGAATCGGTGGCCGCGTGGGAACCCGATTACCGCATCGGGTAACGCGTTGCGACGACAGCAGCACCGACGATCAGCGCTCCGCCCATGATGATGCGCATGCCTGGCACCTCGCCCAGCAGGGCCGCCGCGAGCACGATTCCGTACACCGGCTCCAACGCCGCGATGACGCTTGCGCCATGCGCGGTGGCGACGCGCAGCGAGGCGATGAAAAGTGTATGGGCCAGCGCCGTGCACGCGAGCCCCAGGATGAGCAGCAGCGCGATCTCGCGGCCGCCGAGCGGCCCGAGTGCCCACGGGCTCGCCCACGCGAACGGCACGAGGCACAACGCGGCGAAGAGGTTCTGCCAGAACGCCACGTCGGACGCGCGCCGGTTAGCGACGAGGCGCCGATTGAGCACGGCGAGAAGGGCGAACGCAAATCCGGACACGAGGCCCCACGCGAGTCCCTGCACCGTGCGGTTCGCAAGCGAGTACTCGGGCACGACCAGTATGAGTCCTGCGCCGACGAGCAGCGCCGTCGCAAGTTTGCGCGCGGTCCAGCGGCGCCGCAGGAGCAGCCACTCGAGAACGAGGACGAACAGCGGAAACGTCGCGTACCCAAGCAGTCCGATTGCCACACTCGATACCTGGATCGCCGCGAAGAAGCTCACCCAATGCAACGCCAGCACGGCGCCGTTGGTGACGAGGCGAAGTTCGAAGGGCGGCCGCACGTGCCCCGAGCGCAGCCGCAGCAAGCCGAGCGCGGCAGCCGCCACCACGGTGCGCCCGAGCACGATCGCCACCGGCGACGAGTCGAGCCACTTTCCGAACAGGCCGGCAAAGCCAAAGAGGAGCACTGCCACATGCAGGGCGACGAGCGCGGCCGTGCGGCTCATGGCATCGGTGGGGTCATGGTCCGCGATTGTGCCATTGTCGGCTGCTCCGGCTAGAATGGCCCCGCATCGCGCTGTTGCCCCTACGCTACCCACACCCCACGAGCCCGGAAACCTCCGAGACCCGCCGAGGAACCTATGCCGATTACGTCTCCGGCCGCCAAGGCCATCGCCGCCGTCCGCAGCGCGCCAGGAAGCCGCGTCAAGGTTGCGGTGTCCGATATCGACGGCGTGCTGCGCGGCAAGTACATCCACAAGGACAAGTTCTACTCGGCTGCCGAGGGTGGCTTCGGCTTCTGCGACGTCGTGTTCGGCTGGGACATGATGGACGTCACCTATGACAACACGACGCTGACCGGCTGGCACAAGGGCTTTCCCGACGCGCTGGCGAAGATCGACCTCGGCACGCTGCGCACCGTGCCGTGGGACGACAACGTTCCGTTTTTCCTCGGCGATTTCGTCCACGCGCAGAACGGCCGCGAAGTTCCGCTACCGATCTGCCCGCGGCAGGTGCTCAAACGCGTGCTGAAGCGCGCGGAGAAACTCGGCGTGATGCCGATGTGCGGAATGGAATATGAATGGTTCAACTTCATCGAGACGCCGCACTCGTGGGCCGAGAAGAAGGGCGTGGGACCCACGACCCTGACGCCGGGGATGTTCGGTTATTCGTTGCTGCGCGCCAACGAGAACCGCGAATTCTTTGCCGCGCTGATGAACGACATGGCGGCGTTCGGCGTTCCAATCGAGGGGCTGCACACGGAAACCGGCCCAGGCGTCTACGAGGCTGCGATCTTGTTCTCGGAAGCGCTGGAGGCCGCAGATCGTGCGATCCTGTTCAAGACCGGGGCCAAGGAAATCGGCGCGCGCTTTGGAATCATGCCGAGCTTCATGGCCAAATGGAACCCGAATCTTCCCGGCTGCTCGGGCCACATCCACCAATCGCTGTCGGACGGGAAGAAGAACCTCTTCCATGACGTCAAGGGCCGGAGCGCGATGAGCAAGCTCTTCGAGAGCTATCTCGCCGGTCAGGTCGCCCATCTGATGGAGCTGGCGCCGATGTACTGGCCGACGATCAACAGTTACAAGCGGCTCGTCGACGGCTTCTGGGCCCCGGTGAAGCCGACGTGGGGTGTAGACAACCGCACGGCAAGCTTCCGCGTGCTTACCGCATCGCCCAAATCGACGCGCCTCGAGACGCGCTGCCCGGGTGCCGACATGAATCCGTACCTCGCGGCCGCCGCCTGCCTCGCCGCGGGCCTGCATGGCGTCGAAAGGAACCTGAAGCTCACCGCCAAGCCGATCCACGGCACCAACGTGGGTGCGGAGCACATTCCGCGCGCACCGCGCACGCTGATCGAGACCACACGGATCTTCCGCGATTCGGACTTCGCCCGCGATTGGTTCGGCAACGAGTTCGTCGATCACTACGCAGCTACGCGCGAGTGGGAATGGCGCCAATGGTTGGATGCGGTCACCGACTGGGAAATGAAGCGTTACTTCGAGATCATCTGAATAGGGAGCCTGTCAGGTTTGCTTTCACGTATGCGTTGCTGGGCCAAAAAGCGATCGATGCTAGGCGCAAGGCGCCGCGAATATCGGGAATATTCGCTAGCCTTGCAACAACGCAGAAGCGCTTTTTGGCAGCAACCCGGAGGGACGGAGGAGAGTTGGGCGCATTTCTGTGTTGCGAGCCCTCGCCATGCTCCCGGCATGCCTTCGGGCTCGCGCCTTGAAATGCGCCCAACTCGCCTCCGTCGCATGCGCGAAAGCAAGCCCGACAGGCTCCTGATACGCCGTCTTGGTCCACCAGACGCTGCTGCGTACCGCGAACTGCGGCTACGCGGTCTCAGCGAATATCCGGACGCGTTCACGTCGAGCTTTGATGAGGAGTGCGCGCAGCCCGTTGCCGCATCCGAACGTCGTATCGCGCCGGACAGCGCCGATGCCGTCTACGGCGCGTTCGTCGATGGCACGCTGGCCGGAGTGGCAGGGTTCTCGCGCGAACCTCGCGCGAAGAACCGGCACAAGGCGGTCGTGTTCGGGATGTACGTGGCCCCGGAGCGCGGTGGCCGCGGGATCGGCGAGGCGTTATTGGCGCACATCATCGGCGAGGCGAGGCGGCAGTCCGGCCTCGAGCAATTGGTCCTCACGGTCACCGCGACGAATGCGGTGGCGCGCCGGCTCTACGAGAAGGCGGGTTTCCGCACGTTCGGCGTCGAGCCCAGGGCGATCCGTGTCGGCAGCACGTATTGCGACAAGAACCACATGATCCTTTTTCTGGTGCCATGAGCGGCGCCGGGCCGCCACGAGGACGCCCGCGCGAGAAGGGCGAAGCCAAGGCCCGAAGGGCGCGTCTGCGAGCGCGGGTGGCGGCCGACCCCACGATGCAACGCGTCGAACACGAAATCGCGGAGGCCGCGGCGATTTGCTTTCCGCAGCGGCAGCAGCCGCAAGCGTGGGGGTATACCAGATGACCATATCGCGGTTCAGCTTTCCAACGACGATCTACTTCGGCGCGGGCGCGCGCACGCTGGTTGCCGAGCACCTGCGCATTCAAGGCTCTCGGCGGCCATTGATCGTGACCGATCGCGGCATAGCGCCGCTGCCACTCCTTGCGGCGTTCGTCGCCGACCTTGCGGGACTCGAGGTCGCCACGTATTCGGAGATCTGGGGCAATCCGGTGCGAAGCCAGGTCGGGCACGGTGTCGACGCCTATCGCGAGCACCGGGCAGACGCGGTGATTGGGCTCGGCGGCGGCGCAGCGCTCGATGTCGCGAAGGCGATCGCGCTGATGGCGGCTCACCCAGGCGACGTCCTCGAGTACGCATGGGATCACGCGCAGGTACGCCCGATCGATCGCGAGCTGCCCTATTTCATCGCGTTGCCAACGACCGCCGGCACCGGCTCCGAAGTGGGGCGCTCGGCGGTCGTGGGGGACGACGTCACGCACATCAAGAAGATCATCTTCTCGCCGAAGCTGCTCGCGAAATGCGTATTTGCGGATCCCGAGCTGACGCTTGACCTGCCTGCCGCGATCACCGCCGCGACGGGCATGGACGCGCTGACGCACAACATCGAATCGTACCTGTCGCCCGAATACCATCCACTGTGCGACGGCATTGCGCTCGAAGGCGTGCGGATCGCCGCCCGCGCACTGCCGGCCGCCGTACGGGATGGCCGCAACCTCGCGGCGCGCAGCGACATGCTGATGAGCTCGATGATGGGCGCAATCGCGTTCCAGAAGGACCTGGGCGCCGTGCATTCGTGCGCGCATGCGCTCTCCACGGTTGCCGACCTGCACCACGGACTTGCCAACGGGATCATGATCGACCACGTGATGCGCTTCAATCTGCAAGCGGCAACCGCAAAGATGGCCGAGCTCGCCCGAGTGGCCGGCATGCCGAGGACGGCGGCGATGGACGAGGCGACAGCGGCGCAGGCGTTCATCGACTGGCTCACGCGCATGAAGGCTGATCTTGGCATTCCGGCTACGCTGGGCACGCTGCCGTCGCAGCGGCCGGTGACACGGGCCGACATCCCGGCGCTGGTCGCCGTGGCGATCGATGACACGTGCCACCGAACCAACCCGCGACCGTGCACGCGCGCGGATTTCGAGCGGATCTTCGCGGAGGCTATCTGATCTCCATGCTGAAGATCGGCATCTCCGCGTGCTTTTTCCACGAGGATCGGGAACGCCCGATCTTCAAGGGGATGACGCTGCAATACATCGAGCAGAACGTCGCGCACTGGCTGATGCAGCGCGACGTGCTGGCGTTCATGGTGCCTTCGCCGGAGGGACGCACGCGCCGGCCCGGCAGCAAGGCGACCGCCGCGGCGTACGCGGAAGCGCTGGATGGCCTGCTGCTGATGGGCGGCTCCGACGTCTGCCCCGAATCCTACGGCGAGAAGGCACTGAAGCCGGAATGGAACGGCGATCGCATCCGCGACGACTACGAGATCGGGCTGCTCCGCGCATTCATGGCGAGCCGCAGACCCGTGCTCGGCGTGTGCCGAGGCGCACAGGTGATCAATGTCGCGCAAGGCGGAACGCTGTGGCAGGATCTCGCCACGCAGGTTCCCGGTGCGCTCAATCACCGCAACTGGGCGATCTACGAGGAGAACTGTCACGCGACATCGTTGGTGCCGGGCAGCGGACTCGCGCGGCTCTATCCCGGCGTCACCCTCGTGAAGACCAACTCGATCCATCACCAGGCGCTGAAGGGCCTCGGCCGCGACCTCATGGTCGAGGCCTGGTCCGAACCCGATCACGTCGCCGAAGCGATCCGCTACACAGGCCCCAGCTACGTATTCGCCGTGCAGTGGCACCCGGAATTCCACGCGCCGGACGATCCCTCGTTCCTCGACGACACGCCGATCCTCGACGAGTTCCTGGCCGCCGCCGCGCAGCACAAGGCCGCCGCGTTCGCGTTGTGATTCCGGAGCCCGCATGAAGGTCGTCAATCCCGCCGACGGCTCGGTCATCACCGAAATTGCCGCCGACAATGCCGCCGCGGTCCGCCGCAAGTACGAGGTCGCGCGGGCGGGCCAGGTGAAGTGGGCTCGCGTCCCGATCCGCAAACGCCTCGCCACGATCGTCGCATTCCGCGAGCGGATCGTCGCGATGCACGAGACCCTCGCCCGAACGCTGACGCTCGAAGTCGGCAAGCCGCTGCGCCAATCGCGCAACGAACTTACCGGCCTCCTCGGACGGCTCGACTTCTTTCTCGCCGAGTCGGTGTGGGCGCTGCACGACGAACGGGTGTTCTCGGACCCTGCCAAGAAACTGGAAGAGCGGATTTCCCACGAGCCGCTGGGCGTGATTGCCAACATCTCGGCGTGGAATTACCCCTATTTCGTCGGCAGCAATGTTTTCGTTCCGGCGCTCGTCGCTGGCAACGCCGTGCTGTACAAGCCCTCGGAATTCGCGACACTCACGGGTACGCACATCGCCGAGATGCTGCACGAGGCCGGTGTGCCGCACGACGTGTTCGTACCGGTGATCGGCGACGGCGCAACGGGCGCGGCGCTGCTGCGGCAGCCCATCGACGGCGTGTTCTTCACCGGCTCGTACGCGACTGGTGCGCGCATCGCCGCCAGTCCCGGCAGGCGAATGATCAAGATCCAGCTCGAGCTGGGCGGCAAGGACCCGATCTACGTCTGCGACGACGTCGACGTCAAGATGGCCGCCGCCGGGATCGCCGACGGCGCGTTCTACAACACCGGCCAGTCGTGCTGCTCGGTCGAGCGCATCTACGTGCACGCCGCGATCCACGACGCCTTCGTCGCGGCGTTCGTCGCCGAGGTCAAAGGTTACAAGTTGGGCGATCCGATGGACGAGAGCACTTACATCGGCGCCATCACCCGGCGGCCGCAGCTCGACGTGCTACGGAAACAGGTCGCCGATGCGAAAAAAAAGGGCGCGCGCCTGCTGCTCGGAGGCAGCGTCGTCAAGCGCAGGGGCAACTGGTTCGAGCCGACGGTACTCACCGATGTCGACCATTCGATGTCGTTGATGCGCGACGAGAGCTTCGGTCCGATCATCGGCATCCAGAGCGTCGCCGACGACGGCGCGGCGGTCGAACTGATGAACGACACCGAGTATGGCCTCACCGCCGGTGTCTACACCCACGACGAGAAGCGCGCGAAGAAGATTCTCGCGCAGGTGCACGCGGGGAGCGTCTACTGGAACTGCTGCGATCGCGTGAGCCCGCGGCTGCCGTGGTCGGGCATCAAGCACTCGGGGATCGGGCTCACGCTGTCGACGTACGGCATCCAGACGTTTACGCGACCGAAGGCGTGGCATCTGCGGGGCGCGTGAGTCATGCCGGCGAAGCTCACGCCGGCCCAGCGACCCCTACTCCGCGTCCTGCAGCTCGGCCGCTCGCAGCGTGTTGGCGAGCAGTGTGGCGATCGTCATCGGGCCGACGCCACCCGGCACCGGCGTGATCCACGACGCGCGCTCCTTCGCCGCGGCGAAGTCGACGTCGCCGCAGAGCTTGCCGTCAGAGGTGCGGTTGATCCCGACGTCGATGACGATCGCGCCCGACTTGATCCAGTCGCCCTGGACGAGGTTCGCCTTGCCGGCACCGGCGACGACGATATCGGCCTGCCGCACCAACCCCGGCAGGTCGCGCGTCTTCGAGTGGCAGATCGTCACCGTGCAGCGCTCCATCAGCAGTTCCAGCGCCATCGGGCGCCCGACGATGTTCGATTGGCCAATGATCACCGCGTGTTTGCCGACAAGATCCTCACCCGTGTCCTTGAGCAGCGTCATGCAGCCGTACGGCGTGCACGGGCGCAACAGCGGGCGCTTCAGGACCAGCCGGCCGATGTTGTACGGGTGGAAGCCGTCGACGTCCTTCTTCGGGTCGACCCGTTCGGTGACCGCGTCGACATCGATCTGCCTTGGCAGCGGCAGCTGGACGAGGATGCCGCTCACGGCGGGATCGCGGTTCAGCGTGTCGATGAGGGCAATGAGCTCCGCTTGCACGGCGGTCGCCGGGAGATCATGCGCGTACGAGCGCATGCCGACGGCACCGGTCGTCTTCCGCTTGTTGCGCACGTAGACCTGCGACGCCGAATGCTCGCCGACGAGCACGACCGCAAGGCCCGGCGTCGATTTGCCGGCCGCGACTCGTACCGCGACCTTGTCCGCAATCTCGGCCGTCAGGCGTTCGGCGCGTGCCTTGCCGTCGATGACGCGGGCGGTCATCTTCACCCGATCTGCATCACGGGCCAGCCCATATGCCGCGCATGCGCGGAAAGCACGGCGTCGGCATTTACGGCAACCGGGTTCGTCACCTGCGACAGGAGCGGCAGGTCGTTCAGCGAGTCGCTGTAGGCATAGATCCGGCGAAAGTCGGAAAGGCGCTGGCCGCGCGCAGCAAGAAACATCAGCAGCCGTTCGAGCTTGCCCTCCCGCGTATTGGGGATGCCCGACACGCGCCCCGTGTACCGGCCGTCAAGCCTTTCCGCCTCGGTCGCGATCACGTCGGCGATGCCGAATTCCGCGGCAATGGGCTCCGACAGGAACCGGAACACGGCGGTGGTCACGATGACGAGATCCTCGGCCGAGCGATGCTGGTCGACCAGCCTGCGCGCCGCCGTCGTAATCCGCGGCCGGACCTTCGCCTCGAGGTAGCGCTCGCGCAAGCGCAGCAGCGCCACGTCGTCGAACTGCGTCAGCGTCGACAGATAGAACTCGGTGAATTCGATCGCGCCCGCTTCGCCACGATTGTAGCGGGCAATCAGGTCGTGATTCGCGGCATCCCACTGCGCGCGGTCGAGTGCGCCTTCTTCCACCAGGAAGGCGACCCATTCCTCGTCGCTGTCGTGCGGGACCAGCGTGTGATCGAGGTCGAACAGGGCGAGGACGTCGGCGGTCACGGGAAGGCGTGGTGGAACAGGCCGTTAGAATGAGCCATGATCGGAGACGCCATTGTAGCGGCGATTCGGGCGCGGCTCACCGCCGAACTCGCGCCGCCACACGGACCGTTCCTACCGTTGCGGATCGGGTGCCATGCGGTCGGGTGGCTTGACCAGCGGCGGGCGGCCCGGCTGGGCGCCTTCGTCGATGTCTTCGAGGTCCGCGACGACGGGATCGCGTTTGCCCGGGATGACAGTGATGCCGTCGCGCGAACGGCAGCACTCGATCGAATCGCCCGAACGCTCGCCGCCGAAGGGTTGCTCACCGCCTGGCGCGACGAGCGGTATGCGGTTGCCCCCGCATTCGGCGCGCCGCCGTGGTTCCTGCTCGAGCGTGCTGCCGCCCGTTACTTCGGGGTTCACACGCACGCAGCGCACGTCAATGGCCTCGTCCGGCAGGGACAAGAAATGTGGATGTGGCTCGCACGGCGCAGCCCGAAGAAGGCGATCGATCCCGGGCTGCTCGACAACCTCGTCGGCGGCGGCATCGCGGCCGGGCAGACGATTGCCGACGCCGTAATCAAGGAGGCCTGGGAAGAAGCGGGGATTACCGCGGCACTTGCGCGGCGCGCACAACCAGCGGGCACGGTCGAGATTTGCCGCACGCAGCCCGATGGCCTGCAACGCGAAACGATTTTCGTCCATGACCTGTGGATGCCCGTTGCATCAACGCCCGCATGCCAGGACGGCGAAGTCGTCGCACATCGTCTCGTTTCCCTGTCCGAGGCCGCGCGGCTGATCGCCGAGGCGGAGGGTCCCGACGTCGCCACCGCCGATTCGAGCCTGGTCGTCCTCGATTGCCTGCTGCGACACGGCGCGATCCCGGCCAACGTGCAGGGCTACGCAGCGCTCGACGCGCTGCGGCATCCGCCGTGTGCGCCATTCCCCTGACGCAAGCCGACGCTATGCCGCCACGCGCGGCGTCGCCGCGACCGGACTCACCTGGTGGATGCCCATCTCGGAGAGCGTGTCGCGGATCGCGTTGACCGCGTGGCGCATTTCGTCTGGGCCGATGGCACCAATGCAGCCTACACGGAACGTCTCGACCTGCGTCAGCTTGCCCGGGTAGAGGATGAAGCCCTTGTCGCGAACGCGATCGTAGAAGTTCTTGAACGCGTATGCCGGGTCCGGCGGCGCATGAAACGTCACGATGATCGGCGCCTGGATCGCAGGGGGCAGGAACGGTCGAAAGCCCATCTCCGCCATTCCCCCGACCAATGTCTGGCAGTTTCTTGTATAACGCGCGAGCCGCGCCGGCTGCCCGCCCTCGGCCGCGAGCTGGTCGAGTGCCGCATCGAGCGCAACCACGACGTGCGTGGGCGGCGTATACCGCCACTGCGTCGTTCGTTCCATGTACGCCCACTGGTCGTGGAGGTCCAGTGATAGCGACGACGAGTTGCCGGCGCACTTCTCGAGGATGCTCTTGCGGACAAACACGAACCCCATCCCCGGCGGACCCTCGATGCACTTGCCCGACGCGGCGATCAGCGCGTCGAACGGCGTGGTGCGAGCGTCGATGGCGATGGCCGCGAACGAGCTCATCGCATCAACGATCAGGCTCTTGCCGTGGCGCGCGACGACCGCGGCGATCTCCGGCAACGGGTTCAGGATGCCGGTCGAGGTCTCGCAGTGGATCAGGCCTACGTGCGTCAGCGACGGATCGGCCGTGAGCAGCCGGTCGATGTCCTGCGCCGTCGTCGGCACGTCTTCCGCGGTCGCGAACGTGGAAAGCCTGCGCCCCATCATCTGCGTCAGCTTCGCGAGGCGCGTGCCATACGCGCCATTGATCAGGACCAGCACGTGGCCGTCGCGCGGGACGATCGAGTTGACCGCCGCCTCGACCGAAAACGTGCCGCTGCCCTGCATCGGCACACAGGCGTGCGTATCGTGGCCCTGGATGATGTCGAGGAGCTTCCTGCGCACTTCGGCGGTGACCGCGTTGAAGGCGGCATCCCACGAGCCCCAGTCGCGCAGCATCGCCGCCTTCGTCGGCAACGACGTGGTGAGAGGACCGGGCGTAAGCAGTATCGGTTCGCGGGAGTGGAAGCTCATGGGATCCCCAATTTGGCATGCGGGTCGGCAGCACCCACCAGCGCATGCCTCGGGCGGGCGCCCGCAATGTCCCCTATTTCGGCTCCGACTTGCCGTCGTAGCGCTTGATCCATTCGGCGATGATCCGCTCGCGGTATTTCGCCGACCACGCGAAATCATTCTTCACCAGTCGCTTTTCGTAGTCGGCCGGCATGAAATCGAGCGGCTTCGCCACGCCCGGCATCGCGGGCACGGCGAAGCTCTTCGCGAACAGTTCCATCGCCCCGGGCGTGGCGAGCCAGTCCATCAGCGCGCGGGCCGCTTCGATTTTCTTCGTCCCCTTCACGATGCCGCTTGCTTCGAGATCCCAGCCCAGGCCCTCGGCCGGGAAGACGATGTCGATTGGCGCACCGGATTTCTTGGTCGTCACGGCGCGATACTCGAACGAGAGTCCGATCGGGAACTCGCCGGTACCGGCCTGGCGACAGGGTTTGATGCCCGAGTGCGTGTATTGCGCAATGTTTTCGTGCAGGGCGTCCATGAATTTCCACGCTTCGGCGTCGCCCCACAACTGGATCCAGCCAGCGACGTCGAGATAGCCGGTGTCCGACGAAGCCGGATTCGGCATCACGATGCGGCCCTTGTAGACCGGCTTGGTGAAGTCCTTCCAGGTCTCGGGCTTCGGCAGGCCGAGCTTCGCGGCTTCGACCGTGTTGAAGCAGACCGCCGCACCATGGACGGCCATTCCAACCCAGTCCGGTGGATTGCGCGAATCGCGATACTGCGGCGAGATCTTGGCGAGCCCCTTTGGCGCATACGACTGCAGCATCCCTTCATTGGCGAAAACGGCGAGGCTCGACGCGGAGATCCCGATCACGAGATCGGCCTGCGGATTCGCTTTCTCGGCGAGGAGCTTCGCTGTGATCAAGGCGGTCGAATCGCGGACCCATTTGATGTCGATGTTCGGGTTGGCTTCCCTGAATGCCTCCTCGTACGCCTTGATCTGGTCCGTTTCGAGCGCCGTGTAGACGAGCAGCTCGGTCTTCTGTGCAGCGGCGGACTCGGCGATCACTAGACCGATCGTGGCCCCCGCGACGGTGAATGCCGACGCGACGAACCGCCACCAGCAGTGATGGGTACGATCCAATTGTTCCTTCGGGGCTTGGTGTGCTGGGACGGGTAGTCGGAGGCATCGATCGATCGGACACGCGGGCGGCAGCCCGATCGAGGTGCGGACCATCCTACGCCCGCCACCTGCCACAGGCAACCGAGCTATCCGTATCCGAGCCGATCCGCGCTTATTGCAGATTGTTGACAATCTACACCGCACCGCGTCCAATGGCCAACATGCTGAAATCCGCCGCCGCAAACCTTGTGGACAGAGCCCGCCGGGGGCCGTCCCGCCCAACGCCGCGTTCGACGGCCGCACCAGCGCCGGACGCGCGCGCGACGCGCCGCCCTGTCCGCGGCCCGGGCACCATCTTGCTGGTACAAACCAACTCGCTGCCGATGCTCGTGCAAAAAGAAATCGAGCGGATGATTCTCGCTGGCGAAATGCCCGCCGGCAGCAAGTTGAACGAAGCGGCGCTCGCTGACCGTCTTGGCGTGTCGCGCGGCCCGGTGCGCGAAGCCTTCCGCGCGCTGGAGGAGGCGGGACTCGTCCATCTGGAAAAGAATCGCGGCGTGTTCGTCCGCCAGATTCCGGTGGCCGAAGCCGACGAGATTTACGAGCTGCGCGCGGTCCTCGACGAATTTGTCGGGCGGCGACTCGCGCAGACCGCAACCGCGGAGCGCGTGCGCGAGCTCCGCATGCGTGTCGATCGGATGGACAAGGCCGCCGCGCACGGTGACGTCGACGGCTACCTCGCCGCCAACGTCGAGTTCCACGACCGATTGGTCGAACTCGCGAACAACGCGAAGCTCCTGTCGATCTACCGACGGCTCGTCAACGAGTTGCGACTGTTCCGCCACGCGACGCTGGCCCAGGGCGACGCACTGCGCGTCTCGGCGCGCGAGCACCGCGAGATCGTCGAGCGGATCGCCGCCGGAACGCCGGCTGCCGCCGGACGGGCACTCTTCGATCACGTCATGGCGAGCCGCGAGCGCATGCACCGGGCGCAGGCCGCGCCACCGGCTGCCACCGCGCCGCCGCGCCACGCACCGAGGAAGCTGCGTTGAACGGGCAGCACGGATTCCGGGCTGGGTGATGACCAATCCGCTCCCGCCCGTTGATGCGAGCGCCGAGGGCGACGTCAACTCGACGCCGCTGCGCCGCGCGTTCGAGGCGGCGCACGTGCACGCGGCAACGCGTGCGCTGCTCGACGCCGACGCCGAAGTGTTCCTGCACCAGTCGCTGTCCACGCCGTGCTTCAATGCGCTCGCGTCTTGCGACGGCATCTGGCTCCAGGACGTCGAAGGCCGGCGAATCATGGACTTCCACGGCAACAACGTCCACCAGGTCGGCTACCGGCACCCGCATGTGATGGCCGCGGTCAAGCGCCAGCTCGACGCCCTGCCCTTTTCGCCTCGCCGCTACACCAATGGCGTCGCGATCGAGTTGGCATCGGCGCTCGCGGCATTGGCACCCGACCCACTCGGCAAGGTGCTGTTTGCTCCCGGCGGAACATCGGCGATCGGCATGGCGCTCAAACTCGCGCGCGTTGCCACCGGCCGCCACAAGACACTGTCGCTGTGGGACTCGTTTCACGGCGCTTCCCTCGACGCGATTTCGATCGGCGGCGAGGCGGTGTTCCGCAAAGGCATCGGACCGCTGCTGACCGGCACCGAGCACGCGCCCCCCTGCGATCCTGCGCACTGCCAATTCGGCTGCGGCGGGACGTGCAACGCGCGCTGTGCCGACTATGTCGACTACGTGCTCGGCAAGGAAGAGGATATCGGCGCCGTGATCATCGAAACGGTGCGCTCGACGGATGTCCAGATCCCGCCGCCCGAGTACTACCGCATCGTTCGCGCTGCCTGCGATCGTCACGGTGCGCTCTTGATCCTGGACGAGATTCCGATCTGCCTCGGCCGCACCGGCCGGATGTTCGCGTTCGAGCATTTCGGAATAGTTCCGGATATGGTCGTGCTGGGCAAGGGCTTGGGCGGCGCGGTGTTCCCGATGGCGGCGATCGTCGTGCGGCGCGACCTCGATATCGCCGCCGAGCACGCGCTCGGCCATTACACGCACGAGAAGAGTCCGGTCGGCTGCGCCGCCGCGCTGGCCACGCTCGAGGTGATCCAGAGCGAGCGCCTGCTCGACAAAGCGCAAGCGCTCGGGGCCACGGCGCTCGATCGCCTGCGCCAGATGCAAGCGAGGCATCCGTTGGTCGCCGCAGTCCGCGGTATCGGACTCCTGCTCGGGGTTGAGCTCGCGCGAAACGGGGTCCCCGCGCGGCGCGAAGCCGAGCAGGTGATGTACGACTGCCTCGAGCACGGCCTTTCGTTCAAGGTCGGCCAAGGCAATGTGCTGACGCTTTCGCCGCCGCTCGTCATCACGCCGACCGAACTCGAGTGCGCGCTGGCGATCGTCGACGCGGCCCTTGCCGGGGCCGGAACCGCGTAGAGTGGCGGGATGCAGACGCTGCTCAACCTGCTGGCTGGCGTATCCCTCCTCGTGTGGGGCACGCACATCGTGCGCACCGGGATCCTGCGCCTGTACGGCGGCCCGCTGCGCCGGCTGCTGCGACACAGCGCCGAGAACCGCATGGCCGCGTTCTTCGCCGGCGTCGGCGTAACCGGGCTCATCCAGAGCAGCACTGCGACGGCGCTGATCGTCGCGGCATTCGCCGGACAGGGATTGATCGGCACGGCGCCGGCCTTGGCGGTGATGCTCGGCGCCGACGTCGGCACGTCGCTCGTCACCGTGATCCTTTCGTTCGACCTGTCATGGCTGGCACCGTTCCTGATCTTCGTTGGGGTTGTATTGTTCCTCACGCGCCAGGCCGACCCCATCGGCCGCTTCGGCCGCATCCTGATCGGCCTCGGGCTCATCATCTTCGCGCTGCAGTGGATCGCGGTCGCTGCGAAGCCCGTCGTCGAGGCAGCCGGCGTCAAGGTGATCTTCGCCTCGCTGACCGGCGACCTGCTGCTCGACATGCTGGTCGCGGCACTGTTGACGGTGCTGTGCTACTCGAGCCTCGCCGTCGTATTGTTGCTGGCCGCGCTCGCGTCGCTCAAGGTCATCGCGCTCCCGGTCGCGCTGGGACTCGTGCTCGGCGCCAACCTCGGCAGCGGGTTGCTGGGCATGCTCTCGACGCTGCGCTCGCCGCCAGAGGCGCAGCGCGTAACATTGGGCAACTTCCTGTTCAAGCTGATCGGCTGCTTCGCGCTGATGCCACTCGTCGGCCACGTCGAGGGACTGATCGATGGCCTCGCGCTCGGCGCCGCGCGCGAGGTCGTCCTGTTCCACTTCGGCTTCAACGTCGCGCTGGCGCTGGCGTTCATCTTCTTCACCGCGCCGATCGCCCGCATCGCCGAACGGCTGCTGCCAACGCGCCCGGCGAGCGACGATCCGGCAAAGCCGCGTCATCTCGATCCATCGGCGCTGGAGACGCCGACGCTTGCGATTTCCTGCGCGGCGCGCGAGGCGCTGCGCATCGGCGACGTGATCGAGCAAATGCTGAACGGCATGCTGACGGTGCTGCGAACCAACGACCGCGTGCTGGCCGAGCGGCTGCGCAAGATGGACGACATCGTCGACGAACTCTACACCGCGGTAAAGCTGTACCTTACGCAGATCTCGCGCGAAGCGCTCGAGCAGGCCGAGGGCCGGCGCTGGACGGACATCGTGTCGTTCACGATCAACATGGAACAGGTCGGCGACATCGTCGAGCGGATTCTGACCGACGTCGAGGACAAGAAGATCGACAAGGGGCGCAATTTCTCGGAGGCGGGAATGGCCGAGATCTGCGACCTTCATGCGCGGCTCATCGCCAACCTGCGGCTCGGCCTGTCGGTGTTCCTCAACGGCGAGCTCAAGGGTGCGCAAGAACTGCTCGCGCAAAAAGTCCTGTTCCGCGATCTCGAGCGCGCGTATGCCGACTCGCACCTCGAGCGGTTGACCAGCCAGACGGCCGAGAGCATCGAGACCTCGTCGCTGCACCTCGATCTCATCTCCGACCTGAAACGGATCAATTCGCACATCTGCTCGATTGCCTATCCGATTCTCGAGCAGGCGGGCGTGCTGGCCAAGACCCGTCTCAAGGAGCCGGAACCGGCCCCGGTGCGACCGCGTGCGCGCCGCAACGGAGCGACGGCGAGCGGCAGTGGCGAGGCCGCCGCCAGCGACGGCAGCGTGAAGCCCGACTGGCCGAAGAACAAGCCGCATTCGGCGTAACCGGTCGTGCCAACGACGGACCTCTCGCTCGGCGTCACGCTCGCGGTGCTCGGCGCCGGGGCGCTCCATGCCGGCTGGAACGCGCTGCTCAAGGGGGCGCCCGGTGGCGATCCCTTGCTCGACACCGCGACAGTCGTCGCCGGTTCCGCGGCGTGCGGATTGATCGTCATTCCATTCGTCGGGCTGCCCGATCCCGCGGCCTGGAAATTCGCCGCGGTCTCGGCGCTGATCCATTGGGGCTACTACGTCACGCTGGCGCAGGCGTATCGGACCGGCGACCTGTCGTTCGCCTATCCGCTGATGCGCGGCACGGCACCGCTCATCACCGCCGTGCTCGGCATCGTGTTCCTGCGCGAGTGGCCGGCGCCACACGTTGCCGCAGGCATCGCGCTGATCTGCGCCGGCATCGTCAGCATCGCCTTCGTTCGGCACAACCGGCACCCGCCCTCGGCGGCGGCGTGGGCGTTCGCCAATGCCGCCATCATCGCCGTGTACACGCTGGTCGACGGGTCGGGCGCCCGCGCCTCGGGCAATCCGGCGAGCTACGTCGCGTGGCTTACTTTCGCCGAAGCCATTCCGTTTCTGCTCTGGATTCATGCGCGGCGCGGCGCCGCCGCGTTCGCCTATGTCCGGCGCGGCTGGCGGCGCGGGCTCGTCGGCGGTGCGGCCAGCCTCGCAGCGTACGGCATCGTGCTTTGGGCGATGACACGCGCGCCGGTCGCCGCGGTCGCCGCGCTGCGCGAAACCTCGGTGCTGTTCGCCGCGCTGATCGGCGCCGTCTGGCTGAAGGAAGGCTTCGGCCTCCCGCGACTCGCGGGCGCCGCGAGCGTCGTCGCCGGGGTCGCCGCGCTGAAGCTGTAAGCGGAGCGCGCAAGAGGTTAGGGCCTGTTCACACTATGTCCACAAATGCGTTGCAGGGCCGAAAGGGCCAGGCGCGAGGCGCAAAACGAAGACGGGCCGGCTGCCCGGCGAGGCTTTGCAACAAAGTGCATGGCCCTTTCGGCAGCAACCCGGAGGGAACGGGCGCCCTGGGGCGCCACGCTGCGTTGCTTTCCTCGCCAAGACACCCGGTCTTGGCTTCGTCAAGCGCCTTGATTGGCGCCCCATGCCACCCGTTCGCGTTTGCGGTCATAGTGTGAACAGGCCCTAGTCACCGTCGTTCCTGCTCCTGCAATTCTGCCAGTAGCGCCACGATGACCACTCCCCTCCCCAGCCATGCGCGCGTCGTCGTCGTCGGCGGCGGCATCGCCGGCGTTTCCACCGCCTATCACCTCGCGAAGCAGGGCATCCGCGACGTGGTGCTGCTCGAGCAGGGCAAACTGACATGCGGCACCACGTGGCACGCGGCCGGGCTGGTCGGCCAGACACGCGCGACGCGCAACGCGACCAGAATGAGTCGTTACGGTATCGAGCTCTACGCGTCGCTGGAACGGGAGACGGGGCTTGCCACTGGCTGGAAGCAGTGCGGCAGTCTCAATGTCGCGAAGACGAAGGATCGCCTGACGCTGATGAAGCGGCAGATGGCCCGCGCGAAGAGTTTCGGCATCGAGTTCGAATTCGTTTCGCCGGCCGAAGCCCTCCGGATCGCGCCGATACTGCGCACCGACGATCTCGCCGGCGCCGTGTGGATTCCCGGCGACGGCAAGGCCAACCCGACCGACCTGACGCAGTCGCTGGCGAAAGGGGCGCGGATGCAAGGCGCGACGATCGTCGAGGGCGTGAGGGCCACCGGCGTTGCAAGTGCGCGCGGCCGCGTCGCCGGCGTACGCTGGAGAACGGCGAGCGACGAAGGTACGATTGGCTGCGAGATTGTCGTCAACTGCGGCGGTCAGTGGGCGCGGGCGTTCGGTCGCCTGGCCGGGGTCAACGTGCCACTCTACGCCGCCGAACATTTCTATATCGTCACCGGCCAGATCGCCGGCGTCGCTCCTGATCTGCCGGTGATCCGGGATCCCGACGGCTACCTCTACTACAAGGAGGAAGTGGGCGGCCTCGTGATGGGCGGCTTCGAGCCCGCCGCCAAGCCCTGGAGCGTCGAGCCGATTCCCGATGGCTTCGAGTTCCAGCTCTTGCCCGAGGATTGGGACCACTTCGAGGTCCTGATGGCCAATGCAATCCACCGCACCCCGTGCCTCGAGACGGCCGAGGTGAAGTTGCTGCTCAACGGGCCGGAGAGTTTTACTCCGGACGGCAATTTCATCCTCGGCGAGGCCCCGGAACTCGCCGGCTATTTCGTCTGCGCCGGATTCAATTCCGCCGGTATCGCGAACTCGGGCGGTGCCGGGAAGCTCATCGCCGAATGGATCGCCAACGGCGACGCGCCGCTTGACCTGTGGGACGTCGACCTGCGCCGGTTCGCACCCTTCCACGCCAATCGCAAGCATCTTGCCGACCGCACCGTGGAATCGCTCGGGCTGCACTATGCGATGCGCTGGCCGCGTGAGGAGCTCGCCACGGTACGCCCGTTGCGCCGCTCGCCGCTGTACGACCGGCTCGCCGCCAACGGCGCGGTGTTCGGCTCCAAGATGAACTGGGAGCGCGCGAATTACTTCCTGCCCGCCGGCGCGACGCCGCCTTCGTACACGCTCGGAACGCCTGGCTGGCTGCCCTACGTGCTGGAGGAGCAGCGCGCGTGCCGCGAGGAAGTGGTCGTCTTCGACCAGACATCGTTCTCGAAATTCGTGCTGAAGGGCCGCGACGCGCTCACCGTACTGCAGCGGCTGTGCGCAAACGAGATCGATGTGCCCGAAGGTACGATGGTCTACACCGCGATGCTCAACACGCGCGGCGGATTCGAAAGCGACCTTACGATCGTCCGTGTCGCGTCGGCCGAGTTTTTCATCATCACCGGATCGGCGCAGACGACGCGCGACTTGGCCTGGATCGAGCGCGCCATTCGCGCCGATGAGTGCGCGGCTCTGTTCGACGTGACAAGCGGATACTCGGTGCTCTCGGTGATGGGCCCGAAGGCCGAGGCGCTGCTCGATCGAGTCTCGGGAGACGACCTGTCGAAGACCGGCCTGCCGTTCTCGACCACCAAGGACATCGACGTCGGCTACGCGCGCGTGCGCGCCGCACGGATGAGCTACGTCGGCGGGCCCGGCTACGAACTCTACGTCCCCTCCGACCAATGCGTTACGCTCTACGACGCGCTGTGGAGCGCCGGCGCGGAGTTCGGCCTCCGGGATGCCGGTTACTACACGATCGATGCCTTGCGCATCGAGGCGGGGCGCCGCGCGTGGGGCGCCGAGTTGTCACCGGACGAAACGCCTTGGGAGGCCGGCCTCGGCTACGCGGTCCGGATCGACAAGCCGTCACCGTTCGTGGGACGCGACGCATTGATCGCGAAGCCTGCGAGCGCGATTTCCAAGCGACTCGTCCTGCTGACTTTCGACGATCCAAACGCATTTCCGTGGGGCGGCGAACCGATCCTGATGAACGGCAGAAACGTCGGCGAGATCACGTCGGCTGGCTACAGCCGCAAGCTCGGCCGCGCTGTCGCGATGGGCTACGCCCGCGCCGATACACCGCTCACCGACGAGGCGATCCTTGCCGCGCGCTACGAGATCGACATCGCCGGCGAACTCACTGCAGCGACGCCGTACCTCAAGCTCCCGTAACCGACGGCGCGCGTCCGACGAGTCGATCCTGCCCCATGCGCGCCGTCCCTCGCCATCTATCGCGGCTCCTCGAAAGGCCAGGTGCCTTCGCACTGCGCGTGCTGCGGAGTTTCCGCGCCAACCAGGGCTTCCTGCTCGCAAGCGCGGTCGCGTTCAACACGCTGCTCTCGATTCTGCCCCTGCTGATCCTCGTCCTGGTCGCGTTGACGCAATTCGTCGACGAAGCGTTGCTGCTCTCGACGCTGGGCCGGTACCTCGAGCTGCTGGTTCCTGGCCTGTCGCAAGCGATCATCCGTGAGCTGTCGGAGTTTCTGGCGCACCGCGACGGCGTCGGCTGGGTACTGGTCGCAACGCTCGTGTTCTTCAGCTCGCTTGCCTTCACCGTGCTCGAGAATGCGATGTCGGTGATCTTCTTCCACCGTGTCGCGATCCGGCGGCGGCGCCTGGTCGTCTCGCTACTGATCCCGTTCGGCTACATCCTGTTCCTCGCCGTGGGGCTGCTGCTGATGACGCTAGTCTCGGGAGCGTTGCAAGCGATAGGCAATCAAAGTGTCGAGGTCCTCGGATCGACGCAGTCGCTGTCCCGCGTGTCCGCCTTTCTCTTCTACCTCGTCGGCGTCGCTGGCGAGATCCTGGTGCTGACGTCGATCTACATGGTGATGCCGGTCGGGCGCCCCACGCTCTCGCACGCGCTGATAGGCGGCGCCACCGCCGGTCTGCTGTGGGAAGTCACGCGCCATCTGCTGGCGTGGTATTTCTCGACGCTGTCGCAGGTGAACGTCGTCTACGGGTCGCTGACGACGGCAATCGTCGCACTTCTGAGTCTCGAGATCGCGGCGCTCCTGCTGCTGCTCGGCGCGCAGGTGATCGCCGAATACGAGCGCTTCTGCACCGAGCCGCGCGCGGGCCTCCACCGGAGGCGCTGCACACGGATTAGCGGCGCGAGCGGCGCACGGCAGGGGCGCACGCGTGGCGCCGCCCGGCAGGCGCCAAGTGTGATAGCGTTGCCGCATCCGGCTTCGCGCCGACCTCCGCTGCCCGATGCCTCACCGCTTCTCCACGCCACCGCGGCGCGGCCGCACACCGTCGAAGCCCGGCGGGACGACCACCGCGCAGGTGCAGAGCCTGACGCGCGGCCTCAACATCCTCGAAGCGCTGGCGAAGGCCGAAGGCGGCCTCACACTGACCGACGTGGCGCAACGGGTGAGCCTGCCGGCCTCGACGGCGCACCGGCTGCTCGCAACGCTCGACCGTATGGGCTACGTCTACCAGGCGGGCGACCTCGGGCGCTGGCACGTCGGCCTGCAGGCGTTCGCCGTCGGCTCGACGTTTCTCGCCAGCCGTGATTTCGTTGCCCAGAGCCACCCGCACATGCGGCGGCTGATGGAGCAGTCGGGCGAGACGGCGAATCTCGCGATCCTCGACGGCACCGAAGCGGTGTTCATCGACCAGGTCCAGTGCCGCGAGATGATGCGGACAATCGTCAAGCTGGGCAGCCGCGTCCCGCTGCACGCGTCCGGCGTGGGCAAGGCGATCTTCGCGTCGCTGCCCGACGAGCAGATCGACGCGATACTCAAGGTGAAGGGGTTGCCGCGGATCACCGGCCACACGATCACGGCGCCGGAGACGATGTGGGCAGCGCTCAAGGTGATCCGGCAACGCGGCTGGTCGTTCGACGACGAGGAACACGCACTCGGCACGCGCTGCGTCGCCGCCAGCATCTACGACGAGCACGCGGAACCGCTGGGGGCGATCTCGCTCGCGGGACCGTCGACGCGCCTGCCCGACGAACGGATCCGGCAATTGGGCCCGGTGGTCGCGCACGCGGCGGAAGAACTGACGCGGCGACTTGGCGGCCGCTGGCCGCATCCCTTCTGACGCCGGATCAGGCCGGGCACGCTCCCGGCTTGCGGCCCGCCATCGCCGCCGCGCGTCGCGCGAGATCGGAATTCGCGGCTGGCTTCCACCGTGCGAGCAGATCGTCGGCCGCCGCGTGATCGTTGCTGGTGAGCACAATGTCGCAGCCGGCGGCGGTTGCCGCCTCGGCACGCGCGACAATGTCACCCACCGCGAACGCGCCCGCCATGCCGAGGTCGTCGGAAAAAATGGCGCCGTCGAATTGGAGCGAGCCGCGCAGGATGTCCTGCAGCCAGCGATGCGAATAGCCTGCCGGTACGGCATCGATGGCGGGATAGACGACATGCGCCGGCATGATGCCTTCGACTCCATGCGCGACCAGTGCTGCGAACGGCACCAGGTCGTCGGCACCGATCGCGGCGTAGGGCCGATCGTCGATCGGAACGTCGACGTGCGAGTCGGCCGTGACATGGCCATGGCCGGGAAAGTGCTTCCCCACCGCGGCCATGCCGCCCGCTCGCAGCCCATTGTGCAGCGCAGCCGCGAGATGCGCAGCGGCGTTCGGGTTGCGATGAAATGCGCGGTCGCCGATCACGGCGCTGGCACCGTAATCCAGATCGAGCACCGGAGTGAAGCTGAAGTCGATGCCTCCCGCGCGCAGCTCAGTCGCGATCGTCCAGCCGAGCCGAACCGCTTCGCGCGCGGCGCCGGCGAGATCGCGATCCCACCATTCGCCCAGCGTGCGCATCGGCGGAATCAGCGTGAAACCGTCCCGAAAGCGCTGGACGCGGCCGCCCTCGTGATCGACAGCGATCAGCAGCGGCGGCTCGCGGAGGGTGCGAATCGCCGCGGTCAGTGCAACGAGCTGCGCCGGCGATTCGAAGTTGCGGGTGAACAGGATCACGCCGCCGGTCGAAGGATGCGCGAGCCGCTCGCGGTCGGCGGCCGTCAGCGCGGTACCTTCGACGCCGAGCATGACGGGGCCGCGGGGAAAGGAACTCATGATGGCCCCGGATGCACGCGGCGAATCGGCAGCGGGCCGACCCTCACGCCGGCCGCGCCGCCTCGCGGATCAGCGCCTTCATCTGGCGCACCGCTTCGCGCAACCCGACGAACACGGACCGCGCGACGATCGCGTGCCCGATGTGCAGCTCGCGCACGCCGGGAACCGCCGCGACCGGCTGCACATTGAAATAATTGAGCGCGTGGCCGGCGTTGAAGCGCATCCCGGCCTGCCGCACCGCTTGACCCGCGGTACGGATCTTCGCGAGCTCCGCGAGCACCTCGGCGCCCTCCCGATCGCGGCCTTTCGCGTGGAATGCGTGCGCATACGGCCCGGTATGGATTTCGCAGACCTTGGCGCCGATGCGGAGCGCGGCCTCGATCTGCCGCAGGTCCGCGTCGATGAAGACGCTGGTGACGATCCCGGCCGCGGCAAGGCGCGCGACGGCGGCCGCGAGCATTTCTTCCTTGGCGACGATGTCGAGTCCCCCTTCGGTGGTAATTTCCTTCCGCCCTTCCGGCACCAGCATCGCCATCTCGGGCTTCAACTGGCACGCGATCGCGACCATTTCGGCGGTTGCCGCCATCTCCAGGTTGAGCTTGATGTGCGTAAGCTCGCGCAGGCGGCGCACATCCTCGTCCTGAATGTGGCGCCGATCCTCGCGCAGGTGCACGGTGATCCCGTCGGCGCCTCCCAGATGCGCCTCGACCGCGGCCCACACCGGGTCCGGCTCCCAGGTGCGGCGCGCCTGGCGCAGCGTGGCAACGTGGTCGATGTTGACGGAAAGCTCAATCACGGTGATGGTGCCCCTCATCGTCGAGCGCCTGCAGGTCCTGCACGACGCGGCGGCTCTCGACGCCACGCTGCTCGAGATAGTGGTCGAGCACCTCTCGCATCAAACGCTTGGCCTCGGCCGCGGTCTCGGCATCCTGGTAGCGCTGATCCGCGAGTGCGATCAGCGTCGCACCGCGCACCAACGGCCATTTCGTTCCCGGTCCCGGCGCGGTCCGCCGTGGCCCGAGATCGAAGGCGTAATGGTAGCGTGCCGCCGGATCGACCGGCGCGCCGGTATCGGCTTCGCGCACGAGAGGCAGCGCGTAGCCCATCTCCGCCAACAGGCGCACCTCGAAGTAGCGCAGCACCGCGGCCTGGTCCGGTCGCCGCGCCAGGTCGGCGAGCGCGCTCTCATAGTCGGCAAAGAGCCGCGGGTGCGCATCCTCGCGCGGCAGAAGTTTCAGCAAGAGCTCGTTCATATAGAAGCCGCACAGGAGCGCGGAGCCGCCGACGCGGGGCAGCCCGCCGCGCCACTCGGCCTTGCGCAACGTCTTGAGCTCCTGCTGACCCCACCACGAAACGAGCAGGGGCTGGAATCCCTGCAACAGGCCGCGCAGCTCCGAACGCGGGCGCCGAGCGCCGCGGGCGACCATGGCGACGCGGCCGTAATTCCGCGTGAAGGCCTCGACGATGAGGCTGGTTTCGCGATAGGCGTACGCGTGGAGAACGAACGCGGGCTCGTCGTCGCGGCGGAGCGGTTGCGCACGGGTCGGCATCAGTAACCGAAGCGTTTCAAGAGCGCTTCGTCGTCGGCCCAGCCCTTCTGCACGCGTACCCAGACCTCGAGGAACACCGGTCCGCCGAACAGCCGTTCCATCTCGGTACGCGCCTTCGTCGCGATCTCCTTCATCTTCGACCCGCCCTCACCAAGCAGGATCGCCCGCTGATTCTCCCGCTCGACGACGACGGTCGCATGAATCCGCCGCAGCTCGCCCTCCTGCACGAAGCGGTCGATGGCGACGGTCGTCGCATAGGGAACCTCCTCGCCCAGCAGCCGAAAGATCTTCTCGCGGACGAATTCGGCGGCGAGAAAGCGCTCGTCGCGGTCGGTGATCTCGTCGGCGCCGTAGAGTTGGGGCGCCTCGGGCAAGAGCGCCCGGATTTCCGCCTGCAACGTCTCCAGCGCGTGCTCCTTTTCGGCGCTGACCGGTACGATCGCGGCGAACGGGAACAGCGCGGCAAGCTCCGCCATCTGCGGCAAGAGTGCGTTCTTGTCTTTCAATGCGTCGACCTTGTTCAGCGCTGCGACAACCTTGGCGCCCGCAGGCAGCAGACGGATCACCGTGCGATCGGCATCGACGGTGCGGCCCGCCTCGAGCACGAGCACCGCCGCATCGACGTCGGCGAGGCTCTGCGCCACCGCCTTGTTCATCCGTTCGTTGAGGCGCGAGCGGTGCCGGGTCTGGAAGCCAGGCGTGTCGACGAAAACGAACTGCGCGCCGGGCGTGGTCAGGATGCCGGTGATGCGGTGGCGTGTCGTCTGCGCCTTTTGCGACGTGATGCTGACCCGTTCCCCGACGAGTCGGTTCAGCAGCGTGGACTTGCCGACATTCGGGCGGCCGACGATTGCGACGTGGCCGCAACGAAAGCCTGGCGCCGGCGTCGCGTCAGTCACCGCATCGTTCCGCGGGCGGCGGTCGCTTCGGCGTACGCCGCGGCCGCGGCGGCCTGTTCGGCGGCGCGCCGACTCGCGCCATGGCCCGTCGCGACGATCGCGAGGGCCGGAATGCGGCATTCGATGGTGAAGGTCTGCGCATGCGCCTCGCCCCCCACGGCGGTCACCGCGTATTCGGGCACCGCCGTGCGCCGCGCCTGCAGCCATTCCTGCAGCCTCGTCTTGGGGTCCTTGCCGAGCGTTGCCGGGTCGAGGCCATCGAGGTCCGCCTCGAAGATCGCTTCGATGACGTCGCGCGCCACCTCGAAGCCGCCGTCGACAAACACCGCGCCGAAGACCGCTTCGAGCGCGTCGGCGAGGATCGACGGCCTGGTTGCGCCGCCACTCCTTTGCTCGCCCTCGCCCAGCCGGATCGCGTCGCCGATGCCCGCGCTCGCGCGCGAGTCGCGCCAGCGTGTCGCGGTTGACGAGGTTCGCCCGGACGCGTGAGAGATCGCCTTCGGGGATCTGCGGGAAGCGCTCGTACAGCGCGACGGCGATGGCGCAGTTGAGCACCGCGTCGCCGACGAACTCGAGCCGCTCGTTGTGGGTTGCACCGAAGCTGCGGTGCGTGAGCGCCTGTGTCAGGAGCTCCTGCCGCCGAAAGGCGTAACCGAGGCGGTCACGGAACGCGGTAGCGGACATCCGCGGTAGCGCGAGCGACGGCCCTGTCAGCGCGTGGCCGTTGCGTCGAAATCGAGGAACAGGCTCACGTTGCCGACGAGGTGGAGCTTGCGGGTCCAGCTCACGCTCGCGGTAATGGTGTTGCCTTCCTTGGTTACTTCGAGATCGCGCGCGGTCACCGAATCGATGTAGTCGGTGGCAAGGTATCTTTCGAACGTTCTGCGAAGGTCCGCCTGAATGGTGGGGTCCTTGGTCTCGGCCAGCGTCTTTTCCAGCGATCTCTGCACCGAGTAATACTCGATGTACGCCGGCGTCATCCGCGCGCCCACCACGACGAAGATCACGACCACCGCCGCGACCACGAGAAAGCCGACGATCGTCATTCCGCGCTGTTCCGTTCGGAGCAGGTCCATCATTTCTCCTATCGTATCCCGCTGCCGACGCGCTTCCAGGCGAAGCTCGAGATATCGTCCCAGTTGAACCAGATGAAGAATGCCCGGCCGCGGATGTGGTCGTCCGGCACGAACCCCCAGTAGCGGCTGTCGTCGCTGCGGTCGCGGTTGTCGCCCATCATGAAGTAATGGCCAGGCGGTACCTTGCAGGTGAAGCCGCTGCCATCCGAATTGTAAGCGCAGTTCTCCTTTCCCGGAAACGGGCGCACCGAGCCCGGGCTCACCGCGGGCAGCACGGGATCGGTCGCAATCTCGTGCTCCTTGGTGCTGTGGCCCGTTTCGACCGTCTCGCCCGACCGCGTCATCGACTCGAAGCGCAGGCCCTCGACGTAACCGTAGGTGCCATCCGGCTTCACCGGCCACGGCTGGCCGTTCACCGTCAGCCGCTTGTCCTTGTAGGTGACCACATCGCCACCTACGCCGACGACGCGCTTGATGAAGTCCTGCGACGGATTCAACGGATAGCGGAACACGACGACATCGCCGCGCTGCGGGTCGGAAAGCGGCAGGATCTTCTGCTCGACGATCGGCAGGCGCAGGCCGTAGGCGAACTTGTTGACGAGAATGAAATCGCCGACTTCCAGCGTCGGCCGCATCGACGACGACGGGATCTTGAACGGCTCGGCGACGAACGAACGCAACGCGAAGACGATCAGCAGCACCGGGAAGAAGCTGCGGGGATACTCGATCCACCACGGTTCCGGCGCGCCTCGCGGCCGGCGCTTGGCCAAGACGAGATGGTCGGCGAGCGTGACGAGCCCCGTTGCGAGCGTCGCGAGAAACAGGATCAGCGCAAAGTTCATTGTCGTCTCATTTTTCGCCGACCTGCAGGATCGCGAGGAACGCCTCCTGCGGAATCTCGACGCTGCCGACGGCCTTCATCCGTTTCTTGCCGGCCTTCTGCTTCTCCAGGAGCTTCTTCTTGCGCGTCACGTCGCCGCCGTAGCACTTGGCGAGCACGTTCTTGCGCATCGCCTTTATGGTCTCACGGGCGATGATCTGCGCGCCGATCGACGCCTGGACGGCGACATCGAACATCTGCCTCGGGATCAGCTTGCGCATCTTCGCTGCGACCTCGCGGCCGCGGTAGGTCGCGACCGACCGGTGCACCATCACCGACAACGCATCCACCCGCTCGCCGTTGATCAGGAGGTCGAGCTTGACCACGTCGGCGGCGCGGAACTCGCGGAATTCGTAGTCGAGCGACGCATAGCCGCGCGACACCGACTTCAGCTTGTCGAAGAAGTCCATTACCACCTCGGCCAGCGGCAGCTCGTAGGTCAGCATCACCTGGCGGCCGAGATACTGCATGTTCTTCTGCACGCCACGCTTTTCGGTGCAAAGCGTCAGCACCGGGCCGACGTACTCCTGCGGCATCAGGATCGTCGCGGTGATGATCGGCTCGCGGATCTCTTCGACCCGGGACAGGTCAGGGAGCTTCGACGGGTTCTCGATCTCCTGCACCGTGCCGTCACGCAACAGGACCTGATAGACGACAGTCGGCGCAGTCGTGATGAGATCCATGTCATATTCACGCTCGAGCCGCTCCTGCACGATGTCCATGTGCAGGAGGCCCAGGAACCCGCAGCGGAAGCCGAAGCCCAGCGCCTGCGAGACTTCCGGTTCGTAGTGCAGCGACGCATCGTTCAGCTTCAGCTTGTCGAGCGCGTCGCGCAGCGCCTCGTACTGGTTCGATTCGACGGGATAGAGGCCGGCAAACACCTGCGGCTTCACGTCCTTGAAGCCAGGCAGCGGCGCGAGGGCCCGGCGCGCAGCAAGGGTGATCGTGTCGCCGACCTTCGCTGCGTGAATCTCCTTGATCCCGGCAACGACAAAACCAACGCTGCCGGCAGCGAGCTCGTCGCGGGCAACCGCCTTTGGCGTGAATACGCCCACCTGTTCGCAGCCATAGACGGCGCCGGTCGCCATCAGCAGGATGCGGTCCTTGGGCTTCAGCGTCCCGGCCATCACCCGGACGAGCATCACCACGCCGACATAGTTGTCGAACCAGGAGTCGATGATCAGCGCCGAGAGCGGCGCGCCGGGGTCTCCCGTCGGTGGCGGGATTCTCGCAATCACTGCCTCGAGGACGTCCTCTACGCCATCGCCGGTCTTCGCGCTGCAGCGCAATGCGTCGTGCGCCGGAATGCCAATGATGTCCTCGATCTCTGCGCTGACGCGATCCGGTTCGGCGGACGGGAGGTCGATCTTGTTCAACACCGGCACCACGGTTACGCCCTGCTCGATCGCCGTGTAGCAGTTGGCGACGGTCTGCGCCTCGACGCCCTGCGACGCGTCGACGACGAGCAGCGCGCCTTCGCACGCGGCGAGCGAGCGCGACACTTCGTAGGCGAAGTCGACGTGTCCCGGCGTGTCGATCAGGTTGAGGTTGTAGACCTGTCCGTCGCGCGCCTTGTACGTGAGCGCAGCGGTCTGCGCCTTGATCGTGATCCCTCGCTCGCGCTCGAGGTCCATCGTGTCCAGCACCTGCGCTTCCATCTCACGATCGGCAAGGCCGCCGCAGCGCTGGATGAAGCGATCCGCAAGCGTCGACTTCCCGTGGTCGATGTGGGCGATGATGGAAAAGTTGCGAATGAGATCCACGGTCGGTGCCGGTCCGCGACGCGCCAAAACAAAGGGGCACCGGTCAGTGCCCCTCTACCGTCGCAAAGGTATTGAATTTTACCGGATTTTCGCCGGCAACGCGACCTCAATCGGGCGTTGCTCCGGTATCGGTCAATGCGGCCTCGACCCGCGCGCGGTCGAGCCGGTAATGGCAGAGCGCGATCCAGGCACCGGGCTCGCCCGCGAAGAGAACCGGCACCTTGTCGCCCCACGCGGCTTCGAGCGCCGCATTCCCTGGCGCATCGATGTCGATCACCTCGAGGCGCGCGCCGCCGGCCGCGGCGAGCGGCCGCACGGCGTCGAGCATTTCGTCGCACAGGTGACACCAGGCGCGGGTGAGGAGCGTCAGCCTCATCGCGCGCCCGCGGTCATTCCGCGGCCTTATTCGCCGCCGTTGTTGATCTTCAGCGTCGAGAAGAATTCCTGCTCGCCGCGCTTGAGGCGCAGCGTCACCGAGGCACCCTTGTCGAGCTTCGAGAGGAGCCCGTTCACCTGCTCGGCGGAGCGGGCATCGGTGGTCTGGCCGCGGTTCACGATCGCGAGGATCACATCGCCGGGCTGGACGTTGCCGCGCACGGTACCGGTCACGTCCTCGACCAGAACGCCTGCCTTGATCTCGAGCTCCTTCTTCTGCTCTTCGGTGAGATCGGACAGCACGAGGCCCATCCGGTTCGGCTTGGCCTTTTCCTTCGGCATCGGACCGCCGCGGCGTGGCGGCGTCCCCGCGGATTCCTCCTTGATCTCCGCCACTGTGACCGCGAGGTCGCGCGGCGCACCCTTGCGCCACACGGTCAGCGTGATCTTGGTGCCCGGCTTGATCGCGGTGATGATCCGCGGCAGCTCGCTCGACGAGCGTACGTCGCGGCCGTCGACCTTGATGATGATGTCGCCGGCCTCGACGCCGCCCTTTTCCGCCGGGCCGCTCTTTTCGACCGAGTTCACCAGCGCGCCGCCGGGCTTGGCGAGCCCGAACGCTTCGGCGGTCTCCTTGCCGACCTCCTGGATCTGCACACCGATACGACCACGCGTGACCTTGCCCTTCTCCTTGATCTGGTTGGCGGCATTCATCGCGATGTCGATGGGGACCGCGAACGACAGTCCCATGTAGCCGCCCGTCCGCGAAAAGATCAGCGAGTTGATGCCGACGACCTCACCCTTGAGATTGAACAGCGGGCCGCCCGAGTTGCCAGGATTGACCGCGGCGTCGGTCTGAATGTACGGGACGAGGTTCTCCTGCGGGAGGTCGCGGCCCTTGCCACTGACAATCCCCGCGGTCATCGTGTTCTCGAGCCCGAACGGCTTGCCGATCGCAACCACCCATTCGCCGACCTTGAGCTTCTCGGGATCGCCGATCGTGACCTTCGGCAGGTCTTTCGCTTCGATCTTCAAGAGCGCGACGTCCGTGCGTTTGTCGAAGCCGATCACCTTGGCCTTGAATTCGCGCTTGTCGGAAAGCTTGACGTTGACCTCGTCCGCGCCGTCGACGACGTGGGCGTTGGTCACGAGATAACCGTCGCTCGCAATGATGAAGCCGGAGCCGACCGACTGCTGGTCGAATTCGCGCTCCGGCGCACCGCGCCGCGGAATCTGCCCGAAGCGGCGGAAGAACTCGTAGAACGGATCATCCTCGGAGAGCTCCGGAAAGCGCGAGCGCTTGACCTTCTGCGTCACGTCGATGCTGACGACGGTCGCGCCCTGCTTTTCGAAGAGTTCGGTGAAGTCGGGAAGGCCGGCCGCGCGGCTCTGTGCGGTGGCGGCGGGAACGGCCACGACCACCTGAACGGCGAGCGCCGCGGCAAAGGCCGCGAAGAGACAGCGATTGCGGGACATCATGGGTAGTGGCCTCGAACGAGACGATGGACGACGGAAACGTGTCGGGCGCGTCAGCGACGCGCGACGGATTGTGCGATCTGGCGGAGGGTGACGGCCGGCGCTTCGCCGAGGACCGTGACCACATGATCGTCGAACTGGCGGACGTAGACGTTGACGCCGCCCTGCTGCAAAAGACCTGTCGGATGGACGGTACCGTCCGCTGGCTCGACGAAGACGGAGACGGCGACGAGGCTGTCCGAGTAGACGAGATGCGCGACCGGCGCCCGCTTGCCGCGCAGGTCACGGTAGCCCTCTACGACCTTCGAGAAGCCCGGCGGAACCCGGTTCGCGACCCAGCCCGTCTCCCTTGCGTCGCCATCGCGCACACCGGCGTCACGCACGCGCCACTCCGGCGGTGCTGCCGTCCAGGAGGGCCGCACCATGTCGGCGTCGATCTTCGCGCCGATCGTGATGTCGGTGAACGAAAACTGCTCGACCGGCACGCCGCGCTCGTCGAAGATGTGCGCCTTGAGCACGAGCCCCGTCGCGACGTCGGCCCAGAACTTGTGACCGTAGCGCAACCCATCCTTCGGCTCGAAGACCCACGCCTGCGCGTCGAGACCGGCGACGCGGTCGGTCTCGGCACGGCGCAGGTCGTAGAACTCGGCGAGCGCCTTTTGTTGCGGTACCGACAGCGACGGAAACGCGTTGCGAAACGTCTGCGGCTCGATGCGGACAACCTTTGCGTCCGGATAGTAGCACCGGGCCTCGCCGTTGCTGCGGATCACTTCGCGCGGTGGACCCTCAAGGCTCACCAGTTTCTCGAATTCGCGGCCGGTGTCGTTCCAATGCACGAGGCGCGAGCTTTCGACTCGACCACCGCGTTGATAGACGACTGTCCCAACGTAATTGAGCTGTCGTGCGGCCGTCGCTGCCCGCGCGAGCCAGACGGCCGCATCCTCCGCGGACGCGGGTATCTGCACGAGCGAGGCAAGCGCGAGTGCCGCGAGCCCTGCGCGCGCCTTGCGGCGCGGGCGCGAAGCTCCTGCGGGGGATGCGTCAGCAGCTGCCCTCATCGCTTCTCCGCGCCAGCATGCAGGTCAGGGACGCGCATCGGGGGCAGGCGCCAGTGCCGCGCGAAAGTTGGGGACATACGCCTGGATCTGCGTGGTCGGCGCGTACTCGCGATGGGCGAGCAGGTAGTCGGCCGGCACCGACGGCGGCCGGACCCGCGCTGCGCTTACCGCGGCCGCCTCGCGCGCCTTGGCCATGGTGGTCGACGGCGAATCGAAAGTCGCGAGCGCGACCCAGCCAACGACCGCCACCGCGGCGACCGTTGCAGCGGCCGCCCACGCGAGCGGTAACGGCCGGTTGCGTCGCGGGCTCGGCGCCAACACGGCCGGCTCGGCGGCAAGGCGCGCCGCGAAACGCACGGCAAATCCCGACGATGGCGCACCCGAATCGCGCAGTGCATCGCCGATCACGTGATAGCAGACCCAGGTGGTCATCGCGTCGCCGCTGCGTAGCCGGCTGCATACGGCGTCGACCTCGCCGTCGGGGAGCTCGCCGTCCATCAGGCGCGAAATATCGTCGCTCATCACCATCTCCGGTTCTCTTCGGTCCCCAGCAACGGCCGCAATTCCGTTGCGATCGCTTCGCGCGCGCGGAAGATCCGTGAGCGCACTGTCCCGATTGGACAGTTCATGACATTGGCAATCTCTTCGTAACTCAGTCCCTCGATCTCGCGCAAAGTGATCGCGGTCCGCAAGTCCTCGGGCAGCGCATCCACCGCCCGGTTGACGACGGCTGCGATCTGCTTGCCGTGCAACTCGCCCTCCGGCGTGTTCGCGTCGCGCAGCGCATCGGCCTCTTCGAAATTTTCCGCTTCCTCGTTGTCGAACCCGGTCGACGTCGGGGCACGGCGTCCCAACGCCACCAGATAGTTCTTTGCCGTGTTGATCGCGATCCGGTACAGCCACGTATAGAAGGCGCTGTCGCCACGGAAGCTTGGCAGCGCCCGGTACGCCTTGATGAAGGCTTCCTGCGTCACGTCCTCGACCTCCGCCGGGTCACGCACCAACCGCGACAGGAGCCGCGAGAGCTTCCGCTGGTACTTCTGCACCAGCAGCTCGTATGCCCGCTTGTCGCCACGCTGCGCGCGCTCGACGAGCTGCTGATCGACCTCGCGATCACCCATCGAGTCCCTGGTTCATCGTTGTTATCCCCGCCGAACAGCGAGTGCGGTAGCCGGCTTTCTGCTCCAACGCCCCCGACCCCGAGCAGCGCCTCTCCGGGGGGTTATCGCGGCTCACGCTTGCACCAACAGACCGTTCACGACGCAGTAAGTTCACTCGGACGCGTGGTTATTCGGCATGCGCGGTCGCGCCCAATGGCGATCTGCTTGCCTTGTCCAGTACAAGCGTCGGCCGTACATGCCCGGTCGCAATACCACGATAGTTTCGGACGACTTGCTCCCGCCACTCGCCGAGTTCGTCGCGCTGGCGGGAATCGAGGAGACCGACCTGGTCGAGAGCCGCCACCGTCGCCGGGTGCAGGCCGCGCTTCGCGCCGTCGACGACCTTGACCACGATGCCCAGTCCCTTGCTCCGAATACCGATCGCCTGGACGCCTTCGGCGCCGATCTTGGTCACCCAATCGCCGCGACCTGCCCGCATCAGCGCCAGATCGTTGCGCCGTTCACCGGAGACCATTTCGGGGTGCCTGGTCATCGCGTCGGCAAGAATCTGCGGCGCTCGCCCGTATACGGGGTCATCCCGGTCCATCGCGAGCCTGGCGAATGCCTGCGCCAGCCGCGCGAGCGGCAGCGCGTAGTTCGGTGCCGAGCAACCGTCGATGCCGGCGACGAGATCCGTCTCCACGGTGCCCGTGAAGTGAGCGACCGCGCGGCGAATCGCCTGCTGGAGCGGATGGTCGAACGCGAGATAGTTCGCCTTCGGTAGCCCGCACTGGACACAATACGCGAGCATCCCGCTGTGCTTTCCCGAACAGTTGTGCGCGAGCGGCGAGTACGGGGGCGGCGGCGGAACTTCGCCGCGCGCGTCGAAGTAACCCGGTGCGTGGGTCCCGCATTGCAGATCGTCCACCGCATTGCCGGCCTTGGCGAGCATGTCGGCCACTGCTGCCACGTGCCGCGGCTCGCCCGAATGACTCGCGCAGAGCAGAGCAACCTGCTCCGGCGTGTAGCGAAAGCGTTCGATGCCGCCGCCCGCGACGAACGGCATCGCCTGAAAAGGTTTGAGCGCGCTGCGCGTGGGCGTGAGGTAGTGCGGGTCGCCCGCCGCGTAGAGCAGGTTGCCGTCGCGATCGACGACGGCGACCGAGCCGTAATGGACAGCGTCGATCGCGTTGCCGCGGGTCACCGCGGTGAGCGGAACATGCGGTGGGGCGGCATGGCCTGACGCGGCGGCAGGTGGCCGTGCGGCAGTGGGCTCGTTGGGCATGAGCGGACGGGGGTCGACAAATATTCATTATCGCGCAACACCGCCGTCCTCCCTAAATGGTCCCTGGCACGACCGCCACCGCGGCATCATCGGCGACGTCGAAGCGCCGTCGCGGCAACCAGGCCGACCGCCACCAAGAGCGCGAACAACGCGACCGGTCGGCCCACGGGCACCTCGGTCGGCCCCGCGAGCGGCACACAGGAGAATGAAGCCGGCGGCGTGTAGCGGTACGATTCCGGTAGCCACCGAAACCCGAGCGTGATGCTTTCGAGGCCACCCGCGATCAGCGCATCGCCGTCGGCGAGCCGGAGGACCGTCGTGAGCGAACGTCCCGCCGGCAGGACGGAGACGGTCGTCCACGCATTGGTGCGACTCTCATAGGTTTCGACGTTGCCGACAGAACCGATCGGAAGCGGCAGAATCCCTCCCACGGCAAGCACTGCGCACCCCGCGAGCGCCGTTGCCGCGGCGCCGCCGCGCGGGAGCGGCAGTCCCGGCATGGCGATCCACGCATTGGTGGCAGGATCATAGCCCATCACCGCGTCGCCGACGACGAGCACGCGCCCATTGGCGAGCAGCGCGGCGGCGTTCACGCCAAGCGCCGCAGGCAGAGGCCCGGTCGGCGACCAACTGTCGGCAACCGGGTCGTATAGCTCGGCCGATGCGAGGGACACGCTGGCCGTCGAAAGGCCGCCGGCGACGAGCACCTTGCCCGACGGGAGCCGCGTTGCACTATGCCGCTCGCGGGGAATCGTCATCGCCGTCCCCGGCGCCCAACCGTTGGTCGACGGCATATAGATCTCGGTGGCAGCAATGCCTGTCCCCCCGTCACCAACACACGCCCGTCGTCGAGCGTGGTCGCGGCATGGAAGCGCCGCGGCGTCGACAGCGATCCGGCGGCACTCCAGGCGTTGGACACCGGATCGTAGATTTCCGCGGAAGGCTCGTTGATTCCAACAGTCGGCGCGTACCCGCTGACGGCAAGCACCCTTCCCGACGCCAATCGCGCGAGCGGAAAATCGATTCGCGGCGCGGCGAGCGGCGCACCGGCGCTCCATGCATCCGCCACCGGATCGTAGAGCACCGTGCTCGAGCTCACCGCGAGCGTTTGGCCGATGCCGCCGGCGAAAAGAACCCTGCCGTCGGCGAGCACGACAGCACCGTGGTCACTGCGCGGCGTCGGTAACGCCGCCGCGGCGCGCAGTTGCGCGTCCGCGTCCACCGCCCAAAGCGTGGCACAAAGAAGGGCCACCGGCCCGATCGTTCGCATCGACACTCCCCTGGTCGTCGCGGTCGCGGACTGTGCGCCGCTCCGTCTGCGTAAGCGATGCCGCAGACCCGGCGATCGAATTCCCGGCTATGCTCCCGTGAGCGCTTGACGTATCTGGTCGAGCGCGCCCGGATCCTCGATCGTCGTCAGATCACCCGGATCGCGTCCTTCGGCGAGCGCCTGGATCGACCGACGCAGGAGCTTGCCTGAGCGAGTCTTCGGCAGCAGCGTCACGAAATGCACGGCGCCGGGCCGCGCGATGGCGCCCAGCTCGCGGTCGACGGTGTCCATTACCTCCTTGCGCATGCGGGCCGCTGCCTCGGGAGTTGCCACCTGCGACGGATCCTTGACCACCGCGAACGCGACCGGGATCTGGCCCTTCAACTGATCGGCGACGCCCACGACGGCCACTTCGGCGATCCCAGAGTGCGCCTGCACCGCTTCCTCGATCTCGCGCGTGCCGAGACGGTGTCCCGCGACGTTGATCACGTCGTCGGTGCGGCCCAGCACGAAGTAGTAGCCATCCGCATCGCGCGTCGCCCAGTCGAATGTCGAATACGCGAGCTTGGCGCCGAAATCGGAAAAATACGTCTTGACGAAGCGTTCGTCGTCACCCCACACCGTCGTCATGCAGCCGGGCGGCAATGGCGGCATGATCGTCAGCACCGCCTTTTCGTCGGCGCCCGCCTCCTCGCCGCTGCCCTCGCGCAAGAGCCGCACGTCGTAACCGTAGACGGGAAACGACGGGCTGCCGAACTTGCGCGGTGTATCTTCGACGCCCGGCATCGCCGACAGGATCGCCCAGCCGGTTTCGGTCTGCCAGTAATGATCAACGATCGGAACGCCGAGCGCGTCGGACGCCCAGCGCGCAGTCGGCTCGTCGAGCGGCTCGCCGGCCAGGAACAGGTACTTGAGCGTCGACAGGTCGTGCTGCTTCATGTACTTCGTATCCTGTTTCTTCAGCACGCGGATCGCCGTGGGCGAGCTGAACATCGTCTTCACCTTGTTCTGCTCGACGATCTTCCACCAGATGGCGGGATCGGGTCGGATCGGCAGGCCCTCGTACATGATCGTCGTCGCGCCTACGACGAGCGGCCCGTAGACGATATACGAATGCCCGACGACCCAGCCGATGTCGCTCGTCGTCAGCATCGTGTCACCGGGCTCAATGCAATAGATGCGCCGCATCGACGACGCGAGCGCGACCGCGTAGCCGCCCGTGTCGCGCTGCACGCCCTTGGGCTTTCCGGTCGTGCCCGACGTGTACAGGATGTACGATGGTTCCGACGACTCCAGCCACTCGCACGGCACCTGCGCGTCGATGTACTGCGCGCGCAGCCCGGCGTAATCGAGGTCGCGCCCGGCGACGCGGTTCATCTCGCGGTCCAGGCCGCGGTTGACGATGATCACGCGCTGTGGCGGGCTCGCGGCCAGCTTGATCGACTCGTCGACCAGGTGCTTGTAGGGCACCGGCTTGCCGCCACGCATGCCCGCATCCGATGTCACCATGACCTTCGGCTTCGCGTCGTCGATGCGCGTGGCGAGCGAGGCGGCCGCGAAGCCGCCGAAGACGACCGAGTGGATCGCGCCGATCCGCGCGCAGGCGAGCATTGCGAACGCCGCTTCGGCGATCATCGGCATGTAGATGAGCACACGGTCACCCTTGCCCACACCCTGCGCCTTCAGTACCGCGGCGAACCGGTTCACCTCGGCGAAGAGCTCACGATACGTGTATGCCTTCTGCTCGTTCGTCTCGGTCGACAGGTAGACGAGCGCCTTCTGGTCGCCGCGACCGGCAAGGTGACGGTCCACGGCGTTGTGGCAGAGGTTCGTGCGACCGCCAACAAACCATTTGGCAAACGGCGGCTTCGCGTAATCGAGAACTGCCGAGTACGGCGTCTGCCAATCGATCAGCGCGGCTTCTTCCCGCCAGAACGCATCCCGGTCGGCAAGCGACCGGCGGTGAAATTCCTTGTAGGTAGCCATCGTTCTCTCCTCGCTGTGTGACAGGCCGGGACGCCCCGGGGGCCCGTGCCGGCAGGCTGGGGCAAAGCGTACGGCGCCCGGTCCACTGCGACCTTGCGCCGGATCAACGGACACGCAGGCGAGCGTCGGCCCGGCCGCCGGCGGGGATCGGGCACGCCGCCTCGGCCTCCACATCTGCCGAAACATGCTAGCGCCGCGCCGTCGGCCTCGTTGCGTCGACTCGCCCCGGTCGCATCCCCTTGCGCTTCGCGCGTGGGGCCCCTGCTCCCAGGCTCGCGCCGCTACGGATGCGAATCGGGCGCGATGCGCACGACCGTGCGTCCGCGGACCATCCCCTTCAGGTACGGGTCGAAGTGCGTGGGCAGATCGTCGAAATCGATGGTCCGCACCTGGTCGTGGACCTGATCGGGCCGCCACTCGACCGCGAGTTTGTTCCAGATCTTCTGCCGCACGGGCATCGGGCAGTTCGCGCTGTCGGCGCCCAAGAGCGCGACGCCACGCAGGATGAACGGCATGACCGTCGTGTGCAGCTTCGCGTCAGCGGCAAGACCGACCGCAGCGACGGTGCCGCCGATCTTCATCGTCGACAGCAGCCAGGCCAACAGATCGCCGCCCAGGTTGTCGATGGCGCCGGCCCAGGTCGCCTTGTCGAGCGGGCGGACCTTCGCGAGATCGATCGATTGCCGCAGCAGCACGTCCTTCGCGCCCAACGACTTGAGATACCGGGACTCCTCCTTCTTGCCGGTGATCGCGACCACTTCATAGCCGGTTTTGGCGAGGATCTCGACGGCGACCGAGCCGACGCCGCCGGTCGCGCCAGTGACGGCGACCGGGCCGTTGTCGGGCTTCAAACCGTTGTGTTCCATCAGCGTGATCGCCTGCGCCGCGGTGAAGCCGGCGGTGCCCAGCGTCATCGCGTCGAACGCGGTCATGCTCTCCGGCCGCCGCACGATCCAGTCGCCCGGCACGCGCACGCGCTCGCTGTAGCCGCCGTCGTGCGCCACCCCCATGTCGTACGCGTGCACGATTACCTTGTCGCCGCGCTTCCACCGCGGATCGGACGAGGACTCGACCGTGCCGGCCATATCGATGCCGGCGTTGGTCGGGTACTTGCGCATGATCCTGCCCGCGCCGTTGTACGACAGTGCGTCCTTGTAGTTGATCGTCGAGTACTTCGTCTTGATGACGACGTCGCCCGGATCGAGGTCGTCCTGCGTCATCTCGACGAAGCGGCTCACGATGGCGTTGTTCTCCTGGAACGTCCGGTACGCCTTGAATTTCTGCACTGGGATCTCCTTCGGAAGGGCAATTCGCGGCAAAGCGTGGGCGCGGGGCGCGGCGGGCGATTCAGGTGGATTCGGCGGCGACGTGCGGCAGCGCCATGTAGTCGTGCGACTGCATCTCGAAGAGCCGGCTCACCGTGCGCTGGAAGTCCCGGCTGTTCGGGCCTTCGCGGTACAGTTCGCCGGGCGCCACCGCCGCCGAAATCACGAGCTTCACGCGATGATCGTACAGGATGTCGACCAGCCAGGTGAAGCGCCGCGCCCGGTCACCCATCTCCGCGGTGAGCCGCGGAACCCCGGACAGAAACAGTACCGCATAGCTCCGGGCCAGCTCCAGGTAGTCGCGCTGCGACCGGGGGCCGTCGCACAGCGTCGCGAAATCGAACCATACGGCGCTCCCCGCCACTTTCCGGGCGACGAGCGCGCGCCCTTCCACCGTCAGCTTCGCGGGCTCGTCCGGCCCCGAGCGCATCCTGTCGAACGCCGCAGCCAAGGTGGCGTCGGCGTCCGGACCGGGCGGCGTGTGGTAGGTGCGTACCTGCTCGAGCGCGCGCAACCGGTAGTCGATCCCGGCATCGACCTCGACCACGTCGAGCCATCGCTTCAGGAGCGCAATCGCCGGCAGGAAGCGGTCGCGTTGCAGACCGTTGGGCCACAACCCATCCGGCGGGTAGTTCGACGTCATCACGAACACGACGCCGTGGTCGAACAGCGCACTCAGGAGTCGGCCGAGGATCATCGCGTCGGCGATGTCGGAGACGTGGAACTCGTCGAAGCAGACGAGGCGCCACTTGCGGGCGATCCTGGCGGCGACGGCGGCCAGCGGATCCTCCTCGTCCTTCAGCGACGCGAGCTCTTCATGGACGTCGCGCATGAACGCGTGGAAGTGCACCCGCGTCTTGCGCCGGATCGCGACCGTGGTGAAGAAGCCGTCCATCAGGAAGCTCTTGCCGCGTCCGACGCCGCCCCATAAGTAGACGCCACGCGGCACGTCCGGCGGAAGAAAGAGCTTCTTCAGTGTCGACTGGCGCGCGGCGCGAAAGGCCTCCAGTTCCTCGGCCAGCTGGCGCAGGCGGTCGAGCGCCGCGGCCTGCGCGTGGTCGAGGGTGGTGCCACGCGCGACAAGGATTGGCTCGAGCCATCCCGTCAGCGCGTCATTGCGTGCGGTGATGTCGCGGTCGAGCGCGGCGTCGTTCATCGGTGAGGGCGTCCGGCCGGTCACCTGGGGCGCGCCTCACACGGCGCCATGGGGTCAGAGGTTGAGCGAACGTTTGTCGACGGCCAGCGCGGCTTCCTTCGTTGCTTCGGCAAGCGAAGGATGCGCATGGCAGATCCGTGCGATGTCCTCGCTCGACGCGCCGAACTCCATCGCCACCACACCCTCGGCGATCAGCTCGGACGCGAAGGGCCCGATCACGTGCATGCCGAGGATCCGATCGGTCTTCGCATCGGCGAGGATTTTTACGAAGCCGCTGGTGTCGCCCAGCGCGCGCGCACGGCCATTCGCCGAGAATGGGAAGCTGCCTGAGCGATAGGCCACTCCATCGGCCTTGAGCTGTTGCTCCGTTCGCCCGACCCACGCGATTTCCGGCGACGTGTAGATCACCCATGGAATGGTGTTGAAGTCGACGTGGCCGTGCTGGCCCGCGATGCGTTCGGCAACGGCAACGCCCTCTTCCTCCGCCTTGTGCGCGAGCATCGGACCACGGACGACGTCGCCGACGGCCCATACGTTGCCAAGGTTCGTCCGGCATTCGCTGTCGACGGCGACGAAACCGCGCTCGTCGAGTGCAAGCCCGACGGTTTCAGCGCCGAGTCCCGCGGTATGCGGCAGGCGGCCGATCGAAACGATCAGCTTGTCGAACGTGGCCGCCTGGGTCTTGCCGGCAGCATCGGACCATGTGACGGCAACGTCACTCTTGCCGAGGGTGACCTCGGTGATGCTGACGCCCAGATGGATGGCGAGGCCCTGCTTGCCGAAGGCCTTCTTCGCCTCCTTTGCCACCGCCTCGTCCGCGGCTCCGAGGAATTCCGGCAGCGCTTCCAGCACCGTCACCTCCGCGCCCAGTCGGCGCCAGACGCTACCCATCTCCAGTCCGATCACACCGGCGCCGACCACACCCAGTCGCTTGGGCACCGCGGGAATCGCCAGTGCGCCTTCGTTATCGAGGATGCGGTCGTTGTCGATCGCGATCCCGGGCAGCGGGCGCGGCTTCGAGCCCGTGGCCACGATCGCGTGTTTCGCCGTGAGGTCGGCGGGTGCGGTGCCCTCGACCCTGATCGACCAACCCGCCGCCGCGCTGCCTCCCGTGAACGCTCCCCGGCCATGGAAGAACGTCACCTTGTTCTTCTTGAAGAGATACACGATGCCGTCGTTGTTCTGCGCGACCACCTTCTCCTTGCGCGCGAGCATCCTGGCGAGGTCGAGGGCGAGTCCCTTGACCTCGATGCCATGATCGGCGAACGCATGGCCCGCGTGCTCGTAGTTCTCGGACGACTGCAGCAGCGCCTTGGACGGGATGCAGCCGACATTGGTGCACGTGCCGCCCGGCGCGGGCTTGCCGCCGGCGCGCGTCCAGTCGTCGATGCAGGCTGTCCTCAAGCCCAGTTGCGCGGCGCGGATCGCGGCGATGTACCCGCCCGGACCGGCACCGATCACGACGACATCAAAGGATTCAGCCATAAGGGACTTTCGCATTGCGGGCCCGCTTCATCGGAGCGGACGTTTCCTGCGCACGCGGCAAGCGAGCAGGCTCACCTGCGAGCCCGGAGCGAGCCCGACAGGCTCCTAAAGATCAAGCAACATTCTCGCCGGGTCCTCGAGCGCTTCCTTGATCGCCACGAGCGAGAGCACCGCTTCGCGACCGTCGATGATCCGGTGGTCATACGATTGTGCTAGGTAGTTCATCGGCCGGACGACGACCTGACCGTTTTCCACGACCGCACGGTCCTTGGTCGCATGGACGCCGAGGATCGCCGACTGTGGCGGGTTGATGATCGGCGTCGAGAGCATCGAGCCGAATACGCCGCCGTTGGAAATCGTGTACGTGCCCCCGGTCAGGTCCTCAACCGCAAGTTTGCCGTCCTGCGCGCGCTTGCCAAAATCGGCGATCTTCGCCTCGATCTCGGCGATCGACAATTGATCGGCATCACGCAGGATCGGCACCACGAGCCCGCGCGGACTGCCCACCGCGATGCCGATGTCGAAGTACCCGTGGTAGACGATATCGTTGCCGTCGATCGAGGCATTGACCGCCGGAAACTTCTTCAGCGCGTGCACCGCCGCCTTCACGAAAAAGCCCATGAAGCCGAGCTTCACGCCGTGCTCCTTCTCGAAGCGCTCCTTGTACTTGTTGCGCAGGTCGATCACCGGCTGCATGTTGACTTCGTTGAACGTCGTCAGGATCGCCGCGGTGGACTGAGATTGCACCAGCCGCTCGGCGACGCGCTGGCGTAGCCGCGACATCGGCACGCGCTGCTCGGGACGGTTGCCGAGCGCCGCCGGCAGGGGCACCGCGGGCGCGGCCGGACGGGCCGCCGGCGCCAGAGCCGGCGCGGAAACGGGTGTCGGCGCTGCCTTCGCTTCCGCCGCCGTGATGACGTCGCCCTTCGTGACGCGTCCGCCGCGTCCGGTGCCTTCGACCTCGGCGGCACTCACGCCTTTTTCGGCCAGCATCTTGCGCGCCGCCGGCAAGGCCGTTGCGGGTGCAACTCGCGCGGCCTGCGACGCCGGCGGGGCAGCAGCTCCGGCCGCGACCGCTGCGGCAACGGTGGCCGGTGCCGCCGCCGCCTTGGCTTCGGTATCGATGACGGCGATCACCTCCTGCCCCGCGACCGTCGCTCCGTCGCCCTTGCGGATCTCGATCAGCGCGCCCGCCGCCGGGGCAGGCAGCTCGAGCACGACCTTGTCGGTTTCAACGTCGACCAGGTTCTCGTCGCGCGCCACCGCCTCGCCGGCCTTCTTGTGCCAGTTGACGAGTGTGGCTTCGGCCACCGATTCCGGCAACTGCGGGACCTTGACTTCGACTTGCATGGGTGTCAAGGAATCTCTGAACAAGTCGCGCGCGATTGCGACGGGGAATTTTCGGGATGGGATGCGCGAAGTGAGGCGCAGCGAAGGGTGGGCCCCTGCGCAAGCCGAGCGACAAAGCAGACCGCCCGAAGTCGCCCCGTCCCTTCGCGCAGTTGCCAACTGAGGCCAAATGCGGCGCGAAGAGTCGCCGCGCTCCTCGGCATCGTAGCATGGACTACGACCTTCGTCGCGCAGCTTGCATTCATCCGCATTTGGCCCTGCAGCGCAATCGCGTGGGACTTGTTCAGAGGTTCCATTGTCAGGTGGCGACGAGCATCTCGCCCTCGGAGAGCTCCGGCGCGAACGCATCCGCGACCAGCTGCTTCTGCCGCTCGAGGTGTTTCGACATGTAGCCGACCGCCGGCGCCGCGGACACCGGGCGGCCCGCATAGGCGAGCACCGCCTTGGGATTCATGTCGGCGCGAAAATACGCGCGCAGTCGATACCACGCGCCCTGATTCTGCGGCTCTTCCTGGCACCAGACCACTTCCTTGGCGTTGCCGTACTTCAAGACCTGGGCCGTGAATTCGGCGTGCGGAAAGGGATACTGCTGCTCGAGGCGAACAATCGCGACATCGTGGATGTTCTGCTCGCGCCGGTACGCCGCGAGCTCGTAATACACCTTGCCGCTGCAGACGATTACACGGCGGACGTGTTTCGCGACGAGCTTCTCGGTATCCCCGATCACGCACTGGAAATGGCCGTCCGCCAGCTCCTCGAGCGCAGAAACCGCGTCCTTGTGGCGCAGCAGGCTCTTGGGCGTCATCACGATCAGCGGCTTTCGTATCGGTCGCAGCATCTGCCGGCGCAGCAGATGATAGATCTGCGCCGGTGTCGTTGGCACGACCACCTGGATATTGTGCTCCGCGGACAGTTGCAGGAAGCGCTCCGGCCGCGCCGACGAGTGTTCGGGACCTTGACCCTCGTGGCCGTGCGGCAGGAACAGCACGAGCCCGCAGACGCGGCCCCATTTCACTTCGCCGGAGGTGATGAACTGGTCGACGACGACCTGCCCCCCGTTGGTGAAGTCGCCGAATTGCGCCTCCCAGATCACGAGCCGGTTGGGGTCCGATGTCGCATAGCCGTACTCGAAGCCCAGCACGCCCAGCTCGCTTAACACCGAGTCGATGATCTCGACCTCGGGCTGGCTGTCCTTGATGTGCTGCAACGGGACCCAGATGCCGGCATCCCACTTTTCGCGACTCTGATCGTGGAGCACCGCATGGCGGTGGCTGAAGGTGCCGCGCCCGGCGTCCTCACCGGAGAGCCGCACGCCGTAGCCGTCCTCCACCAGCGTCGCGTAGGCGAGCGTTTCGCCCATGCCCCAGTCGAGCGGCAACTTGCCCTTGCCCATCGCGCGGCGATCCGCCAGGACCTTCTCGACACGCGGGTGCACTTTGAATCCGTCGGGCACCCGCGTGACCGCTTCCGCCAGCATGTGCAGCGTCTTCACCTGCACGCGCGTGTCGGCCGAAGCCGTCCAGTGCCGGTCCTTGAACTTGCTCCAATCGAGCGTGTATGGCGGCTTGTAATTCGACAGGATCGTCATGTTCGTGTGCAGGCCCTTGTCCATCGCCGCGCGGTACGTCGTGATCATCGCGTCGGCATCCTCCGCCTTGATTACGCCGTCGCTCACAAGGACGTCGGCGTAGAGCTTGCGCGTGCCCGGATGCTGCGCGATGCGCTTGTACATCAGCGGCTGCGTGATCATCGGCTCGTCGGCCTCGTTGTGGCCCTGGCGGCGAAAGCAGACGAGATCGATGAAGATGTCCTTGTGGAACTGCTGCCGGTACTCCATCGCCATCTCGACGGCGAGCAGGCAGACCTCCGGATCGTCCGCATTGACGTGGAAGATGGGCGCTTCCGCCATCTTCGCGATGTCGGTGCAGTAGAGCGTGCCGCGGGTGTCGCGCGGATCGGACGTGGTGAAGCCGATCTGGTTGTTGACGACGATGTGGATCGTCCCGCCGGTGTAGTAGCCGCGGGTTTGCGCCATGTTCAACGTTTCCTGGATCACGCCCTGACCGGCGATCGCCGCATCGCCGTGAATCAGCACCGGCAACACCTGGTCACCCTTCTCGTCGCCACGCCGGTGCTGGCGCGCGCGCACCGAACCTTCGACGACGGGATCGACGGCCTCGAGGTGCGACGGGTTGAAGGCGAGCGTCAGGTGCATCGGCCCGCCCGGCGTGATCACGTCCGACGAGAATCCCTGATGGTACTTGACGTCGCCGGCAGCAAGCTCCTGCGCGTGCTTGCCCTCGAATTCGGAGAACAGGTCGGCGGGCATCTTGCCCAGCGTGTTGACCAGCACGTTGAGGCGCCCGCGGTGCGCCATTCCGATCACCATTTCCTGCACGCCGGCGGCGCCGGCTTTCTGGATCAGATGATCGAGCATCGGAATCATCGTGTCGCCACCCTCGCCGGAAAAACGCTTCTGCCCGACGTACTTCGTGTGCAGGTAGCGCTCGAGTGTCTCCGCGGCGGTCAGCCGCTCGAGAATGTGGCGGCGCTGCTCGGCCGGGTACGTCGGCCGCGAGCGGATCGGCTCCAGCCGCTGCTGGACGAAGCGCTTCACCGGCGTGTCCGAGATGTACATGTATTCGGCGCCGAAGGTGCGGCAGTAGGTATCCTTCAGCGCCTGGATCAGGTCGCGCAGACGCATGCGCTCGCCACCGGCCTTGAACGAGCCGACATCGAATTCGGTGTCGAGGTCGGCGTCGCCGAAACCGTAGGTCGAGAGGTCAAGGTCCGCGATATAGCGCTTTTCCTGCCGCTTCAGCGGGTCGAGTTCGGCGTGGAACATGCCGAGGGTGCGGAACTTGCCGATCATCTGCAGCACGAGCACCTGCTTGTGCATCGTGCCGGCGTCGACCATCGCGCCGGCGACCTTGCGGCTCTTCCCGAGCCGGATGAACGACTCGATGATCGGGGCGTGGGCGACGTCGGCCGCGCCGCCGCGCAGGCTGTCGAAGTACTCGCGCCAGTCGGACGGAACGGACGCCGGGTTCGCGAGGTAACGCTCATACTGTTCCTCGATGAACGGGGCGTTGCCGCCGAACAGCGTGCTCGTCGCTTCGAACTCTCTCATCGTGTCCATTGCCGGCACCTCACCCGGGTTGAGCGTTGCACGTTCGCGGTTGAGCGCACGCGCACGCGGACGTGCTACGCCCGATGCGCATCACTGAACGCTCAGCCGATCTACCTTTGCCCGATCGCCTTCACCGTCCTCCGCACCGCGCCCGAAAATAGCTGCCGCGGGCGTCCGATCTTGTACTCCGGATCGGCGATCATCTCGTTCAATTGCGCAATCCAGCCCACGGTGCGCGCAAGCGCGAAGATCGCCGTGAACAGCGAGACCGGGATGCCGATCGCCTTCTGCACGATCCCCGAGTAGAAGTCGACGTTCGGGTAGAGCTTGCGCGAGACGAAATAGTCGTCCTCCAATGCGATCTTCTCGAGCGACATCGCCAGCTTGAACAGCGGATCGTCGCCGAGACCGAGCGCCTGGAGCACCTCGTGGCACGTCTCGCGCATCAGCTTGGCGCGTGGGTCGTAGTTCTTGTACACGCGGTGGCCGAAGCCCATCAGCTTCACCTTCGAGTTCTTGTCCTTCACCCTGGTGACGAACTCGCCGATCTTCTCCACACCACCGTTGCGCTGGATGTCGTAGAGCATGTTGAGCGCCGCCTCGTTCGCGCCACCGTGCGCCGGACCCCAGAGACACGCGACACCCGCGGCGATCGCGGCGAACGGATTGGTGCCGGATGACGCGCACAGGCGCACCGTGGAGGTCGATGCGTTCTGCTCGTGGTCGGCATGCAGGATGAAGATCCGGTCGAGCGCGCGCACGAGCACGTCGTTGACCTTGTAGTCCTCGCACGGCGTCGCGAACATCATCCGCATGAAGTTGCCCGCATAGGACAGCTCGTTGCGCGGGTACATGTACGGCTGGCCCACCGTGTACTTGTACGCCATCGCCACCAGCGTCGGCATCTTTGCGATCAGCCGGATCGCCGAGATGTCGCGCTGGTGCGCGTCGTTGAGGTTGATCGAATCGGGATAGAACGCGCTCATCGCGCCGACCAGGCCGGTCAGCACCGCCATCGGATGCGCATCGCGCCGGAACCCGCGCATGAAGAACTGCATCTGCTCGTTGACCATCGTGTGCTTGGTCACGCGGCCGACGAAATCAGGCTTCTGCACGGGATTGGGCAGCTCGCCGTACAAGAGGAGGTGGCAGACCTCGAGGAAATCGCACTTCACGGCGAGCTCCTCGATCGGGTAGCCGCGGTACAAGAGCTCCCCCTTGTCGCCGTCGATGAACGTGATCGTCGAATTGCACGCGGCGGTCGACATGAAGCCCGGGTCGTAGGTGAACTTGCCGGTCTTGCCGTACAGCGTGCGAATGTCGATGACGTCGGGTCCGATCGTGCCGGTAAGGAGCGGGAACGTGACGGCGGGCGCACCGTCGGAGAAGGTCAGCGTGGCGGTGCGGTCGGTCATGATGTCGTCTCCATGGGCGGTTGCTGGGGCGGGCGGCGGCGAGATTCGCGCCGCTGCGTCTCCCCTCGATCCGGACATCCCTGCCCGGCCTGGTGTTTGCATGCGATTCCCGGTTCCACTCTGTCGCCTCCCTCGCGTCGGCGCGCTCAGGCAGCGCGCAATTCGGTCAACAGCGGGCGCAGCGCCGCATCGTGGGGTTCGGCACGTCCCGAAAGCAGGTCCCACAACTCGTTGTCGGCAAGATCGAGCAACCGGTCGAGCGCAGCCATTTGGTCTCCGGTGATCGCCACGCCGCGCGCGTCGAGGAACCGCGCGAGGATCAGGTCATTTTCGAGCATTCCGCGCCGGCAGCGCCAGCGCAGGCGGTTCAGTTCGGTTGCGTCCACGGTCATGTCACCAAGCGTGGAAACGGTCAGGTATGCGCGTGTTCGCGCCTACACTGCCCGTTTGACCATGATCTCCTTGATCTTGCCGATCGCCTTCGTCGGATTAAGCCCCTTCGGACAGACGTCGACGCAATTCATGATCGTATGGCAGCGGAACAGCCGGTACGGATCCTCGAGGTTGTCGAGGCGTTCGTTTGTCGCCAGGTCGCGCGAGTCGGCGATGAAGCGATACGCCGCCAGCAGCCCGGCCGGCCCGACGAATTTGTCCGGATTCCACCAGAACGACGGGCATGCGGTCGAACAGCATGCACACAGGATGCATTCGTAGAGGCCGTCGAGCTCCTCGCGGTCCTCGGGCGCTTGCAGGCGCTCCTTCTCCGGCGGCGGCGTGTCGTTGACGAGGTACGGCGTGATGGAGTGGTACTGCTTGAAGAACTGGCTCATGTCGACGATCAGGTCGCGAATCACCGGCAACCCGGGCAGCGGCCGCAGTTCGACCGGTTCTTTCAACTCGTTCACGTTTGTGATGCAGGCAAGTCCATTCTTGCCATTGATGTTCATCGCGTCGGAGCCGCAAACGCCCTCGCGGCAGCTCCTCCGGAACGACAGCGTGTCGTCCACCGCCTTCACGCGGATCAGCGCGTCGAGCAGCATCCGGTCGTGCGGATCGAGCGCCACGTCGTAGTCCTGCACGTACGGCGCGGCATCCTTCTCGGGGTCGTAGCGGTAGATGCGAAATTTCATCCGGTGCTCCTGGTGCGCATCACTCGCGCTTAGCGACCAAGCAGATGGGCTTCAGGCAAGGCGCCGCGGAGCGAGCGACCGGAGCGTACACGCAAGTACGTGAGGATCGCGAGCGAGCAGCAACGCAGCATGAAGCCCATATGCGCAGGTCAATAAGTGCGAGCCTTCGGAGGGAACGCGTCGACGGACACAGGCTTCATGTTGACGGGCTTGTACGCGAGCCGGTTGCCCTCGCGGTACCACAGCGTGTGCTTGAGCCAGTTCTCGTCATCGCGTGCCGGGTAGTCGCTGCGCGCCTGGGCGCCGCGCGACTCGCGCCGTGCTTCGGCCGACACGACAGTCGCCTTTGCCGTCTCGATCAGATTGTCCAGCTCGAGGGCTTCCACGCGCGCCGTGTTGAACGTCCGGCTGCGGTCCTTGATAGCGACGCGCAGTACGCGCTGCTCGATCTCCATCACCTGGCGCACGCCCTCGGACAGCAGCTGCTGGTTGCGGAAGACCCCGCAGTGTGCCTGCATCGTCTTGCGCAAATCGCTCGCGACCTCCGGCACCGATTCACCGCTCGCCGCGCCGTCGAGCCGCGCGAGACGCGCCAGCGCGAGGTCGGCGGCGTCTTTCGGCAACGGCTTGTGCGGGCGCCGGCCGAGGTTCTGCTCGACGATGAAATTGCCGGCCGAACGGCCGAAAACGATGAGGTCGAGCAGCGAGTTGGTGCCAAGCCGATTGGCGCCGTGCACCGATACGCACGCGCACTCGCCGACGGCGAAGAGCCCGTTGACGACCGTCGCGGGGTCGGCATCCTTCGGCGCGACGACCTGGCCGTGGATGTTGGTCGGAATGCCGCCCATCTGGTAATGGATCGTCGGCACCACGGGGATCGGCTCCTTCCGGCAATCGACGTTCGCGAACTTGAGCGCGATGTCGCGAATCGACGGCAGGCGCTTGTTGATGACGTCCGGCCCGAGGTGGTCGAGCTTCAGCAGCACGTAGTCCTTGTGCGGGCCGCAGCCGCGACCTTCCTTGATCTCCTGGTCCATCGAACGGCTGACGACATCGCGCGATGCCAGATCCTTGAGGTTCGGCGCATACCGCTCCATGAAGCGCTCGCCGTTGCAGTTGAGCAGGATGCCGCCCTCGCCGCGGACCCCCTCGGTGATCAGCACCCCCGCGCCGGCGACACCGGTCGGATGGAATTGCCAGAACTCGAGGTCCTGGAGCGGAACGCCGGCACGGGCGGCCATGCCGAGGCCGTCGCCGGTGTTGATGAACGCGTTGGTTGACGCCGCGAAGATACGCCCGGCGCCGCCGGTCGCCAGCATCGTTGTCTTGGCCTGCAGGATCGCGACGGCGCCCGTTTCCATCTCCAGCGCGACCACGCCCAGCACATCACCATCGGCGTCCCGGATGAGGTCGAGCGCCATCCATTCCACCAAGAACTGCGTCCGCGCGCGCACGTTGCGCTGGTAGAGCGTGTGTACGAGCGCGTGGCCGGTCCGATCGGCGGCGGCGCACGCGCGCTGCACGGGCTTGTCGCCGAAATTCGCCGAATGGCCGCCGAACGGCCGCTGGTAGATCGTGCCGTCGGCGTTGCGGTCGAATGGCATGCCGAAATGCTCGAGCTCGTAGACCACGGGCGCCGCCATTCGGCACATGTACTCGATCGCGTCCTGGTCGCCGAGCCAGTCGGAACCCTTGATCGTGTCGTACATGTGCCACAGCCAGTTGTCCTCCGCCATGTTGCCGAGCGAGGCGCCGATGCCCCCCTGCGCCGCGACCGTATGCGATCGTGTCGGGAAGACCTTCGACAGGACGGCGACACTCAGGCCCGCCTCGGCGAGCTGCAGCGACGCGCGCATGCCTGACCCGCCGGCGCCGACGACGAGGGCGTCGAACTTGCGTACCGGCGGTGCGCTCATCGGGCCCCCCACAGGATCTGGATGGTCCAGCCGAGATATCCGATCAGCACGGTGACCGAGACAAGCTGCAGCGCAAGCCGCACGCCAACCGGCTTCACGTAATCCATGTAGATGTCGCGCAGGCCGACCCATGCGTGGTAGAGCAGCGCCACCATGAACAGGAACGACGCGAGCCGGAAGGGGTCGTTGGCGAACAGCGCCTTCCACAGCGCGTAGTCGACGCCCCCGTTCCACAGAGCGATGCCGAGCACGAGCAGCGTATAGACGGCCATCACCACGGCGGTCAGTCGCTGCAGCAACCAGTCCCTGAAGCCGTAATGGGCCCCTACCGCGTCGCTGCGCGTCACCATAGACGCACTCCGACGACGAGCGTCAGCGCGAGGCTGATGACGAGGACGATGACGCTCGACCGACGCGCGGGCGCGAGCTCGATACCCTGGTGCACGTCGAGGAGGAGGTACCGGATCCCGGCGAAGAAGTGGTGCAGGTAGGCCCATGCGAGCGCCAGCAGCATGAGCTTCGAGAGCGGATGCGCGGCGGCGGCTTGCAATCGCGCGTATGCTTCGGGCGTTGCCAGGCTCGCGGCAACGCCGGCGAGCAGCAGCGGTATTCCGATCAGAAACAGCAGCGCACCCGAAATCCGGTGCAGGATCGACACGATGCCGGGCAGCGGCAGGCGGATCCGCGGAAGATTCAGGTAAACCGGGCGGGGCTTGACCACGGGGTCGCTCAAACGGGCATGGACGCAATTCGCATGGGCCAGCTTGGAAGCCAGGGCGACGAGAAGTACGCATTCATCGCGGTGCAGACGCCCGGGCCCGCGGGCGTTGTGCACAGCAACACAAAATTATAGCGCGAATGACACTTCGCGGGCCAAACGCAACAGCGCGAATTGCGACGACCAAGTGTTTCCGGCAGGCCACGACCCGCACTCGCCCGGGAAATCGATGCCTGCGGTCGCATGCTGAGTGCTCCGGGTCCTTGGGCGCCACGTCCGCAACTCCACGCACTGGCGAGCCTCAACCGAGCTCGTTGTGGTAGTGATGCCCCTTGGTCACGCACAGCCCGCGCCGCCATTCGACGGGTCGGTCGCCGAATGTGTAGGTCACGCGATCCACCGCCAACAGCGGCGCCCCGGGCGTAACGCCGAGCAGGCCTGCGCTGGCCGCGTCCGCGGCGATCGCCCGCAGCCTTTCCTCCGCCTTCAGCATGCGAACGCCGAACTGCGTCTCGAAGAAACTGTACATCGACCCGCGGTAGCTCTCCACCCTGGCCTTGGTCAGGCCACGGAACAGCGCGGCCGGCAGGGTGATCTCGTCGAAGATGACCGGTTCGCCCGAATATTCGAGAAGGCGGCGCAGCACGATGACCGGATCGCCCGGCTTCAGGGTCAGCAGGCGGGCCGCCTCGGCCGACGCCTTCGCGCGCCGGACGTCGAGCAAGCGGCTACCGGGATTTTCGTCGCGGCCGTCATTGCGGCGAATCCGCAGGAACCGGAAGAGCGAAGCCCTTTCCTCGGTATGCGTCGCGACGAAGGTGCCCTTCCCCTGCCGCCGAACGACGAGGTTGTCGGCAGCCAGCGCGTCGATCGCCTTGCGCACGGTGCCCTGCGATACGCCGAAACGGCCGGCCAGCTCGGTCTCGCTGGGGATCGCCGCCGCCGGTCGCCATTCGCCCGCTTCGAGGCTCTTCTCGAGCAGCCCCTTGATCTGCAGATAGAGCGGCTGGAACGTCGGCGAGGGACTCGGCATGGGATCGCAGATTGCGGCCGGCGCTGTACCGTCGTTGCACCTCGCGCTCTGCCGGGAAGATGCTGATTATTGGGGAGCGGGCGCCGGTTGTCTATCTCGTGTCTTATATATTTTATAAGTTATATGAGTAAATTGACAGTGGCCGCGACGGGGCCTACAATTTCCGCGCACCAGCCGCTCGCTGCACAAGGCGTGTCCGGAGGTGAGCGGGCAGGCTTGCCGCGGCGCAGCACCCCACAGGATTCTGCTCCGCCCGCTCGTCGCCCCCGACACGACCGCCGGCACCGCGCGCCCCACTCGTCTTGAGTATCTCGAGGAGCCGCCATGAAGAAACCCCTCCGTGTCGCAGTCACTGGCGCCGCCGGCCAGATCGGCTACAGCCTGCTGTTCCGGATCGCCACCGGCGAAATGCTCGGCCGCGATCAGCCAGTCATCCTGCAGATGCTGGAACTGCCGATCGACAAGGCGCAGGCGGCGTTGAAAGGCGTGATGATGGAGCTCGAGGACTGTGCGTTCCCGCTGGTGGCGGGGATGACCGGCACCGCGGATCCCTTGGTGGCCTTCAAAGACGCCGACGTCGCGCTGCTGGTCGGCGCGAAGCCCCGGGGCCCCGGCATGGAGCGCAAGGACCTCCTGATGGACAACGGCAAGATCTTCATCGAGCAGGGGAAGGCGCTCGACCGGGTTGCCGCCCGCAACATCAAGGTGCTGGTCGTCGGCAATCCGGCCAATACCAACGCCTATATCGCGATGAAGTCGGCGCCGTCGCTACCCAAGAAGAACTTCACCGCGATGCTTCGCCTCGACCACAACCGGGCTCTGTCGCAGCTCGCGGCGAAGAGCGGCAAGCCGGTTGCAGCGATCGAGAAGCTGACGGTGTGGGGCAATCACTCGCCGACGATGTACGCCGACTACCGCTTCGCGACGGCCGATGGGGTGTCACTGAAGACGCTGATCAATGACGAGGACTGGAACCGCAACGTGTTCCTGCCGACCGTCGGCAAGCGGGGCGCCGCGATCATTGCCGCGCGCGGACTGTCGTCGGCAGCTTCCGCCGCCAATGCCGCGATCGACCACGTGCGGGACTGGCTCGCCGGCAGCAATGGCAAATGGGTGACGATGGGAGTGCCTTCCGATGGCAGCTATGGCATTCCCGAGGACATCATGTACGGCGTGCCGGTCACCACGGCGAACGGCGAGTACACGCGGATCGCCGACCTTCCGATCGATGCGTTCTCACGCGAGCGGATGGACGCGACGCTGAAGGAGCTCGAAGAGGAACGCGCCGGGATCGCGGCGCTGCTTTGATGCGTTCGTGCTCTTCGCGGTCACCGGTTTTGCCCCGCCCATGACCGCCCGGCTTTCTCCGCAGGCAGCGCTCTACGGCCACGACCGGCCGCTGCCGATCCTGCCGTCGTGCGTGCACTATGCGGGGCGCCCGCCGTTCGTCGCGAAAGCCCTCGCGCTGCAGGCCGAGCGCGGGCCCGTATTCGACGTTGCCGCCGACTGCGAGGACGGTGCGCCCGTCGGTGGCGAGTGCGACCATGCGCGGACGATGGCCGCATTGATCGCGAGCGAGGCGAACCGCTTCGAACGTATCGGCGCACGCCTCCACGATGTTCGCCACCCGGCCGCCGGCGAGGAGCTGGCGATCCTCGTCGGAGAGGCCGGTGACCGACTCGCGTTTCTGACCTGCCCGAAGGCCGAGTCCGCCGCGGATGTCGAGCGATTCCTCGATGGGCTTGCGCAAGAAACGGCGCGGCGCGGGTTGGGTCGCGAGATTCCCGTAAGCGTGATGATCGAAACGCATGGCGCCGTGCACGACGCTTGGGCGATAGCCGCATTGCCGGGCATCGTCAGCCTCGACTTCGGCACGATGGACTTTGTCAGTGCGCACCACGGGGCGATTCGTGCCACCGCGATGGACAGTCCCGGCCAGTTCGACCATCCGCTCGTCCGGCGCGCGAAATGCGAGACCGCCGCGGCGGCGCTCGCCCACGCCGTCGTTCCCGTCCACGGTGTCACCCGCGCGCTCGACGATCCGGATGCCGTGTACGCCGACGCCCGTCGGGCGCGCGACGAATTCGGCTTTCTGCGCATGTGGAGCATCCATCCTTCGCAGATCGAGCCGATCGTCCGCGCGATGCAGCCGACTGCGGGCGAGGTCGAGGCCGCAGCTGCGACGCTGGCCGCCGCGCAGGCCGCCGACTGGGCGCCGATCCGCGTCGGCAACGACCTGCACGACCGCGCGTCGTACCGCTACTGCTGGACGGTGCTCCAGCAGGCCCATGCTGCCGGCGTGGCGTTGCCGGCGGCGGCGGCGAGGTTCTTTGCAACGGCCGCACAAGAGCGCGTTAGCCATGGGAAAGTACCCTAACCCCGAAAGGGTCCCGATGCGCACGATGCTCGCGATTGTCCTGCTCCTCGCCGCCGCCGCGGCCGGTGCCGACGATTTCCCGAAGCTGAAGCCTGGCCTCTGGGAGACGAAGACATCGTCGCCGCGGCGCGACAGCACGGCGCCGCAGCTAACGAAACTTTGCCTCGACGATTCGGTACAGAAGGAGATGTACAGGATGACGATGGGGATGATGTCGAACATGTGCAGCAAGTACGACATCAAGACTGTCGGCGGCAAGGTGACGAGCGAGGCGATCTGCGACCTCGGCGGCACGAAGATGAAGTCGAAGTCCGTCATGACATTCACCGGCAGCACGGCCTACCGCGCCGAAGCGCACGCGACGTTCGATCCGCCGATGATGGGCACGAAGGAATCGACTACGATCATCGAAGGCAAGCACGTCGGCCCCTGCAAGTCGGGTCAGAAGCCCGGCGACATGACGCTGCCGAACGGAACGACGATGAACATTCGCCAGATGATGGGGTCCAAGGGCTGACCGCCCCGGTGACGGCGACAAACGTGTAAACGCGAGGGACCACATGCCGCACAACCTGCACGACACGTTCCAGCAATTCAAGCTCGCGTCCGGCGCCGCCGGTTCGCTGTATTCCCTCCCTGCGCTCCAAAAGGCGGGCATCGGCCGCGTGTCGAGACTGCCCGTGTCGATCCGCATCGTGCTGGAGTCCGTGCTGCGCAACTGCGACGGCAAGAAGGTCACCGAAGAGCACGTGCGCCAGCTCGCGAACTGGAGGCCGACGGCCGCGCGCACCGACGAGATCCCGCTCGTCGTCGCTCGCGTCGTGCTGCAGGACTTCACCGGCGTGCCGCTGCTCGCCGACCTGGCGGCGATGCGCAACGTGGCGCAGGACATGGGGAAGAACCCGAAGACGATCGAGCCGCTGGTGCCGGTGGATCTCGTCGTCGACCATTCGGTGATGATCGATTACTACCGTCGCCCCGACGCGCTCGATCTCAACATGAAGCTCGAGTTTCAGCGCAACAACGAGCGCTATCAGTTCATGAAATGGGGGATGCAGGCGTTCGACACGTTCAAGGTCGTGCCACCGGGCATCGGCATCGTCCACCAGGTGAACCTCGAGTACCTCGCGCGCGGCGTGCACCGCAAGGACGGCCTGTACTACCCGGACACGCTGGTCGGCACGGACAGTCACACGACGATGATCAACGGCATCGGCGTCGTCGGCTGGGGCGTGGGCGGCATCGAAGCCGAGGCCGGCATGCTGGGGCAGCCCGTCTACTTCCTGACACCCGACGTCGTCGGCGTCGAGCTGAAAGGCCGGCTCGGCGAAGGCGTCACCGCGACCGATCTCGTCCTCACCGTCACCGAGATGCTGCGCAACGAAAAGGTGGTCGGCAAGTTCGTCGAATTCTTTGGCGAGGGCACCGCGTCGCTCGCCGTTCCCGATCGCGCCACGATCGGCAACATGGCGCCCGAGTACGGCGCGACGATGGGCTTCTTCCCCATCGACGACGCCACGGTCGACTACCTCAGGGCCACCGGCCGCACGGCGGAGGAGCTCGACGCCTTCCAGTCGTACTTCAAGGCGCAGGGGCTCTATGGCGTGCCGAAGGCCGGCGACATCGACTACACGAAAGTGGTGACCCTCGACCTGGCCTCGATCAAGACGTCGCTTGCGGGACCGAAGCGCCCGCAGGATCGCATCGAGCTTGCGGCATTGAAGGCGAAGTTCGCCGACCTCTACAGCAAGCCGGTCGGCGAGAACGGCTTCGGGCAAGCTGCGGCGAAGCTCGGACTTCGCCATACGACGCGGCCCGCCAAAGCCGGCGCTTCGACGATACCCGAGGCCATGCTCGCCGTGCCGAACAACGGCCAGCCGCGCGATCTGGTCGAGATGGTCGACAATCGCCCGACAACGGATCGCGTCGTCGCCACGGCCCCGAAACCACTCGACATCGGCAACGGCGACGTGCTGATCGCGGCGATCACGTCGTGCACGAACACGTCGAACCCAGGCGTCCTGCTAGCGGCAGGGTTGCTGGCCAAGAAGGCCGTCGAAAAGGGCCTCACCGTCAAGCCGCACATCAAGACGTCGCTCGCGCCGGGTTCGCGCGTGGTGACCGACTACCTGACCAAAGCGGGCCTGCTGCCGTACCTCGAAAAGCTCGGCTTCGGCGTCACCGCCTACGGCTGCACGACCTGCATCGGCAACGCAGGCGACCTGACGCAGGAGATCAACGAAACGATTACCGCCAACGACCTCGTCTGCGCGGCGGTGCTGTCTGGCAACCGCAACTTCGAGGCGCGCATCCACCCGAACCTCAAGGCGAACTTCCTCGCTTCGCCACCGCTCGTCGTCGCCTACGCGATCGCCGGTACCGTGCTCAAGGATCTCTCGACGGAGCCGCTCGGAACCGGCAAGGACGGACCGATCCATCTGAAGGACATCTGGCCCACCTCGCACGAGATCGCCGCGGTGATGAGCTTCGCGAAGGATCCGGCGATCTATCGCACTCTCTACGGCGACCTCGCCAACGCGAATCCGCTGTGGAAAGGCATCGCCGGAGAAACGGGCCAGGTCTACAACTGGCCGGCGTCGACCTATATTGCGAAGCCGCCATTCTTCGACGGCTTCAAGATGAAGGCAGGCAAGAGCGGCGACATCCGCAGCGCGCGGGCGCTGGGAATCTTCGGCGATTCGGTGACCACCGACCACATCAGTCCGGCCGGATCGATCAAGCCGACGTCGCCGGCGGGCATCTTCCTGCTCGAGAACGACGTGTCCGTCGTCGACTTCAACAGCTACGGCTCGCGCCGCGGCAACCACGAGGTGATGATGCGCGGCACGTTCGCCAACGTGCGCATCAAGAATCTGATGCTGCCGCCGAAGGCGGACGGCACCCGTGTGGAGGGCGGCGTCACGCTGTTCCAACCGGGAGGCGAGAAGCTGGCAATCTACGACGCGGCGATGAAATACATTGCACAGGGAACGTCGACCGTCGTGTTCGGCGGCGAGGAATACGGCACCGGCAGCTCGCGCGACTGGGCGGCCAAGGGCACGCAGCTCCTCGGCGTCAAGGCGGTCATCGCGAAGAGTTTCGAACGGATCCACCGCTCGAACCTCGTCGGCATGGGTGTGCTGCCGTGCCAGTTCAAAGGCAGCGACAGCGTCGCGTCGCTCGGCATCACCGGCGAAGAAACGTTCGACGTCACCGGCATCGAGACCGGCATCAAGCCGCAGATGGACGTGACGTTGACGATCCACCGCAAGGACGGCAAGGTGCAGAGCGTTCCGGTGCTGTTGCGGATCGACACGCCGATCGAGGTCGATTACTACTTGAACGGCGGCATCCTTCCCTTCGTGCTGCGCGAGCTGATCGCAGCCTGACGCGTTCGACCCGCCCGCGCGCTGTCCGCGGCGGCGCCTTGAGAGCCCGCATGGCGCGCACGTCGGCGCCCCACTCGCCGGCCGGCGCCGATCGGCCATCGCGGCTACACTTTCGCCATGTCCGCGCCGCCGGCCGCCCGCCGCCCGCCGAGCGACCGCACGCTGGTCGTGCTGATCGGCGTCTATCTGATGCTGCAGCCGCTGGCGACCGATTTCTATCTCGCGTCGCTGCCTGGGCTCACCCGAACGTTCGCGACGTCAGCGGCGACCGTCCAGCTCACGCTGTCGGTGTTCGTGCTGACCTTCGGCACGATGCAACTCATCATCGGCCCGGTGTCCGATCGCCTCGGGCGGCTGCCGGTGCTGCTCGCCGGCATCGCGCTGTATGGCGCGGCTTCCGTCGCCTGCGCGCTGGCGCCGTCGATCGAGATCCTGATCGGCGCGCGGTTGGTGCAGGCAGTGGGCTGCTGTGCGGCCGTCGTCGTGGCGCGGGCCGTCATCCGCGACGTCCACGATGCGCAGGCCGGCGCTCGGGTTCTCGCGCAGGCGTCGACGATTCTCGCGCTGGGGCCGCTCTTCGGACCCATCCTCGGCAGCGTGCTCGAAGTGCGCTTCGGGCACCGCGCAACGTTCGTCGTGCTGGCGCTCGTCGCCATTGCATTGCTGGTGGTCACGATGAGGACGCTCACCGAGACCAACCGCCATCCCGACCGGGCGGCCACGCGATCGCGCACGCTGGCCGCCAATTATCGACTCGTGCTGCGCTCGCCGGAGTTCCGTGCGTATACGCTGCTCGGCGCCGCGACCTACGGCGGCCTGTTCGCGTTCATCTCCGGATCGTCGTTCGTGCTGATCGGCGTGCTCGGCGTGCCGACCGCGTGGTTCGGGCTCTGCTTCGCCTTCTGCGTTACCGGCTATCTGCTCGGGACGATCGCCTGCCGGCGGCTGCTCGTGCGCCGCAGTGTGGCACGGACGCTCAGAATCGGCGCCGCGCTTGCCTTGGCGAGCGGGGTCGCGATGACGGCGCTCGCGACGGCGGGCGTCCATCACTGGGTAGCGTTGCTTGGTCCGCAGTTCGCCTATTTCGCCGCGCACGGGATCACGTTTCCGTGCGCCCAGGCGGGGGCCGTGGCACCGTTCCCGCGGCACGCCGGAGCGGCCGCGGGCATGTTCGGATTCCTGCTGATGGTGTTCGCGGCACTCGTCGGTGCGTGGATCGGCGCCTCGCACAACGGGACGGTATTTCCCGTCGTGCTCACCGTGGCCGCGTGTGCGTTGCTCGTCTTCGTTACCGCATTGGGCTGGATTGCGCGCCTCGCACGCACCCCGGTGGTCGAGCGGGCGGCCAGCACCGCTGCAGCGCCGGGGGATGGAATCGGCTAAAATTGCGCTTCGGCACCCGCCCGCTGCGACGGACGGGAGGCCGCCGGCCCGACGCGGCCGCGAAACCCCGATCCGCGAGGAGAATCCTAAGATGAAATCCCGAATGCTCGCCCTGTTGACCAGCGCTGCCCTGGTCACGACCCTTGCTGCCTGTGGCGACAGCGCGAAGGAAGCTGCCGACAAGGCCGCCGCCGCCAAGACGCAAGCAGCCGCCAAGGAAGCCGCTGACAAGACTGCTGCCGCCGCCAAGGAGGCCGCCGACAAGACCGCCGAAGCGCCCAAGGAAGGTGCGGCCAAGTCCGCCGAGCCGATGAAGGACGCGGCGCCCAAGAAATAGCGTGCGAAGCCCGGCGCGGGGCGCCGGCGGAACCTCGTTACCTTGTCGTAGGCAAGGCCGCGCTCAGGGCGATTTGGGCGCCGCGTGTCGCGCGATCCAGCGCGTCAGCGGCTTCCATTGCTCCCAGTCCTGCTCGGCGCGCGAGCGTGGCAGGTCGAACACCGAGGCGCCGTCGCGCGCGCAGTGAACGTATACCTGCGTGTCGCGCAGATGGGCGACCAGAGGGAAATCGAAGCGCTTGAGAAACTCGTCGAGTTCCGCCGCGCTGCGCGTGCGGGCGTCGACCCGCATCGCGACGATCCCGAGGGCAAGCGTCCCCTGCTTTACCGCCTTGTAGTGCGCGATCGCGGCAAGGAAATGCTCGGTGGCCGCCATGTCGAACGCCGACGGCGTCAACGGTACCAGCATGACGTCGGCGCGATGGACCGCGGCGCGCAGATCCTCGCCGTGCAGACCGGCCGGGGTATCGACGACCAGCCACTGCGGGTCAGCGTCCTGCAACACCTTCTTGGCCGCATCGGGCCGCAATCCGATAATCGCCGGGAACAGCGCCGGCCGCCGGGCGAGCCATTCGGCAGCCGAACGCTGCGGATCCTGATCGGCGATCGCCACCCGCTGGCGCTTTCCGGCGAGCCAGCCCGCGACGTTGGTCGCGACCGTCGTCTTGCCGCTGCCGCCTTTCGGATTGGCGACGAGAATCGTCTGCATCGCAAGCCTCCCCTTTTCCGCTCCGGCGCGGACGGCGTAATGGTACCGGGGAACGGTGCCACCGGCAGTCCATTGGGATCCCCCCCGAAGCGCAGCCACGCGCGCAACGGTAGAATGGCGGCCGATGGAAGACACCCGCACGCTTGCGCCGTTTGTACCGCCTGCCGCCCCGGCGACGGCGCAATCCGGCGCACTGCCCCGGGATCCCAGGAAGGCGGAATACGAGGCCGGAAAGCTCAGGAAAAGGCTGCGCCGCCAGGTCGGCCAGGCGATCGGCGACTATGCGCTGATCGAGCCCGGCGACCGGGTGATGGTCTGCCTGTCCGGCGGCAAGGATAGCTTCGGTCTCCTTGACATCCTGTTGTCGCTGAAGGACCGCGCACCGTTCCGGTTCGACGTGATTGCGGTCAACCTCGACCAAAAGCAACCGGGGTTTCCGGCTGACGTGCTCCCGCACTACCTTGAAGAGCGCGGCATTCCGTTCCGGATCGCGGAGCAGGACACCTTCAGCGTGGTCAAGCGCGTGATTGCCGACGGCGGGACGATGTGCTCGCTGTGCTCGCGCCTGCGGCGCGGCGTGCTCTATCGCATCGCGGGCGAGATCGGCGCGACCAAGATCGCGCTCGGCCACCATCGCGACGATATCCTCGCGACGTTCTTCCTCAATCTGTTCTTCGGCGGGAAGCTGAAGGCGATGCCGCCGAAGCTGGTTTCCGACGACGGCCGCAACGTGGTGATCCGCCCGCTCGCCTACGTGCGCGAGCGCGACCTCGCGCGCTATGCCGACCTGATGGCGTTCCCGATCATTCCGTGCAACCTCTGCGGCTCGCAGGAGCATCTTCAGCGCCGGCAGGTGACGGCGATGCTGCGCGAGTGGGAGAAAAAGTACCCGGGCCGCATCGAATCGATTGCCAACGCGCTCGGACGCATGGTGCCGTCGCACCTGATGGATCGCGCGCTGTTCGATTTCGCGGCCGTGCGCGCCACCGGCCGCGCCGAGCCCGGCGGCGATTGCGCGTTCGACGTGGACCCCGACCTCGAGCGCGCCGTCGAAATTGCGGCCAGGCTCGGCGAAGCCGACGCATTGGCGATGCCACGCATCGCCGTGCGCCGGCGATGATCCGGCGCGGCGAGGAGGCGCCGGCAATGCGCGGCGTGGCCCGCGCGTCAAACCGGGGCGCGCACCGCCGCGTCGCCGCATGATGGGTCAGGTGCCGCACTTGCGGGCGCTACCCGCCTGGGTATGCGTCCTCGGGGCGGCGCTGCTGACCGGCACGTGGCTGCGCCTCGACCAGCTCGCTGCGCAGGTGTTGATCGACGACGAGTGGCATGCCGTTCACCAACTGCTCCAGCATGGTCCAGGCGCGATGTTGCTCGACTTCGGCTACGCCGACTACAGCATTCCCCTCGGCGTCCTCTATTGGCACGAAGCGCAGTGGTGGGGCCTCTCCGAGTTCGCGATGCGGGCGCCGATGCTCCTCTGCGGCCTGGCGACGCTGGTCGCCTTCCCGGTTTATGTGGTGCCGCGAATGTCGCGCGCCACGGCCGCCATCTTCGCGGTGCTGTTGGCAATCTCGCCGCTGCTCGTCGTCTACAGCCGCCTCGCGCGCCCCTATGCGATCACGCTCCTTCTCGGCTGGATCGCCCATGCCGCGTTCCAGCGGTGGCATTCCACGCCGGGCGCGCACCGTGCGGCTGGCACCGTCTATGCGTCTAGCGCAGCGTTCGCAACCTGGCTGCACCCGCTGATCGCGCCGTTCGCGCTGGCGCCCCTGCTTTGGGGGCTTGGCGAATTGCGACGCCTGCCGCCGGCGGAACGCCGGGCTGCCTTTTCCCGGCTGGCGCTGCTCGCATTGGCCACCGCCGCGCTGGTCGCGGCGCTGGTGTTGCCCCCCGTCATCGCGAATCCGCAATCGCTCGCGGCGAAGAGTGCCGTCGACGTCCCCGGCGCCGCGACGCTGATCGGCGTGTGGTTCGAATGGCTCGGCACGCCGTCGGCGATCGTTGTGGTGCTGTGCCTCGCCGTCGCTGCCTTTGGCGCACCGGACGTCTGGCGGGCGCTGCCCGAAGCGCACACCGGGGTGCTCGGACTCTTGCTGACGCTTCTCGCAGTGCTGCTCACGCGGCCGATGTGGAGCTTCAATCCGTTGACGCTCGCACGCTATCTGTTGCCGATGGTGCCGCTGCTGCTGCTCTTCGTCGCCGCCGGCGCCGTGCGCATCGCAGGTCGCATCGCAACGCCGGAGACCACGGGCGGGCGCTTGATGTTCGCCGCTGTCGCCGCGCTGCCCGTCATCGCGCTCGCCGCGCAGTCGCCACTGGAGCCGATGCTCCGCCATCCGAATGCGCATGCGCTCGGCTCGGTGCACTACATGGATTTCCGACCGGAGAAGAATCCGATCCTGCCGTACCAGGAGGCGATCCCGGTGTCGCCGTTTTGGGCCAGCCTTGCAACAGCACCGCCGGGCAGCCTGCGCATTGCGGCAGCACCGTTCTACTTCGAGAGCTACGACTGGGACGCTCCGCGCTGGGAGGCACGCGCGCGGCAAGTCGTGCTCCCGGGCTTTCTCACGGGCCTGTGTGTGGATCGCCGCTGGGGAGAGGTCCCGCAGGACCCCCGCTTCCGCTTTCGCAACGCAGTGCACCTGGCGGACGAGCGCTCGCTCGCGCAACGGCGCATCGACTACGTCGTCTGGCAGAAGCCCTATGTGCAGGCGAGCAGGGGCGAGCCGGTGGCGATCGGCGCCGACACCGCACACTGCGAGGCAGCGTTGCGCACGAAATTCGGCCCTCCCGCCTTCGAGGATTCCTCTATCATCGCGTTTCGTGTCGCGCCCCATGCTCAACGGTAAGCGCATCGTCGTCGTCATGCCTGCTTACCACGCGGGCCGCACGCTGGAGGCGACCTGGCGCGAGCTGCCGCGCGAAATCATCGACGACATCATCGTGGTCGACGATGCGAGTGACGACGACACCGTCGCCGTGGCGCAGTCGCTCGGTCTCGACGTGATCCTTCATCCGCGCAACACCGGCTACGGCGGCAACCAGAAAACCTGCTACCGCGAGGCGCTCGCGCGCGACGCCGAGATCGTCGTCATGGTCCATCCCGACTATCAGTACGACCCCCGGCTGGTGACGCCAATGGCCGGGATGATCGCGTCGGGCGTCTACGACATGGTGATCGGCTCGCGTATTCTCGGCGGCGGTGCGCTCACGGGCGGCATGCCGGTCTGGAAGTACGTCTCGAATCGACTGCTCACAGCCTTCGAGAATCTGCTGCTCGGTGCCAAGCTGTCCGAGTATCACTCGGGGTACCGCGCCTACTCCCGCACACTGCTGAACGCGCTTCCGTGGGAGGGGAACTCCGACGATTTCGTGTTCGACAACGAAATTCTCGCGCAGGCGATCGTCGCCAGCTTCCGGATCGGCGAAATCTCAGTGCCGACTCGCTATTTCGCAGAGGCGAGCTCGATCGACTTCCGCGGGTCGGTGCGTTACGGCGCCGGTGTGGTCCGGACCACGTTGCTCGCCTTCCTCGCCAGGATCGGTGTCTACCGGCACCCATTGTTCGCGGCGCCCGATCGGCGCGCCGCGTGACGCCTTCGCCAGCGTAGCTCGCGCGCGATGCCGGTAAGCAAGCTTTTCCGCCGTCCCGCGCCGCACGGCGGCCTGCTGCACTGGCTCCACACGTTCGTGCTGCACGTGCTGACCGGTTTCCTTGCCGTTGCCGCGCACTACGCGGTGATGTTCGGACTTGTGCAAGCTGGCACGGCGGGCGTTCCGGCCAGCGCGGCAGGCTTTCTCTTCGGCGCACTGACGCGATTCGCACTCTCCTATTGGCGCATCTTCGCTCCGACCCGCGGCGTCAAGGTTGCGAGCCTGCGCTTCGTCGTGGCAATTGCGCTGCAGCTGTTGGCGAACAGCGCGCTGCTTGCAGGTCTGATCGAGCTGGGCCTGGCGTTGTGGCCGGCGCAGGTCGCCACGACGATCCTGCTCACGTTCGGCAACTATCTCGCCTACCGGCTGTGGGTGTTCCGTTGACGGCTACCCATCGCTTGCCGTGCGATACGGCAATCGAAACTTGGCGTCCCGGCGGCACTCCAATGCCCGTGACACTTGCCGGAGGCGACCTATGGAACGTCTGTCGCATCGATTCGCAGCCCTCCTGCTAAGCGCGCTCGCCGCGCTCGCGCTGGCCTCACCCGTCGCGCTGGCGGAGGCCGGTGCCGCGCCGGCAACCGCGTTGCAAGGACCCGCACTGCTCGCCGCGCTCCGCGATGGCGGGTACATCCTCTACTTTCGCCACACGTCGACCGATTTCGGCCAGAACGACGAGCGGATGACAGGCTACGAGGACTGCGCAACGCAGCGCAATCTGACCGACGCCGGACGCGCCGAGGCACGGACGATCGGCGTCGCGCTGCGCGAGCTCGGCATCCCGATCGGCGAGGTGCTGGCAAGCCCCTTCTGCCGGACCATGGAAACCGCGCAGCTGATGTTCGGGCGCGCACGCGCGAGTCCCGCGGCACGCGGCGGTCCTGCGCAGCCGGCATCGCCCGAACGCTATGCGGAGCTGCGCACGCTGCTCGCCACGCCGGTCGGCGGCGGAACCAATCTGGCGATCGCGAGCCATGGCAATCCGTTTCGCGCCGTGGCCGACGGGCCCTATCTGGCCGAGGGTGAAGCGGCGGTAATTGCGCCGCGCGGCAGCGACGGCTTCAGCATTGTCGCGCGCGTGCGAAAGGACGAGTGGCCGTCGCTCGTCACGGCAAAATAGCCGGTCAGGCGCGCTTCACGAGTACGAAGCCAGCGATCGCGTTCTCAGCGCACGGTGTCCTTGCTCTGGCCGAAGAGCACTCGGCGCGATCCCTCGTCCTGCAACACCGGCTTGACGTTGATCGAACGCGCAAGCGCGTAGGCGCGTTGCACGGCCGGGCGATCGTGGATCGCCGCCTTCCAGCGCGCGAGATGCGGGAAGCTCGCCATGTCCTGCCCCTGCCGCTCGGGCTGTACCCACGGATAGCAGGCCATGTCGACGATCGTGTACTCGCCGGCGACGAATTCTCGATCGGCAAGGCGCTTGTTCAGCACCGCATACAGGCGGCTCGTCTCGTTCAAGTAGCGGTCGACCGCGTAGGGAAGGCGCTCCGGCGCGTAGAGCCTGAAGTGATGGTTCTGCCCGGCCATCGGCCCGAGGTTCCCCATCTGCCAGAACAGCCATTGCACGCAGTCGCAGCGGGCACGGAAATCGCCGGGCAGAAAGCGGCCGGTCTTGCCGCCGAGATAGAGCAGGATCGCGCCCGACTCGAACAGCGGCAGCGGCGCGCCACCGTCGGGCGGCGTGTGATCGACGATCGCCGGAATGCGGTTGTTGGGCGAAATGGCGAGGAAAGCCGGAGCGAATTGCTCGCCCTTCGAAATATTGACCGGCTTCACCGTGTACGGCAGCCCGGTCTCCTCGAGGAAGATGGTGATCTTGTGCCCGTTGGGCGTGGTCCAGTAGTACAGATCGATCATGGTCAGAGAGGGGGGAATGCGGACGACGGAGAATGCACGTCAGGCCTGCGCGGTGCGCACACCGATCGCGCGCCGCACCTGCGTCACCGTGCCGATCGCCGCGACCAGCAGCGCCGCGACGACGAAGAACATTTCGCGCCCGAGCGCATGGTCGAGCATGAAGCCGAACCATACCGGCCCCAGCGTGGCGCCGAGATCGAGACCCGAGTAGACAAAACCGTAAACGCGGCCCGCCGCACCCTTCGGCGTGGCGTTGCGAACGATGAGGTCGCGCGACGGGCCGGTCGAACCCAAAGCGAAGCCGGCCGCCGCAAAGAGCGGCAGCAACAACGGCGGCGGGATCGTCCCCAACGCCACCAGGGCGAGCAGCGATGCGCCTGCGAAAAGGCCAGTCGCCGCCACACGATCGTGGCGCGCCGTGCGCGCCGCAAGAAAGCCGCCGGCGAGGATGCCGGCGGTGGCACCCAGCAGATACGCGGTAACCGCCGATGTCGCCACCGCAAGCGGCACGTCAAGGCCGGTGTTGAGCGCCGCCGGCGTGAATGTCTGCAGGCCGATGGTCGCAATCGTCTGGATCACGAAGTAGGCAAAGCACAGGACGATCGCCGGCTGCGTGAAAAGCACGATGCTCCCCTTCAGCGTGTGCAGGTGCGCATCGTGGGCGCGGTGCGACGACAGGAGCGCGCGCTGCGTGGCGATCGCGCCGAGCGCGACGATGCCGAGCGTGCCCATCGCGGCCAGCGCGATCCGCCAGCCGAACGCGGCGCCCAGCGCATAGCTCACCACCGGCGCCAGCGCGTAGCCGAGATTGCCGCCGATGCCATGCGTGCTGTACGCATAGCCCAAGCGGCCCGGCGCGACATTCGCATTGAGGATCGCAAAGTCGGCCGGATGAAACACGCCGTTGCCGATGCCCATCAGCGCCGCCAGCGCAAAGAGCCACGCGATTCCCGGTGCGAGGGAGGCCGCCAGCGTGCCGCCGGCGATCAACCCCAGTCCCGCCAGCAGCACCGGGCGCGCGCCGACGCGGTCGACCGCAAAGCCGGCCGCGAATTGGGTCAAGCCGCTCGCGACATAAAACACGCCGACCAACGCGCCCAGCACGGCGTACGACACGTCGAATTCCGCCTTCAGCAGCGGAAACAGCGGCGGCAGCGCGAGCTGAAAGAAGTGCGACAGCGAATGGGCGACCCCGACCACCCCGATGACTTTCGCATCGCGGCGGAACGAGTCGGGACGGACGGCATCCAAGGCAGGCGGGTGCAACGGTAGGCGGACGGCAGGGCTCCACTATACTTGATGTCCCAACGCGGCCGCGCCGGCGCACGATGTAAGGTGTCGGCCACAGGCCGCGACTGTGCGGCGGAGGCCGAAGCAACGTGCCCCATCTGCAGGAGAGACACCATGGTCGACAAAGTCATCAAGTCCGACGCCGAATGGCGCAGGGAACTCACGTCAGAGCAGTACAAGGTGGCGCGCAAGAAAGGAACCGAGCGCGCGTTCTCCGGCGAGTACTGGGACAACCACGCGCCCGGTACCTATCGCTGCGTGTGCTGCGGCATGCCACTGTTCGACGCGGCGACCAAGTTCGATTCGGGCACCGGCTGGCCCAGCTTCTACGCACCGGTCGCGCCCGACCATGTCCGCAACGAGGACGACACGAGCTGGTTCGTGCGCCGCACGGAGGTCGTGTGCGCCGCATGCGACGCGCATCTCGGCCACGTGTTCGAGGACGGACCCGATCCTACGGGGCTGCGCTACTGCATGAACTCCTGCGCGCTCAAGTTCGAGCCGAAGACCTGACGCGACGCTCTGCCGGCGACACGCCCTTCGCGATGCGCCTCCTCGTCGCCGAAGACGATCCGATGATCGGTGAAAGCGTCCGCCGGGGGCTGCGGCAGGACGGCTTCGCCGTGGACTGGGTACGCGACGGACGCGCGGCGGAGCTGGCACTCGCCGAGCACGTGCACGATCTGCTGCTGCTCGACCTCGGGCTGCCGCGCAAGGACGGCCTCGACGTCCTGCGCGGAATGCGGCGGCGCGGCGACGCGCGGCCCGTGCTGATCCTCACCGCGCGCGATGCAGTCGCCGATCGCGTCGCCGGGCTCGACGCCGGGGCGGACGATTACGTGGTGAAGCCGTTCGAGCTGGACGAACTTGCCGCGCGCATCCGTGCGCTCCTGCGTCGCGGCGCGGGGCGCGCCGCGCCGGTCATGGGATTCGGCGACATCGAGCTCGATCCCGCGACGCGGCAAACGCGCCTCCGCGGGCAGCCGATCGCGCTGTCGGCGCGCGAGTCCGCGCTGCTCGAGGCGCTGCTCGTGCGCCCCGGCGCGATCCTGTCGCGCGCGCAACTCGAAGAAAAGCTCTACGGCTGGAACGAGGAAATCGGCAGCAACGCCGTCGAGGTCCACTTGCACGCGCTGCGCCGCAAGCTTGGCGCCGGTGCGATCCGCAACGTCCGTGGCGTGGGCTGGATGATCGGCAAACCGGAATGAGCGCCGCCGGGCCGCGCCAAGGACGCCTACGCGAGCAGGGCGAAGCCAAGGCCCGAAGGGCGCGTCTGCGAGCGTGGGCGGCGGCCGACCCCAATCTGCAACGCGAAATATGCAGCGGTGCGAAGGCCGCATGGAATTGCTCCCCCCCGGGGGGCAGCGTAGCGGCGGCAGCCGCAAGCGTGGGGGTACACCTATGAGCGCCCCGCGATCGATCCGCCGGGAGCTCGTGGTCTGGCTGGCGGCAGGCCTCGTCGTCGCCGTCGTGGTTGCCGCAGTCGCCACGTACCTGCGTGCACGCGAGGAGGCGAACGCGATCTTCGACTATCAGCTGCGGCAGATGGCGGCCTCGCTTACCGGCGTGCCGCTCGCGGGCACGCCGGCCGGCCTGACACCCGGCGCCGACGCGCTGGTCGTGCAGGTGTGGGACCGCAACGGCGTGCAGGTCTTCCTCTCGCAGCCCCGGCAGGACCTCCCGCAATTCGCTCAGCTCGGCTTCAACACGATCGGCACTGCAGCGGGCGAATGGCGCGTCTTCAGCACACTCGCCGACGGTCAGGTCGTGCAGGTCGCGCAACCGATGAGCGTCCGCCGCGAGCTGGCCGCCAGCATGGCGTTGCGCACGATCGTACCGCTGCTCGCGATCGCCCCGTTCCTTGCCCTCGCCCTCTGGTTCGGCGTCGCGCGCGGATTGCGGCCGCTCGAGCGCGTCGCGGCCGCCGTCGGCAAGCGCTCGCCCAGCGTGCTGGAGCCGCTCGCCGAGTCCGGGCTGCCCGACGAAGTGCGGCCGCTCGTGCACGCATTGAACGGCCTTCTCGGCCGTCTGGAGCGCGCGCTCGGCGCCCAGCGCGCATTCATCGCCGACGCCGCACACGAGCTGCGTACGCCGCTCGCCGCGGTCCACTTGCAGGCCCAACTCGCGGAACGTGCGGCCAGCGATACCGAGCGGCGCGCGGCGCTCGCGGAGCTGAAGGCCGGGCTTACGCGCGCGACGCACCTGGTGGAACAGTTGCTCACGCTGGCCCGCGAAGAGCCCGGCGTCGCCGAGCGCCCGTTCGCACCGGTGAATCTCGCGGAGCTCGCCCGCAGCGTCGTGGCCGACCACACGGGAATCGCGGAAGCGCGCGGCGTGGATCTCGGCATCGCCGGCGAAGCCGCGGATCCCAGTGCGGACGTCACCCCGGTCGTCGTGAACGGTGACGCGGCCGGCCTGCGCGCGCTCTTGTCGAATCTCGTCGACAACGCAGTCCGCTATACGCCTTCGGGCGGGCGCGTCGATGTCGTCGTCGAACGCGATGCCGGTGATGCGATCCTCGCCATCCGCGATTCGGGGCCGGGAATTCCGGCGAGCGAGCGCGGTCGGGTTTTCGACCGTTTCTACCGGGTGCAGGCGCCGGGCGCGACGGATGTCTCCGGAAGCGGACTTGGCCTCGCGATCGTCAAGCGGATCGCCGAGCGACACGATGCGTATCTCACGTTGGGACCGGGCCTCGCCGGTCCGAACGGCGAGGGACTCGGTGTGACCGTGCGCTTCCCCACAGGCGCGGTGTGAGATGCCCTAATCTAACAGGCTGTTGAAATTCGACTTGCAAATGCGTTCATTGTGTCTATCGTCTTGGTAAGGGTATTCCTGGTTTCTACGACGAGGCCATGGCGATGCGCGGTTCCGATGCGATGCAGGAGAGCCTGTTTACGGTAGCCAAGCTGGATGATTTCGTGCCGAGCGACCATCCGTTGCGGGCGATCCGCGTGCTGGTGGACGAGGCGCTGACGGTGATGAACGCGAGGTTCAACGCGATCTACGCTGACACCGGTCGGAACTCGATTGCCCCTGAGAAGATGATCCGAGCCCTGCTGCTGCAGGTGTTCTACTGGGTGCGCAGCGAGCGGCAGCTGTGCGAACAGTTGCGTTACAACGTGCTGTTTCGCTGGTTCGTGGAGATGGCGTTGGATGACCCGATCTGGGACCACTCGACGTTTTCGAAGAACCGCGACCGTTTGCCGGCGAACCAGGTGATCGAAGGCTTCTTTACCGAGGTGATGCAGCGGGCTGGTGCCCGCGGCCTGCTGTCCAAGGAGCATTTCTCGGTGGACGGGACGCTGATCCAGGCGTGGGCAAGTCAGAAGAGCTTCCGGCCGAAGGATGGCAGTGACGATCAGGGGCCAGGCGCCCGTGGGCGCAATGCGCAAGCCGACTGGAAAGGACAGCCGAAAGGCTGCGTAGGGGTTCAGATCGAAGCCACCGCCCTATCGAAAGTGCGAAAGATTGTTGACGCTACCCTTCGCTTTAGAGGACGTGCTCGGGCCGAAGTGTCGCGCATGTTCCATGAGCGGTTCGGGCTCCGTATTGCGTATGATTGACTCAGCGATGCACGGCGAGGTAAATCGGTCCCTGGTCACCCTCACTAATCAACTCCATCCGGAATCCCTTCTCAAGCAGAAATCGCGGAAGCCACGATGCTCGAGACTCGCTCTTTGCCCAGACAAGAAATGATTTGTGCTCTGCGATGAATGCACTGGCACTTTCAACGCGTGCTTGAAGCGGGAACACCTGGCCCAGAATCTCTATATTCTTATCGCCCGTATCTGTTCCGCTCAACCGAGTTGCCGCCTGTGCATCCGCCAAATACCATAAACGCTTCGACAATGGCGGATTCAGATAGTAACTTGCTCGCACATATTCGTGCAGGTGTGCAATGACAATAGGCATATCTGCTTCAAGTTTATAGGGATCTGTTCCCACTCTTAGCCCGCCAACGCGCTGGGCAAATGAAGCTTGCTCGCGTTGCGACGCAGACTGCGTATCTGACCACGCCATGATGGCTGCCCGACCGTCTCGACCGAGAAATACCAGCAACAGAGCACACACGAGCCAAGTCGCGTGTGAATTCGCCGTGCGAGCCCGAAATACAAAAATGAATGTAAATACGAATCCGATGATAAGCGGCCACGCATACCGGCTCGTGTAACCGCTGTGTTGCACTTTCAGGAGAGTTACCAGGACCGCCGGATACAAAAGAAAGCCTATGCTCAATACGATCTCGGGAACTTCGAACCCGTGAACAGAGCGGGTTTGTTCCGGTGCTCGGGTACGATCGAGACTGATTGCGGTTGCCACCGCCGCAATTCCGGCGAAGACGATGAATGCGAGTGAGTAGGCCGCAGAAATGCCGTCAAGTACACCGTACGTGTACACAATGTAGTTCCATGTAGGTTTACTCCAAAAGTTCTCCCCAAACGTGGCCTGGTATCGCAGCAACATCGGAAGGCTAACCAAGAAAGGAATGATCGATAGGGCCAGGGATGCCCAGACGCGCCAGCGTATCTTGCGGTAGAGGATGGCCGTAACGAGTTCCGCACCGCCAAAGCATCCCAGCGCGACGATCGCAAGATGATGAGACGCGACGGCGAGGGCGAGGGTGGAGCAAAACGGGATTGCCAGCCACCGACGTTCATCGATTCTTTGCCAGAGCGCGGCGGCAACAGCGAGAAGGCCAACCAGAAGGGCATAAGACCTCGCCTCAATCGCATAGGTCTCAAAAGGTGAAAGAGAGAGCAGCAAGACTGCCGCCAACGCCAAAGTTGGACCGTAGCGCGCGCCAACAAAAGCGTAGGTGCCAAGCAGGGCCATCAGATAGCCAAGGATTGATAAGCATCGGAAGGCAAGGTGCGGATCCAGAGGCAGGAGACTGATCTTCCCGGTGAGCCAGTGGTAGGTAACTGGCATGCCATCAACGCCCATGTTCAGGGCATTCCATATTGACCAAAGGCTCCTCATTGAGGAAACCTGAACAGTAAGGAGTTCATCAAACCAGAAGGGCTTCACCAGCGCCGATCCGATTTCCGTCAACAGGGCCACGAACAGAACTACCAGTAAGATCCCGCCGCACACCCTTGGCTGAGCCAGTCCGCGGTCGAGAAACAACAGCAGGGTTCGCGCTGATCCTTGAAGATATCGCAAAAGAGAGTGCTCGCTTCCGTGCTGCCTTGCTGATTCACTGCGGTCGCCCGAAGACATGGAATATCTCGAGGTTGAAAAAGTAGACTTTATGAACTTCACCGACTACGGTTAGACGGCAATCAGAAATCCGTGGTGCTGACCCCGAGTCAGGTCCTTCGAGGCAATCCTTCCTTGGAAATGGTTTGGTTTGCCATGGTCGTGAGATGGGCGGATCGTATTGGTCAGGCGAGTACCAAGTGGGGCAACCGGCGCTATCTCGCGATCGAAGCACCGCGTGACCGACTTCCCGAAAAGGCGGATGCTTGAGGTCGGATCGCTACGGCCATGAAAGTGCGAAATATTGTCGACACAATCATGCTAGGCGCGTCAGCTTGGCGCAACGCATACACACACCGAGCGACCGTACACCTCGCTGCGCAACCCTACGCCGGGATGTATTTGCCAGCCCACGTTTGGCGAAAGCGAGCGAATCAAAACAGTCACAGCGTTCGCGTTAACCAAATAAACGAAGCGGAGAACTCCCGTTGCGCATCCATTGATTTGCATGCCTTGCTGCCCGCTTCACGTTATCCGGTCTGCCATCTGCTTCGCCAGCTTAACGCTTTCTGATACGCCGCGATCTTCGGGGTAATAAAAGCTCGTATCAGCAATCTGCAATCCGCGAATCGGTGTCTGGATGTCTGGCAGCTTATCGGCGAACCCGGGCTCGCACACGGGTTGCGCGTAGCGCAGCCTGCCCAATGCTACATCGATGAAGTCATCGTCGTTGATGTCCGGGTTCACCATCTTGACGACGTTTTTGCTTTCTGCGATGAACGCCAGGTCGTCGCGTGAGAACTTCGGATTGCCCTGCGGCATGTAGAACGGCACATAAATAATGTGCTCGCGCATCGGTCTCAGGTTCGAGAACTCGACAAATCCTGGCACCTCAATCCGAGGGTCGTTAATGTTCACCCAGAAATGGGGGGTGACCGCCTTCGACAGCTTGAGGACGACACAGACGACGCCAATATTGCGGATTGCTTCGAGCTTGGCGCGGTGCGCGTCGGGCAAGCCGGGGATGAGCTTGGTGACGTACGGGATCGCCATGGTCGAGATGACGTGGTCCGCATCGTGCCAGCCGTTTGGCGTGCGCGCCCCGGCAACCATCCCGTCCCGGATCTCTACCTGCTGGACCGGCTCTCGGCAGAGCACCTTGCCACCGTTTGCCTCGATGCCCTTGACGAGGGCCCCGACCAGAATCTCCGTGCCGCCATCGATGTAGCCGAGCTCTTCCTGAAAGACGATCGGCGAGAAGCAGCCAACCGCTTGATCCGAGCCCCGAGCCACGGGGCGGACACCGAGTCCGCAAGCTCGTAGAACTTGAGGTCGAAGCTGCGCTTCCACAGCAGGTTCCAGATCTTCTCGCCCGCTTGCGCAACGATCCAGTCGCGCACATTCGAATGTTCGAGCTCGGACCAATCGCGGCGCTTTGACGCCATGAACACGTGCCGCGCATAGCGGAACTTGTCGATCGCGACCGAGAAGCGGGAACGATAGCAGCGCGAGCGGATCTCCCCACCTGTAGAGTTTGCCGTCGATGTAGTAGCCCATCGATGTTGCGCGCCAGCGCAGACGATCCGCGATGCCGAGTTCCGCCATCAGGTCGAACGTGGCCTGATCCGGTTTGCAGATGAAGTGATAAAACCGCTCGATCGAGAGACCGCCAAAATCGAAGTGCGCAGCCATGCCACCGGGCACGCGGTCGGCTTCGAGCACGACGACATTGTGCCCGGCCTTGGACGCGTGCCATGCGGCAGCCAAACCCATGGGCCCCGCACCGATGACGACAACGCGACTCATGGCGATCTCTTCCGCCGGCGGCTCAAAACTCGAGAACGACCTGGGAGTAGGTCGGGTCCCGAAAGGTCTGCTCGATCGCCATCCGAAAGGAGGTCGGCGAACATCCGAAATATGGCTGGCCAGTCGATGACCGGGAAGGACTCCGGAATGACCAGCGCCTCGAGCTGCCGGGTCGTGAACGGAGGATCCGTGTCGAAGACGGCGTAGGTGCGCAACAGCCACCAGAACAGGCGGAAGGGTATCCGGACGATGACCGTCCGCGAGCCGACGACTTCCTTGATCTGTCGGATGATGTCGAGGTAGGTGATCTGCTCCAGCCCCGAGATGTCGAAGGTGCGACCCGCGAACCGACCGTCCAGACACGCGATGATCACGTTGCAGAAGTCGCCGACGTAGAGCGGTTGACGCAGGTAGTCGCCCCGGTCGGGTACCGGGAAGACCGGCACCTTCCGCATGAACCGGGCGAGCCATCCGAGGTGCTTGCGGTCGAACCATCCGAACATCAGCGTCGGGCGCAGCACGGTGCACGGCAGGCCGCTCGCCAGGACCAGCTTCTCCTGTGCCTTCTTCGTTTCGGTGTAGAAGTCGACCGCACGGGAATTGACCACCGAAGACGAGATGTGAACGATGAACGGCGGTTTCGGCTGGCCGCGGACGACGTCGAGAATTCGCTGCGACGCGACAACGTTGTTGCGCTGGAAGTCCGCGAGCGACAAACCGCCGATTTGCGCCTGATTGAGCACCACGGTGCTCGCGCCGGCGAAGGCGTTCTCCCACGCGCCAGGCTCGGCCAGGTCGGCTTCGATCACGGTTATGTCCGGATGGAGGCGACGCAGCGTCGACGTGTTCGCGGGGTGCTTGTCGATCGCGACGAGCCGAGTAAAGCCCCTCTGCTTCAACCGAACGATGAGGTTCTGGCCGACGAGCCCGGCACCGCCCGTGATGACGATCTTGTCGCTGGTGTTCACTTCAGAGGCGGGCCTTCTTGAAAATCGACTCGGGCACGGCCTTGATGATCGCCATGATCCAGCGCCAGAACCACGGCGTGTAGACGACATCCTCGCCTTTCGCCATCGCCCGATGGATCCGCTTGGCGACCGCTCCGGGCGTTGCCCACAAGGCGCCCTTCTTGAACGCCGCGGTCATCGGCGTGTCGACAAACCCCGGCTTGATGGTCACGACCTTCACGCCCGTGCGCGCAAGCCGGTTGCGAAGCCCTTGCGCGAAAGTGCTTACCGCGCTCTTTGCGGTTCCGTACACGTAGTTGCTCTGCCGTCCGCGATCTCCCGCAACCGACGAGATCACCGCGATCGTGCCGGAGCCTTGCTGCTCGAAACGGTTGGCGATCAGGGTCAGCAGTGCGATGACGCTGAGTGCATTGGTGGTGATGGCTTCGAGCGTCGCGTCGACGGAAGCCTGGCATGCCTGCTGGTCCGGCAGCGTGCCGTGGGCGATCAGCACCGTGTCCAGGCCCGCCCATGGCCTGCGCCGCGTGCGACAGGACGTGCTCGTGCCGGCTGAAATCGTTGGCGTCGAGTGCGACTGTCTCGACCTGCGCCGCGCCGCGGACCCGGAGGTCCTCAGCGATCGCCGTCCAGTCGCGCGATCGTTGCGCCCGGCCAGGCAGAGGCGGTCGCCGTCCGCTGCGAACAGCCGCGCGGTGGCCTCGGCGATGGCCGAGGTCGCACCGACGATCAGTATCTTTCTCACCGAAGCCTGCCCGCCAACCGTCAGAGTCATTCTCACCGGGACTCCCCGCTCACCCGGCGCCAGAAGCTGGACGAGAATCGGGGGTCGATGAACGGTTCGAGCTGCTGCCAGTTCGGAAAAGATCGTCGAAAGGTGTCGGGGCTCATTCGCGCATCCTTGGCCGGGTACAGCGCACCCTCGGCCGCCATCGTGATCGCGTCGAGGCGATCGAGCAGGTCGAAGGTTCGCTTGCCCTGGTTCGGAAAATCGAGCGCGAGCGTCGCTCCGGGACGCGGGAACGACAGCAATCCGGGAGAGGGCAGGTCGCCGAACATCTTGAGCACGGCCAAGAAAGGAACCGGTGCCGGCGCCGGCAATCTGGCCGAGGATCTCCGCGTATCGCCGGTTCCGCATGCCGATGCGGGATCACGCATTGATACTGCAGCAGGCCGTTCGATCCGTAGATCCGATTCCACGCGCCTATGGCGTCGAGCGGGTAGAAGAACGTTGAGTAGTGCACCGTCGAGCGCACGCGTTCCTGCAACTGCTTGCGGTAGTACAGCGCATTGAAGAGGCGAAGGCTCGGACCGTTGACCAGCGCGAACGGCGGGTCGAACGGGACGCTGAGTCGGGCGCCCCTCCGCTTTCGCGCGTCGATCTTGCCCTCCCGTGGCGTCATTGCCGCGGATGAACAAGCCCCGGCCGAGCGATGCACCCGTCGCCGCGCAGTCGATCCATGCGACCGTGTACTCGTAGGTGGTGTCCGACTCGCGAGACAGTCGGAAGAATTCTTCGAGCCGGCCATAGCGGATGATCTCCTGATCGATCAGCGGGCCCGAGATGGCCTTGAGCTGCAGTTCGACCCAGGTGATCAGGCCGGTCAGCCCCAACCCGCCGACGGTCGCGCGAAACCAATCCGGGTTCTCCGTCGGCGAGCATCGAAGCCTGGTCCCATCCGAGCGCAGCAGCTCGAAGCAATTGATGTGCCGCCCGAAGGTGCCGGCACGGTGGTGATTCTTGCCGTGTACATCGTTGGCGACCGCCCCCCCGATGGTTACGAACTGTGTTCCCGGGGTGACCGGCAGGAACCAACCGCGCGGGACGACCAGCTCCAGGATCTCGGAGAGCAATACACCGGCCTCGCAGCGCAAGGTTCCCGTCCGTGCGTCGAAAGCCATGAAACGGTCGAGGCCGCGGGTATCGACGAGAATGCCATGGTCGTTCAGACAGCAGTCGCCGTAGCTGCGACCGTTGCCGAAGGGGAGCATGCTCTTTCCCGAGTCCGGGGGCAGAGCCGTGTCGCGCCAGTTCATTCGCACGACATCGTGCGTGGCCTTCGGGAATCGGCCCCATGACTCGTAGCGTGTCATAGGGTCGCGCCAATGACGATTGCACCGGCCAATGCACCAATCACGAGACTCGGGCCATCGGTGAGGGCGAAGACGATTGGATCGTCATGCATGTCCCCGCGGTGAGTGATCATCCACACGCGGCTGACCCAGTAGAGCAGAAGGAAGCAGAGCAGCCAGATGGCCTCCGGGGTGCGGTAGAGGCGAAGGACTTCGGGGCTGTTTACGTAGAGCGCGAGAACCAATGCCGCGAGGTAGCCGCTCGCGATTCCGGCAGCGGACAGGATTGTGAGATCGCCGACCTGGTAGCCGCGGCCGCGGCCTCCTGCTTGCCCTCACGCTGCATCACCCTCAGCTCGGAGTAGCGTTTGACCAGGGCGAGGCTCAGGAAAATGAAAACCGAGAAAGCCAGCAGCCAGAACGTCGGGGCCACGGCAATGGCGACAACCCCGGCGATGATTCGCAAAGTGTACAGGCCTGCCAGTGTCATCACGTCCAGCATCGGATGATGCTTCAGCTTGAAGGAGTACGCCAAGGTTCCCGCAAGGTAGATGATGAGTACCACGCCGAATGCGCGCGGCAGCAGCATGGCGAGGGCGCCTGCTCCCAACAACAGGGAGGGCACGAGCCAGAAGCCGGCCGAAGGGGCCAGATCGCCCGACGCGAATGGCCGGTGTCGCTTTCGCGGATGGTGGCGGTCGGCCGTGAGGTCCAGCAGGTCGTTGAGCACATACGCGCTCGAGGCCGTCATGCCGAAGGCCAGGAAGGCGATCGCGCTGTCGAAGACGAGCGGCAATTCCATGAACCCGATGCGCCAGCAGCAAAGGGACGAAGATCAGCACGTTCTTCACCCACTGGTGAAGCCGAATGGCTTTCAGGTAGGTGGACCAGCGCGTCTTCTCTCGCGGAAATACCCGTTCGACGGTGAAGCGGCGGGCAGCGGCCGTCTCTACGCCTCGCTCGGGGTGAACGACCAGCGCGCGCCGGGCTTGCGGCCAGATTCGCAGATCCACGAGCGCATTGCCCGCGTAGTCGAACCCATTCGCCCCCAGATTGGACACCAGCGCATCCAGTTTGGCCTTTCCAGAAAGGTTGCGGCCGTTCTCGGTCGCCAGGACGCGATCGAAAATGCCAAGATGGGCGGCCACCTGCTCGGCGAGTTTGCGGTGGGAAGCGGTCGCCAGCCAGATCTTGCGCCCCGCTGCATGCTCCGCGCGGAGGAAGTCCAAGAATTCCGCGTTGTAGGGAAGGGACACGGCATCGATCTCTGCTCGCTCGGCGATCTGTTCCTTCAGATTCGCCTTCCCGCGCGTCAACCAGACCGCCAACAAGGGAAGTGAAAAAGGGTTCCGCTTCAGAAGAGCTACGGTCGTCTCGACCAGCAGGTCGGTCTTGATCAGCGTCCCGTCCAAGTCGACGACTAGCACGGGTTCCGTCGGCGGGACCACGGCTTCTTCAAGGTGCTGCATATCGAACGATTTGATGGTCAGCGGCACCCTCGTAGCTACACTTGTGTCGCGACCGGGTCCGTAACCGTTGGGCTAACTTCTTTTGCATTGGGCCGATATAGCTCTTGGCGACCACCAGCGCTGCCATCTGGAAGGGGTGCGCGGCCTCCGCCGGCCTGGTCCCCCCATGATAATGGTCGAGCCCGACCTCGTCGACCTTGATCGCCCGATGCTTGCGCAACACCACGTCCGTCCTCTCGAAGACCAGCACCCCGTCGAGCCAGCCGCGCACGACGCCATTCTCGACCACTGTGCCGTCGCCCAGCGCATCAGCATACGGATTTGCGTCGATCGGAGCCACAAAAGCGTGGTGCCCCATCGACTACCCAGAGAAGCCATCGGCCACGGTGTAAGTTCCATTGGTTGGCGATCCGCCATTGCCCGCGGTTGGTTGGTAATAACCATTACTATCGGTGCCGATCCATTTTCCGTAACGGCCGGCGAATCCCGGCAACTTCTTTGGAGCCAAGGGCTCCTCAACGATCAGCATGTCAAACCATCTTATCGGCGTTGAGGTTGTCAGATTAACTTCGGCGTGCAATTATAAAAAAAGGAGACTCGCTGCACGGGAATATGGCTGCGATTATAGGTTGCCGCCGCCACGTGGTCCATGCGCCACGCCGATGCGCATTCACCGACTCGTCACTCGATCTGTCTAGTTCGCCAAGAGTCGAGGCCAACTCGGCAAGCGATGATGTTCGTTGCCCAGTGAGTCCTTCACGGGACGCTACTGAGCAAACGTCCGACGCGCACTGGATCAGTGGCTTTATGATGCCAATTTCAATGCGAAGCGGGACTTTCAGACCTTGATCAGGCTCGTCAGGAGCTCACATCGCGCACCTTGCCACGTGCAGCTCACAGTTTCCAAAAACTCGCGTGAACAGAGCCCCGTGAGTACTTCGACGCTATTGCAGTCTTCGACTTGCTCCCAAGTAGCCCCCTTCGTTTGGATTGGCGAATCGCGCAACGGGTTGACTGGGCCAGGCAGGCCGAACTTTTCCACGTTGACATTATTGCCGTCGGATTTCAACAGGCATCCAACGCTACCGTTCGCCGGCCCTGACTATCCTCAATGAGCGTGGACACAAGAGCGTATTCGGTTCAATTCGTACGATTTCTTGTCGCCGGTGGGCTTGCCGCCGCGGCTAACATTCTGTCCCGGATCGAATTCAGCCGTTGGGTCGCCCTACCTGTTGCGGTCGTGCTTGCTTATCTTGTCGGCATGGCAGTCGCGTTTGTCCTAATGCGGACCTATGTTTTTCGACCCAACCCGGGGCGGGATCTTCATCGGCAGGTGGCGGCTTTTGCCCTCGTGAACATTGCCGCCGTTATCCAGACGTTGCTTGTCACGCTGCTCCTCGCCGACATTATCCTACCCTGGGCTGGTGTTCGAGGCCATGTAGACCTGATTGCACACGTGGCGGGAGTCTGCGTGCCCATTGTTACCAGCTTCATCGGACACAAGTGGTGGTCGTTTCGATAGCCTCGGGGAGCATATTCCCGTGGTGACTGGGACATCCGATGCGGAGCCACCAAGCGCCAGCCATAAAGCGCTGCTATTTCGCGTTCGTCGGGGTGTTCATTTCGTCGTCGTCGCTGCAGTCGTCTGGGTAGTCGTGCTGCTTATCGCCGGGATCCTCGTTAGCGATCGTGCTGCCGTCGCCCGATTCGAGCGGGCTGGGCCGTATATCGCTGCAATGACGCTTGTGGCCTTCGGCGCGAATCACTTGCTCAGGTTCGCGCGATGGCATTGGATGCTGGTTCGTCTTGGCGCACACATTCCCAAGATGGCCAGTCTGGCCATCTTCATGGCAGGGCTCGGCTTGCTTCCTACCCCAGGCAAGATCGGTGTGGCGGCCCGCAGCTTGCTGCTCGTGCGGCACGGAGTGTCGATTCACTCAAGCCTTGTCGCCTATTTCGCTGAGCGCCTTTTCGATCTTGTGGGGCTGCTGCTACTTGCTGTCATCTTCTATCGCGGGCCGCTTGCAGACGGTCTCACCGCCATTGCCGTGGCTGGCGTGGCGTGCATCGCTCTCGTCGCTCGCTACCCCGATCCATTCCTTCGCGCACTGCGGCGGTCGATTAGCCGTTGGCCGAAGCTCGTCTTTGCAGTCGACGCGACTGCCGAGCTGCTGCGCGCAGCCAGGCGGCTGCTGGCGTTCCCCCAAGCACTGATCTTCGTCCTGTTGGGAGCGGTCGCCAACGTTGTCGTTGGCCTATTGGTGTGGGGTGTCGTCGGGTATCTTTCGGCGAGCATTTCAATGGGAGCAGGAATCGGTGCGGTCGCGCTCGCTCACCTGACCGGATCCGCCAGCATGGCGCCAGGTGGCCTCGGTGGTTTCGAAATGGCGCTCTTGCTCGATCTCGAGCATATGGACGTCCCGCGGGATGACGCGCTGATCGTTCTCGCCTGCGTCCGCATCGTGACGCTCTGGGCAGGCGTCGTCGTCGGCCTTCCGTTGATGCTGTCAGGCCTACGTCGAGATCCTCTCTGGCGGAAAGCGGACAAGATTTCTTGAGCGGATCCCTTCAGATTTTCGGTGCCATGCCTGAGGAAATCTGGGTTCCCGTTGACAAGTGCCCTGTCATCTTGCGCGCCATCGCGCTGATACCGGGTTGAGGAACACCGTTTACCTGAACGGGAGCTTCTATGAAGGCGTTTGTCAAGCCCCCTTGAAAAGAAAAGGGGATGGCCCGTTTCCCAACGGAGCCATCCTTCAGAATGGTCGAGAATCGTTCTTCGAGAACGCTTCCGTACGCTTCGCTTGGTCCTCTACCCTACCGGCAGTTTCCAGCTCAACGGCCTTGCCGACAAATCACTCGACCACCACAGTATACGTAGTGGAAAACTGGAACACGCCGCCCGGAAAGTAATCAGGAAAAGGTGGTTCGCTGAATGCTTCCCCCGTGGCCAAGGCGGAGATTTCAACCGAGTGCGTGCCTTTGGTCAAAGGCACCAAAAACGCCGCTACCGTCTGGTAGAGCGTAGCTCCATCCGGAAGTGGATTCTTGAAACTTACTTCTACCGGATACCCTGGACCGAGTGACGTCACCTTGCCATCGACCGTAATTCTCGTGTAGACGAGGCCAAACTCATCCTGCGAATACAGATAGTGCAACAGTGCACGGCGGTCTCCGGCCGGCGGGAAATCTCCGATGATGGGCAACGAATTGTCATTGTAGATGACCGGCACATAGAGGAAAGTACCTCGCTTTACGTTGAAGGTTGTGTAAAGCCCTCCCGTGTTGTTGATGTCTGCAGGATTGAAAGATTGGTAGAGAATTTGAAACGGCAGATGCTTGGGATACGTATCTGCCGTTCTGGGCCCGGTATTGAAGGACGCCGTAAGCTTCGCCGCCTCGGCAAGGAGAAAAGGCGTTGGTGGAATTACCTGCCCGCCGCCGACACCGATCGAATCGTGCTCGTGCTCGGGCTGCATGAGTTGCCCGAGCCCAGCAGATGTCGATGTGGAAACAACAAATGTAAAGACTAGTCCAAGATTTCCAAACCAGTGGGTTAACCGAGACAGATTTCGCTGGTTCATACCATTTCTCCTTTGAAAAATACCCGGGTGATGCCGGGACACTGCAACAACCGTAACGGAGCGCGCGGCGATCCGCGCCGTCAGGCAACTGCGAATTCAGTCGCACGCCAGCCGCACGGGCTATTTCTTGCCGATTGCTGCCGCAATCGACGGACCCACCTGCTCGTCAGTCAAGGCTGGATAGACATCCATGCTAAGGAGATCGCTCCATTCAAGCGCCCACTTCTGTATCAGCGCAAGATCACTTGCTTCCGCGACTGCGAAACCGACGATTCGGCCGACAGCGTGCCAGCGTCCGACCAGTTTCACACCGCCGGGCGGTGCTCCACCGGTCTTCACAAAGCGTTCAAATGCGGCGTTGCGATGCTCGGGCCGAGCGGTCCAGGTGACGATGAATAACATGCGTTATCCTTTTCAATTTGGCACACTCTGAGCGGTATCGCGCCCGGCCACTGCGGGGGCCGCGGACAGCCTGACCCCGAATCGACCGGACGCATCGGTCCGACCCTATCATTCCAATTCGCTGACAGTAACCATCAGGCAACGCTGCTCACAGTCGCCGCGCTACCACGCGGTAGGCGCAACATGTCGAACGCGGAAGTTTGCGCGATTGCCACGACAGCGCGTGGATCTCGAAGCTCCGCGATGTGCGGTTCTGCACAAACACCAACACCGCGTCGTAACTCGTCAGGAATACCTGGTAGTGCGCCATGTCGGCCGCTGCCGCAAACTCCTCGGCGAACGCAACCTCCGCCCAACCGCCAATCAACTCCACCTCCCCCGCTTCCTCCAGCCATGAGTCGTGACTTGCGATCAAATGGTGATGAAGTGGCAAGGGGTGGCCGCTTGAACCAATGCGTCTAGACGGGACTGTCGAGCACCGCTATTTCTTGCCGTGGTTACCGTGCGTCACGGTCAGGTCACAGCGTCGTAACTTGTCAGGAATACCTGGTAATGCGCCGTGTCGGCCGCTGCCGCAAACTCCTCGCCGAGTGCCACTTCTGCCCAGCCGCCGATCAACTCAACCTCCCCCGCTTCCTCCAGCCAGGTGTCATGACTTGCGATCAAAAGGTCAAAGGACACGTGCCTTTATCTGCTACAGACATCGCCCTCAAGGTGCCACCGCGAAATGCGCGACGATGTACCAGCCGTTCCCCAACTGGTCAATCATCACGATCTGATATTCATAGCTCCCGCGCAGATTCGCACCCGGAGGGCCGAAATCCGCGTTGTCGGCATTGAAAAAGGGGAAATGGCTGTGTCCGTCAACGTTGAAGGGCGGGGCCAAGTTCTGGTCCAACGCCGGCACCTCGAAATCCTCGACGGTGAACGGTTTTCCGTTGTGCCGGTGTCTCGCCGAGACATGGATCGGAAACAGGGTGTTCGGGATGATGGGACCGGAAGCGAAATCGGGCGACGAGCCCGTCGTCCCCGGCGCCGGAACGTTCATCCACACCAGCCACACGCCCTCGCCATTGGAGAATTCCGACGTATTGAAGCGCACCCCCTCGTGAAATTCTAGGTAGGCGACGCCATCCGCCAGTTCGGAATCGTACGGCGGCGAGTGGGGCGCGCCTGGGCCGACTCCCAGGTTCGGGTGGAACACGTGATTCGGGGGCGGCAACAGGGCCAGCATGGTCTCCCCGAACTCCGCGTACCCTGATGCGGCCGTGCCCACGGGTGCAGAGAACAGATGGAGATCAACGGGCGTCCACGTCGGTGAACCAATCGCGGTCAGGCGCACCCCCTGAGCCGACGGAGGGGCCGCCGATGGCGCAACGGCGGGCAGAATTGCGATAACGACACCCACCAGAAACGGCAGGACGGTCCGTAGCAGCTTCAAGTGTGTCATCTGAATCTCCTTTCGACTCCAGACGGATTCGGCGAGATGCTCATAACAGTCTCTCTACCCGCCTCGCTTGCGGCGAAGCGATACGTTACTGACGCGAGTCAAGGATGGCAGGCGCTCGCGCAGCGGTGCCTACGGATTACCTACCGATTGCAGATTTTGTTGTGGCCACAGGCGTCTGCCCTAGCGGAGCCGCGACGAATACGGCCGTCACAAACAGAGGGGCCTTCGCAGCGGGAGGCCCCTTCGATTCATTGAGATGTCGCGGCGCAGTCCGCGCTACGCTACCAGCTGTTGCTGGTCGCGCCGTTGTTCGCCGTGTTGGTGAAAAAATACAGGAACTTGTCCGTCACCGGGTTGTACGCATACGTGCTCACGTGCAACGCGCTCGGCACGAAATTCACCGGCGTCGCACAGGCCCCGATCCGCAGCGTCCCCTTGTTGTCGTTCAACGCCCCCACCAGCGTCCCGTTCGGAAACACAAACTTGTTCGCCCCAAACGCCGGGATCGTCAGCGTCGTCTGCATCAACCCGCCGGCCCACGTCCCGCTGTAGCTGTCCCCCGCATTGGGCAGGAACAGGATCTGCGCACACAACGCATCCGCCGTCGTGTTCTCCAGCTCGACGTGAAAGTCGTAGCCATTGGTCGTCCAGCGCCCGTAGATCGTGCTCTCCCGCACCCGGATCTGGAAGCTCGGCCCCAACACCGACCCCACCGCAACATAGATCCCGCGCTTGTTCTGCGTGTTGCCCACCGTCGGCGGAAACACCCGCACGATGCAGCGGATGCCATCGCTCGCCACCACCAGCGCCGGCGCCCGCGCGTTCGCCGTGCAGTCCACGTTGGTCTCCGGGGGCGGGGTCGTCGTCCCATTGGAGGCGTACATGATCACCGACCCAATCGTGTTCGACGCCAGATCGCTGTACGGATCCACCACCTCCACCGCATAGGTCTTCCCCGGCTCGGTCCCGAACACGAACCACCGCGTCTCCCCGCCGCCGATGTTCTGCAGCAGCGACGAGCCGTCCGGCACGATCACCCGCGCGTTGCCCACCGCCGTGTTGGCCAGCGGCCCCACCGTCTGCGCCGGCGCCGGCAGCGCCACCAGCCCCAGGCCCGC
>CAWAFI010000023.1:0-215642 GCA_963781285.1 uncultured beta proteobacterium
GTCGCAGATCATTTCGTTTTTGTTCGGATTGGCGATCGAATTTGACTGGTTGACATTCGCTTTGGTTCGCTTATAGGATTCGGCAGCATTGGAAGTCATGCCACTCCAAAGGAGGAACCGAGATGAAGAATCAGCGGCTACCAACGAGCATCGCCGCGATCGTTCTGGCGATGGCGTTCGCCTCGGCAAGCCACGCCCAATCCGACGCGGCGAAAAAGTGGATCGACAATGAGTTCCAGCCCTCGTCGCTGACCAAGGAGCAGCAGGCCAGGGAGATGGAGTGGTTCATCAACGCCGCGAAGCCCTTCAAGGGGATGGAGATCAACGTGCTATCGGAGACGATTCCGACGCACGAGTACGAATCAAAGACCCTGACCAAGGCTTTCGAGGAAATCACCGGCATCAAGGTCAATCACCAGTTGCTCGGCGAAGGTGAGGTCGTGCAGGCGGTGCAGACGCAGATGCAAACCAACCGCAACCTGTACGACGCCTACATCAACGACTCCGACCTGATCGGCACGCACTCGCGGCTGCAGTCGGCGGTGAACCTTACCGATTGGATGGCCGGCGAAGGCAAGGACGTCACGCTGCCCACGCTCGACGTCAAGGACTTCGTCGGGATCTCTTTCACGACTGGTCCGGACGGCAAGATCTGGCAACTGCCCGACCAGCAATTCGCAAACCTCTATTGGTTCCGCTACGACTGGTTCAGGCGCCCGGACCTAAAGAAAGCGTTCAAGGACCGCTACGGCTATGAGCTCGGCGTGCCGGTGAACTGGTCCGCATACGAGGACATCGCCGAGTTCTTCAGCGTGCACGTTAAGCAGGTCGACGGCAAGCGCATCTACGGCCACATGGACTACGGCAAGCGCGCGCCGGACCTGGGCTGGCGGATGACCGATGCGTGGCTGTCGATGGCTGGCGCGAGCTCGAAGGGTCTGCCGAACGGGCGCCCGATCGATGAGTGGGGCATCCGCATGGAAGTGGGTTCGTGCAATCCGTCGGGCGCCTCGGTCTCGCGGGGCGGCGAGACCAACGGCCCGGCCTCGGTGTACGCGATCCGCAAGTGGGATGAGTGGCTGCGCAAGTACGCGCCGCCCGGCGCGGCCGACTACGATTTCTATCAGTCGCTGCCCGCGCTTGCGCAGGGGAACGTCGCGCAGCAAATTTTCTGGTACACCGCCTTCACCGCTTCCATGGTCGCGCCGAAGAAGGACGGCAACAACACGGTGGACGACAGCGGCATGCCACTGTGGAGGATGGCGCCGTCACCGCACGGCCCGTACTGGGAAGAGGGCATGAAGCTCGGATACCAGGACGCGGGTTCGTGGACGATGTTCAAGTCCACGCCGCTCGATCGCCGCAAGGCCGCCTGGCTGTACGCCCAGTTCGTCGTTTCCAAGACGGTGGACGTGAAGAAGAGCCATGTCGGCTTGACGTTCATCCGCGACAGCACGATCCGGCACCAGTCGTTCACCGACCGCGCTGCAAAGCTCGGTGGGCTGGTCGAGTTCTACCGCTCGCCCGACCGCGTGCGCTGGACACCGACCGGCATCAACGTGCCGGACTACCCGCGCCTGGCGCAGCTCTGGTGGCAGAACATCGGCGACGTCAACTCTGGAACCTTTACGCCGCAGCAGGCAATGGACCGCCTCGCCGGCGAGATGGACACGGACATGGCGCGCATGCAAGCTGCCGACGAGAAGGCCAAGACCTATGGCGGCTGCGGCCCGCGCCTCAATCCGAAGAAAGATCCCAAGGAGTGGCTCGGCAAGCCCGATGGTCCCAAGGCCAAGCTCGCGAACGAGAAACCGAAGGGCCAGACGGTCGACTACGACGAGTTGGTGAAGCGCTGGAAGTAAGGTTCTATCGCGGCCGGCTGAGCGGCTATTGCCTGGACACGGCGCCGGCTCTCCCCGGCGCCGTGTGTTTGTCGCGGACGGCGGCCACCGTCGGCGGGTACGATGTCGCGACGTATGAGCCTCGCATTGACGGGCATCACACTGCGCGTGGATGGCGAGACGCACATCCACGAAACAACCCTTGAGCTCGCCCCACGGGGCTTCAACATCCTGCTCGGCCCGACACTCGCGGGCAAGACCACGCTGATGCGGCTGATGGCGGGGCTCCTTAAGCCGACCAGGGGCGAGGTCTGGTTCGACGGGCGCAACGTCACCGGCGTACCGGTTCGAAAGCGGCGCGTTGCGATGGTCTACCAGCAGTTCATTAACTACCCTCACCTTTCCGTTCGCGAAAACGTCGCCTCGCCATTGCGCGTCGAGCGGCTACCGGCTGCGGAGATCCGCGCGCGCGTCGATCGCGTCGCTGAGCTGCTGAAGCTCACTGCGACGCTCGACCGTCGCCCGAACGAGCTCTCCGGCGGTCAGCAGCAGCGCGTCGCCTTGGCGCGTGCACTCGTGAAGGACGCTGACTTGGTGCTTCTCGACGAGCCGCTCGCCAATCTCGACTACAAGCTGCGTGAAGCGCTCCGAGACGAGTTGCCCCGCCTCTTTGCGGATCGCGACTGCACGGTCGTCTATGCCACGACCGAACCCGTCGAGGCGCTCCTGCTCGCCGGGCACACGGCCACGCTCGATGCCGGGAGGATCACCCAGTTCGGGGAGACCGGTGCGGTCTATCGCCGCCCGCTCGATCTGACAACCGCGCGCGCATTCTCCGAGCCGCCGATTAACACCGCGCCCGTCGTGAAGCGCAACGGCCGCATCGAGTTGACGGCGGCCGTGGGCTGGCCGGCCGATGGCGCCCTCGCGCGGTTGGCTGACGGTTCGTACACGTTCGGGCTCCGGCCGCACCTGGTGCAGCCGGCCGGGGGCACCGCAGCCCGCGCCGATTGGGTGTCCGTGGACGGCCGAGTATCGATCGCCGAAATCAGCGGCTCCGAGAGCGTCGTGCACTTCGAAATGCAGGGACAGATCTGGATTTCGCAGTCACACGGTGTGCACACCTTCGCGGTCGGTGAGATCGCGCCTTTCCGGCTCGATGTCGCGCGCGGGCTCTACTTCGAATCCAATGGGCGATGCGTCGAGGCGGCGGCGAGTTGATGGGTGGGCGACGATGGCGCGCATTAGCCTGAAGGACCTCCGACACAGCTACCGCGAGCAGCCGGTGACCGACTCGGACTGGGCAGTCAAGCGGCTCGATCTCGAGTGGATCGACGGCAGTGCAAACGCGCTGCTCGGACCGTCGGGATGCGGCAAGACTACGCTGCTCAACATCATCTCCGGGTTACTGAAGCCGACCGAAGGCTCGGTGTGGTTCGACGACCGCGACGTTACCGCGCGTCCGCCCGACGCGCGCAACATTGCTCAAGTGTTCCAGTTCCCCGTGGTCTACGACACGATGAGCGTCTACGACAATCTGGCCTTTCCGCTGCGAAACCGCGGCGTGTCGGAGCGGGAATTGGACTCGCGCGTGCGCGAGATCGCCGCGCTGCTCGACCTGGACGCGATGCTCGAGCAGCGCGCAGCGGGCCTCACTGCGGACGGGAAGCAGAAGATCTCGCTCGGACGTGGGCTGGTGCGATTGGACGTCGCCGTCATCATGTTCGACGAGCCGCTCACCGTGATCGACCCGCACCTCAAGTGGCGTCTGCGCTCAAAGTTGAAGGAACTGCATCAGCGTTTGCGCACGACGATGATCTACGTGACGCACGACCAGACCGAGGCGCTGACGTTCGCCGACCAGGTCTTGGTGATGAACGACGGCATGATCGTCCAGGCCGGGACGCCGGTAGAGCTCTTCGAGCGGCCGCGTCACACGTTCGTCGGGCACTTCATCGGGTCGCCCGGCATGAATCTGCTGCCAGCCACTTTTGAGGACGGCGTCGCTCGCTTCGCCGGGTTTGCCGTGGAGGTCGCCACATCGCCGAAAACGCCGCTCGCCGACGCAAGGCTCGAGATCGGCGTGCGACCTGAATTCGTGCGCTTCGGCGCGGATGGTATCCCGGTGCGGGTGCTCAAGGTGAGGGACGGCGGCCGCTACCGGGTCGTCGAGACGGCGCATGGCGCCACGACGATCAAGCTGCTGGTCGGCGAAGGCGATGCGCTGCCTTCGGAAAGCGGTCACTTGAAGTTCGACCGGGCGCATACGCAGCTTTACGCCGACGGCTGGATCGCGAGTTGACGGGCGACTGCGGGGATGACTACCAAGACGCCCAATCAAATGGCCTGGTGGCTGGTGCTACCGGTGGTCCTGCTCGTGGCCTTCAACGCCGTCATTCCACTGATGACGGTGGTCAACTACTCGGTGCAGGAGACGTTCGGCGACAACCAGTTCTTTTTCGAGGGCGTGAAGTGGTTTCAGGAAACCATCGAATCAGAGCGCTTTCACGACGCCTTGATACGGCAGCTCTTCTTCACGGGAATCATCCTCGTGATCGAGATTCCGCTCGGCGTCGCGATCGCCCTCGCAATGCCGCGTCGGGGGCCATGGGTTTCCGTGTGCCTGGTGCTGATGGCCATGCCGCTCCTAATTCCCTGGAACGTCGTCGGCGCGATGTGGAACATCCTCGCGCTGCCCGACATCGGCCTGCTCGGCCATTCGCTCAACGCCATGGGCGTCAACTACAACTTCACGCGCCAGCCGGTCGCTGCGTGGGCGACGCTGATCGCGATGGACGTGTGGCACTGGACGTCGCTGGTCGTGCTGTTGGCGTACGCGGGGCTCTCGGCCATTCCGGACGCCTATTACCAGGCGGCGAAGATCGATGGTGCCTCGAACTGGGCTGTATTCCGTTACATCCAGCTGCCCAAGATGAAGCGCGTGCTGACCATCGCCGTGCTGCTGCGTTTCATGGACAGCTTCATGATCTACACCGAGCCCTTCGTGCTGACGGGAGGGGGTCCGGGCAACTCGACCACGCTGCTCTCGATTGACCTCGTGAAGATCGCGCTTGGCCGGTTCGACCTCGGTCCCGCCGGTGCGATGTCGCTGATCTACTTCCTCATTGTGTTGCTGTTGTCGTGGATCTTCTACACGGTGATGACCAAAGACGAGGGGGACTGACATGAAACGCTTCACTTGGCTGGTTCCGTTGATCTACATCCTCTTCGTGCTCCTGCCAATTTATTGGCTGCTGAACATGTCTTTCAAGACCACGAACGAGATCCTGGGCTCGTTCACGCTCTGGCCACGCGACTTCACGCTCGCGAACTACAGGAAGATCTTCACCGACCCGACCTGGTACAACGGCTACCTGAACTCGCTCGCTTACGTGCTGATGAACACAGTGATCTCGGTGACCGTGGCGCTGCCGGCGGCGTACGCGTTCTCGCGCTACCGCTTCCTCGGCGACAAGCACCTATTCTTCTGGCTGCTCACGAACCGCATGGCACCGCCCGCGGTATTCGCGCTGCCGTTCTTCCAACTCTATTCGGCGATCGGCCTCTTCGACACGCCCATCGCCGTGGCCCTCGCGCATTGCCTCTTCAATATTCCGCTTGCGGTGTGGATTCTCGAAGGATTCATGTCGGGCGTACCCAAGGAACTCGACGAGACGGCGTTCGTCGACGGCTATCCTTTCTGGCGCTTCTTCATCAAGATTTTCATCCCCACGATCGCCGCCGGCATTGGCGTGACCGCGTTCTTCTGCTTCATGTTCTCCTGGGTCGAGCTGCTGCTCGCCAAGACGCTGACCTCAGTCGCAGCGAAGCCGATCGCCGCTACGATGACCCGCACCGCCAGCACGTCCGGGTACGAGCTGGGCCTGCTGGCAGCGGCGGGCGCGCTCACCATCATCCCGGGCGCTATTGTCATCTACTTCGTACGCAACTACATTGCCAAGGGCTTCGCCCTCGGCCGCGTCTGAGCGTAGCGTCGATGAACCCGACGACGGTCGGATTGGGTTGGATGGCCTGGACGTGGCAGACGGCCACATTCTTCATCGTGATCGCGCTAACGCTCGTGGGGATGATCATTTGGGAGTGGCGATCGCCCGGCGGCGCGCCACGGCGCGGAGTGCTCCGTCTCGTCACGACGCGCGGCGACCGGCTGTTCATCTCACTCCTGTCTGCGGCCTTCATCCACCTCATTTGGCTTGCGCTCTTCGGCACCCCGCTCTGGGGCGCCGCCCTCGTTTCGGTCGTATTCGCGGTCCTCGTGTTCCGTTATGTGTGAGCGGCAGGAGGGAGCAAGGCGCGCCACCTTGGTGCACCGCGCGCTGCAGGATGTAAGCCAAGCTGAGCGCGCTCGTGGCAGCGAGAAAGCAGACCGTCAATGCGACCAGGTTAACCCCTCCAACGATTCGGCTGAAGGCCGGGGCCGTGAGGCCGCGTTGAACGCCGGGTTACATTACATGCATGTGGAAGAAATACTCGGTCTCTTCCTCCACGCCAAAACCTAGACGTTCGTCGAAGTGCTTCGCGGAATTCACCTTCAACACATGTAGACGCAATGGTACACAGCGCGCCGCTGCTTCCTTTTGAAGTGCGGATACGAGGGAGCAACCAATGCCGTGGCCCTGGTAGCTTGGGAGCAAGCACAGCATTCGGAGTTGAATTTCGTGGGGCAACCTCTCGACAATCAAAATTCCCGCGTCTGCCGCGCCGACCATGATGACACTTGCGCCGGGGTTGACACTGTCTTCGTCTGCCTCTCTACGGCGACCCTCTTCTTCCCAAGTACCCCTGCACCAATGACGTGGACCCGCATGGTTTGCTCTGTGACGTCGTAGAACAGAGAGGCATCCGTATTCCGGGAAGCACGCAATGTGACGGTCAGCGCCATGGACGTCTGCGACCGAACGAAAGACACAGAACCTAAACGACGGAATACACGGCGTCAACGAATGCCCGATGCCCGGCTGCTGGCGCCCCCGTGCGACGGCATGCACGCGCCTCGCGTATGCCGACGGTCCTCGTTGGACAAGCACCGGTCAACGTCCGCTATCGGGTGCAATGCCCTGCGACTGGAGTTGGCCGGACCGAGACATCTCGGACCGACGCGATGTCGTTTCGCCAACCACCTCCGGTATCCTTTACGAAGACATGGCTGATTACGGTTGGCCCCGAAGAAGGGAGGGTTTCGTGCTGAAACTGTTCTACGCTGCCGGTACATGCGCACTGGCCTCGCACATCGCACTGGAGGAAGCAGGTGCGGAGTATGACGCCGTGCGGCTCGACTTCCGCACCAACGAGCAGCGCAAGCCCGAGTACCTCGCAATCAATCCAAAGGGTCGTGTGCCGGCATTGGTCACCGACGAAGGAGTTCTGACCGAGACGCCCGCCATACTCGCCTTTATTGCGCAGAGCTTCCCGAGCGCAGGGCTCGCGCCAACGGCCGACCCCTTCGCATTTGGTAGCGTTCAGGCCTTCATCAGCTACCTTTGCTCCACCGTTCATGTTGCGCATGCGCACCGCATGCGGGGGTACCGGTGGGCCGACGATCCTGCCGCGATTGAAGAGATGCGGAGAAAGGTGCCCACCACGGTCGGTGAGTGTTTCGACTTGATCGAACGCGAGATGATCAAAGGACCTTGGGTGATGGGCGAGGCTTATACGGTCTGCGACCCTTATCTTTTCACCTTGGCCCAATGGTTGGAGGCTGACGGAGTGAACCCGGCTCGGATCCCAATAGTCCAGGATCACCGGAGGCGAATGCTGGAGCGTCCAGCGGTGAAGAGAGCTCTAGCCCAAGAATTAGGCGCGCCCCGGTAATAGCGACCTCATCGCTTTCGTCCTGCAAAGAGCTGGTCTGCCCAGCACCGAGCTTGACGGGAAGATCAGGTCCACATCGTCGCCGTCGAAGCTGGATCGGCGCCACGCGAATGACCGGATATCTTCGCGTTACCCTCGAGTATCTCCAGTTGGCCGAGGCTGCGTGAAGACGCACCGCCATTTCGTTTTCGGGGGTCTTCTCACCCCTCCGAGAGTGACGATCGTGGAATACAGCGCGATTTGAGAGGTCGACTTTCGGTCACGGTCGCGTCTTGTGAGTTTTCACACAGCCTCGGTCGGAACGCGACATCGAGTTCGAAGTCTGCACGCGACGAAATGACTAGAGTCCGGCTGCCAATTCTCGCGTGAGCTGCGCGGCCGGCACTTCTTTGCATCCGGTCGCGTTCTGACCCGACCACAGTGGGGAAAAATCGCCCGAGCCTTCGGCCTCGGCCTTTGCACGCAAGGGAGCGATGGCCGAGGTAGCCAGTGGGAATGCGGGGGCGCAGTTGTTAATCGGACCGAGCTCCCTCATCACGTAATTCATGATTCCACGGGCAGGGCGGCCTGTAAACAAATTCGTCAGCGCAGTGTGGCGCGCGGCTTCGCTTTTCAGCGCTGCGCGATGAATCGCGCTGATCGTGGCTTCGCGGCAGAGCAGGTACGCCGTTCCGACCTGCACGCCGACTGCCCCGAGCGCGATGGCGGCTGCGACGCCTTGCGCATCGGCGATGCCGCCGGCGGCGACGACCGGCAACTTTACCGCGCGCACGATCTGCGGGAGCAGCGCAAACGTGCCGACCTGCGTAGTCAGGTCGTCCGACAGGAACATGCCGCGATGTCCGCCCGCCTCCACGCCTTGCGCGATGATTGCGTCAACGCCGTGCGCTTCGAGCCAAAGTGCTTCTTCGACAGTCGTCGCGGAGGAGAATATCTTCGAGCGCCAGGATTTCCCCCGTTCCAGGAGGTGCGCGGGCGGTAGACCGAAATGGAAACTCACCACCGCCGGCTGATACTCCTCAAGGACGTCTGCGAATTCGTCGCTGAACGGCGCGCGCCCCGGCCCGGTCGGGATGCCTGCAGAATCGATTCCGTACTGCATGTAGTAAGGTGTGAGCGCCGCGCGCCAGGCGGATTCGCGTTCGGCATCGGCATCGGGCGCCGCGTGGCAGAAGAAGTTAACGTTGAAAGGCTTGTTCGTTTGCGTTTTGATCGACCCCAGCTCCTTGCGCAAGACATCCGCAGTGAGCATTGCACAAGGCAGGGAACCCAGACCGCCCGCGTTCGAAACCGCGATCGCCATGGCGCTGCCCTGCGCGCCCGCCATCGGTGCCTGAACGATCGGCAGTTCGATGCCGAGAAGTTCGGTCAGTTTCATCATCTGTCAAAAACGTGCGTAGCGTCATTGGTCGGGCGGATCAGTTTATCCCATGTCTATGCGCCGCCCGCAATGACCGCTATTGAGCGCAATTCGCTAAGCCCGCTTTTGGCCGGTGACCGCCACTCCCCGGTGCCTGCCGAACGGCCGGTGTCCGTCTCAAACGGATCATCGCGAGGAGCGCTCATGGCCCGGTCAGAGACGCTCGCTCGATTCGCCAAACCGGACCTTTAACATTCCCAAGAACGTCCCTTTACGGGAAAGATCGGGCGCTGTTTAGTGGGCATTGGCAGGGAGTTCAACAGCCGAACCCAGTTCCCCACCCATCGAAAATGGGAAAGTGGCGCCTCCCCGGTCGGTAGAAACCTCGAGCGCCGCAGTCCCGACCAGCCAGGTCTCGGGCCAATCGGGAGGTAATCCCAACCGGTACTTCGCACTGCGACCCCGTCGGCCGGGCAAGAGTTCGTAGCGGTCGATCTGGTACGCGAGTAATCTAGCCAGCGCGGTCCTGGATTGCCAGCGGTTCAGTTGGTGGCCATTCGCTAAGCAACGTCAGGAGAACGAATTGCCGAACTACAGCAGACCCGATGTCTTGACCCGAGTTGGCTGGCGCCCGACACGCCGTGATTTTCTTTGCTCGCTACTCGAAGCGAGCGGTGTCTGGATCCTCGGGCCCGCTGTGCCTGGAGTTGCAGCAGGAGTTCAGCAGAGCGCTCGCGCCCCCCTTCCGTTCGGCGCCTTCGTCCGAATTCATCCGAACAACCGAGCGACGATCGTTATCCCGTCATCGGAGATGGGCCAAGGCGTGTCAACCGCCTTGGCCATGATCGTCGCGGACGAGCTCGACCTCGATTGGAGCGGCGTGGACGTCGAGCAGGCGCTCAATGCTCCGGAGTACGCGAACCCGGAGGTCAGGGAGCAAGAAACCGGCGGCTCCAATTCTGTGAAGGCTTTCTGGAAACCGCTCGCACTGGTCGGCGCGACAGCCCGAGGGATGTTGGTTGCTAGCGCCGCCGCTCGTTGGGGCGTCGCCGTTGACGAGGTATTTACGCGAAGCGGCCACGTGGTTCATCGCCGCAGCGGTCGTTCGCTTGCATACGGTGAACTTGCGGCAGAAGCTGCGCGCCAACCCGTGCCCCCTCAGCCGCGCTTGAAGACTCCGTCTGAGTACAGGCTGATCGGCAAGCCGATACGACGCCTGGACTCAGCATCGAAAATCAATGGCTCAGCCATCTTCGGCATGGACGTCCGCCTGCCCGGGATGATGGTCGCCGCCATTGTGCTGCCGCCGGTCTACGGCGCACCTCTCGTTTCATACGACGAGAAAGCGGGTTTGGGAAGTGCAGGTGTTGTCGCTGTGCTGCGTTTCAGCGGCGGCGTCGCGGTCCTGGCGCACGATTTCTGGAGCTGCCTGAAGGGGCGCGATAAGGTTGCTGCCACCGCCCAGTGGGGCCCGAGTCCGATGGACAAGCTTGATTCCGATGCACTACGGAAGCAGATGCTCGCCGCCCTGGACGATCCTGGCGCCAGCGACGACGCGATCGGTGACGCCTCCGCTGCATTGAAGATAGCGTCAGTCACATTGGAGGCGGTCTATGACCTGCCTTTCCTTGCCCACGCTTGCATGGAACCGATGAACGCGACGGCGTGGGTGCGGCCGGACGCTGTTGACATCTGGGCGCCGACGCAGGTCCAAGCGATCAACGCTGCGCAGGCAACCAAGCTCACTGGGGTGGCTCCCGACAAAGTCACTGTGCACACCACGCAGCTAGGGGGTGGGTTCGGTCGTCGCTATGCCACTGACTTCGTGCAATACGCGCTGGAGTTGTCGATCGCGGCAAAGGCGCCAGTGAAAGTCATCTTTACTCGCGAAGATGATATGCGAGCGCATCACTACCGGCCTTGCCACTGCACTCGGCTACGCGGCGGGCTCGACGCTGACGGTCGAATCGTCGCCCTGCACGCGCGCACGGTCAGCGCATCGACGTTCGCGGCGGCTGGCTGGCGGTTGAGCAAACGGGGCGTGGATCCCGGCGCGGTCGAGGGGCTTGTCGAGAATAGCTACGGCGTTCCGAATCACCTCGTCGAATGGGTGCGGCATGAAGCAGGTCCCCGAGTCTGGTTCTGGCGTTCCACCGGACACTCGCCGAGCGCGTTCGCGCAGGAATGCTTCATCGACGAGTTGGCGGCCGCTGCGAAGAGCGACCCTGTGACGTTTCGCTTACGTCATTTGGGCCACCACCCGCGACAACGGGCGGTGCTCGACGAGGTCGCGAAGAGAGCCAATTGGGGAACGGCTTTACCGGAAGGCCAGGCACGGGGGGTTGCCGTGCACGACTTCCGCGGAACCATCGTTGCCATTGTCGCGGTGGTATCGATTGACTTGTCACGGCTTCGTGTCAACCGAATCGTTGCCGCAGTAGACGCTGGCCGCTATGTAAACCCGTCGATCGCCACCGCGCAGGTAGAGAGCGGAATAGTCAGCGGCCTGGCACAGGCCCTGCAAATGCAGATCACCTTCCGGCAGGGGCGAGTGGTGCAGGGCAACTTCAATGACTACCCGATACCGCGGATGAGTGACGTACCACCCATGGACATTCGGCTGTTGACGAGTAGCGCTGAGCCGACTGGCATGGGTGAGGTCGCTGTGCCGCCCGTTGCGCCAGCCATCGCGAACGCCTTGTTCGCGCTAACGGGTCGGCGCCAGCGAGCCCTGCCACTGAACGTGTAGTTCACTGATTGTCGCGACGAGCGCAACGAACCGTCGGTTACAGAAGTCCCGCTTGCTGGTTCCCCGGTTACCGCGCGGGATCGAACACCAGCTTCTTGCGAGTTCTTGTTTTTCCTTTGAATGACTGCCGTTGGCCTATACCGTTGAAATACTCGATGTTTGGCCGAGGTACCGCTGCCTGTGATCGCAGATCGCGGGTCTCGGTAACGGATTGCCGGTTGTCGAGGAAGTAGATTCGTCCCCAATGCTGCTTTATGCGGCTATTGGTACCGCTTCCGGTGCCGCAAACATCAGTCGCTTCGCCATTCGTCGTAGGTTTTGCGCGATGGCGGCGAGCAGGAACTCGTCGTGCGCACCACTTGGCCCCCGGAGGCGCAGCCGATCCAGCTTGAGAATGCGCTTGAGGTGAGCGAAGAGCATCTCGACCTTCTTGCGGTCCTTGCGCGATTGCTTGTAGCCATCGGTCTTGGCCACATCGCGAGCGACCTCCCGTGCCGATTCATGGACGCTGCGCGCGATCTTGCGCATCGATGTATTCGGACAGCAGCGCGCCTTGAGCGGGCAACTCACACAATCGGACTGGCTGGCTCGATAGATAATGGTGCCGGCCTTGGTGATGTGGGTACGCAGGTTCTTGAACGTGCGCCGTTGCTTCCGCAGTACCTTTCCCTGCGGGCAGCGGTATTCATCGGCCAGTTCGTCCCACTGGAAGTCGCTGCTGGAGAGCGTCTCGTCGTCGCGTTGGGTCCGGTCCCACACCGGAATGTGCGGCGCGATTCTCTTCTCTTCGACCAACCAGCCAAGCATCGGGGCCGCGCCGTAGGCCATATCGCCGATCAGGCGCGCGGGCTTCAAGTCAAACCGTTCTTCGACCCGTTCGAGCATGGTCCGCGCAGAGTTCACTTCGTCCGTACGCAAAGCCGGCGTCGCCTCGACATCAACAATGATTCCGGCTTGCACATCCACCAAATAATTGTTCGAATAGGCGTAGAACGCCGGGCCACCCGCCGCCGTCCACCGTGCCGCGGGATCCGTCGGCGAGATCGACGCGGGAGCCGCGGCCGGCTCCCCCTGCGTATCCAAGGCGGCCAGATACTCGCGCACGGCCCGTGTCGCGCGCTGCGGATCGCGCAGGCCTTCGGCTTCCTCGCGCGCCGTACTGCGGCTGCGATTGGCGTCGGCCTGGATCAAGCTGGCGTCGACGGCAAAGCCTTCGCCGCCGACCAGTCCTTCCTTCATACAGCGCTCGACCACACTCTCGAACACCTGCCGAAACGCTTCGCTCTCCCGGAAGCGGCCATGCCGATTCTTCGAGAACGTCGAATGGTCCGGCACCGCATCCTCGAGACCCAGCCGACAGAACCAGCGATACGCCAGATTGAGGTGAACCTCCTCGCACAGCCGACGCTCGGAACGAATGCCGAAGCTGTAACCCACGATCAGCATCCGCACCATCAGCTCCGGATCGATCGACGGCCGCCCCGTGTGGCTGTAGAACGGCGCGAGATGGCGGCGCAGCTCGCCCAGATCGAGGCAGCGATCAATCCCGCGCAGCAGGTGATTGGCAGGAACGTGATCGTCGAGATTGAATGAGTAGAACAGTCGCCTATGTCCGCCAGACCCTTGTCCCATCATCCTGGGGGCTCCGCATTAAACGCCTTAGCCTCAGCATAGCCACCAAGCGCTCGCTTTCAAGGGAGTTTTTCAACGGTATAGGCCGGAAGCGGCCGGCAGACAATCTCGAAAGCAGTCGTTGTCGGGCGCCGAGAGGCACCCGAGCGAGTTACACCTCTGCGCACGGTATGCGATCACGTTCAGGAATTCCGCCAACCCCCTGGTGGCAAATCTGGTGGCAAATCGTGGGGCGCGACGGGGCGGAGCGGGATACAACTCATTGATTGAACGTGTAGGTACTTGAATGGGTTGCCCGGCTGTACGGGTTCGAATCCCGCCCTCTCCGCCAGTTAACCCCGTTTCGCTTAGTTCCGCGGGGCCAAAAAGCGATGGATGATCTTGAGGCACGCCTCACGAAATTCCTGTCGGAACTTCAGGGCGCAGAAGCAATAGACGCATTAACGATCCCGACGGAAAAACAGGATCGGAAGCGGGCGGATTTCTTGCTGGCTGGGCGCCAGCTGATCGCTGAAATCAAGTCGATTCAGGACGACCCGTCGCACAAAATAGAACCACTCTTAGAGCCGGAGCGTCGCCGAGGCGATTTTCCATTGTTCTATGGCTCCATGGAACTCGATAAGGTGCTGAAGCATCTGCCTGACGGTCCAGCCATAAAACGACGAGTGCTTCAACGCGTTGTCCGATCGGTGGAATCCGGTTTCCGGAGCGCCGACGACCAAATCGCAGATACCAAACAGACCTTCGGTATACCCCATGCGGAGGGGCTACTGATACTGCTGAACGGTGGCGTTGAAATCCTTTCACCCGACGTGCTCGCCTGGCAGATTGCGCGGATGCTACAAGCGAGAAGTGAAACGGATGGAACCGCCCGGTACCCGAATGTGAATTGCGCGTGGGTCATCACCGAGACTCACTTCATGCCGATACAGGGTCAGCGGGCGCTGCCGGGACTGCTCATGCAATCAGAGCAGGTCCCGTTGAGCACATCGAATTGGAACGTGCTCAATGCCCTGCAACCTGCGTGGGCCGCGTTTAACGGTGTGCCACTCGTGAAGACCGAGGGTCATATCGCTGACGCTGTCTCCATGCAGCGAGTGGCGCCCGAGGAGCACGGGTTCATTCCGCGCCACGAGCTTTGGAGACGCCAATATCAGGCAAACCCGTACTTGCGCGCGATGCTGGAGCCCGCACTGGTGGCGCATGGAGCTCGCCTAGTTCAGGAGCTTGCTCCGCACTTCACGCGCAGTACTAGCGTTGCGGTCGGAGAGGCGCCTTCGAAGCCCGAGGAGGCGATGGGAGCGATCGACAAGGCCCTGGAGCAATTCGCGCACTTCGTCGAAGAGGTCAATTGGCGCGGCATCGATATGCGACTAGTGTCCGAACAGATTCGATCGTCGAAGCAATAGGTCTTCCCCGACCTCAACTAAGCCACGGACAAAAACACGGACACGATCGCCCGCGTTAGTAGGTACTACGCGGGAAACCGAAGAGGGGTGGGGTGGCTGATGGGATTCGAACCCACGACAACCGGAATCACAATCCGGGACTCTACCAGCTGAGCTACAGCCACCGCAGGGTTTGCGCTCTTCCCAACGACATCTCTCGCAGGGGCAAGAGAGGCGCGGGTCGTGCGCGCAACCGAAACTCTGGCGCGCCCGACAGGACTCGAACCTGTTACCGCCGGCTTAGAAGGCCGGTGCTCTATCCAGATGGGCTCGGGCGCCCTGCCGGATCCGAACGTCGCACCGGACGGCCGCACGGAAAACCGGGCCGCACCGCAATGGGTGGCCGGGATGGAGCCATTACGACTCCCGACGTCCTGCCCCAGTGCAGCAAATGAAGTCTATCACACGCGCTGACTGCTGGTAGAGGCGATGGCGCTGCCGTAGAGTATGGGCTCGTCCCCAAGGCCCCCGGCCCGAGCGTGCACGAACCGCCCCCTGTCACGACGTTTCTCTTCACCGACCTCGAGGGCAGCACCCACCTGTGGGAGCTCGATCCCGAGCGAATGCGGCCGGCGCTGGCGCACCACGATGGCGTCGCGCGGTCGGCCGTCGAGGACAATCGCGGCACCGTCGTGAAGATGATCGGCGACGGGATGCATGCTGCGTTCGACGATCCTCTCGACGCCGTTTGCGCCGCGTTGCAGCTGCAGCAGGCGCTTGCCAATCTCGAAGCCACCGAAGGCATTCCCCTTCGCGCGCGCTGCGGCCTGCACGCCGGCGTCTACGAGCGCCGCGCCAACGACTTCTTTGGCACTGCGGTCAATCGTGCCGCGCGAATCATGAGCGCCGCGCACGGCGGCCAGGTATTGCTGTCGCAGGCAGTGGCCGATCTCGTCACCGAGCGCCTGCCCGCAGGCATCACGCTGCGCGACCTCGGTTCCGTGCGGTTGCGCGATCTGGCCAAGCCGGAGCATGTCTACCAGGTTACGCACCCAACGCTGCGCCAGGACTTTCCGCCGCTGCGCTCGCTGGAGGCGATACCGAACAACCTGCCCCACCAAACGACCTCGTTCGTCGGTCGCGAGCATGAGCTCGTGAGATGCGGCAACTGCTGGGAACCACGCGACTGCTCACGCTGGTCGGCGTCGGCGGCCTCGGCAAGACCCGCCTCTCGCTGCAGGTTGGCGGCCGACGTGCTGGACGACTACGCCGATGGCGTATGGTTCGTCGAGCTGGCGCCGCTCGCGGATCCGCAACTGGTGGCGCAGGCGGTCGCATCGGTGCTCGGCGTGAAGGAAGACGCAGGGCGCCCGGTGATCGAGGCGCTGGCGAGGTTCGTACAGCGACCGCCGACTGCTGCTGGTCCTCGACAACTGCGAGCACCTCGTGCAGGCGTGCGCCGAGCTGGCGATCCGGTTGCTGCAATCCGGGCCGAATCTGAAGATCCTCGCGTCCAGCCGCGAGCCGCTGCGGGTGGCCGGCGAGATCTACCTATCCAGTGCCGGCGCTCGCGACTCCCGACCCTCAACAGGCGATTCCGCTCGAATCGCTGGCACAATATGAAGCGGTACACCTGTTCGTCGACCGCGCGACCGCGGCACAGCCGGCGTTTCGCGTTACCGAAGAAAACGCCGCGGCCGTCGCCGACATCTGCCACCGCCTCGACGGCATTCCGCTCGCGCTCGAGCTCGCCGCTGCGCGCGTGCGCACGCTGTCGGTGGAGCAGATCGCGCAGCGCCTGTCCGATCGCTTCCGCCTGCTGACAGGCGGCGACCGGACCGCGCTGCCGCGCCAGCAGACGCTGCGCGCGCTGATCGACTGGAGCTACGACCTGCTCGCCGGAGCCCGAGCGCGCGCTGCTCCGGCGACTCGCCGTGTTCGCCGGCGGCTTCACGCTCGAAGCCGCCGAAACCGTGGCGCGCGGGCGAAATCGACGCAGACGGATGTGCTTACGTTGCTGGCAAGTCTTGTGGACAAATCGCTCGTGGCCCCGGAAGCCGGGGGTGAGCGTTACCGTCTGCTCGACACGGTCCGGGAGTACGCGCGGCAGCGGCTCGACCGATTCGGGCGAGGAAGAAGATGCCCGCACGAGACATCTTGCCTTCTATCTGCGGTTCGCGGAGAAGGCGCGACCCGAGCTGGCTGGGCCCGAGCAGGGAGCTTGGCTCGCGCGGCTCGATCTCGAGCGCGAAAATCTCTTGGCCGCGCATGCCTGGTGTGACCGCGCGAACACTGGCGCCGAGACGGGCGTGAGATTGGTCCACGCGGTGAAGCCCTATTGGTTCAACCGCGGTCTCCTTGGCCTTGGGCACCGAACGACCGTGGGGGCACTTGCGCGCGCGGGCGCCCAGGCGCGCGGCCTGGCACGGTGCGTCGTTTTGGCCGACGCGGGCCAGTTTTGCATGTTCATGGGTAGCTACCGCGAAGCGGTTGGTCACCTTGTCGAAAGCCTGGCGATCGCCGAGAACTGGGCAACACGGCGATGGTCGCGCGCGTGCTCCAGCCACTCGGCATGGCCGCGCTCGGGCAAGGCGATGTGACTGCGGCTAACGGTTATCTGGAAGAGGCGCTCGCCTTGGCCCGTGAGCAGGGCGACAAGCGCGAGTTGGCCGCTGCGCTCAACGCGCTCGCGCAGCTCCATCGCGCGCTAGGCAGGCTGCAAACGGCGGAACCACTCTACGAAGACGGCCTGGCGCTCGCGCGCGAGTTGGGGGATCGCGAGAGCATCGCCATCGGCCTCCTCAATCTGGCAATGGTGGCGATCGGCCGGAGTTCGCAAGATCGTCCTCGCACGATGCTGCTCGACGCGCTGGTGGTTGCGGAGGAAATCGGCTCGAAACGGATGGGACAGAGCGTGCTCGAAGTCTGCGCCGGACTGGCGTCACTGCGCGAGGAATGGGAGCGCGCAGCGGTCCTGTACGGCGTGGCGGAGGCGCAGACGGAACAGACGGGACTGCGCCGCGATCCTAGCGATGAGGCGTTCCTCGCGCCACTCATCGCTGGTGCGCGCCAACGGCTCGGCGAGTCAGCTTTCGCTGCCGCCGAGAAAACCGGTCGCACTCTCACTTACGAAAACGCAATCTCGATGGCGCGCACGTGGTTGGAGAGGAATCAGTGACGCCACTCCCGTGGCAACGCTGAACTCTCGAGGTCACCGGTTCGGGTGCCTAGTTATTCACGATCAAGGGATCGAGCACATAGGGCTTGCCGGTCTTGGCGTCATACACGGTGACTTCGTACTTGAAATCCCCGAAGTCCTGGTGCGTGTTGATCAAGACGTACACCTGTTCGGAATGCGAGGGTTGGATCATATTGCGTTTGGCAAGCTCGGCGTTCTCGCCTTTGAACCTGATGCTCCCGTCATGGAATGCATAACCGTCCTGAAGCACCCAGATCATGAGGGCTCGTGGGTTATTGGAGGGCACTTGCAATCTGGGTTCACTGACCTTGACCGTGGGCGGGCTTCCTTCCACGGTAACCAGCATGACACACGACTTAGCCAGGCAGCGCGATGCGAGGATGCCGGTCGTTGTAACCAGCTCCTTTTCCGGCGAGACGGTTGCACATCCGAGCAGCCCGACACACGCGGCAAGCGTCGCAAGTATGGCTCGTGCACTCATTTGATTCTCCCTTTCTTTTCGGCCCGATGTAGCCCTACGGCCGTTGTCGGGCCGTTCGCAGGATCGGCATCAGCACGGGCCGATCGATCCGCGTCGGTCGGCGGCAACGATTCAGGTGCCTAGTTATTCACGATCGTGGGATCGAGCGCGATTGGCCTCCCGGACGCCTTTTCATGGAGAGTGATTTCGTACTTGCACGTCACCCGATCACGATTGATGTCAGTCACGTTGTACATCCTGCCGGAACGGGCGTGGGAGTGGCTGACGAAATTGGCGTTGCATGTCGCAACGTTTTCGCCCTTGAATCGGATGCCCCCATCACGGAATTCATAGTCGCGGGTCTGCAGCAGCCAGACGATTTCGGCGCCGGGGTTGTTGCTGGGCACCGTCAGCTCTGGTATGTCGACGGACACTACCGGCGGGGATCCCATGACGAATACCCGAATCGGGCAGGCGCTCGTTTCGCACCTTGACCCAATGGGGCCGACCTTCTCGGGCGGCCCGGCACATCCGAGCATTGCGACACCGACCACGGCCGCGGCACATAAGGTCCTTGCAGTCATTTGGTTTCTCCCTTAGGTTGGACTGAACGGGTCCGCATCCGAGCCGGCGTTGGCGAACGACAGCGAAGACGTTGGCCGGACGCCCGAATCCCCCGGATTGACCCGCCACGGGCGATTCTCCAACATCATCCGGATAATTGAAAGATCATTTCCGCGCGAGGTCTTGCCATGCCGATCGAACAACAGTTGGGAGCGCGCGCCAAGGATCTAGGTGGCGGGTTCAACGTTCGTCGCCTGCTGCCCGCGGCGAGCAAGCCCTCCGTCGGGCCGTTCGTCTTTTTCGACCATTTCGGGCCGATTACCACGCGCCCGGGCGACAACCACGACGTCCGTCCCCATCCGCACATCGGATTAGCCACGGTGTCCTATCTGTTCGAGGGCGCCATGCTCCACCGGGACAGCCTCGGTTCGGTGCAGCGGATCGAGCCCGGCGCGATCAACTGGATGACCGCGGGGCGCGGCATCGTGCATTCCGAGCGGACGCCGCCGGACCTCAAGAGCGTCGCCCACGCGGCACACGGCCTGCAGCTCTGGGCCGCCCTGCCGGTGAAGTTCGAGGAAACGGACCCTTGCTTCGGTCACACACCGGCCGAGGCCATGCCCATCCTTTCCGAGGCCGGGACTCGCGTTCGCGTCCTCATCGGCGAGGCGTTCGGACGCCGCTCGCCGGTCGAGACCTTTTCCACGACCCTGTATCTCGACGTCGACGCGCAGGCAGGGGCGACACTCGACCTCTCCCCGCCTAGTGGAACCACGCTGCTCGAACGCGCCGTCTACAGCGTCGACAATCCGGTGACGATCGATGGGGTCGCCGTGCCGCCGTTCACCATGGCGGTTCTGGCGCCGGGAGCGGCATCGGAGATCGTCGCGCCGGAGGGAGCGCGTTTTGTCGTCATTGGCGGCGATCCACTGGATGGCCCGCGCTTCCTCTGGTGGAACTTCGTCGCGTCGCGCAAGGACCTCATCGAACAGGCAAAAAGAGCCTGGAGCGAGCAGCGGATGGGGCACATTCCCGGGGAAGTCGAATGGATTCCCCTTCCTTGATTGCTGACCCTCGGATCTCCCGCCGCAATGCTGATGGCGCACGTTGCTCGCAACAGCATTGCCAGGCTCAGGTTGCATAGTCGTCACGGTTTATGCCAAGGAATCGTGATACGCGGATCGGCACGCCTGGTCGCTGTAGATCTCCGACCTGATCCACGAGGCGCCGGTCGGCCATCGTCATGCGCGTACGCAGGCGGATGTATTCGGCCCAGGACGCGATGACGAAGCGCTCGACGAAGAGACCCTCCTCCTCGAGATCGCGAAACACGCGCCAGCTCCCGGCGCCATTGCGGCGCCGCGTCGATTCGACCGCGTGAATGGCCTTTATGAATGCGTTCCGATTGTCAGGATCTATCCGGTATTCGATTTGAATCAGGACGGGGCCGTCGTCGGGCGACGGTTCGAGCGCGATCGCGAGATCCGGCAATTGCGCTCCCGGTGTTACGTCCGCGTCATCGGCAAGCGAGACTTTCACCCGGTAATTGAGAGCGAGCAGCGCAAGCATGACGCCCGCCGATGCCGCGAGCGCGATGCGCGTTCCCGCATAGGAGGCAACTGCGCCCCAGACCACGCTGCCCACGGCCAGGCTTGCCTGATTGGTCACGAGATTGGTCGCCACGGCGCGCGCCCGCACCCACGCCGGCGCGGCGCTCTGGGTGCCGGCCGACAAGCTCGCTAGGACAGCGACCCAGGCGGCCCCGGCACCGCACGCCCCCGCGATCGCGAGCGCCAGCATCGACGTCGCGGCGACGAGCGACGTGGCGAGTGCCCACAACACGACGCCCGACGTGACCACGGCATTGAGCGACAGGCGGCGCAGCAGCCGCGGGATCGACAGCGCGCCGGCCACAGCGCCCGCGCCGAAACAGCCGACCAATGTCCCGTACCCGCCAGCGCCGAGACCGAGCTGGTCGCGCGCCACCAGCGGCAGCAGCGCCCACAGCGCACTCGCGCAGATGCTGAAATTGAGGTTGCGGAGGATGAGCGCCCGCATCGGCGCCGAGTGGCGGGCGTAGCGCAGACCGCTTTCCACGCCGGACAGGATTGTTTCGGGCACGCCCGGGATGGGTCGACCCTGACTGCGATGCGCGAGCGCCGCCAGGATCATCACGACGAAAAACACGGCCGCCACCAACAGGGCGCTGCCCGATCCCAGCCAGACGGCGATCGCGCCGGCCAGCGCAGGCCCGACCGCGCGCGCCACGTTGAACGCAACCGCATTGAGTGCGACAGCACGGGGCAATTCGGCCCGCGCGACGAGCTCGTTGATGCTCGCCTGCTGTGCGGGGAGGTAAAAGGCGAAGCCGGCGCCGATGAGAAACGTGCACGCGAGCAGTGACGCCGGTCCGATGATTCCCAGGAGCGACGCCGTGCCGAGTGCGGCTGTCACCGCGACGAGGACGAATTGCGTGGCCAGGATGACGCGGCGGCGATCGACGATATCGGCCAGCGAACCGGCAAGCAGACCGAAGAGCAGCGATGGCGCCGTGCTGGCGGTTTGCACCGAGGCCACCATGAGCGGCGACGGCGTCAGCGTCGCCATCAGCCATGCCGCGACCGTCGACTGCATCGTGTAGCCCAGCGCCACTCCGATGGCGCCGAGATAGAACAACCGGAACTGCGCGTGTCGGAGGGGCGACGCCGGAAACCAGCGGGTAAAGAACGAGGCAATGCGCGTAGACACGCCGCGAGTTTAGCGCGCCCGAAGGTTACGCGTGGCCCCCCAAACGACGCGATATGCCATCATGGGGACTCATGCACGAACCTGCCCCTCCGCCATGTCCTTCGCCGACAAAGTGATCGTCATTACCGGTGCCTCCGAAGGCATCGGCGCCGAGCTCGCCCGGCAATTGGCTGCGGAGAAGCCCAAGCTGGTCCTCGCCGCGCGGCGCATGGATGCGCTGCAGGCCATAACGGCGCAATGCGAGGCGGCGGGTGCCGAAGCGATCGCGGTGCGTTGCGACGTCAGCGTCGAGGCGGATTGCAAGGCGCTTCCCGCCGCCGCAGTCGCGCGCTTCGGCCGCATCGACGTGCTGGTCAACAACGCCGGCGTATCCGGTCATGCGCGCCTGGAAGATGTCAGCGACTTCAAGTGGTATGAAGACATGATGCGCGTCAACTTCATGGGCTCCGTCTGGTGTACGCGATACGCGCTCGCAGAGCTCAGGAAGTCAAAAGGGCTGGTGGCTGGCATTTCGAGCCTCGCCGGCAAGATCGGCGTGCCGGAACGCACAGCGTATTCCCCTTCCAAATTCGCCCAGGCCGGATTTTTCGAGGCGCTGCGTGCCGAACTCATGGGCACGGGTGTCGACGTGACCGTCGTGTTCCCGGGGGTGGTCGCCACCAACATTCGCCTTCACGGCTACGACGCGGACGGCAAGCCAGCCGGCAGATCCGGGCTCAAGGAAGCGGGCGCCATGTCGGTTGAGGAGTGCGCGCGTCAGATCGTCGACGCGCTGCGCGGGCGCAAACGTGAGCTGGTGATGACGACCCAGGCGAAGATCGGCTTGTGGCTCAAGTTGATCGCACCCGCCATGGTCGACAAGATGGCGCGCGCGGCGCTCAAGAAACAGGGCTAGGAGCCTGTCGGACTTACTTTCGCGCATGCGTTGCCGGTCAAGAAGCGATGGATGCAAGGCGCGAGGCGCAGCGAATATCGGGAATATTCGTAAGCCGAGCAACGCAGCAGACGCGCTTTTTGACCCGCAACCCGGAGGGACGGGGCGCTTTGGCGGCATTTCTTCGTTGTTCGCCCTTGCCATAGTCCCGCTATGGCTTCGGGCTCTCGCCTCGAACTACCGCCAAAGCGCCTCCGTCGCATACGTGAAAGTAAGTCCGACAGGCTCCTAGTAAACGCCCGAACACCCGTCGCGCGACGCGATGCCGCGCGAGGGGAAGATCCATCAGGCAACGCGCGAATTCAAGCGCAGTTCCCTGAACGTGCTTTCCGGGAGGTGCAGGGATCGACTTACCGTGCCCGGCCTTGTGAGCGCATGCAGCGTCTTCGACTGGAATTCGCGCTGATGCAGGATGTACACGACCAGCGCGGAACTCGCCACGGATAACCATGGGTGGAAGAACCACGCGACGGCCGCAAACGCGAAGTAGAACGCTCGCAGCGCTTGGTTGAAGTCCTCCGCGGCACGACTCGCCACTTGCGTCATCGTGTCGATGTAATCGGCGTGTTCCTGGGGCTCTTTCGTCAGTGGAGCCGCCCCGACCAGGATGGTGCAGAACTGATACTGGCGAATCGACCACGTGAACTTGAAAAACGTGTACACGAACACGCCGATCATCAACATGATCTTGATGCGCGAAAACGACTCGGACTCCGGCCGCGCAAAGGGCAGTTCGGCGACAACGTCCATGACGCGATCGGTGGTCCCCAGCATGGCGACGAGACCACCCAGGATGAGGATCGCCGTCGAGGCGAAGAAGGTCGCGCCGGTCAGCAAGCTGTTGAACGCCGCAACGTCGCCGATGCGGTTCTCGTGCTGGAGCACGCGTTTGAACCACTCGCGCCGATAGAGGCGCATCGCCACGACGAGGCTCGCCGTGGTCGCCGCCTTGCGCTCGGCGAAATAGGTGTACCCGGTCCAGCAGGCGATGAACCAGCTGAGCACGAAAAGATCGATCAAATGAGCCTTGGCCATATCCAACTCCTCGCTCCGTTGCTTCAGCGATTAGGGCAACTTTGCTGCACTGCACAATCCCAGGATAAGGCCTCAGGTCAACAATCACCAATCACAAGTTCTGATGATCGAGATCAGCGATGGCTATCGCAGCGACCGGCGCGATGACGGCAGGACGGCCCGGCGCTGCTACCCGGCCTCACATCACCTATGTCGGCGTACGCGGCCGCCTAAGGCACGGTCCGCTTGGTGCCCTCGTCGGTGAAGTTGTAGAGGTGCGTGTTGTCCGTAGGTTCCCCGATTCCCGCCCCCCTTGGCCGGAACGGTAAGCGCCGGCGGAAGTTCTCGCTGTCCGACTTGGCGCTCTGAGTGGCCAGCTCGGCGGCCTCCGGGTAGGTCATGGGGTTCTTGCTCTTCTCGATCTCGAGCAGCTTCGTCTCGTCGTTCACCCGCACGCTGTACTTGCCCAGGTTGTAGAGGACGTACATCGCGAAGATATTGTCGAAGTCCTCGTAATGGCCCTGCTCCTTCCGGAAGTCGCGGGACAGGACGGAGGGGAACCGGTTGGGCAGATCCTTGAACGCCACCTTCTCCTCTTCGTGCGGATCCACGTAAGTCGAGCCGTCGTACTTCTTGTACAGCACCACATCCAACCCGTACGCCCGCGCGTTCCACTCCTTGAGGAGCTTCATCGCCATCTCGGTGGGAATGTTCGCGTTGGCGGCCGCGACAACCCTCCGCCCGGAGAGGAGCCTCGCGCTCGTAACCTCGAGGTTCTTGTACCCGGCGCCGATCTTGAATCCGATGCCGATGGTCTTGGCGCAGTTGAGGCGCAGGTAGTCGTACCTGATCTCGTCGTCGTGGTACGCGGTCCTCTCGACCCGATTGTGATAGTCGTCGTTGATGCGCTCGAAGAAGGCGGCCAGCGCCTCCTTTTCCCTGACCGGCACGCCGTAGATGCGCACGCCGATGACCGATCGTTTGTAGATCTCGCCGAAATCGAGACCGAACGAGGCCTTTTCGCCGAGCGACGACGCCGTCCTGAACAGGTACTCCTTCTTCGGGATTTTGACCATGAGATCGTCGGTATAGAAGCGCCCCTCGTGCTCGGGCTTCCGGTCGGCGTAGAAGTTGGCCGAGTAGACCATGTCATCGCCGGGCGCCTGGTCGCGGATGGCCAGGGCCAGGTGGCCCGCCGAGCCGCCCTTAGAGGTGCCGAAGCTGATCAGCAACTCCATGTCGTACGCGTCCTGTCGCAGGACGTCCGCAATCTCGTCGAGGTTGGCAGGTTCCGTCCCGCCCTTCGTTCCGAAGTCGGCGGTCGCCACATCCGCGGCGAACATGAGCGCCGTCACGACGCACCAAACCGTGGCCCTCATCCTCGTTGCTCTCCCGGACGCCGCGCTGCAGGAATCGGCCGCAGCGATACGCCGAAGAATTGCCAATTGCCTCGGCGCTCCCTTGCCAGCGAGATTTTCTGCCTCAATCATTTGCCGTGCGGAACGCTGACCCTGTGAAACGTTAGCCGAACCAAGACATTCACGACCGGCTGAGGTCGACCCGGTCAGACAGTCCGTCGGTACAAAGCGTGATACAGATCAAAGCACCATGGCGTGCGGCGAGTAGTCTCAATCGTTGGGCGGTAGGATAGCGTCACGGCTCGGCACAATGCGGGGCCTACGTGCAAGCAATTCGCGTCATTCACGATGAGCACCGGGCACTGGCGGCAGTGCTTCACGGGATGCTCTATCTCGTTCGCGAAATCCGGTATCGTGGTGCCAAGCCGAATTTCGATGTGTTCGAGGCGATGGTCCATTATATCCATGCCTTTCCCGAGCGCTTCCATCACCCCAAGGAGGAGGCATACCTTTTCCGGATTCTGCGGTTCCGAAATCCTGATGCGGCGCCGCTTCTTGACCGACTACAGTTGGAGCACTGTGCCGGCGCGGGCAAGATTCGCACCCTCGAGCAGGCGCTCACGCGCTACCAGCGGGAAGGCGCTGCGTCCCTCGCCCCGTTCGGAGCCGCGCTCGCCGACTATGCGGCATTACACTGGGACCACGCGCGCGCCGAAGAAAGTGTGCTGCTGCCGCTGACAGAGGCGTTTCTCACCGCTGCCGACTGGGAGGAAATCGACGCCGCATTCAACGGTCATTCCGATCCGGTGGTAAGTGCAGAAGCGGGTGCGGAGTACGCAACGTTGTTTCGGCGGATCGTGAATTTGGCGCCGCCGCCGCTCGGTGGCGGATTTGACGTCTCGGGCATTGCGTAACTGGGGAACGGCCACCTGACCGTCTGCATCGACGTTCAGATCGTGTGGTGGACGGTGAACCGTACTTCGATCGGCTTGACGCCCACCATGCACGAGAGAAACGAAGGTATCCAAAGCGGCATCAAGGACGTCCGGCGGGCAGCGCAATCGCTTGCTCGCGAGATTCCGGCGCGGCTCGCCCCGCTGGCGCGAGTCGCCTACAACTTCCATTGGGTGTGGCACGCGGACGGAGAGCGGGTGTTTCGCGCTGTCGACAGCTACCGCTGGCGATTGTGTCGCCAAAACCCAGTGCGCTTCCTCGAGGAGGCAACCCAGGAATCTCTGGAAAGGGCGGCGTCCGACCTGTCACTGGTCAGGCGGGCGGAGGCGCTGCGTAACTCCCTGGAGGAAGAGCTGGCGCGACCGGCGCGCGAATTAGACGGTGTAGCCTCCCTGGAACACCCGATCGCGTTCTTCTGCGCCGAGTTCGGCGTGCATCGCTCCCTGCCGATCTACTCGGGCGGGCTAGGCGTGTTGGCGGGGGATATCCTGAAGGAGGCGTCGGATCGGGCCTTGCCCATGATCGGCATAGGGCTGATGTACCGGCAGGGGTACTTTCACCAGCGCGTCGACGCGGCAGGCTGGCAGCACGAGTACTGGTACGAGACCGATCCGGAACGTCGTCCGTGCGTCCTGGTCACGCGCGAAGATGGTGCTCCGCTCACCGTCGAGGTGCCGATCTGGGATGAGGCGGTGTCGGTCAACGTGTGGCGGGTCGAGGTCGGGAGAGTGCCGCTGTTTCTGCTCGACACTGAAGTTCCCGGGAACAACCCGCGGCAGCGCTTTGTGAGCGCCCGGCTCTACGAAGGCAATCGCCAGATTCGCCTGGCTCAGTATGCGTTGATTGGCATCGGCGGGATTCGCGTCCTGGATGCCTTGGGGATCGACCCTTCCATCATCCATATGAACGAAGGTCACTCCGTCACCGCGACCATGGAACTGCTAAGTCGGGAGAGGGAGCGCGGCGCGAGCTTCGCCGAAGCCCACGAGAAGGTGCGTCGGCGAGTAGTATTTACCACTCACACCCCCGTGCCCGCGGGCAACGAAACCTACGCGACCGACGAGGTGATGACGGTGTTCCCCGGCGCGGCCCGGCGACTCAGTGGCGACATGGAGAACCTCCTTTCGCTGGGTCGCTTCAACCCTGCCGACCGCGACGAGCCTATGAACATGACGGCGCTCGCGATGCGCATGAGCCGTTCGACCAACGGCGTCAGCAAGATCCACGGTGGCGTTGCACGACGCATGTGGCAGGGGCTTTTCCCCGGTCGTTCCGTCGAAGAGGTGCCCATCACCCACGTCACCAACGGAGTCCACGTCCCGAGTTGGATTTCGCCGTTGATGCGACGTCTGCTGGACCAGTACCTGATGCCGGGCTGGCAGACCCACGGGCGGGTCACCGACCCCGCGACGTGGGCGGCCATCGACAGGATTCCGGATGCGGAGCTGTGGGCCGTCCGGCAGGAGTACGGCAGATGGCTGGCGCATTGGGTCCAGTCCAAGACCGTCACCGACCGGCTCACGCGAGGCGATGCGATGGAGTATGCGATGAAGGCCGCCAGCACGTTCGACGCCGAGGTGCTCACACTGGGGTTCGCGCGCCGGCTGGCAACCTACAAGCGGCTTCATCTGCTAATCCAGGATCCCGAAAGGGTGTTGCGCCTGCTGGACGCCCCCCAACCGATACAGTTGTTGTTCGCCGGCAAGGCTCACCCCCGCGATGATGACGCCAAGCGCGTCCTGGCCCGCATGTTCAATCTGAAGTCCGACCCGCGCCTCGGCGGGCGCGTCGCCTTCCTCGAGGACTACGACATCGGCCTGGCGAGCATCATGACGAACGGGTGCGGTGTCTGGATCAACCTGCCGCGGCCGCCACTGGAAGCGAGCGGCACCAGCGGCATGAAGGCCGCATGCAACGGTGTGCTGAACCTGAGCGTGCTCGACGGCTGGTGGGCCGAAGCCTACGACGGCAGCAACGGCTGGGCGATCGATGGCAGCGAGGATGCCGACACGGCGGCGAAGGATGCCCGCGACGCGGCAGCCTTGTTCGATTTGCTGGAAAGGGAAGTCATCCCGATGTACTACGACCGCGATGCCGCGGGCATCCCGCACGCCTGGGTTGCGCGCATCAAGGCATCGCTGCGCACCATCGGACCGCGGTTCTGCGCGACGCGCATGCTGGACGAGTACGTGCGGAAGATTTATGCGCCCGCACAACCCTGAATGGCCATTCCCCCGCCAGCAGCGTCATCCAGCGAGGAGGAACAGTCCATGAAAGCAAGGCTGGTCTTAGGCTTGATCGTGGCATTGGCTCGCACTTCGTCCGTTGGCCTGAGCCCGTAGCTATCTTCGGCGCCCGTCTCTGATCGACGGAGCGAGTGTGCGGCAATCGCTCCTTCAAGCGCCTTCACCCGCGCCGAGAGCGCGGCGAGCGCCCGGGAGAGATCGGCGTTGGGGATCAACATCGCAGAGCTCAGCCTCCGCGATCGAATCGGGTTCTATTCAAATTCCGGAGCCACCGGACATGCTGTCAAGACTCAAGCGTTCGACCAAGCGCCTGCTGGCGCTGCTCGCCCTACTTCCGGCTGCAGTGCTCATTCTCGGCGCGATCTACATGCTCGGAATGGAGCATCTCGAAGGGACTCCGCGCACCTTCCTGCAAAGCATTCAGTGGGCTTCCGAAACACTCACGACCACGGGCTACGGTGGCGACAATCGCTGGAACCACCCGGCTGTTGCCTTGTTCGTCATCCTTGGCCAGTTTCTCGGCCTGTTTCTCGTTTTCCTGATCTTCCCGATATTCGTCTTACCCTACGTTGAGGAACGGTTCGAAGTTCGCTTGCAGCGCGTGCTGCCGCCGATGGACGGAAGAGTGCTTTTCTACCGCTATGGACCGGCAATCGAGCCCTTGCTGGAGGAATTCACTCGCACGAATAGTCCTTTCGTCATTTTCGAAGAGGACATGGCACTGGCGCGCAATCTGCGTGATCGTGGCTACAACGTGGTCTTCGGCCAGCTGGCCGAAGATCCTTCTGTCATGTCGCATGCAAGCCAGGCGCGGGCGGTAGTCGCCAATGCGGGCGATCGCGCCAATGCAACCTGCACGCTCATTGTGCGCGAATCAGGTTTCACTGGTCCGCTCTATGCGTTGGCTGACGATCCGCTATACCGACCACCGATGATTCAGATTGGCGCCACCGATGTATTCACACCGGCGCATGTGCTCGGCGCCGCCTTGGCTTCCCGCGCTAGCGTGCGCATCAGCCCGCCGGCAGAAGGCATGCACCTGCTCGGAACCACGGTGGGAATGGCTGAATTCCGGGTCGGGCCGGCAAGCCCGCTGGCCGGGAAGCGGCTTGGTGATTTGCATCTTCGCGAACAACATGGCGTGTCCGTCATCGGGCAATGGTTCGGGGGAATCTTTACCCCGGTCAAGGGACCGGAGACGCAAGTGCACCCAAGCGCAATTCTCGTCGTTGTTGGTGCCCACGCCAATCTGGAAAAAGTCGAACGTATGGCCATGCCGATCCGTCGAACCGGCCCGATCGTGGTGGCGGGCTACGGCGCAGTAGGGCACAAAGTGATTGAAATGCTGCATGACGCCGGAGAAACCTGTGTCGTGATTGACCGGGAATCCGCTTCGGGGGTCGATATTGTAGGCAACGTACTCGATCAAGCAACCCTCGATCAGGCGAGAGTTCGTGAGGCAAGTGCGGTCATTCTCGCGTTGAGCGATGACAGCGAATCCGTATTTGCGACGGCCGCAGTGCGCGACTACGCACCGGAGGTGCCACTCATTGTGCGGGTGCTTCGGTCACCCAATACGGCGCGGCTTTACCGTTCAGGCGCCGACTTCGCCATTTCGGTGGGACAGGTCGCCGGACAGATTCTTGCTCATCATCTGCTTGACGAGCAGGTCATTAACGTCGAAACCCGGATCAAATTCACTCGGTTGAGCGCTGGCACCCTGGCCGGCGCGCATCCGTGGCGCAGTGAGGCCGTCGACAGAACGGGGGCCAAGGTCATCGCAGTAGAGCGTGGACATGACGTGCTCATCGAATTCGAAGATGACTTCTTGGTGCGCCCGGATGACGCGCTATTCGTCTGTGGGTCGATCAACAGTCTGGAGCGCTACCAGCGGGAGTTCCAGGCTACAACAGCACCAACAGTTCGCGCATAACGGGCCGGTAGTCTTCGCTGACGCATCCATGAGTCGCTACCCGTGAAGCAAACGGTCGTATTCACGTTTGACGACCGCATAACACTCGCAAGCTCGCGCTTCCAACCCAGGGCGATCAATTACTCTGACGCGACCGCGCCGATAGTCGATCAAGCCCGCATTCTGTAGCCGTCCCGCAGCCTCCACAACACCCTGCCGACGTACCCCGAGCATATTGGCGATCAACTCCTGCGTCATCGTCAGTTCATCGGAGCGCAGTCGGTCCAGACTCAATAACAGCCAGCGACACAATTGCTGATCCAGCGAATGATGCCGATTGCAGACCGCGGTTTGTGCCATCTGCGAAATCAGGGCCTGCGTGTAGAGCTCAAGGAGAAGTTGAAGGCCGGCCTCGTCCGCACCGAAGAGGCCGAAGCGTGAACCGGGTGGGGAATTTTCGATTCCCATACCTGGGCGTGTGGCGCGACCAAGAATCGCCGCATGTCGACGCGGCATCGCCGTGCTGGCGATAGTGGACTCCGTGCCCTTTGCATTGCACGAGCAGCGGATCGTTGGCAGCTATTTCCGCTTCAGCCCTGTTCGTCATGTCTATCACCTCGATCATCGTTTCACCGCAGGCACCGCTCAGCTGATCGGGCCCTCGCGACCTGCCGGGAGTCGCAACACCTAGTGTGACGCTCGGCCTTCTTCCTTCGCCTGCTCGGCCTCCTGCTGGGCGCGCCGACGCTCCGCCAGGGTGCCGATTTGCTCGCCAAGGCGGCGAAGGATGTCGCCCGCAACTACTGCAGGCGCGCCATAGCCGACGACCATCCTCGCCAGCGTCCAAGTGAGTACGTCGACGAGGATGCGCGGCGACTCATGCGCTACCGCATCGTCGAGCAAGGCGTTCGCGGCGGTCAGGTATCGCAACTCGATCTGCTGCGTCGGCGAACAGTCAGCAACTCGGGTGGCCGGGGAAGAAGTTGCGGCCGGTTGGGCAAGGACGATTTCAGACATTCTCGTACTCCTCGAACAATGCGCCGCCTTGCGGCCGCGCGTTCGCCCCGTTTAGCAGTCTTGTTTAGCGTCGCCTGCAATTGAGGCTAAATCGCGACGTAATCCACCTGCCGAGCGTGTAGACAGTGGGCCGGCTCAAGTCGTGAGCCCGCACACCCCTGCGTCACGCCATCGACGAAGCGGCAACGAAAAAACCCGCCGGCGTTGCGCCAAGGCGGGTTCTGGAACTACTTCCGCTCTTAGCTGAATTTATTACGCGCCCGCAAGCTGGAATTCAAATCGGCGCAAATCAATATTAGACGCTGACGACCGCGCCGGCAATGCCACTCGTCGGCTTCACTTGGGCGGTCGTGCGAGCACCGCATTACATTGGGGCAGATTGGGCCGTGCCGACGCCCTAGCGTCAACGACGACAAGGTTTGCATGCGCAGGCAGCGGGAGTATTAACCGTTAGGGGGTAGGTCTCAGCGTTAACTGAACACTTTCTTGACGTCGCGGTGGCAAAGTCTCAGCGTTGGCTGAACAGTCATGGTTTGCCTTTGAAAGGTTTGTTGGGACGATGGTAAGGCAACTCCCGAACCATGGCCCACCTAGCAAAAATGCAAATACCGTATACCAACTGTTCAGGCAACGCTGAGACTCGAGTGTTCAGTTAACGCTGAGACTTACCCCGTTAGGTCTTGTAGCTGGTCTCCAACTTGAAACAGGAAGCGCGACTCAGCTTGCGTGCCTCTGCAGGTACTGTTGACCCTTAGCCGTCACAGTGACGACGCCCGCCACGCCCTGCTGGGCATAACCGCCGATCACGAGCGCGTTGATGATCTCCGGCGCCTCAAAGCGCACGGAAATGCCTTTCGCACACCGACTCAAGACCTCAAGCTGTTCGCCTGTCAAATGCGTTGTGAAAGATGCGAGCGATTGCAACTCATCGGCAATTGGCAACGATTTCAGTGGGCGATTAGGTTTCATATGCTGGCTCACCGTGACTAGGGCGATGATGCCATGCTTGTAACGCGTGCACTAAACAACCAGCAAACAAATGGCAGGTTCTTTCGGGGACGAACGAGTTGTCATCAACAGTACATCCCGGTTGCTCGACTTGACGGTGGGCAATCCCAGAATAGGTTGGCTCGTGGCCTGACGATTGCCCGCAGCAAAATCGAGAAGGTGTTGCGCCGCAGTCTTGTCGCTCGAAGCGTGTGCCGCAGCGGATTGTCACCAAGCGTGTGCGTTACAAGGTGTGGTAGCGATACCATAGATACGTATGTCGAGCGACCTTACGCTCACACACCTCCCAGGTACTCAGCCGACGCATGCCGACGGCCACCAGGCGCGCTCGCTGACGCTCGCGAAACGCCCGATGCCGGGCAATCACGGCGTCGCGGCAGACGTGCTACGCTGCTCGCGAGAGGCGTCGGCCGTTGGATTTTCTATCCTTAGACGCCCGGACGCGGACCTGCAGAACATCCGGCAACGCGCCAACGGGCCGCAGAAACGCAAGTCGGCGACTCGAGGGAGGGGGCGTCGCCGGCGACGATGGGGCGACCGACCATGCACGATCCCAAGGCAACCGATCGCGCCTTCGGCTCGCGGGACGAAGGCCGGCTGCTCGACGTTCTGATTCGCGCCGGCCTGATCCTGGCCCTGGCGATGGTGGCCGCCATCGGCGGCGACATCCTTAAGTTCGTCGCCGCCTTCATCATTGCCGGCATCGTGATGGCCTTCGGCGAGGCCGGGGACCGTGCCAGCCGGGCGATCTTCGGGCGCGTCGTCGATCCCGAGCGCGGCGACGAGTTCACCGTGCTGTCGGTGGCCACCATCCGCGCCGTCGCCCAAGGCGTGATCGGCATCACCTTCATTCAGGCCATCCTTGTCGGCTTGTGCCTGCTCCTCGCGGGCGTGCCGCTGGCCGGCGCGCTGGCGCTCGTGGTGCTCGTGCTCGGCATCGCACAGGTGCCGGCGCTGATCGTCACGCTGCCCGCTATCGCCTATCTCTGGATGAGAGGCGGCTACGGCACCGTCGAGGCCGTCGTGTACTCGGTGCTGCTGTTCGTTGCCGGCATGGCCGACAACGTGCTCAAGCCGCTGATGCTCGGCCGCGGCGTCGATGCGCCGATGCCGGTGATCCTGCTCGGCGCGCTCGGCGGCATGGCCACGGCCGGCATCCTCGGCCTGTTCGTCGGTGCTCGCGCTGGGCTACCAGATCTTCATGGGTTGGGTCGCGGCCAACCCGGTCGCGCGACGGCCGGCCGGCGACGCCAGCGAGACCGCGGCGGAATGAGCCCGTTGCGCCCGATGGCAGCGAGGCGTGGGCTGGTGAGTCTGGCGGTACCGGCGGGCATGCTGCTGAGCGCCTGCACGACGCTCGGGCCGGATTTCCGCTCGCCGCCGGTGCCCTGGCTGCAGGGCTGGAGCGGCGGTGCATGGCGCAGCCTGGCCGACGAGGCGCCGCGCACCACGCGACCTCCGGGCGACGAGTGGTGGCGGCACTTCGACGACCCGGTGCTGGACCAACTGGTCACCGAGGCGCAGCGGCTGAACCCGGGCGTTCGCACCGCCGGCATTCGCATCATGGAGGCGCGCGCCCAGCTTGGCATCGCCGGCAGCGCGCTGTATCCGCAGCTGCAGCAGGTCAGCGCGCGGGCCCTGGGCACCGGCAACCGGGGCAGCAACGGCCAGGGCACGACGTTCGGGTCGGCCGGCCTGGCCTTCGACCTGGCCTGGGAACTGGACTTCTGGGGCAAGTTCAAGCGCGCCATCGAGTCGGCCGATGCCGCCTACTTCGCCAGCGTCGCGCAGTACGATGACGTGCAGGTGCTGGTCGCCGCCCAGGCGGCGAGCCTGTACGGATCGATCCGCACCACCGAGCTGCGGCTGCGCATCGCGCACGAGAACGCGGCGATCCAGGCGCGCAGCCTGGAGATCACCGAGCGGCTGTTCCGCAGCGGCAACGACTCCGAGCTCGACGTGCAGCAGGCCCGCTCGCAGTACCTGAGCACGCTGGCGACGATCCCCGAGCTCGAGAGCGGCCTGCGCCAGACACGCAACGCGCTGTGCGTGCTGTTGGCGCGGCCGCCCGACGCGCTGCCGGAGTTGCAGCAAGGGCGCGCCAGGATCCCCGAAGCGCCACTCGAGGTGATCGTCGATGTGCCGGCCGAGCTGCTGCGGCGTCGGCCCGACGTGCGCGCGGCCGAGATGCAGCTGGCCGCGCAATCGCCGCAGATCGGCATCAGCGAGGCGGCGCTGTATCCGTCCATCGCGCTCGCCGGGTCGGTGGGTCTGTCGGCCACGACCGTAGGTTCGCCCGGCGCCACGCTCGCCTGGGGCCTCGGACCGGCGCTCGTATGGAACGTGTTCGACCACGGGCGGCTGACGAACCAGGTGCTGGTGCAGGACGCGCGCTTCCAGCAGCTGTACGAGCAGTATCAGGACGTGGTCCTGCGTGCCGCGCGTGAACTGGACGATGCGGCGAGCGGCTTCGCCTACACCCGGGCGCAGGTCGACATCCTGCGCGATGCGGTGCAGGCCGCAAGGCGCTCGCTCGACATCGCGACGGTCCAGTATCGCGAGGGGCTGGTCGACTTCCAGCGCGTGCTCGATTCGCAGCGTGCGCTGTTCAGCACGCAGGAAGGCCTGGTCGCCAGCCAGGGCGGCGTGGTTCAGTACCTGATCGCGGTCTACAAGGCGATGGGCGGCGGCTGGCAGGCAGGGCGTTCGCGGCCGGTGCTCGACGACGCCACGCAAGCCACGATGGGCGAGCGCAGCGCCTGGAGGGCGCTGTTGCAGGCTCCGTTGCCGCCGCCTTCGGCGGAGCTCCTGCCGTCCAGCACGAGCCAAGAGCCATGAGCCAGGATTCTGCCGTCCCGCCCGACGCACCCCCATGAGCCGGACCGTCCCGACGCCATCGAAAGCGGCGGCCGCGCCCGCCGGCCGCGGCGCCCGCGTCGGCGCCCTGGTCATCGCCGTGCTCATCGTCGCCAGCCTGGTCCTGTACTTCGTCGGCGACCGCCTCACGCCGAGCACCTCGCAGGCGCGCATCCAGGCCTTCGTCGTGCCGGTTGCGGCCGAAGTCGCCGGCAAGGTGCTGGCCGTGCACATCCGCAACAACGACGAGGTGCAGCCCGGCCAGCCGCTGTTCGACCTCGACCCGCAGCCCTACCGCATCGCGCTGGCGCGTTCGCGCGCCGATCTTGAGTCGGTGCGCAGTTCGGTCAAGGGTTCAGTGGCCGCGGTCGAGGCGGCGCGGGCGTCGGTGGCGGTGGCGGAAGCCGGCCGCGACATCGCCGAACGCGACGCCAGCCGACTGGAAAGGCTGCACGACGAGGATCCCGGCGCGATCTCGGTGCGCCGCCTCGAGGTCGCGCAGGCCACCCGCGACGAGGCGCGCAGCAAGGTGCGCCGCGCCCAGGCCGACCTGCGCAAGGCGCAGGAGGCCGCCGGTGAAACCGGCGACGACAACGCGCAGCTGCGCAGCGCCGTGGCGGCGGTGGAGAGGGCCGAACTCGACCTCGCGCGCGCCCGCGTGCTCGCGCCGGCGCGCGGCGTGGTCACCGACCTGCGCACCGACGTCGGCCACTTCGCGCAGCCCGGCGCACCGGTGATGACGCTGATCGCGATGCACGACCTGTGGATCAGCGCGGACCTGACCGAGAACAACATCGGCCACATCGATCCCGGCGACGAGGTCGCGATCGTGCTCGACGTGCTGCCGGGCGAGGTGCTGAAGGGCCGCGTGCGCAGCATCGGCGGCGGCGTCGGAAGCGGCCAGTCGACACCGCCGGGCACGCTGCCGGTGGTGCAGAACAGCCGCGACTGGCTGCGCCAGGCGCAACGCATCCCGGTGGCGGTCGAGTTCGATGCTACAGCATTGCAGCGCTTGAAGTCGGTGCGCATCGGCGGCCAGGCCGATGTGCTGGTCTACACCGGCGACCACCCGTGGATGAACCCGCTGGCCGCGTTGTACATGCGCGCCGTCAGCTGGGTGACCTACCTGTACTGAGCATTGACATGCATCGGGGCGACAAGGCGGCTCTGCGGCTGACGATCGGCCTGGGCCTGGCCGTGTTCGTCGCCTACGGCCTGGCGCTGCAGGCGCCCTATGTCGTCTGCATCATGGCGGTGCTGGTGCTGTGCAAGCCGGGCGCGCCGCTGCCGATGGTCAAGACGGTCGTGGTCGCGGTCGTGTTCGCCGGGCTCGTGGCCGCCGGCGTGCTGATGGTGCCGCTGCTCGAACACTATGCCGCCGCCGGCCTGCTGCTGACGGCGGTGGTGCTGTTCGTTCTGTTTTACGTCGGCCGGCTGCGCGCCAACCCGCTGACCACGGTGCTCGTGCTGGCGTTCACGCTGATCCCGGTGGCCGGCGTGCTGGAGCAGGCGTTGATAGCGGCTCTCAGTCTGACGCTGGCGGTCGGCGTGCTCGTCGGGGCGGTGGTCGGCGCGGCATCGAGCGCCGTCTTTCCCGACCCGCCGGCACCTGCTTCCGCGGCCGCGGCGGCACGGCCCGACCGCGAGAGCGCGCGCTGGATCGCCTGGCGCGGCACGCTGATCGTGATGCCGGTGTTCGTGCTCGCGCTGACCGATCCGTCGTTCTACCTGGCGGCGATCATGAAGACGGTGGCGCTCGGCCAGCAAGCCGGCGAAACCGATGCGCGCCACGCTGGTCGCGAACTCGTCGGCTCGACGCTGACGGGGGCCCTGATCGCGCTGGCGGTCTGGCTCGGACTGTCTCTGTGGCCCAGCCTGTGGATGCTGATGCTGTGGTTGATGGCCGCCGCGCTGTGGGCCGGCTCGGCGCTGTTCGGCGCCCGGCGCACGCGCTTGCGGCCCTCGTTCTGGAGCAACGCGCTGATCACGTCGCTGATCCTGCTCGGCCCGGCGATCGAGGACAGCGCCAGCGGCAAGAGCGTGCTCGAAGGCGCCGCGATCCGCGTCAGCCTGTTCCTCGGCGTGGCGCTGTATGCCTGGGCGACCGTATGGGCGCTCGAGCGATGGCGCGCCCGGCGGCCGCGGACGGCGGCCGCCGATGCCATGTGGAAGGAGAGCCCATGACGTTCGTAAACTTCCTGATCGGCCTGCCGGCGATGCTGCTGTGCCTGATCGTGCAGGTGGCGGTGGCCTTCTGGTGTGTGCGCTACTACGTGCGGCGGTCGACGCCTGCGGGGAGCGGCCAGGGCTTCCTGGCCGGCATGCGCCCGTTGCTCGTCGCCACGCTGGTGATGATGGTCGGCAATCTTGTGCAGATCATGCTGTGGGGCGGGCTGTTCCTGTGGCTCGGCGAGTTCGATCAGCCCTACGACGCGATCTACCACTCGGCCGTGAACTTCTCGTCGCTCGGCTACGGTGACATCGTCATGAGCCGCGAGCGCAGGCTGCTCGGCCCGCTCGAGGCGGTGAACGGCGTGCTGATGCTGGGCATGAGCGCGGCGACGCTGATGGCGATCATTCAGAACATGATCACCTCGCTGCGTGACGCGCGGTCGACGGTGCGGCTGGGGGACCGGGGATAGGCTCGGACCTGCCAGTGCTTGTCAGATGAAACAACGGTGTCGCCCTCGATCGGCAGGGCTCGCCGCGGCCGGGAACGAGCTTCGACAGGCGGCCGCCGGGCGGCCGCACGCTCATCCGCCTCTCGCCCGATACACGCTGCGCTCGACGACAATGTGCAAGCGCGCTACTTGTAGAAATGCGCTTTCGATTCGAGAGCGCGAATGTCGATTTCGCTGAGCTGCGGGAACGCAATACCGGCCAATACGATATTAGCTGGACCCCGCGATCAATCACGCGTTGCACATGACTGATTTGCATCGCAATTCTGGTCGGGGTGAGAGGATTTGAACCTCCGACATCTTGCTCCCAAAGCAAGCGCGCTACCGGGCTGCGCTACACCCCGAAATGACGAATTATGCCAGCCACCCTCGGTTGGGGCAAACGAAGCAGCGCGACCGCTGCCGAACTGTCGCAACGCGAGATAGCGGAGCAGATATCCGGCCCACCCGCATGGGAGAAATCGCCATGGCCAGCGCCCGCGATGTCGCCGTGTTCGTCGGCAGTCTGCGCAAAGGCTCGTACAACCGCATGGCCGCCCGCCCGCTCGCCAGTCTCGCGCCGGCGACGCTCGCGCTCGAGATCGCCATCGGCGGGTTCGGTGCGAATCACCAGGTACGCCAGTCGCTGGTGGCCCTCAACGTGCCGGTGCTGCAGCAACCCGAGGCCTACATCGGGAGCGCGGCGACGTTGTTCGACAAAGAAGGCGCGCTTGTCAACGATTCCACACGCGCATTCCTGCAAAAATATCTGCAGGCCTACGCGGTGTGGGTCGAGCGTTGTCTTGCGCGGTAAGACTGTCGCAGGGGCTCACGCGGCGCGCGCCTCGAACCCCGCGCTTATTATCGCTGCGACAATCGCTTCGGGCTTGACCGCCGCGGCATCGAACTCGACGGTTGCGGCCTTCCTTTCCAGCGACACCTCGACCCGCGCTACGCCGGACATCTGCGACACGGCACCGGTGACGCTGCGCACGCAGCCCTGGCAGTGCATGCCCTCGACGGCAAATTCCCTCGTGACGGTGCTCATCGGACTTCCTCCTTCAGCGGATGGGACGAAGATGTGCCATCCGTGCGCGGCGTGGGCGGCACCGCTTTGGCGCGTCGCGGCTTCGAGTCGCGCCCGACAGCCCGCGGCGGCCGCCAGCGCTTGAGCAGCAGCGCGTTGGAAACGACGGACACCGAACTCGCCGCCATCGCCGCGCCAGCGATCACCGGCGACAGCAGGCCCAGGGCCGCGAGCGGAATGCCCAGCACGTTGTAGACGAACGCGAAGAAGAGATTCTGGCGAATCTTCGACAACGTTGCGCGCGACAGGTCGATCGCCGCCGCCACTGCCGAGAGGTCGTTGCGCAGCAGCGTGAGATCGGCCGCCGACAACGCGCTGCCTGCGCCCGCGCCCATTGCAAACGACACGTCGGCCTGCGCGAGCGCCGGCGCGTCGTTGACGCCGTCGCCGACCATGCCGACGACCTTGCCGTCGCGCTGCATCGCGACGATCGCCGCACGCTTGTCCTCGGGCAGTTGCTCCGCACGCCAGCTCTCGATGGCAGCGGCTCGCGCCACAGCCCGCGCCGGCGCAGGGTGATCGCCCGTCAGCATCGTCACCTCGACGCCGGCGTCTCGTAGTGTCGCCACCGCCGCTGCCGCGTGCGGACGCAGCGCGTCGTCGAACGTGATCCAGCCGACAAGCGTTGGGCCCTCGGCCACACCGACCATCGTTTGTCCCGCCGCCTGTACTTCCGCAAGTGTCGCGCTGTCGACGGTGACACCGGACGCAGCGAGGAATGAGGGTGAACCAAGGCGGATCGTCTGCGCGCCGTTCTCGCCCGCCACGCCGCGTCCGGCCTGCACGCGGACATTCGTCACCGGCAGCGGCTTTAGCTCCAATGCGACGGCACGCTCGATGATCGCGCGGGCCAGTGGATGCGTTGCGCCCTGCTCCAGCGACAGCGCGAGGAGCAACAGTTCGTTCGCGGTGAATCCGGTCGCCGGATGCACCCCGGCGACACTCGGCGCGCCGACGGTCAGCGTGCCGGTCTTGTCGACGACCAGCGTATCGATTTTCTCCGCACGCTCGAGCGCCGCCGCGTTCTTGATGAGAATTCCCGCCTGCGCGCCGCGACCCACGCCGACCATCAGCGCAGTCGGTGTCGCGAGCCCCAACGCGCACGGGCACGCGATCACCAGCACCGCAGTCGCGCGCATCAACGCCGCTGCCCAGTCACCGAGCAGGTAACCGTTCGCGACGAGCGTGACCGCCGCGATCGCCAACACCGCTGGAACGAAGCGCGCCGACACCGCATCGGCCAACCGCTGCACCGGGGCCTTCGATCCCTGCGCTGCCGCGACCTGCCGGACGATGCCCGCGAGCAGCGTCGCCTGCCCCACCGCGGTCGCCTGGCAGCGCAGCGGTCCGGTTTCGTTGGTGGTGCCGGCGAGCACCGAGTCGCCCGGCGCCTTGGCGACGGGTTGGCTCTCGCCGGTCAGCATCGCTTCGTTGACCGCCGATTCACCGCTGATCACCCGCCCGTCGACCGGGACGCTGCCGCCGGCGCGCACCAGGAATACGTCGCCGGCATGCACCGACGCGAGGGGAACCTCCGTGACGTCGCCATCGCGTTCGCGCAGTACCGTCGGTGGCTGCAGCTTGAGCAGGTGGCGGATCGCGTTGGCGGTCCTGGCTTTCGCGCGGCCTTCGAGCAGCTTGCCCAACAGCACCAGCGTGATGACGACCGTGCTCGCCTCGAAGTAGACATGCTGGCCCGGGAGTGGCACGAGCCATACGGCGAGGCTGAAAACGTAGGCGGCCGTGGTGCCGAGCGCGACCAGCACGTCCATGTTCGCCGCGCCGCCGCGCAGCGCATTCCACGCACCGCGGTAGAAGCGCGCACCAGCCCAGAACTGGACGGGTGTGGCGAGGGCGAACTGCAGCCAGACGGGCATCTCGATCTCGTGTCGCCCGGTGACCATCGATACCATCTGCCCGACCAGCGGCGCGGTCAGCAGCGCAGCCACCGCGAAGTGCGACAGCTCGTGCCGATAGCGCCGTGCCTCCTTGCGTGCCTCGTGCTCCGGTAGCGCAAACGGATCGACCGCGGGCGCCGCATCGTACCCGGCCCTGCGCACGATCTCGATCAGCGTCTGCGGCGTCGCGTGGCCCGCGTCGAACTCGACGTGCGCGGTTTCCGTGGCGAAGTTGACCGCCGCATGCACACCTTGGGCACGGTTGAGCATCTTCTCGATCCGGGCCGCGCACGCGGCGCAGGTCATCCCGGTGAGTTGGAGGTCGATCGTGCGGGTGGTCATCGAAATTGCTAAAGGCGCCGAATCCCTGCCAGGTGCGACCGATTCTACGCCGCACAAGGGTTCGCACCCGTTGACCTGGGCCAAGCCGAGACCTGCCCCGGCCCGTCAGAACGGAATCCGTCCGACAAGCATGTCCTTGTACATCACCCAGTCGCCGATGAGGCTGTACAACGGGTAGGTGAAGGTCGCCGGCCGGTTGCGCTCGAACGCGAAATGGCCGACCCACGCAAAGCCGTAGCCCGCGACCGGCGCGGCTGCGAGCCACCACGCATTTGCCGTCGTGAACGCCGCGACGACGCAGCCGATCACCAGCGACGTGCCGGCGAAATGCAGCCGGCGGCAGGTCCGATCCGCGTGCTCGGACAGGTAGAACGGGTAGAACTCGCGGAACGACCTGTAGCGCTGTGGCATCGCGGGAGCCTACCTGAAGTAAGCATCGACGACGGCGATCGCGCGATCAACGTCGCTCCGCGCGACGTCGAGGTGCGTGACCCATCGTTGCGCAGTCGTGCCGGTGATCTGAATGCCGCTGGTCGCGAGATGCGCCGCGAACGCGTCGGCAACGTCTGCGCGGACGCCGACGAAGACCATGTTGGTCTGTGGCGTCGCGACCGCGAGCGCCGCGTGCTTCGCGAGGCCGGCTGCCAACCGCGCGGCGTTGGCATGGTCCTCCGCGAGCCGCTCGAAATGGTGCGCGAGCGCGTAGCGCCCGGCCGCCGCGAGGATACCCGCCTGCCGCATCCCGCCGCCCAGCATCTTGCGCCAGCGGCGCGCCGCCTTGATGTAGTCGCGGCTCCCGCAAAGCACGGAACCGGCCGGCGCGCCCAGACCCTTCGACAGGCAGACCGAGACCGAATCGAAGCCCTGGGCGATCGCGCGTGGCGCAACGCCCTGCTTTACCGCCGCGTTCCATAGCCGTGCACCATCCAGATGCATCGCGAGCCCGCGGCTGTCGACGAGCTCGCGCACGGCTGCCGTGTAGCCGGCCGGCAATACCTTGCCCCCGATCGTGTTCTCGAGCGCAACAAGCCGCGTCTTCGCGAAATGGGCGTCGTCCGGCTTGATCGCGGCTTCGATGTCATCGAGTGGAAGCGTGCCATCGCGGGCGTTGGCGATCGGCTGCGGCTGAATGCTTCCAAGGACCGCCCCGCCGCCCGCCTCGTAGCGGTAGGTGTGCGCATCCTGGCCGACGATGACCTCGTCGCCGCGCGCACAGTGCGTCATGACACCGACCAGGTTCGACTGCGTCCCCGACGGCAGGAATAGCGCCGCTTCGAAGCCGAGCAACTCGGCAACTTCGGCTTCGAGTGCGTTGACCGACGGGTCGTCGCCGAAGACGTCGTCGCCGACCGGCGCTGCAGCCATCGCTGCCCGCATGGCCCCGGTGGGACGCGTTACCGTATCGCTGCGGAAATCGGCCCCCATCTGCATGTCTCCCGCCAGTCACGGTCCGCCGGGCACCGAAGCGGCGCGCGATCGTCCGACGTTATCTTACTGATTCAGCGTGAATTGTACGACGTGCCGCCCCGCCGTTGACGCGAACGCCGCCTGTCCTGCCATGGACTGGCAGCGCTGCCCCCCGAGCGCTGATGGCATCCCGCGGGCGCATGAACGCGGTAACGATCAGATACCGACGGCATCGGCGCAACGGAACCGCGACGCGATTGTGGTCAACGGAGGTCAACGCGGTCGACTGCGTATCTTTGCCGCCACGAGGATCGCCAACAAAAATGCGGTGCGCGATGCGTCTTGGCACTTAACTTGCATTTGAGCGGAGAATAGGTAACAGGTAGAGGCGAAGTGCACCAAAAGGTGTCTGATGCGTTGCAACCTGACCAATGACGGCAGTTATTGGAACGCGTGGCGCTTTCCCGTGTCCACGCGTTGACCCCTTGACCTCACTGCGAGGAGAGGCAATGCCCAGCCACGCGAATTCCAACCAAGCCCAACGGCGCGAAAACTTCCTCAAAAGCCTGGTCGCGTATACGAAGGACCACAAGGCGAGCCACTGGTCGGGGCCGCTGTCCGAGTTTCTCGAAAAAATACTGCCGGCAAACCCCACTGTGGTGGCGCGTACGAGCCACCAGTACATCTGGGACATGATCCGCTGGCAGGGGATCGAGGACGAGTCCGGGGCATTCCGCTGCAAGCTGTTCGACGATGAGTTGTTCGGCATCGACGAAGCAATCGGCCGCGTCGTCGATTACTTCAAGGCCGCTGCTGCAGGGTCGGAAGTCGGACGGCGCCTGTTGCTGCTGCTCGGCCCGCCCTCAGGCGGCAAGTCGTCACTCGTGATCCTGTTGAAGCGCGGGCTCGAGGAATACAGCTACACCGACGCCGGCGCCGTTTACGGGATCGCGGGCTGCCCGGTGCACGAGACACCGCTGCATCTCGTCCCCCACACGCTGCGGCCCTCGTTCCGCCAGAGCTACGGCGTGGAAGTGCTGGGCGAGGTGTGCCCCTATTGCCGCGCCCGGATCGAAAACAAGTATGGTGGCGACGTCATGCAGGTCCCGGTCGAGCGCATTTTCATTTCCGAGGCCGGCCGCGTTGGCATCGGCACCTATGCGCCCCACGATCCGACGACCGCGGACCTTGCGGACCTCGTCGGGTCGGTCGACCTGTCCAAGGTCGCCGAATTCGGCGACGAGGGCGATCCCCGTGCCTGGTCGTGGTCGGGCGCCGTGTACGCGGCGAGCCGCGGCCTGCTCGAGATGATCGAGATTCTCAAGGTCAAGCGCGAATTCCTGTACCTGCTGCTCACGTTGACGCAGGAGAAGAACGTCAAGGTTTCCCGCTTTCCGCTGATCTACGTGGACGAGACGATCCTGTCGCATACCAACCTGGCGGAGTTCCGCAAGTTCTTGCAGGAGACCGAGAACGAGGCGCTGCTCGACCGAATGGTCATCATCCAGGTGCCGTATGCGCTCAATTACCGGGAAGAGGCGCGCATCTACAAGAAGCTGATCTCCGGCGCCGAACCGGCGTTTCGCGAAGTCCATCTCGACCCGCACGTGCTGCACACGGCGGCGGTGTTCGCCATCCTCACCCGGATGGGGGAGGGTGAGCAGAAGGACATGGATCTCACGAAGAAGGTTCGCATCCATGCCAGCGAGGAGGTGGAAGGCGTGAATCGGGCCGACGCCGAGAAGGTGCGTGACGCAATGGCCAACGAGGGCTTGGCGGGCGTGTCGCCGCGCTTCGTGATCAACGCGCTGTCCCATGCCATCATCCAGTCCGACGCCAAGAGCCTCACCACGATGGACGTCCTGCTCGCGCTCAAGGACGCCATCGAGAACGACGCGCGCATCGATCCCAAGGAGAAACGCAAGTGGGTCGACTTCCTGGTGCTCGCCCGCAAGGATTTCTACAACCGCTGGGTGCGCGAGGACGTGCACAAGGCGCTGTTCGTCTCCTTCGAGAAGGAGGCGCAGGATCTGCTCGACAAGTATCTGGACGAAGTCGAGGCGATGCTCGACAACCGCAAGGTCAAGGACCCGATCACCAACGAGGAGCGGGAACCCGATGAGCGCTTCCTCCGTGCCGTGGAGGAGAAGATCCACGTCTCCGATTCGGGGAAGGAATCGTTCCGGCAGGAGGTCGTACGCAAGGCGATGGGCGCCTACAAGCGTGGCGACAAATTCACGCTCGACAGTCATGCGCCGCTGCACGATGGCGTCGAGCAGTACCTGTTCGAGCAGCGGCGCGACGTGCTGCGGCTGGTGAGCTCGACCACGCGCCCGGACGAGGAAGTGAAGCAGAAGATCTCCATCGTGGAAAAGCGCCTTCAGGACGAGTACGGGTACGATGGCCACAGCGCGCGCGAGGCGCTCAATTACGTGACGACGCTGCTGGCGCAGGAGTGAACCGCGGATGACCAGCCGGATCAGCATCGCCGCCGAGACGCCCTGGTACGACCTGTTCTCGCGTGGTGCGCGCGACTGGCTGCGGCACAACGAAAAGGTCCGCGCCGCGGTCAAGGATCATCTGCTCGAATTGATCTCGACGCCGGACGTAATGACGCATGCGACGGATCGCACGGTGCGCGTTCCGGTCCGTCTGCTCGAGCACGCGCGGTTCCGGCTGGCCGATGCCACGACGCAACAGGGTGCGGGACAGGGCAAGGGCGAGCCCGGGGACGTGCTGCGCCCCGCGCGTCCCGAGCCGGGCGACGAGGGTGCCGCCGCGGGCGGTCACCAGGATGGGGAGCTGAAGCTCCTGCTCGAGCTCAAGATCGATGACATCATGGACTGGCTCTGGGACGAATTGAAGCTGCCGGACTTGAAGCCGCGGCCGAGGGCCGGCGGCGACGAGCACGAGCTGGTGCGCGAGGGCTGGGGCAAGCGCGGCATCCGGGCCCGGCTCGACCGGCGGCGGACGGTCAAGGAAGCGATCAAGCGCCGCGCCATTCAGCCCAACCCCGTGGCGTTCACCGACGACGATCTTCGCTACCGGCAGCTCGCCCGCCGGCCGACGACGGCGACCAACGCCGTCGTGCTCTTCGCACTCGACGTTTCGGGCAGCATGGGTGCGCCCGAGCGCCAGCTCGCAAAGACGTTTTTCTTCTTCGCGCTGCAGGGAATCCGGCGCCAGTACGGCCGCGTCGAAACGCGGTTCATCGCGCACACGACGCAGGCATGGGAATTTCCGGAGAGTGAATTCTTCCAGGTCAGCGGGAGCGGCGGGACGATGGCCTCCAGCGCGTTCAAGCTCGGCCTCGACCTCGTGCACGAGCATTACGATCCGGCGCAGTACAACGGCTATCTGTTCTATGCGTCCGATGGCGAGAATGCCTCCGACGACCGCAGCTCCGCGGCGGAGTGCCTGCGCGAGCTCGGGTCGCTGCTCAACTATGTCGGGTACCTGGAAACGCGGCCCGGAACGCAACGCCTGATGGAGACGGAGATGATGGACCTCTTCGCCGCGCTGGAGGCGGCGGGCGCGCCGTCGGGCAGCCACGTCGCGCGGGAACAGCAGGACATCTGGCAGGCGTTGCGGCGCTTCTTCGTCGCCCACGCCGGCGAGTCCGCAGAGGCCTGATCGTGGGCGCCCTCACCGATTACGCACCGCGGGTCGAGGCGCTCGCTCGCGACCTGGGACTCGACTACTACCCGGTCGATTTCGAGCTGGTGCCCGAGAATTTCATGATGGAAATCGCCGTCTACGGACTGCCGGTGCGCATGGCGCATTGGTCGTTCGGCGTGCGCTACATCCATCAGCTGATCCGTCGCGGCATGGGCCACTCGCGCATCTTCGAGGTGATGTTTCCGGGTGACCCCTGCCATGCGTTCCTCGTCAACAGCAATACGCTGCCCGAGAATGTGCTCGTCACCGCACACGTCCTCGGTCACGCCGATTTCGCCCGGAACAACGAGCTCTTCGCCCGATCGATGGCGATGGCCGGCGGGCGCATTCTCGAGCAGTCGGCGGCGCGCGCCCATCGGATCGAGTCCGCCGTGACCGAGTTCGGCCAGGAGCGGGTCGAGGCGGTGCTCGACGCGGCGCTGGCGCTGGAAGCGCACATCGACACCAACCAGGAGCTGCATCGCCCGCCCTACCCGACGAAGGCGGCGAAGGAGGAACCGGCGCCCGAGGGCGATTCGTTCCACAAGCGATTCCGCGACCTGCCCGGGGAGGCAGCCCTGCGCGCCGAGCCGAGCGGACCGTCGCAGCGCCTGCCCGTGCCGCCGCAACCCGAATTCGATCTGCTCTGGTTCATCGCCCAATACGGGCCCGAGCTCGCGGGCTGGGAACGCGACATCTTTCTCGCCGTGCGCGAGGAGTCGTTCTATTTCCACCCGGTGTTCGCCTGCCAGATCATGAACGAGGGCTGGGCGTCCTACTGGCACGCGCGGCTCTTGCGCGAAGCGGACTTCCTGCCGCAGGACCTCTACGTTTCGGCGATCAAGGCCCATTCCGACGTCGTGCGCCCTTACGCCGCCGAGCGCCAGCTCTCGCTCGCGCTCAATCCGTATCACCTGGGCTTCTCGATGTGGGAGAACATCATCGAAAAGCATGGGATCGACGCGGCGCGCAAGATCTGCCGCGAGGAAGACGACTTCGGCTTCGTCCGCAATCACCTGGACCGCGAACTCGCCGAAAAGCTCGACCTGTTCGTCTACGAGGCAAACCGGGATGGGGGCATCAAGATCGCGACGCGCGACATCCATGCCGTGCGCGAGGCGATCCTCGCGCCGAAGTTCAATTACGGGGCACCGCGCATCGCCGCACGCAAGCTCGACATCGACGGCAGCCTGACGCTCGCGCACGACCACCAGAGCGACGGGCGCGGGCTCGACCTCGAGCGCGCGGAGCGCGTGCTGGGTTACGTCGGCCGGGTCTGGCGCCGGCCGGTGACGCTCCTCACCGTCGATGACCGCGGCCACGAGCGCGAGCTCGACTATCGCCCCCGGTAGGCCGGAGCGGTGGCAAAGGTCTCGGCTCAGCTTTCGGGCTTCAGCTGCGGGAACAGGATGACGTCGCGGATCGACGGACTGTCGGTCAGCAGCATCACGAGCCGGTCGATGCCGATGCCCTCCCCCGCCGTCGGCGGCAGCCCGTATTCCATCGCGCGGATGTAGTCGGCGTCGTAGTACATCGCTTCCTCGTCGCCCGCCTCGCGCGCCGCCGCCTGAGCGCGGAAGCGCGCCGCCTGGTCCTCGGAGTCGTTCAACTCGGAGAAGCCGTTCGCGATCTCGCGGCCGGTGATGAAGAGCTCGAAGCGGTCGGTCACCGCCGGATCGGCGTCGCTTGCCCGCGCGAGCGGCGACACGTCGGCCGGGTACGCGACGATGAAGGTCGGCTGCACGAGCTTGTCCTCGGTCGTCGCCTCGAAGAGCTTCAACTGCAACACGCCCACGCCGTCGACAGGGAACACCTCGGCGTCGAAAGGCGCCAGCGCGACGCGCAGATACTCGGGCTTCCCCAGCTCCGCAAGCGGATACCGGGGATGGTATTTGTGGATCGCCTCGGCCATCGTGAGGCGATCGAACGGAGCGCCAAGATCGATTGTCGTGCCCTGATAGCTGACTGTCGTCGCGCCGGCGACCTTCTGCGCGACCTCGCGGAGCAGCGACTCGGTGAGATCCATCAGATAGCGGTAGTCGCAATACGCCTCGTAGAACTCGAGCATCGTGAATTCGGGATTGTGCCGGGTCGAGATCCCTTCGTTGCGGAAGTTGCGGTTGATCTCGAAGACCTTCTCCATGCCCCCGACGACGAGCTTCTTCAGGTACAGCTCCGGAGCGATGCGCAGGAAGAGCTGCATGTCGAGCGCGTTGTGATGAGTGGCGAACGGCCGCGCCGCCGCGCCACCGGGGATCGGATGCATCATCGGCGTCTCGACCTCGAGGTAGCCGCGGGCGACGAAGAACTCGCGGATCGTCTGCACGATTCGCGATCGCATCACGAACACGCGCCGCGCGTCGGGGTTGGTGATGAGATCGACGTAGCGCTGCCGGTAGCGCAGCTCCTGGTCGGCGAGCCCGTGAAATTTTTCCGGCAGGGGCCGCAGCGCCTTGGCGAGCAGGCGCAGCGCGCTCACGCGGAGCGACAGTTCGCCGGTCCGCGTCTTGAACAGCGTCCCGGTCGCGCCGACCAGGTCGCCCAGGTCCCAGTGCTTGAACGCCTCGAGCGCTTGCACGCCGACCGCGTCCTGCGTCACGTAGAGCTGGATCCGGCCACTCATGTCCTGCAGTGCCGCGAAGCATGCTTTGCCCATCACGCGCTTCAGCATCATGCGGCCGGCGACGCTCACCGTGATGTGATGCGGCTCGAGCTCCTCATTGGATCTCATCCCGTATTGCGCGTGCAGGTCCGCTGCCAGCGCATCGCGCCGGAAGTCATTGGGAAACGCCTGCCCCTGCGCGCGAAGGGCCGCGAGCTTCGCGCGGCGCTCGGCGATGATCTGGTTTTCATCGGCCGGTGGTGGCGTGTTCGGCGGCTTCCTGTCGTCGGACATCGTCACACTCCCTGCTTCAGGCTGGCCGCAATGAAATCGTCGAGGTCACCGTCGAGCACTGCCTGTGTGTTCCCCTTCTCGACGTTGGTGCGCAGGTCCTTGATCCGCGACTGGTCGAGCACGTAGCTCCTGATTTGATGACCCCAGCCGATGTCGGTCTTCGAATCCTCGAGCTTCTGCTGCTCTTCCTGCCGCTTGCGCAGCTCGAACTCGTACAGCCGCGATTTCAGCATCGCCATCGCCTCGGCGCGGTTCCGGTGCTGCGAACGGTCGTTCTGGCACTGGACCACGATGTTGGTCGGCAGATGCGTGATGCGCACCGCGGAATCCGTCTTGTTGATGTGCTGGCCGCCGGCGCCGGACGCGCGGAACGTATCTATCCGCAAGTCGGCGGGATTGATCTCGACCTCGATCGAGTCGTCGACTTCCGGATACACGAACACGCTGGCGAACGACGTGTGGCGCCGCGCGTTGGAATCGAACGGGCTCTTGCGGACGAGCCGATGCACACCGACCTCGCTGCGCAGGTAGCCGTACGCGTAGTCGCCCTCGACCTTGACCGACGCGCTCTTGATGCCGGCCACCTCACCCGGCGTTTCCTCCAGCAGCTCGGTCCGGTACCCCTTGCGCTCGCAGTAGCGGAGATACATCCGCAGCAGCATGGCCGCCCAGTCCTGCGCCTCGGTGCCGCCCGAGCCCGCCTGGATGTCGACGAAGCAGTTGGCCGGATCCAGCGGATTGCTGAACATCCGGCGGAATTCCATCTCGCGGACACGCCGCTCGAGAACCTCGACGTCGGCAGCAACGGCATTCAACGTCGCGTCGTCGGCGTCCGCGCGGGCGAGTTCGAAGAGTTCCGCGCCGTCCTTGATTCCAGTGCCCAGAGCGGTCAGCGCGTGAACGACATCTTCGAGCGCCTTTCTTTCCTTGCCCAGCTCCTGTGCGCGCTTCGGATCGTCCCAGATCTTCGGATCCTCGAGCTCGCGTGACACTTCGGTCAGCCGCACCGACTTCGCGTCGAAGTCAAAGATACCTCCGCAGGTCGGTGGTGCGCGCCTTGAGGTCCGCGAGCGTAGCGGTGAGCTGGTTCAGGCGTTCGGCTTCCATGAGGTAGAGTCCGTCGTGACAAATGTCGATTATAGCTTGCCGGCTTTGCAAGCCCGCGACCCGCGCAGGGTTTTCTGTGCTGGCAGCTTGGGCGGCAGCAGCGTTTGGCCTATCATTATTTGTTTCGCGGTCCTCCATCCTTCAATTTCGATTGCAGCGGAGATTCCATGCCCACGTTCTTTGTCAACAAGAGTCGCGTCGACATCAGCGCCAGTGTTCCAGGCGACACGCCGCTGCTCTGGGTCTTGCGCGACAACCTCAACCTGACCGGGACCAAGTACGGCTGCGGCATGGCGCTCTGCGGTGCGTGCACCGTGCATATCGAGGGCGAGCCGGTCCGCTCATGCCAGACGCCGCTGTCATCGCTCAAGCCTGACACGCAAGTCACGACCATCGAAGGGTTGAAATCGAAAGAAGCGAAAGCCGTGCAGGCCGCCTGGGAGAAGCTCGACGTCCCGCAATGCGGCTACTGCCAATCGGGGCAGGTGATGGCGGCGGCGGCGCTGCTCGGGAAGAAGAAAAAGCCCACCGACGCCGACATCGACGCGGCGATGGCCGGCAATCTCTGCCGCTGCGCCACCTACAACCGCATCCGCGCCGCAATTCACGAAGCGGCGAAGAGCCTCGGCTGACCGGAGAATTGCGATGAACCCGATGCGCATGCGCCCTCGCACTCAACTCCCGGCAACGACCATCGACCGCCGGGTCTTCCTCAAGGTGACCGCAGCCGCCGGCGCCGGGCTGACGCTCGGCATCTGGTCCGGCCCCACCGTCGCGCAGGCATCCGGTCCCGGCAAGACCGTCGGCAGCGCTGCCGGCGGGGTGTTCGAGCCCAACGCGTTCCTGACGATTGGCCGCGACAACGTCGTCACCGTCATCGTCAAGCATCTCGAGATGGGCCAGGGCACGTATACCGGGCTGCCGACGCTGGTTGCCGAAGAGCTCGACGCGGCGTGGTCGCAGGTACGCGCCACCGGCGCGCCCGCCGACGCCAAGCTCTACAACAACCTGTTCTGGGGGCCGGCGCAGGGCACCGGCGGCTCCACCGCAATGGCGAATTCGTTCGAGCAGTATCGACAGGCCGGCGCCGCCGCGCGCGCGATGCTGGTCGCCGCGGCCGCGAAACAATGGAACGTCCCTGCCGATTCGATCCAGGTCAAGAACGGCGTCGTGTTTCACGCCAACGGGAAGAAGGCGACCTTCGGCCAGCTCGCCACCGCGGCGGCGAAGGAGCCGGTGCCGACGACGGTGAAGCTCAAGGAGGCGAAGGACTTCGTCTACATCGGCAAGCACGTGCCACGGACCGATTCGAAGGCGAAGTCGAATGGCACCGCGACGTTCACGCAGGACGTCAAGCTGCCGGACATGCTGACCGCGGTCGTCGCGCATCCGCCGCGCTTTGGCGCCAAGGTGAAGAGTTTCGATGCCAGCAGCATCTCGGGATTCCCGGGCGTCCGCCATGTCGTCCAGGTGCCCAACGGGGTGGCCGTCGTCGCAACCAGCTTCTGGGCCGCGAAGAAGGGGCGCGACGCAATGAAAGTCGAGTGGGACGACACGACCGGGATCACGTCCTCGTCGGCGGACATCCTCGCCGATTACCGGAAGCTCGCCGCGACACCCGGCAAGGTCGCGCGCAACGACGGCGACGCGGCGAAGGCGATCGACGGTGCAGCAAAGAAATTCGAGGCGACGTTCGAGTTCCCGTATCTGGCGCACGCGGCGATGGAGCCGCTCGACTGCGTGGTCAGGCTCGACGAAGGGAGCTGCGAAGTCTGGAACGGCGAGCAGTTCCAAACCGGGGACCAGGCCGCGGTGGCGCAGGTCGTGGGATTGAAGCCCGAGCAGGTCAAGCTCAACATGCTCTACGCGGGCGGCAGCTTCGGACGGCGCGCGAATCCCGTCGGCGACTACATCATCGAGGCGGCGTCGATCGCCAAGGCGCTCGCTGCACAGGGCAAGCGTGGCGTTCCGATCAAGCTCGTGTGGACGCGCGAGGACGACATGAAGGGTGGCTTTTATCGTCCGGCTTACGTGCACTGGCTGAAGGCGGGGCTCGATGCAACCGGCGACGTCGTCGGGTGGCAGCACCGGATCGTCGGCCAGTCGATTCTGGTCGGCACGCCGTTCGAGCAAATGATGGTGAAGGACGGTATCGACATGACCAGCGTCGAGGGCGCCTCGACGCTGCCCTACGGGATTCCGAACCTCCAGGTCGACCTCCATTCGCCGACGGTCGGAGTGCCCGTGCTGTGGTGGCGCTCGGTTGGCTCCACGCACACCGCCTACTCGACCGAGACCTTCATCGACGAGCTGGCGGTTGCGGCCGGCAAGGATCCCGTCGCGTTTCGCCGCGCGCTACTGGCGAAGCATCCGAAGCATCTCGCGGCACTCGACCTCGCCGCGGCGAAATCGGGGTGGGGCACGCCGCTTGCGCCGGGCAAGGCCGGCGAGAAGCGCGGCCGCGGCGTCGCGGTGCACGAATCGTTCAACAGCGTGGTCGCGCAGGTCGCCGAAGTGACCGTAGGCAAGGACAACTCCTTCCGGGTCGACCGCGTCGTCTGCGCGGTGCATTGCGGGATCGCGGTGAACCCGGACGTGATCCGCGCCCAGATGGAGGGCGGCATCGGCTTCGGGCTGTCGGCGGCGCTCCACGGTGCGATCACGCTGAACAAAGGCGCGGTCGAACAGGCGAATTTCCACGATTACCCGATACTGCGGATCAACGAGATGCCGGCGGTAGAGGTGCACATTGTCGCGTCCACCGACAAACCGACCGGGGTCGGCGAGCCAGGCGTTCCGGTGATCGCACCCGCAGTCGCCAACGCGCTCGCGGCAGCAACAGGCAAGCGGATCCGCAACCTGCCGCTCAAGCTCGCGTAGCCACGGGCGCAGCCTCCGTGCACACACCGGATGGCTTCACGCCCGGGCATGTGCTGCCCGCAGCGCTGTCCGCCGGTGCCATCGCGTTCGTGTTTCGCGACGGCAAGCTGCTGGTGTCGGGCGGTGCATCCGGCGAACCGCCGCCGAGGCTGCCCACGTGGGACGATCTCGCGCCGCTCGGCCTCACGGGCGCGCCGCATTATCTCGGCACGCTGGAAGGCATCGAGTGCGTTGCCGTTCGTCTCGCCGACGACGCGCCTGAACCGGCGGGCTGGCGCTACTCCGGCCTGCGCCCGCTGTTCTTTTCGCTGCCCGAGCCGCTGCTCGCCATTGCCGCGCGCGGTTTCCAGATCGTCGACTGGGATACGACACACCGGTATTGCGGACGCTGCGGCACGCCCACGCGCGACAAGACGGGTGAGCGCGCGAAGGAGTGTCCCGCCTGCGGCCAGATCGCGTATCCGCGCGTGTCGCCGGCGATGATGGTGCTGGTCACGCGCGGCCGCGAGGTGCTGCTTGCCCGCGCGCACCGATTCCCACCGGCGATGTTCAGCGCGCTCGCGGGCTTCGTCGAGCCCGGCGAGACGATCGAGGACTGCATCCGGCGCGAAGTGCGCGAGGAGGTCGGGATCGAGGTTAGCAACATCACGTACTTTGCGAGCCAGTCGTGGGCGTTCCCGCATTCGCTGATGATCGCGTTCACCGCCGAGTACGCAGGCGGCGAGTTGAAGCTCGACAAGACCGAGATCGCCGAAGCGCGCTGGTTCGCGCACGACGCTGTTCCGGTGCTGCCGCCGAGCGTTTCCATCGCCCGGCGGCTGATCGAGGCAACCGTCGCGCGGCTCGCCGGCGAGGCTGCCCGTTCCTGCTAGAATCTCGCGGCCCGACGCTCGACGCCCCCCGACCGTATAGCGTCCGCCCGGGATCCCGTCCGCCGAATGTGCCGCTTCGTCCTCCTCGTATTGCTTGCGCTCGCCACCGCGGTTGTGCCTGCAGTCCATGCGCAGGACGGTCGCGACCTCACCGAGGAGACGCGCAAGCAGTATGGCGCGGGCCTGAAGGAGGCGACCGCCTTCGTCAAGGACAAGCAGTACGCCAATGCACTGATCACGCTCGACGTGCTGCTGGCGCAGCGCCCGCGCGAGCCGCAGGCACGCTTCCTCAAGGGCGTCGTGCAATCGGAGCAGGGCCAGGGCGACGCCGCGATCGCGACCTTCGCCGGTCTCACCGAGGATTACCCGGAACTTCCCGAGCCATGGAACAATCTCGCGGTACTCTACGCGCAGAAAGGCGAGTACGAGAGCGCGCGCGTGGCGCTGGAGACCGCAATCAAATCGGCACCCGATTGGGGTGTCGCACACGAGAACCTGGGCGACATCTACACGCGGCTCGCCGCCGCCGAGTACGATCGCGCCGCGAAGCTCGACCGCACGAACAAGTCCGCCGCTGCGAAGCTCGTGCTGGCGCGCGAGCTGCTCGCGGCCACGCCGAAGCCGTAGCGCGGGCATTCGTTTTCCGTTCCAACCAACAAGGAGTGCATCGATGTTGCGCCGTCCCTTCCTGATCGCCATTGCCACGCTGGCCGCCGCATTCGCCTTTCCCGCCTTCGCCGCGAATCCGCAAGTCGAGTTCGACACCACCGCCGGCAAGATCCGCGTCGAACTCTACCCCGACGCCGCGCCGAAGACTGTCGCCAATTTTCTCGACTACGTGAAGGCGAAGCACTTCGACGGCACCCAGTTCCACCGCGTGATCGCCGGGTTCATGATCCAGGGCGGCGGCTTCACCCCGGACTTCATGCAGAAGCCGACGAAGCCGCCCGTCGCCAACGAGGCCGAGCAGTCGAGCAAGGCGGGTCTCCTCAACGTGCCGGGGACGATCGCGATGGCCCGGACCAGCGACCCCAATTCGGCGACCGCGCAGTTCTTCATCAATGTCGCCGACAACAAGTTCCTCAACTTTCGCTCGCCGGATCCGGGCGGCATCGGCTACACGGTGTTCGGCAAGGTCGTGAGTGGAATGGACGTCGTCGACAAGATCGCGAAGGCGCCCACCGGCTCCGGCGGGCCGTTCCCGAAGGACGTGCCGGTCGAGAAGGTCATCATCAACAAGGCCGTCGTTGTCGACGCCAAATAGGGACGCGCCATGGTCATCCTGCACACGAATCACGGCGACATCACGCTCGAGCTCGATGCCGAAAATGCGCCGAAGACGGTCGCGAACTTCCTCCAGTACGTTCGCGACGGCCATTACGACAACACGATCTTCCACCGCGTGATCGACGGCTTCATGATCCAGGGCGGCGGCATGGAACCGGGGCTGAAGCAGAAGCCCACGCGCGCGACGATCGGCAACGAGGCCGGCAACGGCCTCAAGAACCGGAAATACACGGTCGCGATGGCGCGCACGTCGGAGCCGCATTCGGCGTCGTCGCAGTTCTTCATCAACGTCGCCGACAACGAATTCCTCGACCACAAGGGGCCGAGCCCGCAAGGCTGGGGCTATTGCGTATTCGGCAAGGTGGTCGCCGGACAGGACGTCGTCGACCGGATAAAGGCGGTCGCCACCGGCAACAGCGGCTTCCACCAGAACGTCCCGCGCGACGACGTTGTCGTCACCCGCGCCGAGGAAACCGGTTGAAGCGACGCGGCTCCGGAAGACCGGGGTGAACGCGAGGCTCCGCGGGTTCGCCGAGGCAGCGGCGATGAAAACGCCACGCTGACCCCGTGAAGCCGACGCTGTTTCTTTCCGACCTCCACCTGTCACCGGAGCGGCCGGCGCTGGTCGACGCGTTCCATGCGTTCTGCGCCGGTCCGGCGCGCGCCGCCGCCGGTATCTACGTGCTGGGCGACCTGTTCGACGTGTGGATCGGCGATGACCAGTTGCGCGAGCCGCTTGCAGCGGACGTCGCCGCGACCCTGGCCGAAGTTACCCACACCGGTGTGGCCGTGGGCGTGATCACCGGTAACCGCGATTTCCTGCTCGGCGAGCGTTTTGCGCGGGCGTCGGGCGCGACCCTCCTTCCCGGGCAGATCGTCGTCAGCGTGGGTGGCTCCCCGACGCTGCTCCTCCACGGCGACGAGTTGTGCACCGCCGACGTCGGGTATCAGCGCTTTCGCAGGATCGCCCACGATTCCCGGTGGCAGCGACGATATCTCGCGCTCCCGTACGGCTGGCGCCGCGGCATCGCGCGGTGGCTTCGCGGCAGGAGCCGCTTGGCGACGGCGGCCAAGCCCGAGAAAATCATGGATGTCGAGCCCCAGGCGGTCGATGCGGCGTTCCGTGCGGCGAACGTGACCCGGATCATCCACGGCCACACGCACCGTCCTGCGCGCCATCATCTCGTCGTCGACGGTCGCGAGCGCGAGCGATTCGTGCTCGCCGACTGGTACGACCACGGCAGCTACCTCGAATTCGACGCTGAGGACGGCCGCATGCGGGATGTCCCCGCGATCGGAGCCTTGAGCGACCGATGCCCCCATGGCGTTGACACCGGAGTGGTGCACCGCAGACTTGGCAAGTAACAGGCGGGCGTCAGCCCAGCGCCTGGATGAAATCCGCGATCAGGTCATCGCGATCCTCGATGCCGACGGAGATGCGGATCAGCGAGTCGGCGATGCCCATCGCGGCGCGGCGCTCGGCTCCCATCTCCCAGAAAATCGTGTGCGCCACCGGAATCGCGAGCGTCCGGTTGTCGCCGAGGTTCGACGACGACACGACGATCTGCAGCCGGTTGAGGAAGTCGAAGCAGTCGATGCGCTCGTCGAGCTCGAACGAGAAAAGGCTGCCGAAATCACGGAACAGCTCCCTTGCCCGCACATGCTGCGGGTGGCTCGCGAGGCCGGGATAATGGACGGCGCGGATCTTCGGATGCGCCGCGAGCGAATCGGCGAGTGCACGCGCGTTGGCGCAACAGCGCTCCATCCGCAGCGCCAGCGTCTCGGCGCCCACCGCGATGTGGTGCGCCTGCTCGGCGGCAAGCGTCGCGCCGAAATCGCGCAAGCCCTTCTTGCGCAGCTGCGTGATGCCCCACAGCGCCGGCTTCGCGGACTTGTAGGTGTCGGCGATGTTAGCAAAGCGCGTCCAGTCGAACAGGCCGGTGTCGGAGATGGCACCGCCGAGTGCATTGCCGTGGCCGCCGATGTATTTGGTGAGCGCGTTGACGACGAGGCCCGCGCCCACTGACTTCGGCCGGAACAGCGCCGGCGAGGTCATCGTGTTGTCGACGACGTAGAGAATGCCGCGCGCGGCGCACAATGCGCCGATCCGCGCGAGGTCGGCGACCTGCGTCCGGGGGTTCGCGATCGTCTCGACGAAGACGAGCGTGGTCGCCGGCGTGATTGCAGTCTCGACCGCCGCGACATCGGTGGCGTCGACGAAGCTCACCTGCGTGCCGTGCGCCGCGAGCGTGCCGAGCATGCTCACCGTATTGCCGAACAGGTACCGGCTCGCGACGATGTGGTCACCGCCGCGGGTCAGCGCGATCAGCATCGCACCGATGGCGCCCATGCCGGTGGCAAAACAGACGGTTGCGATGCCGTCCTCCATCGCCGTCACCTTCGCCTCCAGCGCGGCAGCGGTCGGATTGCCCTGCCGTCCGTACGCGTAGCCCTGCGCCCGGCCCTGGAATACGGCCGCGAGCTCGCGCGCGTCGCGATAACCGTAGGCCACCGACAGGTGCAGCGGCTTGTGCAGCGCGCCGTGCTCGACGCCGGCATCGCGGTCGGAGTGCAGAATCGCGGTGGTGAAGCCGCGGCCCGGCTTGTTGACGCTCATGGCTACCTCGAAAACAAAAAACCCGTTCGGCGACCGCTGAACGGGTTGGGTGGATGCGCCCGCGGAAGACCTCGGACCACACCCTTACCTCGCTTTAGCGGAATTTGTTACGCGCCCGCAAGCTGAAGCTCAAATCGGCGCAGGATCAATTATCCGGAACCCGCGCCGAATGTCAAACACGGCGCGATCATTGCAACGGCGCCAGCTGGCCCAATAGTGTCGGGACCAGTTCGGTGACCGTCGGATGGATGTGCATCGCCCGCCGGATCACCGAATACGGTACATCTGCGTACATGACGTCGAGCAGCGAGTGGATCACCTCGTCGGCCTCGATGCCGAGCAGCGAGGCACCGAGGATGCGCTTCGTTTCGGCATCGACCAGCACTTTCATGAAGCCGGCCGTCTCGCCGCGCTCGTTCGCGCGGCCGACCCGCGTCATCGGCATCGTGGCGGCGAGCAGGGCGCGCCCTGTCTCGCGCGCCTCGCGTTCGGTCATGCCGGCGCGCCCGAGCGGCGGATCGATGAACAGCGCATAGGTGGGGATGCGATCGGTTACCCGCCGCGCTTCGCCGTCGAGGAGATTGGCGGCGACGATCTCGTAGTCGTTGTACGACGTATGCGTGAATGCTCCCCGTCCGTTGACGTCGCCCAGCGCCCAGATCCCTTCCGTGCTGGTCTGCAACGCATCGTCGACGACGATGTAACCGCGTTCGTCGAGCGCGATGCCCGCGCGCTCGCACCCGAGGTCGTCGGTGTTGGGTCGCCGGCCGGTCGCGAGCAACAGATGCGAGCCGGTGATCTCGCGGGGCTCGCTTTCGCATTCGACCCCGACTGCCACTCCGTCGCCCTCGCGGCGCACCGCGACGCACTTGGCATCGAGCCGAATCGCGATCCCCTCGCCTTCGAGAATCCCCTGGATCGCGGCGGACACCTCGGCGTCCTCTCGGCCAATCAGCCGCGGCCCCATCTCGATCACCGTCACGTCGCTGCCGAAGCGACGGTACATCTGCGCGAACTCGAGCCCGATGTAGCTGCCGCCGATGATTATCAGCCGCCGCGGCAGGAAGTCGACGTCCATCATCGACACGTTGTCGAGGTACGCGACGTCGGCAATACCTTCGATTGCCGGAACCGCCGCGCGCCCGCCGACGTTGATGAAGATCTGCTGTGCTTCGAGCAGCGCGTCGCCGGCGCGGACCGTGCGCGGCCCCTCGAAGCGCGCGTGCGCGTCGATGACGGTAAGGCCGGGCGTGGACTTGAGCCACCGCGTTACGCCTTCGTTCGAGCGCCGGACCACGGCGTCCTTGCGCGCCTTGACCACCGGCATGTCGACACGGATCCCGTGGGGCACGATAACACCCCAGCCAATTCCGGTGCGAGCGACATGCGCGGCGCGCGCGCTCGCGATCAGCGCCTTGGTCGGGATGCAGCCGTTGTTGACGCAGGTGCCACCGAAGCGCTTGCGCTCGATGATCGCCGTCTTGCGCCCGGCTTGCGCGAGACGCACCGCGAGTGAGGGCCCGGCCTGCCCGGTTCCGATGACAATGGCGTCGTAATGTTCGCTCATCGGTCCGTTCTCCTTCCGCCATCGCGCCTGGCGCGTCACCGTGACAGTGCCGCGGCAACAGAGAGTCTACGCCACCGCGTGGGTGCGCCGAAGATCTCGGCGCGGACCGCGAGCATCGCTTTGAGAGGCATCGTGCGTTCGCTGGCGGCGGCCTTTCCGCGCTCCCCGGCATTGAGCGGGGACGACATCGAGCGGGAAGGATCGCGACGCGGCGAATGCTAAGATTCGCGGCAATTTCTGCCTCCGCGATTGCGGGATCTCCGCCACGCGGACATCGATTCCATGAGTCTCTACGCGATCGGCGACATCCAGGGATGCCACGCCGAGTTCTGCCAGCTGCTCGAACTCATCGCCTTCTCGCCACGCGAGGATCGGTTGTGGCTCGTCGGTGACCTCGTAAACCGCGGTCCCGATTCGCTCTCCGTGCTTCGCGAAGTCAAGGCGCTCGGCGACGCCGCGGTTACCGTCCTCGGCAACCACGACCTTCACCTGCTGACCGTCGCCGCGGGCCACGCACGGCCGCATCGGCAGGACACGATCGCCCCGATCCTTGCCGCGCCCGATCGCGACCTGCTGATCGACTGGCTCATGTCCCGCCCGCTCGTCGTCATCGAAGGCGAGCACCTGCTTGTGCACGCCGGCCTGCTGCCGCAGTGGACGCCGGCAACCGCGCTGATGCTGTCGCGCGAAGTGGAGGCCATGCTCGCGAGCGAGCGCGCCGACGCCTTCCTCGCCGCGCTCTATGGAGATCAGCCGTGCGCGTGGCGCGACGATCTCGAAGGCTTCGACCGGCTGCGCGTCATCGTCAATGCCTGCACGCGGCTGCGCTTCTGCACGGCCGACGGCACGATGGAGTTCAGGGAAAAACGGGGCCCGGGCACGGCGCCGGAGGGCTTCCGTCCGTGGTTCCAGCACGAGGCACGCGCTTCCGCCGGCAAGACGATCGTCTGCGGGCATTGGTCCACACTCGAACTCAAGCTCGCGCCGAACCTCCTCATGCTCGATTCGGGCTGCCTGTGGGGCGGAACGCTGACGGCGATCAGGCTAGTCGATCGGCGCGTGTATCAAGTGCCGGGACGCTCGGCCATGACGCCAAAGCCGAGCGAATAGCGTGCGCGGCGGCACAAAGATCAGGGCGAAACGCGCGTCGTATAACCGTCGGACAACACCCGGACGCGGTCCCCCGGCCTGAACTCCTCGCCGGTGCCTGCCTGCGCGATGGCGATCATCTTGCCGGAGTCCAGACGGACCGTGATCTCGACGCCATTGGCCTTGCTCGCATCGTGCTCGATCGCGCTGCCGATCATGCCGCCGAGGATCGCGCCCGCGATGGCGCCGGCCGCGTTGGCTCGCGATCCGCCGCCGATCGTGCTGCCGGCAATACCGCCGAGCGCCGCACCGCCGACGGTGCCCACGCCCGACTGCGGTTGCTGGATCTGCACCGGACGCAGGCTTTCGATCACGCCGAGCTCCACCGCCTGTGCCCGCAGCGTCTGTCCCGCGTAGTACGTGTCGCCCTTCGGCGGCGTCGCGCAGCCGGCGGTGAGCAGGACCAGCGCACCAAGTGCCAGCGCAGCCATGTTGCGCAGATTCAGGATCGTCATGCGCTCCTCACCAGAGATATTCGCCGAATTTTTCGTAATATGACGTCCCGACGGATTCGCGGTTGACACGATGGTTCTGGCCACCGCGCGCGGCAATCTTCAGCGCGCCCAGCAGCGCCGCGAGACGGCCCGTCTTTTCCCACGCCCAGCCGCGGCCGATCCCGTAGAGCAGGCCCGCACGGTAGGCATCGCCGCAGCCGGTCGGATCGATCAGCGCTTCGGGTCCGACCGCGGGGATCGCCAGTGTGCGGCCGCCGGCATGGATACGCGACCCCTCGCCGCCGAGCGTCTCGATCACCGCGTCGACGCGCCGCGCGATTTCGGGCAGAGGCAGCCCCGTGCGCTCCGCGAGCAGCCGGCCCTCGTAGTCGTTGACCGCAACGTAGGTTGCCGCATCGATCATTTCGATCAACTCCGGACCCGAGAACAGCGGCAGCCCCTGTCCGGGGTCGAAGATGAACGGGACGCCCGCGTTCGCGAACTCTCCGACGTGCGCGCGCATTCCGTCGCGGCCGTCGGGCGCAACGATTCCGAGCGCGATGTCGGCGACGTCACCGACGCGGTTCTCGTGCGAGCTGTTCATCGCGCCCGGGTGGAACGCGGTGATCTGGTTGTCGTCGAGGTCGGTGATGATGAATGCCTGCGCCGTATAGGTACCGGGAATCGTGCGCACGCCTTCCGCCGCGATGCCGACCGACGCGAGCCGTTCGCGATACGGCGCGCCATCGTCGCCGAGGGTCGCCATCACCACCGGCTCGCCGCCGAGGCCCTTCAGGTTGTACGCGATGTTGCCCGCGCAACCGCCCCATTCGCGGCGCATCTCGCCGATCTGGAACGACACGGACAGCACGTGCACCTGATCGGGGAGGATGTGGCGCGCGAAGCGGTCCGGAAACACCATGATGGTGTCGTACGCGAGCGAGCCGCAGATCAGCGTGCGGGGACCATTCATCGAGCTGGTGTCCCGTTTCGGAAATACCTTGCAGGAAGAGCGGACGAGAATGCGGAAAGTGCAGAAGTCTAACCCACCGTGGGCGGCCGGCACCTGCCTTCGCCTACCTTGCTTCCGCGTCGTCCTTTCCTATTGATTCTCGCGGCCGATCTCGCGGACGACGAACTGCTGCCGGCGCGACACGGGCAGCGTCTCCGGTACGCCCTTCAGTACAACCTCCCAATGCGCGTCGCCTTCGTCGCCGACACAACGCTCGAAGCCGCGGATGAAATCGCGCGCGACGAGGCAGTTGCGGTGCACGCGCACGAAACGGGTCCCGAATTCCTCCTCGAGCCGGGTCAGCGATTCCTCGAGCAGGTGCTCCCGCTGCGCGGTGCGAATCGTGATGTACTTGAGCTCGGCCTTGAGGTAGACGATTTCCTCGATCGGCACCAGCACCACGCGCGAGCGCTCGGTGACCGACAGGAACCGCCGCGCGGCAGCCGGCAACTCGTCGAGCTTGGCCGTCGACAGCGGTTTCAGCCGCGGCACCTTCTGCAGCGCACCGAGCAGGCGCTGCACGCGCACCGGTTTCATCAGGTAATCGACAGCGCTGACGTCGAACGCTTGCAGCGCATGCTCGTGGTACGCGGTCGTGAAGATCACCACAGGGGGCTGCGGCAGCTTGAGCAGGTGGCGCGCGAGCTCCAGGCCGTCCATTTCCGGCATGTGGATGTCGGAAAGCACGAGATCGGCGGTCACCGTGTGCAGGATGTCCATCGCCTCGCGGCCGCTTGCCGCCTCGCCGACGACCGCGAGCGGAAGCGCACCGGTGCAGTCGTCGAGCAACTCGCGCAGCCGCCGCCGGGCGGGCGACTCGTCGTCGACGATCAGCACGCGTAGTGGCGATTCACCCATGGGACGCCCTCCGACCGCCCGTCTGGATCTGCACGCGCTCGACGCGTCCCTGGTCGCCGCGCGCGGCCGCTTCGCGGCCTCCCGCCAGGCTTGATCGCCGTGGGCCGCGACGCCTCGACACGCGGCGCCGCAGCCGCCCGCACGGGCCGGTATGGCATCCGCAAGTGCACTTCGTAGGTTTCGGCAGCGACCTTCGATTCGAGCGAGCCTTCGGCGTCGAAGTGCAGGGCTAGCCGCTCGCGTACGTTGGCAATCGCCATCTTGTTGCCGGCATGATGGCGGCCACCCTTGGTCTGGTACGGGTTGCGCAGGATCGCATGGACGTCGCCGCCCTTGCAGAAGATGTTGATCGAGAGGACACCGGGCTCGCTCGACGGCTCGATCCCGTGGTAGACGGCGTTTTCGAGCAGCGGCTGCAACACCAGCGGCGGCACCAACGCATCGCCGGGCATGCTGTTGAGATGCCACTCGACCTGAAGGCGCTCGCCAAGACGCAGCTTTTCGAGGGCGAGATATTGCCGGCAGAGCTCGACCTCGTCGGCGAGCGGGGCCAAATCGCGGTTGTCGCGCATGAGCACGCGGAAAAGGTCGGCCATGTCCTCGCAGCGCGACTTCCGCCTGGCGCGGATCGGTGCGCACCAGCGACAGCACGGCATTGATGCTGTTGAACAGGAAGTGCGGGCGGATGCGCGCCTGCAGCGCCTGCAGCCGCGCCTCGGTGATCGCCGGCGATAGCGCCTTCGCGCGGAGGTGGAAATAGGCGAGCAACGCGCTGGCGAGGAGCAGCGCCAGCAGCAGGTGGCGCAGCAGCGCGCCGGGTGGCGAGCGGCACGATCCAGTTGACCAGCGCGTGGACCGCGATGCCGGACACCAGGGTCACCGTCGCGACCAGGCCGGCGCCGGTCGGATACGGCTGGCGCGCGAGCCATGGCTGCAAGCGTACAGGATGGCCAGCACGAGCAGCAGGTTGGGTTCCAGCGTGCCCGCGTTGGCCATGAATTCGGCCAGCCAGAGTTCGGGTCGGGGCTGCTCGACCAAAGCCGCCACCGCCGCCATCGCGTTGACGGCGACGACGACGCGCAGGATCGTTCCCAGGTTGCGGAAGTCGGGCAGCGCGGGGGACACGGTGTTTTGTCTTATAATCGTCCGCATGTCGGAGGCCGCATGCAAGCTTCGTGCCGAACAACGGCGCTTCGACGCGATGCCAGGGCCGGACAGCGGTGTGCCCATTGTCGGCAAGCGCCGCGGGCGAGGCAAGCCGCGCCGCCCAATCACCGCGCAATCAGGCGCAGACCGTATCTTTTCGTTCCCGTCCGCTCTGGATCCGACCCATCGCCATGGCCGTCTCCAAGCCGCCCCGTGACGCCACTGCCCGCGGTCGGTCGGGCCGTTTCAGCGAGCCGGTCGCCGAGCGGGTAAGACGCTATACGGCATCGGTGGACTTCGACCGGCGGCTGGCCGAGGTCGACATCGAGGGTTCGCTGGCACACGCCCGGATGCTCGCGGGCGTCCGGGTGCTGTCTGCGGACGATCTCGCCGCGATCGAGCGCGGGATGGAGACGATTCGCGGCGAAATTGCGCGCGGGGAGTTCGCGTGGTCGCGCGACCTCGAGGACGTTCATCTCAACATCGAGGACCGGCTGACGGCCCTCATCGGCGACGCCGGCAAGCGGCTGCACACCGCTCGCTCGCGCAACGACCAGGTCGCGACCGATCTGCGGCTCTGGCTGCGCGGGGCGATCGATGAGTTCGTCGAGGCGACCTCATCGCGCTGCGCCGCGCGCTGCTCGATCTCGCGGAGCGCATGCGGACACGATCATGCCGGGCTTTACGCACCTGCAGGTCGCGCAGCCGGTCACCTTCGGCCACCATCTGCTCGCGTACGACGCAATGCTCGCGCGCGACGTCGAGCGCTTCTCCGACTGCCGCCGGCGCGTCAACCGGCTGCCGCTCGGCGCGCGGCGCTGGCCGGCACGAGCTACCCGATCGACCGCGAGCACGTCGCGCAAGGCGCTCGGTTTCGACGGACTTGTGCCCGAATTCGCTCGACGCCGTGTCCGATCGCGATTTCGCGATCGAATTCGCGGCCGCGGCCACGCTCGTGATGCTGCATCTGTCACGGTTCGCCGAGGAACTCGTTCTTGTGGATGAGCCCGCGCTTCGGCTTCGTTCGCGCTTGCCGACCGCTTCTGCACCGGCAGCTCGATCATGCCGCAGAAGAAGAATCCGGACGTGCCCGAACTCGTGCGCGGCAAGACCGGTCGCGTGGTCGGCCAGCTCGTGGCATTGCTGACGCTGATGAAGGCCCAGCCGCTCGCGTACAACAAGGACAACCAGGAGGACAAGGAGCCGGTGTTCGACATCGTCGACACGCTCGGCCGACACCTGGCGATCATGACCGACCTCGTCGCCGCCGGCATGACGGTCGACGCCGAGCGCATGCGCGACGCGGCCGCGAGGGTTTCGCGACCGCGACCGATCTCGCGGACTATCTGGTGCGCAAGGGCATGCCCTTTCGCGACGCGCACGAGGTCGTCGCGCTGGCCGTGCGCCACGCCGAGGGCGAAGGCCGCGACCTCGCCGATCTGCCGCTGACGACGCTGCAGCGCTTCTGCGCCGGATGATCGACAGCGACGTTTTCGTCGTGCTCGACGCTCGAGGGATCGGTCGCGAGCCGCAATCATCCCGGTGGCACCGCACCCGAGCAGGTGCGCGCGGCCATCGCCGCGCGCGCGTCGCTGCGCACGGATCGAAGCTCTGGCTGCGCGCCTGCGCTCCTCGCACGTAGCCGAAACCAGGAGTCGAACGATGGAATCGAGCAGCAAGCTCGCGTTTCTCGGTCTCGGTGTCATGGGCTCACCCGATGGCAGGACATCTCGCCGCGCGCGGGCCACGCGCGTCACGGTCTACAACCGGACGCGCGGCAAAGGCCGCGAAATGGGTGGAGAAGCATGGCGGCAAGTGCGGCCTCGTCGCCGGCCGCCGCCGCGGCCGGCGCCGACATTGTGCTGATGTGCGTCGGCAACGACGACGATGTCCGCGCGGTCGCGCTGGGCGCGGACGGAGCGCTGCACGCGATGAAATCCGGCACCGTTCTCGTCGACCATACGACGGCCTCCGCGCAGCGTCGCGCGTGAGGTCTACGCGGCGGCCACGGCAAGACGGCGTCGGCTTTCTCGACGCGCCTGTGTCGGGCGGCCAGGCAGGCGCCGAGAACGGCAAGCTCACCATCATGGTCGGCGGCGACGCCGACGCGTTCGCGCGGGCCGAGGCGGTGCTCGCGCACTACGCGCGGGCCGTCACGCTGATGGGCGGCCCGGGCAGCGGCCAGCTGACCAAGATGGTCAACCAGATCTGCATCGCGGGCCTGGTGCAGGCGCTGTCGGAGGGCATCAATTTCGCGTCGAAGGCCGGGCTCGATGTCGCTGCGGGTGCTCGACGTGATCGGCAAGGGCGCCGCGCAGTCGTGGCAGATGGACAACCGCGGCAAGACGATGGTGGCCGACCAGTTCGATTTCGGCTTTGCCGTCGACTGGATGCGCAAGGATCTCGGCATCTGCATCGCCGAGGCGCGCACGAACGGCGCGGCGTTGCCAGTCACGGCGCTGGTCGACCAGTTCTACGCCCGCGTTGCAGGCGCAGGGCGGCGGCCGCTGGGATACCTCGAGCCTGATCCGTCTGCTGGGTAGCGAGCCGGGCAAAGTATAGGTCCCGGCTTCGGGGCACTGCATTGCCCGATCTGCGTTGGCGTGAACCGTGTGGGGGGTCAGGCCGGAGGCGGCACCCGATCGCCGTCGATGACTGCGATCTCGTAGGTGATCTCGGCGGTCTTCGCAAGCATCAGCGTCGCCGAGCAGTACTTGTCCTTCGACAGCTTCACCGCGCGCTCGACCTGATGCCGGATCGAGACCGCGGCCGGCGACGCGTACTTGAGGTGGATTTGCGTGAACACCTTGGGGTCGGTGGGCGCGCGTTCGGCTTCGGCTTCGACTGCACAGTCGGCGATCGGCTGGCGCGCCTTCTTCAGGATCATCACGACATCGAATGCGGTGCAGGATGCCGCCCCCATAAGCACCAGTTCCATCGGCCGGACGCCGAGGTTGCGCCCGCCGTGCTCGGGGGCGCCGTCGATTACCAGTGCGTGGCCGCTGCCGGACTCGGCAACGAAGCTGACGCCCTCGTGCCACTTGACCCTGGTTTTCATGGATCGAATTCCTTAGGGCCTGTCGAATGCTGAAGGGTATTCGGTAAGCGAGTGTTCACTCACTAGCGATTTCGGAATGCTTTCGGACGTAAATTGTCCCCCTTGCCGCATTGCAGTACAACCTTGCGTTGTGCGCTGCAATATGCGACCATGAAGGCGCTCGCAATCGCGGAGATTCCTCCTTCTCCGTGGCGGGCCATTCCCCCTTCCTCCTCCAAGGGTGGAATACTCGGGCGCGGCTTCTGCCGCGCCCGTTTTTATCTCTTGCGGTGAAATCGCAACGCAACAGGTCCGCGCTCGCGATCGCGAAAGCCGCCGTGGCGGGCCGCCGGTCCCTACGCGCTTCTCGTGCTGCGCGATTTCCCGACGGTGCGGGAAGTATTCTGGTCGTCGCCCCGCCGCGGCGGATCCTGGAAGCTGCCCGTCGCGGCCCAATCGCCGCCGTGCCGCGGTTTGACCGGCCGCACTGAAATCGGCTATTATTATCGGCTTCGCTCGAGTTGACCCGACCAGGGCTTTCACCGCAATGAAGACGTTTTCCGCCAAGCCGCAGGACATCCAGCGCGATTGGTTCGTGGTGGACGCCACGGACAAGGTGCTGGGCCGGCTCGCCAGCCAGATCGCGCTGCGCCTGCGCGGCAAGCACAAACCGATCTTCACGCCGCACATGGACACCGGCGACTTCATCGTCGTCACCAACGTCGAGAAGATCCGCGTCACTGGCAACAAGGCCGAAGACAAGCTCTACCACCGCCACAGCGGCTACCCCGGCGGCGTTGCGACGACGAATTTCGCCAAGATGCAGGCGCGCTTTCCCGGCCGCGTACTGGAAAAGGCCGTCAAGGGCATGCTGCCCAAGGGGCCCCTCGGCTACGCAGATGCTAAAGAAGCTCAAGTGCTACGCCGGCGACGCGCACCCGCATTCGGCACAGCAACCGAAAACCCTGGACCTCTGACCTGCCATGATCGGTAACTACTACTACGGCACCGGCCGCCGCAAGAGCGCCGTTGCCCGCGTGTTCCTGAAGAAGGGCACGGGCAAGATCGTTGTCAACGAAAAGCCGGCCGACGAGTTCTTCTCCCGCGACACCGGCCGCATGGTGATCCGCCAGCCGCTGAAGCTCACCAATCACGAAGCGACGTTCGACATCATGATCAATGTCGAAGGCGGCGGCGAATCCGGGCAGGCGGGCGCGGTGCGCCACGGCATCACCCGGGCCCTCATCGATTACGACGCGGAACTCAAGCCGACGCTGTCGAAGGCGGGCCTCGTCACGCGCGATGCGCGCGAGGTCGAACGAAAGAAGGTCGGCCTGCACAAGGCGCGCAAGCGCAAGCAATTCTCGAAGCGCTGATCCTCTCACCCTCCCCTGCGAAGGCCGCCCGCGAGGCGGCTTTCGCGCTTTTGGGGGAACCCCGCACTCATGCCGTCGTCATAAGACGAGAGTCCCAATGCTAGAATCGAACCCCATGCGCAGCAGGCAGCCATGATCAAGATCGGCATCGTCGGCGGCACCGGATACACGGGCGTCGAGCTCCTGCGCCTCCTTGCCTCGCATCCGGAGGCCGATGTCCGCGCCATCACGTCGCGCAAGGACGCGGGCACCAAGGTCGCCGACATGTTTCCCAGCCTTCGGGGGACGCATGGCCTTGCGTTCGCCGATCCGGCCGACGCCGATCTCGCCGCGTGCGATGTCGTCTTCTTCGCCACGCCGCATGGCGTCGCGATGGGGCAGGCGCGCGAGCTCATTGCTGCCGGCACCAAGATCATCGACCTCGCCGCCGATTTCAGGCTCAAGGATGCGGCCGTGTTCCAAGAGTGGTACGGGATGCCGCATGCCTGTCCCGATCTTCTCGCCGAATCCGTCTATGGCCTGCCGGAAATGAATCGCGAGGCGATCCGCAAGGCACGCATCGTCGGTAATCCCGGCTGTTACCCGACCGCGGTGCAACTGGGTTTCCTCCCGCTCGTCGAGGCGGGTGTGGTCGACGCCGGGCATCTGATCGCCGACTGCAAGTCGGGCGTCTCGGGTGCCGGGCGCAAGGCCGAGATGGGCCTGCTCTTCGCGGAAGCCTCCGACAACTTCAAGGCATACAGCGTAAACGGCCATCGGCATCATCCGGAGATCGTTCAAGGCTTGGCCGGCGTGAGCAAGACCGGTGTCAGCGTCATTTTCACGCCGCACCTCACACCGATGATCCGCGGCATCCACGCGACGTTGTATGCGCGGCTCACGGACCCGAACGTCGACCTGCAGACGCTCTACCAAGAGCGTTTCGCTGACGAGCCGTTCGTCGACGTGATGCCCGCAGGCTCGACCCCCGATACGCGCTCGGTGCGCGCGGCAAACGTGTGCCGGATCGCGGTCCATCGCCCGCAGGGCGGCGACACGGCGGTCGTGCTCGCGGTCGAGGACAATCTCGTCAAGGGAGCCGCGGGCCAGGCGATTCAGAACATGAACCTGTTGTTCGGATTACCTGAAACGTCAGGCCTGACGGCATTGCCCGTGCTGCCGTAGGCCGGGGAAGCGCGGTGCCGATGCCCGTTTCGTGGCGCCGGGCGCGCCAATATTTCAAGCATTTCAGCATCGATGCGCCACGGATGTCGGTGCGCTCGCACCTGCCGTGGCCCTGGCGGGTCGTGGTCGGCATCGTACTGCTGGCGGTCGTGGGCGGCATGTGGTGGTGGGGATTCGACTTCGGGCAGATCTTCGGCGGCTTCAACCGCAAGGAAATCGAGGCGAAGCTGGCGCTACTTGAAGACGACAACGCGCGGGTACGGGCCGACGCCGCGCAGCTGCGAGCGAGGAATTCGCAGTTGGAGAGCGAGTTGGCTATGACGCAGGGCGCCCAGACGACCCTGTCGAAGCAGACGACCGAGCTTGCGAACGAGAACGCCCAATTGAAGGAGGAGCTCACGTTCCTGCAGAAGCTCGTCGCCGATTCGAACAAGCAGGGCGCGCTGTCGATCCAGCGGCTTACGGTCGAACGCGAGCGTGACGACATGTACCGCTACACCCTGCTTGTCGTGCGCGGCGGCAATCCCCGCGATGAGCTGGACGGGACGCTCACGCTCCACTTGACCGTGCAGCCGGCCGCGACTGGCGCAGCCGTGCCGCGCCCCGTCGCCATCACGTTGCCCGAGGACCAACCGGAGTCCGCTTCGGCAATGAAGCTCAAATTCAAGTATTATCAGCGGCTTGAGGGAACCATCCAGGTCCCGCCCGGCGCCCAGGTGCGGTCGGTGATCGCCCGCGCGTTCGAATCGGGCCAAGCGAGCCCACGCGCAACCCGGACGCTTGTGATCCCCTAAGGAGGACCCATGTTCAACCGCAAGAAGCCCACGCCGCCGCAAAAGCGCATCGACTGCCTGATCGGCGCCGGTACCGTTGTCCATGGCGACATCAGCTTCACCGGCGGATTGCGGATCGACGGCGAAGTCCACGGCAACGTGTCAGCCACCGGTGAACCGGGAACCCTGGTCATCAGCGAGCAGGCGCGTGTGGATGGCGAGATCCGGGTTTCGCACGTCGTCATCAACGGATTGGTCAACGGGCCGGTCGTGGCGAACGATTACCTTGAGTTGCAGCCGAAGGCCAAGGTGGCCGGTGATGTAACGTACAAAACGCTCGAAATGCACGTCGGCGCCGTGATCCAGGGACGGCTCAATCACGCCGAACCCGGATCGGCTTCGGTGGTCGAATTGAAGCGGGCGGTGCCCGATTAGAATTTTCCGACCGGGGGGGTGAAACCCCGGCCGCAGCCCTGACCGACCCTATCGGCGGCAGGGTTGCGGCGAGCCGGGCCGGAAATGCGATAATGGCGCCCACCAGGAGCGCAAAGGAGCATTGATGAACGATATGACCGAGATGCCCGCCCCGCTGATCTTCACCGACAGCGCGGCTGAGAAGGTGAAATCCTTGATCGAAGAGGAAGGCAACACCGAACTCAAGTTGCGCGTGTTCGTCACCGGCGGCGGCTGCTCGGGCTTCCAGTACGGCTTCACGTTCGACGAGGTCGTCAACGACGACGATACGTCGCTCGTCAAGAACGGCGTCACGTTGCTGATCGACCCGATGAGCTACCAGTACCTGGTGGGTGCCGAAATCGATTACCAGGAGGGCCTCGAAGGCGCGCAGTTCGTCATCAAGAATCCGAACGCGACCACGACCTGCGGCTGCGGTTCGTCGTTCTCCGCCTGACGCCGCACATCGCGGTGATGACAACGGGGCCCGCGTGGCCCCTGTGTTTTTTGTCAGCGCGGGTAGATCGCCCCGAGTACCCGCAATCCACGCGCGCCGGTGACCGCCGGCAGGTTGCCCGGACGGCCGGCGAGCGCCTCCCGCGCGAGCCACGCGAACGCCAGTGCCTCGACGTGCTCGACGGCAACGCCATGCGCGACCGTGGTCGCCACCGGGCGCGGCGCGAGCGCGCGCACCAGCGCGTCCAGTCAGCACCCGGTTCCTCGCGCCGCCACCGCACACCAGAACATCCGACGCGCCGGCGCAGTGCGCGCGGATCGCATCGGCGACCGTCCGCGCCGTCAGCGCGATAAGTGTCGCCTGCACATCGGCCGGTGCGACGCGACGCAGCGCGAGCTTCGTGTCCAGCCATTCGGGACTGAATAGATCGCGGCCCGTGCTCTTCGGCGGGATGCGCGCGAAGAAGCTGTCGACCAGCATCGTCGCGAGCAACGCCTCGTCCACGTGCCCTGTTCGCGCCCATGCTCCGTCGCAATCGAACACGCCACCGCGATGACGGGCGTGCCAGAGGTCGAGCAGCACGTTGCCCGGACCCGTATCGAATCCGCGCACCGGTCCGCCAGGCGGAAGATCGGTGAGGTTGGCGATCCCGCCGAGGTTGACGACGACGCGATGCATGCTGGCACCGAACAGCGCCGCGTGAAACGCCGGCACGAGCGGCGCCCCTTGCCCACCCGCGGCGATATCGCGGCTGCGAAAGTCCGCGACCACGGCGATGTTCATGCGCTCGGCGACGCGGGCAGCATTGTTGAGCTGGAGCGTCCAGCCCTCGTCGGGGCGATGGCGTAACGTCTGCCCGTGGATGCCGGCGGCGGCGAGATCCGCGGCGGCCACGCCCGCGGCAGTGAGCGCCGCGGCGATCGCCTCGGCGTACGCATCGGCCAGGTCGTTCGCCGCGCGCGCCGCGCGCGCGAGTTCGTCGGGACCCGGGCGCTGCAAGGCCAACAGTTCGTCGCGCAACCGCGGCGAAAACGGTCGCGCCGCCGCACCGAGCAACTCGCACGCGCGGCCGGATGCCGGCGCGAATTCGGCAATGACCGCGTCGACCCCGTCCAGGCTCGTGCCCGACATCACGCCGGCGTAGAGTTCGCGGCCCATCGCGGCGAGCGGGCGGCGCCGGCCCGCCTCGGGCCGCTTACTCGGCGCCCGCGAACAGCGCGCCGGAGAGCAGGCGTGCGTGCGCGAGCTGCGCGATGGCGGGCTCGATGCGCGCGGCGAATGCGCTCCGCTTCTCAGCCGGAAGGGGTTCGCCGGCCGGCAATGCAATGGTCAGCGGATTGCGCTGCACGTTGTCCACGCGGAACTCGTAGTGCAGGTGCGGACCCGTTGCCCACCCGGTTTGCCCGACGAACCCGATCACCTGGCCCTGCGTGACGCGCGCGCCACGCTTGACCTCGGAAGCGATGCGCGAAAGGTGCGCGTAGAGCGTGGAGAACGCCCCGGCATGCTGCACCTGGATCAGCTTGCCGTACCCACCCGCAGCGCCCGCGAACTGCACGCGGCCGTTGCCAGTCGCACGCACCGGGGTGCCCGCCGGCGCCGCATAGTCAACGCCACGGTGGGCCCGCCACGTCTGCAGGATCGGGTGAAAGCGCGCATTCGAAAAACCCGACGTCACGCGTGAGAACTCCATCGGCGAGCGCAGGAACGCGCCGCGGAGCGCGGCACCGTCGGCCTCGAAATAGCTCTCGCTGCCATCCGCATCCCGCCACAGGAAAGCCTGGAACGTCTTGCCGCGATTCGCGAATTCCGCGGCAACGATGCGGCCCGCGCCGATCGCCTCGCCGTCCAGATAACGTGTTTCGTAAACGACGGCAAACCTGTCGCCGCGCTGGATGTCCTTGTAGAAATCGATGTCGCCGGCGAACACGTCGGCGAGCTGCAGCGTCACGGTATCGGGCAGGCCCGCCGCATCGGCGGCACCGAACAGCGACGAGCGGATCTCCCCGGCCGCCATCGACCAGCGCACTTCGGTCGCGGCGGGAGCCGACACTGCGGCAAATCGCTCGCCGGCGCGCGCGATCGAGAGCAGCGTTCCATTACCAGTGACGAAACGCAGTTGCCGCAGTGCGCCGTCGCCATCGATTTCGACGGTGAGCGGCTTGCCCGGCCGCAGCTGATACAAGGGCCGCGCAGCCGGGTCGCTGGAGAGGAAGGCGAGCGCGTCCGGATCATCGACGCCAAGACGCACGAGCACGCTCCCGACGGTGTCGCCACGGCGAACCCGCTCCTCGCGCCAGTAGCCCGCACCTTCGGCGGCCGAGAGCGGCGCCAGCGCCGGGCGGTTCAGGTCGCGCAGGATTGTCGCCGTGGGCACCGACTCCAGCGTCGTGCCCGGTGCCAGGCCGAATGCGGCGACTCCGGACAGCGCCAGCACGCCGACGGCGAACCATTGCCCCACTGTCAGCGCCCGCGCGGCCCTACCGGCGGCGGCGAGTGCGCTTTGCGCTAAGATTCGCATCCTGTGTGTGGTCATTGACCGATGGGTGGCAAGCGACGGCGCGATTCTAGCAAAACGCCGCCCAGGCACCCTCTGGTTGGGGCGATGCCCGCCGCCTATGCCCCGGTACGCGGGAATTCGGGAGGCATTCGCGGCGCTCACCCGCTGTCCTGCCTCGTCCCTTGGTTCGTTCAACCACCGTCCCCGCCGCCATGCCCGTTGACATCGAACACCAGCTTGCGGTCTTCAAGCGCGGCGCCGACGAGCTGCTGGTCGAGGGCGAGCTCGCGGCCAAGCTGAAACGCGGCAAGCCGCTCCGGATCAAGGAGGGTTTCGACCCCACGCGGCCCGATCTGCACCTCGGCCACACCGTGCAGTTCAACAAGCTGCGCCAGCTGCAGGACCTCGGCCACCATATCGTCTTCCTGATCGGCGACTTCACCGGATTGATCGGTGACCCGACCGGGCGCAATGTGACGCGCCCGCCGCTCTCACGCGAAGAGATCGAGGCCAACGCGAAGACCTACACCGACCAGGTATTCCTGATCCTTGACCGCGCGAAGACCGAGGTCGCGTTCAACTCCAAGTGGCTGTTACCGCTGGGATCCGACGGCATGATCCGGCTCGCCGCCCGTTACACGGTCGCGCGGATGCTCGAGCGCGACGACTTCGGCAAGCGCTACGAAAGCGGCCAGCCGATCGCGATCCACGAATTCCTCTATCCGCTGGCGCAAGGCTACGACTCGGTCGCGCTCGAAGCCGACGTCGAACTCGGCGGCACCGACCAGAAGTTCAACCTGCTGGTCGGCCGCGAGCTGCAGCGCCACTACGGGCAGGAGCCGCAATGCATCCTGACGCTACCGCTCCTGGAAGGCCTCGATGGCGTCAACAAGATGTCGAAATCGCTCGACAACTACGTTGGCATCACCGAACCTGCGAACGACATGTTCGGCAAACTGATGTCGATCTCGGACACGTTGATGTGGCGCTACTACGAGCTGCTGTCGTTCCGGCCGCAGGGTGACGTCGCGAAGTTGAAGCGCGAGTGCACCGCAGGCCGCAATCCACGCGACGCCAAAGTGCTGTTGGCGCAGGAAATCGTCACCCGGTTCCATTCACCGGCTGCGGCCGAACACGCGCTTGCCGAATTCGAGGCGCGGTTCCGCGGCGGCGCGCTACCCGAGACCATGCCCGAGGTCACGCTGCAGACCGCAGGCAGGGGAATACCGATCGCGCAGCTCGCAAAGCAGGCCGGGATCGTGGAGTCGACGTCGGAGGCGCTGCGGCTGATCGCGCAGCGCGGGCTCAAGGTCGACGGCGACGTCGTCGCCGACAAGAGTCTGGCGATCCCCGCCGGGAGAACCGTCGTCGTGCAGGCGGGCAAGCGCAAGTTCGCGCGGGTCGTCATACGCTGACGGGCCCGGGCGGCAATCCATGCGAGTCCTCAACGTCGGCGGCAACAGCAAGACGATCCCGATTCCACCGTATTACGCGGGCTGGGAGCACCTGCTGCTCGACATCGATCCGCGCGGCGAGCCCGATGTCGTCTGCGACGCGCGCGAGCTCACGTCTCTCGCCGCAGTGCAGTTCGACGCCGTCTACTGCGCACACAATCTCGAGCACTATTACAAGCACGACGGTCGCCGCGTCCTGCGCGGGTTCCTGCACGTGTTGAAGGACGACGGATTCGCCGAGATCCGGGTACCCGACCTCGACTCGGTGATGCAACGGGTCGTCACGAGCGGAATGGACATCGAGGACGTGCTCTACACGTCGCCGGCCGGCCCGATTACGCCGCGCGATGTCCTGTACGGATGGGGCGTCGAAATCGAGCGTTCGGGACAGGACTTCTATGCGCACAAGACCGGCTTCACCGCAAAATCGCTCTTCCAGGCGCTGCAGCAGGCGGGATTCGGACACGCGATCGTGCTGAAGCTCGCCGAGGCATTCGAATTGCGCGCCTACGCGTTCAAGACCGCGCCGCGGCCGGACCAGCGCGCGTTGCTCGGCCTGCCCACGGAGAAGCGTTGAGGAAGTGCGTCAGGCGATACCGGGATTCCCGGCCACCCCTTCGACGTTCGGCAGGTTGAGCGAGAGCTGCGGAATCGTCTTCTTCGCGCGCAGGTAGCGCGCCATCACGTCCCAGATCGCCTCGCCGCCAGCAGCCTTCGCTTCCTCCGAAACAGGCGCCCACCCGGCGACCTTGTATTTCTTCGCCGCGTCGAGCGGCTTGCCGGCGAGCTTCATCCCCGTGATGCGGCTCCCCATCTTCGCCGCCGGGTCGATGGCGTAGCGCAGGCCGCCCACACGGACCATATCGCCACCCTGTTGATAGTACGGGTCCGGATTGAACAGGTTGTCGGCGACGTCCTCGAGGATCGTCTTGATCGTCTCGCCGGTAAGCTCGTTGACCGTCACGTACGGATAGGTGATCGCTGTCTGATCCATCAGGTGCTCGTAGGTGATGGCCTGTCCCGGCAGCAACGTCGTCCCCCAGCGGAAGCCCGGGGAAAAAGCGATCTCCGCATTCTTTTCCGCCATCAGTCCGTCCAGGATCAGCTGGTCGGCGGTGCCGTTGAAATTCCCGCGGCGGTAGAGCAAACCCTCGGTGATCGCGAGCCTCTCGCCGAGCTTCGCGGCGTACGGTGCGCGTGCCTTGCGGATCAGCGCGTCCATTTCGGGCTCGGCTGGCAACAGCGCGGAGAACACCGGTAGCAGCCGGTAGCGGAAATCGGCGACCTTGCCGCTCTTGACCTCGAGGTCGAGTACGGCGAGGAACTTGCCGTTGCTGCCGGCGTTGGTGACCAAAGTGCGGCCGCCCGCATTGGCGACCAGCGTGGGCTGCGGCACGCCGTCGTGCGTATGGCCGCCGAGGATCGCGTCGATCCCGGTGACACGCGTTGCGAGCTTCAAATCGACGTCCATCCCGTTGTGCGACAACAGCACCACGACGTGCGCACCCTTGCCGCGCGCCTCGTTGACCACCTTCTGCAGGTTGTCGTCCTGGATGCCGAACGTCCACTCGGCGACGAAGTAGCGTGGATTCGCGATCGGCGTATAGGGAAACGCCTGCCCGACGATGGCGACGGGAACACCGTTCACCGTCCGGATCACGTACGGCGGGAACACCGGGTCGCCGAAGTCGGCGGTCTTCACGTTCTGCGCAACGAAATCGATCTTGCCCGCGAAGTCGCCATCGACGACCACCTTCACGCGATCCGCGCCGAGCGTGAATTCCCAGTGGCCGGTCATCACGTCGACGCCGAGCAGCTTCTGCGCGTCGACCATGTCCTGACCTTGCGTCCACAGCGCCGTGGCGGAGCCTTGCCACGTGTCGCCGCCGTCGAGAAGAAGTGCCCCGGGCCGCGACGCCTTCAACTTCTTGACCAGCGTCGCGAGGTGCGCGAAGCCGCCCATCTGCCCGTACGCCTTTGCCGCCTCTACGTAATCGAGATAGGTGAACGCGTGCGCCTCGCGCGTGGCGGGCTGGATGCCGAAGTGCCTGAGCAGCGCCTCGCCGACGAGATGTGGCGGCCGTCCCCGCGCGTCGCCGAGCCCGAGGTTTACGTTCGGCTCGCGGAAGCGGATCGGCAACAGCTGCGCGTGGCAGTCGGTGAAATGCAGCAGGCTTACGTTGCCGAAGCGCTCGATGCCGTCGTAGAACCGCGCGCCGGCGGAAAGGTCGAGTGCGGCGCGGCTGTCGACAGGCAGACCGGCGACGGCGGCCACAGCGACGGCGTGGAGAAACTCGCGGCGGTTCACGGCAGTCTTGCGAACACGACAATGCCGTCATTCCCGCGTTCGCGTAGATGACGGGGCTGCCGCCAACGCGGCCCGTCCCGTGGCGGGCCGTTCTTGAACAACCGGATCGGTGGTTGGATCTCCGCGTGCGCGGGGATGACGCGGCTGTTTCCGATCGCTGCGACGCTTCGCGTCTTGCTCTCGGACATCCGCGTCACTTGTTCACCGGCGAGGCCGGATCCATCAGCAGCGCGACAACGTCCTTGATCTGCTGCTCCGTAAGAATCCCCTTGTGCCCGAAGCGCGGCATGTTGGTGCAGGCGTTGTACGCCTCGGCGTTGTAGATCTTGCCATACGCGTACTTCTGCATATCGGGGGTGTCGCCGCGCGTCTTGCCGAACCGGTACAGGCTGGGACCGATCGTCCCGTAGGACAGCTCCTGCGGCGAGAGCTGGTGGCAGGCGTAGCAGTTGGCGCCGACCGGTCCTGCGGGGTCGTCGGAGAACTGCATCCCGCGCCCTTCCTGGGCGATCTTCTCGCCGTTCTTCCAGTCGCCGACGTATTTGCCATCGGCAGGCCACTTGATCGTCGCCAGGTTTGCCTTCTCGATCCGCTCCGCGACGTCCTTCGGCGGCGCCTTGCCGGCGTACGCGCTGCAGCTCTTCTGCGTGTCGTCCTGATCGAGGCGATCGAGCTTCGCCTGCCCCTGCTCCTTGAACGAGCCCTTCATCGTCGCGGCGGCCCGGGCGGCCACCTCGGCATCGGTCGGTGCCGTTGCGCAGCCGAACAGAACCGCAGGCAGCCCCAACACGGCGGCAAGTGCAGTCATCAGGTGAGCACGTCGCATGGCGTCGCCTTTCGTCACCGCTTGATCGCCGGCGCCGCGAATGCCGCGCCGTTGGCATTCCGGGCGAGGAACATCGTCAGCGCGATCGAGGCGTCCGACGCGAACACGAGCTCGGGGAAGCGCTGCTGGCGGAAGCAGTCGTAGAGCCGCCACTGGAACGAGCGCAATTCGCCCTGCGATACGCGATAGGCCGGCCACGTGGTGTAGGCTTTTTGCGCGCCTTCGATCTTCGTGAGATTGGGCAGGTCCTGCAACCGGATCCGCGTTCCGTCCTCGGCATGGCAGGTCGCGCACGCGAAGTCGTGCGTGCCGCCGCGGAAGTAGAAGATCTTTTCGCCCTGGCGGTAGGCTTCCTGCTCTTTCGGATGGGCCACGCCGACGTTCATCTTCACGCCGCGCGATTCGGACGTTATGAACGCGACCAGCGCTTCCATGTCCGCCTTGCGACCGGGCCCCCCATACGGGCTCTTCTTCGCGTCGGCCTCGGTGAAACCCTGCAGCGCGACCATGCACCAGACGAGCCGGGTCTCGAGGTCCATCACCCGGTCGGCATCGGCAAAATACTTCGGCAGCTGCGCGTAGGCACCCTTGACGACGCCGGGGCCGAGGCCCAGGTCACACTGTTCCAGCGACGCGTTCTTCGGGCCGCGACTCTGCTTCCACAGCCCTTCGCCGCGCGCTTCCCACAGCTCGGCGGGATTGCCGTCCTGCAATGCCGCGCGGTACTTGGCAATCTCGTCGACCGTGCTGCCTTGGGCAAGCGCCGCAGGTGCCGCAAGGAATAGTGCGAGGGCCATGCCACGCACGGCTTGCCGTCGAAACGCTCGCATGAATCCTCCTCCAGGAAGGGCGCGCCAACTTCGAACGCCTGCCATTGTCGACGCGTCTTCCGCGCGCCTTGTCATCGACCAGTGTGCCTCACGAAATCACGGCTTCGTCGGTCCGCTTCTCGCCCTTGTTGTCGACCCAGGTGATCTGGATCTTGTCCCCCTTCGCGGCTCCCTTGAACTTGAACGCGAGGAAGGGATTCTTGGCCACCGCCGGGCCCCACTGCGCGCTGAGCACGGTCTTGCCGTTCCAGGTCGCCGTCACCGTCTGGATGAACCACGCGGGGATCACCTTGCCCTGCGCATCCTTGCGCTGGCCTGTCTCCATCTCGTGATTCATCAGCACCTTCACCTCGGTCGAATCGCCGACGACGCTCGCCCGGATCTTCATCGGATCTGCCATGACCGTCTCTCCGTTATCCGCCGCAACCGCCGAGGGTGACTTTGATTTCCTTCGCGGCCACGTAGTACTTGCCATCCGCCTTCACCAACGCGTAGACGTTCGAGCTCTGGCCCATCTTGACGCGCGTCGTGATCGCCGGCTCGGTACCGGCTGGGATGTCGAAACTGGCGGTCAGTACGTTCGGATTCTTCTCGACCAGGATCGCGATCGACTCGGTCTTCGGAATCGAGCTCGTCACGCCGATGGGCACGACGGCGCCATTCTCGGCAATGTCGGGTGTGGCGACGAATACGATGTCCTTGCTCTGCGTCGGCGCGGCACCGCCGAACGCCTTCAGCGTCTCGTCCATCGTCTTCGCCTCGAACGCGGCCTTGTTCCAAGCCTCCGCCGCGGCTTCGCCCGGCTTCAGCCAGCCTGCTGCCGACAGCAATGCGAGCAGCGTGACGCCGCTGCCCGTCTTCAGCACATCCCTGCGCGTGGTGCTCATGTGTTTCCTCCTGATGCAACGGCGATTCGTGCAACGGCGCGGCCGGGCCGTGCGATTCTATCCCGCTTTCGCGCCTGCCAACGGCGCGACATCGTCGCGGTTACGACAACACGGTCAATGCCGTGATGCGAACTCGAGCAGCTCCTCGCGCAACGGCGCTCGCGCATCGATCCGGTTCGCGAGCTGCACGCATACCGTGCGACATACGTCGGCGAACATCGGGTCCGCCACCTTGTAGAAAACCGAGTTGCGCACCTTGCGCCGGCTCACAACCCCCGCCTGATGCAAGAGCGCAAGGTGCCGCGAGACATTGGTCTGGCTGGCGCCCGTGGCATCGACGATCGCCGTCACGTGCTGCTCGGACCGGCAGATCGTATGCAGGATCTTGAGGCGCGTCGGCTCCGAGAGCAGCCCGAAATACTTCGCCACCGCCGCGAAGACGGGCTCCAGTTCGGGAGCGTCGCCGCCGGGTAGCGCCGGAGTGGCAGGGAGCGAAGCGCGGTTTTCCATATACCTATGAGCATATGCGCATGGATAGTGAGAGTCAACCGGGCGGTCTCTTGTACATACAAGAGGGCGGACGTGCCGATAAGGCGAAACTGCGTTCACGTATCGAGATCGCCCGGCCATTACAGCGGATGAGCCGTCCGGTGCGGCGGAACCTCGATCGCCGCGTCACGGTCGAACCGCACCGGCCAACCCGAGAGACGAGATGTCGGATCGCCGTCACCGCCACGCCATGCCGATATTCCGTCGCCGCCTGTTGCATGCGCTCGTTGCCACCGGGGTCGGGTTGGCCCTGCCGTGGAGCGCCAAAGTTCGCGCGCAGCCCGCGTTGCTGACACCAACGCCGAGCCAGACGGAAGGACCGTTTTATCCACGGACGCTGTCAGCGGATCGCGACGCGGATCTCACGCGGGTCGCCGGGCGCGATGCCACGGCGCAGGGAACGCGCCTGTATTTCACGGGCCGCGTGATCGCGCGCGATGGCAAGCCGCTCGCCGGCGCGACGGTCGAACTGTGGCAATGCGACGTGTTCGGTCGCTACCATCACGCGGGGGACGACGGCGAGCCGCGCGACGACAACTTCCAGGGCTACGGTGTCGCAACAACCGACGCGGAGGGTCGCTACGCATTCAAGACGATCCGGCCCGTCGCCTATGGCGGGCGACCGCCCCACCTGCACGTCAAGGTCGCGAATGCCGGCGCGCCGGCATTGACCACGCAGATCTACATCAAGGGCGATCGCGTCGAGGGCGACCCGGTGCTCGCGTGGTCGCCGCGGGGAACCCTCGAGCGGCTGACGATGACGCTGGAACCGGCGGGGGGCAAGGAGCCAAGCGCAGTCGCAGGCATGTTCGAGTTCGTTGTGAAATAGCGAAACCGATTCGCCTCGCCGCTTCAATGCACCGTCGCTGTGGACAGAAAGCGGAGCAGCGCGCCCGACTTGAGCCGATAGACACCCTCGCCCAGATTCAGGGCGCCGTCGATCTCGCCGCGCGTGAACGCGACTTCGGTATCGCCGTGACGAGCCTCGAGCACGATGTCATCGGCCGCGGTGTCGTTGTCCGGAATACGCAGGTATTCGGTCTCGAACACGACGCCGTCGATCAGCACGTAATCCGCTTCGTTCATCGCGTGCGTCAGGTACGTCGGGAATCCGTCTCTCGCCATGTTCCCTCCACATCGCGGGTTGCCGCCATTGGCGCCCCGCACATGCTCAACGTGAGGGCAATTCGCATGCGGTTCAAGGGGACCTCGCGGCGCCTCCGCGGGCCACGACGGATGGGGGCTCGGCGAGGTTGACAGGCCGGAAACGTGCAGGTCCGGCCCTTACGTGGCAGGAACGAGGATGAGGTCAGGCTATTGTCAACTGACGAGGTCGCGCACGAAGTTGGGCAGAGCCAGCGCGGCCCGGTGCATGTCGCCGTTGTAATACTGCAGCCGCGAGAGCCCGCGCTGTGCGATGCGCCGGTCAACCTCGCGCGCAGAAACGCTCTTGGGGTCGAGCGTCTGCGACGCGCAAGCCATCATCCACAGGCCACCGTAGAGCGGCACCGACGCGAGATACGGCGTGACGAGCGGAAACGCCGCGCGGAGGTTGGCAAGGCAAGCGCGGATGCGGTCGGGATGCGCAATCGGGCTCGCGATGTGCAACGTCATCGCGCCGACCGGCTTCAGGCGCACGGCGCATGTGCGATAGAACTCCTGCGTGTACAAGGATTCGGAGGGCCCGCCGGGATCGGTAAGGTCGAGCACGATAAGGTCGTACTGTTCCTCGGACTCGCCGATGTACGCGAAGCCGTCCTCGATTCGCAGCGTGAGCCGAGCATCGTCGAGCGAGCCCTTGTGCACGCTTTGCAGGTACTTGCGCGCGATGTCGACGACAGCAAGGTCGATTTCGCATAGCGTCACTGACTTGACGGATGGGTGCTTCAGCAACTCTTCGGCAGAGCCACCGTCGCCGCCACCGATAATGAGCGCGCGCTCCGGCTGCGGATGCGTCAGCGCCGCCATGTGGACGAGGTTTTCATGGTAGAAGAACTCGTCCATCTCGGAGGTCATGAAATGGCCGTCGAGCCGGAACAGCTTGCCGAAATGCGCGGTGTCGTGAACCTCGACCGTCTGGTAGGGCGACGTGAATTTCTCGTACTGCCGCTTCGAGCGGATGAAGAAGCCCCATTCGCCGGTGAGATATTCGGTCATCGCGCCCGGCACGATGTCGCCGGCGGCCGCCCCCTCGCCCGGCGGCTTGGGAGGTTCGTCAGGCATCCTTGCCTCCGCGGTGGATCGAGTGAAACCGGGTGCGCTGTGGTTTCAACGCGGACTCGAGCGCACGGAACAGGTGTTCCGCCTTCTGCGAATTGTCGGTCGCGAGATTGCACACGTAGACGTCGACCGTGACGAAGCCGTGCTCCGGCCATGTATGGATCGCGAGATGCGATTCCGCGAGCAGCACCGTTCCCGTGACGCCCTGCGGCTCGAACTGGTGAAACGATTCGCCGACGATCGTCAACCCCGCTGCGGTACTGGCTTCGAGGCAGAGCGCGCGCAGCGCCTCGGCGCGCGTGAATTCGGGCGTGTCGGCCGGGCAGCCATACCATTCGCCTAACAGATGAATTCCGTCCATTAGCCGTCCCCTGGTAATGAAAAAGCCCCACCCCAGTTCGTCACTGGCGGAAGGGCAGGCGCCGTTCCTGATCTTACCGACGGATGTAAACATATGATTATTGCACAATCCCTGCGCAGGCGCGATAATTTTACGTTTGCTCCGCAGTGCAACGGCGCGTCGCGCGATGCGACGGCCGCGGTTCGAACCCACTCGCCACATCAATCGCTTTTCCCTCAGCCGATCGTCTGCCATGACTAATGCTGCAGCCGCCGTTGACAACATCGTTTCCGATTCCGAGATGGCGAACGCGGTGCGGGCGTTGGCGATGGACGCGGTGGAGGCGGCGAAGAGTGGGCATCCGGGGATGCCGATGGGGATGGCGGAGATTGCGCTGGCGTTGTGGCGCGGGCAGTTGAAGCATGATCCGGCGCATCCGGGGTGGCCGGACCGCGACCGGTTCGTGCTGTCCAACGGTCACGGTTCGATGCTGCTCTACGCGCTGTTACATCTGACCGGTTACGACCTGCCGCTCGAGGAGTTGCAGCGCTTTCGCCAGCTGCACTCGAAGACGCCGGGGCATCCGGAGCGGGGTTTGACGCTGGGGGTGGAGACCACCACCGGGCCGCTGGGCCAGGGGTTGGGCAATGCGGTGGGGATGGCGCTGGCCGAGCGTTTGCTTGGCGCGCACTTCAACCGGCCGGGGCACGCCATCGTCGATCACCGCACCTGGGTGTTCGTGGGTGACGGCTGTCTGATGGAGGGGATATCGCACGAGGCGGCGGCGCTGGCGGGCACCTGGGGGCTGGGCAAGCTGATCGTGGTCTACGACGACAACGGCATCTCGATCGACGGCGAGACCAAGGGTTGGTTCACCGACGACACGCCCAAGCGCTTTGCTGCCTACGGCTGGCAGGTGCAGGCGGGGATCGACGGCCACGACGTGGCGGCGGTGGCGGCGGCGCTGGCGGCGGCGGTGGCCGATGGGGCGCAGCAGGGCCGGCCGCAATTGCTCTGCTGCAAGACGGTGATCGGCAAGGGGGCGCCGACCAAGGCGGGGACGGCCGAGGTGCACGGTGCGGCGCTGGGGGAGAAGGAAGTGGCGGCGGCGCGCCTGGCGCTGGGCTGGCCGTATCCGCCGTTCGTGATTCCGCCGTCGATCTACGCGGCGTGGAATGCCCGGGCGCGCGGGGCGCAGGTGGAGCAGGCGTGGGCGGCGCGCTTGGCCGCGTATCGCGCCGCCTATCCGGCGCTGGCGGAGGAATTCGGGCGCCGCATGGCCGGTGCGCTGCCGGCCACCTTCAGCGCCACGGCGGCGGCGTTCATCGCCGCGCAGGTGGCCAAGGGCGCCAGTGTGGCCACCCGCAAGGCGTCGCAACAAGCGCTCGAAGCGCTGGCGCCGCAGCTGCCCGAACTCATCGGCGGCGCCGCCGATCTGACCGGCTCGGTGTTCACCGACTGGTCGGGCAGCACCCCGGTGACGCGCAGCGCGAACGGCAACTATATTCACTTCGGGGTGCGTGAATTCGGCATGAGCGCCATTGCCAACGGCCTCGCGCTGCACGGCGGGTTGATCCCCTATGTCGGCACCTTCCTCACCTTCTCCGACTACGCTAGGAACGCACTGCGCATGGCGGCGCTGATGCGCCTGCGCACCATCTTCGTGTTCACCCACGATTCGATCGGCCTGGGCGAGGACGGGCCGACGCATCAGGCGGTCGAGCACACGGCGAGCCTGCGCCTGATCCCGCAGCTCGACGTCTGGCGGCCGTGCGACACGGTGGAGACGGCCGCGGCGTGGGTGGCGGCGCTCGCCCGCCACGACGGACCGAGCGCCCTGGTGCTCACCCGTCAGAACGTGCCCTTCCAGCCGCGCGCGGCGGCCCAGCTGGCCGACCTGGCCAAGGGCGGCTACATCCTCGCCGACTGGGACCCCACCAGCGCCCGCCGCGTGCTGCTGCTGGCCACCGGCTCCGAGGTGGCGCTGGCGATGGGCGCACGCACCGCACTCGCCAGCGACGGCATCGCCGCCCGGGTCGTGTCCCTGCCCTGCACCAGCGTCTTCGAGCGCCAGGATGCGGCCTACCGCCAGCACGTGCTGCCCCCCGGCATTCCCCGCGTCGCCGTCGAGGCCGGCGCCTCCGCCGGCTGGCACGCCTATGTCGGCGCCACCGACGATGCCCGCGGCGCCGTGGTCGGCCTCGACCGCTTCGGCGAGTCCGCCCCCGCCAGCGCCCTCTTCCCCCACTTCGGCTTCACCATCGACGCCGTCACCTCCACCGCTCGACGCGTGGTCGCGGCGTAGCGTCACAAGGCGGCAATGATGCTGCGATCGACGTTCCACAATCGGGTAGCCCGGAACGGTTATGGACGCAGTCAGAAGGGATCGGGTTCAAAACCGGCACCGCGCGAGCGAGCCCCGGACGTTACCGCCGCGCCCGCGGCCGGCGTCACGCGCGGTGCCGATCCGATCCCACCGTGTTGAGCGCCATCACCATCCGACGGGCCGTTCCCGCCGATGCCGCGGCCATCGCGCAGGTGCGGGTCGATGCGTGGCGCGCGACCTACAAAGGAATGATTCCCGCCGCCTACCTTGCCGCGATGAAGGTCGAGGACAGCGCGGCCCTGTGGCTGCGTGTGCTGACCGCGGCGCCGAATCGGACCAGTGTGTTCGTCGCCGCGAGCGACGCGAACGTCGTCGGCTTCGCCTGCGGCAGCATGCTGGCTGAATCGAAGCACGGCCTCGACGCCGAGCTGACTGCCATCTACCTCACCCGCGACTTCCAACGCGCCGGGGTTGGACGGCGCCTCGTCGGCGCGGTCGTTGACGCGCAGCGAAGCTACGGCGCGACCGGTCTTTTGACCTGGGTCATCGCGGGAAACGCCGCAGCGCGCGCATTCTACGAGCATCTCGGCGCAGAACTCCTGATCGAACAGCCGTTCCAGTGGGACGGCCTGGATCTCGTCGAAGTCGGATACGGCTGGCGCGCAATCGAAGCGCTCGCCGCCATCTGCGGCTCGCCGCCGGTCATGTTCCATTGATTCGTCACTTACCCATTCGGAGAAATCGATGACCATCAAAGTTGCCATCAACGGCTACGGCCGCATCGGCCGCAACATCCTGCGCGCGCACTACGAGGGCGGGAAGAAACACGACCTCGCGATTGTCGCGATCAACGATCTGGGGAGCCCGGAGACCAACGCGCACCTCACCCGCTACGACACGGCGCACGGCAAGTTCTCCGGGAAGATCGTCGTCGACGGAGATTCGATGGTCGTCAACGGTGACCGGATAAAGGTGTTCGCGCAACGCGATCCGAAGCAGCTGCCGTGGGCGTCGCTCGGTGTGGACGTCGTGCTCGAGTGCACAGGCCTGTTCAACTCGAAGGAAAAGGCCTCCGCGCACGTCGCCGGCGGGGCGAAGAAGGTGATCCTCTCGGCGCCCGGCGGCAAGGACGTCGACGCCACCATCGTCTACGGCGTCAACCACGGCACGCTGAAGGCTGCGCACACGGTCATCTCGAACGCCTCGTGCACGACCAACTGCCTCGCCCCGCTGGTCGCGCCACTGCACGCGAAGATTGGCGTCGTCAACGGCCTGATGACGACGATCCACGCCTACACCAACGACCAGGTGTTGACCGATGTCTATCACGAGGACTTGCGCCGCGCCCGCTCGGCGACGATGAGCATGATCCCGACCAAGACGGGCGCTGCCGCCGCGGTCGGCCTGGTGCTGCCGGAATTGAACGGCAAGCTCGATGGCTACGCGATCCGCGTGCCGACGATCAACGTGTCGATCGTCGACCTGTCGTTCATCGCCGCGCGCGACACGAGCGTCGACGAAGTCAACGCGATCATGAAGGCGGCGGCGGAAGCCGGCCCGCTCGCCGGCATCCTCAACTACAACAAGGCGCCACTCGTGTCGGTCGACTTCAACCACGATCCCGCGTCGTCGACATTCGACGCGACGCTGACCAAGGTGTCGGGCCGGCTGGTCAAGGTATCCGCGTGGTACGACAACGAATGGGGATTTTCCAACCGGATGCTGGACACGACCGTCGCGCTGATGGCGGCGAAATGAACATACTCCGTCTTTCGGACGTCGACGTGCGCGGCAAGCGCGTGTTCATCCGTGCCGACTTGAACGTCCCGCAGGACGACCATGGCGAGATTACCGACGACACGCGCATCCGCGCCTCGGTGCCGGCGATCCGCGATTGCCTCGCTCGCGGCGCTTCGGTGATGGTGACCTCGCACCTCGGCCGACCGAAGGAAGGTGAATGGAGCGCGGCGGATTCGCTGGCACCGGTCGCCGAAAGGCTGTCCGGCCTGCTTGGCGTCCCGGTGCCGCTCATCAAGGACTGGGGCGACGGCGGCGCTTGGCACGCAGCGCTCCGGCCCGGTCAGGTGGTGCTGCTCGAGAACTGTCGCTTCAACAAGGGCGAGAAGAAGAACGACGATGCGCTCGCACGCAAGATGGCGACGCTCTGCGACATCTACTGCAACGACGCGTTCGCCACCGCGCATCGGGCCGAAGCGACGACGCACGGCATCGCGAAATTCGCGCCCGTCGCGTGCGCCGGGCCGCTGCTTGCCGGCGAACTCGACGCGCTAGGTCGTGCGCTCGCGCAGCCGGCGCGGCCGCTGGTCGCGATCGTCGCCGGCTCGAAGGTCTCGACCAAGCTCACGGTATTGAAGGCGCTCGCGGAAAAGGTGGACGTTCTGGTCGTCGGGGGCGGCATCGCCAACACGTTCATCCTCGCCGCGCACGGGCATGTCGGCAAGTCGCTCGTCGAAGCCGAACTCGTCGATGAGGCGCAGGCGATTCTCGATGCGTTCCCCGGGAAGGTGCCGATCCCGGTCGACGCCGTGTGCGCGAAGGAATTTTCCGCGAGCGCCACGCCGACCCTGAAGGCGATCGAGAATCTCGAGCGCGACGACATGATCCTCGACATCGGCCCTTCTTCGGTGGCGGTGCTGAAGACGATAGTCGCGAAGGCCGGCACCATCGTGTGGAACGGACCCGTCGGCGTGTTCGAGTTCGACGCTTTCGCCGCCGGTACGAAGGCCTTGGCCGAAGCGGTCGCGGCATCGGGCGCGTTCTCGATCGCCGGCGGCGGCGACACGATCGCCGCGATCAACAAGTTCGGCGTCGCCGACCGGATCTCGTACATATCGACGGCCGGTGGCGCGTTCCTCGAATTCCTCGAGGGCAAGACACTGCCGGCTGTGGCGATGCTGGAGACGCGCGCGCGAGGGTAAGGGAGCCTCGGCGTAGTCCCGCCGCCTTCCGGGTTCGCGGGTCGTGGCCGCACCGCGGATTCCGGGCCGCGGCGGAATCACGTAACATCCATCGCCGCGGCCAATGCCGCCGATTCGGATTCCCGCTTGCCTCGCGCCACCAAGATTGTCGCCACACTGGGCCCCGCATGCAGCGCGCCTGACGTGCTGCTGCGCATGCTCGCGGCGGGTGTCGACGTTGTCCGTCTCAATTTCTCGCACGGGCGCCCCGCAGACCACGTCGAGCGCGCGCGACAGGTCCGCGCGTCGGCGCAAAAACTCGGCCGCGAAGTCGGCGTCATGGTCGACCTGCAGGGCCCGAAAATCCGCATCGGCAAGTTGGCCGGAGGCAAGATTCATCTCGAGCCGGGACAGACCTTCACGCTCGACGCCGAATGCGAACTCGGCAACCGCGAACGCGTCGGTCTCGATTACAAGGAACTCGTCGCCGATGTGGAGCCGGGGGCGGTTCTGTTGCTCGACGACGGCCTGATCAAGCTTTCCGTAGAGTCCGTCGACGGACCGCGGATCGTCACCCGTGTCGTGCTGGGAGGCACACTGTCGAACAACAAGGGCATCAACCGCCAGGGCGGCGGACTCTCGGCGCCGGCGCTGACCCCCAAGGACATGAACGACGTGCGAACGGCGGCGATCATCGGCGCCGATTTTCTCGCCGTATCGTTCCCCAAGACCGGGGACGACCTGCGGATGGCGCGCGAGCTCCTGCGTGCCGCCGGCGGACACGCGCTCGTGATTGCCAAGGTCGAGCGGGCCGAGGCGATCGGCGCGTTGGCCGAGATCATCGACGCGTCCGACGGCATCATGGTCGCGCGCGGCGACCTCGCGGTCGAAGTCGGCAACGCTGCGGTACCCGGGCTGCAGAAGCGGATGATTCGCATGGCGCGCGAAGCCAACAAGCTGACGATTACCGCCACGCAGATGATGGAATCGATGATCCACCACCCGGTGCCGACGCGCGCCGAGGTATCCGACGTCGCCAACGCGGTGCTCGACGGCACCGACGCGGTCATGCTCTCGGCGGAAACTGCCGCCGGCAAGTTCCCGGTGGAGACCGTGGAAACGATGGCGCAGATCTGCGTCGAAGCGGAAAAGTCCGCGGTCGTCGAGTTCGATCGCGACGTGCTGACACGCGCGTTCACGCGGATCGACCAGTCGGTCGCAATGGCGGCGCTGTTCACTGCATTCCACCTCAAGGTCAAGGCGATCGCCGCGTTGACCCAATCGGGCTCGACGGCGCTGTGGATGTCGCGGCAGAACTGCGGCTGCGCGATCTACGCACTCACCCCCGAGGTCGCGTCGCAGCGGAAGATGGCGCTCTTCCGCAACGTCCGACCGCTCTATTTCGAGCAGGGCGACGACCGCGACGCGGTGCTGCGCTCCGCCGAGGACCTGTTGCTCGAAAAAGGGCAGGTGCAACTCGGCGATCTCATCGTGCTCACCGTCGGCGAGCCGATGGGCAAATCCGGTGGCACCAACACGATGAAGATCGTCAGGGTCGGTGAACACCGAGCCTGACCGGGTGACCGCGTCCGGATGACCGCACCCCCGGTTGGGAGTAGCCCATCCGGGTGACGGGCGCGGCATTGGATCGAAGTAAAATGGCGGCAACGAGTCCGCCCGTCCGCACAAGGAGTCCGCCATGCCCCTGGTTTCGATGCGCCAGTTGCTAGACCACGCCGCCGAAAACGGCTACGGCCTGCCCGCATTCAACGTCAACAACCTGGAGCAGGTCCAGGCGATCATGACCGCAGCCGCCGAGACCGACAGCCCGGTGATCATGCAGGCTTCCGCCGGCGCGCGGAAATACGCGGGCGAGGCATTTCTGCGGCACCTGATCGAGGCCGCCGTCGAGAGCTATCCGCGGACTCCGGTCGTCATGCACCAGGACCACGGCCAGTCGCCCGATGTCTGCGCCTCCGCGATCAAGCTCGGCTTCACGAGCGTGATGATGGACGGCTCGCTGATGGCCGACGGCAAATCGATCGCGAGCTATGACTACAACATCGACGTGACGAAGAGGGTCGTCGACATGGCGCACACGATCGGCGTCACGGTCGAAGGCGAGCTGGGCTGCCTTGGCTCGCTCGAGACGATGAAGGGCGACAAGGAGGACGGTCACGGCGCCGAAGGTACGATGACCCGCGAGATGCTGCTGACCGATCCCGACCAGGCCGCCGACTTCGTCCGCAAGACACAGCTGGACGCGCTCGCCATTGCCATCGGCACCTCGCACGGCGCCTACAAGTTCTCGCGCAAGCCGACCGGCGACATCCTCGCGATCGACCGCATCAAGGCGATCCACGCGCGGATCCCCAACACGCACCTCGTGATGCACGGCAGCTCGTCGGTGCCGCAGGACCTCCTGCAGGTGATCCGCGAAAACGGCGGCGAGATGAAGGAGACCTACGGCGTTCCGGTCGAGGAGATTCAGGAAGGCATCCGGCACGGCGTGCGCAAGGTGAACATCGATACCGATATCCGGCTCGCGATGACGGCCGCGGTACGCAAATTCCTCAACACGAACAGAAGCGCGTTCGACCCCCGCGATTTCCTGAAGCCTGCGCGCGAGGCGGCGAAGCAGATCTGCAAGCAGCGCTACGAGCAGTTCGGCTGCGCCGGCATGGGATCCAGGATCAAGCCGCTGCCCCTTAACGCGGTCGCGTCCAGGTACAGGTCGGGCGAACTTGCACAGGTTGTGATGTAGGACCGGCTCACGCGATCTCCGCCGAAGTTCACCGCTTCGCGCGCGGCGCCGCGTGGGGGTCGCGGGTGCGACTCAGGGCCGCGACGCGCAGGCAATCGGTAGCGCCAGTACCTGCAACACCACCCCCGTATCGACGTTCTGCACGAATGCGGCGACGGTCGTGCCGGTTCCGCCTTCCGCTGGCAGGGGCAACACGAGGTCGGCGGCGATCTCGCCGTTGACATCGGCGACGATGCCGCCGCGCATGACGCGCACCACGTGGTCGTGGGTGAGACGCGCACCCGCGTTCTCGCCGGCCTTAACGTCGGAGACGAGGCCGCTGTCCGCCAGCGCCACGTAGAGCACGGCGCCCTTGCGGTCGGCTGCGGCGGATACGCGCGCCGTCGCTTTCACCGCGACCGTTCCGGAACGTGCAGTCGCTTCGAGCGCGATGTCGGCCCCCGCCGTACGTGCGTTCGCGGCAGCAATCGCCGCCGCGCTGCGTCCGGGGGCGCGCCAGTCCCGGAGATCCTTCCCCTGCACCAGCACCTGCGGCGTATAGACGAGAGTGGAACGGGCAGCGTGCGCGGCGGCGTGCTGGCGCTCGGTCCACGCCGGCGTCGCGAAGCGATCCTTCCAACCCAGCCGGTCCCAGTAGTCGACATGAAAGGCGAGCGCGACCGCTTCGAAGCGCGTCGCACCCGGCGGGAACGCGGACGACAGCCAGCGATCGGCCGCTGGGCAGCTGTCGCAGCCCTCGGACGTGTAGAGCTCGACCAGCGCCGTCGTCTGCGGCCCGCTCGTTGCGCGACACGCCGTGCCAGGCGCAGGCGCGGCGGCGCCGGCCACGGCCGTCAACGCGACTGCGCCAAAGACGGCACTGGCCAGTGCGCGACGCGAACCAGGGACAAACATCGCAATCTCCTTGCGGCGCATGGCGATGAGTCGCACACTGGTGCGTCCGGCTTACGCCGCCAGGCGTGCAAAGCATTCCGGGACCCGCCGCCGCGATTGCGCAACAACGACTCGAAAGGGGGAATGACATGGGCATCATGGGCATCGTCTGGACCGTCATCGTCGGCCTGATCGTCGGCATCCTCGCCCGCTACTTCTATCCCGGTCCCGTTCCGATGACGTGGTGGATGACGGCGCTGCTCGGCGTCGCCGGCTCGATCGTCGGCGGCTTCGTCGGCAGCCTGATCTGGCGGTCGCCGGACGGCCGGTTCCATCCCGCGGGGTGGATCATGTCGATCCTCGGCGCCATACTGCTCCTCTGGCTATACAACACGTTCATGACGTGACCGCGAGCGGAACGCGGGCGCCGCTCCGCTGGCGGGGCCGCCGCAGCAGCCCCGTCGCCGGGCTCGCCTTCGACGACCTCGCGCGCCTTACCGGCGTTCCGCTGCAGCGGATCGCGGCCGCCGCGTAACGACGACCACGACGGAGACGCCATGCCCCACGCCTTCCTCTGCGACGCGATTCGGACGCCGATCGGCCGCTACGGCGGCGCGCTGGCCGCGGTGCGCACCGACGATCTCGCTGCCATCCCGATCCGCGCGCTCGTCGAGCGCAATGCGGGCGTCGACTGGAGCGCCGTCGACGATGTCGTCTACGGCTGCGCGAACCAGGCTGGCGAGGACAACCGCAACGTCGGCCGGATGGCGGTGCTGCTTGCCGGGCTGCCGGTGGACGTTCCGGGCACGACGGTGAACCGGCTTTGCGGGTCGAGCATGGACGCCATCGCCATTGCCGCGCGCGCGATCAAGAGCGGCGAAATGTCGTTGGTCGTCGCCGGTGGTGTCGAAAGCATGACCCGCGCGCCTTTCGTCATCGCGAAGGCAGACGCGGCGTTCTCGCGTACGGTGAAGATCGAGGACACCACGATCGGCTGGCGCTTCGTCAATCCCCTGATCAAGGCTAAGTACGGGATCGACTCGATGCCGGAGACCGCCGAAAACGTCGCTGCGGAATTCGGCATCGCACGCGGCGACCAGGACGCGTTCGCGTTGCGCAGCCAGCAGCGCGCCGCCTCGGCCATCGCCGCGGGACGGCTCGCCGAGGAGATCGTGCCGGTCTCGACACCCGGAAAAAAGGGGGACCCCATCGTTGTCGCGCGTGACGAGCATCCCCGCGAGACCACGCTCGAGGCGCTGGCGAAACTCAAGGGCATCGTGCGACCGGACGGCACCGTGACGGCGGGCAACGCATCGGGCGTCAACGACGGCGCGTGCGCGACGCTGCTCGCGTCCGAGGACGCGGTCCGGCGCCACGGGCTCACGCCGAAAGCACGCGTCGTCGCAGCGGCCGTAGCCGGCGTCGCACCGCGGATCATGGGCTTCGGCCCGGCGCCGGCGATGCGCAAGGCGCTGGCGCTCGCGAAACTCGCGCTCGTCGATGTCGACGTCATCGAATTGAATGAAGCATTCGCGGCGCAGGCGCTCGCGGTCACGCGCGACCACGGCCTGGCCGACGACGACCCGCGCGTCAACCCGAATGGCGGCGCGATCGCGCTCGGCCACCCGCTCGGAGCCAGCGGCGCGCGGCTCGTTACGACGGCCCTCTATCAGCTGCGGCGGTCGAGCGGCCGCTACGCGCTCTGCACGATGTGCATCGGCGTCGGGCAGGGCATCGCCGTGATCATCGAAAGGGTTTGACGCTGTGATTGCGATCCCCGCTGCTCCACACACTAAGGCCTCGAGCGATCGAGGCCTTGCTGTTTCTCGGCCGCGTCACGATGGCCCCAGCGCGGCCGGCACCAGCTCGGTGATAAGCTCGACCGACGCGGTCTGCAGCGGCGTCGTGGGCCGCTGGGCAGCGACCGCGATCATGAGCGCGCTCTTCAACGCGGGCTGCACGATCGGCCGCGCAACGAGCTCGCGCGCGGGGTCCACTGCATGGACGGCCCGCGGCGACAGGATCGCGTAGCCCTGCCCTTCGGCCACCAGCTCGAGAATGGCCCCGATCGCGTCGATCTCGAGCGCCACCTGGGGTCGCAAGCCGTAACTCGCGAGCCGCGCCTCGACCAGCGTGCGGATCGCGTGCGGACGACTCGGGATGATGAGCGGGTACCGCGGCAGGTCCTGCAGCCGGACCGTGCGCGGCTCGCGGCGCTTCGACCGCACGCCGATCAGGCACAGATCCTCCTCGAGCAGCGGTGTCAGGTCGACAGCCTGCGATGGCGTCAGGTTGTAGAGGAGCCCGATGTCGGCGCGTCCCACGACCACCCATTCGTGGATGTTCGTGGACAGTCCCTCGACGATGGAGACCGACGCGCGCGGAAACCGGTGCCTGAATTCACGCACGATTGGCGCGGTCAGAACTCGGGCGAGCGTCGGAGGCAGGCCGATGACGACGTGCCCGACGGGAGCGCCCTTCACCTCGTCGACTTCGCGGCGCGCACGCTCCGCCTGTTGCAGGATGCTGCGCGCGTGCGCGAGCAGCCGCTTGCCGGCCTCCGTCGGCGTCGCGCCGCGACCGTTGCGCAGGAGCAGGTTCTGGCGCAATTCGATCTCGAGGCTCCTGACCTGCCGGCTGATCGCCGGCTGCGCGACGCCGATGAGCCGTGCGGCCCGGCTGAAGCCGCCGAGATCGACGACGGTGACGAAATACTCGAGTTGCTTGAGATCCATCTGCGGTCTCGCCATGCCGAATCGGCATAACTACTAGTGTACCAATAGCGCTTTCATTAAGGGCGGGCCGGGTGCAAACTGGCCCGAATCGGAGTCGAGGAGGGACTTTCATGCAAACCGCCCTACCCTGCCTGTTCATGCGCGGCGGGACGTCGCGCGGCCCCTTCTTCCTGGAGTCCGACCTCCCGGTCGACCCGGCGCTGCGCGACCGCGTGCTGCTGGCCGCGATGGGCTCACCCGACGCGCGCCAAATCGACGGTCTCGGCGGCGCGGATCCGCTGACCAGCAAGGTCGGCATCGTTTCGCGGTCGGCAAGGTCCGGGGTCGACCTCGAGTTCCTGTTCGCGCAAGTGCTGGTCGACGAAGCGCGCGTCGACACGACCCCCAATTGCGGCAACATGCTCGCCGCGGTCGGGCCGTTCGGCCTCGAGCGCGGCCTGATCAAGGCGACGGGCGCGGAAACGACCGTGCGGGTCCTCACGCGCAACACCGGGATGCTCTCCGACGTCGTGCTGCAGACGCCGGGCGGGCGCCTCACCTACGACGGCAATGCGCGAATCGACGGCGTGCCCGGGACATCGGCGCCGATCAAGATCAATTTTCTCGAGACCGCCGGCTCGGTCTGCGGCAAGCTGCTGCCGACGGGCCGCGTCATCGACTCGTTCGACGGCGTTCCGGTGACCTGCATCGACAATGGAATGCCGGTGGTCGTGATCCGCGCCGCGGACCTCGGGCGCACCGGGTACGAGTCGCGCGACGAGCTCAATGCCGATGCGGAACTGAAGGCGCGGCTCGAAGCGATCCGGCTGCAGGCGGGGCCGGCGATGAACCTCGGCGACGTGAAGAAGAAGGTAGTGCCGAAGATGTCGCTGATCGCGCCGCCGCGCGGCGGCGGCAGCCTGTGCTCGCGCACGTTCATCCCGCACGATTGCCATGCCGCGGTCGGCGTGCTGGGCGCTGTCACGCTGGCGACCGCGGGCGTCATGGCCGGCACGGTCGCCGACGGCGTCGCGACGCTGCCGACGGGCAACGTGAAACTCGTGTCGGTCGAGCATCCGACCGGCGAGTTCACGGTCGAGCTCGAGGTGGATCCGCGCAATCCGCAGAACGTTATCCGCGCCGCGCTGTTGCGTACCGCGCGCCTCATCATGCGCGGCGAGGTGATGGTGCCCACAGCGGTGTGGGACGGCAAGAAAGCGCTCCGGCAGGCGGCCTGACGCCGATCAAGGACCGCGGCGGTGCCGCGACTACGATGCACCACTCGGGAGTCGAGCGAACATGAGCGAATTCGGAAAGACGGGCGTCGCGGTGCGCAACATCGAACGCGCGGATGCGGGTGCAGTCGACCGTCTGCGCCGCTTTGGCGTGGCGACGGTGCACGAGGCCCAGGGGCGCAGTGGGCTCCTGAAGCCTTGCATGCGGCCGATCTACGCCGGTGCCGCCGCATGCGGAACCGCGGTGACCGTGCTCGCGCAGCCCGGCGACAACTGGATGCTCCACGTCGCCGCCGAGATGATCAAGCCGGGCGACGTCGTCGTCGTCGCCGTTACGACCGACAACGACGACGGCATGTTCGGCGATCTTCTCGCGACCTCGTATCGCGCGCGTGGCGCGCTGGCGCTCGTGATCGACGCGGGTGTGCGCGATGTGCGCACGCTGTCTGAAATGAAATTCCCGGTGTGGTCGCGCGCCGTGTGCGCGCGCGGAACGGTCAAGGCGACCGTCGGCTCCGTCAACGTGCCGGTCGTGTGCGCCGGGATGCTGGTGCGGCCGGGCGACGCCATCGTCGCCGACGACGATGGCGTGGTCGTCGTCGCCCGCGAGCGCGTCGCCGAGGTGGCCGCCGCCGCTGAGGCCCGCGAGAAGAAGGAGGATGCGAACCGCAAGCGGCTCGCCACCGGCCAGCTCGGCGTCGACATCTATGGCATGCGCGACGCCCTCGCGCAGGCCGGTCTCAAGTACATCGACTGACGCCGCACAAGGAATTCCGGACTGAATCCGGCCAAGGCCCGCCGTGGACGCCGACTACCTGCCGTTCCATCCGAATCCGTCGAAGCCGCGCTGCGCCGTGCCGCGCGGCGCCGTCGACGCGCATTGCCACGTGTTCGGCCCCAGCGACGCGTTCCCGTACGCGCCAGAGCGCAAGTACACGCCATGCGACGCACCGAAGGAGAAGCTGTTCGCGCTGCGCAACTTCCTGGGCTTCGAGCGCAACGTCATCGTCCAGGCGACGTGCCACGGCAACGACAATCGCGCCCTGGTCGACGCACTCGTCCATTCCGGCGGGCGGGCGCGGGGAGTCGCATCGGTAGGCCGCGACGTGACCGATATCGAACTGAAGGCACTGCACGACGCGGGCGTGCGTGGCACGCGCTTCAACTTCGTACGGCGGCTCGTCGACTTCACGCCCCGCGACGTGTTGTTCGACATCGCGCGCCGCATTGCGCCGCTCGGCTGGCATGTCGTCGTGTATTTCGAGGCGCAGGATCTGCCTCAGCTCGCGGACTTCTTCACGAAGCTGCCGACCACGGTCGTCGTGGATCACATGGGTCGGCCCGACGTCGGCAAGCCGGTCGACGGGCCGGAATTCGAGCGCTTCGTCCAGCTTCTTGCCGAGCATCACAACATCTGGTCGAAAGTAAGCTGCCCCGAGCGGCTGTCGCAATCCGGTGCGCCGAACTACGACGACGTCGTGCCGTTCGCCAAACGGCTGGTCGACACGTTTCCCGACCGCGTGCTCTGGGGCACCGATTGGCCGCATCCCAACATGAAGAGCCACATGCCCGACGACGGCCGGCTCGTCGACTTCGTGCCGCGCATCGCGACGACGCCGGAGCTGCAGCGCAAGCTCCTGGTCGACAACCCGATGCGGCTGTACTGGAGCGAGGCCCGATGAAAGACTACACCTCCGCGTTCAAGGACATTCCCGGCACCGTCGTCTTCGATGCCACGCAGTCGCGGCTGGGCTATCACCTCAACATGTTCTGCATGTCGCTGATGAAAGCCGAAAACCGGGCTGCGTTCAAGGACGACGAACGAGAATACCTTCAGAAATTTCCGATGACCGAGGCGCAGCGGGGGGCCGTCCTCGCGCGCGACTACAACCTGATGATCGAGCTGGGCGGCAACATCTATTTCCTCGCCAAGATCGGCGCGACTGACGGCTGCTCGTTCCAGAACCTTGCGTCCAGGATGACCGGGGTCAGCGAGGACGAGTACCGCGCGATGATGATCGCCGGTGGCCGCCCGGCCGCGGGCAACCGCAGCCGGTCGGACCCGACGCGATAGCGCTGCGAACATGGCCAGGATCATTGCCGGCGTCACCACCTCGCACGTGCCCGCGATCGGCGTGGCGATCGACCTCGGCAAGACGCGGGAGCCCTACTGGCAACCGTTATTCAGGGGCTACGAGTTCTCGAAACAATGGATCGCCGAGCAGAAGCCCGACGTCGTGGTCCTCGTCTACAACGACCACGCATCCGCGTTCTCGCTCGAGCTGATCCCGACGTTCGCGATCGGCTGCGCCGAATCGTTTGCCCCCGCCGACGAGGGCTGGGGGCCGCGGCCCGTGCCGGTCATAGCGGGCCATCCCGAGCTCGCGTGGCACATCGCCCAGTCGACGATCCTGGACGAGTTCGACATGACGATCGTCAACCGGATGGACGTCGATCACGGCCTGACCGTGCCGTTGTCGCTGATGTTCGGCCAGCCGCCGGCGTGGCCGTGCAAGGTGATCCCGCTCGCCGTGAACGTCGTCCAGTATCCACCACCGACGGGCAACCGCTGCTACAACCTCGGCAAGGCGATCCGCAAGGCGGTGGAGTCGTTCGAACCGGACTTGCGCGTCATGGTCTGGGGCACGGGCGGCATGTCGCACCAGCTGCAGGGCCCGCGCGCGGGCCTCATCAACCGCGAGTTCGACACGCAGTTTCTCGATCGGCTCACGTCGGATCCCGAGGGTCTCGCAAAGCTGCCGCACCTCGACTATGTGCGTGAGGCAGGCTCCGAAGGGATCGAGCTCGTGATGTGGCTCATTATGCGCGGCGCGCTCGCCCCGAATGCACGCGAAATCTACCGCTTCTACCACGTCCCGGCGTCCAACACCGCGGTCGGCCATCTCATTCTGGAAAACCCCCCTCGCCAACGCCCGGGAGCTCCGTCATGAAAATCTGCCTCGCCGGCGCCGGCGCGTTCGGCGTCAAGCATCTCGAAGCGCTCGCGAAGATCGACGGTGTTCAGGTGACGTCGATCGTCGGCCGCACGCGGGACGCGACCGCCGACGTCGCGAAGCGCTTCGGCGTCACACACGTCACCACCGATCTCGCCGACAGTCTCGCACGGAGCGACGTCGACGCGGTCATTCTCGCGACGCCGACGCAGCTGCACGCGAGTCAGGCAATCGCGTGCCTCAAGGCCGGCAAGCACGTGCAGGTCGAGATTCCGCTTGCCGACAGCCTCGCGGGCGCGGAAGCGGTCGTCCGTCTGCAGAAGGAGACCGGACGGGTGGCGATGGTCGGCCACACGCGCCGGTTCAACCCGAGCCACCAGTGGGTGCACCGGCGCGTCGCCGCCGGCGAGCTCGGAATCCAGCAGATGGACGTGCAGACCTATTTTTTCCGGCGGACGAACATCAACGCACTGGGCCAGCCCCGGTCCTGGACCGACCACCTGCTCTGGCATCACGCCGCGCATACGGTGGACCTCTTCGCCTGGCAGACCGGCGCGATCGTTGCCGCCCACGCGCTGCAGGGGCCGATCCATCCGCAGCTCGGCATCGCGATGGACATGTCGATCCAGTTGAAGTCCGCGACCAGCGCGATCTGCACGCTGTCGCTGTCGTTCAACAACGATGGCCCGCTGGGGACGTCTTTCCGCTATATCGGCGACACGGGCACGTACATCGCGCGCTACGACGATCTGATCGACGGCAAGGACAACAGGATCGACGTGTCGAAGGTCGACGTGTCGCTGAACGGGATCGAGCTGCAGGACCGCGAGTTCGTGGCCGCGATCTACGAAGGACGCGAGCCGAACGCGAGCGTCGCACAGGTGCTTCCGTGCTACCGGACGCTCGCGGCTCTCGAGACGCAGCTGGCGCGCGAGACGGCCTGACGGCGAAGGTTGCGCGGACGGCGCGCGAAGATGCCTGCCGCAGTGACGATGTGATCGAACGAGGCATGAGAGGAAGCCGATGGTTGGCAAACAGCGTGACTACGGGATACCGGGCACGACCGTTTTCGACGGTGACTTGGCACGGAAGGGCTACGCGCTCAACCGGATGTGCTATTCGTTCAACTCGGCAGACAACCGTGCGGAGTTCAAGCGCGACGAGGACGCCTACTGCCGCAAGTTCGGGCTCAACGATGAGCAGCGGGCGGCGATCGCGAGCCGCAACGTGCTCCAGCTGATCGCCGCGGGCGGCAACATCTACTATCTCGCCAAGTTCGCGGGCATCCTCGGACTCGACGTCCAGGATGTCGGTGCGCAGCAGACGGGAATGACCAAGGAAGCGTTCAAGGCCATGCTGGCCGCAGCGGGGAAATGACCATGGCAAACGTTGTCGGAGCCATCACCAGCTCGCACGTCCCGGCGATCGGGGGCGCGATCGCGAAGAACCTGCAGCAGGACCCCTACTGGAAGCCGTTCTTCGACGGCTATCCGCCCGTCCACGCGTGGCTCGCGAAGGCGAAGCCCGACGTCGCCGTCGTGTTCTACAACGACCACGGGCTCAACTTCTTCCTCGACAAGCTGCCGACGTTCGCCGTCGGCGCCGCGCCCGAATACCGCAACGCGGACGAAGGCTGGGGCATCCCGACGGTGAAGCCATTCAAGGGGGACCCGGCGCTGTCGTGGCACCTGATCGAGTCGCTGGTCGCGGACGAGTTCGACATCACGACGTGCCAGGAGATGCTGGTCGACCACGCGCTGACGCTGCCGATGGCGCTCCTGTGGCCGGGCGGCGGCGATTGGCCGGTGCGCATCGTGCCGATCGCGATGAACCACGTTCAGCATCCGCTGCCGTCGCCGCGCCGCTGCTACCGGCTCGGCCAGGCGGTCGGCCGCGCGCTCGATGCGTGGAGCGAGGATGTCCGCGTCGTCGTGCTCGGTACTGGCGGGCTCTCGCACCAGCTGGACGGCAAGCGGGCCGGCTTCATCAACAAGCCGTTCGACCTGATGTGCATGGAGGCGATCGTCGACGATCCCGAGAAGCTCACCGCGTACTCGACGCTCGACATCGTCCGCGAGGCGGGCGCGCAGGGCACCGAGCTGATGGCGTGGATCGCGGCGCGCGGCGCGCTGACCGGCTACGTGACCCGCGTCCACTCAAACTACCACATCCCGATCTCGAACACGGCGACCGGGTTGATGGTGCTCGAGAACGAGCCGCGGCCGGCGCCGCAGGCGCGCGCGGCTTGAGGTTGCGCGGACAGTCCGCACGACACGATCGACGCCACGAGAGCCACAGGCGGAGACACGATGATCATCGATTGCCACGGGCATTACACGACCGCGCCCCCCGAACTCGAGGCCTGGCGCAAGCAACAGATCGCCGCGCTCGATCACCCGGCGAAGGCGCCGGCACGATCCGCGCTGGAGATCACCGACGACCAAATCCGCACGAGTCTCGAGAACGCGCAGCTTCGGATGCAGCGCGAGCGCGGCACCGACCTCACGATCTTCTCGCCGCGCGCGAGCTTCATGGCGCACCACATCGGCAACGAGGCGACGAGCCGCGAGTGGTCGGAGATCTGCAACGACCTCGTCGCGCGAGTGTGCAGCCTGTACCCGGACAACTTCATCGGCGTCTGTCAGTTGCCGCAGTCGCCGGGCGTGCGCCCCGAGCGTTGCATTCCCGAACTCGAGCGCTGCGTGAACGAGCTGGGCTTCGTCGGCTGCAACCTCAACCCGGACCCCTCGGGTGGGCACTGGAAAGAGCCGCCGCTCACAGATCGCTGGTGGTATCCGCTCTACGAGAAGATGGTCGAGCTCGACGTACCGGCGATGGTCCACGTCAGCACGTCGTGCAACCCTTGCTTCCACGCGACCGGCGCGCACTACATCAACGCCGATACGACGGCATTCATGCAGTTCCTGACCTCCGACCTCTTCAAGGATTTGCCGACGCTCAAGTTCATCATCCCGCACGGCGGCGGCGCGGTGCCGTACCACTGGGGGCGTTATCGGGGCCTCGCGCAGGACATGAAACGGCCTCCGTTGAAGGAGCTGCTCCTGAACAACGTGTTCTTCGACACGTGCGTCTACCACCGCCCCGGGATCGAGCTCCTGACCAAGGTGATCCCCGTCGACAACATCCTCTTCGCCTCCGAGATGGTCGGTGCGGTGCGCGGCATCGATCCGGAGACCGGGCATCACTTCGACGACACGAAGCGCTACGTCGATCAGATGGACGCGCTCTCGGAAACGGACCGCCAGAAGATATTCGAGGGCAATGCGCGGCGGGTGTTCGGGCGGCTGGGATCGAAGACCGCACGCCAGGTGAACGCCGCGGCGACGCGCGGCTGACGCCGGATCGAACGCGGATTGCGCTCCCTTCCACGATGATGAACCTGCTGCTCCTGCCCGGCCTGCTCTGCGACGCCGCCGTCTGGGCGCCGGTGCTGCCGCACGTCGAGGCGGCCGCTGCCTGCCGGATTCCGGCCTACGCCGTCGCGACAAGCCTCCCCGAGATGGCGGACCGCGTCCTCGCCGATGCGCCGCCGACGTTCGCGTTGGCCGGGCATTCGATGGGCGGCCGCGTCGCGCTGGAGATCGTCCGGCGGGCACCGGAGCGCGTGCTGCGGCTCGCGCTGCTCGACACGGGGTTCCGCGCCCGGCCGCCTGGTTTGGCCGGCGAGGACGAGAAGTCGGGGCGCTTGAGGCTCCTCGCGCTCGCACGCGACCAGGGCGTGCGGGCGATGGCGCGCGAATGGGTGCGGCCGATGGTTCATCCGGATCGCCTCGACGACGAGACGCTGATCGACGCGATCCTCGACATGTTCGAGCGGCACACGGCCGCCGAATTCGCAGGCCAGATCGAAGCGCTCCTCGCGCGGCCTGACGCGTCGGCGCTGCTTCGCACCATCGCCTGCCCCGCGCTCGTCCTGTGCGGGCGCGAGGACGGCTGGAGCACGCCGTCCCAGCATGAGGACATGGCGGCGCTGATCCCGGGCGCGCGGCTCGCGGTGATCGACCGGTGTGGTCACATGGCCCCGATGGAGCGGCCGCGCGAGGTGGCGGGCGCGCTGGCGGATTGGCTGCGAGCGCGCCTGGTTCGCACGTGACACGATTACATGACATTCGCAGCGAGTTTTCACCAACGAAGGAGGACCTGATGAAGAACCGTTACCAGACGACCCGGCGTCGCGTGCTTCAAGGCGCCGTCATTGCCGCGACGATGTGCGCGTTTTCCGACACTGCGCTCGCCGCCGACCCGTTCAAGATCGGCCTCATCCTGCCGCTGACCGGCCCGTTCGCGTCGACCGGCAAGCAGATCGAAGCCGCCTGCCGTCTCTACATCGCGAAGAACGGCGACGCCGTCGCCGGCCGCAAGATCGAGCTGATCGTCAAGGACGACACCGGCCTCGCCCCCGAGACCACCAAGCGGATCGCGCAGGAAATGGTGGTCCAGGAAAAGATCAACGTCCTCGCCGGTTTCGGTCTCACGCCGCTCGCGCTCGCCGCGGCGCCGGTCGCGACCGAGGCCAAGGTGCCGATGGTCGTGATGGCGGCGGCGACCGCCATGATCCCGACGCGCTCGCCGTTCATCGTGCGCGCGAACTTCACGCTGCCGCAGGTCACCGCGCCGATCGCCGAGTGGGCGCTCAAGAACAAGATCAAGCGCGTGGTCACGATGGTCACCGACTACGGTCCCGGCCTCGACGCCGAGAAGACGTTCCAGGCGGTGTTCAAGGCGGGCGGCGGCGAGATCGTCGAGGCGATCCGCACGCCGCTCCGCAACCCCGATTACGCGCCGTTCCTGCAGCGGGCGAAGGACGCCAAGCCCGACGCGCTGTTCGTGTTCGTGCCCTCCGGCGAGGGTCTCGCCGTGATGAAGCAGTTCGACGAGCGCGGATTGAAGCAGGCCGGCATCCGCATGATCGGCACGGGCGACGTCACCGACGACGACCTGCTCGAGACCATGGGCGCGGCGGCGGTGGGCGTGATCACGTCGTTCCACTATTCCGCAGCGCACGACTCGCCCGAGAACAAGGCGTATGTCGACGGCATGATGAAGGCGAACAACGGGATGCGCCCGAACTTCCACTCGGTCGGCGGCTACGACGGCATGCACCTCATCTACGAGGCGCTGAAGAAGGCCGGGCCCAACGCCACCGGCGAGCAACTCGTCGAGGCGATGAAGGGGCTGAAGTGGACGAGCCCGCGCGGGCCGCTTTCGATCGACCCGGCCACGCGCCAGCCAATCCAGAACGTCTACCTGCGCGAAGTGAAGATGGTCAACGGCAAGCCGTGGAACGTCGAGTTCGACAAGTTCGAGAACGTCAAGGACCCCGGCAACTGATGGACCCCCAAGCTCACTGCGTTCGCCTCCCACCGAGGGGGGTGCAGGCCTCCCTTGGGGCGGCCCGGCGGGAGGCCTGATGGGCCCCCAAGCTCACTGCGTTCGCCTCCCCCCGAGGGGGGTGCAGGCCTCCCTTGGGGCGGCCCGGCGGGAGGCCTGATGCAACGAAGTCGCGGGCTGACGGTGCCGTGATCGGAAATCTCGCCGGGGTGCTGTTCGACGGCGTCGCGTACGGCAGCCTGCTGTTCATCATCAGCATCGGCCTCTCGGTGACGATGGGCCTGATGAACTTCGTCAACCTCGCGCACGGCGCGTTCGCGATGCTGGGCGGCTACGTCTGCGTGCTCCTGATGACGCGCGCAGGCGTACCGTTCCTCGCGACGCTGCCGGCGGCGTTCGCAGTCGCGGCCGTGGCCGGCATCGTGCTCGAGCGCACGCTCTACCAGCGGCTCTACAAGGCCGCGCATCTCGACCAGGTGATGTTCTCCATCGGCCTCGTGTTCATGGCGGTCGCGGCGACGACGTATTTCTTCGGCCCGTCGCAGCAGCCGGTCCGCCTGCCCGAATTCCTGCGCGGGCAGGTGCACGTGCTCGGGCTCGACCTGGGCGCCTACCGGCTGTTCCTGATCGGCATCGTGGCCGTCCTCACGGTCGCGCTGCACCTGCTGCTCGTGCGCACGCGCTTCGGCGCGCAGGTGCGGGCCTCCGTCGATAACGCGGTGGCGTCTGCCGGCCTCGGCATCAACGTCAACCGCGTGTTCGGCGTGACGTTCGCGCTCGGCTCGGGGCTCGCTGGGTTGGGCGGGGGCCTCGGCGTCGACGTGCTGGGACTCGACCCGACGTTTCCGCTCAAGTACATGGTGTACTTCCTTCTCGTCGTTGCGATCGGCGGTGCCGGAACGATCAAGGGCGGTCTCGTTGCCGCGATGATTCTCGGGATCTGCGACGTCGCCGGCAAGTACTACGTGCCGCAGGTCGGCTCGTTCATCATCTATTTCCTGATGGTAACGCTGATGATCGCGTTCCCGGCGGGGCTGTACGGGCGACGCGCATGAGCGAGCGGGGCGAAGCCAAGGCCCGAAGGGCGCGTCCGCGAGCGATTGCGGGAGGCCGACAGAGCGCAGCATCGAGACGGATCTACAGTGCGGAGGCCGAGGCATGAGTGCTCCGCTTGCCGCGGCGATCCAGGCGATCGTTCCGCGCCTGCCTACCGACCGCTGGCGCGCGATCGAAATCGCGGTCTGGCTTGTGGCGCTCGCGGCGTTCTTCGTATTCCCGAGCCATCGCGTGCTCGGCAGCCAGATCCTCATCACCGGCCTGTTCGCCGTGTCGCTTGACCTGATCCTGGGCTACGCGGGCATCGTTTCTCTCGGCCACGCGGCCTACTTCGGCATCGGCGCGTACGCGGCCGGCCTGCTCGCGGTGCACGACTGGGGCGAGCCGTTCTCCGGTCTCGTCATCGCCGGCGCGGCGGGTGCGGTCGTCGGCTTCGCGACCAGCTTTCTCGTCGTGCGCGGGTCGGATCTCGCGCGGCTCATGGTGACGCTCGGGATCGGCCTCATGCTCTTCGAGGCGGCGAACCAGCTGCCTTCGATCACCGGCGGCGCCGATGGTCTCTCCGGCGTGACCATGGGGAAGGTCTTCGGCCTGTACTCGTTCGACCTGACCGGCAGCACCGCGTATCTCTACTGCCTGGGGGTCATGTTCCTGCTGTTCGTCGTCGCGCGCAGGATCGTGAGCTCGCCGTTCGGACTGTCGCTGCGCGGCGTCCGCGAGAACGTGCGCCGCATGCCGGCGATCGGCGCGCCGGTCGCGAAGCGCCTGATCGCGATCTACACGGTCAGCGCGGCCATAGCGGGCGTCGCCGGCGGGCTGCTCGCGCAGACGACGCAGTTCGTCGGTCTCGACGTGTTCGGCTTCCCGCGCTCGGCCGACCTCATGATCATGCTGGTGCTGGGCGGCGCGGGGCGTCTCTACGGCGGGCTCGTCGGCGCGGCGGTGTTCATGATCGCGCACCACTACCTGTCCGACCTCAACCCGATCTACTGGCAGTTCTGGCTCGGCCTGCTGCTCGTCGTCGTCGTGCTGTACGCGCGCGGCGGGATCCTCGGCGCGATCGAGGGTTGGCGTGAGCGCTTCGGCGGGACGCGGCGATGATGCCCGCGCTGCGTACTTCGGGCCTGTCGAAATCGTTCGGCGCGTTCCGCGCGAACAGTGACGTGTCGCTCGCGTTCCCGCACGGCGTGCGGCACGCGCTGATCGGTCCGAACGGCGCCGGCAAGACGACGCTCATCAACCTGCTCACGGGCGCGCTCGTTCCGACCGCAGGCGACGTGTTCCTCGGCGACGAGCGGATCACCGGGCTCACGCAGCACGAGCGCGTGAAGCTCGGCATGACGCGCACCTTCCAGATCAACACGCTGTTCGCCGGCCTGACGGTCCTCGAGTCGGTGACCCTCGCGGTCTGCGAGCGCAAGGGACGGGCGGGCATCTGGCACCGGACGGTGGCGCGGCAGCGCGATGAAGCGGACGAGGCGCAGGCGCTCCTGCAGGTGCTGCGGCTCGGCGCCGAGGCCAACACGCTGACGAAGAACCTGCCGTACGGCAAACAGCGACTGGTCGAGATCGCGCTCGCGCTCGCGACGAAGCCGCGGATCCTGCTCCTCGACGAGCCCGCGGCCGGCATTCCGGCCGGCGAGAGCGCCGAGCTGTTCGGCGTCATCGCGGGCCTGCCGAAGGACGTGACGATCCTCTTCATCGAGCACGACATGGAGCTCGTGTTCCGGTTCGCCGAGCGCATCACAGTGCTCGTTGGCGGCAAGGTGCTGACCGAGGGCGCGCCGCACGAGATCGCCGCCGACCCGCGCGTGCGCGAGGTCTATCTCGGCGAGGCGCAGCATGCCTGAGCTCCTGGCGCTCGACGGCGTCACCGCGGGCTACGGCGACGGCGTGGTGCTCGAGGACGTCTCGCTCGCGGTGGAAGAAGGCGACAGCCTTGCGTTGCTCGGTCGCAACGGCGTCGGCAAGACGACGCTGCTCGTGACGCTGATGGGGCTCACGCGGCTGCGCGGCGGCACGCTGCGCTGGTGCGGCGCCGATCTCGCGGCGCTTCCGACGCATCGGCGGAGCCAGGCCGGCCTGGGCTGGGTGCCGCAGGAGCGCTACATGTTCGCCTCGCTTACCGTCGAGGAACACCTGACGGCCGTGGCGCGGCCGGGGCGCTTCACCGTGCCTCGCATTTACGCGATCTTCCCGCGGCTCGAGGAGCGCCGGTCGAACTACGGCAACCAGCTCTCGGGCGGCGAGCAGCAGATGCTCGCGATCGCGCGCGCGCTGATGGTGAACCCGCGCCTGTTGCTCCTCGACGAGCCGATGGAAGGCCTCGCGCCGATCATCGTGCAGGAGCTGATGGGTGTGATCCGCGATGTCGTCGCCGACGACGGCATGGCGGTGATCGTCGTCGAGCAGCACGCGAAGCTCGCCCTGTCGCTGACAAGGCAGGCGGTCGTGCTCGAGCGCGGCCGCGTCGTGCACCGCGCGGAGAGCGAGGCGCTTTTGCGCGATCCGGAGACGCTGCACCGGCTGGTCGCGGTTTCGTGAGGGGAGTCCGATGAAGGCGATCACGATCATCCAGGACGAGCATCGCGCGATCACCGCAGTGGTCGAGGCGCTGCGGCATCTCGTCGCCGAGGTCGGCGCGGGGCACATGGCGGCGGACCACACGCTGTTCGGCGCCATGTTCCACTACATCGAGACGTTCCCGGAGCAGCTGCACCACCCGAAGGAGGACGACTACCTGTTCGCGCGGCTGCGCACGCGGCGGCCCGACGCGGCGCCGGTGCTCGACGCGCTCGAGCGCGAGCACGTCGTCGGCCGCGAGCGCTTCGCCGAGCTGAAGGCGCTGTGGGAACGCTACCGCGCCGACCCGGCCGGCTTCGCGCCGTTCGCCGAGGGCGTCGAGCGCTACGCCCACTTCCACTGGCGCCACATGCGCAAGGAGGAGGACGAGGTGCTGCCGCTCGCCGCGCAGGCGCTGACCGCCGAGGACTGGGCCGCGATCGATGCGGCGTTCACATCGAACGAGGATCCGGTCGTCGGCGTACCGGCGAGCAAGGCGTTCCGCGAGCTGTTCCGGCGTCTGGTCGCCATCGTTCCCCCGCCGCTCGGCGTGGGGCCCGAGCCTTCGGCGCGCAATTGACGCGACGTGAACGGGTCTCGCACCGCGTCCCGGATCGGGCGGCGAGCGCAGTGCCGCGTTAGGGCCTGTTCACACTATGTCCACAAGATGCGTTGCGAGCGAGAAGGGCCGGGCACGAGGCGCAAAACGAAGGCGGGACGGCTGCCCGGCGAGGCTTTGCAACGAAGTGAACCGCCCTTTTCGCCGCAACCCGAAGGGAACGGGCGCCCTGGGGCACCACTCTGTGTTGCTCTCCTCGCCAAGACACCCGGTCTTAGCTTCGTCGAGCGCCTTGATTGGCGCCCCATGCCATCCGTTCGCACTTGCGGACATAGTGTGAACAGGCCCTAATCGGCGGCCGATTTGCGCGCAGCGTCCCGCGTCTGCAGCAACCGGTCGGCAAAGGCGCGCCAGTTCGCGTCCTTCGCGACCTGCCCGAGCCCTGCCGTGTCCTTCTGCTTCGCCATCCAGTCCTGCCGCTCGGCCGTCGCGGATGCCATTAACGGTTCGAGGCCGATCTCGCGCACCGTCGCCGCGACCTCGCGCATTTCCTCGGCGCGGCGCTTGCCGTGCAGCGCCGTGCGGCTGAAGAGATACGAGCCCAGCTCTTCCCAGTCGAGCCCCGGAAACGTCTCCTGCAGCGACGAAAGCACGCGCTCCTCGACGCCATACGCGCGCGCCGCGGTAAAGCTCTCGACGATCAGCGACTCCAGCCCCTTGACGATCACGCTGCGGCACATCTTGATCGCCGAGGCGACACCGATGCGGGTCGCCGCAACCTCCATGCTGAATCCGAGCGGCGTCAACAACTCGCGCAGCCCCTCCGCGTGGCTGCCGCCCAAGAGCATCGGCACCTTGATGCCGTAGGGCGGGACCGAGGTCATGACCGCGCATTCGACATAACGGCCGCCTGCGCTGTCGATGAGTTCGCCGCTGCGGACCTTGGTGCCCGGTGACGCCGAGTTGAGATCGATGAACCACGTTCCGCGCCGGATCGTGCGCGCGGCTTCTGCCGCCACGTCGAGCGTCTGCGACGCCGTCACCGCTGAAATGACAACGTCGGCGCGCTGCTGCAGCGCCTCCTGCGATGGCGTCGCCTCCACACCCGTGCGCGCCGCGTGCATGCACATTGCCGAAGCCGTCGCGGGGTCACGCAGCAGCAGGTCCCAGATGCCGACCCATGCAACACCCCGCGCAACCAGCGCCGCCGCGAGGATCTTGCCGACCTCGCCGTAGCCTACGAGGCCGATCGCGAGCTTCGTGCCGTCAGTCATCGTCGTACCTGCGCGTGCTCTCATCAAATGCCGCCCCAGACCTCGCGCGCGGTCTCGACGCAGAGCCGGAGCTTCGCCGCCTGCGTCTCGACGTGGATCTCGTTGCCGTGGACCGTGGAGGAGAAGCCGCATTGCGGCGATACGCACATCTGCTCGAGCGGCACGAACTTCGCTGCTTCGTCGATGCGCCGCTTGATGTCGTCCTTCGTTTCCATGCGGTCGAGCTTCGTGCTGACGAGCCCCAGCACGACGGTCTTGCCCTTCGGCACGTGCCGCAACGGCGCGAAGTCGCCGGAGCGCGCGTCGTCGTATTCGAGGAAATAACCGTCGACGGCGAGCTCGTTGAACAAGACCTCGGCGACGGGCTCGTAGCCGCCCTCGGCCGCCCAGGCACTCTTGAAGTTGCCACGGCACAGGTGGACGCAGATCGTCACGCCCGGCGGGCGACTCGCGATCGCGGCGTTGATGAGCTTCGCGTACCGGCGCGGCAGCAGGTCAGGGTCGTCGCCGCGGGCGCGGGCGCCGGCGCGCATCTTCTCGTCGCAGAGGTACGCCAGGTTGGTGTCGTCGAGTTGGAGGTAAGTGCAGCCGGCGGCAGCGAGGTCGGCGATCTCGTCGGTGTACGCGCGCGCGACGTCGTCGTAGAACACCTCGAGGTCCGGATACGCTTCGGTGCTGATTGCCTTGCGGCCGCCGCGGAAGTGCAGCATCGTCGGGGACGGGATCGTGACTTTCGGCGTGCGTTTCGTCATCGAGTGCAGGAACTCGAAGTCGCGGCGCTGGATCGGCCGCGCGTGGCGCACCTTACCCGTCACGTGCATTACCGGCGGCGCGAAGTCGACGTTGCCCGCATTGCTGTGGAAGCTGATCGCGATGCCGCCCTTCGTTTCCACGCCCTTCAGCTGCGTCAGGAAGTCGATGTGGAAGTAGGTCCGGCGGAACTCGCCGTCGGTGATCCCCCGCAGGCCCAGGTCTTCCTGGAATCGCACGATGTCGCGAATCGCCGCGTCCTCGGCCTCCCGCAGCGCGACGGCGCCAATCGCGCCGGACTTGAATCGTTCGCGCGCGTCGATCAGCGCCTTCGGACGCAGGAAGCTGCCGACGTGGTCGGCGCGGAACGGTGGTGCGGCGCGGACGGTCATCGCCCATTCTCCCCGGCGGCTTGCCGCAGGCACCGGTGCGCTCGAGGCATGCCGCTTCGTCCATTATACGAGCGCCGGCCCGCTTTCCGTCGCCGCGTTCCTGCGCGAGAATGGGCGGCCGCGAGGCGGCGTAATGCCGCCGGCCGCTTCATCGTCGAACACATTCCCCGGTGCCCGCTACGTCGAACTCGACGCCGCAAACCTGCCGATGATTTCACTCGCCGAGATCGAAGCCGCCGCACGCCACGTCTACGCGGCGATGCTGCCCACACCGCAATACGCGTGGCCGCTCCTCGGGCGCCGCGCCGGGCGCGAGGTGTGGGTCAAGCACGAGAACCACACGCCTACCGGCGCCTTCAAGGTACGCGGCGGCCTCCACCTGCTCGCGCAGATGGCGGAGCGCACACCCCGGACCGCTGGCCTCATCAGCGCAACCCGCGGCAACCACGGTCAGAGCCTCGCCTACGCCGCACGCCGCCACGATGTGCGCTGCGTGATCGTCGTACCGCACGGCAACTCGGTGGACAAGAACGAGGCGATGCGAGCGTTCGGCGCCGAGCTGATTGAATACGGGCGCGATTTTGACGAGGCACGCGAACACGCTGCGCGCCTCGCCCCCGCGGAGCGCCTGGATTTCGTTGGGCCATTCGAACGCGGCCTTGTCGCCGGTGTCGGTACCTACGCGCTCGAACTGATGCGCGCGGTCGCGGACCTCGACACCGTATACGTGCCGATCGGGTGCGGCTCGGGCATCTGCGGGCTCATCAGTGCACGCGACGCACTCGGGCGGAAGACGCAGATCGTCGGCGTGGTCTCGACGAACGCGAACTGCTATGCGCAGTCGTTCGCCGCGCGGCGCGTGATCGAGACGGCGACCGCGGACACGCTCGCCGACGGCATGGCGGTGCGGGTGCCGGTGCCGGCGGCACTCGACGTCATCTGCCGCGGCGCGGCGCGGGTGGTCGAAGTTACCGACGCCGAAATCGAAGAGGCCATGCGCGTCTTGTACAGCGACACCCATCAGGTCGCCGAGGGCGCCGGCGCGGCGCCGCTGGCGGCGTTGCTGAAAGAGGGCGACCGCGCGGGGCGCAACGCCGCCGTTGTGCTGTCGGGCGGCAATATCGACCGCACCGTGTACGCGCGAGTGCTGGCAGGAGGGTGGACGTGACGGACGCCTTCGCGCACGACGGTGACGGCGCCGTGGCGGCCGTGCCGGGCCGTGCACGCCGCACTCGATCCGCCGGCGCGGCGGCACCGAATCAACCGCGACGCACGCGGGTCTGCGATTGCTCGCGCAAGTACTGTTGGAGGTAGTACAGTGACCCGGCGGCCTTGCCCGTCGACCCCGACCCCTTCCAGCCGCCAAATGGCTGGTAACCGGGCCATGCACCCGTCGTCGCGCCCTGCGGCCGGTTCGCGTAGCACACGCCCGCCTCGATCGCGCCGAAAAAGCGCTCGCTCTCCTCCGACGAGCCATAGAAGCCGGCGGTGAGGCCGTAGTCGTTCGCATTGGCGCACGCGAGCGCGTGGTCGAGATCGTCGACCGGCGCGACAAGGACGAACGGCGCGAACAGTTCCTTCTGCCACAATGGATGGTCGAGCGGAGCGCGCGCGATGGTCGGCGCGCAATAGTGGCCATGCGCGAGGTCGTCGTGATCGAGCCGCAGGCCGCCATGGACGATCGCACCCTCGCGCGCAAGCGCCCGGATCTGCGCCGCAGCGTCCTCGTAGCGCGCCACGGCGGCAGCATCGATCAGCGGCCCCATCCAGTGCATTCGCTGCGTCGGGTCGCCAATGGCGACCTGCCGTGTTGCCGCATGCAGCGCCGCGACGAAATCGTTGAACACCGTGTGCTCGACATAGACGCGCGAGCACGCCGAGCATTTCTGCCCGGAAAGGCCGAACGCCGAGCGCAGCACGCCGAGCGCCGCGTCTTCGATATTGCCGTGGCGGCTTACGATCGCCGCGTTCTTGCCGCCCATCTCGGCGATGCAGGGTCGCGGCCAGCGACCACCGGCGAAGGTGCGGTGCAGGTGCATCCCGACCTCGAAGCTGCCGGTGAACGTGACGCCCGCAACGTCGGGGTGCCGGATCAGCGCTTCGCCAATCGAACTGCCGGGGCCCGTGACAAAGCTGAATGCGCCCGCCGGGACGCCGGCGTCGCGGAACGCATCGGCGAGGAGGCGCCCGCTCCACGGCGTCGCCGAGGCCGCCTTGAACACGACGGTGTTGCCAGCGACGAGCGCCGCCCCCGACGGCCCGCCCGCGAGCGCGAACGGAAAATTGAATGGAGCGATCACCAGCCATACGCCCCACGGTTTCAGTACGCTCGCGTTTTCGCAGACGAAGCTCGGGAGCGGGTCGCGCGCCATCGCCTTCGAATAGCCGTCGTTCGCCTCCATCCGATCGCAGTAATACGCGATCAAGTCGGCGGTTTCCTGCGCTTCGCCCAGCGCCTCCATCCGGTTCTTGCCCACCTCGAGGGCCAGCGCCGCGCCGACGTAGTAGACGCGCTCCTCGATCAGCGCGACCGCCCGACGCAGGATCGCGACGCGCTCGCGCCATGGCGTGTGGGCCCAGGTGGGATAGGCGCGCTTCGCCGCAGCGATCGCCGCGCCCGCGTGATCGGCATCGCCCGCCTGGAAGCGGCCGAGCACGATTCGCGTGTCGATCGGGCTCCTGAGTTCGAATTGCCGCGCCGCGCGCTCGTTGCCGCCGCCGATCAGCATCGCGTGCTCAGCGCCCAGATGCGCACGGACCGTTGCCAGCGCAGTCTCGAAGCGCACGTGCAGTTCTGGCGGCGGGTCGAACATCGTCGAATAGGTGAGCTTGAACCCGCTCGCAGTCATCGCCGTCCTCCTTGTCGCGTCCCGGGCTCCGGTGCGCATTCGGCCAGCAGCGTGTCGAGCAGTACCAGCGCGCGCTCGATCTCGGCATCGGTGATCACGAGCGGTGGCGCCAGAAGCACGAGGTTCCCGCGGGCGGCGAACGACACGCCGTGCGCGAGCCCTTCGCTGACGAGCCGCTTCAGCTCCGGCGCTGTTTCGGGCCATGGCGCGAGCGGCTCGCGCGTCGCGCGGTCGCGCACGAGCTCGACGATCCAGAATGCGCCGTCGCCACGCACGTCGCCGATCACCCGGCGCTTCGCCGCCAGCGCGTCGAGCCTCGTGCGCATCGTCGCGCCGATGTCGCGCGCGCGCTCGATCAGCTGCCCGTCGCGATAGGCGTGCACGGCCGCGAGACCGGCCGCGCAGCACAGCGGATGGCCCGAATACGTAAGCCCGGTGTAGAGCATCCGCTGCTCGAAGAAGCGCGCGACGTGGGGCGCCACCAAAACCGCGCCGAGCGGTGCATACGCGCCCGTGAGCCCTTTCGCGAGCGTTACGAGGTCGGGACGCCCGGCATCGCCGTAGCGCTGCCACGCAAACCACTCGCCGACGCGGCCGAAGGCGCTCATCACCTCGTCGGCAACGAGCAAGGCGCCGCGCCGGTCACAGATCTCGCGCAACCGTGGCCAGTACTCCGGCGGCGCCACGATGCCGTTGGTCCCGGCGTGCGGCTCCATCATCACCGCGGCGACATTGCCGTTCGCCGCGGCGAGCGCGGCGTCGATCGCATCGGCACAGCGAATTCCGCAGGCTGGCCGCTCGAGCGACCATGGACAGCGGTAACAGTAAGGCGGCGGCACGTGGACGACGTTCGGAAGCGCCGGGGGCAGCGCCTTCGCCCGCACGTCGCCGGACAACGTCATCGCCGCGAACGTCGCGCCGTGGTAGCTCCGGTCGCGCGTGACCACGACCCCGTCGAGCCGCTCCGTGTACCAGCGCGCGAGTTTGATCGCGTTCTCGTTGGCATCGGCGCCGGAGAGCGTGAACAGCACGCGGCCACCGTCGAATCCGGCAAGCGCCAGCAGCTCTTCCGCGAGGCGCGCGCGCGGCGCAGCGCCCCACGCGCTGGTGACGAAGCACAGTGAACGCGCCTGTTCGATGATCGCGGCGATGACCTGCGGGTGCTGATGGCCCAGGTTCGAACACTCGGACAGCGACGAGAAGTCGAGGATCTCGCGCCCATCGGCGGTGAAGAGCGATGCGCCGCGGCCGCCGACGATCGTAGGCGCATCCCAGGCAGACTGCACGCACCAGGTGTGCAGGACCGCGCCCTCGCGTGAATCCGCGCTGTCCGTTAACGCGGGAGTCTGCGCGCGCATGGGACGAAGGGGCGTGGAGGGTGGCGGGCGGCCCGACCGGGTGGAGGGCCGAGCGGCGGCTTTACACCCGCACGAGTCAAACCAGGTCGGCGGCCGGGCCCAATATCTGCTCGCGCAACTCGCGGTAGCGAGGCAGCTGCGGTGGATAGACGCAGATGTACTTGACCTGCGCCGCCTGCAAGCAGCGCTGCTTGATGATCTCGAGCTTCTGGTCGCGCGGGTTGACCACCGTGTCCGGTTCCTTGGAATCGACGATCGCCAGGATTGTCATGTCCCGGTCGCAGACGACGAAGCCCACGTGCTGGTTGGCGATCTTGCGGAACGCGCGTAGCCGCTCCATCCCCTGAGGTCCGATCTTGACCTGGAGCACGTCGGCGAGCCGGATGCGCGCAAAGACCTCGTGTCGCGGGAATGCCGCCTTCAGCAGCAGATAGACAACGTTCTCGGCCCTGCTCAGGAACCGTGGTCGCAGCAAGTACAGCCCGGGTAACTCCGCGGACGACAGGAGCCGGGTCGTTTCGCCTTCGGTCCACTGCGCGACCGTGTTCGGCGAGTCGGCCCCCGACTTCGATCCGCCGCCGGACGTCCGGTTGCGCCGGAGCAGACCTACCACCACGGCGATGACGAGCGCACCGATGGCAAGGGCGAAAAGGATTCCGGAGGTCATGGGCCTTGGTATCGCGTTCCCCGCATGCCGGCGTCCGCCCTAGCGGGACCGATAACCGGGGAACATCCCTGCTGTTGTTCGGCGATTCGGTACTTTACTGCATTAGTCTAAAGCATTTTCTCAAGCGCCTGTTATGGCCGCACGAAGCCGCCGCCGGGCGCCACCCTAAGCGGTGCCGGCCGTGGACCCGCAAATCCACAATCGTGCGCCGGGTCCCGGCGGCGCCACGAACCGGCGGCTGCGGCCGCATCGAATTACGTCCGAGACGGATGCTGGAGGGGAAGCGGAAGGGCGAACGCTTCCCGAACCCGCCCGCAGAAACGCAAAGCCCCACCGAAGCGGGGCCTTGCAGTCCGTGCCGATCGAAAACGATCGGTCACATGTCCATGTCACCCATGCCGCCCATTCCACCCATCCCACCGCCACCACCCATCGGCTTCTCGTCCTTTGGATGCTCGGCAACCATCGCATCGGTCGTCAGGATGAGGGCAGCTACCGACGCCGCGTTCTGCAGCGCGAAACGCGCGACCTTGGTCGGATCGAGCACGCCCATCTCGACCAGATCACCGTACGCCCCAGTCTGCGCGTTGAAGCCGAAGTTGCCCTTGCCCTCGACGACCTTGTTGAGGACGACGGACGGCTCCTCGCCAGTGTTCTCGACAATCTGTCGCAGCGGCTCTTCCAGTGCCCGCAACACGATCTTGATGCCGGCTTCCTGGTCGTGGTTGTCGCCCTTGAGACCCTTGAGGTTAGCGCGGGCGCGGAGGTACGCAACACCGCCGCCGGCGACAATGCCTTCTTCGACCGCCGCGCGCGTCGCATGCAGGGCGTCCTCCACGCGGGCCTTCTTTTCCTTCATCTCGACTTCGGTCGCCGCGCCGACCTTGATCACCGCCACACCACCGGCGAGCTTGGCTACGCGTTCCTGCAGCTTTTCCTTGTCGTAGTCGGACGTCGCATCCTCGACCTGTTTGCGGATGTTCTTCACCCGCGCCTCGATCCCGACCTTTTCGCCGGCACCGTCGATGATCGTCGTGTCTTCCTTGCCGATCTCGATGCGCTTGGCACGGCCGAGATCCTTCAGCGTCGCGTTCTCGAGCTTCAGACCAAGTTCCTCGGCGATCACCGTGCCACCGGTGAGGATCGCGATGTCTTCCAGCATCGCCTTGCGGCGGTCGCCGAAGCCGGGTGCCTTGACAGCCGTGGTCTTGAGAATCCCGCGGATGTTGTTGACGACGAGAGTCGCCAGCGCTTCGCCATCGACATCCTCGGCGATGATCAGCAGCGGCTTGCCGGACTTGGCGACCTGCTCGAGCAGCGGCAGCAGATCGCGGATGTTGCTGATCTTCTTGTCGTGCAGCAGCACATACGGGTCGTCGAGCAGCGACACCTGCTTATCCGGGTTATTGATGAAGTAGGGCGAGATGTAGCCGCGGTCGAACTGCATCCCTTCGACCAGGTCGAGCTCGTTCTCGAGGCCCTTGCCGTCCTCGACCGTGATCACGCCTTCCTTGCCAACCTTGTCCATCGCCTCGGCGATCGTCTTGCCGATCGCCTCGTCGGCGTTGGCCGAGATCGCGCCGACCTGCGAGATTTCCTTGCTGGTCGTGCACGGCTTGCTGATCTTCTTCAGCTCCTCGACGACGGCGATGACCGCCTTGTCGATGCCGCGCTTCAGGTCCATCGGGTTCATTCCCGCGGCCACGTACTTGAAGCCTTCGTTGCAGATCGACTGCGCGAGCACGGTCGCCGTCGTCGTGCCGTCGCCGGCGACGTCCGAGGTCTTGGACGCGACTTCCTTGACCATCTGCGCGCCCATGTTCTCGAACCTGTCCTTCAACTCGATTTCCTTCGCGACCGACACGCCGTCCTTGGTGATCGTCGGTGCGCCGAAGCTCCGCTCAAGGACAACGTTGCGGCCCTTGGGGCCCAGCGTGACCTTCACGGCGTTCGCGAGCACGTTGACGCCAACCATCATCCGGTTGCGTCCGGCCTCGCCGAAACGAACATCTTTTGCTGCCATGGTGGTTCTCCTGATTACTTGAACGTGTTGATGGGAAGGCCTAGACGACAATGCCGATGATGTCGTCTTCGCGCATGTGGAGCAGGTCCTGCCCGTCCATCTTGAATTCCTGGCCGGAGTACTTGCCGAACAGCACCTTGTCGCCCGACTTCACTCCCATCGCGACGAGCTTGCCGTTGTCGTCGGTCTTGCCGGGCCCGACGTAGACCACCTCGCCCATCGACGGCTTCTCAGCCGCAGTGTCCGGAATCACAATTCCGCCGGCGGATTTGCGCTCTTCCTCGAGCCGCTTTACGATCACCCGATCGTGCAAAGGACGAATTTTCATGGTAAGTGCTCACTCCTAAGTGAATTTTGTTACGAATCAATTGCTTACTATACCGAAACCGGCGCGTGGCGCCGGATACCGGTGACCTGGCCGCAGACCGCCTGGAGCCTGTTAGCACTCGACAGCAGCGAGTGCTAATAGTAAACGCACGATTGGCGGAAATCAAGCCCGGAACGGACCACGCGACGTGCAGTCCCACCGTAGGGTCGGCGGCGCAGGCGTCGGCGTCGACCGCCTGCGCGCCTTGCGCAACCGTTTGTAAGTCCCTCTGGCAGCCGGGGCCACGGCGCGATAACGTAATATCCTTCCCTCCTCATCACTGCCCTGCTCGACCATGCTCCAGCCCGCCCACGTCGGCCATCTTTCGATACTCCGCGCGCTGATCCGCGATGGTGCTCAGCGCGGCAGTTTCGATCGCGAGCTCGCAACCGATTCGCGCGAGGCCGCTTTGTTCTTCTCGAACCTGCGGCAAGCGCTCAACACCGGGTACTTCGTCGAGGAAGACCCGCAGACCGGCGACCTCACGACCGTTGCCGTCCCCGGCTACGTGTACCTGCCTGACCGCGGCGGCGCAGCGAACCACCCGATCGGGTTCGGCCTGTTCAAGGCGACCGACGTCGGGTTCGAGTTGTGGCTGACCGGTGTCGACGCCGAATGGCGCGGGCATGGCCATGGCCGGGCGATGATCGCGGCATTGCTCGCCACGCCGCCCGGCAAGAAGGCTTATGTCGTGCGCGTCCACCGCTTCGGCAGCGACAGTCCGGCGATGGCGCATCTGCTCGCCTCGTTCGGCTACGTGCCGGTGATCGAATCGCGACACCACGAGTGGTATCTGCGGAACGATGCGCCGCCGGCGCTCGGTCGCCGCATGCGCGACTGGGTCCCCAAGACCCCGGCCCGCTGACGGTACGGTTGTAGCGCCGTTGTCGTTGCGCAGCGCACTATCGCGCGGCCGGCACGCGCCTGCCACGGTAGCCGTGTCGACGTGCCCACCGCCGACCGCGATGCAGCCCCACCATGGATAACCTGTTGCCCGCCACGACTCCCGCTCCGCAATTCGCTTCGGGCGGGTCCGCGCCACCGCCACCGCCGCCCGGCGGCTGGGCCGTCGCGGCCGGTCGCGGCGCGTCGTGGTGGAGCGAGGGCTGGCGTTTCTTCACTGCGGCACCGGCGATCTGGCTGGTGATCACGGTCCTTTACGTCGCGATCATGCTCGGACTTTCGTTGCTCCCCGTGATCGGGCAGATCGCCTCGATGTTGCTGCACCCGGCACTTTCCGCCGGGCTGGTCCTCGGATGCCGTGCGCAGGACCGTGGAGGCGAGTTGACGGTCGGCCACCTGTTCGCCGGCTTCGGCGACAGGCTCTCGGCCCTCGTCGTTCTTGCACTGCTCTATTTCGCCGGCTGGGTCGCGATCTGCATGGTCGCGTTCGCGCTGCTGCTCGGCGTGATCGGCGCCGGCAGCATCGGCGCGCTCCTCTCTGGCGATGTGCTGGGCGCCGGCTACGCGCTGCTCGGTGCGTTGAGCCTCGGCGTGCTCGTCGTGGGGCTGGTCGCCCTGCTCTTCGCGATTCCGCTGCTGATGGCCTTCTGGTTCGCGCCCGCCCTGGTTGTGCTGCGCGGCGAGGAGCCCCTCGCGGCGATGAAGGCGAGCTTCAACGCGTGCCTGCGCAATGTCCCACCGTTCCTCGTCTACGGGCTCCTGGGTCTGCTGTTCGCCATCCTCGCCACGATCCCGTTCGGCCTCGGCTGGTTCGTGCTGGCGCCCGTTTACGCGGCGACGATCTACGCAAGCTACAAGGACATCTTCGGCGATCCAGCTTAGCGCAAGGCGGCAGCGGATGCCTCGCGTGCGGAACTCTTAGTGCGCCCGCTCCCAGTTCGGGCCGGTGCCGACGTCGACGACGAGCGGCACCGTAAGCGCCGCGACGCCCTCCATCCGCTTCGGCAGCTCCGCAGTGACGTGCCCGAGTTCGTTCTCCGGCACTTCGAGCACCAGCTCGTCGTGGACCTGTAACACCAGCTTCGTTGCGAGGTTCTCGCGGTCGAGCCAGCCCTGCACCGCGATCATTGCCAGCTTGATCAGGTCGGCCGCCGTACCCTGCATCGGCGCGTTGATCGCTGCGCGCTCGGCGCCGGCGCGCCGGGGGCCGCCCCCCGCCTTGATGTCGGGCAGCCACAGGCGTCGGCCGAACACGGTCTCGACGTACCCGTGCTCGCGTGCGAACTCGCGCGTGTGCTGCATGTACTCGGCGACGCCCGGATAGCGCTGGAAATACTTGTCGATGAACTGCTGCGCAGCGGCGCGCTCGATCCCGAGCTGCTGCGCGAGCCCGAACGCGCCCATTCCGTAGATCAATCCGAAATTGACGGCCTTGATGTAGCGGCGCTGGTCGGCACTTACCTGCGCGGCCGGGACACCGAAGATGTCGGCCGCTGTCGCCCTGTGGATGTCGGCGCCCTCGCGGAACGCTGCAACCAGCGCCGGGTCGCCCGACAGATGCGCCATGATCCGCAGTTCGATCTGCGAATAGTCGGCCGAGACGACCACATGCCCCGGCGGCGCGACGAACGCCTCGCGGATGCGCCGGCCCTCCGCCGTGCGCACCGGAATGTTCTGCAGGTTCGGATCGGAAGAGGCGAGGCGCCCGGTGACCGCGGTCGCCTGGCTGAATGTCGTGTGCACGCGCCCGGTGCGTGCGTTGACCATCTGCGGGAGCTTGTCGGTGTAGGTGGACTTCAACTTCGACAGCGCGCGGTGCTCGAGCAGCACCTTCGGCAGCGGGTAGTCCGCGGCGAGTTCGGTCAGCACATCCTCGTCGGTCGACGGCTGTCCGGTCGCGGTCTTGCGCAGCGCGGGCAGACTCATCTTCTGAAACAGGATTTCGCCCAGCTGCCTGGGGGATGCGAGGTTGAACGGCTGGCCCGCGAGCTGGTAGGCCTGCTGCTCCAGCGCCATCACCTTGTCGCCGAGTTCGCGGCTTTGCGCTGCCAGCAGCGCGGCGTCGATCATCACCCCCTCGCGCTCCATCCGGTACAGGATCTCGCGCACCGGCAACTCGATCGCCGTGTAGACGTGATCCAGCTTCGGTTCCGCGGCGATCCGCGGATGAAGATGCCGGTGCAGTTGCAGCGTGACATCGGCGTCCTCGGCCGAATACGCGGTCGCATCCGCGATGCTCACCTGGTCGAAGCCGATCTGCTTTGCGCCCTTGCCGGCGACTTCCGCATACGTGATCGTCTTCACCCCCAGGTGCCGCCAGGCGAGGTTGTCCATGTCGTGTGGCCGGTGCGCCTCCAGCACGTAGGACTCGAGCAGCGTGTCGTGCGCGACGCCAGCGAGCGCGAGGCCGTGGTTGGCGAATACGTGCTCGTCGTACTTGAGATTCTGGCCGACCTTCTTCTTCGTCGGATCGGCGAGCCACGGCGCGAGACGTGCAAGTACGTCCTTCTCCGGCAGCTGGTCGGGCGCGCCCGGATAACGATGGGTGAGCGGGATGTAGCACGCATGGCCTGGCTCGATCGCGAACGACAGGCCCACGACCTTCGCCTGCAGCGGATCGAGGCTCGTCGTCTCGGTGTCGAGGCAGACCAAATCCGCGCGCTCGATCGCCGCCATCCAGCGCTCGAAGGTGGCCCGGTCTTGCACCGTCTCGTAGTGGCGCGCAACCGCTGGCGGCGGAGCCGCAGCGCCCCGCTCCTCCGCATTGGCGTAGGTCCGCGTGTCCTGGCGCGACGCGCGATCGGCGATCGCTCCGGCCGCATCAGCTCCGTCCGCGCCGTCCTGTATGTCGCGCAGCCAGCTCTTGAACTCGAAGCGCTCGTAGAGCTTGCGCAGCGCATCGGTCCGCGGCGCTTGGGGCTTGAGGTCGCCGGGCGCCACCGGCAGCGTGCAGTCGGTCTTGACGGTAAGCAGTCGCTTGCCGATCGGCAACCACTCGAGCGCCGCACGGAGGTTCTCGCCGACCACGCCCGAAATCTCGTTGGCGTGCGCGACGAGTGCAGCGAGCGTTCCGTACTGGTTCAGCCATTTCGCCGCGGTCTTCGGCCCTACCTTGGGCACGCCGGGCACGTTGTCGACGGCGTCACCGGTCAGCGCGAGAAGATCGAGCACCTGGTCCGGGCGCACGCCGAACTTCGCGGCGACACCGGCGTCGTCCAGCGTCTCGTTGCTCATCGTGTTGACGAGCGTGATGCCGGGCCGCACGAGTTGCGCGAGGTCCTTGTCGGAGGTCGAGACGATGCAGTCGATGCCGGCCGCGTGCGCCTGTCGGGCGAGCGTGCCGATCACGTCGTCGGCCTCCACACCGTCGACCATCAGCAGCGGCCAGCCATGCGCCCGCACCAACTCGTGCAGCGGCTCGATCTGCCGCACGAGGTCCTCCGGCATCGGCGGGCGGTGCGCCTTGTACTCGGGGTACCAGTCGTCGCGGAAGGTCTTGCCCGGCGCATCGAACACGACGGCGAAGTAGTCGGGCTTCTCGTCTTCGGCTATCCTGCGTAGCATCGACACGACGCCGCGCAACGCGCCCGTGGGCTCGCCCCGCGACGTGCGCAGATCTGGCAGCGCGTGAAACGCCCGATACAGGTACGACGATCCATCCACCAGCACGAGCCTAGGCATGTCAACGACCACCAAGATTCCGGAACTCATCGATCCGCAGGCGATGTACACGACCAACGGGCAGGAAGCCTGGCGGGTGCTGGGGATTATGGCAGAGTTCGCCGCAGCGACCGAACGGTTGCGCGGTTTGCGTCCCGCTGTGTCGATGTTCGGCAGTGCGCGGATCAAGCGTGGTCATCCGTACTACGAGAAGACCGAGAAGATCGCGCGCCTTCTTTCGAATGCGGGCTTCGCGGTGATCTCCGGCGGGGGACCCGGGCTCATGGAGGCGGCGAACCGCGGCGCGTTCGCGGGCCGCTCGCCGGCCATCGGGCTCAACATCCTGCTCCCGCGCGAAAAGGGCGGCAACGATTTCCAGGATGTCAGCTTCGACTTCCGCTACTTCTTCGCGCGCAAGATGATGTTCGTTCGTTTTGCATCCGCCTACGTCGTGCTCCCCGGCGGCTTCGGCACGCTCGACGAGTTGTCGGAATGCCTGACGCTCGTGCAGACCGGGAAGAGCCGCCGGATTCCGATCATTCTCGTCGGCCGCGACTTCTGGCAGGGACTGATCGACTGGGCCGGCGACAAGCTCGTCAGCGAGGGAATGATCGGCGCACACGATCTCGAGCTGATGCAGGTCATCGAGGAACCCGAAGCGATCGTCGAGGCGATCTTCAACTTCTACGAGAATCGCGGCTTCCAACCCACGCGCGAGGAACGCGAACGGATGTTGAACCTCTGATCGCCATCCGAGGCACCACCCTTGCTTGCTGCGGTGCGCCGGGAACACGATCCGGCGGCCGCGCGTCTGGTGAGCGAACGCACGCCGAGATCGCGACGACGGGTTGAGGAGGACATACGCGTCCGCCGAACGAAGCGCGGTCTGCTAAAATCGAACATCCGATGGTCGCGCATGAACCGATTCGCCTCCCTCCTGTGTTGCGCCGCCTGCGTGCTGCTGGCCGCCGCCGGCACGGCACCCGCGCAAGGTCCTTCGCCCACGGCGCCGGCGAAGCTCGAGCCATTGCCCGAAATTCCATCGCCGCCGAACCTCGGCGACTCCGATCTGGAACCGCAGATCACGATATCGCGGAAGGACGGCGACACCGTTGCCGAGGCGCGGATCAATGGCAGGATCGTCTGGATCAGAGTGACTCCGTGGCATGGTCGCCCGTACTTCCTCGTCCCCGACGGCGATGGGTACACGTTCATCCGTCGCGACAGCCTCGAATCCGGACTCAAGGTCCCGCTCTGGGTGCTTTTCTCGTTCTGAACTGAATTTCCGTTGCGCATGTGTGCCTGAGGCGGCGTGTCACGACGCGCCGCAACGCCCGATGTCAGTCTATACGCTCGTCTCCACGGAGGAACTCGATGCCTGGCTCACCCGCTACACGGTCGGGTCGCTCATGCTGCAAGCACCGATCGCAGCAGGCATCGAGAATACGAACTACTTCGTCACGACGACGGGCGGACGCTGGGTGCTGACGCTCTATGAGCGGCTTCCCGCCGCGGAGCTGCCGTTCTACCTCAACCTGATGGCGCATCTCGCGCGCGCCGGCGTCGAATGCCCGGCGCCCGAGCCGGATCGCACGGGTGCGCTGTTCGGCATGCTCAACGGCAAGCCGGCCGGGCTCGTAACTCGCGTCGACGGCGCGCCGATCGCCACCCCGGACGTGCCGCACTGTGCCGCGGTCGGCGCCGCGCTCGGTCGCCTGCACGTCGCGTCGGCGACCTATCGCGCGCGACTCACGAACCGGCGCGGCCCCGGCTGGTGGCGGCAGGCGGCGCGCGCCGCACGCCCATTTCTCGACCCCGCGCAGAACGAGCTGCTCGCCGCCGAGCTCAAATTCCAGACCGGATTCGGCAAGGGCACGCTGCCAAGAGGAGCAATTCACGGGGACCTCTTCTGTGACAACGTTCTGTTCGTCGGTGACCGCGTCTCCGGCATCATCGATTTCGGGTTCGCCGCGACCGACTTCCTTGCCTACGATCTCGCGATCACCGTCAACGACTGGTGCATCGTCAAGGACGGCGCGGCGAAGGGCGCGCTCGTGCCCGAACTCGTGCACGCGCTGGTCGGCAGCTACGATGCCGAGCGCCCGCTGACGTTCGACGAGCGCACGCAATGGCCGGCGCTGCTGCGCGCCGCCGCGCTGCGCTTCTGGCTGTCGCGGATCTATGACCTTTACCTGCCGCGCCCAGGTGAGCTCGTGCATGCCCACGACCCCGAGCACTTCGAGCGCATCCTGCGCGATCGCGTTGCGCATCCGTTCCGTCTCCCGGATTTCTCGAGCGCACAGGCGCAGGGCAAGGCCGCCTCGTGAGCACCGCGGGGCCGCCCCAAGGACGAACTGCGATGGCCGACATCGCGCTTGCTCGATTCCCATCATCGCCGCGGAGGCCACACCAATGAGCGCCGCTGGGCCGTCCCAAGGCGCGAATTGCTGCGGCCTCCGCACCTTTGGAGTGCGCGCGATGCCGCTTGGGGTCGGCCGCCACCCGCGCTCGCAGACGCGCTCTTCGGGCCTTGGCTTCGCCCTGCTCGCGCGGGCGTCCTCGAGGGGCAGCGCAGCGGCGACAGCCGCAAGCGTGGGGGTACACGAGTGAGCGCCGGGCGCGGCGCCATTCCGTTCGTTCGCCATCCGGCGAGTCGCGGTGCCGTGTGGCTGAAGGAAGCATGGGTGATGCTTTCGGCCGCGCGCGTGCCCTGGCTGTTGCTGCTGCTCGCCTATTACCTGATCCAGCTCGTGGTCAGTATCGTCCCGGTTGCGGGACCGCTCGCGCTGATGATCCTGCGCCCGGTCTTCACCGTCGGCTTCCTCGCCGCCGCGTGGAATCAGGAGCGTGGCGGAATGCCCCAGGTCCGGCACCTGTTTCGCGGTTTTCGCGCGAACCTGTGGGCGCTGATTCCGATCGGCGTATTCCTAGTCGCCGGCACGACGCTCGCCATTTTCGCGACGAGAATCGTCGACGGCGGAGAGCTGCTCGACGGTATCCTGAGCAACCGCCCGCTGGAAGAGGTACTCGCCGGCAACGACGTGGAAAAGGCGATGCTGTTCGCGACCGCCTGCGCGCTGCCCGTCGTACTGGCCGCGTGGTTCGCGCCCGCGCTCGTCGTCTTCAACAACTGCGGCACGGTGCAGGCGCTCGGCACGAGTTTGCGCGCCGCGCTCGCGAACTGGCAGCCGGTCACGGTTTATGCGATGTTGCTGCTCTTCTTTGGGGGCCTCGTGCCGGCAATTGCGGTCAAGTTGATCGCTCTTGCGCTGCCGCTCGTCGCCGCGCGCATCGTCGTCGCGCTGGTCGTCGTCCCGTATGTCTTCCTGCTCGTCGCTGCGCAGGCGATCTCGGACTACGTGAGCTACCGCGACATTTTTCACGCCGACGAGGTGCCGGCCGCGCCCGACGAGCCGGAGGGGAACGCCACGCAATGAAAGTGCGCCGGAACCGCCGGCGGCGATGACAACGAAGCGTCATCGTGACCTGCCGGGTCGCCTCGCCCGCTCTCTGCCTGGGCTTGTGCTGTTCGCGCATTACCCACGCAACGCGCTTGCAGGCGATCTCATCGCCGGCACGGCGGTCGCGCTGGTCACGATCCCGTCGGCGATCGCCTGCGCCGAACTGCTCGGACTGACACCGATCACCGGGATCTACGCCGCGATCGGCGGAATGCTGGGGTATGCATTGCTTGGGACAGGCCGGCGGATCATCGTCGCGCCAGACCCGGCGATCGCCGTGCTCGCGGGAAGCGCGATCCTGCCGCTCGCCGCGGGCGACCCGACCCGGGCCACGATGCTGGCCGCGGCGCTCGCGCTGATGGTCGGGGCGCTGCTCATGCTCGCCGCGCGCATCTCGGCAGGCACGATCGCGGACCTCCTGTCGAAGCCCGTTCTGACCGGTTACCTGAACGGCGTCGCCCTGATCCTGATCGGAACGCAGCTCGGCAGGCTGATGGGCGTTACGCTTGCCGAAGACGATTTTTTTCCGCGTATCGCGGAGGCCTTGCGCAAACTCCCGCAGGCCAACGCGGCGACGCTCGTCCTCGGCATTGCGCTCATCGCGCTGCAACTCGGGTTGCGTCGTGTGGCGCCGCGCTGGCCGCCGCCGTTGATCGCGTGTATCGCCGGCGTTGCCGTGTCGTTCGCTTTCGCCTTGCCGGAACGGGGCGTGGCTGTCCTCGGTGCGGTAGCGCAGGGATTGCCGCTGCCGCACTGGCCTGCGATCGGCCCCGATGATGTGAAAGCGATGCTGTCGGCAGCAATCGCAGTCGCGTTCCTCGCGTTCACCGAAGGCGTCGTCCTCGCACGCGCTTTCGCCGCGAAGCATCGCGAGGAGATCGACGCCAACCGCGAGCTCTTCGCGTTCGGCACCGCCAACGCCGCCGCCGGCCTGTTGGGCGGATTCCCGCTCAATGCGAGCCAGTCACGCTCGGCAATCGCGGATGCCTCCGGTGCGCAAACGCAACTCGCGCAATGGACCGCGGCCGCGCTGCTCGCGCTGTTCCTGCTATTTCTCGCGCCGTTGCTCGAACAGGTACCGTTGGTCGCGCTCTCCGCAATCCTCGTGTTCGCCGGACTGTCACTGCTGGACACATCGGTGCTGTGGCAGATCCGGCGCTTCGACCGGCGCGCCTTCTGGCACTCGCTCGGCGTCACCGTTGCCGTGTTGATCCTGGGCCTGGTACCGGGGCTGCTCCTGGGAATGGCGCTGTCGCTGGTGCGCCTCGTCGTCGACGTTTCGCGCCCGCGCGATGCCGTGCTGCGGCGCCTGCCCGGCGACCATCGCTTCCACGATGTCGACGACGACCAACCCGCAACCGCGCCGCCAGGCGTACTGGTTTACCGGTTGTATGCGCCGCTGATCTTCGCCAACGTCCGCCATTTCAGCGAGCGCGTGAAGACGCTCGTCGCGGAGGCCCCACAGCCCGTGCGATGCGTCGTGCTCGACCTGCAGGCGGTCGCGACAATGGACATCACCGCGATCGAAGCGTTCTCCCAGCTGTATCAGCAACTCACCGATGCAGGGATCGACGTGCGCCTGGCGCACGCGAACCGACCGCTGCGCGAGCAGCTCATGCGTCTCGGCCTCGCGAAGGAGATCGGCGAGGGCCGCTTCTTCCACGCCGCCTGGGAGGCGGTTGATGACTATCTCAAGCGTCCCGCACAGCCGCCGCCGGGGAAGCGTTCCAGGCACTGACGCGTGGCGCGCAACGACGCTCAGGCGGCCTCGAGCTTGGCGTACGGAAGCGCGAGCCACTTGACGCCGGCGTCGCGAAAGTTGACCTGCACGCGCGCATCGGCGCCGCGACCCTCGGCTTCGATGATGATCCCAAGCCCGAATTTCGCGTGGCGCACGCTCTGGCCGATCCGCCAGCCGGGGCCGTCACCGGCACGATCGCGCGGCGGGGAGGACGGCGACGCGGCCGCCCACCTTGGCGCGACACCCTCGCGCGTACCCCATTCGGCGACATCGACGTCGATCGCGCCCCGCGACCAGCGCCGCGGCGGCGAGAGCCAGGCGATCAACTCGCGCGGCACCTCGTCGAGGAAACGCGACGGGATGTTGTAGCGCACCTGCCCGTGCAGCATCCGGCTCTGCGCGTGCGTGAGATAGAGTCGGCGGCGCGCGCGCGTGATCGCGACGTACATGAGGCGCCGCTCCTCTTCGACGCCGTCGTATTCGGACAGGCTGTTTTCGTGCGGGAAGAGCCCCTCCTCCAGCCCGGTGACGAACACCGTGTGGAACTCGAGCCCTTTCGCCGCGTGCACCGTCATCAGCTGCAGGGCAGGACGGCCCTCCGCCGCCTGCGTTTCGCCGGCTTCGAGTGCGGCGTGGGCCAGGAACGCAGTCAGTGGATCCACGGCGCCCTGCTGGGCGGTCGCCTCGTTTTCCGCGCCGCCCACCTCACTTGTCACGATCGGCGCATCCACGGCGAGATCGGCTTCGCGCAGGAAGCCGTCGGCAGCGCTCACGAGTTCCTCGAGGTTGTCGAGTCGGTCCTGCCCGTCCTTCTCCGTCATGTAATACGCGATCAACCCCGAGGCTTCGTTGAGGTGCGCGACCGCTTCCGGCAGCGGCAGCCCGGCGGTCGCCGCACGCATCGCCTCGACCCGCTTCACGAACGCCGCGAGCGCGGCACCGGCTTTGCCAGCGGCGCCGCCGACGCACGCCGCCTGCCAAAGACTCACGCCCGTCGCGCGCGCCGCATCCTGCAGCGCTTCGATGGTCCGCGCACCGATCCCGCGCGGTGGAAAATTGACCACGCGCAGGAACGCGCCGTCGTCGTCGGGGGCGGCAATCAGCCGCAGATACGCGAGCGCGTGCTTCACTTCGGCACGCTCGAAAAAACGCATCCCGCCGTAGACACGGTAAGGCACCGCGGCGTTGAACAGCGCATGCTCCAGCACCCGCGATTGCGCGTTTGACCGATAGAGGACCGCCACTTCGGACAGCGCGAGACCATCGCCGGCAAGGCCCTTCGCGACCTCGACGACGAACGCCGCCTCGTCGTTGTCCGACGGCGCCGCGAAACCGCGCACCGGCTCCCCCTTGCCCTCGCTGGTCCACAGGTTCTTGCCGAGGCGCGCCTGGTTGTGCTTGATCAGCGCGTTGGCCGCGTCGAGGATGTGTCCGTGCGACCGGTAATTCTGCTCCAGCTTGATCAGCCGTACCGGTACCTCCGTCGTCGCGAAATCGCGCTCGAAGTGCTGCATGTTGGCAACGTTCGCGCCGCGAAACGCATAGATCGACTGGTCGTCGTCACCAACCGCAAAGACCGCAACATGCGGGCCGGCAAGGAGCTTCAGCCACTTGTACTGCAGCACGTTGGTGTCCTGGAACTCGTCGACCAGCAGATGCGAGAAGCGGCGGCGGTAATGCTCGCGGATCGCATCGTTGCCCGCAAGGAGTTCATAGCTCCGCAGCAGGAGCTCGGCGAAGTCGACCACGCCTTCGCGCTGGCACATCGCGTCGTACAGCGCATAGTGCTCTGTCTGCCGGCGCTGGAATTCGTCGGCCGCGTCGACCTGGTTTGGACGCAGGCCATTCTCCTTTGCATCGGCGACGAAATTCTGCAGCTGACGCGGCGGAAAGCGTTCGTCGTCTATGTTGTGCGCCTTGTACAATCGCTTGATCAGCGCGAGCTGGTCCTGCGTGTCCATGATCTGGAAGAGCTGCGGCAGATTCGCGTCGCGATAGTGCGTGCGCAGCATCCGGTTGCACAGGCCGTGGAACGTGCCGATCCACATCCCGCGCGTGTGCACCGGTGTCATCGCCGAGAGCCGGGTCAACATCTCCTTCGCCGCCTTGTTGGTGAACGTAACGGCGAGTATCGACAGCGGTGACGCCTGTCCCGTCGCGAGCAGCCAGGCAATGCGTGTGGTCAGCACGCGCGTCTTGCCGCTACCCGCTCCCGCGAGGATCAGCGCCGATGCGTGCGGCAGCGTCACCGCGGCGAGCTGTTCGGGGTTGAGGTTCTCGAGAAGGGGGGAGGCCATGGACGATTGTCGACTCAACGCGGTCCCTTCGCACGAACCGAAGCGCAATTATAAGCGGCGATGGGCGGTATAATCCGCCCGCCCTGCGCCAATCTCCTGCCATCCGCGCACGATGCCGCCCGCCTCGAACGCCGCGCCGGCCGCCCACTCGGCGACCACGCGCGCGTTCGTCCAGTGGATCCGCAGCGCGGCGCCGTACGTCCACGCGTTTCGCGGCCGGACCTTCGTGATCGCGTTCGGCGGCGAGGTCGTCGCCGACGACACGTTCCTCGGCATCATTCACGATCTCAACCTGCTGCACAGCCTTGGCGTGCATATCGTGGTCGTCCACGGCTCGCGGCCGCAGATCGAGGCGATCCTCACGCAGCAGGACATCGAGAGCCGCTATGCGTTCGGCCTGCGCGTCACCGACGCCGAGACGATGGACTGCGTGCTCGAAGCATCCGGGCAGGTGCGCAGCCGAATCGAGGCGCTGCTCTCGCTCGGCATCGCGAATTCGCCGATGGCCGGTGCGCGTATCCGCGTGTCGTCGGGCAACTTCATCACTGCGAAACCAATGGGCGTCGTCGAAGGTGTCGACATGCTGCTGACCGGCGAGGTGCGGCGCGTGGACACCGACGCGATCCAGCAGCGACTCGATGACGGCGACATCGTGCTGATCTCCCCGCTCGGGTACTCACCCACTGGCGAGATTTTCAACCTCGCGCTGGAGGAGGTCGCGACCCAGGTCGCCGTCCGGCTGAATGCGCGCAAGCTGGTGTTCCTGATGGAGACCGATGGCGTGCGCAACGGCCGGCGGCGGCTCCTGACCGAGCTCTCGACCCGCGACGCCGAGGCGCTCCTCGCCGCGGGCCGCGGCAGGCTCCCAGCCGACGTCCAGCATTACCTTCCCTGCGCCGTCAGGGCGTGCGACAACGGTGTCAAGCGCGCGCATCTCATCAGTCGACATCTCGACGGCGCACTGCTGCTCGAGTTGTTCACGCGCGACGGCGTGGGGACGATGATCGCCGCCGCGCCGCTCGCCAACCTGCGCAACGCGACGATCGACGACGTCGGGGGCATCCTCTCGATCATCGGGCCCCTGGAGGAACAGGGGGTCCTCGTCCGCCGCTCGCGCGAGCGTCTAGAGATGGAGATCGAGCGCTTCGTGGTCGCCGAGCACGACAACGCGATCATCGGTTGCGCAGCCCTGTACGCGTTTTCCGACGAGAAGGTCGGCGAGCTCGCGGCGCTCGCGGTGCATCCGGACTTCCGCCGCGAGGGCTACGGCGAGGCGCTGATGAACGAGATCGAGGCGCGTGCGCGCAAGCTGAAGCTCGCCCAGTTGTTCGTGCTGACCACGCGCACCTCGCAGTGGTTCATCGAGCGCGGTTACCATACCGCGACGATCGCAGACCTGCCGAAGCAGAAGCAGGCGCTTTACAATTATCGACGCAAATCGCAGGTTTACCGAAAAGAGCTTTAGGAGCATTCGCTATGGCACGCATGGTGCACTGTATCAAGCTCGGCCGCGAGGCCGAAGGGCTGGATCTGCCGCCGTACCCCGGCGAGCTGGGCAAGCGGATCTACCAGAACGTGTCGAAGGAAGCATGGGCCGCATGGCTGCGTCATCAGACGATGCTCGTCAACGAGAACCGGCTGTCACTCGCCGACGCACGTGCGCGGAAGTGGCTCGCCGAGCAAATGGAGCAGCACTTCTTCGGCGCGGGCGCCGAAACGCCGCAGGGCTACGTCCCGCCGAGGACCTGACCACGCCATTGAAGCCCGGCGACAGCACGGTTATCGGCGCCAGCGCTCGCACGAGGCGATTCAGTGATGGATCGGCGCAGGTTCATTGGCACCGCTATCGGTGGATGGATCGGAGGGCCGCAATGCCAGGGTCCTAACGTCCGCTTTCTCGGCGGGTCGAATTGGACGATTGTGGACGACGCAAAGCGGGTCCTGGCCGGACACCCGCCCATTGCACATAACAAGGTTGCTCATCGCCGATCTTGACCTTCCGAGGGCTGGGGCGTAGCGTCGCCTTGTCCGCGATGGACATCGTCTCCCAGTTCGTGCGCCGGTGGCTCGGCAGTCGCGGGAGAGGTCCTGGTTTGTCACTTGGGAGAGGCGTAACCGTGACAAGGTGCGAGCGACGAACGCCGTCGACGCGTTGCGCGCTCGCCCTCTGCGCCTTTCTTTTCGCATGCACCGCGACCCCGACATTTCCACCCGCCGCCCCAACTACCGGCAAACGGCCGGTGCCTACCGAGCGCGAGTTCCGCCTTTCCGATCTCGCGAAGGCGGACATCGACATCGCAGCCGAGGCGAATTCACGGGAATGTCTCGCCTCGGCCCGCCTTCTGATGGAGAAGCTCTATCGCCGCAATCCGCGCGAGTGGCGCAAAGGCAATTATCCGAGCATGGACGCGGCATTGGCGCGGACCTTCGACGCGCGGGCTCAATTCCAGTTTGCCGAGCTCGGCAACCGACGCGGCGCCGACGCCATCATGTTCGCGCTCAAGCCGGACTATGCCGGGGACCGCGTTTTCGCATTCGGGGTCGGGCTCGCAAGCATGGTCTTCCTTGCGTACAACGGGAAGACGGAGTTTTACCTCACCGAGAGCCTCGATCCGCAGAAGCTCTATAACTCCGCGCGCAACATCGAGATCGCGGCCTGGAAGCTCGCGAACAGCAGCGACGGACGGGGTGAGCCGTTGCTGCTGTCGAACGACATATCGGGCGATGCGCGCAATCTCTCCTTCGAGCGCGAGTTCGGCAAAATGATCGCTTACCAGGACGCGATGGCGCAGATCGCCGCGCAGCGGACGAACCGGACGATTCGGCGTTTCGTGCAGAGCCTGGCGACGGCGGTGTTCCTGCCGATCTAGTGTCCCGTTCCGGAAATACCTTGCACAAAAGCGGACGAGAAACGGCGCACTGCTTTGTCGCATCGCTCGCGTATATTCCCGATATACGTCTCGCTCTGCTTCGCGCATTACGCCGTTTTCGCCGCTTTTGCTGTAATGACGTGGCGCTGGCCCGCAAATTCGGCAAGTTACTTCCGGAACGGAACACTAGCGGCTGGTGACCGCGACGCGGCACTATGCGGCACTCGGCAACAAGGATCAGGCCTTCAAGTGGTTCGACCGGCGTTATGAGACTCGTTTTGCCGTCATGCATTCGTTGCGCGTGTCGCCAACCTTCAAGTCGCTACGCGATAGTGCAACGCTACGCGGGCCTCGTCTTGGATTCGCCTACTCCTGCTGGTAGACTCATTCACATGACCGCGCCCTCAATCAGCCGCTATCCAGTCCCAAAACTCGAGGACCTGCCCGACGACATCCGGGCGCGCATGCTCGAGGTGCAGGAGAAAGCTGGTTTCATACCGAATGTCTTTCTGACGCTCGCGCATCGGCCCGACGAGTTCCGCGCATTCTTCGCGTACCACGATGCGCTGATGCTGAAAGAAGGTGGGCTGACCAAGGCCGAGCGCGAGATGATCGTGGTTGCCACCTCCGGCGCCAACGACTGTCTCTATTGCATCGTGGCGCACGGGGCGATCCTGCGCGTCTACGCCGAAGAATCCGTACGTCGCCGACCAGGTGGCGGTGAACTACCGCGAGGCCGATATCTCGCCGCGGCAGAAAGCGATGCTTGCTTTCGCGGTGAAGGTCGCCTTGCGCAGCGCCGAGATCGACGAGACGGATTTCGCTGCATTGCGCGCCCACGGCTTCTCCGCCGAGGACATCTGGGACATTGGCGCGATTGCCGCATTCTTCGCGCTGTCTAACCGGATGGCCGGTCTCATCGCGATGCGGCCAAACGATGAATTCTATCTGCTGGGCCGGGTGCCGAGGACCAAGTAAGTTAGCGCATGGACCCGGCAAGGGGCCAGGGTAACGAGTTCCGAATCGATTGGGTGCGGCCGCGAATCGAGGGCGGTAAAAGGGGTCTCGTATAATCCCCGTTCCGGCCCTCGCGACAGGGGGAGGGGGGACTCAGCGTGGAATTCTCGAGCCGCCAAATCGCCGATGTCGTCGTGGCCAAACCGGTTGGCCGCATCGACCATGCCGCCGCGCCCCTGCTCGAACAGGCGTTGTTGCCACTGGTGACCCCTTCCGCCGGCAGCAACACCGGTCTCGTTGTCGATCTGGCCGACGTCGAGTACATCAGCAGCGTCGGGCTGCGCGTGCTGATGGTTGCCGCCAAGCAGGCACGCGCCCGGGGGGCGCGAATTGCGGTTGCGGCATTGCGCCCGTCGTCGTTGAAATCTTCGCCATCAGCCGCTTCGATGCGGTCCTCGACGTCTACCCGTCGGTCCGCAGCGCGCTCGAAGGGATTTCATCGCTCGCACTTTCGGAATTCGACGCAATGCAGCGATCGGCGTCAGCATGAAACGAATCCGCTTCTGGGGCACGCGAGGCTCGCTTCCCGTTGCCCTCACTGCAAGCGAGGTGCGTCGGAGGCTGACCACGGCGCTGCGTACGGCGTCTGGTCGCGTGCTGCGCTCCGATCGCGAGATCGACGACTATGTCGGCAGCTTGCCGTTCGACGTCGCCGGCACGTACGGCGGGCATACCTCGTGCGTCGAAATCGAGACCGGCGGCCCCGACTACGTCGTGTGCGATCTCGGCAGCGGCGTGCGCCCGTTCGGGCAAGCCGCAATCACCCGCCACGGGCCGGCAACACCGCGGACGTATCACGTGTTCATGTCCCACGTTCACTGGGACCACATCATGGGCCTGCCTTTCTTCACGCCGGCGTACATTCCGGGCAACCGGATTTGTTTCTACGGCGGCCATCCCGACCTCGAGTCGGCGCTGCGACGGCAGATGGACCCGCCTTCGTTTCCTGTGGATTTTTCCTTTCTGCGCGCGAACCTGGAGTTCGTGCGGCTGGAGCCGGGCACCCGCTACGACTTGGCCGGCATGACCGTCACCGCAAAGCTGCAGCGGCATGGGGGCGATTCGTACGGTTACCGCTTCGCCGCGAACGACAGGGTCGTCGTGTACTCGACCGATTCCGAGCACAAGCTCGAGGATTCTGCCGAAGCCCAGGGTTTCGCCGAATTCTTTCGCAGCGCCGACGTCGTCATCTTCGATGCGATGTACTCGCTTGCCGACGCCGTGTCGGTCAAGGCAGACTGGGGCCATTCCAGCAACGTGGTCGCCGTCGAGCTCTGCCAACTTGCGGGAGTGCGGCACTTGTGCCTGTTCCATCACGAACCGGCAGCCGACGACGCGGCGATCGCAAAGGTACTTGCGGACGCGCGGCGCCTGGAGGAAATCACGCGCACCGGCGAGCCGATGCACATCAGCGCCGCCTACGACGGAATGGAAATTGCGTTGTGATTCCCGCAACGGCCGCGGAGGTGCCCGCGCCACGGATCCGAAGCATCCGCGTCACGGGCTCCCTGGTGCTGATCGCACTGGCCATCCTGATCGCGCTGGACCCGTCCTGGAACCAACGCCTTCCCGCCGCAGGATTCGATGCCTACCAGCTCATTACGCCGCGGCAGGTCGAGACGCTGCCGGTCACGGTGGTCGAGATCGACGACAAGAGCCTCAGCGCATTGGGCCGGTGGCCTTGGCCGAGGACGCTGCTGGCACAGCTGATCGACGACATCAACCGTAACGGGCCTGCCGTCATCGGCATCGACATTTTCATGCCCGAGGCGGACCCGTTGTCCCCGGATCGACTCGTCGGGCGCAGCAAAGGAGAGCCCCCCCGACGATACGAAGAGCTCGCTGCGCTGCCGTCGAACGACAAGATCTTGGCCCAATCGCTTGCCGCAACACGCAGCGTGCTGGCGATCGTAGGCACACCCAACGCTACCGGGATGCCGCTGCGCGTCGCCCCGTTCGTCGTACAGCAGGCGCGCGCGGCGGCCGGTTCGCCGGTGGTTGCTTTGCCAACGGTCAAACGATTCGCGGGTGCGCTGACCAGTGTCGATGAGCTCAATCGCGCTGCCTCCGGCGGAGGCCTGATTTCCGTCGATTCCGCGGGAGGCGCAATTCGACGCATCCCGCTGGTCGCGAACATCGACGACAGGTTGGTGCCGGCATTCGCTGTCGAAGTGCTGCGCGTGGCAATGGGCGCACCTTCATGGCGCCTCGTTGTGTCCGGATCCTCCGTCAACGGCATCGCGGTCGGGAAGGCTTTCATCCCGACCGAAGGCGACGGCGGCGTGCGCATCTACTATTCGCCGCGCAACGCCGGACGGTTCGTGTCGGCCGTGGACGTGCTACAGGGCAACGTCGACCCGGCCCGTATCAGGGGGCAACTGGTTCTCGTCGGCGTCACCGGGACCGGATTGGGTGACTACCCCTACACCTCGTTGGCCGAAGCGATGCCCGACAGCGAGATCCACGCGCAGTTGCTGGAGAACATGCTCGACCGCACGTTGCTGATTCGCCCGACGTGGGCGCCCGCGCTCGAGGCAACCCTTTTTCTTCTGCTTGGCGCACTGCTCGTTTGGGCCACCCCCACATGGAAGTCGGGCCACGCAGCGCTGCTTGCAGCCGGCTGCCTTGCCGCGCCCGTTGCTGTCGGGTACGGCGCGTTTCGCTCGTTTCGGCTCGTGCTCGATGCGGCGACGCCCGGCGTCGCCCTGCTGCTTCTTTTCGGCATCTTGCTCCTGCTGACCCTCGCCGAAGCGACCCGCCAGAAGAAGACGCTCGAGCGGGCAATGCACGCGGAGCGTGAGCGAAGCGCCCGCATGGTCGGGGAGCTCGAGGCGGCCCGACGCGTTCAGGTGGCGTTCCTGCCGGATGTCGATCAGTTTCGCAATGACCCGCGCATCGACCTTGCCGCGGCGATGACGCCGGCCCGTGAGGTGGGCGGCGATCTCTACGACTTCTTCCGCCTCGACGATCGCAAGCTCTTCTTCCTCGTCGGGGACGTTGCCGGCAAGGGCCTGTCGGCGAGCATCTTCATGGCGGTCAGCAAGGCGCTATACAAGAGCGCGACGCTGCGGGCGGCGGCTGCCGATCTTGGCGCGCTCATGTCCGAGGCCAACGCCGAAGTGTCGCGCGACAATCCGCAGATGCTGTTCGTGACGGCATTCGCGGGCGTTCTGGATCTCGATACCGGGGATCTCACCTATTGCAATGCGGGACACGAGAACCCATTTCTCGTCGCTCCGACGGACGCCTCCGTGCGCCGACTCGAAGACGGCGGTGGCCCTCCCCTGTGCGCGGTCGAAGCGTTCGCCTACCGCGGCGTCCAGGATCGGATGCGGCCGGGGGAGCTGCTGTGCGTGATTTCGGATGGGGTCACCGAAGCGCAGAGTCTCGCGGGCGATCTGTACGGCAGCGGGCGCGTACGCGACACGCTGCGCGGGGTCCTGCGGGGCAGTGTGACGACGGCGAGCGCCTTCGTCGATGCCCTGTGCGGCGACGTCGAATCGTTTGCGGCCGGCGTCGAGCCTGCCGACGACCTCACCGTGCTGGTGCTGCGCTGGTTAGGTCCGGGAGCAAGTGCGCCCATCGGCGGTCCAGCCGGTGCGTGAGCCCCGCCGCTCTCACCGGCACCTGACGGCTCGGCCAGGCTTCAGCGCACGAGGATTTCGACCCGGCGGTTGCGCGGCTCGGCGACACCGTCCGCAGTCGGAACGGCCGGTTCGCGCTTGCCGCGCCCGGCCGCGACGATATTTTCGGGCGCGATGCCGAGGTGGATGAGCGCCGTTCGAACTGTCTCCGCACGCTGCCGCGCCAACGCATCATTGAACGGGTCGCTCCCGACCCGGTCGGTATGCCCGATGACCACGATATCGGGCACCGGGCGCGCAGCGATCTCCGCAAAGACACGTTGGAGGCTTCGCTTCGAATCGTCGGTAAAGTCATCGGTACCCTCGACGAAGTAAAGTGTGAATTGCACCGGACGCGGCGGTTGCGCAGCGAGTGCCGGGCCGAAGATAGTCTGCACTTCCGTCGCGTTCGATTGGTACGCGCGCGGGCCCGACGTCGTCAGATTGGCCGCGGCATAGGGCGCCCTGAGTACCACCTGTTTTTCGCCCTCCCGTACCACGAGCGACGTATCGCGGCTGTCCTTATCGGGCAACAGCACGACCGTCCCGACCTTCGTCGCGCAACCTCCCAGCAGCCCGATTGCGAAGGCGCCGGCAACGCAGGCGTCAATAGGGCGACGATGTCGCATCATCGGCATGCACGACAAATTCGGTGCCGCGCACGCCCAGCACGGCAAACGGCGTGCGCACCGTCATTGCTTCCGGCGATTGCTTCGCGATGCGGCCGGAAACCACCGCCAGCGATCCCTTCTGCAGCGACGTGGCGAACGCTCCCTGGTTGGTCGTCGAATCGAACTCGTACTGATCGAGCGACAGCGAGCTGTTCGGTCCCAGCGAGAGCAGCGCGTTGTCGCTCATGTTGATCCCAACCGACCCGTCGGCGCCGGTCTTCACGACATCCGACGTCTGCAGTCGCATGCCCACGGCAGCGGGTTGCGCGCTGGCACCGCGTTCGATCGTCACCGTGCCTTTCGCAACCTTGATCTGGCCGATGTCAGCCGCCGAAACCGGCAGCACGAGCGCCAAGGCGAGACCCGCGACCAGTGCGTTCCAGTACCACGTTAATGGCATTCGCATCTTCGCTCCAGCGTCGGACTTGTTCAGCAGTTCATCAGCGGCGGCACCGCGCGACGACGAATGCGAGCAACTCCGCGACGCTGGCATCGACCCGCTGCGTTTCGGTATCGATCGCGATGTCTTCGGATTCCGGCGCTTCGTAGGGCGCATCGACGCCGGTGAAATCCTTGAGGAGACCAGCACGGGCCTTCCGATAAAGACCTTTCGGATCGCGACCCTCGCAGGTCGCCAGCCCGGACTTGACGTAGACCTCGAAAAAGCGCCGTTCGCCGGCAGCGGCCCGCGCCCGCGCGCGATCCTCGCGATACGGCGAGATGAATGCCGTGATGCAGATCGCGCCGGAATCGGCAAACAGCGCCGCGACCTCGCCGATGCGGCGGATGTTCTCCTGCCGGTCGTGCGGGGAAAAACCGAGGTCGGAATTGAGGCCGCGGCGGACGTTGTCGCCGTCGAGTGTGTAGGCCTGCCAGCCAAGGTCCGTGAGCCGCCGCTCCAGCGCCATTGCGAGCGTGGACTTGCCGGAGCCCGGCAATCCGGTGAGCCATACCACAGCGCCGGAATGCCCGGTCCGCGCGGCGCGCTCTTCCGCGCTGACATGATGCCGGACGGGAGTGGTGTCGGCACTGCCTGCGGCGGGTGGCGGGAAGTTCGTGCTCACGCGAATGCCCGCCGGCGCCGCCAGCGTCGAGTTTCCATTCCGTCATCTTAACAGCGTGGGCGCAACCGCCCCAAGCAACGCGCCGCACGCCGCAAAAAAACGGCGAGGTCGCCCTCGCCGCATCGTGTGCCACCGCGTTGCGCTCTACACGGCGCCGTACTTCGCGAACCACGCGAGCATCCGTTTCCAGGCGTCCTCGGAATCGCCCTTGCGATAGTTGTCAGGCCGGAAATCGGCATTGAAGCCATGCCCGGCCTCCGGATACACGACGAGCTCGGCCGGCGTACCTGCCGCCTTAAGCGCAGCAAAGAATTTGTCGACCTGGTCCACGGGAATTCCCGCGTCCTTGGCGCCGTAGAGGCCAAGCACCGGGACCTTGATCTCGTTCACGCGATCCATCGCCGTACGGGGCGTGTATTCGTTGGTCTGCCCGCCGACCGGGCCGTACCACGCGGCCGCTGCCTTGAGCTTCGGATTGGCGGCCGCGTAAACGAGCGTCGTGCGCCCGCCGCGGCAGAAGCCGGTGATCGCCATCCGCGCGACGTCACCCTTCTTGCTCGCGCGCGCGAATTCGACCGTCGCGTCGTAGTCGGAGATGAGCTCGGTGTCGTACTTGCTGTTCACGATCGGCGAGATTTCGGCCATCGTGGTCATCTTGGTGAGATCGGCCTTGCGCGTGTAGAGGTCGGGGACGATCGCGTAGTAGCCGGCCTTCGCCAGGCGCCGGCAGATGTCCTTCATGTACGGATTGAGGCCGAAGATCTCGGCCGCGACGAGAACGACAGGGAACGGCCCGTCCTTCGCGGGCATGGCCCTGTAGCCGCGAAGATTGCCAGTAGCGGTCGGGATCGAGACGTCGTCGGCATCGAGCCCGACGGTGTCGGTCGTGATCTGCTGCGCCGAGGCCGGCTGTGACAGGGCCAAGGCGGCACTCGCCCCCAGCGCCGTCCAGATGAAATCGCGGCGGTCGAAGTCCTTCTCTTCCAGCATTCCCTTGATGTCCTGCTCGAGATTCAGCTTCATCACTTCCTCCAGATGGCAGCGCTCGCGCGGCGCAATCGACGAATCAAATGACGCAAACAGGCAGATCCGCGTGCAATTCCCGTTGCCACAATCATCCCGTGGGGATGGTCAACCTTCGTAGACGACCTGCCCGCCGACCAGCGTGGCGCGCACCTTGCCCGGCACTTCGAGGCCGAGGAACGGCGTGTTCTTGCCCTGACTCCGCAATGCGGTGGGTGCGACGATCCAATGTGCCTCCGGATCGAACATACAGATGTCGGCGGATTGCCCGATGGCGAGGTGACCGGCGTCCACACCGAGAATCGCCGCCGGCTGCGTGGTGATGCGTGCGAGTGCGGCCGGCAGCGGGACCTTCTCGGCGGCAGCCCATTTGAGCGTCAAGGGCAGCAGGAGTTCCAGTCCCGTCGCGCCGGGTTCCGCCTCGGCAAAGGGCAGCTGCTTCCCGTCGTCGTCGACGGGTGCGTGGTCGGAGCAGACGAGGTCTATCGTGCCGTCGGCGAGTCCCGCGCGGAGCGCCGCGCGGTCGCGCGTACCGCGAAGCGGCGGCACGAGGCGGCATTGCGCGTCGAACCAACCGATGTCGACGTCGCAGAGGTGCAGGTGGTGCGCGGAAACGTCACACGTCACCGGCAGGCCGTCTTTTTTCGCCGCGCGCACCATCGCCACGCCCTCGGCGGTGGACAGCCGGCACAGGTGCACGCGCACGCCGGTCTCGCGGACGAGGGCGAAGATCGTCGCCAGCGCGATCGTCTCGGCGGACGATGGGATCGCCGGCAGGCCGAGGCGTGTTGCGACCTCGCCGTCGTGCGCGACGCCGCCTTTTCCGAGATGCGGCTCCTGCGGGCGCAGCCACACGCGATGCCCGAACGTCGCGGCGTACTGCATCGCCCGCAGCAGCACCTGCGTGTCGGTGAGCGGAGCCTCGGCCTGCGAAAACGCGACGCAGCCGGCTTCGGCGAGCTCGCCCATCTCGGTCAGCTCCTCGCCCTTCAACCCCACGGTCAGCGCACCGACCGGATAGACGTGCGCCTGATTGAGCGAGCGTGCCCGGTGTTTCAGCATTTCGACGAGACCGGGCTCGTCGAGCGGTGGATCGGTGTCCGGCGGGCATGCAAGGCTCGTAACGCCGCCGGCGACGGCAGCCCCCATCTCCGACTCGAGGGTCGCCTTGTACTCGAATCCCGGCTCGCGCAGCCGCGCCGAGAGGTCGATGAACCCCGGCGCCACGACGTGCCCCTTCGCGTCGATCGTGCGGTTCGCGCTCCAGCCCGGTGGGGCGTTGCCGATCGCCGCGACCCTGCCGGCGGCAATGTAGACGGCAGCAACGCGATCGAGCCCGTGTTTCGGGTCGATCACGCGGCCGTTGCGGATTTCGATCTTCACGTCAGCCGGCCAGCATGCTCATCACCGCCATCCGCACGGCGATGCCGAAGGTCACCTGCGGCAGGATCACCGACCGATCGCCGTCGGCAACCGCCGAGTCGATTTCGACACCACGGTTCATCGGTCCCGGGTGCATGACGATCGCGTCGGGCTTGGCCAGCGCCAGCTTCTCGGGTGTCAAGCCGTAATGCTTGAAATACTCGCCGGACGACGGCAGCAGCGCGCCCTTCATCCGCTCGTTCTGCAGCCGCAGCATTACGACGACGTCGCACCCCTTCAGGCCCTCGCGCATGTCGTGGTGCACCCGGACGCCCAGTGCCTGCACCGCGGTGGGAAGCAGAGTCTTCGGCCCGATCGCGCGCACCTCGGGCGTCCCGAGCGTGGTCAAGCCATGGATCAGCGAGCGCGCAACCCGGGAATGCAGCACGTCGCCGACGATAGCCACGGTGAGCTTGCGGAATTCCTTCTTGTAGTGCCGTATGGTGAACAGATCGAGCAGGCCCTGCGTCGGGTGCGCGTGGCGGCCATCACCGGCGTTGACGACGTGGACGTGAGCGCGACCCGTGCGGTTGAGATGCGCGGCGATGAGGTGCGGCGCGCCCGACTGCGCGTGACGGACCACGAACATGTCGGCGTTCATCGCCACGAGGTTGTCCACGGTGTCGAGCAGCGTTTCGCCCTTGCTCGTCGAAGACACGCCGATGTTGAGGTTGATCACGTCCGCAGAGAGCCGCTTGGCGGCGATCTCGAACGTCGTACGCGTGCGCGTGGAGTTCTCGAAGAACAGGTTGAACACCGAGCGGCCGCGCAAGAGCGGCACCTTCTTCACATCGCGTTCCGAGATCGAAGCGAACGGCACCGCGGTGTCGAGGATGCGAACGATGATTTCGGCGGGCAGCCCTTCGAGCGTCAGCAGATGCGTGAGCCGGCCGCCGGCATCGAGCTGCGGATTATGCATCGCCAGCCTCGGCCGCCGCTTCGGTGGCGAGCGCAAGCTTGCCGTCCGCGCCACGCGACAGCACGATCGACACGTCGCGCGCGACCACGAGCCGCGCGCCGGTGTAGGTGGCCTCGATCGGCAACTCGCGTCCGCCGCGGTCGACGAGCACCGCCAATTCGATGCGCGCGGGTCGGCCGTAGTCGAACAGCTCGTTGATCGCCGCACGCACGCTGCGGCCCGTGTAGAGCACGTCGTCGACGAGCACGATCGTCGCGCCACCGACCTCGAACGGCAGCTCGGTGCGCTTGACCTCGGGCTTGAGTCCTTTGCGCTGAAAATCGTCGCGGTAGAACGAGACGTCGATATAGCCGAGCGGGTGCTCGCCGGGAATCATCTGCGCCAGGCGCTCGGCGATCCACGCGCCGCCCGAGTAGATGCCGACGAATTTCGCGTCGAATGCGACGGCACCGCGCATCCGGTCGGCCAGCGCGGCGAGCGTCTGTTCGGCGTCAGGCAGGGCCACGGGTGTCGTTGCGTTGCGTTTCGTCGAGCCAGGATTGCAGGATCAGTTGCGCTGCCGCGGCATCGCGCGTCGCACGCCGCGCCGCGCCGCGTATGCCCGCTGCGCGCAAGCCGGCCTCCGCGCTCTGCGTCGTGAAGCGCTCATCCACGCGTGCCACCGGCAGGCTGAAGCGCCCCTCGAGCGAGCGCGCGAACCGCTCGGCGCGCACGGTCATTTCGTGTTCCGTACCGTCGGCATGCACGGGGCGCCCGACCACCAGCGCCACCGGCCTCCATTCGGCGACAAGCGCGGCAATCGCGGCGAACCGCGCGGCCTTCGCTTCGTCCGCAATCGTCGTCAGCGGATGCGCGACGCGCACCAACGTGTTGCCGACCGCGACGCCGATCTTGCGCGTCCCGAAGTCGAATGCGAGGACCGTCGCTGCGTCCGCTCGCGTCGAAGCCAAGCGTCACGCGTGCCCGACGTCGTCGGACAGCCGCGAAAAATCGATGCCGAGCAGCCGCATCGCCGCCGGCAGCCGCGCCTCGACGGGCGTGTCGAACATCACTTCCGGATCGGCCTCGACGGTGAGCCAGGCGTTCTGCGCAATCTCCTGCTCGAGCTGGCCCGCGGACCAGCCGGCGTAGCCCAGCGACACCAGCACGTTCTTCGGGCCGTCGCCGCGCGCGACCGCTTCCAGCACGTCCTTCGACGTCGTGAGGCCCAAGTCGTCGCTGATCGCCAGCGTGGATTGCCAGTTGCCGAGCGGCCGGTGCAGGACGAAGCCGCGATCGACCTGGACCGGTCCGCCGAAGTGCACCGGCGTCCGGCGCAGTTGCGCGTCCTTCAGCGGGACGTCTATCTGCTCGAACAGCGTGGACAGTGTCATGTCGGTCGGCTTGTTGACGACGATGCCGAGCGCGCCGTCCTTGTTGTGCTCGCACACGTAGGTCAGCGTATGCGCAAAATGCGGGTCGGCCATGGCGGGCATGGCGATCAGGAAGTGGTGCGTGAAGTTGGCGGTCCGACCACCCATGGGTTCAATTGTAATCGCCGCCCCCGGCCGGCACAATTGGCGGCCCTGCGACAACGCCCGTTTCCCGCCACCATGCGACCCGCCACCCATCAACGCCTCGCGCGTGCCGCTGCCGCGGCGGTCGCCTGGACAATGCTCGCCGGATTGGCGCTACCGGCTGCGCCGGCCACCGCGAAGCTCGTCGTGATGCACGGCTACGCCGACCTGACGAGTGCCACGCTGTGGATCCAGACCGATGCGCCCGGAACGGTTGCCGTCGTCTGGCGACCCGAGGGCGAGGCCGCCGAGCGGCGAGTCGAACTTCCGGCGGTCGCCGCCGACGATCACATCGTCGTGGCCCGCCTCACCGGTATGAAGCCCGGCGCATCGGCAATCTATCGCGTCGACGCCGGCACCGACCACCGCGAAGGGACGATACGAGCGCAGCCCTGGTGGGATAAACCGGCCGCGGCAGAGGAACTCGCCATTGCGATCGGGTCGTGCTTCTTCCTCGCCGATCCCGATCCACGATGGCCGGGACACGATTACGGCAGCGGCTTCGGCATCTTCGACGCGATCGCGGCGAAAAAGCCCGACCTGATGCTGTGGCTCGGCGACAACCTCTACCTCCAACAACAGGACATCTTCGACCCGTCGTCGATGGCGATGCGCTACCGCCGCCAGCGTGGCTTCGAGCCGTTGCAGGCGTTGCTGGCCGCCACTTCGCACATCGCGATCCTGGACGACCACGACTACGGCCCGAATGACGGGGACGCGTCCTACGTGATGAAAGGCGAAACGCAGAAGCTCTTTCGGCGCTATTGGACGAACCCGAGCTTCGGCCTGCCCGATCTTCCGGGCACCTTTGGCGCGGTGCGGTACGGCGATGTCCTCTTCTTCCTGCTCGACGACCGCTACTACCGTTCGCCGAAACGCTGGCCCGACGGCCGCGACAAGACGATGTTCGGCGCGCGGCAACTGGAATGGCTGAAACAGGCACTCGCCTACGCGCCGGCAACGAGCGTGAAGATCGTCGCCGGCGGCAGCCAGTTTTGGAATCGCGCCAGCCGCTTCGAGGGCTGGCACGACTTCGTCACCGAACGCGACGCGTTCGCCGAGTGGCTGCTCGCACAACGGATCGAGGGCCTGATCTTCCTCTCGGGCGATCGGCATTTCGGCGAACTGCTGAAAATCGATCGCGCCGGTGCGTACCCGTTGTACGAATTCACGTCGAGCCCGCTCACGTCGCGGCCCCCGGCGAGGATCGACGAAGCGGAGCGGACCAATCGCGACGTCGTTCCGGGAACGCTGGTAGTCAGACGACAATTCGGGCTGATCCGCGTCACCGGCCCCGGCAACGACCGCCGGATCGCGCTCGAAAGCTACGACACCGATGGCGCGTTGCTCTGGCGGCACGAGTTGCGGGCGAACGAGCTGCGTTTTCCGCGCTGAGCGCCGAATGGGGTCAGACTCGACTTTCGGAGTCGCCACTATGCCCGGATCACAGATTGCGCGCGAAAGTCGAGTCTGACCCCGCTTTGACCCCGGCTGGCGAACCGATCCGTTAAGAGGGGCACCATCCCCGTCTTCCGGAGGTTCGCATGCCGTCCTTTTCCGCCCGCGCCATGGCGTGGTTGCTTGTCGCGGTGGTATTGGCCGCTCTCATGGTCATCGCGTCGCCGCCCGCCGCGGCATTCTGCGGCTTTTACGTCGGCAAGGCCGACGCCGGTCTTTTCAACGCGGCGTCGCAGGTCATCCTGGTCCGGCGCGACGGAAAGACCGTGATCAGCATGGCCAACGACTATCGAGGGGAGCTCACCGAGTTCGCGCTGGTCGTGCCGGTGCCGCAGGTGCTGGAGCGCGGCCAGATCCACATCGGCGAGCGCCGGTTGTTCGAGCGGATCGATGCGTACAGCGCGCCGCGCCTCGCCGAGTACTTCGACGCCGATCCGTGCCTCCCGCGAACGCCACGGTCCGCCGGCGCCATGGACGCCGCCGCGCCGGTGCTGATGGCCAAGGAGGAAGTGAAGCGGCGCAATGCGCTCGGTGTCACCGTCGAAGCCGCGTACACGGTCGGCGAATACGACATCGTGATGCTGTCGGCGAAGCAATCCGACGGCCTCGAAACGTGGCTCACCGAGAACGGCTACCGGATCCCGAAGGGCGTCTCCGCCGCGCTCAAGCCCTATGTCCGGCAGAACATGAAGTTCTTCGTCGCCAAGGTGAACCTCAAGGAACAGGCGAAGACGGGTGTGGCCTACCTGCGGCCGCTGCAGTTCGCGTTCGAGTCCGACCGGTTCATGCTGCCGGTGCGGCTCGGGATGCTCAATGCGAAGGGGCCGCAGGACCTCGTGCTGTACGTGCTGACGCCGGTGGGCCGCGTCGAGACGACGAACTACCGCACCGTGAAGCTGCCGGCGAACATGGAATTACCGACGTTCGTTCGCGGCGAATTCGCGCAGACCTACAAGGCGCTGTTCGACACACAGGCGGCGCGCGAGGACTACCGCGCCATCTTCACCGAGTACTTCTGGGACATGGGCTGGTGCGACCCGTGTGCGGCCGATCCGCTCACGCCCGACGAGTTGCGTCAGGCGGGCGTGTTCTGGCTCGACGCGCAAGGCGCGGCCGCGCGCGGCGGCGGTCAGCCGGTGATGCTCACCCGGCTGCACCTGCGCTACACCAAGGAGTCGCTGCCCGAAGATCTCGTCTTCCAGGAAACCGCCGATCGCCAGAACTTCCAGACGCGCTACGTGCTGCGACATCCGTGGCGCGGCGACGCCGGCGCCTGTGCCGCGGCGGCGGGGTACTTCGAGGAAGTCGTGCGGCGCCAGGAGCGGGAAGCCGCTACGCTCGCTTCGTTGACCGGACGTGACATCAACGAGATCCGAGCGAAGATGGCGCTCGCACCGCAGGCGAGAAGCCGGTGGTGGGAGGCGCTGTGGAAATAGGCGGAAACATGGGCCAGGCTCGACTCTTGGAGGTGCCGCCGGAGCCGAACCAGAAATGGCGCGAGAGAGTCAGGGCGGCCACCATTTTCCGCGATGCGCGGCTCTTTCAGATCGCTTTCCAGGCCGCACTGCTGACCGTCGGCGTGCTGGTCCGCGATTTCGCGCTCGACCCGCGGCAAATGGCGCTGGCGTTCGCGGCGGGGCTCGCGGTGCAATGGCTGTGGCTGCGAGCGCTCGGGCTCGAGCACAAGGGGGTTCTGTCGGCGATCATCACCTGTTTCGGCTTGTCCCTCTTGCTGCGTGCGGACACGTTGTGGATCCATCCATTCGCCGCCGCGCTCGCGATCTCGTCGAAATTCGTGCTGCGGGTTGCCGGCAAGCACGTCTTCAACCCGGCCAACCTCGGCGTGATCCTTGCGCTCCTGCTGTTGCCCGGTACGTGGGTCTCGCCCGGGCAATGGGGCAACGATGTCGCGCTCGCCGCGTGGTTCATCGCGCTGGGCGGGCTCGTCACGCAGCGCGCGCGTCGTTGGGATATCGCCTGGGTGTTCCTCGCCGCCTGGTCGACGCTCGTCGCCGCACGGGTGCTGTGGCTTGCTCAGCCGTGGACGATCTTCGCGCACCAGTTCGCGAACGGCGGCCTGTTGCTGTTCGCGTTTTTCATGATCTCGGACCCGATGACGATTCCGAACCGCCGCAGCGCACGCGTAGCGTATGCGTTGCTGGTCGCGGTCCTGGCGTTCGCCTGGCAATTCGCGCTCTACCGCACCAATGCGCTGCTGTGGGCATTGTTCCTCGCATCGCCGCTGGTCCCGCTCATCGACCGCTGGTGGCCTGGCCAGCGCTTCAGCTGGACACCGGAGGCGCGCGGTGGTGCAGCAGCAACCCGATGAGCGCCAGCGCCGCCGCGATCGCGAGGCCGATGCGACTCGTCCCGAAGCTCCATTGCGCGACGAACAGCAGCCCCATCGCGACCGCCATTGCCGCGACGAACGCCGCGCGGTTGGTGCGTCCCCACGCCGACAGGATCCCCACGACCGCGTAGATCAGCATGTTCGACAGGATCGCCGCCAGCGGCAGGTACAGCCAGTGCCTGCCTGCCGGATCGTCGTCGAAAAGTCTCGACATCGGCCACAGCGGCAGGCGTACATCGCGGAGCAGAGCGATTACCCCGCCGGCGTCCGGCGCGTAGCTGCGCAGCATCCAGCTGGCGAGAGTGAGGACCAGCGGCACGCCGAGCCCGCCGATAGCGCCGAAAAGAAGGATCGCGCGCCTCATGATCGCTCCTCGTGCCACCAGGCTCAGCTGCGGACGTAAACGCGCTGGGCGACGAAGCGGTCGTGCGCCGCAGCTCGAAAGACGAATTCGGCCAGGTCGGCGCGGGTGATGCGGCTCATCAACCCGATGGGGAGCGCCGGGTCCGCATGAACGGTCTTGGTCCGCGGGCCGTCGGTCAGGCGCGGCGGCTTGACCAACGTCCAGTCGAGCCCGCTCCCCATCACGACCATCTCCTGCTCCGCGCGATCCGCGGCTATTGCCGGCAGCCGGCGCCGGACTGCGGCGGCCATCGCCCGCATCGCGCGGCTCGTGTTCGCCGGCATCGTGCCGATCATCGCGCCGGTCACGCAGACGATCCGGCGGACACCTTCCCCGCGCATCGCCTCGACGATGCGGCGTGTTAGGGGCGCGCAGAATGCATGGTTGTAAGGTGGGCGGGGGCCGAAAACGCAGCAGACGCCGTCCGTTCCGTGCACCGTCGCCGCAATATCGGGCGCTTGCCGCGGATCACCGTGCACCACCTTGAGGCCCGCCGGCAGCGGCAGCCTTGCCCCGGCCTGCGTCCGGACGAAGGCGCGCACCTGCCAACCATGCGCGAGCGCCGCGGCAACGAGCGCCTGCCCGGTCCGTCCGGTGGCGCCGAAGACGGCGAGTTCCATCAAGGAACCCCTGAACAGGTCGCGCGCGGTTGCGACGGGGGGTTTTCGGGATGGGATGCCTCAGTTGCCAAATGAGGCGAGGCGCAGCGAAGGGTGGTTCCCTTCGCAAGCCGAGCGACAAAGCAGACCGCCCGAAAAGCCCCGTCCCTCCGGGCTGCTGCCAAATGCGGCGCCTGCGTCGCTGCGCTCCTCGGCCTCGTAGTGGGGACTACGACCTTCGTCGCGCCGCAGTTGGCAACTGAGGCATTCATCCGCATTTGGCCCTGCAGCGCAATCGCGTGGGACCTGTTCAGAGATTCCTTAGGTTACCCGGCGTCAGTGCGGGCCGTTCGATGCGGGCGGCGGCTGGATCATGTCGCGTGAGGACATGCCGCCGTCGGCGGCCGACTTCACTCTTCCTCCTGCTTCCGTGACTTCTTGTATTCGGAAGCGAGTTGCTGCTGCAGATTCGGCGGTGCCTGCTCGTAGTGCGACAGCTGCATCGACCACGATCCGTGGCCACCCGTCACCGATTTGAGGCGTGCCGAGTAACCTTCGAGCTCGACCAGCGGCGCCTGCCCGCTGATGGCAATGATCCCGGGCTGGAGCCCCGTTGTTCCGGTGACCTGTCCGCGTCGCGACGAAAGGTCGCCAGCGATGTCGCCGGTGTTTCCTTCCGGACAGATAACCTCGACGTTGACGATCGGCTCCAGCACGATCGGCCGCGCCTTTTCGATCGCGTCGAGAAATGCCTTCTTGCCGGCGGCGACGAAGGCGACTTCCTTCGAGTCGACCGGATGGTGTTTGCCGTCGTGGACGACGACGCGCACGTCCTGCAGCGGGAAGCCGGCGACGGCGCCGGAAACGAGCACCTGCTCCACACCCTTTTGCACCGCCGGCATGAACTGATGCGGAATCACGCCACCTTTCGTCTGGTCGACGAACTGGAACCCGGCGCCTCGCTCGAGCGGCTCGATGCGCAGCGACACCTCGCCAAACTGCCCGGCACCGCCGGTTTGCTTCTTGTGCCGGTGGAAGCCCTCCGCCTGCGCGGTAATCGTCTCGCGGTACGGAATGCGCGGCGGCCGCGTCTCGACTTCGAGTTTGAACTGGTTTGCCATCCGTTCGAGGATCGAGCGCAGGTGAAGGTCCCCCAGTGCACGCAACACCGTCTCGTTGGTCGACGGATCGTGCTCGACAACGAGCGTGGGATCCTCGGCCAGCATCCGGTGCAGCACGTCGGAAATCCGCTGCTCGTCGCCGCGCTTCTTCGGCGTGATCGCCACGCCCTGCATCGGGACCGGAAACTCGAGCGGCCGCATGTGGATGTGGTCCTCGTCGTGCGAATCATGCAGGACGCAGTCGAACTCGATTTCATCGACCTTCGCAACCGCGACGATGTCGCCCGGCACGGCGCGGTCGGTCTCGACGCTCTTTCCACCCTGCAGCAGGAACAGATGGCCGACCTTGAACGGCTTGCGCCCGTCGCCGATGAAGAGCTGCGAGTCCCTCGTCACCGTGCCCTGATGCACGCGGAACACACCCAGCTTGCCGACAAACGGGTCGACGACGACCTTGAACACGTGTGCCAGCACGTGCTTCGTCGGATCGGGCTCGGAATGGAACTCCTCGGCGCTGTCACCCTCGCCCTTGCTGAACAGCGGCGGATTCCCCTCGGCCGGGTTCGGCGCGAGCTTCACCAGCACGTCGAGCAACTCGGCAACCCCGGCACCCGTCTTGGCCGAGACGAAGCACACCGGTACCAGGTGCCCGTCGCGCAGCGCCTTCTCGAACGGCGCGTGCAACTGATCCGGCGCCACTTCGCCCTGCTCGAGGTAGAGGGACATGAGGTCCTCGTCGACCTCGACCACCTGATCGACGAGCGCTCGGTGCGCTTGTCCCACCGACGAGAAATCGGATTCGCCCTCGGGGTTGAAGAAGCAATCGACGACGCGCTTGCCGCCATTCGCAGGCAGGTTGATCGGCAGGCACTCTTTGCCGAACATCGCCTGGATCGACGCCAGCACCTTTGGCAGGTCGACGTTCTCGGCGTCGATCTTGTTGATAATGATGAGCCGGCAGAGCCGGCGCTTCCCCGCCCAGTCCATCATCCGGGAGGCGATCATCTCGATGCCCGATTGCGCACTCACGACAATCGCGGCGGTCTCGACCGCATCCAGCGCACCGATCGCCTGGCCGATGAAATCGGGAAACCCCGGCGTATCGATCAGGTGGATCCGCGTGTCCTGCGTGTCGAGATGCAGGATCGACGCGCGCAGCGAGTGCTGCCACGCCTTCTCCAACGGGTCGAAATCGGCGACGGTCGTGCCCCGCTCGACCGTTCCCGCTTCCTTGATCGCCCCGGTTCTGAGAAGCAGTGCCTCGGCCAGTGTCGTCTTGCCGGACGCGCCCTGGCCGACAAGCGCGACCGTTCGGATGTTGCCGGTGGCGTAGCTCGCCATACTCCTCACCTCCCCCAAACCTGTCCCGGTGGATTATACCGGTGGGGGACGCTTACTGAGGGAGCCGGCCCGACGCTGCGGAGACGGTTCGTCCTTCCTGCTGCGCGGCAGCGCCGACCGGCACGGGCCCTGTCAGTCGCGAAACTTGGGCGCGCGCTTCTCGCGAGCTGCCTGCACCGCCTCGACAAGATCGGCGGACAAGAGCATCGCGGCATTCCAGGTGGCGACGTGGTCGAGCGCGTCGGCCACGGAATGGTCGCGCGCATAGGTGATCATTTGCTTTGTACCACGCATGGCGAGTGGTGACTTCGCACCGATCGTCGTGGCGAGCTTGCGTACTTCGGTCATCATCTCGTCAGGCGTCCCGTAGCAGCGATTGACGAGCCGGATCGCCAGCGCCTCGCGACCGTCGACATTGCGCCCCGTGTAGGCAAGCTCGCGCGCCATGCCCTCACCGATCAGTCGCGGAAGCCGCTGCAGCGTCCCCACGTCGGCGGTCAGGCCGACGTCGATTTCCTTCACCGAAAACAACGCATCGGCCGAGCAATAACGCAGATCGCAGGCAGTGACCAGGTCGACGCCGCCGCCGATGCACGCGCCGTGGATCGCGGCGATCACCGGCTTGCGGCAACGCTCGATCGCCGTCAGCGTGTCCTGCAGGTCGAGTATCAGCCGCCGCAGCTTTTCCCGCGCGCGGCCGTCGCAGGCATCGGCAATCTCGCTGCGAATCGCGCCCACCAGTGCCAGATCGATGCCCGCGGTGAACTGCTTCCCCGCACCACAGACGATACCCACGCGCGCCGCGGGTGTCTCGTCGAGCCAGTGCATTGCCGCGCGAATTTCCTGCCACATCGGCAGGTCAATGGCGTTCGCCTTGTCGGGTCGGTTGAGCGTGATCGTGGCGACAGCGCCAGCCAGCCGTACGTCGAGTCGTTCGAAGCCCATTCACGGATCCCTTGGGAAATACCGCAGCAGGCGGAACGCCCTCGGCCGCTTCAAGCCTCCGCTGCATTGCCCGTCGACGATCGCCCCGCCGCGGGCTTACGCCGTCAGGACGAGCATTTCGCGCAGGTTCCGGATGAGCTCCTCTTCCTGGTACGGTTTGCCGAGGTAGAGGTCCACCCCCAGTTCCTTCGCGCGGTTGCGGTGCTTTTCCGCGGTCCGAGACGTGATCATGATGACCGGGATATGCGCGTACTTGGCGTCACCTTTGATCGTCTTCATGAACTCGAATCCGTCCATTCGCGGCATTTCGATATCGAGCAGGATCACATCGGGGGTGCGGTCGGCAAGGAGCTGCAGTGCATCGATGCCGTCCTTGGCGGCGACCACGTCGAAGCCCTCGCGCGTGAGCGTGCGGCTCGTGATCTTGCGCACGGTCAGCGAGTCATCGACGATCATGACGAGCGGCGGTCCGGCCGGCGCCGCGCCGGCGCTCATCTTCAGTCCGTGCGGCGCCATCGACTCGGCATTCGGGTCGAACACCGGGACATCGGTTCGCTGCGCGAGTTGCACCGGATTGATGATCAGCACGATCTCGCCAGTGCCGAGCACGGTCGCGCCGGCGATGCCGGACACGCGGGCCAACTGCGGCCCGATGTTTTTGACCACGACTTCCTGGTTGCCGATCATCTCGTCGACGTGCACCGCGGCAAGGTTCTGGCCGGCGCGCAGTAGCAGCACGGGGTTGTAGCGCCCCGTTGCCGGATTGTGGTGCGGATCGCCGAGAAGCCGCGGCAGGTAATGGAACGGATAGCTTCGCCCCTGCCACTCGACACGGCGCTGCACGTACAGATTGACCAGCGCTTCGGCCTTCACCTGCTGCACCTGCTCGACCATCGGCGAGGGCATTGCCCACAACCGGCCACCGGCGCGCACCAAGACCGCCTGCGCAACGGCGAGCGTGAGCGGCAGGTAGAGCAGGAACGCCGTGCCCTTGCCGGGGCGCGTCGTGACTTCGACGCGGCCGCCCAGCGCGGCGATCTCGGCGCGCACGACGTCCATCCCGATACCGCGCCCCGAAAGCTGCGTGACCTTCTGCGCCGTCGAGAAACCAGGCTGGAAGATGCACTCGATCAACTGCGCATCGGTCGGATGCGCATCGGCGGCGATCCTGCCCTGCACGACCGCCTTGCCGCGGATTTGCTCGAGATCGAGCCCGCCCCCGTCGTCGGTCAATTCGATCGCGATTTCGTTGCCGACCTGCCGCACCGTCAGCGCGATCTCGCCGGTCTCCGCCTTGCCGGCCTGCGCGCGGGCGCTGCGCCCCTCGATACCGTGGTCGAGCGCGTTGCGCAGCAGATGTTCGAGCGGCCCGACGAGCTTCTCCAATACCGACCGGTCGAGCTCGGTCTGCCCGCCGCGAATCTCGAGGTTGGCGCGCTTGTCGAGCTCTTTCGCCGTTGCGCGCAGGATCCGGTAGAGCCGTTCGGACAGGCTGCCGAACGGCACGGTGCGAATCGAGAAGAGCTGCTGCTGCACGTCGCGCGACAGACGGGCCTGCGCGACGAGCGCGGCGTCGGCGTCGTCGAGATTCTTCAGCAGCGATTGCTGCACGGTCGAGACGTCGTTCACACCTTCGGCGAGCGAGCGAGTGAGCTCCTGGAAACGCGTGTAGCGGTCGAACTCGAGCGGGTCGAAACCCTCCGCGGCTTCACCGAACTGCGACATCCGCGACTGGATCTGCGACTCGCCCTGGATCTCGATTTCGCGCACCTGCGAGCGCAACCGGATCACGCTGCTCGTAAGTTCCAGCAGGTTCGATTTCAGCGCGCGCAGCTCGCCTTCGACGCGGGCGCGGGCGATCGCCACTTCGCCCGCTTCGTTTACCAGCCGATCGATCATGTCGGCGCGGACGCGCAACTGCGCACGCTGGCCAACGTCCGCTTCGGCAGCAGGAGCAGGCATCGCCGGCGGGACAGTGTGCGGCAGCGGTACGACGAGCGGTTTGTCGACAACCGCAGCAGGCACCGGCTCCGGCTCGGGCATTGCGGGTCCGGTGTCCGCCGCTTCCGCAGCCTGCGCCGCGGCGACCCACGGCAGCAGCACGTTGACCTTTCCCTCGCGCAGGGCGTCGAGCAGGTAGGCGATGTGATCGAGATCGTCGTCGAGCGCGTCGAAGAGCACGGTCGTTGCGGCCGCTGGCGTCGTGCCGTTGTCGAGCCGCGACTCCATCCGATGCGTCAACTCGCCTAGGCGCATCGCCCCAGCCATCCTTGCGCTGCCCTTGAACGTGTGCAGTGTCCGGCGGAGCCCGCTCGCGCTGTCGGCGTCTGACGGCCGGCGCCGCCACGCCCGCAGTTGCTCGCCCGCCTGTGTAAACAGCTCGCCGGCTTCCTCGAGGAAGATCGGCAGCACGTCCTGGTCCAGCTCGTCGCGTACGTCGGCCAGGGGATCCTCGATCGGGGCCGGCAGCGTGATTTCCGGTTCGGCAGGCTCGATTGCAACGGTCCTCGGTACCGCTCCGGCCGCTGCGTCGGGCCGCACGGCAGGCAACGACGGTGGCGCAGGCGTCAGGGCAGCCACCGTGCCGGCCGGCATGACCGGCTCGGGCCCCTTGGCGGTCGACAGCGATGGACGCTCCTCGGCCCTTGCCGCAATGTCGGGATCCGTTGCGGCGGCCAGTGTCATCGGCGCCCGCGCGCGCCCTTCGTCATGTTCGTCTCGCGCCGCCTCACGCTCCGCTTGCGCCTCGGCATCAGCCGGAATGGGTTCTGCCGAAGAGTCCTGGCGCAGCGCTTCCAGCTCGCGTTGGATCTCGCCGGCCTCGACCGCGTCCGGCGCGGTGAAGGCGGTCCGGCTCTTGACGCGGCCGACGAGCAAGCGCAGGCCCTCGACCGCGCGTGCGAGCACCGGTTGCGCGGCGCCTGGCAACGGCGCCTCCCGCTGCTGCAGCCCGAGCAGGCATTGCTCGAGCGCCCTCGCGGTCGTCGCGACCAGCGGAATGCCGCCGGTGCGATGAATGCCGCACAACGTGTGGCTCGCCCGCACCATCGCCGCCGACGGCTTCTGCCTGCTGTCGAACTGCAACACTTCCAGCTCTTGCGCGAGCGTCGCCAGATGTTGGTCGGCCTCGTCGACCAGGATGTTGAACAGAACCGCGGACAATCTGACGTCGCCGATCGTGATCTCTTGCAGCGCCTCCAGTGGTGGAGGCACCACTTCGAGTGCCGACGGCGGGCGTACCGTAGCCGCGTCCAGAGGCGGCTCGGCACCAGCAGTGAACTCGGCGCCAACGTCCGGGAGGTCACTCACCGTCATCAACTGCGGCACGCTTGCGGTTGCGCTGCCGAGCTCGGCCAATTCGAGCAAATGGGGAATCGCAGGCGGTACGGTCTCAGCATGCGCGGATTCCGGTGCGCCTTCGGGCACCGGCACCTCGGACGTCGGTGCGGGCGGTGTGGGCGTCAGCGCGGACTCGCGGCCGCCGGGGAGCTCCGCCTCCACCGCCGCGATTGCCGCATGGAGCTCGGCCGGATCGGCCATGACACGCCTGGACTCGGCCAGCGCGGCAACCCATTGCCGGAAGCTCCGTTCGGCGATCTCGATGAGTGCCAGCACTGCCGGCGTCACCACACGTTCTTCCTCGAGCAGGCGGTTGTTGATCTTCTCGACCTCGAAAGCGATCTCGCCCAGCTCGGTCAAACCGACCATCCGGCCACTGCCCTTGAGCGTATGGAACTGGCGCCGTATCGTGCGCAGCGCCTCGCGATCGCCGTGATTTTCCTCGAGGATTCGCCGGTGCTCCGCGATCGTGTCGAGCACTTCGTCGGCTTCCGTGAGGTAGATGTCGAGGAGCTCGGCGTCAAGATTCGTCGCGTCGGTGGCGAGCAGCCGCTGCGTTTCCTCCGAGATCGCCGGCGCGGGCGCCGGGCCACCGGTGGCGGCAATCGCCGTGACAGCGGCGGCAAGCGACGCCGTGCCCCCGGCATCGAGCTCGGAGAGTGCCGATGCGGCTTGCGCGACGAGTTCGGCGTCGCCGATCAGCTCGGCGTCGTTTCGCAGGTCCTCGAGTTTCGAGCGCAGCGATTCGTGGGCCGAATGGTCGGCCGGCGCTGCGCGCACTTCGGCGACGAGCGCCGGCAGCGCACTGCGCAGTTCCGCGACCGCGGCCTCGACCGTGTCGCCGAGGTCGACGCCGACCGGCTTTGGCGCTTCGCCAAGGCGCTTGCCGAGCAGCGGAGCGATAAGGCGCTCGCGATCGGGTCGCTGTTGCTCGACCGCCTCGACGTAGAAGCCGAGGCCGGAAAGTGCCTCGGCGAGCAGTTCGAGGTCGTCGTTCGATACCAGCGTGTCTGGATTGGCGTAAGTCGCGATCTGTTCCTGGCACAGTCCGAGTAGCCGCTCGGCGTCGGGAAGCCCCAGCATCTTTAGCGCGCCGCGAATCTGATCGCCGTCCTTGGCGAGGGTGGCGAGGTCGGTGCACTTCGTGTGATCGCGGAAGAACGCATCGAGCACCTGCTCCATGTGCCGGAGGTTCGCCTGGATCTCGCGGCAGACCTGCGCGAGCAGCAGGCGCTCCTGCGCCCGCCTCGACATCTCGTCCAGCAATGGCGCGGCGGCTACGCCGGCGAGCGGCCGTGACGACCGGGCTGCATCGAGCCGTGAGAGCATCGCCTCGACCTGCTTCGGGAATTCCGGCGAGAGGCTCGCGTAATTCTCGAGCGCGCTCTCGGCCAGCAGAATGCCCGTCGCGTACTCCATCGCCAGCGTTTCGGTGATCGTCTGCGGAATCTTGTTCAGCCGCTCGACCAGCGATGCGGTGAGCTTCATCAACGCCCCATTGCCGACTTCGGCAACGTGCTTGTGCACCGACGTCAGGGTTTGCTTCAGTTTCGGCAGGTTCTCGGCGCGCCCGGACGTGAATTTGAGCCACGCGTCCTTCGCCGTGGCCAACTGGTCGCGCGCCTCGCGCAGGTGCGGCTGGATGCGCACCAGATCGGCGTTCAACACCTCGGCCGACGGGATCAGTCCCGACAGCTTGAAGCCCTTCTGCACCGCCTGCACCGACGGCGCGACCGGGGCGCTGATCGCGACGTAGTAGAGGACCTCGCGCCGCAACCGGTCGGCGACCTTCGCCGAGCCTTCGACGACACGGCGGATCTGCAGGTCGACGCGCGCGGCGAGTTGCTTGACGCCGAATCCCGGCTCGAGCCCATGCTCGGTGAGCGCATCGAGCAATGCGCCTACCGTCCACCAGAACGCGCGTAGGTTCTGCTGAGTGGTCGCATCCTCGATGCCCGCGACCGCGTCGCGCATGACTTTGGCACCCTCATCGTCGCCGCGTAGCCACGCGAGCAGCCCGCGCTGGTAGAGGCGGCGCTGCTTCACCATGTACGACGGCAACTTTCCGGGCGCGAGCACCTGCGGCGTGCCGAGCTTCGGCGCGCGCGGCGCGAGATCCGGGTAGAAGAGGTCAGTCGGCGCGGCCGCCTTCACGCCACGCGAGCGTTGCATCGCTTCGTACTCGGGGAAGAGCTTGAGCGGGACCGGCGCGGCGCCGTTGACCAGTTCGTCGAGGAAGATCCGCAGCTTCTTGCATCCGCGATCGATCGCGTCGCAGGCGGCCTGCGCCTCGCGTGTCGGAAGTTCTTCCAGGCGAGCGAGCTGCCGCTCGATTTCGTCGGTGAACGCCGCAACGGCGTCGAGGCCGACCATCTGGATGGCCCCGGTCGCCTGGTGAATATGGGTCCGCGCGTGCTTGAGCGACGCCACGTCCTGTCCCGCCGCCCGGAACGCGGCCAACGATTCGAGACCCCGGCTCAATGCCTGGTCGATCTCGCCCTGTACCCAGGAGAGCGGGCCGAGATCGAAGTCGGACGCGGTGTCGGTCGTCAATGGAGTCTCGCTTTTCGCCACTCAACGCGTGATAGCAAGAACCGCGCCCGCGGGCGCGGGCGGCGTCACAGCATCTCAGACCTTGAATCCCGCCACCGAGCTGCGCAACTCTGCCGCGAGGCGCGTCAGCTGGCCGATCGACACGTTCGTCTGTTTGGTGCCCTCGGTCGTCTCTTCGGTAATCTTGAGAATGCCCTGCATCCCACGCGTCACATCGGACACCGACGCCGACTGCGTCTGCGTCTGCGCTGAAATGCTGCCGATCAGCTCGGCCAGCTCGCGCGACACGCTGCGGATTTCCTCGAGCGCCTGGCCCGCCGCGTCGGAGAGCTTCGTTCCCTCGACCACGCCGACCGTCGACTTCTCCATGGCGGCCACGGCATCCTGCGTATCGGCCTGAATGGTCTTCACGATCGCCTCGATCTGCTTCGTCGCCTCGCCCGAGCGTTCGGCGAGGCGCTGGACTTCCTCGGCGACGACGGTGAAGCCGCGGCCCGCCTCACCCGCCGACGCCGCCTGGATCGCGGCGTTCAACGCCAGAACGTTCGTCTGTTCGGTGATGTCGGAGATCAGCTCCACGATTTCGCCGATTTCCAGCGAGGATTCGCCCAGCCGCTTGATGCGCTTCGACGTGTCTTGGATCTGGGTGCGGATCTCGTTCATGCCGGCGATCTGATTCTGCACGGCCTGCCCACCCTTCTCGGCGGCGGCGAGCGATTGCTGCGCCACGCGGGCGGACTGCGCGGCGCTCTGCGAAACCTCGTTGATCGACTGTGCCATCTGCAGCACCGACGACGACGCCCGCTGGATCTCCTTGTTCTGCCGCTGCGATGCCTCGTAGAGCCGGTTCGAGATCGCCTGCGCATCCTGGGTTGCCTTCGCCACCTGATCAGTCGCCGAGTTGATGCCCTTGACCAGCGTGCGCAACTCCTCGATCGTGAAGTTGATCGAGTCGGCAATCGCGCCCGTTACGTCCTCGGTCACCGAGGCCTGCACGGTCAGGTCGCCGTCGGCCAGATTCCCCATCTCATTGAGCAGCCGGAGAATGGCTTCCTGATTGCGCTTGTTCTCGCCTTCGCTCTCGAACGCGCGGACGCGGGCGTCGTCGAGGAAAACCTTGCCCAGCAGTACCAGAGCGACGAGCGCCAGCACGGTGAGGATGATCGCCCCATACAGTGGCGCGCGGGACCTGCCCACGCCCTCGAACTGCTCGGCGAGCTTGGTTGTGTCGGCGAGCAGAGCCTCGGACTCGTTGTTGATCCCCCGCGCCGCCTGCTTGGCCGTGACCAGGCGATTCATGTTCTGCAGGATCGCCGCCACGCCGGTATCGTAGGCGGTGAAGCGCTTCTGCAACTCGGCCAGCGTCGCGCGCGGATCCTCGCCGCGCACAGGGGCGAGCCGCAGAGCGTCGCTACCCTTGAGAAGACCGTTCAGGATCTCGCGGAACGTGCCGGCATCCTTGCCGAGCAGAAACGCGACCTCGGGGTCGATTTCCTCCGCCGAGGCGAGCGTGTTGGCGTTCTTGGCGATCCGCTGCGACAACACAGCGAGCTGATTCGCGAATTCGATCTCGCGCAACGAGCCGCCGCCCTGCCCGATCTGCTGCGCGGTCTGCTGTGCGAGTTCGAGGATCGCGTTGTTGCCGAGGTTGATGTTCTCGAGGCCCTTGGCGAGCGTGGTGAGGCTCTGCTGGTTGTCGATGACGCGCTGGGCATTGACATCGACGCGGTCCCACCTCGCCCGGATGTCCTGCAGCACCCTGACGACGGCCTCGTCCTGCGAGACGTCGAGTGACACGCCTTTGACCGTACCGCCGCCTTGCAGCGCCTCGAGGTCGGCCTTGAACCGTTCGCGGCTATCCTTGAGGCCGGGGAACGCCGCGGCCTGGCCCTGGGAGGCGAGCGCCGTACCGCGCGCCAGCCGCTGTGAAAGCATCTGCATTTCGGTCGCGGTCGACGCCGCGGCCGCGCCTTGGGACGCTGTGCGGCCGTCCAGGAACACGAGGAACGCCGCGAACACGAGAAACGTCACCGTCATGATGCCGAGGACCTGGAATTGCTGGACGATCGACAGATGCCCGATCAACGGCAGCCGGCGCGGCATCTTCATCTCGGAGGTCGCCGAGCGCAGCTGCTCCATGATCGACACCGAGGCCAGGGGGTCGTATCCGGGCTGCGCCGCGCGAACCTGTGTGGTCGGCATGTCGAGGTCGGCGGTCGCGGCAACCACCTTGTTGGCGCCGAACAGCTTCGGCAGTTTCAGGTTAAGCGCCATTCTTCCTCCAGACGACGCGTTGGCACGCGCCGGTCACTTCGTCCATTGTCATCAGGTCGCGGCGGATTAGAGCCCGACCTGCAGAAAACGCCGGTCCTGCGAAAGGCGCGCAAGGTCGATCTCCTGCCACGCGCCGCCATCGGCATCCATCCATCGCTGTCCGTACCACTGCGGCCCGTCGACGGGCGGCGACGCTGGCGCGAGCTCCGCCAGGTTGCGCAGGCCCAGCACGCGTGCAACGACGATGCCCGCCCGCAGCTCGCCGGCGCGCGGCCCGAACAGCACCAGCCGGCGCTGGCCGCCGCCGGGCGGCGCGACGCCAGTGTCGTGTCCGAGGAAACCGCCGAAATCGATCACGCTGTAGAGATTGCCGCGGATGTTGGCCACGCCCAGAAACCACGGCTGCGTCAGCGGCACGGTCGCGATCGGCGGGATCGTGATCACTTCGCCGGCGTCGGCGAGCCGAATCAGCCATTGCGCTCCGCCGCTCGCGAGGCCGAGGCGTGAGGATTCCACCTGCGCCGCGGTCTTACTGACGAGGCGGGACGCGAGTTCCTGCTGGAACGAGCGGAGGTCGAGTTTCGCGGCGCGGGCCATGGCGACGGGGTGTGGATTCGCGGTCAGCCGAGGGCGGCGATTTTCGCGAGCAGCTCCTCGCGATTGACGGGCTTGACGATGTAGTCGCGCGCGCCCTGCCGCATTCCCCAGATCTTGTCGGTCTCCTGGCTTTTCGACGTGCAGATGATGATCGGAATGTTGCGCGTATCGACGTCGCGGCTGATCGCGCGCGTTGCCTGGAAACCGTTGAGGCCCGGCATGACGACATCCATCAGGATCACATCGGGCTTGAGCTGCCGGGCCTTCTGGATCGCGTCCTCACCGTTGTCGCTGGCAATGACCTCGAACCCAGCCTTGGTCAGCATGTCGTTCAGCACATGCCGCTCGGTCGGCGAGTCATCGACGATGAGAATTTTCTTGATCGGCATGGTTCCCGCCCTGTTGCGTACTTTCCCCGGCGCCGCCACACGGCGAGTGGACGACGTGGTCGCTGATCATGCCGCCGCGGCGCGATTGACGTGCGTGGCGACGGCCTTCAGCAGGCTTTCCTTGGTGAACGGCTTGGTCAGGTATTGGTCGGAACCCACCATCCGCCCGCGGGCACGATCGAACAGGCCATCCTTGGACGACAACATGATCACGGGCGTGCCGTTGAACCTCGAGTTCTTCTTGATGAGTGCGCAGGTCTGGTAGCCGTCGAGCCTCGGCATCATGATGTCGACGAATATCAGATCGGGCTGGTGATCGGCGATCTTCGCCAGCGCGTCGAAGCCATCCTCCGCGAGGATGACCGTGCAGCCCGCCTGCAGCAGGAATATCTCCGCGCTGCGACGGATGGTGTTCGAGTCGTCGATGACCATTACCTTGACGCCCGACAGCGTATTCTGCTCCGCCAACATAATCTCCCTCGGCCGCGCCCCGTTCCGCCGGATGCCCGAATGGGCGTCGCGACCCTGCCGGGGCAAGTTTGCCATGGTGCAAGCCAACTGCCTAGAGCATAAACCTTGCCGGAATAGGCATTGGCGACGGATTGGCACCGTTTTGCAACACCGGAGCAAGTTTTCGGGCCGGCGCCTGCCGCTGGACGGCATTCCCTGCCCCATGACGTCGGCTGGTGGAGACTGCCCCTCCCGGGGCCGGCCAAGAAACGGGGTGGCCGCGTCGAAGGCGGCCCCTGGCCGCGGGCCTCAGCGGCCGAGGAACATCCGGTAGGCGGGGTTCGCGGATTCGTCCAGGTAGTCGTACCCGAGCCGATCGAGGAATTTGCGAAATTCCCCCTTGTCGGACGGCGGAACCTGCATGCCGACGAGGACGCGGCCATAATCTGCGCCGTGATTGCGATAGTGGAACAGGCTGATGTTCCAGCCGCGGCTCATGCTGTTCAGGAATTGCATCAGCGCGCCCGGTCGCTCGGGAAATTCGAACCGGTAGAGGATCTCGTTTTTCGCCGCCGGCGCGTGACCTCCCACCAGGTGGCGCACGTGCAGCTTGGCCATTTCGTTGTCGCTGAGGTCGAGTGTTTCGATCCTGCGCCGCCGCAGCTCCGCGAGCAGGTGGTCGCTCTCGCGCCGGTTGGCGACCTCGATCCCGACGAACAGGTGGGCGATCCGCGCGTCGGCGTAGCGGTAATTGAACTCGGTGATCGAGCGCTTGCCGAGCAGCCGACAGAACTCGCGGAAGCTTCCCGGGCGCTCGGGAATCGTCACGGCGAGGATCGCTTCGCGCTTTTCGCCCAGCTCCGCCCGCTCCGCGACGAACCGCAACCGGTCGAAGTTCATGTTGGCGCCGCAGGCGATCGCCACATACGTGCGGTCCTTCGTCCGGTGCCGCTCGACCCATGCCTTGACGCCGGCGATCGCGAGCGCGCCCGCCGGCTCGAGTATCGAACGTGTGTCCTCGAAGACGTCCTTCAGTGCCGCGCAGGTGGCGTCGGTGTCGACCAGCACCATTTCGTCAACCAGCGCGCGCGCGATCCGGAACGTCTCCGCGCCGACCTGCTTCACCGCCACACCGTCGGCGAAAAGCCCGACATGCGCCAGCTTCACGCGGCGGCCGGCCGCGAGCGAGCGGGTCATCGCATCCGAATCGACGGGCTGGACGCCGATCACCTTGACCTCCGGCCGCACGCGCTTCACATACGACGCGATGCCGGCGATGAGACCGCCGCCGCCGACGGCCACGAAGATCGCGTCGATCGGTCCCTGGCACTGGCGCAGGATCTCCATGCCGATCGTGCCCTGCCCCGCGATCACGTCCGGATCGTCGTACGGGTGGACGAACGTCGCGCGAGTCTCCTTCTGCAAGTCGAGCGCGCGCGCGTAGGCGTCGCTGTACGAATCGCCGTGCAGCACGACCTTCGCACCGCGCGCCTCGACCGCGGCGATCTTGATGTGCGGGGTTGTCACCGGCATCACGATGGTCGCCTTGCAGCCGAGCTTCTGCGCGGCGAGCGCGACACCCTGCGCGTGATTGCCCGCCGACGCGGCGATGACGCCGCGTGCGCGCTCGGCGACGGTAAGGTGCGCCATCCGGTTATAGGCCCCGCGCAGCTTGAACGAGAAAACCGGCTGTTGGTCCTCGCGCTTCAGCAGAACACGATTCGCAAGCCGCCGCGACAGCGTCGGTGCGAGCTCGAGTGGCGATTCGATCGCGACGTCGTAGACCTTTGCGTTCAGGATCTTCTGCAGATAGTCGATGGGCATGGAGAGAAGCGGCGGCGCAGGATGTGAATGCCGTGTGCGAGCGTAGCAGGAAAGCCGCGGTGGCGGAAACGCTCCGGAGAATCCCTCACGACTCGCGCCGTGTCCGCTGCCGGTCCTTTCTGATACGCTCCACGCGCCATGCAGCGCCCCGCTCCCGCCGCCCGTACCCTCGCCGTCGTCGACATGGGCTCGAACAGCTTCCGGCTGGAGCTGGGGCGCGTCGAGGGCGACCAGATCTACCGGCTCGATACGTGGCGCGAAACCCTGCGCATCGGTGCCGGCATCGACGCGAAGGGGCGACTCACGCCGGAGGCGCGACACGCGGCGCTCGCCTGCCTCGCGCGCTTCGCCGAGCGGATTCGCGGCCTCCATCCGTCGGCGGTGCGCGCGGTGGCCACCAACACGTTTCGCGTAGCTGCCAATGCTGCAACCTTCCTACCGCAGGCCGAGCGGGCGCTCGGCTTCCCGATCGACGTCATCACGGGCCACGAGGAAGCGCGGCTCATCTACAACGGCGTCGCCCACGTACTTCCCGTCGCGAGTGAGCCGAGGCTTGTCGTCGACATCGGTGGCGGCTCGACCGAGTTCATCATCGGCCGCGGCCTCGAGCCCGAGCGGCTCGAATCGCTGAAGATCGGTTGTGTGGGTCTAACGCAGCAATTCTTCGCCGACGGCCGGCTCACTGCAACGGCCTTCGCAGGAGCCGACACGGTGGCTCGCACCGAGATCGAGGCGATCGGGCGGGAATTCCATCGCGATCACTGGCGCGAGGCGTATGCATCGTCCGGCACCGCGCTGGCGCTGGCCGAGATTCTGGAGCAGAACGGACTTTCCGCGGCGGGCATTACGCGCGAGGGCCTCGCGCGCCTGCGCAAGCGGATGGTCGGTGCGGGGCACATCAGACGGCTCCAACTCGCAGCGTTGAAACCGGAGCGCGCGCCCGTGCTCGCAGCCGGACTCGCGATCATGGCCGCAGCGCTCGTCGAGCTCGACATCGAACGCATCAATCCGGTCGGCGGCGCGCTGCGCCTCGGCGTGCTCTATGACCTCCTCGGCCGCACCGTACGCCGCGACATCCGCGTGGCGACAATCGAGCAGTTCATCGCCCGCTATCGGATCGACCGCGAGCACGCAACGCGGGTCGCGGCCATGGTCGCTGCACTCTACCGGAAGGCGGTCCCGCGGCCAGATCCGCTGGCGGCTCAGCGCCTCGAATGGGCGGCGCAGCTGCACGAAACGGGATTCTCCGTGTCGCACATCGGATTCCACAAGCATGGCGCGTATATTCTGCGCAACGCCGACATGCCCGGATTTTCGGCGCGTGACCAGCAGGAAATGTCATGCCTAGTGCTGGGCTGCCGCGGCGGACTGTCGAAGATGACCCCACTGCTGCGCGACGCCGCATTCCGCGCACAACTGCTCACGTTGCGCCTCGCCGTGCTGTTCCATCACGCACGGCGACCGATCGACCGACCGCGCATTGCCCTCGCGGTACGCCCGCGTATTCGCGTCGGGGTCGCGGCGCGCTGGCTGAAGGCGCACCCGCTGACCGCGCACCTGCTGTCCCAGGAGAAGGACGAATGGGCGGGGCAGGGATTCGCCTGGCAGACTGGCCGGCAACGTTCCGTGTCGTAACAAAACGGGAACAATTGCCCGGTATCCTCGATGGGTTTCGACCGCAGCCGGCCCGAATGGGGCACGCCGGTCAGCGCCCATCCATGACCGAGAAGATTCACATTGTCGACGCGCTGGGCGAGCGCGCGCTGCTGAGGCCCACGCAGGTCAACGCGGCGCTCGCCGCCAACGACCGTGCGAAGTACTTCTTCACGCTGCTGCAGACTGCGCGCCTCCACGCCGACCGACCTTCGCTCCCCCCGCCCGACCTGCGTGCGGAACGCATCGCCAGCGGCGTCGCCGATACCGCTTTCGACGATGCCATTGCCGCAGCAACTCGAAAGGACAGTGGTGTCTGCGTGATTCCCGGCGCGGACCGCATCGTGCACGCATTGCTCGACGCCGTGAACACGATGCTGCTGCCGCTCGAGTTGGAGCCTGGCGGAGAGGCGATGGCGGCACGGTTTGCGGCGCTCGCGGGTCCGTTCGCGGGCTTTTCCGGCGACGTGATCGGCGATGAATCCGTCGATCGCATGACCTCCGCCGAGCGCACGCACGCCGACAGCCTGCACCTGCTGGTCATGGACGCGCACAAGGCGCTCAACCGCCTGCAGGCGGCGCTTGCGACGGAAGCGATCGATGGCGCTGCTGCCTACGGCCTCGCCCCGGCCGATCGGCCGCGGGTGAAGGCATTCATGCGCGGCGTACAGCGCACGGCGCCGCTAAAGTTCGACCATCCCGGGCTCGCCACCACGGCGACGCGAAGCGGCGCGCGGCTGATCCTGCAGAACGACATCGGCACCACCGATGCCCACGTACTGGTCGTCCACGTCGACGACGCCATCGTCACCGTCACATACACCGACGTCCACCTGCAGCGGCTTCTGTTCTTCCAGAGCCTGTTCGATGGCCACGGCATCGCGTGGGAGGACACGCGATCGCGCAAGGACGCCGAGTTCGCGGACGGTGTCTACCACGTCGGCCTCGGTCGCTATGCGGCGCCGTCCGGCGCGGAGCTCAAGGCGTTCCTGGAATTCCTCGGGTCGAGGCTCGTGTTCCTGATCGACTGGAACAAGGCGCGCAAGCGGCTGCGCAACTTCGTGCCCAACGAGGAGGCGATCGGTCTGCTCAAGTGGGCGGCCGACGCCGACTTTGGGCACATGGCTTTTCTCAAGGCCGGCGGCGACCAGCTCGTGTTCGACGCGCTCGAGTTCGCCGCGAAGGACCAGTACCGGATCGGCGAGGCCCTGCACGAAATGCTCGGCTTGCGCGAGACCCGTGACTACCTGCGCTTTGTGCTGCGAACCTGCGCCGAGCTGCTGCTGCAGGGCGAGCCGGATTTCCACGTCCAAGATGCGGTGCGTGCCGAGTTGTTCGGCCACTTCCGCACCGGGCGGCAGAGTCTGTTCGACATCGCGGCGCTGCACGCCGCGTACATCGTCGAGATCGCCAGCGGTGTCCGCGGCGCGCTGCTCGCGGGGCGCCTGCCGGCAGATCCGGATGAACGGGTACGCGTGGCGAAGCGCGCAAAGGACTGGGAGCGGCAGGCCGACGAGCTCGTCAACAAGGCACGCGACTCCGCGCGCCATGCCGTTACCGGCGAGTTCTTCCGGACGCTGGTCGAGGCGGCCGACGACGCCGCGGACGACCTCGAGGAGGCGGCGTTCCATTTGACGATGTTGGGCCTTTCCCCCCGCGACCGAACGCTGATGCAACCGCTCGAACGCCTGGGCGAGCTGCTCGTCCAGAGCTCGCAGGAATATGTGAAGGCGCTGGAGACCGCGCGCCACGTGCGGCGCGGCGGTGCACGCGAGGACATGCAGGATTTTCTCGAGGCGATCTACCGAATCGTCGCGCTGGAGCAGCGCACCGACGAAGCCGAGCGGGTTGTCGAAGCGTCGGTCGCTTCGAACTCGCCGGATTTCCGCACGCTCTACGTGCTCGCCGAAACGGCGAAGAACCTCGAACAGGCGGCGGACGGGATCATGCACTGCGGATTGCAGCTGCGCGATCATGTGCTCGGTGAAGTGATGGCGGCATGAACGATCGCCTGCGCGACGACACGATGGCGATGCCGGCGATGACCGATGAATTCGCGACGATCGGCTACGGAACCGGCGCACAGGTGGCGCTCGACCCGGCGCGTCTGGGCTTCAAGGCCTGCAACCTGCTGCGGATGGCGCGGCTCGGCCTGCCGGTGCCGCAGGCGTTCGTGATCGGCACGGAGGCTTGCCGCGCCTACTTCGCGGAAGGCGGGCGCCTGCCGCGTGCGCTGCGCGACGGGATTGCCGCGCAGGTCCACGCGCTCGAACGCGCCACCGGCCTCACGCTCGGTAGCGCCCGGCGCCCGCTGCTCGTGTCGATCCGTTCCGGGGCTTCGCTATCGATGCCCGGAATGATGGAGACAATCCTCGATGTCGGCTTGAACGAAACGAGCGTGCGGGGGCTCCTGCGTTACACCGGCAATCCCCGCCTCGTCTGGGACTCCTGGCGCCGGCTCGTGCAATCATTCGCCGAGACCGTTCACGGCTGTGCGCCGACTCCGTTCGAAGATCTGGTCCTGCGCGAGCTGGACCGGCAGGGACTTCCGCACGCGCGGGACCTCGACTTCGCCAGCCTCGAGCGCCTGGTCAGGGATTCGCTGCAGTTGTTCGAAAAGCTTACCGGACGCGTGTTTCCGCAGTCGCCGTCGGAACAGATCGAGGCTGCAATAGGCGTCGTCTTCGCGAGTTGGAACGGCGCCAAGGCACGCGAGTATCGGCGGTTGAACGGCATCGCCGACGACCTCGGCACGGCGGTAACGATGCAGCGCATGGTCTACGGCAACGCCGGCGGCACGTCGGGTGCCGGCGTTTCGTTCACGCGGAACCCGGCGACCGGCGAGCAGCGGATCTACACCGACTTCCTGTTCAACGCGCAAGGCGAGGATGTCGTTTCCGGGCGCAGCTGCGCAAACGACTCGGCATCGCTTGCCGCGGTATTGCCCGAGATCGACCGCGAAATCGCCCGCGTCGCGCAGGTGCTCGAGCGCGAGTTTGGCGATGCCCAGGAATTCGAGTTCACCGTGCAGGATGGCAAGCTCTACTTGCTGCAGACCCGGACCGCCAAGCGCACACCGCTGGCCGCGTTGCGAATTGCGGTCGAGCAGGTGGCGCAGGGAACGCTTACCGAAGATGAAGCGCTGGAGCGCCTTGCCGTGGTGGACCTCGACGCCATCGAGGTCGCCCGGATCGAGAGCGGGTCGGGGGCAGCGCCCATCGCCAACGGCATCGCGGCAAGCGTCGGCGTTGCGACGGGAGCGGTTGCACTCGACCCGGAAACGGCCGCGCGCTTTGCTGCCGCCGGGCGTGCCGCCATCCTCGTCCGCCACGCGATCGCTACCGACGATATCGGCGGCATCGCCGCCGCCGCCGGGATCGTGACGGCCACCGGCGGACGCACGTCGCACGCCGCCGTCGTGGCGCGGCAGCTGGGCAAGGTGTGCGTCGTGGGCTGCGAGGGGCTGGCGGTGGACCTGCGGGCGCGTCGTTGCTCGTTCACGGACGCGGCGTTCAGCGAGGGCGACACTCTCAGCGTCGCCGGTGACACCGGCGCGATCTACGCCGGCCCCGTGCATGTCGTGGTCGAGAAGCCGACGGTGCTGCTGGCCGAGGTCGGCCGGTGGCGAGAGCGAACGCGATAGCGCGTGCAGGCGACGCAAAGCTCGCGTCGGTCATGCCATCGCCGTTGGCGTAACCGCCCCCCGCTCCGGGACCATTGCCGCGCCAACGGCGTGCGTGGCAACGGCCGAAAGCACGCCGCAGGCTATCGCCAATGCACGCTCCTCGAGACCATGGCAAAGCACTGAGTCGCCCCGAGGATCCACTTCGACGATCATCGTCCCTTCCGCAACACGCGCGCCGCGCGCCGATATCCCGCGCAGCACACCGGCGATCGGTGCCGCAATGAAACTATTGCCCACGGCTGCGACCTGCTCGCCCTCTCGAACGCGATCACCAATCCGCCGGCTGGTTGCGAAGCGGCCCGGATGCGGTGCGCATACGAAGCGTTCGCGGCCCGCGCCGCCAAGTAGCGGGATGTCGCCTGCGTCCGGCGACGTGGGGCCGTCCATGACGACGGCGCCGAGCCTCTCGCCGGACACGGACTCGACCGCCAGATCCACACCGGAGCCGGCGACGAAGCCCGGGCCGATCCCGATCGTCAGCGCGCCGGCGGGCGCGCGCGGCTTCGGGCCCTCGCAATCGAAGCGCTTGCGCGTCCGGGCATCGATGATCGCGACGGGCGGCAGCGCGGCGGCGACGCCCGCCCACGACCACGTCGTGGCCGCAATCAGCCGTTCGCTGTGCAGCACGGCGGGAATGCTCTTCACGCTCGAACAGAATACGGCGGCCTCGCCGTCGAGCTCGGCGTTGCCGAGGTACCACGCATCGGTGAACGCCATCCCGCGGCGCGCCCAGGGCGGGTCGATGTCGTCGCAGACGACGATGGCGAAGCCGGCCCGATGCAGCAAGACCGCCACCGCCGAACCGACGTCATCCGCTCCGACAACGATCGCGACCCGGCGCGACCACGCGTCACTCGCTCGCATGGTGTCACCCGAAGAATGACGGGCCGCACTGGAAGGGGAGCGACCCGAGATGTTACTTGTGCCCGGAGAGAATCTTCCGTCGCCGATGATCGCCGTGCGATATTGCCGGATGAAGACAGGTTCCGAAATCGCGCCGGTTCCCGGCGTGAAAGGCCGGCAGTTTCAGCGATGGCGCTGCGCGAGCGCGTCGCGCGTGCGGCGGCTCGCGAACAGGATCAGGTAATCAGTGATCCGGGCTCCCTCGCGAAGCCGCGCGAACTCGCCTTCGTAGATTTCCTTGACTTCGGCCACTGGCCGGGAGGTTTCCCGGGCCAGCGTTTCGATGACATTGATGCTGACTGCTTCCTGATCATCGTCGGTGTAGAGCCTGGCCACAGTGCTTCTCCGCTTCATGATCTCCGCGCACGCCACCGGATCGTTGATTGCCGATGGCGCCCCAGGCACGCGGCCCGTGAGGATCGCTCGCGCAAGCCCGTGCAGCGCTCATTTTACGGCAGCGTATCGCGCACAAAATTGTTTTTGCACGGAGTTTGATGTCATCTTCCCGTAACAAACTTCGGCTGCCATGCAATTCAAGTACTTGTACTGGAATTCTCATACCGCGTCGCAGATGCGCCACACGACAGTCGTCGACCGCGCGACGGAAACGAAGAGGGCGCGGGCTTGCGTGCGGGTTCGTGTTCTCTCCGAACGCCGCAGGCAGGCCGATGGGTTCGCCGGAGGCACGCCGGATCCAGAATGGACCGGATCGAGGACAACCTGCTCGCCGACCGTCTCGCCTGCTCACGGTTTTCACGGTGCTCGCGCTGCCGATCAACATCATCGCCGGACTGTTCGGGATGAACGTCGGCGGTATTCCACTGAGTCAGGACGAGCGCGGATTCTGGACCATTGTCGGCATCGTCTCGGCGTTCACAGTGCCCGCGCTCTGGGTCGTGCTGCGCCGGCGCCGCAATTAGGGCCCAGGCGCCCGGCCTCTATCGCCGGTCAGACGAAGTCGGGCCCGATCACTACGCGCAGCACGACCGACGATGCGCCACTCTTGTCGCGATTGGTGAGCCACCAGACGGCGCCTTTCTTGATCGACCAATAGGCTTCCTCGCCGGAGAGCAGGAACGATGCGACTGCACCGAGCGTCGGCTGATGTCCGACGACGACTACGGCCTCGCGCGAGTCGGGCCAGTTCGCCGCGGCGAGCACTGCAGATGCCGCAGCGCCCGGTCCGATCTCCTCGGCGGTCTTGAATTTGCGTTTCAGCGCGAGCGCGGTCTGTTGCGCGCGGTCGGCAGGCGAGACGAGGATCCGCGCCGTATCAGGCAGGTGGCGATCGAGCCACTCGCCCATCCGCTCGGCCTGCTTGATGCCCTTCGCGGTGAGCCGGCGTCCCAAGTCGGGCTCGCCCGGTTCCGCTTCCGCATGGCGCCAGAGGATCAGGTCCATTGTCAGTCGGATTCTTCCGCCTGGCGCATCCGCATGAGCAGGTCCGTCTGCGCGGAACGCGGTTGCGCACGACCGCGCAACTTCGTCCGGGTCCACGTGCCATCCGACCCAAGGTCCCAGGCATCGCGACTGTCGGCGAGATAGGCCTCCAATCCCTCGTCGACGACCCGCTTCGCCAGCGCCGGGTCGCGCACCGGGAACGCGACCTCGATCCGGCGAAACAGGTTGCGGCCCATCCAGTCGGCCGAAGAGAGCCACACGTCCGGTTCCCCGCCATTCTCGAAATACCAGACGCGATGGTGCTCGAGGAAGCGGCCGAGGATCGATCGCACGCGGATGTTCTCGGACAGCCCCGGCACGCCGGGGCGCAGTGCGCATGCACCGCGGACGATGAGGTCGATCTTCACGCCGGCCTGCGCCGCGGCGTAGAGCGCGCGTATCACCCCTTCTTCAAGCAATGCGTTCATCTTGGCCGCAATCCGCGCCGGGCGGCCGTCACGCGCGTGCTTCATTTCACGCCGGATCATGTCGATGACGCGCCGGTGCATCGTAAAGGGCGCGAGCAGCAGATGCTTCATCCGTCCCGCCCTGGCAAGGCTCGTGATGTGCATGAACACTTCGTTGACGTCGGCGCAAAGGGCGGGGTCGGCGGTCAGGAGGCCGAAGTCCGTGTACAGGCGGGTCGTGCGCGGATGATAGTTGCCGGTTCCGAGATGAGCGTATGGATGGAGCCGCATGATGCCGTGCGCATCGCGCTCGCGGCGGATCAGGAGTGCCAGCTTGGCATGCGTCTTGAGGCCGAACACGCCGTATACGACCTGCGCACCCGCCTGCTCCAGGCGCTCCGCCCAGTTGATGTTCGCTTCCTCGTCGAAGCGCGCCATCAGCTCGACGACGACGGTCACTTCCTTGCCGCGCTTGGCAGCGTCGATCAGCGCTTCCATCAGCACCGAATTGACGCCGGTGCGATAGACGGTCTGCTTGATCGCGACCACGTCGGGGTCTGCGGCGGCGCAGCGGATGAACTCGACGACAGGCTCGAACGACTGGTACGGATGGTGCAGGAGGATGTCGTGCTGGCGAATCGCGGCCAGGATGTCAGGCTGATCGCGCAGCCGGTCAGGGAGCCCCGGGACGAACGGTGCATACGTGAGCGCATCCGCGTCGACCTGGTCGATCAGCGACGCCAGCCGCGCAATGTTGACCGGACCATCGCAGCGGTACAGGTCGGACTGCGCCAGCTCGAACTGCTGCAACAGGAACTGCGCGATCGATGCCGGGCAGTTGGCGGCCACCTCGAGTCGCACCGCCGATCCGAACTGCCGGTGTGGCAGCTCGCCCTGCAATGCCTGGCGCAGGTTCTTCACCTCTTCCTCGTCGATCCAGAGATCGGCATCGCGCGTCACCCGGAATTGCGCGTAGTTGACGACGCTGCGCCCGGGAAACAGATCGGCAAGATGGGCGTGAATCACCGACGAGAGCATCACGAACGCGTTGTCGTGGCCCGAGACCTCGCGCGGGAGCCGGATGATGCGGGGCAGCACGCGCGGCGCCTTGACGATCGCAATCGCCGTCTCGCGACCGAACGCATCGTGGCCGGACAGTTCGATCACAAAGTTGAGACTCTTGTTGACGACCTGCGGAAACGGATGCGCCGGATCGAGCCCGATCGGCGTGAGCAGCGGGCGGACTTCCTGCTGGAAATAGCCGGACGCCCACGCCCGTTCCGCCGCCGTGAACTCGGTGCGGCGCACGAGCCGGACCCCGGCCTTCTCCAGTGCCGGCAGCACGGCCTCGTTCAGCGTGCGGTATTGGTCGACGATCAGCGCGCGCGCCTCGTCGCCGATCCGGTCGAAGAGACTTCGTGCCTCCTGCAGCGACATACCCGCGGGGGGAACCTTCGCGCGGAGCTGTTCCTTCACGCCGGCCACCCGGATCTCGAAGAATTCGTCGAGATTGCTGCCGACGATGCAAAGAAAACGCAGGCGCTCGAGCAACGGAACTTCGGGATCCTCGGCAAGGGCGAGGACGCGACGATTGAAGGCGAGCAGCGACAGCTCGCGATTGATCGCGGACGTATCGGGTCCCGGCAAGGGGGCGCGCACCGCAGCGGGCGGCGTCGGGCCCGCTGATGGTGTGACGACCGCCGGCGCTGCGGCGGCCGGCGCGGGGGGCGTTACGGCCACAGGGGGTGGGGCAGAATGGGCATCCATGAGGATGACGGCAGAATGTGACAGCGATGTTACGCGACGGCCACTGTCGCATTCTACCCCTCGCGCCAAGACGCCGGCCTTGCGGCGCCGACCTCCCGGATGCGTCAGACCTGGCCGGCCATTTCGAGCGCAAGCCAGATGCAGCGGCCCTTGGAGTCGGTGTCCAGCGCGACGAGATAGTCGCGATGCGCGGCCTCCTCCTGTGCGCTCGGCTGAATTATTTTGACTGGTCGGCGGGGGACCGCGTTCCACGGCTCGACCTCGCCCGCCGGTTCGCCGGCGACGCGTGGCAGCGGTGCCGCGAGATCGATCGTCAGGCTTTCCTGGCCCCGCGTCATCGCAAGCCAGACTTCCGCCAGGAGCTGCGCGTCGAGCAGCGCACCGTGCAGCGTTCGGTGTGCGTTGTCGATGCCGAAGCGGTCGCATAGCGCATCGAGGCTGTTGCGCTTGCCGGGAAACATCTCGCGCGCAAGCGCCAGCGTATCGGTGAGCTTCGCGTACATGCTGCGGCAGTCGCCGTGTCCGGCGAGCCCGAGTTCGACGTCGAGGAAAGCGACGTCGAACGGAGCGTTGTGGATGATCCACTCGGCGCCGCGCGCGAAATCGAGAAATTCGGCGGCGATGTCGCGGAATTTCGGCTTGCCCCTCAAGTCGTCCCACGTCCGGCCGTGCACCTCGGTCGCGCCGAAGTCGATTTCGCGCTCCGGATCGACGTGGAACTGAATCGTGCGGCCCGTCGCGCGACGGTCGACGATCTCGAGGCCGGCAAGTTCGATGATCCGGTGGCCCAGCTGCGGGTCGAGTCCTGTGGTTTCGGTGTCGAGGATGATCTGCCGCATGAGTCATTTCCGGTAGCGCTGGATCGTCGCCTGGATCTCGGCGATCGCGCGCTCGATCTCGTCGTCGGAGAGGTCGCGCTGGACGCCCTTGCGGTCGGTCAGCGTCAGCGTATGGTCGATCTGCGTCTGGAATTCGCCGAGGCCGAGTGTCTCGGTGATCGTCGTCGACGGCTCGTCGGTGAGCGTCTCCGGGCCCCAGCGGACGACGATCGCCGAAAGGTTGTCACCGTCGGGGCCGCCGCGCTTCTCCGCCTCGCGCATCATCTGTGGTGCTGTCTTGAGGATCGGCGTCGAGGTGAGCCACGTCGCGATCTCCTCCTTGGTCATGACGCTCCACAGGCCGTCCGTGCACATGACGATGACGTCGCCGTTGCGCAGCGGCGTGCGTTTGCCGAGGTCGATCACCGGGTCGACGAGGCCCCCTAGGCAGCTGAAGATCTTGTTGCGGTCGGGGTGCTCGGCCACGTCGTTGGCACCGATGATCCCCTGATCGACGAGATACTGGACTTTCGAGTGATCCTTCGTCTGGCCGATCAACCCGCCCTGCCGGTAGACGTAGAGGCGCGAATCGCCGACGTGCGCCCAATACGCGTGGCCCGCCTGCACGATGCACGCGACGCATGTCGTGCGCGGCGTCTCCAGCATCGAGAACTGGTTGGCATAGGAGCCCAATGCGGCATGCCCGCGCAGCATTGAATCCTGAAGGAACTTGAGCGGGTTCTTGAGTATCGGCTTCGCCTCCTGCTGGAAGCGCTCGATAAACAGCCGCACGGCGATCTGCGCGGCGATCTCGCCGCCGGCGTGTCCGCCCATGCCGTCGGCGACGACGAGCAGCAGGGTGTCGCGGCTGTACGTATACGCGATCCGGTCCTGGTTGACCTTGCGCGAACCCTTGCGGGATTCCTGGAAGATCGTGAACCGCATTGAAAGCCGCGATCGCCGAAGGCGAGACGCGTCAGGCGCCGATCTCGCTGAACAGCTTGCGCTTGAGATTGCCGAAGAAAGTGACCTTGCGCTTCTTCGGCGGAATATCGCGGATCGCCTTCTGCAGCGCGAACACCGATTGCGGCCGCTCGAGCGGATCCAGGCGCAGGCACCAGTCGATCACCTCGAGCACGTTGTCCGAATATTGTCCGGACCAGATCTTCTTCGCCGAGACTAGGTGGTCTTCCTGGATGCGCGCGTCGGCCGCCTGCGGCGCGAACGCGGCGAGGCAGGCGAACATGCTCGCCCCGACGCCGTAGACGTCGGTCCACGGTCCGAGACGGTCCGGTTCGCGATATTGCTCCGGCGCGGCGAAGCCCGGTGTGTACATCGGCGCCAACTTCGGGCGGTTGGTGGTGAGCGTCTGGCGCGCGGCGCCGAAGTCGAGCAGTACGGGGCTGCCATCGGTGCGCAGATAGATGTTCGCCGGCTTGATGTCGAGGTGCAGGAGCTTGTGCGTGTGCACTTCGCGCAGTCCGTTCAGCAGGTGCATGAACACATGACGGACGAGCCGCTCCGACATCTGGTCCTGGCGCATCTGGATCTGCTGTTGCAGCGTGCGTCCGCGCTCGTAGCGCATCACCATGTACACCGTCTCGTTGGCGCGGAAGAAATTGAGCACGCGCACGACATTGGGGTGATTGATCTTGGCGAGCGCGCGGCCTTCCTCGAAGAAACACTTCATCCCGTAGCGGAACGACGTGAGGTTCTCGGCCGACGACGCGCGGACGATGTCGCCCTCGGTGCGCAGCACGAGCGAGGAGGGCAGGTATTCCTTGATCGCGACCGGCGCCCCGGTCTCGTCGAAGGCGCGATAGACAATCGAAAACCCGCCGCGGCTGATCTGCCGGTCGATCCGGTAGTTCAGCAGCTGGTAGCCCCCGGTGAGGGCCTGGTTGGTGACGGGCATGGGCGCGGATGGTAAGGGTTATCCACGGAACACGCTCGCAATTCGTGTGCCACCGTTCGCGGCACGGCTTGCGCCACCCTGGGATAACGCATACATTCTCGGCAACCCGGGACCCAATGTAAAGCCGGAAAACGTCATAAAGCTGGCAAAAACACCCCATGATCGTCAGCATGACCGGGTTCGCGGCAGTTGCCGCCGATCTTCCGGGCGTTTCCCTCTCCGTCGAATTGCGCTCGGTCAACCACCGCTATCTGGATCTCCAGTTGCGGCTGCCCGATGAGCTGCGCGGACAGGAATCGGCGTTGCGCGAGCGGATCGCCACGGAACTGAAGCGGGGAAAGGTCGAATGCCGCATTTCGCTCAATCGTGCGGCTCCCGGCGCGGCCGCGCTCGCGGTCGATACCGCACGCGTGGCCGAGCTCGCGAAGGCGGCAGCCGACGTGGAACGGCACGTATCGGGGGCCGTGCCGCTGTCGGTGGGCGAGATCCTGCGCTGGCCCGGCGTTCTTGCCGAACCGACCATCGCCAGCGAGGAACTCGCCGCGCGCGCGCAGGAACTGGTCGGCGTCGCGTTGACCGAACTTGCCGGATCCCGCGCCCGCGAAGGTGCGAAGCTCGCCGCGGCGCTTACCGAGCGTTGTGTTGCGATCATGGTCCAGGTCGCGCGCGTCGCGCCGCGCATTCCCGCGCTTCATGCCGCCTATATCGAAAAGCTGGGCGCGCGCCTGAAGGAAGCCGGGCTGGACCCCGATCAGGACCGGCTGAAACAGGAACTCGCCCTCTTCGCGACCAAGATCGACGTCGCCGAGGAAGTGGAGCGGCTGACGACCCACGTTGCCGAAGTTCGCCGCGTGCTCACTGCCGGCGGCAGCGCCGGGAAGCGGCTCGACTTCCTGATGCAGGAGCTGCATCGCGAAGCCAACACGCTGGGCTCGAAATCGGTGGACGCCGAGCTCTCGCAGGCATCGCTCGAGCTGAAGGTGCTGATCGAGCAGATGCGCGAGCAGGTGCAGAACCTTGAGTAGCCGTGTGAGCGGCGAGCAGGGGACCCGGGGCCGCAGGCTCGGGGATGCGAGCACTCGCGAATCACGGCTGCGGCCGACGAACCGCCGGCGAACTTTCAAGGCGCAACTTGGAGGCCGCCGTGTGAGCGGCGAGCAGGGGCCCCGGGGCCGCAGGCTCGGGGATGCGAGCACTCGCGAATCACGGCTGCGGCCGACGAACCGCCGGCGAACTTTCAAGGCGCAACTTGGAGCCGCCGTGTGAGCGGCGAGCAGGGGCCCCGGGGCCGCAGGCTCGGGGATGCGAGCACTCGCGAATCGCGGCTGCGGCCGACGAACCGCCGGCGAACTTTCAAGGCGCAGCTTGGACGCCGCCGTGTGAGCGGCGAGCAGGGGCCCCGGGGCCGCAGGCTCGGGGATGCGAGCGGAAACCGCACATGACCGACGGCCAGCCCACCAAGGCGCCACCCGCTTCGGGCTGCCTGTTCGTGCTGGCTGCGCCGTCAGGCGGCGGCAAGACGAGTCTCGTGGCCGCGCTGCTGGAGCGGGAACCTGGCATCCGGTTGTCGGTGTCCTATACGACGCGGCCGCCGCGCCCAGGCGAAGAGGACGGTGTTCACTATCATTTCGTCGACGAGGCGCACTTCATGGCATTGAAAGCTGCCGGCGAGTTCCTCGAGCACGCACACGTGCACGGCAACTGGTACGCGACCTCGGCGACCTGGCTCCGCTCGGAAATCGCTCGCGGTCACGACGTGCTGGTCGAGATCGACTGGCAGGGCGCGGCCCAGGTCCGCAAGCTGATCCCGGACGCAGTCCACGTCTTCATTCTCCCGCCTTCGCTCGCCTCGCTGAAGGAGCGGTTGGAAAAGCGCGGACAGGATGCCCCGGAGGTGATCGCGCGCCGTTTGGCCGCCGCCCGAGAGGAGATGCGTCACTGTGACGACTTCGACTATGTTATTATGAATCAGGACTTTGCGAGGGCCGTCGACGATCTGTCCGCGATCGTGCGGGCGGCCCGCCTGACCGCGGCCCGGCAGACGGTGCGCCATGCGCATCTGTTGGCCCGGTTGCTCGAAAACTGAACCGAAGGGGTAACGATGGCCCGTATCACGATCGAAGACTGTCTCGACAAGATTCCCAACCGTTTCGAGCTGACCCTGGCGGCGACCAACCGGGCGCGCCAGATCAGCGCCGGCGCGGCGCCACTTCTGGACGCCGACCGCGACAAGCCGACCGTCATCGCGCTGCGCGAAGTCGCGGCCGGCAAGGTCGGCATCGAAATGCTGCTGAAGGCGCAGAGCTGACGCACAGGGCCTGAGCAGGCCCCAGTCGGCGGCGATGAGGCATGTCGGAAATCGCGGAGTTCACCCGACACCTCGGCAATTACCTGCCGCCGCCTGACATCGCGCTCGTCGAGCGCGCATTCAGTTTTTCGGATTCGGCCCACCGCGGCCAGTTCCGCAAGTCCGGCGAACCCTACATTACGCACCCGCTCGCCGTGGCGAGCATCCTGTCGCAGTGGCGCCTCGACGCGCAGGGCCTCGCGGCCGCGCTCCTCCACGACGTGATGGAGGACACGACGGTCACCAAGGCCGAGATCGAGTCCTCGTTCGGCAAGCCGGTCGCCGACATGGTGGACGGCGTGTCCAAGCTCGACCAGATCGAGTTCACCTCGCGTGAGGATGCGCAAGCGGAAAGCTTTCGCAAGATGCTGCTCGCGATGGCGCAGGACATCCGCGTCATCCTGATCAAGCTCGCCGACCGACTCCATAACATGCGCACGCTCGACGCGATGGCGCCGGTGCACCGCAAGCGCGTCGCGCGCGAGACACTCGACATCTACGCGCCGATCGCCAACCGACTGGGATTGAACGCACTCTATCTCGAGTTGCAGGATCTTGCCTTCAAGCACCTGAACCCGATGCGCTACCGGATCCTCGCCAGTGCCATCAAGGCGGCGCGCGGCAACCGGCGCGAGGTGATGAATCGGCTGCTCGACGTGATCCGCGGCGGTTTTGGCAAGGCGGGCATCGCCGCGGCGGTGACGGGCCGCGAAAAGACGATCTACTCGGTCTACAAGAAGATGCGCGAGAAGCGCTACACGTTCTCGCAGGTGTTCGACATCTACGGCGTGCGCGTGCTCGTCCCCGACACGACTGCCTGCTACGCGGCCCTCGGCGTGCTGCACAGCCTATACAAGCCGATCCCGGGCAAGTTCAAGGACTACATCGCGATCCCGAAGGCCAACGGCTACCAGTCGCTGCACACGACGCTGTTCGGCCCATTCGGCACGCCGCTCGAGGCGCAGGTGCGCACGCACGACATGCACCGGATCGCCGAGGCCGGCGTCGCTGCGCATTGGCTTTACAAGTCGGGGGATGCCCTCGACCTCGCCGAGGCGCAGCGCGAGACGCATCGCTGGCTGCAGAGCCTCCTCGAGATCCAGTCCGAGTCGCGCGACTCGAAGGAATTCCTCGAGAACATCAAGGGCGATCTCTTTCCCGACGAGATCTACGTGTTCACGCCGAAGGGCAAGATCATGGCGCTGCCGCGTGGCGCGACCGCCGTCGATTTCGCGTACGCGGTGCACACCGACATTGGCCACCACTGTGTCGCCGCGCGGATCAACTATGAGCTCCTGCCGCTGCGCACCGAGCTGAAGAATGGCGACCACGTCGAGATCCTCACTTCGCCCACTGCGCGACCCAATCCCTCGTGGTTGTCGTTCGTCGCGACAGGCAAGGCACGCTCCCGGATCCGCCACTTCCTGAAGGGCCTGCAGCAAAAGGAATCAGCAGTGCTTGGCGAACGGCTTCTCGGGCAGGCGTTGGCCACCTTCAGGGTCGCGCCCGAAACGGTCACCTGGGAACGCTGGGAAGCGCTGCAGAAGGAGTACGGCGCCAGGAGCCAACTTGACATCCTCGCCGACATCGGGCTCGGCAAGCGGCTGTCGTTCGTCGTCGCGCAGGCGCTGACGCGCACGCCTGGCAAAGGGGGCGACGAGGCGGCGGCCCTGACGGCGGCGACGGCCGCGGCCAAGCTCTCGTCATTGACGCTGCGCGGCGTCGAGGGCGTCGCGATCCAGTACGCGAAGTGCTGCCGCCCGATCCCCGGGGATGCCGTCGTCGGGCAGTTCCGCAAGGGCCAAGGGCTCCTGGTGCACACGCGCGACTGCATCACGCTGCGCAAGCAACGCGCCGATGCCGACCAGCTTGTCGACGTCGAGTGGGCCGCCGATGTGACCGGCGAGTTCGACGCCGGGGTGCGGCTGCTTGCCTCCGACCGCCGCGGCCTGCTGGCCGACGTCGCGCTGGCGATTGCGGATGCCGGCGCCAACATCGACAACGTATCGATGGAAAAGCCCGACGGTTCCGCGATGATCGCGATGTTCTTCAGCGTGCAGGTGCGTGACCGCCGCCACCTCGCGCACGTGATCCGCGCGATCAGGCACGTCACCGACGTGCGGCGCATCCACCGCGCCCGGACTTAGAGCTTAGTACCGGGCGGGGTGAGCGCGAACCGCAGCGGCGCTCCCGCGCTCGGCGAGGCATTCGCCCGATTCCGCACGAGGTTCCCGGTGACCGCAGAAGAGCAGCGACTGAAGGAAGCGCGCGAAGGAACCGCGCCGTGGCGGCGCTGGGGCCCCTACGTCAGCGAGCGCCAGTGGGGAACGGTGCGGGAGGACTACAGCCCGGACGGAACCGCGTGGGAGTACTTCCCGCACGGCCATGCGCGCTCCCGCACCTATCGCTGGGGCGAGGACGGCATCGCCGGTATCTCGGACGACGCGCAGCGCCTGTGCTTCGCGCTCGCGCTCTGGAACGGCGCCGATCCGATCCTCAAGGAGCGAATGTTCGGTCTGACCGGCCACGAGGGCAATCACGGCGAGGACGTCAAGGAGTACTACTTCTACCTCGACAACGTGCCGAGCCACGCGTACATGAAATTTCTCTACAAGTACCCGCAGCGGGCTTACCCGTACGCGGATCTCGTGGAGGAAAACCGCCGGCGCGGGAGAAACGACACCGAGTACGAGCTCCTCGATACCGGAATATTCGACGACGATCGCTATTTCGACGTCTTTGTCGAATACGCGAAAGCGGCGCCCGACGACATCCTGATCCGGATCCGCGCCGTCAACCGCGGACCCGAGGCCGCGCCGCTGCATCTGCTGCCCACACTGTGGTTCAGGAATGACTGGTCGTGGTATCCCGGCAAACCGAAGCCCGTGATCGAGATCGAACGTCTGGACCGGTCCCTGTTGACGCTCAAGGCCGCACACCCTGTCGCGAGTTCGCACTGGCTGTATTGCGAAACGCCCACCGACGTCCTGTTCACCGAGAACGAAACCAACGCGCAGCGCCTCTATGGCACGCCCAATCGCTCGCCTTTCGTGAAGGATGCGTTCCACGAGTTCGTGGTGGGTGGCCGGCACGATGCGGTGAATCCGGCCCGCGTGGGGAGCAAGGCCGCAGCGCACTATCTCCGCGCGATCGGCGCGGGCGAGACGGCCGAGATCAGGCTGCGCCTCGCCGCAGCCGGAGATCGCGTGTCGCCGCTGGGGAGCGACTTCGACGCCGCGTTCGAATTACGCCGGCAGGAAGCGGACGCGTTCTACGAGCGGGTGACGCCGTTCAAGCTTACCGACGACATGCGCAATGTCCAGCGCCAGGCGTTCGCCGGGATGCTCTGGACGAAACAGTACTATCACTACGTCGTCAGCCGATGGCTCGACGGCGATCCAGCAGGGCCGAGGCCCCCGGAAGAGCGCAATCGTGGGCGCAATCACACCTGGTGGCACGTCGCCGCAGGCGACATTCTGTCGATGCCCGACAAATGGGAGTACCCGTGGTTCGCCGCCTGGGACACCGCATTCCACGTCGTCGCCTTCGCCCTGATCGACCCGGATTTCGCCAAGAATCAGCTCCTGCTGCTGATGCGCGAGTGGTACATGCACCCGAATGGCCAGATCCCTGCCTACGAGTGGGCATTCGGCGACTGCAATCCGCCGGTCCACGCGTGGGCGGCAATTCGCGTCTATCAGATCGAACAGAAGATGTACGGCCGCGCGGACCGCGCGTTCCTCGAGCGCGCGTTCCAGAAGCTGCTGATCAATTTCACCTGGTGGGTGAACCGCAAGGACGCCGAGGGCAACAACATCTTCGAAGGCGGCTTTCTCGGCCTCGACAACATCGGCGCGTTCGACCGGAGCGAGGGGCTGCCGTCCGGTGGGCGCCTCGAGCAGGCGGACGGTACGAGCTGGATGGCGATGTACTGTCTCAACCTGCTCGCGATCTCGCTCGAGCTCGCACGCGAGGACGCGGTCTACGAGGATGTCGCGACCAAGTTCCTCGAGCACTTCGTCTACATCGGCGCCGCCGTCAATCGTGTCGGGGGGCGCGAGGGCGGGTTGTGGCACGACGCGGACGGCTACTACTTCGACGTCCTGAAGCTCCCCGACGGGCGCTGCTTCCCGATCCGGGCCAACACGATTGCGGGCCTGATTCCGGTGCTCGCCATTGCGACCAGCGGGCGTGACAGCCTGCGTCGATTTCGCGACTTCGCCGAGCGATTTCGCTGGTTTCTCGAGTTCCGTCCCGAATTGCTGAGCGGTCTCGCCGACATCACGCATCGCGGAGTCGAGGACCGAATCCGGCTGGCACTCGTCGACTCGCACAAGCTCCGGCGCATCCTCGAGCATGCGTTGCACGAGGATGGATTGCTTTCACCGTACGGCGTGCGCTCGGTGTCGAAGCGCCATGCGGCGAACCCGTTCGTCCTCGAACTCGACGGGCAGCGGTTCGTCCTGGACTACCAGCCTGGCGAATCGACGATACCGCTGTTCGGCGGCAATTCGAACTGGCGCGGCCCGGTGTGGTTTCCGTTGAACTTCCTGCTGATCGAGGCGCTGCAGAAGCACCACTACTTCCACGGCGACGAGTTCAAGGTGCAATGCCCGAGCGGATCCGGCAACGAGACTACGCTCTGGGAGGTCACGACCGACCTGACACGCCGCCTGATCGGAATCTTTCTCCGCGACGAATCCGGGCGCCGGCCGGTGAACGGCGACCGCGAGAAGTTCCAGCGCGATCCCCACTGGCGCGACCTCATTCCGTTCCACGAGTACTTCCACGGCGACACCGGCGCGGGACTCGGCGCGAGCCACCAGACCGGCTGGACCGGCATCGTGGCAAAGCTGATCCAGCAGTACGGCGAGTATGCGTTGCAGGGCAAGCCGCCGCAGTTGATCGAAGAGGACGGAAGCGCAGGGAAAGCTGCAGCGAAGTGACGGCGTCACGCGGTACGCCATGAGTTGACAGAGTGGGCGTCATGCAGCATCGGAAGCGATCTTCCGCGCGGCTCATGTCTTGACTAACGCGATCCCGTGCTCGACGCTGGCGATGCGTGCGTTCAGCCAACCGGCACAGGTCGACCGCGGCGAGTATCTCCCGATGTCGCGGCGCCGGCCGCTGCCGAATGCAACGACAACGCAAGCAGGACTCCCAGCGCCACGCCAAGCAACGTCCTCTGCAACCGTAGCGCCTGCGCGACCTCGCGCTCGGTCGCATAACCCGCGCTGATAAGCACTTCACCGAGGCGCTGGTTCGGTTGGTGCTGGTGCTCCAGTGCGTGCCGCAACTGTTCCTGCGTGATTCCGCCGGTTGCGACCAGGAGATTCCCCAGTTGCAGCGGGCCGGCCTTACTCGGACCGGACTTGCCGAGGCGCTTCTGGAACACGAGCAGAGCGCGCAGCTCCCGCTCGGTGAGCCAGCCATTGCGGACAAGGATCTCGCCCAGTCTCAGACCGGCATCGCGCTGGAGGGCGAGCGCGCTGTCGAGCTGCGCCGACGTGAGGCGGCCGGCCTTGATCAGCAGGTCGCCGAGTGGCGCACGCGGACCCGCAGCCGACGCGAGAACATCGCGGACCCCCTCCCAGCGCGCACAGATGCCCTCGACGAACCGGCGGTCCTCCGGATCGATTTCAAGTGTGCGGATCAGCTCGGCGGCGAGATCGCGGGGAAGGCGGCCCCGATCACGAAACCGATTGGCGAAATATTTGACCCGCGTGTGTTGCTTCAGCATTGTCCGTTGTCCTGCCAATGGTGATCCATCAACTGTCGTGCGCGGGCGCAGTGCGTTACGGGCACGCTGACACGAGGCAAGAAGCATGCCGTGTTGGCTCGCGCGCGGAAGCCCTGTCTCGCGGACCCCGCCCCGGATATTTCGGACGTGACCCGGCTCGTCGCGGATCCTTCGAGATTCGACAGGCGGTGCGCTACAACCTGCGGGACGTTGCTGCGACGTTGGATTTGACGCGGATCGTCACGCATCGGTCGGCGCAGCAATTCGTCGCGGTCGCCTGCTCGGAACCGATCCCCAAGCGTGGCACGGTGCTTGCTACATTGCTGGCACGCGGGGCGGGAGTGCAGGTCGACTCTCGGGCCCCAAATTAGAAGTCATTGATAACCAAGGAAAAAGGGATGATCATGTCCAAACAGTCCTCGACGAGGATTTTGTCTGCCGCTGTAGCCGCGGCGTTGGCGCTGCCGTTCGGCGCCGCCCAGGCCGCGACAGCAGGACCCGCCAATTTCAATGTCACCGCGACCGTCGCGAACTTCTGCACGGTATCGGCGGCGAACGTGGCTTTTGGATCCGTGAACGCAGGTGCGGCCGCGACCAACACGTCGAGCAGCGTCACACTGACGTGCAACAAAGGAGCGACGGTGAGCTCGGTCGCCCTCAACAGCGGCTCCAACGCTTCCGGCACGCAAAAGCGGATGCGCGACGCCGTCAGCGGCGATTTCCTGAACTACGCGATCGACGTCCCGACCGGCGCGACATTCCAGACTTGCCCAGCGGCTGGCGCAGGCCCCGAGTGGAATGCCTCGAACACGATCGTCGCGACGACCCTTTTCACGACGACCGGCGGGGCGAAGCTGATCAACATCTGTGCGTCGATCCCCGCCGGACAGTTCCCGTCGGCCGGCAGCTACTCGGATACGGTGCAAGTCACGGCGACCTACAACTAACGTGACCATTCATTGAGGTTTCGGTGGCTTGCGGCCTGCCGGACCGGCGTGGCTGTGTTTCGCCTATCGCCATGTACAGTGGATCGGTACCGGTCCGGGCCCCGCCGGCAACCATACCGATGCCGTTAGAGTCGCGGCCACCTGCAGCTGAATGCGAATCCACGAGATGACGACGATGCGTGGCATCGCGGCGGCAGCGCTGCTGGCAGTCTCCATCGACGCTCTCGCCGCGACCTTTGGTCTGACGCCGATGCGGGTCGAACTCTCGGCCGCATCACCGACAGCGATCGTCACGGTCAACAACAGCGGTGATGCCCCGCTCACGATTCAGGTGCAGGCGTATGCATGGACCCAGCCGGACGGCAACGATGTGTACGAGGAGACTCGCGGCTTCATCGTCAGCCCGCCGATCTTCACGATCGCTCCCGGCGCGGCCCAGATCCTGCGCATCGCGCTCCGCGGCAAGCCGCCGTCCGAGGTCGAACAGGCCTACCGGCTGATCTTCCGCGAAATCCCTCTGGCCGAAGAGGCGGCGACCGACCGCGCGATCTTCCGGATTGCGCTCAACATGAACATCCCGATGTTCGTCGCACCGACTGGCGGGGGCGTCGCGCCGAGGCCGGCGATCACCATCGACACGGGGCCCGACGGGTCCACGCTGCTGCACATCGCCAACAGCGGAACGGGAAACCTGAGACTTTCCGCTCTCACCATCAGTCAGGGCGAAAACAAGCTCGCCGAGCGGGATGTGTTCGTAGTGCTCCCGGGGTCGATGCGGCACATCGCGCTGCCCGCGGAACGGGTCCAGCCCGGGAAACCATTGCGTGTCGAAGCGCAGAGCAATGGGGGCCGGGTCGATGTGGCCGTGCCTGCGGGCAAGCCTTGATCGACCGCTCGGCGCACTCGCCATGGCATCGATGGCGATGTGCCTTTCCGGGTTGGTCGTGGCCGGCGGCGAGCCCGAGCGGGCGCCCGCGGATCGCCTAGGCGCGCTCGCGCTCGCCGCCGAGATCGCGGCGCTGTCCATTGCGGTCAACGGTGCACCGGAACCCGGCGTCGCGTATGTGATTCGTGATCACGCAGGTTTGATCGTCGACACCGAGACCCTCGCACGGCTCAATCTTCCCTGGCGTCCGGGCGATGCGGTGTCGGTCGAAGGGCGCAGCTACGTACCGTTGCGAAACATGCGCGGCGTGCGCGCCTCGATCTCCGAATCGGCCCAGCGACTCGATCTCGACATCGATCCGGCTCTGCTTCCGCTCTCCCGCCTGCAATACGCCCTGCCGGCGCCACAGCTTCCCCAAACGCCGGCGTGGGGCGGGTTCTTCAACTACGCGGTATTCGCGCAGAGCACCCGCGGACAGGATTTCGTGGGCGAGCTCTCGAAGTCCGTGTCCGGCGCTTTTGAAGCGACCGGCTTCGGGCCGGCTGGAACCTTCGGGGCGACGTTCATCGTCAATTCCACGGCAGCCACCGAAGCCGGCGCCGACAACGTGATTCTGCTCGATGCCGGCTGGCGCTGGGACGATCCGGCGAAGTTACGCACGTTCGTCGTCGGCGACGCGATCACCGCGCCTGGCTGGTGGGGGCGCGCGGTCCGCTTTGGCGGCGCGCAGTTCAGCTCCAACTATGCGTTGCAGCCCGGTTACGTGACCTACCCGTTGCTGACGGTTTCCGGCATGGCTGCAGTCCCGACCGCCGCGGAGGTGTACGCCAACAACGTTCGCATGGGGAGCCAGAACGTTCCGCCGGGACCGTTCTCGATCACCAACGTGCCAGCGTTGAACGGTGCCGGCGAACTGCAGGTCGTCGTTACCAATGCCTTCGGGCAGCAACAGGTGATCACGCAGCCGTTCTACGTGACGAGCCAGCTCCTGAAACCCGGTTTGAGCGAATTCTCGTTCAGCGCCGGCTCCGAACGATTCAACTACGGGCTGCGCAATCTCGACTACCGCGGATTCATCGGCTCGGCCTTCTATCGCTACGGCTTGACCGACAAGCTCACCGTGCAGGCGCGCGCCGAGGGCGACAACAATGTGCGTGGCGCCGGCGTGGGCGCAGACTACGTCGTCGGCTACCTCGGAGTTCTGAGTGCCGGTGTGGCGGTGAGCAGCTCGAGCGGCGATCTCCCCGGCGCGTCGGGTACCGGACAGCGATTTCTACTCGGCTTCAGCCGGCAGGCCTATCTCGCGAGCTTCGGGATCCAGTCGACGTGGGCGACCCCGCGGTACCGGGAAATCGGCGACAGCCCGATCCAGGAATCGCAATTGACGCGCGCCACTTTCAATGTGGCGTTGCCAGGCGAGGCGGGATCGCTTGCGCTCGCCTGGAGCGGACAGCGCTTTCGCGATTCATTGCCGCCCGACCCGAATCGGGCCTCCCAGAGCGGTCCGCTCAACATCTACACGGCATCGTATTCGGTCGGCCTCGGCCGGTTCGGATACTTGACGTTGTCGGCATCCCAATCGCGCGGATTGTCCAGCCAGACGCAGGTGCTCGCCCTCTATACGCTGCCTTTCGGCACCACCAATACCGGTCCCGCCGATACGACCATCACGCTGGGTGCACAAAGTACGCGGGGCGACGGTCAGTCGAATACCTACGGCACGTTCGACCTGCAGCATCCGTTGCCAGTCGGAGTGGGATGGGGCTACTACCTGCACGCGCAGACGGACGAGAATTACACCGGCGGCGCATCCTATTACGGCAGGTACGGTCGGTACTCCGCCGATGCCTCCTACGCCAACGGCGTGAGCGCCGTGCGCGGCGCAATCTCCGGTGGCATCGGTGTTGTTGGCGGTCACGCCTTTCTTGCGCCGCCGATCGACGAGAGCTTTGCGCTGGTATCGGTCGGCGACGTCGCCGGCGCGCGCGTGCTGCAGGAGAACATGGACGTCGGCCACACCGGCAGCGACGGCACGTTGATCCTGCCACGGCTGCCGTCGTATATACCGGTCAACATCGCGATCGATCCGGCAACGATCCCGCTCGATGCCAGCGTCGGCAAGACGGTGCAGAAGGTCGTCGCGCTGGGCCGCACCGGGATCGTCGTAAATTTCGAATCGCGCCGCGAACGCAACGCGCTGATCCGGCTTACCCTTCCCGATGGCTCGCCGCTACCCGCCGGCGCCGTCGCGCGGGTCGCCGGCCGGAACGAGCCGTATCCGGTGGCGATGGGCGGCGAGGTTTATATTACGGATCTCACCGATCGTCAGGACATCGACATCGCCTGGCGCGGCCAGACCTGTCGCGTCTCGGTCGCGCTCGAAAAGAGCGCGCCGCCTGTCGCGGACCTTGGTCCCTTCGTCTGTGCGCTACGCTAGTGTTCTGTTCCGTAAGTTCCGAAGATAAAGGAGCGGATGAAATCGGCTGCCAGGCAAGGCGCGGGGCCGAGACTGTAGCCCGTGCTACGGCGAGGCCGAGCAACGCAGCATGGCGGCCGATTTCGCCGCGAACTATCGAGCGAATTTGCGGAACAGGACACTAGGAGCAAAACCATGAAAGATCCCACTCCTGCATGCAGGCGCGGGGCCTCGCACGCAGCGCTCGCGTGCCTGCTCCTGATCGCCGCGCCCTCGGCCGAAGCCGTGCATACCTGCACCGTCGGAATCGGGAACCTCAACTTCGGCGCCTATACCGGGACGCAGACAACGTCGTCGGCGACGATGACGATCACCTGCACGCTCACGAGCGGAATCATCGACAACGTCGCCTTCACCGCGACGTTGTCGACAGGCACCGGCAGCTACACGCAGCGACTCCTGACGCACGTCGGCGCGCCGCCCGACACGCTGCCGTACAACCTCTACCTCAATACCGTTCCGGGAATTCTCAACACCAACGTGTGGGGCGATGGCTCGGGCGGCACCGTCACCGCGAGCGGATCCATGCAGCTCATCATCATCTTCGTGCCGACGCGAACGGCGACATTCACGGTTGCCGGCGCCATGGGGCCGATCGTCGCCTTGCCCACCGCCGGACTCTACCAGGACATCGTCGCCGGAACCGTCACGTACAACTGAGCCCGCGCGATGTTACGGCGGCGCCCTCACTCTCGCCGCGCGCTCACCACGACGGCTCGCGCTCGGGTGTGGCCGTGATCTTGTGGACGGTGAGATCCGTGCCGTTGAACTCTTCCTCCGGCCCCAGGCGAAGCCCCACGAACTGCTTCAGCGCCCCATAGACGATCGCCGCGCCCGCAACGGCGACCAGTACGCCCGTCGCGGTGCCGACGACCTGCGATCCGAAAGCGATCCCGCCCATTCCCCCCAGCGCCTTCGTGCCGAAGATGCCGGCGGCAATCCCGCCCCACGCCCCGCAGAGGCCGTGCAGCGGCCACACGCCGAGCACGTCGTCGATCTTCCAGCGGTTCTGTGTCAGCGTGAACATCACCACGAACAGCGCCCCCGCGACCGCACCTGTCGCCAGCGCGCCGAGCGGGTGCATGACGTCGGAACCCGCGCAGATCGCGACCAGCCCGGCGAGCGGGCCGTTGTGGACGAAGCCCGGATCGTTGCGGCCGGCGAAGAGCGCCGCGATCGTGCCACCCGACATCGCGAGCAGGGAGTTGACCGCGACCAGCCCCGAGATCTTGTCGATCGTCTGCGCACTCATCACGTTGAAGCCGAACCAGCCCACCGACAGGATCCACGCGCCGAGAGCCAGAAATGGGATCGACGACGGCGGATGCGCTGCGATCGCGCCTTCCTTCGTGTAGCGGCCTCGTCGTGCGCCCAGCAGCAGCACCGCGACGAGTCCGACCCAGCCGCCGACCGCGTGCACGACGACACTGCCGGCGAAATCGTGGAATTCCGCGCCGAACGTGTCCTTGAGCCACGCCTGCACGCCGTAGTGCTGGTTCCACGCGATCCCCTCGAAGAACGGGTAGACGAAGCCCACCAGCAGGAAGGTCGCGGCGAGCTGCGTATTGAAGCGCGCGCGCTCGGCGATGCCGCCCGAAACGATCGCCGGAATCGCCGCGGCGAAGGTGAGCAGGAAGAAGAATTTGACGAGCTCGTAGCCGTTCTTCTGCGCAAGCGACTCGGCACCGGAAAAGAACGAAACGCCGTACGCGAGCGAATAGCCGATGAAAAAATAGGCGATCGTCGAGACCGCGAAGTCGACGATGATCTTCACCAGCGCGTTGACCTGGTTCTTCTTGCGCACGGTGCCGAGCTCGAGAAAGGCGAATCCGGCGTGCATCGCGAGCACCAGGATCGCGCCCAAGAGGATGAATAGCGTGTCGCTGCTCGTTTTCAGGGTTTCCATGATGTCGTCTCAATAGGTGGAGCGTCGTTTCCGGCGCGGGGATCGGTCGAAGCGGGATCGTGGTCCCGGGTCTGCTCTGCTCTCTTGCTGGACGATGGGAGGCGACCGCACGGCAGCGCGCCGTCGCCAGCGCGCGCGTTCGATCGGGCACGACTATTGGTCAGGCGCAGCCGGCGGCTCGTACCACTTCGCCTTCGGCACGGTTTTCGCCTGCACGGGATCGCCCAGATAATGCGGCGACATGATCTGCACGCCGTGCTCGTTGAAGACGTCCTGGATGTTGGCATGCAGCGCGGACAGCACCAGAGCGCGCGGACGCGGCTCGCTCGCGATCGCCTGAGCGACGACGCGGTACTCCACATAGAAGTCCGAGAGCGCTGTCTGGAACACGCGCGGCGCGGGATCGTGTAGCACGTCCGGAGTCCGATGCGCCGCCTCGATCAGCATCGCGTGGACCTGCCGCCACGGCGCGTCGTAGCCGATGGTGACCGTCGAATCTACGACGAAGCCTGTACCCTTGACCGCGCGCGAGTAGTTCTTGATGACCGACGAGAGGACCAGCGAGTTGGGCAGCGTGAGCTCCTCGCCCAATCCGGTACGGAAGCGCGTCGTGAACATGCCCATTTCGACGATCGTGCCCTCGTGGTCGCTAACGCGGACATACTCGCCGGGACGATACGTCCGCGTGTACATGAGGATCAGTCCGCTCGCCGCCTGTCCGACGATGCCCGATGCGCCGACCGAGACCATCAGGCCGATCAGAACCGACAGGCCCTTGAACGCGTCGCTGTCGGATCCGGGAATGTAGGGATACGCCATCACCAGCGCGAACACCCAGACCGCGATCGTCGTCAGCCGGCGCGTCGCGCGCGCCGAATCGGCGTCGATCCAGCCAACGGTCACGCGTCCCGCCTGCACGCCGTCGTAGAACGTCCGCATCACCCCGTTCACGGCCCGGGCGATCACGACGATCAGGGCCACCACGAGCAGGCCCGGCAGGGACTGCGCCACCGCCGTCAGGATTCCGGTGACGGTGTCCAGGAGAAACGTGTTGAGTTGCTCGCCCCAGGGCCGCGTGAACGGAAAGCGGCCGAGGACGAAGCCTACCCATTCGTACGTGAGAAGCAGGACGAAGCCCCAGAATCCGACTTGTAGCAGCCGAGCGACAATGGCGATCGTGCGCTCGCGCTGCAGGAGTACGGCGCCCCCGATCCGGAGCTGCCCGGCCCTCCTGCCGGCGAGCCGAAGCAGGCGGGTGGTCACCACGCGGCCGATTCCGCGCAGGAGCCAGAGCAGGAACAGATAGACGATCGTCGCGCCGAGAGCCCACAGCGCGGCTTGGAGCATCCGGCGGCCGCTGCGCGCTTCCTGCGTCTCGCCAATCGCCTGTTCGAGGGCGCGCACCGTTTCGCGAGTCAACGACTCCAGCGTCTGTTCGCGCAGCGGATCGACATCACCTGGCGTGAGCACGAAGGCAAGCGAGCCATCGATCTTGACGATGTTGCCCTGCGGGAGGGCTTCTTCGACGGAGACCTTGCCGTCACCGCCGCGGTCGAGCACCGCGTAAATCCGCATGCGCGCCGAATCGACCCGTTCCGCAACCGAGATGCCGAGGAACGCCGCACGGAACGTGACGATCGCCCGGTTGAAGACGAATAGCGTGTTGGCCGAGCGCTTGTCGGCGGCGCGTCCCCTCTCGGCCGGCGCCGACGCGGCGGCAACGGCCGACGCGTTGGGTGTCGCGCCGGGCGCCGGGGCCTCGTCGGCTGCCGCCGCAGCGCCGACCAAGTACAACGCCAGCAACAACGCGCCGAGCGTGCATGCCCGCCGCGGCTTACCCCGGGAACGCGGCACCTCGCGCGCGATGCCGGAACCGCAACGGCGAAGCATGTCGTCGCGGCGTCCGCGCGAAGGGCGTGTCAGACGGGCTGCTTGGCGAACACCTGCTGCAGTTCGCCGGCCTGGTACATCTCGCGCAAGATGTCGCAGCCGCCGACGAACTCGCCGTTCACGTAGAGTTGCGGGATCGTCGGCCAGTTCGCATACTCCTTGATCCCCTGACGGATCGCGTCGTCCGCGAGCACGTTGACGGCGAGATAGTCGGTGACGCCGCTGCGCTTCAGGATCTCGACGACGGTCGCCGAAAAGCCGCATTGCGGGAATTGCGGCGTGCCCTTCATGTACAGCACGACGCGATTGGACTTGACCTGATCGCGGATGGTGTCCTGGATGCTCATCGCCTGCTCCGGTCGGATTGCCGAACGGGCATTTTACCGTATCCCGTCGGCCTGCCTTGGGGACGGCAAAAGGACCGCTGGCGCTCGCGGCCCGCCGCGCATCACTCCTTTACCGCCCCGGTCAGCCCGGAAACGTAATACTCGACGAAGAACGAGTAGAGGATGGCCACCGGCAGCGAACCGAGCAAGGCGCCGGCCATCAACGAGCCCCAGTGGTAGACGTCCCCCTCGACCAGCTCGGTCACGACGCCCACCGGCACTGTCTTCACCTCGGACGACGATATGAAGGTCAATGCGTAGATGAACTCGTTCCACGACAGCGTGAACGCGAAAATGCCTGCCGAGATAAGCCCCGGTACCGCAAGCGGCAGGATGATCTTCACCAGAATCTGCAACCGGCTCGCGCCGTCGATCAGCGCGCATTCCTCGAGCTCCAGCGGGATCGACTTGAAATAGCCCATCAGCAGCCACGTGCAGAACGGGATCAGGAACGTCGGGTAGGTGAGGATCAGCGCGAGCCGCGTGTCGAACAGGTTGAGCTTGTAGACCATCGCCGCGAGCGGGATGAACAGGATCGACGGCGGCACGAGGTAGGCGAGGAAGATGCTCATCCCCACGTAACGCGACCCGCGGAAGCGCAGCCGCTCGATCGCATACGCCGCGAGGACGCTCGCAAACAGGGACAGGAACGTCGCGACGACCGAGACCAGGATCGTATTCCACAGCCAATCCGGATACGCGGTGTCGAACAGCAGCTTCTTGACGTGCGCGAGCGTCGGGTTTTTCACCCAGAACGGGTTCCCCTCCCGTGACAGGAGCTCCGCGTTCGGCTTGAAAGTCGTGATGACCATCCAGTAGAACGGGAACAGCAGCACGAACAGGAACACGCCGAGCGGGACGTATACGGTGGCGATGCGCCGCGGCAACGAGACGAGATAGCCCATCCCCTGCGAGTCGACGGTTTCAGGCGTTGCATTGGCCGTGGTCGAGCTGTCCGTCATTTGTCGACACCTCCTTGCTGCCACGCGCGGCGCTGCAGGCCGAAATAGGAAAACATGATCGCCGCGAGGAGGAACGGCACCATCGCCGTCGCGATGGCTGCGCCCTCGCCCAAGTTGCCGCCGGGAATCGCGCGCTGGAACGAAAGCGTCGCCATCAGGTGCGTCGAATTGAGCGGTCCGCCGCGCGTCAGCACGTAGATCAGCTGGAAATCGGTGAACGTGAACAGCACCGAGAACGTCATCACCACGGCGATGATCGGCGTCAGCAGCGGCAGCGTCACGTAGCGGAACTGCTGCCAGTCGGATGCGCCGTCGAGGCTCGCGGCCTCGTAGTACGACGGCGAGATCGTCTGCAGGCCGGCGAGCAGGCAGATCGCGACGAACGGCACGCCACGCCAGATGTTGGCTGCGATCGTCGAGAACCGCGCCAGCCACGGCTCGCCGAGGAAGTCGATGTAGCGTTCGATGAGGCCGAGCTTCACGAACGTCCAGCTGATGATCGAAAACTGCGCGTCGTAGATCCACCAGAACGCGATCGCCGACAGTGCCGTAGGCACGATGAAGGGGAGCAGCACGATCGCGCGCAGGAACGCCTTCCACGGCAGATGCTTGTTGAGCAGCAGCGCAAGCCACAGCCCGAGCGCGAACTTGATGACGCTGGCGACGAACGTATAGAAGAGCGTGTTGAAGAGCGCGAGGCGTGTCACCGCATCGCCCCAGAGGAACTCGAAGTTGTCGAGACCCACCCAGATACCGCCGCGGCCGATCTTGGTGTCGGTGAAGCCGAGGTACGTGCCCAATCCGAGCGGGTAGGTAAGGAACAAGAGCAACAGCACCGCCCCGGGCAACATGAACAGCAGCCCGAGGACGGTGCGGTTGTCGAGCGCGCGGGAGAAAGCGGTATGCCGCGAAGCCATCAGCAAAGTTGCCGGATCGAGAGAAAGATCGCGCCCGTTCTGTCGCGGTGCATCCCGAGATGCGCCGGCGCCAGCGCGGATCGAACGTCGCCCGCCGGCGACGCTCGAATCCGCGCAGGAACGACGTCGGCCACCGCCGGCGTCATACCTTGTAATAGCGCTCCGCTCTCTTCTGCGCCCGCTCGGCCGCTTCCTTCGGCGTCTTCGACCCCGATACCCCCTCCGCGACCATGTTGACGACGATGAAGTCCGCCATCGCCGCCGCCGATGCATATCCCCCCGTGCCCGCGTAGCTGTTGGGGATCATGACATTCATCGCATTGCGATACGGCGTGTGCTTGGGATCGGAGGTCCAGATCGGATTCGACTCGTAGGCCTTAAGCGGTTGCGTCACATAGCCGATCGACGCCTGCTGCCACGGAACGTACTGCTCCTTCTCCATCATGAAGCGCAGGTACTCCTTGGCGGCGTTCGGGTATTTCGAGTACTTGAAGATCATCATCGGGAACACGAGGTTCAGCTCGGTCGGCCGGCCCACGGGGCCGATCGGCATGTTTGCGTGCTGGATGTCCTTGGCCATTTCCTGCAGCTTCGCGTCCGGCGAGGTCTTCGCCGCATAGTAGACGGAGATGCCGTTCGCCGTGAGACCGATCTGCCCGTCGAGGAACGCCTTGTTGTTGTTCGGGTCGAGCCACGACAGCGTGCCAGGAACGAACGTCTCGTAGAGCTGCTTGCCGTATTCCAGCGCGGCGATCGTCTCGGGGCTGTTGATGACGACGTTGTTCTTCTCGTCGACCATCTTGCCGCCGTGCGACCAGAGCAACCAATGCGTCCAGACGTTGCCATCGCCGGTCGCATTACCAAGCGCGAAACCGGGCGGCATGCCCTTGGCCTTCAAGCCCTGGCACAGCTTCAGGAGCCCAGCCGTGTCCTTGGGGAACGCGTCGAAGCCGGCGGCCTTCATCGCGCTCTCGCGGTAGACGAGACAGTTGCCGGCACAGCCCATCGGGATCGCGATCCAGCGGCTACCACGCGTCGCATAGGCCTTCCCCGCGTCGTACCAGCCGCCATACTTGCCACCGAGGTAGTTGGCGAGGTCGGTGACGTCGACCAGCTTGTCCGGATACTGCTGCGCGTCCTCGAACGTGCCGATGATGATGTCCGGGCCGCTGCCGACATTGGCCGCGACCGCCGCCTTCGGACGCACGTCCTCCCACCCTTCCGCGTCGACGCGAACCTCGATCCCAGTCTGCTCGGCGAACTTCTTCGTGTTCGCCAGCCACGCGTCCTCGTCGCCTTGCACGAACCGCTTCCAGCGCAGCACGCGCAGCTTGGCGCCCTTTTCCGGCGTCACCTTGTACTGCGCGGCCGCGTCGGGCGCGAACAATGCCGAGCCCGCGCCGAGCGCGGAACCGGCGGCAACGCCGGCGGTGGCTTTCAGGAACTCACGACGCTTGATGTCACTCATGCACTCCTCCTTTGGTTGTGGGCATGGATCTTCTTGTGCTGCCCGAGGTGAACCTCAGCCGGCGAGCCGTTTGCCGCTCGCCACATCAAAAATGTGCACGCGTGCCAGATCGGGCGCGAGAACGATCCGATCACCGGCACGGCAGTCGGCGCGATCGCGGATCGTCGCCGTCACGTCCTGGCCGTTGAACCGGCAGTAGAGCTGCGTGTCGGCGCCCGTCGGCTCGACGACGATGACCTCCACGGGCAGTCCGGTGGCGCCGAGCGCGCAGTGCTCCGGACGAATCCCGTAGAGCACCGCCTGCCCGTCCTGTGCAGGCGCGCCGGCAGGCAGCGGCAAGATGGCGGCGCCGCCAAACTCGACCGCCGCCGCGCCGCCGTTGACACGTACGCTCCCCGGAATCATGTTCATCGCGGGCGAACCGATGAAGCCGGCGACAAACGTGTTGACGGGCCGGTCGTAGAGCGCGAGCGGATCGCCGGTCTGCTCGACGAAACCGTCCTTCATCACGACGATCTTGTCGGCCATCGTCATCGCCTCGATCTGGTCGTGGGTGACGTAGATCGACGTCGTCTTGAGCCGCTGGTGCAACTCCTTGATCTCGGTGCGCATCTGCACACGGAGCTTGGCGTCGAGGTTGGACAGGGGCTCGTCGAACAGGAATACCTGCGGATCGCGCACGATCGCGCGGCCCATCGCCACGCGCTGGCGCTGGCCGCCGGAGAGCTGTCGCGGGTAGCGGTCGAGGAACGGGGCAAGGCCGAGAATGTCGGCCGCCTTCTTCACCCGCACTTCGACCTCCGATTTCGGTTGCTTTGCCAGCGTCAGCGCGAACGACATGTTGTCGCGCACCGTCATGTGCGGGTAGAGCGCGTAGTTCTGGAACACCATCGCGATGTCGCGCTGTTTGGGTGGCACGCGATTGACGACGATACCTCCGATCGCGATCTCGCCCTCGGATATTTCCTCGAGTCCGGCAATCATTCGCAGGAGCGTGGACTTGCCGCACCCGGATGGGCCGACGAGCACGCAGAATTCGCCATCGGCGATCGCGATGTCGACACCGCGAATCACGTGCGTGGACCCGAAATGCTTGTGGACGGCCCGGATGCCGACGCCTGCCATCGCCTCCCCTCTCTTGTCCCCAGCTTACGGCCTGCGCGTGCCGGCCGCGACGACGTAGTCGGGCCGCCCGGTCGCGAGCCAGGTGACGATATTCTGCGCCGCCTTGCGCCGCAGCTCGCGCTCGGCCTCAACTGAATAGAACGCCGCGTGCGGGGTCAGGATCACGCGCGGATGCCCGAGCAGCCGCGACCCCGGCGGAACCGGCTCCACCGGCAGCACGTCGAGTGCCAGGCCGGCGAGTGTCCCGCGCTCCAGTGCGGCAAGCGCCGCGTCGATATCGACCACCGCGCCGCGCGCCGTGTTGACGAGAAAGCTGCCGGGCTTCATCAGGCCCAGCACCCTGGCGTCGATCATCCCGCGGGTCTCATTGGTGAGCGGCACGTGCAACGACACGACATCGCTCTCTGCGAACACATCGGTCAGACCGCTCCGCCCGACATACGCGGGAAAATCGCCGTCGATGATATACGGGTCGCAGGCGATCACGCGCCGGAACGCGTTGCGCGCGACGTGTGCCATCCGCTTGCCGATCCGTCCCAGCCCGACGATGCCCAGCGTCATGTCCGAGGCGCGCCGCAGCTCCCCCGAGGACAGGTAATGCCATTCCCCGGCGTGGATGTCGCGATGATAGGCGACGACGTTGCGCATCAGCGCAAGCGAGAGCGCGAGCGCGTGCGTCGCGACTTCGCCGACACCGTAATCGGGCGAGTTGGCGACCCAGACGCCGTGTTTCGCGCACGCCTCGGTGTCCACGGTATCGAAGCCCGCGCCGATCCGGCTCACGATGCCGATATCGGGCAGCGCCGCGACGACGCGTGCGCTGATCGGTGCGTACTGCAGCAGGATGCCCTTGCAACCGCGCGCGGCGGCGATCACGTCGTCCTCGGTCGTGCATTGCGCGGTCGCGACCTCGACGCCGGCGGAATCGAACAGGTCGCGTTCGATTCGGATGTCCGGAAACGTGAAGTCGGAGAAGAGGACCTTGGGCATGACGGGCGGCGGCGATGCCGGCAGTTCCGCCGCGCAAAGGTACGTGCGCCGCGGTCGGTGGTCAAGTGGCCTGACCGATTCGGCCGGGGACTGGCCTCGCGCCGGCTATAATCGGCGCCCTGATCCGGTGCCTGCATGCTCACGCCGCGGCACGCTGCCGCATATCCCGTCACCCGGAGCCGTCGATGGACAAGCTGTTGCCAACCACGATCGCCGGCAGTCTTCCGAAGCCCGGCTGGCTCGCGGCCCCGGGACAGCTGTGGGCGCCATGGCGGCTCGAAGGCGACGCGCTCGCCGAAGGCAAGCGCGATGCCGTGCGGCTGGCGGTTGCCGATCAGGAGCGCGCCGGAATCGACATCGTCAGCGACGGCGAGCAGACGCGCCGGCATTTCGTGACCACGTTCCTCGAGGGCCTCGACGGCGTCGATTTCGAGCACCGCCGGACCGTGCGCATCCGCAACCGTTACGACGCCGACGTGCCGGTGGTCGTCGGCCCCGTCGGGCGCCGGCGCCCGGTGTTCGCCGATGACGCGAAGTTCCTGCGCACGACGACGCAGCGCAAGGTCAAATTCACGCTGCCGGGCCCGATGACGATGGTCGACACGCTCTACGACGGGCACTATCGAAGCCGCGAGAAGCTTGCCTGGGCGTTCGCCGAGATCCTGAACGACGAGGCCCGCGCGATTCAAGCGGCGGGCGTGGACGTCATCCAGTTCGACGAGCCGGCGTTCAACGTCTATTTCGACGAGGTCCGCGACTGGGGTGTGGCGGCGCTCGAGCGCGCGGCGCAAGGCCTCGGTTGCGCGACCGCCGTCCACATCTGCTACGGCTATGGAATCAAGGCCAATGTCGAGTGGAAGAAGACGCTGGGATCCGAGTGGCGCCAATACGAGCGGACATTTCCGCTGCTCGCGCGGTCAGCGATTCGCCAGGTGTCCCTCGAATGCGCGAACTCGCATGTGCCGATCGAATTGCTGGGCCTGCTCGAAGGCAAGGACGTGCTGGTCGGCGCGATCGACGTCACGACCGACCGGGTCGAGTCGGCCGAGGAAGTCGCGCGGACGATCCGCGCCGCACTGACCCACGTGCCGGCTGCGCGGCTGTACCCCTGCACCAATTGCGGGATGGTGCCGCTCGCCCGCGACGCGGCTCGCGCAAAGTTGGCCGCATTGGGCGCCGGAGCGGCTATCGTGCGCTCGGAACTCGAGGTTGCGCGTTGACCGCCGGATCGACCCCTCTTTCGCCACTGGCCGACGCCGGCGTTGCGGATTTGCCTCACTTGGGCCGCCCCCCGACAATACTCGTCAAATTTTGCTGGCGCGCCCACCTGTTCCTGTGTATCCTCCCCAGAGTGTTTTAGTTTCAAGGCATTAGGTACGCTCTGTTCGACCGCTTTGCAGTCGTCGCCGTTCTTTCCTTGAGATCGAAACATTGGCCGGGACCAAAATCCCGATATCTATTTTGTTCTTGAGGATTTACAGAAATGGCAACTGGAACTGTGAAATGGTTTAACGACGCCAAGGGCTTCGGCTTCATCACCCCGGACGGCGGCGGCGAAGACTTGTTCGCGCACTTCTCGGCAATCAACATGCCGGGATTCAAGACCCTGAAGGAAGGCCAGAAGGTCCAGTTCGAGGTGACGACGGGACCGAAGGGCAAGCAGGCCAGCAACATCCAGACCGCGTAATTCCCCGCGACGGGAGTTCGCAGTCAGAGGAGGCCGGGCGGGACGCCCGGCCTTTTTCTTGGGGCGCGAACTGGATGTTCGGGGCTGGCCGCAGATCAGCTGCGCGTCGGCTCGCCCGCGAGTGCCCGCTTCGCCGCGGCGGATAGCGCGGCGAGAACTTCCGCAGCGGGCTGCGGCTCACCTGCCTTCAGCGGGTCCGGCGCCGGCGCGATCGGGACCAGGGTATCGGCGGCGCCGTCGGTCAACCAGAGCGCGAGCAAATACACGGCGGGCACGCGCAGGAGCCTCGCTCGTACTCGCTTGCGCCCGGCCTGCTTCCGTGCCGCCTCAACAACACGAGCAAGACCGCGATGCAACGGGCCTTGCGCGAAGCCCGCAAAACGTGCCGGCGCACCCTCAGCCCTGGACGGTGGATTGGGCGCGAGTTCGAGACTCCCCATGACCTCGGACCCGTTGCGCACGGTTGCGATCCAGCCGACGTGCTTCGCCGCGGCCAGCCCGCGTCCCTCGGCGAGCGCGTCAGCGCCGAGGTGGTACACCGGCAGGGGCGTCGTAGCCACCACCGGCGCGGAGCGCGCCAGTCCGACGCCACCGTGGCTCACTAAATCGACGAGCGTGGCATCGATGACCCGCTCGGCCCCTTTGGGAAGTTGTTCGATGATCAGCGACATGGGCTTTCCCCTCAGGGCTGCGTAAGGTAGCTGTGCGTCCACGTACCGGCGCCCTGATAGCCGGAGACGAAGGTGGCGTAATCGACGATGGAGTCCCCGTACCATGGGTCAGAGATCTTGAGCTGAAGCGCCGTGGATCCGCCCGCGGGTCCGGCGCCTCCTGTCGCCCCGAGCAACCCGCCCACCTGGAAACAGCAGACGATCGCCATGAAGTGTCCGCCGCCGCCGGCCCAGCCCTGCCGCGCACAGGGTGGCGTATCGGCGTTCATCAGCGATCTCACTGTGGCGAACGAGAGCGTTCCCGTTGACATCGACTGCAGGCAACCGACGCGGGTCAACGCCAGGTCGAGGAACCACGGCTGGTTGCAGGCCGCGGAGTTTCCCGTCGTGCAGCACGTGTTCTGCCCCAGTTCGGCGTTGACGACGGCGCATTGCGTCCAGCTCGAATTCGGGTCATAGAAATGTGACACGCTGTTTGACACGGCGGCCCAGCACCACTGCGTCTGTTGTTGTGGGTCGACGGTCAGCCCCGTGCAGCGGCTGCTGGCACCGCGCAGGTTGCTCATGCGGACCGCGCGCCAGCGTGAATCGCAAGGCGCCTCGCGGGGCGCCAGCGCCGGCGCTGCCTTGGCGAGGGTCTTGGGAATGGTCTTGCGCGCCGAAGTCCGGCGGACGGTCTTGCGAGCGAGCGTTCGAGCCATCTTGGTCCCCCCTTTTATTTTGCGGGTTGGCAGCCGAGGTGAAATCGTGGGCCGCGGGATGTTACGTGTCAATTGCGGCGGCGCCTCGATTCTTCACCGCACGGATCAATCGCCGCCTGCCGCCGCACCCACGACGGCCAGCGCCGTCAGGTTGACCAGCCGCCGCACGGTGGCCGAGGGCGTGGCGATCAGCACGGGCTTGCGCGCGCCGAGCAGGATCGGCCCGATCGTCACGCCCTCGCCGCCGGTGATCTTCAACAGGTTGAACGAGATGTTCGCGGCGTCGAGGTTCGGCATGATCAGCAGGTTGGCCGCACCCTTCAGCGTCGAGTCGGGGTGGACGCGGCTGCGAATGGCTTCGGACAATGCCGCGTCGCCGTGCATTTCGCCGTCCACTTCCAGCCCGGGTGTGCGCTCGACCAGAAGCTGACGGGCCTCGCGCATCTTGCGCGCCGATTTCGAGTCGTCGCTGCCGAAGTTCGAATGCGATAGCAGTGCCACCTTGGGGACGAGGCCGAAGCGACGGACCCCGTCCGCGGCCAGCCTCGCGATCTCCACGAGCTGCTCGGCCGACGGATCGCGGTTGACGTAGGTGTCGCAGATGAACAACGTGCGGTTCGGCAGGAGCAGCCCGTTCATCGCCGCGAACACCGGCGCGTCCGGCCGCTGGCCGATGACGTCCGCCACGTGGCGCAAATGCGCTCCGTACTTGCCGACCGTGCCGCAGAGCATCGCATCGCATTCGCCCATCTGCAGCAGCAGCGTGCCGATCAGCGACGGCTTGCGCAATACGGCTTCCTTCGCCTCCTCCGGCGAAATGCCGTTGCGCCCCATGAGCTGGTAGTAGAGCTGCCAGCAAGCCTTGTAGCGCGGATCGCTGTTGATATTGACGAGCTCGAATTCCTTGCCGGCCGTAAGACGCAGCCCGAACTTCTCGACGCGCGCCGCGATGACCTCCGGGCGGCCGATCAGCATCGGCCGCGCGAGGCCTTCATCCACCACGACCTGCACGGCACGCAGCACCCGCTCCTCCTCGCCTTCGGCATAGCACACGCGCTTGGCTGCCTGCTTGGCGCCGGCGAACACCGTTTTCATGATGAGGCCGGAGTGATAAATGAATTGCGAGAGCCGGTCGCGATAGGCGTCGAAATCGGTGATCGGCCGCGTGGCCACACCGCTATCCATCGCGGCTTTCGCGACCGCGAGCGGCACCTTCACCATGAGGCGCGGGTCGAACGGTTTGGGGATCAGGTATTCGGGCCCGAACGACAGCGATTCTCCGGCATACGCCTGCGCGACGACGTCGGACAGCTCGGCGTGTGCGAGCTCGGCGATCGCACGCATGCAGGCGAGCTTCATCTGCTCGGTAATCGTCGTCGCACCGACGTCGAGCGCGCCGCGAAAGATGAACGGGAAGCACAGGACGTTGTTCACCTGGTTCGGATAGTCCGACCGGCCCGTGGCGATGATCGCGTCCGGGCGCACGGCCTTCGCGAGTTCCGGCAGGATCTCGGGCTCCGGGTTCGCGAGCGCCAGGATCAGGGGATCGCGGGCCATCGTCTTCACCATGTCCTGTGTCATTACGCGCGGACCGGAGAGTCCCAGGAAGATGTCGGCGCCGGCGATCGCATCGGCAAGCGTGCGATCTTTCGTGGCGCGAGCGTAGCGCGCCTTGTTCTCCTCCATCGGCGACTCGCGGCCGGCGTAGATTACCCCCTTGCTGTCACAGACGACGACGTTCTCGCGTTTCAACCCGACGCCCACCATTAGATCGAGGCACGCGATCGCGGCGGCACCGGCCCCGGAGCACACGAGCTTGACCTTCGCGATGTCCTTGCCGACGACCTTGAGTCCGTTGAGGATCGCCGCGCCGGAGACGATCGCCGTGCCGTGCTGGTCGTCGTGGAACACCGGGATCTTCATCCGCTCGCGCAGCTTGCGCTCGATGTAGAAGCAGTCGGGCGCCTTGATGTCCTCGAGATTGATGCCGCCGAACGTCGGCTCGAGCCGCGCGATCGTCTTCACCAATTCGTCCGGGTCCGTCTCGGCAAGCTCGATGTCGAAGACGTCGATGCCCGCGAACTTCTTGAACAGGCAGCCCTTGCCCTCCATCACCGGCTTGCCCGCGAGCGGCCCGATGTTGCCGAGCCCCAGCACCGCAGTTCCGTTGGTGACGACGGCCACGAGATTGCCGCGCGACGTGAGCGTGCGCGCTTCGGCCGGATCCGCGGCGATCGCGTCGCAGGCCGCCGCGACACCCGGCGAATAGGCGAGTGCAAGATCGTGCTGGTTGACGAGGACTTTCGTGGGGGTCACCGAGATCTTGCCGGGAGTCGGCAACCGGTGGTACTCCAGTGCGGCAATGCGCAGTTGCTCGTCCATCTCGATCCTCCCGGAGCTCGTCCCGACCATGCGGCGGAAGACCGATTCTACGGACGCGCACCCCCCAAAGCAAAAGGCCGGGGTGCGATCCCCGGCCCTGGCTTGCGGCGTCCCCGGCGCGAACGGTGCTCGTCAGACGCGAATGCGGCGGTGCCGCAATCCTGCGTGCCGCGCCCCCAGGATCCCCACGAGAACCATGAGCAGCGCAATCGCCCATGGCGCATCGATCGGCACCTGCACGATCGCCGCGGCGCCGACCACGGTGCTGACGCTGCTGGATCCGTTGGCAGGGGACGGATCTCCAATCCCCGCTGGGGGTGTGACCGTTGCCGTATTGATGATCGTGCCTGTGCCGGCCACACTGCCCGCGATCGTGATGACGACGCTGCCGCCGACCGGCAACACCGGCAGGACGCCGTTTACCGTGTTTCCGGTGACGGTGATCGCGCCGCACGCGGCGCCGCCCGCCGCGCTCCCGCAGCTCGCGGTTACACCGCTGATGGCTACCGGCACTACGTCGCTGAACGTCGCCCCGTCCGCGCTGCCCGGCCCGGCGTTGGTGATCGTCAGCGCATAGGTGATCGCGCCGCCGGGCGCCAGCGTGACCGGTCCCGTCTTCAATATCCCGACATCCGCCATTGCGTTGCGGGTGTCACTGTCGGTCGCCGTAACGGGGCCCGGCGCCGACGGATCGCTGACCGTCACCGTGTTCACCAGCGGGTTGGTGAGCAGGCTCGCCGCGAAGCTCACCGGCACCGTGAAAGTGAGGCGGTTGCCGGCGCCGGCGGCAACCGTTGCGCCGCTGGTGCCGAAGCTCGAGCCTCCGGCGAGGCCAGTCACGGTCCCGCAGGACGCGGTCCCGGTCGCCGCGCAGCTCGCCGCTGCCGACAGCGTTACACCGACCGGCAGTGCATCGGTAACCGTGATGTTCGCGGCATTGCCCGGACCGCCATTGGTGACGACGATCGTGTACGTCGCCCCGCTCCCCGGCGTGTAGGTCGCACTGCCGTCGGTCTTGCTGACGGCGAGTCCGACACCCCCGATCAGCGCGTTGCTGTCGGAGCCGTTGGCCGACGCGCCGGTCGCGACGTCGGTGGCGGTTGCGGTATTGACGAGCGGGTTTGCCGACATCCCCGCTGCGAAGGCAACCGGCGCGCTGAACACCAGTGTGTTGCCGGCGCCCGTGTTTATGCGAGCGGCCGTCGCGCCGAAGCTGGTCGCTCCCGCGATGCCGGCGACGGTCCCGCAGGTCGACGTACCGCCCGCCAAACACGTTGCGTTCGCCGTCAAAGTCACTCCAGCCGGCAATGGATCGCTCACCGTGACGTTGAGCGCATCCGACACGCCGCTATTCGTCACGGTCACCGTGTAGGTCGCAGTGCCGCCCGGCGTGTAGGTCGCGCTGCCGTCGGTCTTGGTCACGGCCAGGATCACGCTCGATGCCAGCGCATCGCTGTCCGAACCGTTCGCCGTCGCGCCGCTCGCGGCGTCGGTGGCTGTTGCGGTATTGACCAGCGGGTTGGTCGCCATTCCGGCTGCAAACGCGACCGGGGCCGTGAATACGATCGAGTTGGCGGCGCCAGCGTCCAGCCGCGCCGCCGTCGCGCCGAAAGCGGTCTGTCCGGCCGTGCCGGTGACCGTGCCGCAGCTCGATGTGCCGTTCGCAACGCACGTCGCGTTGGCCGTGAGCGTCACGCCCGGCGGCAGCGGATCCGCCACGGTGACGTTCAGCGCATCCGAGACGCCCGTGTTCGCGATCGTCACCGTGTACGTCGCCGTGCCGCCAGGCGTATACGTCGCGCTGCCATCGGTCTTGGTCACGGCCAGCGTGGCGCTCGCCGACAGCACGTCACTGTCCGAGCCGTTCGCGGTGATGCCGCTCGGGACGTCGGTCGCGGTCGCCGTGTTGATCAGCGGGCTCACCGTCATCCCGGCGGCGAAGGCGACCGGTACCGTGAACACCAGCGCATTGCCGGCACCGGCGTTGACGCGCGCGGCCGTCGTGCCGAAGCTCGTCTGCCCAACGGTTCCCGTCACCGTGCCGCAGCTCGACGTGCCGTTCGGCACGCAGGTTGCGCTGGCCGAAAGCGTCACGCCCGCTGGTAGCGGGTCACTGACGGACACGTTCAGGGCGTCCGAGAGACCCGTGTTGGAGACCGTCACCGTGTAAGTCGCGGTGCCGCCCGGCGTGTACGTCGCGCTGCCGTCCGTCTTGGCGACGCCGAGCGTGACCGCCGGCGAGAGCGTGTCGCTGTCGCTGCCGTTGGCCGTGTTGCCACTCGCCTGGTCCGTCGCGGTCGCCGTGTTGACGAGCGGGTCGGTCGCCAACCCGGCTGCGAATGCGACAGGCACCGTGAACACCAGCGTGTTCGCACCGCCGGCGTTCACGCGCGCGGCCGTTGCGCCGAAGCTCGTCTGCCCAGTGGTGCCGGTCACCGTGCCGCAACTCGACGTGCCGTTCGCGACACAGGTCGCGTTCGCGCTCAGCATCAGTCCTCCGGGGAGCGCATCGCCAACCGTCACGTTGAGCGCGTCCGAGAGGCCGGTATTGCCAATCGTGACCGTGTACGTCGCCGTGCCGCCCGGGGTGTACGTCGCGCTGCCATCGGTCTTGGTGACCGCCAGCGTGACGCTGGCCGAGAGCGTGTCGCTGTCGGAGCCGCTCGCGGTCGCGCCGGTCGGGACGTCGGTTGCGGTGGCGGTATTGACCAGCGGACTCGCCGTCATTCCGGGCGCGAACGCCACCGGGATCGAGAAAACGATCGTGTTTCCGCCACCGGCGTCGACGCGCGCGCTTGTCGTGCCGAAGCTCGTCTGTCCCGTGGTGCCGGTCACCGTACCGCAGCTCGACGTGCCGTTCGCGACACAGATCGCATTGGCAGTCAGCGTGAGCCCCGCCGGCAACGCATCGATCACGGTGACGTCGAGCGCATCCGAAAACCCGCTGTTTGCGACGGTGACGGTGTAGGTCGCCGTGCCGCCCGGCGTGTAGGTGGACGCGCCATCGGTTTTCGCCACCACGAGCGTCACCGCCGCACTGCGGGCGTCGTTGTCGGAGCCGCTGGCGGAGCTGCCCGGACCGCTCGCGCCTAAGTCCGTCGCATTCGCGGTGTTGACGAGCGGATCGGTTGTCATTCCGGAGGCGAATGCCACGGGCACGGTGAATACGAGGCTGTCGCCGGCGCCGGGACCGATGCTTGCACTGGTCGTCCCGAAGCTCGTTTGCCCCGCCGTTCCCGTCACAGTGCCGCAATTCGCCGTGCCACTCGCTGCGCAGGTTACGTTCGCGGTGAGCGTCAGGCCCGCCGGCAGCACGTCGGTGACCGTGACGTTGGCCGCGACCGACGGCCCGGCATTGCTGACCGTAACCGTGTAGGTGGCGGTACTCCCCGGTGCATACGTCGCGCTGCCGTCGGTCTTGACCACGGCCAGCGACACCTGCGCTGCGAGCGAATCGGTGTCCGTCGCCGAATTGTTGCCGGGGTTCGGATCGGTGACGCCGACCGGTACCGAGATCGTCGCCGTGTTGGCGAGCGTCCCCGTCGCCGCCGGGGACACGGTGCCCGTCAGCGTGAACGTCGCCGTTCCGCCCGGGGGAAGGATGACGCTTGCATTGATGTTGCCGGAGCCGGACGCCGGACAGATTCCACCGCCTGCACCCACACAGGTCCACGTCGCGCCGAGAATCGCCGCGGGCACCGTGTCGGCGACCGTGGCGCCCGTTGCCGTGCTGGGCCCCGCGTTGCTCGCAACGAGTGTGTAGGTGATCGGCGACCCCGGCGCGATCGTCGCGACGCCGTCCGTCTTCGTGATGGCAAGGTCCGCCGTCGGCGTCAGTGTGTCGGTGTCGGTCGCGGAGTTGTTGCCCGGAACCGGATCGGTCACGCCCGCAGGCGGCGGTGATCGTCGTTGTGTTGACGAGCGTCCCGGTCGCCCCGGCCGACACGCTGGCGGTCACCGTGAACGTGGCCGTTGCGCCCGCAGGCAGGTTGACCAGGACACTGACGTTGCCCGACCCCGAGGCCGGACAGGTGCCACCACCTGCGCCCACGCAGGTCCACGTCGCGCCGAGGATCGCCGCCGGCAACGTGTCCGTTACCGTGGCGCCGATCGCGTCGCTCGGTCCCGCGTTGCTGGCGACGATCGTGTAGGTGATCGGCGACCCCGGCGCGATCGTCGCCACGCCGTCGGTCTTGGTGATCGCGAGATCGGCGACCGGCGTCAGCAGGTCGGTGTCGCTCGCGCTCGAATTGCCGGTGTTGATTACGGAACCCGGTACGACGAGTGTTGCGGTGTTGGTGATGCTTCCGACCGCACCGGACGCGATCGTTGCGGGGACCGTGTAGGTAATCGAGCCGCCATTGGGAATCGACACGGTGTCGCTGATCGGCCCCGACCCCGAGCCGCAGATTGCGCCGCCCGCCGGCACGCAAGTCCACGCGCCGAACGTCACGCCGGCCGGCGGGGTGTCGTTGACGACGAGCCCGGCGACGCTGTTCGGCCCGCTGTTGGACACGGTGATCGTGTACGTTGTCGTGCCGCCCGGAACCGCGGAGGCAACGCCGTCGGTCTTCGTGACGTTGAGATTGACGGTGCCCGTTGCGGCCAGCGTCGCGGTCCCCTGCAGCGGGTTGGTGACGCCCTGCGTGCTGGCGATCGCGCCCGGCGGAATCGTGTTGATCAGGTTGCCCGACACGTTGGCCCGCACAGTGACTGCGAGCGTGCAGATCGCGTTCGCGTTGACGTTGGCACCGGACAGCGTGACGGTCGTGCTGTTGTTCACCGCGGTGATCGTGGCGCCGCCGCACCCGGCGCCGGTGAACGTCGGCGCCGGCGGATTTGCGACGACCATGCCGGCGGGCAGGTTGTCGGTGAACCCGACGCCGGTCAGGTTGATGGCCCCGGCGTTGTTGTTGCGAATCTGGATCGACGCGACCGAGGTGCCGCCGACCGCGACCGTGGTCGGGCTGAACGACTTGTTGACGGTGACCGACGCGGCCGCGAGCACCAGGTTGGCGTTCGCCGCCGCGTTGGTGACACCTTCGGTCGTTGTCACCGCATTGGCCGCGATCGTGTTGGTGTGGGTCCCGAGCGGGCCAGCCAATGGAGTCGCGACGTCCAGCGCAACCGTGCACGACGTGTTCGCCGCGCCGCCGGCCAGACTGCCCCCGGTCATCGAAAAGCTGGTGGCGCCCGACGTCGCGGTCACCGATGCGCCCGTGCACGTGGTCGCGGCGTTCGCCGGCGCGGCGACGACGAAGCCCGCCCCCATCGTCGTCAGGAGGTCGTTGAAAGTGATGTTCGTCAGCGCGGACGCGCCTCCGGTCCGCGTCAGCGTGACGGTGAGCCGCGATTTGGTCCCCGCCTGAACGGTCGCCGGGTTGAACGCCTTGGCCGTCGCCAGCGCCCTCTGCACGTTGACGGAACCGGTGATCGTCGTCGTGTTGTTTCCCCGGCTCGTTACCACACCGTTGACGGCAATCGTGTTCGTGCGATTACCGGTTGCGGCGTTTGCAGAAATGGCCACCGGCAGGGTGATCGTGCAACTGCCGTTCGCCGGAATCGTGCCGCCGGCCAGGGTGATCAGCGTGCCGGGCGTCGGCGAAGTCAGCGAGGACCCGCAGGTGCCGCCGGGCACCGCAGCCGCCGGAACGGTGAAACCGGCACCCATCGTGGTCAACTGATCCGTGATCGTCGTGATCGTGGCCGGGAGCGACGACAGGTTGTTCAACGTGATCGTCATCGTCGTCGAGCCGGTCTGCACCACCGGCGCGGTGAAGGCCTTACTGCCCGTGATCGAACTCACGGTGAGCGTGCTGCTCGCAGCCTCGTACGCGACGCCGCCGAAGTTGCCCGCGGGGATCGTGTTGGCGGTCGTGGCGGTTGCGGTCACCGGGACTGTGATCGTGCACGACGTCGCGCCGGCCCCCACGGGTGCCGGGCCGAGACTGCCGCCGGTCAGCGTCACGGAGGTGGCGGTGTTCGTCAGCACGCCGCTGCAGGTCGTCGACGGCGCGCCGGAAACCGTCATCGTCGCGGCCCAATTGTCGGTGAACGTGATCGGCGTCAGGATGCTCGCGTTGAAGTTGTCGATCGTGATCGTCATCGTCGACGGCGCGCCGCCTGCGGGAATCGGATTCGGCGCAAACGATTTCGCGAGCCGCGCGCCGGTCTGGACGGTGATGGTGCGGCTGATCGCCGGACTCGTGGCGCCCTCGGCGGTCGTCAATGCGCCGGCGGCGATCGTGTTCGTCGGCGTCGCGTTCGTGAATACGTTTGGATTGCGCGCGATGACATCGACCCGAATCGTGCACGAGCCGCCGGCGGAAATCGTGCCGCCGGCAAGGGCGATCGTCGCCGGGTTGCTCGCGGTCGCTGTCGCCGTGCCGCTGCCGCAGGTCGTCGCAGCGTTCGGCGTGGGCGCGATGTTGAGCGTCGCGGGGAGCGTGTCGATGATCGCTGCGTTGGTGAGCGGCACCGGATTGGGATTCGTCAGCGTGATCGTCAGCGTCGACACCGGTCCGTTACCGTGGACGTTGGTCGGCGCGAAGATCTTGCTGCCGGTAATGTTGGCGGGGGCTGAGACGACCAGTGTCGCCTGCGCGTCCTGCGGATTCGTACCCTGCGACGACGCGACGGAACCGGCCGCGATCGTGTTGAGATAGGTGTTGGGCGTCGAGGAGACGATGTTGATCGTCACCTGGCATTGCCCGGGCACGCCACCGCTGAGGGCCGGAATCGTGCCGTTGGACAGACCGATGGGGCCCAGCCCCGGAGTCGCGCTGACGACGAATCCGCAGGTGTTGCTGCCGACCGTCAGCGGGTTCGCCACTACAACGTTCGCCGGGAGCGTATCCGTGAGCCCAACGCCGGTGGCGGCCGACGGGTTCGGATTGAGCAGGACGATGGTCAGAACGGAGACCTGTCCGGCGATCACCGAATTCGGAGTGAAGCTCTTGTTGACGCCAACAGCGCCGAGCGCCGTCGAGGCGGCGAACATGATCGCCACCCCAACGCCACGGGTCCACGCTTTGGCCATCCGGTGCAACATGCGAGCAGCCTTCCTTGTCGCGACGCTGTCGCCGCCGCAATGTTGTCGATTGCCTGGGCACGCGCGCCGCCCAGCTGGCTTTACCCCGCAGCAATCGTCATGCCTGCCGTGCGCCCGTCCCGAACTGCGCCAACCACGGGCATTCCGACCTCCACAAAATGATCAGTTCCGGGATCTCCCAGACGCCCGTTGCGCTGATTAAACAATCATAATTAATACGCCAGGGACAGGTTTTGACCGGCGCGTTAGCGGCGCACATTTATCGCGCGATGTGTGATCAGCTTGCGACGTAACCTCGCTGCTGGCGACGACCAGCTTGTGCGGCCAAGCTACGAAACATGGCCTACAAGGACTTTTGATACTTGCAACAAATGCGCACCGGTTTTTATGATCGTGCAGTACAAACTGAATTTTACAACTTATCTTGCTAGGTTCGGACTCCAGTCGAGTGTCCATAGCATCGCCATGGCGACGGCGCCCGTCACCGCGGACTGCCCCTGCGCGCGCGGGCATGCCGGACCCTTCCCCCGATCATCGACCACGACTGGAAGGCGTAGACGCGCCGGATGGGGCGCGCGATGGTCACGCGGTTCCTGCGGACCAACGGCGATTAGGCCTGACGGGCCACGCAGTCAGGAATTACGATGCGCGGCAACGACGTCGGTCGCCGCGTCGATATTGTTCAGCGCCTCGTTGAGCATCGACAACGCGCGCTCCGTGTTGCCGGCCGCGAGTTGGTCCTTGACGTCGACAATCAATTGACGCAGCTGCTGTTCGTAGGCCTCGGCGCTTTCCAGTTCGCGGACAAGTCGCGCGAGTTCGTCTGTCTGCGCTTGGCGATCCGGATCCGCTACCATCTCGTATTCCCCGCTCAACGCGATTGGCCGTACCTCTGGCCGATATTGCGGCCGGTCCGCTAACTTCCTTGGTTGTTTGGTGGCCAAGGGCGGAATTGAACCACCGACACAAGGATTTTCAGAACGTCTGTCAGTTAGCGGTTATTTTCTAATCAAGCTCTTGCAGCACACGCCAAGTTTCAAGAGCAGCCACGAACAGCCTAACGGTAATTGCAAAGCAGCAAACGAAGTTACGAAATGGCTACGCTGAGTACGCGCTATCGAGTTCTTGCGAAGCACAGTTCATAAATCCCGCCACCGTCAGGGGAGTACTGAAATGCGAGTCCGCTCGGGCTGGAGCACGACGAAGCTGCCCGTGAGCCGATCCGCGTGCTTGTGCACCAACTCAAGCATCCGGGTCCCGATGGCTGACCGAGCGCTCGCCGGAAACCGAATCAGCACCACGCCTAGACTCTTGCTGCCAGTCGCGAACACAAGTCCGCCGAAGTCTTTGTCCTCGGTGAGCAGAATTCGGCGATCGTCTAGCGCCAGCGCGATCACACGCTCATCGTCGGCGCCTGCCGAAGCCTCTGCAACCGATAGAACGTCGAAGCCCTCAGCCCGGAGCGCGCGAACCGCGGCGAAGTCGCAGCTCTCGTCGGCGAGAAAGCGCAACATCGCAATCGTTTCGACGCACTACACAATCTCTTCGTGCGCGAGCGCCGCTGCCGCATAGGCCATTGCAGCGCGAAGATCCCCAGCCTTTAGATTGGGATAGGCGTCGAGCAGGTCCTGCTCGGTCGCACCCTCGCCCAGTTTGCGCAGAATCAGCTCGACCGTGATCCGCGTGCCGCGGATCACGGGTTTTCCAGCATGACCTTGGGGTTGACTTCGATACCTTCAGGCAGTGCCATGACATCTTCTCCTCGATTCCATCGCCATGCGGATTGTACCGCGATCTACGAGTAGCTCGACGCCCAGACGGCGCTCATGCCCCGTCGCACCCCGTGCGGGTGAATCGCAGCGCTCGAAGCCTCGGGATCAAGCTCCGGCTCGCCCTTCAGAATCGAATAAAGCCGCTGGATAGTCGAGATCACAACTTTGCTCGATGAGCCGACCGTGTTCGAGGTCAGCCGCTGGACGTTGTACAACTCGTCGAACTTCCGGTTGTCGTCCGGCGTGCGGAAACCCTGGAACTCTTTCTCGGCCTGCTCGCCGAGGTTCGCCCTGTCCACAAGGAACAGCACACGTCGTGCTCCCCCAAACTTGATGAGGCGATAGATCTCCGTGACCGCCAGCAGGGTCTTGCCGGTCCCCGTCGCCATCTGGATGAGAGCGCGTGGTCGGTCGTCGAATAGGCTCTTCTCCAGGTTGAGGATAGCCTGCACCTTGTTCGGCCACAGGCCGGGCAACTCTACCGAGGGCATGGCCCGTAATCGTGCCCGTAGCGTGGAGGGCTTGGTGTCGGCGGTGCGGGTATGGAAGCCACCGGACTGCTTGAGCCACGCGTCGAGTGTGTCGGCGTTCAACCACTCCCGTAGTGTTTCAGGCCGGTGAAACGTAAAAACCGGGCGCGAGCGCGGTTGGGGGTCCAGCGTATTGATGAAGACGGTTTCCTCGCCGGTTGAGATGTAGGCAAACGGCAGGGGCTTCTGCGGGGCTGTCAGCGAGGCTGGCAAGCCCCCCACGTATTTCTTGGCCTGGAACTCGACGCTCGTGAACGAGTACCCCAGCGGGCTTGGCCTCCAGGACGCCAAGGGCATCGCCGTCTACAAAGAGCAGGTAGTCGACGTACCCGTGGCCCTTCTCGAGCTTGAACTCGCGGACTGCGATGCCGTCGCTCGCCCCGAGGTTCATGTCGTCGCGGTCTTGAACGAGCCAGCCAGCCTGCGCCAGCAGGGCGTGAATCTTCTCGCGGGCCTTGGCTTCAGGCGCGTTCTTGCTGCCGACTGGTGACATAGCTCAGTTTCGCAGGGAGAACGGAATTAGAGGCCGTCAGACACGGCAGTTTATGGGCGATCCCTCCGCCTTCCTCGCCTCAACAGCGGCCTTGCCGGCCGTCTTTGCCCTTGCGGTGCGTTGGTCGCCTGTTATCGTTTCCAAGGACCGCTTGCCGCCGATGCGTCCGCCCTTCGCGCCCTACGGTTTGAAGAACTCAAGAAGATCGGATGGTAGCTTTTCACAGTGAGGTGGGCAAATCTGCCCGGACGATTAGTCGTCTTCAACACTCAGAACGAAGAAACCCCGTCACTCTTTGCACCCACGAGCCGGTGGCCCCCATTTAGTACGGCGGGCGTTCGGCCTTCGAAGCACTGCAACGGGGTGCTACGCACGCCGGGCCAAGGACTCCGAAGGAAGGACAAGATTTCAGGTCGTCTGCGGGGGCACCGTATAGGGATTGGTTGACGTAGACTGGGCGTTCGTAGGCGCGTTCTTGTATCAACACCGCGCTCTAAAGAAGGAGGGCCGGCGCCGGCCCATGCCGTCGGCGGCGACCCTTTTCGTGCTTTAGAATTCGATACGAATGCACCGGAAGGCGCGGCCGTAGCGCATCCGGTCGGCGCGTTCGGGCTTTCGTAAGGGAAAAGTGCCATGCCTACTTACCAATACCGTTGCGAGAAGTGCGGCGAGATTTTCGACCATGCCGAACATCTCGCGGAACATGAAACCGCTCATCCGCGTTGCCCTAAGTGCGGAAGCGAAACGGTTCAGCACGTCCCAACGCATTTTATGGCGAAGACTTCGAAAAAGAGCTGACACCTCGGCTCATTGGCAGGTTTTCGTTTACGGTGCGGGCAGCCCAGGACGCGGTTGCGGAATTCTGGGCAAGCGCCACGAGCGTTCCCTTCGGCCAGCCGAAACACCTCATCGCTGTGCTGATTGTAGAGCGCGAGCACTTACTGCCTACGCATCGAGAGCCGAGACAACGAACGGGCATAAGGCGGGGCACAACAGGGCCTCCGCTGCAAGCGCTGCACCAAGAAGGTGGCGGCTAAGGCGCCCGACGCGGAATGATCGCGCTACTGGTCCTGGGCGCGCATCAGGTGTCGCTTAAGGTCACGCTGCTTCGCTCGACGTCCTCGAACCAAGTGCGCCGTATTTCAGTGGCCGGCGAAGAACGTATCCCGTATTCGACGGTACTCCTCGGTTTCAGCCTGGTTGCTCGGGAAAACGTCGATCAACGGGCGCGACGCCGAGCTTATTAAGGCCCTCCAAATGGTTACGCCATGCGGCGCCGCAAGAACGCGCGCTTTTAGGTCTGCCGTTGTGTTCCAGATGAAGACCTCAAGCCCATGGTTTTCAATAGCATCGGCAATGGAAGCGTTGACGTGCTCGTCACCAAAGCCGTACCCGGTGATCATTAGCCGGACTTCGCCCGCGGAAATTGCGCGTCTGAAGACGTCCGCGTACCAAGACAGCAGCGGCAAAGACGCGATCTGAGCGGTTTTGTCGGTCCCCACAACCAGCACATTGCGACCGTCCGCCGAGCGCCAGTTGAACGACCCATGCAGCTTGATGACGTTCATCTGACCCCGAAGCTGCCCTGTCGCGGCGGGTCAACGACTGGCCGCATCACCAGATCAGGCGAAAAGGCGCCTACATTTGCACTGAACCAATTCTGACCATAAACAGGAACAAGGCCGGGTAGCGTGCCGCCGGGTGCTCCGTAGGCATGCTCGTTATAAAGGTTGCGTTCGAAG
>CAWAFI010000024.1:0-131334 GCA_963781285.1 uncultured beta proteobacterium
CGTCTACGTGCAATGATCATCAATACGCGACCGGCGCGTGCTCGAGGCAGGCTTTGGGTCTGCTGATATCGCGGATATGCGCGTTGCCGCGCGCGAAAAGAAAAAGGCCCCCGGTCCTTGCGAACTGAGGGCCTTGCTGCGTGACGAACCGTCGAGTCCATGCACGAGGCATGGGCGATGGCGCATCACCGGGCACCGCCAGACCTGGCGATCCAACAACGCCAGCTAATGCTCCGGCGCTAGACCGAGCGCACAACCTAAGTCGCTTACGCGACGAGATCGGAATCGCTTCCGACCGCTTCAAGGGCGGGTAACGACCGCAACGCCAATACCGAGGTACTGGACTTCATGCATGGCTGGGTGACCAGTCGACATGAAGGCTGTGTGAGCACGATGCCCACGGACAAGCGACTTGAGTATTACACTGCCGACTTGTCACTTCAAGGTATCCGACCGATTGAATGCAGGGTGCAAGCCGACAAGCACGGCCTTCGCGGGGCTTTTCGTCTTGACAGCGCGACACGCCTAGTCATTGCATTGGTCACAATTTATTCTGGCCCCACCAATCTCTCGATCTCAACTTCCCCGAGCAGCGCCAACGCGTGCTGGGCGTCCGTCGGGTCGTGCCGTTGCAGTATGTAAAACCGCTCGGCGTGCTTACCCAACACACTCTCCGGACGCGCCGTGTCGAGCAGGGCCTGTAGCTTTTCTCGCGCCTCTTGTTTCCCGGCGACGATCTCGGCCGGCTCGTTGGACAAATCCCAATCCTCAAATTGCGCGGGACGCAAATCAACGGCCAGAACAGTGACTTTACGCATGGATTGCTTGAGCGCGGTCAGTCCCGCCCGTAGCGTTTCCATTCCTGCCCCCTTTGGTGCAGCGGGCTTTCGCTCCCAATTGCATAGGAAGGCGACGCCGGTGTCGAGCCCGTGTCCAAACCGGGCCGGGAATTGATCAAGCAGGGCACGTACCCGCATGATGTCCGCATCGGATACCTCGTCGGCGGTCGTAAGAAAGGCGCTCGGGTCACAAAACTTGCCCGCGGGGACATAAGCCATGCCGGAGGCAACCGCAATTCGCTCGTTGCTGGAGTCGCGAAGCGTGGCGCGCCATGCATGCGGGTATACCGCCGCCGGGGTCTCGACGTGGCTACGCTGCAACTCAATGGTTGCGGTGCCAAGCGCGGCGACAACGGTGCTGACGCGCACCCTGCGACCTTGGCCCAAGGCCATAGGGTAATCGGAGTCCTCGTACCAGCCATCGATCCGGCTCGTTGTGAAGAAGTCGATCAATGGCCGCTGGATGTGCCGTGCCCGAATCTCCGGCCATAGCAAGTCGGCCAACGCCTGGACTTGCGCTGGGAGCATGATCCACTTGAAGAACTGCTCGCGCGGAAGGCCGCAACTTGCCACGAGGTCGAACTGCGCTCGCTGCTCCGCGCCTCTTCTCGCTGAATAACTGCAAATGTCTGCCTCTAAGACCGTTCGCAGCGACGGAATAAATACGTGCAAGAGCGCGAGCGTGTCGATGGTGGTTGGCAATCCACTCATCAAGACGGTGGTCGCCAGCAGCTCGCCAAATCGGGACCGGTCGAGCTGACAGAACGGGGGCCGACCAAGCAGTTTCTCGTTGCCGGCGAAGCGAGAATCGCGCAGGGCCAGCGATGGAAGGGCAAGCATGTCGGCAACGAACTGGCGAATCGTGGGTGGGCCTTGGTATTCGGTGCGCGCATTTGCAAAGCGTTGGTAGATGGCGTCGTGTTGCCAGCGCTCGATCAATTGGCTGCGCACATAATCGATCAGAGCTGTGCTCAGTTGCGGCATGCGCCGTTTCCGATGCAGGGGCGTTGGCGAAGCCAAGCTTGGAATCCGAGGGCGCGGCGCTTCTTAATACGCGCGAAGCAACAGATTGCGAAGGTCATAGGCGCGAAGGGTGGTTTCCGACGGAGAAACATATGACCATCAGATTCGAGAGGCGTGCAAGTCGGCAACTTCGCAGGTCCGGCTATTCGTTTGAACGGATGGGCTTTCCTACACCGCCTTCTTGGCACTTTGGCAAACGTATTTGCACCCAGTGTCGAATACGTCCCTCGAATACTTCGGATTCAGCAGGTCGGTACGGCACCTTGGCATCCGAGCGACGGACTGTTAATCCGCCGCTCTGTTTGCTGCCGTGCATGCACCGCTACCACAGCTCTATTCATGCGAGTGAGGCGGCCGATCACAGCTGTCTTCACACTCGCGGACATTGGGGACGCGATTGGAGTCAGCTGATTCGCGCGACTACGGCGTGGCAAACGCATCGGCGCGTCGAAGTAGGGAGTCTCGGGGCAGCTCTGGTGATGGCCGAGGACTCTTCTTTGCCGGCGCTCAGGCCGGCTCACTGCGGCCGGTCGTGCTGGGTGTGACAATGAGAACCCATCATCGCTTCATTCGCGAGGTATATCGCATGTCTGACGGTGATCAAGAGACTTGGAAGGTGAAACGTCCCCGCCGTGCGTGATGAACTCTTATCTCCGAAACGTAGTTCATCGGCGACCACTTAGTGAAGGCATAGGGTGCGAGTCGTTGAAGCTCGCAAAAGCACCGCTTGAGCGACGCCGGCGCATATTGGCGGCTGCGTCATCCGCCATCCGAGTGTCCGCTGCGTCGCCTTTGACGACGTTGGGAAGTCCCCGTTGCTGCGTCATTGACGTAGCCCATCAGGAGCGACAGGCGCGCAGCGGACTCGCGGATCATCTCCTTCACTGCTGCGATCGACGGCGTGACCTTCTTGTCGATGCGCTCTATGTACGGGATGTTGAGCACTGCAACTGCGTGTCCGGTGGGTCCCATAATCGGAAAAGCGATGTTCGTGACCCCCCGGGTCTGACGACTTTGAACTTCGGCGTAGCCCTTCCTCGCGACGTCCCGCACGATCTTCGCCAGCTGAGCGGGATCGACGTCGAGCTCGCCCTCGACCTCCTGATGCGACGCGAGTATCGCGCGACGCGTGCTTTCATCCTGAAACGCAAGCAGTACGTAGCCGGACGCCGTGTCGGTAAGGCCGACGAGCGCGCCGACCTTCATTCCGAACGCATAGCGTTCCGGGCTATCGACCTCGCCGACGACCATCACACGGCCCGCGTGCAAAACCGTCAGATGGCACGATTGCAGCGCGCGATGCACGAGGTCGAGCATCAGCGGCGCCGCGGCGGCGGTCAGCGACCTGACCGGCTTGTGACGATGCGCGAGTTCGAACAGCTTGAGGGTCAGCGTATAGCGGTCGCCGTCGCGCTGCTCGATGTATCCGCGCCGTGCGAGTGCGATCACCATTCGAAACAGTTCGCTCGACGTGCGCCCGAGCGCCCCGGCGATTTCGTTGAGCGATAGCCCCGCCGTTTCACGCGCGAGCAACTCGAGCACGTCGAGACCCTTGTCGAGCGCAGGCACTGCGTAGCGCGTCGCGGCGGGCGACGCAGGTCGCGCCGGCGGACGCGTTTTTAGCTTTTGCCGCGTGCCGGCCGGCGCGATTACCGCCATCGTTCAGTCATCGTCGTGCTCGTTCGGCACATGACGTCGATAGAAGAGCAGCGCATTGCGAAACATTACCTTATCGCGGACCCGGGTACCGAAGGGCGCGAGGTATTCCTCCGCGATCCGGATCTGATCTGCAAACCCGCTCGATAGATCGTTAGGGTTGGTGCCGTGCAACGAGATGACAGGCCAGTTGCTGCCCCAGATCAGACGGTCCGGCCCGAACGCGGTCATCAACACGTCGAAGTGCGCTTTGTAGTGCGTGAGGTCCATGGGCGCGAGAAAGACGACGTCGCCGGGAGCGTACATGTCATAGAACGACGAGAACTTCATGTAGAGGTTCGGGCAAACGTCGGCGAGGCGGCGGATCTCCAGCTCCCAGGTGGGATCGACGGGCGGCGGTCCCTTGGCGCCGCCCAAGTGATCGATGATGATCCGCAAATCGGGAACCGCCGTGCAAAGCGCCTGCACCTGGTCCTTGGGATTCTTCGTGCCGCGGCTGATGATGTCGAGCGTCATGCCTCGCCCTGCGAGGTCCCGCAGGCTTTCGAGTTGCGCGGGACTGAGCGTGATCCCCTCGGGCGGACCCGTAAGATAGCCGCGGATACCGACCCAGCGCCGGTCTTTGGAGAACCGCTCCAGATCATGCGCGAAGGTCGGCGCCCCGATGTCGAGATTTCCGACGTAGGTCGAATAGAAGCGGTCGCGCTCAACCTATCGAGGATCCATTGGTTGTCTTCGACGATTCCGCTCGCCTCGACGACGCCTGCGGTGAGGATGCCGTTCGCCTTCGCCATGGCGGTGTAATCGCCCGGTAGAACGTCGCGATAGATCGGCCCTTCCGCCGGCGTCGGCCACGGTACGCCGCCGGGCCGCGTGACCTGCCAAAAGTGAATATGCGTCTCGACGATCGGGCGCGAATGTCCGGCTGCCTTTAGCTCGTCCAACACCTTGTCCACCGCGCGATGGTAGCCGCCGTCCGCCATGGCGGCCATCGAAACGATTAGCAGCACACACGACGCCGCTGTCGCTATGCAGCTGCGGATCCGATTGCGAACCTGCATTGTGTTCTCCTTCCGTTGTTGCGGGTCACTGCCTCCTGCAGCAGTCCTGTTCTCGGCTACGTTTTATACATGAAACACCATTTTGTCAACCAAACGTCAACGATTGGGATGCCAATACTCCATAGCTTGCTGGCAAGCCCTGTGGTCCGCAATAATTGGATCAGGGGTTGGATTGACGAGCCCACGGTCGTCCGTGGCATGATGGGGCGTGGTTGCCTTCCTTCGGATCATTCTGCGGTTGCTCGCCGACGTTGTCGCCGTTGCTGTCCTCGCGCTCAGGTCCCGGCGGTCGCTCGAAGCTGAGAATTTGGTGCTACGTCGCCAACTCGGGCTCTTCAAGGAGCGGGGCATGAAACCGCGACGTATCGATGCCGCGACGCGGCTAAGCCTGGCATTGTTGTCGCGGTTATGTGATTGGCGTTCGTGCCTGATCGTGGTTCGCCCGGAAACGGTAATCCGCTGGCACCGAGCCGGCTGGCGACTGCGCTGGCGCTACAAATCGAGGCCTGGCCGTCCACCTATTCCGTTGGAACTGCGCCGATTGATCCGACGCATGGCGTTGGAGAACCCGCTCTGGGGCGAGGAACGCATCGCCAATGAACTATTGCTCAAGCTCGCCATCAGGGTGTCGCCGCGGACGGTGCGCAAGTACATGCCTAGGCAATATGGTCGCTTGGTAGAAGCGGGATGGCCGGTCTCCGGCGACGTAGGTTGCGCGGCAAGCCGCGCCGAGCTACATGCTGAGAACGAGTCATCAGCAACCAACAAGGAGACCGGCCATGGATGAGAATATCAAGTTCTTCGTCGGACTGGATGTGCACAAGGACACTATCGCGGTGGCGGTGGCAGAAGCGGGTCGGGAGCCGGCACGGCTGGTAGGCAGCATCGCGCACGATGTCGTCAAGCTGCGGAAACTGTTGGCGCGGTACGGCGAGCCGGCAAGGGTGCTGGTGGTTTACGAAGCGGGCCCTACGGCTACGGTTTGCAGCGCGAGTTGGCGCGGCGGGGTTATCAATGTCAGGTGATTGCGCCGTCGTTGATTCCGAAACGTGCGGGCGATCGAATCAAGACCGACGGTCGGGATGGCCTGCGGCTGGCCGAACTCTCGCGTGCCGGTGAATTGCGCGCGGTATGGATTCCAGATCCGGCGGACGAGGCGATTCGCGACCTCGCCCGCGCGCGCGAGGATGTGGTCAACGCCCGCACCCAGGCCCGGCAGCAGCTCAAGGGTTTCCTGCTGCGCCACGACGTGCGCTACGCCGGCAAGACCTCGTGGAGCAAGACTTACTATCGCTGGCTGGCGACGTTGAACTTCGGATTGTCGGGTGCGCAGACGGCGTTCACCGAATACTGGCAGGCGGTGACCGCCGCCGACGAGCGCGTGGCGCGGCTCACTGGCGCGCTGGCCAACTCGATCCAAGGCTGGCGCTTCGAAGCGGTGGTGAACGCGCTGCAGGCGCTGCGGGGCGTCGACGTGGTCAGCGCCATCGGCTTGGTGGCCGAGATCGGTGACATCCGGCGCTTTGCCCACCCGCGGCAGCTGATGGCCTATCTGGGCCTGGTGCCGTCGGAGCGTTCCAGCGGGGAGCGGGTGACGCGCGGCAGCATCACCAAGACCGGCAACACCCATGCGCGACGGCTGCTGGTCGAAGCGGCGTGGAACTACCGCTTCCAACCGCGTATCGGCCGCCGGGCGCAGCAGCGCGCGGAGGACCTGCCGCGGGCGATCCGTGACGTGGCCTGGAAGGCGCAATTGCGGCTCGCCGGACGCTTCGCTCGGTTGCGTGCCCGCGGCGTGCAGATCAACAAGATCTGCGTCGCGGTGGCGCGTGAGCTGGCGGGCTTTGTGTGGGCGATAGCGTCGGCCCAAGCCAAACTCACGCCGAACTGAGACGGGTGCGAAGTTCATGAGGCCAGATCGATCCGGTGATGCGATACGAGCTACGATAGGGATAACCCTCGAGACTGCTACACCGGCATTCCGCAAGGATTGATCCATGACCCTAGAGCGAGGCAGGTCCCACGACGAATCGATGAACGGTGGTAGCCAATCCACGGATATGAGTCTGATTCATCGTCGCTGCACCGCTCGTGTCGCGTCACCGGATCGATTTGGAAAACCATGACACACCACCCTCTTGACAGGTAGTGCGACCATATGAGCGGCGGCTCCACGATCCACAGCGACCCTTGACGCCTCGATGGCTGCAGCACGAATTCAGCGGCCGCTCGGTCGAATCGCTTCAATGCCGGCGACCGGCCGAGGCTGTGTAAAAACGCGGTCCTATTTCGATTTAGGGGGTCGTCGAACCATTCCGACACCCAAAATAATCGAATACAGCGCGTTCTGAGAGGTCGATTTTTCTCAGCATGAACTTCCGCTGCGTTTTGACACAGCCTCGGCCAAATGCGGTCATAGAGCACTCCGTTCCATAGCAGTCGCTGGACCGCTCTTGTCGGTCAGGGTGAGATGGTCGAGCCGCGTGCCCAATTCGTTCCAGAGATCCCCTGCAAAACCGCCCAAGCGAGGCCCGTTAAGCCAGAGGGGACTTGCAAACCTTCTCTTTCGAAGGAAAATGAAGACGCCGGCGATCCGGACAATCCTTGAAGGCACGAATACAGCGATCCAGGGCGAGTTGCACCTGCCCTCATAATTGTGCGGATATCGAAGGATTTCGACGGGGAAGATGTCGCGACCATTTGATCGTTAGAGCGCAACCAGGCAATGTAAAGGCGAGACAAACATGAAACGGAAAAAAGGACCCTTGGTGCCGGAATTCTCCGGCGAAGTCATCGCCGACGTTAGAGAAGCAACTAAGATCGAACAGTATTGGCATTCGGCCGGACGAGCCAAACAACGCAAACCGCCCAAGAACTACAAATACGTGGAAGAGATCGCCCATCTTCAGTTTGAGCTCATCAAGCTTCAAGAATGGGTGCGCCTCCAGGGTCTCAAGGTGCTGGTCATCTTCGAGGGGCGCGATGCGGCGGGCAAAGGCGGCGTGATTAAGCGCATAACGGAGAGCCTGAATCCGCGGGTCTGTCGTGTCGTCGCTCTAGGTACTCCGACTGAGAGGGAAATCGGGCAATGGTACTTTGAGCGCTACGTTGCACATTTGCCAAACCGCGGTGAGATCGTGCTATTTGATCGCAGTTGGTATAACCGCGCCGGCATAGAACGGGTAATGGGTTTTTGCACGGACGCGGAGTACAAGGAATTCTTGCGTACTGCGCCGCTCTTCGAAGAAATGCTGGTTCGTTCCGGGATCTATTTGATCAAGTACTGGTTCTCGGTGAACGACGAAGAGCAGGAAAGGCGCTTCCAGCAACGCATGCGTAGCCCTACGAAGCGATGGAAACTCAGTCCGATGGACATCGAGTCAAGAAAGCACTGGGTCGAATACTCCATGGCAAAAGATGTCATGTTCGCGAAAACGGATACCCGACTCACGCCCTGGTTTGTGGTGGACGCCGACAACAAGAAAAAGGCACGCCTCAATTGCATCGCCCACCTACTGCAGCAAATTCACTACTCGGACTTGACTCCCATCGAAATCGAGCTACCGCCACGTCAGGTGGATCCAGGGTACAAACGACCGAGGATATCAAAGCAGCACTTCGTTCCAAAAGTGTATTGACTGCCCGGGCTGACACTTCGGAGCGCTGCCCGCCCGGAAGACAACAGGAGCGGCTTCGTTGCGGTATCTATCGCCAACCTAGGCTTGCGTGTACGCCTGGCTGCGTACTGCGTTCCCGGTACTTGGCTCGAGGGGCGACGGGCGAGGGGCAAGAGGCAATGGACTAAGGACGCAGGCGAATCCGTCCGTCGAGCGGCGCAAACCGGCCCATCACCGGACATAGCCATGTCGACATCGACGGGCTTGAACCGGCAAACTGCGGTCGTCGTGCATTGCGCTCAATAGCAGCCATTCGCGCCGCCCGTCGAATTGCATTGAACGAGTCGGTACGGTGGTCGCCGGGCCAGGGACGAGCATCAACGAGTATCGCCGCATCCGCGCTCGCCTGCGTCCGGGGCAGCAGCGCGCGTTTCGTTCGCGGTCGCGACCGATCGCCGCGAAATACAGCCGGCCGATGAGCGTGCTTCGGCCGGATGTCTTAGTAGCCCATCCGCATCGACGTGTCGTCCTGGTCTTCCACGTCGAGCTTGGCTTCCGGAGGCAGCTTCTTGATGATCTCTTCGATCATGCGAACGTGCTCGGCCTCTTCCGCCCGCAACTCCTCAAATAGCGCCTTGACGTCCGGTTGCTTGACGTAGCGGAGGGCCAGGTCGTAAAACGCGAAGGCCTTCCTTTCGGAGGACAACGCCACCAAGTACGCATCGAGCGGGGACATATTCTGACGGGGTGCGCCGACGTCTGGGGCTTCCACATCAAAGATGTCGTCGAGCTTGACCTTCGGGCGCTCGTCGCCAAACAGTGCGAGCCGGCGCTCGGCGAGCTGTTCACCGTGCTTATTCTCATTGGCGGCCATCGATTGAAATACCGACGCGGCATCATCGTCATAACGGCTTCCGAGTTGTTCGGCGAACTGCGTGTACCGCTTAGATGCTTCGACCTCAATCAAAGTCGCGAGATCGAGAGCGTCCATCAACGCGAATTTGGAGTAATCGAGTCTTGTTGGCATATAGCCCCCGGCTACCATAAAGCGCGCCCCGAAAGCTGAGTGCGCGCCAGTTCAATCTATGGGGAATTCAAACAACTGTCCCTGGCAGGCAAGACAGTATCACCGCGCCGACCATCCGGTCAAAGCGAGGCTCGCCGCTGCCATCGCGGGATCCCGTGGATAGACCGACGCCTCGCGAAGTTCGGCTCCGCAGCAATGAACGGCAGCTTCGGGCGTTCTGAGACCGTCGACGAAGAGTCGGTTCGCGGCCAGCTCCAGACGGACGAGGTCGCCGCCGAAATTTCCGGTAAGCGGTCGTACGCACGGGCGTGCCGAAGTAGCGGCGGCGGTGGATTCGCGGGGGCGGCACCAGAGCGGCGAGGCGGGCGAGCAGTTGCAGCGGGGTGAGGATCAGTGCGCCACCGGCGCGCTGATCATGGACCGGATGGCACTCTGGACCAAGACGATTCCGGCGTGATGGCGGTCCGGATCCTCGGCGGCTGACCGGCCACGTAACCCGGGCACGCGACGGTCTCGCGCGCCCGCGGTTCGTCAACGATGTGGTTGCTGGTCAGCCGTGCTGCGATTGCTGTTCCTCTCGACCGAATGTCGAGTCGGCCGGCCTGGAGCCTCGATGCGACTGCGACGTCCACCAAGAATCCGCGGTTGCGTACCCAGACTTGCGTCCGTCGCGCGCAACCGCGCGCATGCGAAACCGCTAAGGTCGCGCGATTTTCCGTGCCGCAGGATCGATGTCGAGGTAGTGCCACGACGGGACCAGGTAATGGGCGTTTTTCAGGTATCCCCGAACCCGGGGTGCGACGACCGTGTTGCTGATGCGAAACGCCTGCGTGCACCACGGGGAGTAGGCGGCGACAATCTCGGTCATCTTCGCGTAGAGTGCATCGCGCTCCGCGCCCTCGGGAATCCGGCGGCTCTTCCGGTAGAGATCGTCGAACTGCGCATTGCGGAAGCGCGCGAGGTTGGCGGCGCCCGCATTGGGCCCGTAGAAGAGCTGCATGAAATCGTCGGCGACATCGGCGGTCCACGCGAGGCTCGAAAACTGAAGCTGTCCCGCGTGCGCCGCCTTGAACATCTCCGGAAATGGCTGGATCTGGAGATCGATCTTGATGCCGACGGCGGCAAGTCCGCGTTGCCACAGTTCATCGTAGCGGCGGTAGACCGGCCCAGTGAGCGTGGCCGTGTGCAGCACGAAGGGCTTGCCGTCGGGGAGCTCGCGAAAGCCGTCGCCGTCCCGGTCGCGATAGCCGAATTTGTCGAGGAGGGCGCGCGCGATCGGGGGATCGTACGCCGTATATCCCTTGAAATTCGGGACATGACCGGCGACATCCGGCGGAATGGGCTGCGTCGCGACCATTCCCTGTCCGTTGCGGACGACGCGGATCTCGTCGCCAATGTTGTAGCTACTGCAGATGGCACGGCGGAGCGCGATGCGGTCGGGCGCATACCCACCGGTGACCGGGTCCTCCATGTTGAAATACCCGAAAGTCACCGTGAGCTCGGTCCCCCGCTGCAGTTCCATCCCCTTTGTCGCGTATTCCGGCAGGAGCCGATTCGCACTGTCGAGCATCTTCGGGGCGAGGTCGGCCGGTATGTCGAGCATGTCCAGTTCGCCGGCGCCGAACATCAGCATCCGCGGATTGGATTCCTCGACGATCGCGATATCGATCATGCCGATCTGCGGCAGGCGTTTGTCCTTCATCGCCGTGGCCATTGCCCGGGTCGCCGCGTCGGCGTTGGCCGGTGCAGGCGGGAACCGCTGGTCGCGGAAATTCGGATTGGCCTCGAGCAACACTCGCCGCGCTCGTTCCCAGACCTTGAGACGATAGGGCCCTGTGCCGACCGGATGATCCATCACGCGGCCGCCGGCGTCGGCGTATTTCTCGACCACCTCGCGCGCGACGGCGCGTAGGCCCGTGTCGTTGAGCCCCGTCAGGAAAGTGTAGTCGGGCTCGATGAGCTCGATCCGCAGCGTGTAGCGTTCGATCGCCCGTAATCCGGCAATTTCGGAGTCGTAGTCGAACCGGCCCGAAGCCTTGGCTTTCGCGACCGCGGCGTCGAGCCCGACGAGCTTGCCTTCGAGGTCCGCCGTACTCGGCGAGCGCAGCCGCGGGTCCATCATGCGCTTCCACGAATAGACGAAATCTGCAGCGGTCAGTTCGCGCTTCTTGCCCCCGAATACCGGATCGTCGTCGAAGTAGATACCGGGCTTGATCCGGATCGTCCAGACGCGCCCGTCGTCGGAAATCTCCGGCATTCCGGCCGCGACGCTCGGCACGAAGCGGTACGGCCGCGCGAGGTAATCCCAGACATAGAGCGTGTCGAATATGTGCCGCAGAACCGCGTTCGAATAGAGGTCCTGGATCGCGGCCGGGTCGAGTCCGGTCATGTCGCTTGGAAAGGCGACCCGCAGGACCTTGGACGGATCCGCAGTGGCCGCGCCCGACGCAGTCGGAGCGACGGCTGCAAAGAGCGCAAAGAGCATTGACGCCGGCATCGTTCGTGGTTTCATCGGGAATTGACTCTCGGCGGGGTGGTCACGACAGAACGGATCTCGACCGTACCACATCGTCCGGCCGGGTCGCGAGACGTGGTAACGGATAGCCATTTCAATCAAGACCTCGCTCCCACGGGACTAGGCGCGACGCGGGTAGGTGACGCAGCAGCATCAGGTCGGGATGACCATCTGCGTATTGCGCACAGAGTGCATCGCATTTGGTCGAGGAACGACGTGCGAAGAGCCGCCCCCTGTCTTGGTATTCAGGTCGGCTTGTAGCCGACAGTGGCCAAAAATAAAGCAAGGAGTGCGTCGCTGCCTTTAGCACACCCTGTTGTCCGGCGCGCCTATCCACCTGACGCGTTCACCATGCCACTCGCAAACCCATTCGTCGTACGGAACTGGCACTCTTCTTGCGACCCAGGGAAGTATGAGTATCGGACCGGGCCAACCCATCTCTGCCGCAGTCAGGTGGGCGCAGGAATGGCAACGGTTGAGCTTGACTGCGACAAACCGGGCGATGAGGAGTTACCTTCACGGTTGCGCCGATCTGGCCATGGCGCGGACGCCGCAGCAGGCGTTGGTGGCGCTCCATAAGACGCAAACAGGCCTGCTCAAACATTCGGCGGACACGATCGCCGAGGCCACTAGGCTTTTGCTCAGGCAGAACGCCGAGCTGCTCGTGCGGGCCGCACACGCGCGCACAGCCAAGCAACCGGCCGCCAAGTTGCGAAGGAGCAGATTTCAGTGAGCGTGGACTGAGCACGACGTACGAACACTTCGCTACGTTTGCCCGCTCATCGTACTTCGCCCGCAGTATTTTGTTCTCGGCACCGAGCACGCCGCAGTGGTGCTTGGCGTCATCACCGCACATGATGAAAGACAATTGAGTTCTTGGTCTCCGACTCTGAATGCATCGTACTTGGTACGAAGGATGAGGCACGTAGCGCTCAGCACGGAGTACGACGTACACTGCGCAAATGACCCAAGCTTTTCTGGGATTGCTCGCCGCCGCTACGCTTGCCGCACCGGCGCCCGTCGAGATCGCCCCGAATCCCACTGCACTCGTGCAGGCGATGCAGGGCCACCGCATCGTGTTGCTCGGCGAAGTGCACGACAACGCCGCACAGCACGCACTGCGTGCCGCGGCCTTGCGGCAACTGGTCGTGCAAGGGACTCGCCCGGCGATCGCGTTCGAGCAGTTCGACCGCGAACGCCAGCTCGACATCGAGCGCGCCCGGCGCGAGCGGCCCCGGGACGCCGATTACCTCATTGCACAAGCCAAAGGGCGCGACGACTGGCGGTGGGACTCCTACCGCCCGTTCGTTTCCCTCGCGCTCGAATACGATCTCCCGATCGTCGCGGCGAACCTCTCGCGCGGCGATGCAATGCGGGTGGCGATCGATGGCTGGCCGGCATTGTTCGATTCGGTGACGCGAAGCGAATTCCGGCTCGATGCGTTGCCCGCCGACTTCCGGCACAAGCACGAGGATGCCATCGCCATTGGCCATTGCAACCTGCTCCCGCCCAATGCACTGCCGGCGCGGGCCCGTGCGCAGATGGCACGCGACATCGCCATGGCGCGGTCGATCCGTCCTTACGTCGACAAAGGCGTCGTGCTCCTGGCTGGCAATGGTCACGTGCGCCGCGACATTGGGGTTCCGTTCTGGCTGACCGCTGACGAACGAAGGAGCGTCATCAGCATTGGCCTGCTGGAGCGTGACAACGACGGTTCGGACGCTGAGTCAGGGGTGAACTTCGATGTCCACGTGATCACCGAACGCGCCGAGCGAGCCGACCCGTGCAAGGCTCTGGCACAGCGCCTCCAGCCACGCTGATCGGGTGCGTCGTCTTGGTGCGATTGCTGATTGCGACGAACGACGAGTGCCGCTCAGTCCTGCGCACGACTCCTTGCCTTTCAGCGCGGGGGGCGGGAAACCGGAACGACGAGAGCAATGTCTCAGTGCGGCCCACACCCGGACGTAGCGCGTCGTCCTCGATAGCAGCCGCTCATTGGACAAGGCCGGCCATCGCAGGTCAGCCGGTAAGCAGCCGCTTGCGATTAATCCACGATCCACCTAGGATTCTCGTCGTTCCATACAAGGGAAGCATCATGTCGCGCGTTCGCCCCAAGAAGTTCGTTCACGTCGTCTATCGCACTCGCCGCTTCGAGCAGATGCTGGCGTGGTACCAGATGGTGTTCGACGCCAAGGTCCAGCATCAAAACCCCGCTCTGGCCTTTCTGACCTATGACGACGAACACCATCGGTTCGCGTTCGCCAACCTGGCAGTGCTGCAGCCGAACGGCACTGAAATCGACAAACAGGGCTTGATCGGTGTCGACCATGTCGCCTACACCTATGCATCATTGAAGGACCTGTTCGAGAACTACGCACAACTCAAGGCGAAGGGCATCACGCCCTATTGGTGCATCCATCATGGTGTGACGGTGTCGATGTATTACGCTGACCCTGACGGCAACCAGATGGAATTCCAGGTCGATGCCTTTGACTCCAACGAGGAAGCCAACGCCTTCATGTGCGGCCCGATCAACGCCGCCAACCCCGTCGGTGTGGAATACGACCCCGAGGAGTGGCTGGCGCGAATGCGAGCCGGGACGCCGCTCTCGGATTTCTTGGTGCGTCGGGTACACGAGCCGATGTCGCCGATTCGTGGCGCGATGGAAGGTTAGTCTCGACGATGTAGCGAAGTACGCGGCTCTCGACTGGTTCGTTGGCCCGCGCCGAACTAGGATGGTCGACGATCAGGCGGTGCGCGGCCAAAAGCGGACTTCGGGTTATTGGTTACACTGACAATGCGGCGCGCAGATCGTGTCCAACCTCACTTCTGCGGAACGTCGGCTCAAGCTATTCTGAAGAACCTGGGGTGGAGATTTTGTAGCATGGCGAAACTCGTCTTTGGAATGAACCAGTCCTTGGATGGCTACGTCGACCATCTGGAATTTAGGCCAAGCCCTGCGCTCTTTCGTCACTTCATAGAGCAAGTGCGCGACTTGACGGGCAGTGTGTACGGTCGCCGCATGTACGAGGTAATGCGTTATTGGGACGAAGACCGTCCGGAGTGGGTCGCGGAGGAACACGACTTCGCGGCGGCGTGGCGGAACCAACCGAAGTGGGTCGTGTCGCGCTCGTTGAAGTCGGTCGGGCCCAACGCCACACTTGTCGAGGATGACATCGAGGCGGTGATACGTGGGCTGAAGGCTCAGCTAGTTGGGGAGATTGAAGTTGCCGGACCAGACTTGGCAGGAAGCCTAACCGATCTTGGTCTTATTGATGAGTATCGACTCTACCTCCATCCCGTCGTGCTTGGTCGCGGCAAGCCATTCTTCGCCGGCCCCCGGCCGCCGCTCCGCCTTGTGACCAGCGATCTAATTGGCGAGGACGTGATTAGGTTGACGTACGTTCCCGCTTAATCGCGCGACTCGCCCGACGGACTGCGCCGACGCGTCAGGTCCGCTTTGGGTCGAGGGTGTGAAACGTGGAAGTTGCCAATACGAAAAAGTTGCCTATATTGAAGCAACGTGACTCCTTCGGAGCGGCAACATGAAGCGATTCGTCGAAGGCGAAGACCGGACCCAAGTTGACGCTGCTGCCCGAGTGTCTCGACGACTATGTCGCCGAGGACAACCCGGTGCGGGTGATCGATGTCTTCATCGACGAACTCGATCTGATCGGTCTTGGCTTCGACGGCGTGGCGCCGGCGGACACTGGGCGTCCGGCGTACCACCCGGCGGTGCTGTTGAAGATCTACGTCTACGGGTATCTCAACCGCCTACAGTCCAGTCGGCGCTTAGAACGCGAGACCCAGCGCAACGTCGAGCTGATGTGGCTGACCGGGCGCTTGACGCCAGACTTCAAGACCATCGCCGACTTCCGCAAGGACAACGGCAAGGCGATCCGCAACGTCTGTCGTGAGTTCATTGTGCTGTGCCGCCGGCTCGATCTGTTCTCCGAAGCGATCGTGGCGATCGACGGCAGCAAGTTCAAGGCGGTCAACAACCGCGACAAGAACTTCACCGACAACAAGCTCAAGAAGCGCATGGCGCAGCTGGAGGAAAGCATCAGCCGCTATCTGGCCGAGCTCGACCGCGCGGATCGGGAGCCGACCCTCGTCACGGAAGGCAAAGTCTCGCGGCTCAAGGAGAAGGTCGCCACGGTCAAGGCGCACATGCAGCAGCTGAAGCAGATTGGACAGCAACTACGGGACGCAGCCGACGGGCAAGTCTCGCTGACCGATCCGGATGCCCGCTCGATGGCGACCAGTGGCCGAGGCACCGGCATGGTCGGCTACAACGTCCAGACCGCGGTGGATACCAAGCACCATCTGATCGTCGCGCACGAGGTCACCAACGTCGGCCATGACCGCACCCAGCTGTTCAGGATGGCCCAGCAGGCACGCAGTGCGACGGGACCGGAAGAGCTGACGGTCGTTGCCGATCGCGGCTACTTCAACGGCCCGCAGATTCTGGAGTGTGACCAGGCTGGCATGACTCCGCTGGTGCCCAAGCCGCTGACCTCCAACAGCAAGGCCGACGGTCGCTTCGACAAACGCGACTTTGTCTACATCGCCGAAGACGATGAGTACCGCTGTCCGGCCGGGCAACGGGCCATCAAGCGCTTTACCACCATCGAGCACGGCATGACCTTGAACAAGTACTGGTCCTCGGCGTGCCCCAGGTGTGCGCTCAAAGCGCAATGCACGACGAGCGACTATCGGCGCATCGCGCGCTGGGAGCACGAAGCCGTGCTCGAGGCGATGCAGGAGCGTCTGGACCAGCAGCCCGACGCGACGAAGCTACGCCGGCGAACCGTCGAACACCCTTTCGGCACCCTCAAAGCCTGGATGGGCGCGACGCATTTCCTGACCAAGCGGCTGCCTCGGGTCAGTACCGAGATGAGTCTGCATGTGCTGGCCTACAACCTCAAACGCGTGATGCAGATCTTGGGCATCGGACCGCTGATGCAGGCGATGCGGGCCTGAGGCCCTTCTTCCCTGAGCAATAAACGCCACCGGACGGGCTGCCAAGCGCATCTGCAGCGCAGCTTTCGAAACGACCTCGATAAGAACCATCAGCCCGCGCAATCGCGCACAGCGCGGCACCGGCGGTCCGAAACACTTCCGAGCGTGCTCAAATGAGGCGATTACGCACGTTGGACGTTTCCGCACAACCTCGGTCGAACTGGGACCGTCGACAGTCAGGGGGTTCGCTGCCAGAAGCGGACGCGAGTTGGCCTAGGTTGTTCGCATCGAATGCCGGGGGACCCGCGAGTTCAATCGCCTTTGTTCGCGAACTTCGTCGCCAAGCGCTCGGAGAACTTGTCAAGGTCGATGACGACCCGCGCGTGCGTGCCAGTGCCTATCTCCTCCGCTTGGTCCATCGCCCAAACACGAAATTCGATATGACTGCCAGCTGTGGCGCTGACTTCGGCAAAGGCAGTGACGCGGCGGCCGACCGGAGTCGCCGCCAAGTGGCTGACCTCAACGCGTGTGCCCACAGCGCTCTCGCCGGCTGCGAAGTACGGCTTGATCGCATTCAGTGCCGCGTTCTCCATAGCCATGATCATGATTGGAGTCGCGAGCACTGCGGGAAGCGTTGCGTCCTTGAAGCGATTGGCGAGGTGCTCAGGGGAAACTACCAGCGTGAATGAGCCTTGGGCTCCTGCGGGGACGGCGCGCATGGGATTCCCTTCTAATTGAGCGTCGAGCGGGACGCAGAATAGTGTAGGCCGGCATGGAGAAAGGTGCGCCGGCACCGGCGCTTACCGGACCATCAGCAGAAGTAGCGTCGCTTCGTTCTTAGCGGGCGTTCATCGGCGAGAGTATCAACGGAAATATCCGAGAGTCGGAAGCTCCCCTTGCTCTCCGCTTGGGTCAAATCAGGCGGAGGAAGCCCGAGCAGGTGACTTGTTATCTTCGTCCAGGAACCTGCACATCTCATCGAACAAGCGCCCGAACGCCGGCTCGTGGAACAGGATGAGGTGGTTCTTGCTTTCGAGTGGAACAAAGCGCGCAGTGGGAGGCCGCATCGAGGATGTCAGCCTGCGGGGCTCGTGGCAGTGCGGGAGACCGGCCTGATGTGGGCGAACATGCTGCGGGCGTTCCAGGTTGGGAAGGCTCTTACCAGCGACGGGAGGCCGTCGATTTGGATGCGGTTCTCGCGGGTGGCTTGGGCCCAAGTGAGCTGGCCGGCGTGCCATTTGACGAAGGCTTCGGCTTCCGCCGTGATGTAGAGGTCCTCGTCGAGGCCGGGGTAGGTCTTGCAGATCTCGGTGTCTCCGAGCTCGATGAGTAGCCAATAGCGCTCACGGCGCGGGCGGCCGGTGAAGTCGAAGCGGATGACGACGCGTCGATCCGGGAGCCGGTCTCGGCGGAGCGCGTTGCACATCGACCACAGGGCCACAAAGGGGTCGAGGTGCTCGGGGGCGATCTCGAGCCAACGCGCACCCCACTCGCCGAGCGACTGGCAGACCGTGAAGAGGTCGTGGCCCGCGGACGTGAGCTCGTAGTGATGCCCGCGCCCATCGGGCTTGGGTGCCGACTCGACGACACCGAGCCGTTCGAGCTGCCTGAGCCGCTGTGAGAGCAGGGTACGGGAGAGTCCGGGCGCGCCCGCCAGGATCTCACTGAAGCTTCCGCAGCCAAGGTGCAGGTTGCGGATGATCAGCGGTGTCCAGCGCTCCGCGAAGATCTCGGCGCCACGGGCGATGGGGCAGTACTGGCCGTACGTCCTCATGGCGCCAGTGTTCCACACCCGCCTTTGGTCGTGAAGTCCAGATTCTTGACTTTACGGCCGCGGTCCGCGGTGGTCCGATGTGGCCGTTGAGAAAGGAGGACACGATGACGACACCGAGGACCGCGGAGTTCGACCACGGGAGCAAGCAGCCAACCGTCGCGGCGATCGACGGGTTCCGAGGCCGGCTGATCAGTGCCGCCCACGCCGACTACGACATCGCCCGTGCAGTCTGGAACGGTGCCATCGACCGGCGCCCGCGCCTGATCGCCCGATGCATCGGGACCGCCGACGTGGTCGCGGCCGTGCGTTTCGCCCGCGACCACGATCTGGAGATCGCCATACGGGGCGGAGGCCACAACGTGGCGGGCACCGCCGTTTGCGACGACGGGATCGTCATCGACCTCTCGGCGATGCGGGCCGTGCGGGTCGATCCCGCCGACCGCAGGGCCTGGGTGCAGGGTGGTGCGTTGTGGGGCGACGTCGACCACGAGACCCAGGCGCACGGTCTGGCCACCACCGGCGGAATCGTGAGCCATACCGGAGTCGCCGGGCTCACCCTCGGCGGAGGCGTCGGCTGGCTGATGCGCAAGCACGGCCTCACGGTCGACAACCTCCTCGCCGTCGACGTCGTGACGGCCGACGGCGAGCTGCTGCGGGCGTCCGAGGACGAGCACCCCGACCTGTTCTGGGCGTTGCGAGGCGGCGGCGGCAACTTTGGCGTGGTCACCTCGTTCGAATTCCGCCTCCACTCCGTCGGGCCCACCGTCCTGGCCGGGCCCATCCTCTGGGACGCGACCGACGCCGTGGAGGTCCTCCGCTTCTACCGCGACTTCGTCCGCGACGCTCCCGACGAGCTCGGCACGGTCGTGAGGTTCGGCGCCGCGCCGCCGCTACCGGTCATCCCCGAGGATCTGCACTGGCGCCCGGTGGTGATGGTCGGTACCTGCTACGCCGGGCCGATCGAGGACGGTGAGCAGGGGCTCCGCCCGCTCCGCGCATCCCGGACTCCCCTCCTCGACCTGGTCGGACCCACGCCGTACGTGGGATTCCAAAGCGCGCTCGACTCGACCGTCGTCCACGGTTGGAACTACTACTGGAAGTCCACCCACCTCCCCGAGCTCCGCGACGACCTCATCGACGTGATCGCCGAGCACGCGTTCTCCTGCTCGTCGCCGCGGTCGTACGTGGCGATGTTCCATCTGAAGGGGGCGGTGAGCCGAGTGGCCGAGGGCGGGACGGCGTTCGGGAACCGGCAGGCGTCGCACGCGATCACCGTCGATGGTGTGTGGCGGCCCGGCGAGGACTTCGGCGACCGGGACATCGCTTGGACGAGGGGGGTCTTCGCCGCCCTCGGCCGCTTCCGCGAAGGCGTCTACGTCAACTTCCTCGGCGGCGACGAAGACCCCGACCGGGTCCGCGAGGCGTACGGCGACTCCGTCTACGACCGGCTGGTGGACGTGAAGACCATGTACGATCCCGACAACGTCTTCCACCACAACCAGAACATCCGCCCGGGATTGAGTGATGGTGTGGGTGGTTCCGATGGCGCGGGCGACGTTTGATCGATGTGGGGTGGTGTTGGGTAGGGTGCGAGGCTGCCGGACTCGACGTTCGCAACGACTTGGTGGACCGCAAACCGTCGCCCGATGCTTCCGTCTGCTCTGAAGCAGGAGTCTGACCGCTGACTATGCCGGCAGCTTCGCCTTTCGACCTGGCGCTGGAGGTGGGACCCAACCCGACATGCGACACAGCAAACCGTCGGTTCGTTTGCCGTGCTCGAAGCGGGTCAGGCTGCAGGTGATGATGGCGCCCGTCGCGGCCAGTTCGGCGAGCCGCTGTCGCACCTTCGCTATCGGCATGCCGGTCTCCTTGGCGAGCTCCGAGTCGAGTCGCTGACCGTATTGCTTGAGGCAATTCAGGATTTCGGGCACGGCAGGCACCGGTGGAAGGGGTAAGCACTGTAACAGACCCCGAACTCGTCTTCACAATCCGCGTGATCACTATCGCACCCTCCGGTCGTGAGCTGTCTTAACCGAGGCTTGATCTCGCAGGCGGTGTCAGATCATATCAGCGGTCCCAGTTCGGCCAGGAGCCGTCATTCGCGGAACCGCTATTCGATCACTCGGTCAGCGCTAAGCAGTAGCGCCTGCGCGATCAGCCCAGGCGTGACGGCGCACAATTCGCGCTTATGTCGCGCCGAGGGCCGCTATTGCTGGAAAGATCTTGACTGCAGCAGGCCGCGGGCGGCCTGCCTCACGTCGGGCGAGGAGAAGCGGAAGGCAGCGCGATCCAGCAGGTAGTGGATGAAGCCAGTCGCGAAGCCCAGTGCCAGCAGCGCCGGCACGATCCAGCCAAGGCTTCTGCCAGCACGACGAAACCGCCGCCCACAACGAGCGCGAACCACCGATCGAGCCGTCGCGTGGTCGCGTCCGACGCTCGTCCCGCGCGCGCGGTAGAGGCTGAGCAGCCCGAAATGCTGCGCGGCAAAATGGTAACTCACCAGCAGGTAGTTCAGGACGGCGAACCAGACCACGCGCTCGGTCAGCGGCATCGGTAGCACGCTCTCGGGAGCCAGCAGCAGGGCGAAGCAGGCCACGGCAATGGCCAACGGGGCCACTACGAAGCGCAGCCGCTGCGTGGCGAGCGGCGGGCGGTAGGCCGGGGTCGCGTAGGCCAGCCAGGCCGACGAGACGCGGTGGCCGAACCACAGTGGTACCGCGAGGGCGAAGAACAGCCTGTCCACCGGGCTGGCACGCACGTCGTCATGACCCGCGGGCAGGCGGGCTTCCGGACTACAGCGAACTCTTCAGGTTCGGTTGGCCGGGCGAGTACTCAATCCGTGTGATCATCGCGCCGCGTCCAAGCGCGAAAGTGGTTTAAGCGCGGTTCGCGTCAACCATACGATCTGACGGACCGTACCCGGGCTTCGCCGGGCGCTTTCCCCCGCTCGCTGCTCTATACGATGAACATGCAAGCGTGGGCATGGCGCGTGGCGAAAAGCACTGCAACAATCAAGAGTACGGCAATCAAAATCCGTTCGGTCGATTTGGACATGGCAATCTCCTTGGTGATCTGCGCACTAACGTCCCCAGGAAGTCCACTGCGGAGTGATGCAAGGTTCACGCCATTCGGGCTTCTGGGCCAAGCAGCGGGCGAACAACCGGGGACTCGCAGTAGAAGACCACCGACAAGGCATCCCTTAAGGGTACGGGGAGCCGCATCGTCGAACGCGCCCTGTGCGACGCCCTTGGAAGGCACCCACAGGCCCATGTGGCTGTTACACCGCCCGACCGGGCGCGTCGCCGGAACCGTCGCGATCTAATGCCGGTCTAGCGCGAGCAGGTGTGCGACCATGGCCCACCCGGCGCGGAACAGGTCGCCCCAGGAGCCGCTCTGCGGCAGGGAATGGTCTTCAATGTGCCGTCCTAGGTTGGCACTCGGTGGCAGCAGCATCCAGTACATGGCCCACCTCCGCTATGAACGCGCGTGGTCCGGGCGTGATAAGCCGCTCGGGGAGCAGCAACATGCATTGAATGTGCCAGAACGTATCATCGCGTTGCGGTTGAATGCGATCGGCACCACCCCGGCGTCGGCTCCTGACGATTGCCGACCATCGCGTCTGACGCGGACGAGGGGCCGCGAAGTCAAGGCATGGCAGTTACGGCTGCACGAAATGCTCGATCGGTCGCACCTCGATGCCCCATCCCACTTGCTCGCCCAGGTGTGCCGCTGGGTGTTGCGAGGCGACCCGGGTCGCCTCATTCAGGTCCCGTGCTTCGATGATGAAGAAAGCCCCGACTTGGTCGCGTCCGCGGGTGAGCTAGCCTCCACCCAGAGTTGGCCAGGGGACAGCTAGATCGACAGGTTCTGCAACCTTCCTCGAATGGAGGATCTGTCTTGACTACTTCTTCGTCCCGACGCCCATTTCGCGAAAGCGCTCGATGGCCTCGCTGGGACCGAAGTCCTCCAGCTCGAACAGCTGGCGAACCTCGATCTCGCCCGCTTTGCCATCTCCGGCGGGATTGGGAAAGCGCCGGGTCCATTCGATCGCCTCGTCCCTCGACTTCACCTGGATGAGGGTGTAGCCGGCGATGATTTCCTTCGCTTCGGTAAAGGGGCCGTCGGTGAAGTGGCGCGTCTCTCCCGCGTACCTGATGCGCCAACCCTTCGAGCTCGGCTGGAGCCCGGAGGCATCGAGCAGGGCCCCCGCTTTCGCCAGCTCCTCGTGGTATTGCGCCATTGCCGCAATGAGCTTCTCTTCCGGCATCGCGCCGGCTTCGGAGTCCTTGCTGGCCTTTACGATAATCATGAATCGCATCGTCATCTCCTTCCGATTTCAGGGTGCGGGTTATTGCACGGACAGTTCCCTGACGGGGCGCACCTCGATGCTGCCCACCCGCGCCGGGGGAATCCGCGAGGCCAACTGGAGGGCCTCGTTCAAGTCGTTGGCGTCGATCAGGTAAAACCCGGCGAGCTGCTCCTTCGTCTCGGCAAAGGGTCCGTCGGTCACGGACACCTTGCCGCTGCGGACACGCACGGTCGTCGCCGTGTGAACCGATTGGAGGGCCTCGGCGGCGATCGCGTGTCCACTCGTCCGCAGCCCGTCTCCGTAGGCCTTGCATTCGCTGTCGGGCACGTCCTCGAGTTTCTTCTCTTCAAGGTAGACCAGGCACAGGTACTTCATGCTTCCTCCTTTTCAGGGCCCAACGCTGTGGACTCGAATCGATCGCCAGGTCAAGTCCCTAGGAGCCTGTCGGACTTACTTTCGCGCATGCGTTGCGGGTCAAAAAGCGATGGATGCAAGGCGCGAGGCGCAGCGAATATCGGGAATATTCGCCAGCCGAGCAACGCAGCAGACGCGCTTTTTGACCCGCAACCCGGAGGGACGGGGCGCTTTGGCGGCATTTCTTCGTTGTTCGCCCTTGCCATAGTCCCGCTATGGCTTCAGGCTCACGCCTCGAACTGCCGCCAAATCGCCTCCCCGTCGCATACGTGAAAGTAAGTCCGACAGGCTCCTAGAGGGTCCCGATCCAACTTCGCCGTCTTACCATCCGCAGCACAGACCGTGTTCGCACCTATCGCTTCCGCCGATACTTCACTGTCATGAACGTCTTCCACTTCCCCTCGTCGCCGAGCACATGCGACGTCAGCACTCGCTCGTCGTCGCTCTCGATCTCGATCACGTCCTTGTATTTCGCCAATTTTCCCTCGGTAGTCCAGTCAGGGCCCTCGGTATTGAGCGTCAGCAACTTCCCCGACGCGTCCAGTGATCCGTCGTACACCCACAGGGAAGTCATCATCGAGCCGATCCAGGTTCCCACGTACCGCTTTTTCTGCGGGTCGTAGCCGAGCGTCACCAACATTGTCGCCGTGCCTCCGCCGGGCATCTCGCCGCGGCCCTCACACAGCACCCAGAGTCCGCCCATCGAACGCACGCTCTCCGTTCCCTTGCACTTCTCCGACGGTTTGCCCGGCCCCGTCGACGCCTCGAACTCGTAGGTCCACTCACCAACGAGCTTGTGCAGCCACTCGTGTTCCTTCTGCGGTTCGGTCTTCATGGGTAACTCCTGTTGATTGGTGCTTCCTCAACCTCGAGCCCGCCGCGCCCGCCGGTTAAGGCTTGCGCAGGCCGGGCGGTGCACGGCCGCAGCACGGGAATCCCTTGCTCGACAATGCTTGCGAGCACTCGCGTCGCTGGAAGTTTCCCGCGCTGGTATAGGAAGAGCAGCATCGCCAACAGGGTTCCGCCCGGCAGCAGCATTTCCAGCATGAGATAGGGGCCGAACTTCTGTCCAAGTCGACGCCACATCCCTAATTTCGTCATGGCTATCTGCATTCGCAGCTCCCGGTTCTAAGGCGGCTCCGAAACCTGTCACGCCTTCACTGCATAGTCGAACGGGCGAGCGCGAAATCGACACCCCGATCGCGCACCTTGTCATCCCGCCGTTCGCCGGGCTCGCGACGATCTTGCGGCGAGGGACCGCAGGTGTGCCTGGGGGCGCGCCCCAGGCCGCCACCCAGAGCCTGGCGGGTGCCGCGGGGGGAAAAACGCAAAGTACCTATGCGGGCAGCTCGGCGAGCCGCCGTTCGAGAAACCGCCGCTCCGGATCCTGCCGTGCGAGCGCGAGCGCGCGTTCGTAGGAGGTGCGCGCAAGCGCGGTCCTACCCAGCCGCCGACACAGGTCCGCGTGCGCCGCGTGCGCGAGGTGGTAGTCCTGCAGCTCGCCGCGCGCGAGGATGGCGTCGATGAGCACGAGACCGGCCGCGGGGCCATCGCGCATCGCTACCGCAACCGCGCGGTTCAGCTCGACCACGGGCGACGGATCGGCACGCTCCAGGATGTCGTAGAGTCCGACGATCTCGTTCCAGTCGGTGGCGTCGGCACTGGCCGCCTCGGCATGCACAGCAGCGATCGCCGCCTGGAGCGTGTAGGGGCCGAAGCGCCGCGACGCGAGTGCTCGTTCCACCAGGGCCGTCCCCTCCGCAATCTGGTCCCGGTTCCACAGCGCGCGGTCCTGATCCGCGAGCAGGATCAGTTCGCCGCTTGGCGACATGCGCGCGCCGCGCCGCGATTCCTGCAGCAGCATCAGCGCCAGCAGTCCGATTGCTTCCGGCTCCGGCAGCAGCTCGATCAGCAGTCGTCCCAGACGGATCGCCTCCCCGGAGAGATCGAGTCGCGTCACAGACTGACCGGACGACGCCGAATAGCCCTCGTTGAACACCAGGTAGACCACGCGCAGCACGCTGTCCAGCCGTTGCGGCAACTCGTCCGGCGCCGGCACCTGGTACGGGATGCGAGCGTCGCGGATCTTTGCCTTGGCGCGCACGATGCGCTGGGCCAGCGTGGGCGCGGCGCTGAGGAACGCCTGGGCGATTTCTTCGGTCGTGAGGCCGCAAACCTCGCGCAGCGTGAGCGCGACCTGCGCGTCCGGCGAAAGGGCAGGATGGCAGCAGGTGAAGACCAGGCGCAGTCGATCGTCCTCGATGCTTTCGGCATCCCATGGCGGCGGCGTGTCGTCGATGACGGCTTCGACCTGCTCGGCGACATCCTCGATGGCGTCGAACCGCGCGCGCCGGCGTATGCCGTCGATGGCCTTGAAGCGACCGGTCGAGACGAGCCAGGCTCGCGGGTTGGCCGGCACGCCATCACGCGGCCATTGCTCGAGCGCCGCGCTAAACGCATCGTGCAGTGCCTCCTCGGCGAGGTCGAAGTCGCCAAGCAGACGGATCAGCGTGGCGAAGACGCGGCGTGATTCGGCGCGGTAGATGGCGGCGGCCGTCTCGCGGACCGCTTCGGCGGAACCCTCGCTCACCGGAAGATCCCTACGAGGACGCGAAGCCCATCAGCGTTCGCGCGTACGCCGGAGCCGTTGGCTCGTGCATGAAATACACGTAGATTTCGCGCCATGACGTGGCTTCGAGCCGACGCACCCATTGCGCGAGATCGTCATCCGAATATGTTTCGAGTCGAAGCCGGACATAGCCCCAGGGCGCCGTCTCCACGAGGGGCGGCGGCGCATTGTCTTCGCGCTCGGAAAAGCAAAGTGCCGCCCGAGCCCCCTTGAGCGCGTCGTAGACATCGTCGGCAAACCAGCTGTCGTTGCGAAATTCGAACGCTGCACCGTGGCCGTCGGGAAGCAGGCGGAGAAACGCGGTGAGGCGCGGCAGATCCTTTTTCAGGTTGGGCGGAAGCTGAAACAGCACCGGACCACGCTTGGCGCCGAGCGCCGCGAGGTTGCGGTAGAGAAAACCCGTCGCCTCGGCTGCCGACTCCGCCTTGATCCGAGCCATGTGCGTGATCCGGCGCGACGCCTTGATCGCGAAGCGGAAGCCGTCCGGCGTCGAGCCGGCCCAGCTCTCGAGCACGGTCGTCTTGGGCATTCGATAGAACGTGTTGTTGATCTCGACCGTCGGGAGGCGTTCGGCGTACCAGGCCAACATTGCCTCCGGCTTGATGGTGTCCGGATAGAAGTTTCCCTTCCACTCCTTGAAGGAATAACCGCTGGCGCCTGCCAGAAGCCTTGAAGTCGTCATGGTGTCGGGTCCCTCTGCTTGTCCGCTTGGCCTGGCGGTCACCTAGAATTCCGTCATGGCGAAAAGTGCCCTGACCGAATACTCCGCCAAGCGGACTTTCGCGACCACCCCCGAGCCGCCGCCCGCGGTGCCCGCGCCGGGAAGCGGTCCGCTGCTGTTCGTCGTCCAGCAGCATTCCGCGACTCGGCTGCACTACGACTTCCGGCTCGAATGCGACGGGGTCCTCAAGTCGTGGGCGGTGCCCAAGGGTCCGTCGCTCGATCGTAGCGAAAAGCGCCTCGCCGTGCAGACCGAAGATCATCCGTACGACTACGCCTCGTTCGAAGGCGTTATTCCTCCCGGGCAATACGGTGCGGGCGAGGTGATCGTCTGGGATTGCGGTGTCTACTCGCCGGACGAGGGCGATACAACCTGGTTCCACGATCGCGCGCAAGCCGAGCGCGAGGTGCGGCAAGGCCTGGAGCAGGGCAAGCTGAGCGTCCTGCTCCGCGGCGAGAAGCTCAAGGGCTCCTTCGCGCTCGTGCGTACGAAGGAAAAAAACCAGTGGCTCCTGATCAAGCACAAGGACCGGTTCGCCGTGTCCGAGGACGTCACGCTGAAAAACCAATCGGTGCTCTCCGGGAAGACGGTCGGCGAGCTCAAGTTCCTCCCGGTCACGCGCATGGCCGCCGACAAGCTCGCGCCTACGGGCAAAGTCGAGGCGATGCCCGCCACGCTCGCGCCGATGCTCGCCGAGTCGGGCGACGCTCCGTTCCATCGTCCGGATTGGATGTGGGAGCCCAAGCTCGACGGCTACCGCGTGCTCGCGTTCGTCGACGAGCACGGCATCAAGCTGCGCTCGCGGCGGGGACTCGAGCTCGCCGGCAAGTTCCCGCGGCTCGTCACCGAGCTCGGCCAGCAGGCGGTGCGGAGCATGATCCTCGACGGCGAGCTGGTCGCGTTCGACGCGAGCGGCCGGCCCTCGTTCGGCGCGCTCCAGGATCGCGCGCAGCTCAAGACTGAGCGGGACATCGCGGCCGCCGAACTGAACATGCCCGTGGTCTTCTACTGCTTCGATCTGCTGCATTTCGCCGGCGTCGACCTGCGCAAGGCGACCTACCTGGATCGGCGGCGTTATCTTGCGCAGTGCCTGCTGCCGTCGCCGTCGGTGCAGCTGGTGCACGCAGCGGAGGACGGAATCGAATTGCAGGCCGCGGCGCTCGCCAGCGGCTTCGAGGGCGTGGTCGGCAAGCGCAAGGAAAGCCGGTACGAGGCCGGCCGGCGCTCGACGTCATGGGTGAAGGTGAAGCCCACCGTGAGCGCGGACTTCGTCGTTGGCGGGTACACCACGGGGAAGGGATCGCGTACCCCGTTGGGCTCGCTCCTGGTCGGCTATTGGGACAAAGGCAAGCTGCATTACGCGTCGCACGTCGGCTCCGGTTTCGACGACCGCGCGCTGGCGCAGGTCAAGGCACGCCTGGCGCCTCTCAAGCGCAGCACCAGTCCCTTCGCCGAGAAGCCGGAGCAGAACGCGCCGACGACGTGGGTCGAGCCCGAAGCCGTCGCCGAAGTGAGCTTCCAGAGCTGGACCGACGACGATCACCTGCGGGCACCGGTTTTCCTGCGGCTGCGCGACGACATCGATCCGCGGGCCGTGCGGCGCTTCGACCCTGGCCATGCGCCGCACGAGGCGCCCGCCGCGACCGGCCCGATCGACGACCTCCTGGCGCAGCTCGCGAGCAAGAAGACCGCGTTCACGCTCGCGGTGGGACCACACCGCATCCGCCTCACGCACCTCGACCGCGTCTACTGGCCCGCGGATCCGGAGCGGAAGCTCGCGGCGTTCACGAAGCGCGACCTGCTCGTCTATTTCGCGCAGGTCTCGCCTTACATCCTGCGGCATCTCGCGGACCGGCCATTGACAATGATCCGCATGCCCGACGGCATTCGCGGCCAACGTTTCTTCCAGAAACACTGGGAACAGGAACGACCGACGTTCGTCGAGACGATCACCGTATTCTCGGGAACGAAGGACGAATCGCACGACTACCTGTTGTGCAACAACCTGGCGACGCTGCTGTGGCTCGCGCAGTCGGGCACGCTCGAGTTCCACGTCTGGCATTCGCGCGCGAAGCCCGGCGCCGACGCGGCGTCGAAGAGCACCGACTACGCGACTTCGCTCGCGTCGCTGGAAGCCTCGGTGCTCAATTATCCGGACTACGTGCTGTTCGACCTCGACCCTTACATCTATTCCGGCAAGGAGGCGAAAGGCGCCGAGCCCGAGCTCAACATCGTGGCCTTCGAAAAGGGCAAGGAAGTCGCGTTCTGGCTGCGCGAGCTCCTGCAGAACATGTCGCTCGAGCCCATCGTCAAGACCTCGGGTAAGACGGGTCTCCACGTGTTCGTCCCGATCAAGCGCACGCTCGATTTCGACGCCGCCCGCCATGTGTCGGAGCTGGTCGGACGGCACCTGATGCGCCTGCATCCGAAGGACATCACGCTGGAGTGGAGCGTGCCCAAGCGCACCGGCAAGATCTTCATGGACTACAACATGAACGTCCGCGGCAAGACGCTGAACGTCGCTTATTCACCGCGCGGCGAGCCCGGAGCGCCGGTGTCGATGCCGTTGACCTGGGAAGAGCTCGCCGGAGCGCACCCGCTGGATTTCACGATCGCTAACGCGCCCGAACGGCTGGCCCGGACGGGCGACCGCTGGCAGGACGCCCTGGAGCACAAACAGAGCCTGGAACGGGCACTCGCGCGGACCACGGGCTGAAACCTCTTGCAAATTACGGAAAACATTGACATATTTCGCATCTTGCGTGCGCACGCCGCAAAGGCGGGAGGCATCATGGCTGCACGATCCATTGCGAGTTTGAGCGTCTCGTTCGGGCTGGTGTCGATCCCGGTGAAGCTCTATTCGGCCACCGAGGCGAGCCGCACGATCTCCTTCAACATGCTGCACAAGGGCTGCGGCTCTCGGCTCAAGCAGCAGTACATCTGCCTCAAGGATGAAGTGCCGGTCGCGCGCGAGGACATCGTCAAGGGTTATGAATTCGCGAAGGACCAGTACGTGATCTTCACGCCCGAAGAGCTAAAGGCGATGGAGGAAGCCGGCACGCACATGGCCGAGATCACCGAATTCGTGCCGCTCGAAGCCGTTGATCCCGTGTATTTCGACAAGGCGTACTACTTGGCGCCCGACAAGGGAGGCGCCAAGCCCTATGCACTGCTGGCCACCGCATTGCGCGAGTCGAAGCGTTGTGCGCTCGGGCGCTGGGCCGCGCGCGGCAAGCAGTACATCGTGATGATCCGCGCGGTCGACGATGGCCTGGTCATGCAGCAGCTCCTCTACGCCGGCGAGGTGCGGGCGATGAAGGAACTCGAGATCCCGCAGACGGAAGTGAAACCGGCCGAGCTGAAGCTCGCGCAAATGCTGATCGAGCAGCAAATGTCCGAAACGTTTGATCCGTCCCAATACACTGACGAAGTCGCAAAGCGCGTCGAGGCGGCCGTGCAGAAGAAAGTCGAGGGCCAGGAGATCACGCTGGCCGAGGCGCCGGAAGGCGGCGGCGCGCAAGTCATCGACCTCATGGAAGCGCTACGCGCCAGCCTCGAGAAGAAGGCGCCTGCCCGCGCCAAGGCCCCGGCGCCGGAGGCCGAAGCGCGCAAGCCGCCCAAGCGGGCGCAGCAGGCCGAGCCGGCGGCGCCGGCCGCGCGCAAGGGCGTGAGCAAGAAGGCCTGAAGCAAGGCAGCGGGGGCATGCACCCGTACGGCGTCCGTGACGTCGAGAAGCTGCTTCGCCTGCCCCGCAGCACGATTCGGGCGCTGATCGCAGCGGGGTTCGTCTCGCCCGCGCGCGGACCCCGCGGCGCGTGGAAGTTTTCCTTCCAGGACTTGATCGTGCTGCGCACCGCCCAGGCGCTCGCCGACGCGAACGTGCCCCAAAGGCGGATCACGAGATCGGTGCGGGAGCTTCGCCGCCACCTTCCCGACGCCATGCCGCTGTCCGGCCTTTCCATCGGCGCCGTGGCCGACCGCGTCGTCGTCCGGGAGGGCAGCGGTCGCTGGCAGGCCGACTCAGGGCAGTACCTGCTCGAGTTCGAGGGCGATCCTGCCGACGGCTCCTTGAGCGTGATCGAACGCAAGAAAGTGTCCGAGACGCCGAACCGGGCGCAAGCGTGCTTCGACAAGGGGGTGGTGCTGGAACGAGAGGACGCCGAAGCCGCGCTGCGGGCCTACGAGCAAGCCGTCGCCGCGGATCCGGCGTTCCTCGACGCCCACATCAACCGGGGACGGCTCCTGCACGAAACCAGGCGCTACGCGAAGGCCGAGCGCGTTTATCGCGAGGCGCTGAAAGCCTGCGGCAGCGACCCGGTGCTGCTCTACAACCTCGGCGTGCTCCTCGACGACATGAATCGCACGGCGGAAGCGATAGAGGCGTACGAGGCGGCGCTCGCCGGCGATCCCGGCCTGGCCGATTGCCACTACAACCTGGCGCTGCTGTACGAGAAGCTCAGGAAGCCGAAGGACGCCATCCGGCACATGTCGCGGTACCGCACGCTGATCGGGACCCGATCGGAGTAAGGCTACAGCCCAATCGTATCCGCTACCATGTAGTCGCCGCTACCGAAAACGACTTTGGGTAAGCGCGGCGCAATGGCAACGCGGGCGCGCGGACATCGCGTGTCGGATTTGCACGGTAACGCGGCCGAACTTCCGGTGCCCTCGGAAAACATTTCTTCATCGTGGGAGGGATCGATGAGCACATTCGTGTTGGTTCATGGCGCATGGGGCGGCGCCTGGTGCTGGTTCAAGGTCATTCCGTTGCTGAAAATTGATGGACATGAGGTCATTGCGCTCGATCTCCCGTCGCACGGAGTCGACAAGGGACAGACCACGTCGGTTTCGTTGGAGGCGTACGCCGAGCGGGTCGGCGAAGTCCTGGATGACTGCAAAGAAGCCGTAGTCCTGGTCGGCCACAGCATGGGCGGCATCGTGATTTCGCGCGCGGCCGAGCTGAGGCCGGCCAAGGTCGCAAAGCTCGTTTACGTTACGGCATTCCTGCTTCAGGATGGTCAAACCATCATGGAGGTGGCGCAAGCAGATGCCCAAGGACAGGTATTGCCGAATATCGTATTCAGCGAAGATCAGAAGAGTATGACCGTGAAGGAGGAAGCCCTGCGGCCGGTATTCGGTGCGGACTGCTCGGCCGCCGATCTTGCGCTGGCCGGGACGCTGCTCGTGCCGCAGGCGGTGGCACCCTTCACCACGCCGGTGCGCACCAGCGCTGGTAACTGGGGAAAGATACCGCGAGTTTATGTCGAGTGTGTGCACGACAACGCCATTTCAATCGCGATGCAGCGTGCGATGTACGCGGCGTTGCCCTGCCAGCGCGTCGTTACGATGGAAACAAGTCACATGCCGATGCTGGCGGCGCCGGAAGCGCTGGCCGGCCATCTGTTGCGTCTCTAGCAATGGACTTCCTGCACAAGGCCTGTCGGCATCGGGCGACTGCCCGATCGAAATCGATTGATTTCCGGGAAAGGGGGGACCGAAGATGAACGATTCAAAGCCCGCACCCGTATCCGACCTGGACGTGCTGATCGTCGGTGCCGGTTTTGCAGGGTTGTACATGTTGTTCAAGGCCCGCAAAGTGGGTCTGACGGCCCGCGTCATCGAGGCCGCATCCGGCGTTGGCGGTACCTGGTACTTCAACCGGTACCCAGGCGCGCGGGTCGACGTCGAGAGCATGGAATACTCGTTCGGGTTCTCCGAAGAGCTGCAGCAGGAATGGCGCTGGACGGAGCGTTACGCCGCCCAACCGGAGCTGCTGCGGTACGCCAACCACGTGGCGGACCGGTTCGCCCTGCGCGATGGGATCCAGTTGAACACGCGGATCATCGGCGCGCGATTCGACGAGTCCAGTCAACGCTGGAATGTCAGCGCTGATACCGGCGAGACCTGGTCGGCGCGGTTCCTGGTGATGGCCAGCGGCCCGCTGTCGTCGCCGAACACTCCCGCGTTCAAGGGACTCGAGACATTTGCCGGACCCGTGTATCACACGGCGCGGTGGCCGAAGGAAGCGGTGGATTTCACCGGCCAGAAGGTAGGCGTCGTCGGCACGGGCTCCTCGGGCGTCCAGGCAATACCGCTGATCGCCCGCCAGGCCGCCGAGCTGACCGTATTCCAGCGCACCGCAACCTACGCAGTCCCGGCGCACAACGCGCCGCTCGATCCTGCGTACGAGGCGCGGATCAAGGCCGACTACGCGGGCTTTCGCGAGCGCAATCGCCGGCAAATAGCGGCCTTCGGCTCGGAAAAGCCGATGAACCCGGTGTCGGCGCTGGCGGTCGGTCCGGAGGAACGCGAGGCGGCGTTCGAGGAACGCTGGCGCATCGGCGGCTTCAGCTTGCTCTTCGCGTTCAACGATATTCTGATCGATGCGCGCGCGAACGCGCTGGCCGCCGAGTTCGTCAGAGGCAAGATCCGCTCGCTCGTGCGCGACCCGGAAACCGCCCGCCTCCTGTCACCGACGCACACGTTCGGCTGCAAGCGCATGTGCATCGACACCGGCTACTACGAAACCTTCAATCGACCCAACGTGCGGCTGGTCGACGTGAGCGAGCACCCGATCGACGAGATCACGCCGGCCGGCCTCAAGACCAATGGCCGTGAATTCAGGTTGGATGCCCTGGTGCTGGCAACGGGGTTCGACGCGATCACCGGCACCCTGATGCGATTGGACCTGCGCGGCCGCGGCGGAATGAGCATCCAGGAAAAGTGGCACGCCGGCCCGCTCAATTACCTCGGCCTGATGATCGCGGGATTTCCGAACCTCTTCAACATCGTCGGCCCCGGCTGCCCGGCGGCTTTCACCAATGTCGTCGTGTCCATCGAACACCACGTGGACTGGATCGCCGATTGCATCGCCTATCTCGACAGGCACGGTCACGCGACGATAGAGGCCACCGAACAGGCCGAAGCGGCATGGATCGCGCACGTCAACGCGGTGGCGCAGACCACGTTGTTCCTGACGTGCAATTCCTGGTATCTGGGCGCGAACATTCCGGGCAAACCGAGGATCTTCATGCCGCTGTTCGGTTTTCCGCCGTACGTCGAGAAGTGCACGGAAGTCGCCCGGAACGGCTATGAGGGGTTCGCGCTGGCGTAAGTCAGGGCCCGCGTGTTCGAGTCGCTGCGGCCCTACGGCGGCGGGCCAAGCCGTGCCGCGGCACCAGCACGCGCAGCGTCCCGGCCTTGCGGTCCGTGTAGATTTCCTCGCGATAGAGCGCTGCCGGCAGGAGCCGTCAACGCGAATATTCATGGAGTGCCATCGCCCCGAGACCGCCGCCCGAGATTCGTCGCACGCAGTGCCAGGGCTCGCCCCCCGAAAGCAGACCTCCACCGTGCCGCGCCGAACGCATCCGGGTCGGGCTTTCGTATCGCAACGGACATTGGCAGAACCGTGATCAGATCCGACCGGCACGCAGTGGTGTACAATTCTGCGCCGCGACCTTAGCGCTCAGTACGTTCGTCATCATCACCACAAGGAGTCCAAATGCACGCTCAACGCAAAGTACTCGGACCTCTTACAGCCGCCCTCATCGCCACGGCCATCGTTGTTCCTGCCATCGCGCAGCCGACCGGGGGTGCGTCAGTCGTCGCCGCGCCCGGCACCGCGTACGCGTCGCGCGTGGTGACCGCCAGCGCAACCGTCACCGCCATCGACATGACCACGCGCCAGGTGACGCTGCGGCGCGCGGACGGCAGCACGTTCACCGTCGTCGCCGGCGAACAGGTGCGCAACCTGCCGCAGTTGCGCGTCGGCGACACCGTGACCATCGACTACTACGACAGCCTAGCGCTCGAGCTCAAGAAGGGCGGCACCGGCGCGCCAGCGAGCCGCAGCGACACCCTGAGCGGATCGCGGGCCGAGCTCGGCCAGCGGCCGGGCGGAATCACCACCCACGAGACCGTGATCGTTGCCGACGTCATCGCCGTCAACCCGGCGGGCCAGACCATGTCGCTGCGCGGCCCAGGAGGCCGGGTAGTCGTTCTGCCGGTCAGGGATCCGGAGCAGTTCAAGCGGATCGCGGTGGGCGACCAGGTGCAGGCGACCTACATCGAGGCCGCCGCGGTTTCCATCACACCGGCGGCAAAACCGGCTCCGGTAGCGGCGCCCGCCGCCGCTCCGTGGGGCAGGTGGATGATCGGCGCGCGCGTGGTCGACGTCTCTCCGGACGTCAGTTCCTCGCTCTCGGGCTTCGATGTCAAGGATCAATGGACCGGCGAGCTCGACAGCACCTACTTCTTCACGCCGAACATCGCGGTCGAGGGCAGCATTACCTGGGCGAAGCAGGACGTCACCTTCAACGGCACGGGCGTCGGCGCTCTCAAGATGATGCCGGTGACGTTTACGCTGCAATACCATTTCACCGACCTGGGCGCGTGGAAGCCGTACGTCGGCGGCGGGTTCAACTACACGTATTTCTACGAGAACGATCTGGGCAACAACGCCGGGGCCTCCGTCAATCGTGACAGCTGGGGTGGCGCGCTGCAGGCGGGCCTCGACTACCAATTCGAACGGAACTGGTACGTCAACTTCGACGTCAAGTACCTGTGGATCGACAACGACGTGCGCTTGAACAACTTCAATAGCGGGAACATCAGCTCGCTCGACATCGACCCGTGGGTGTTCGGCATCGGCATCCGTTATCGCTTCTGATCCGGCGCTCCTGGTGGGTGGCTGGGCGCTCCAGCAGCTGTGGTCGTTCCGAGGGGCGCCGATCGCTGGCGCCGTATTCGCGGGCTGGGGGTGGTTGGCGCGAGCGTCGGTCGCAACCGGAAGATTTGGTTCACGAATTCTGGCGACGTTCTGAGATCCAGTCCGCCAGCGCATCTGCCATTTCGGCCAGTACTTCCGAATCCTTGCGGCCCGTGCGCGCGGGTACGTGAAACGAATGATCGGCATCCTGGAACAGTTTGATTGTCGCGCGTGCACCGAGCCTTCCGGCGAGCCCCTGCATGAGCTGTGAATCGGCGAGGGCATCCCGAGTTCCCTGGAGGAAGAGCATTGGAATCTGCACTGCGAAGAGGTGCGCTGCGCGCTCGTCCGACGGCTTCCCGGCCGGATGAAGCGGGAAGCCGAGGAACACCAGGCCGCGGACTCCGGATAACGGCGCTGCGGCTTGCGCTTGCGAGGTCATGCGGCCGCCAAACGACTTGCCGCCTGCGAAAAGGGCAAGCTCCGGTACCAGACGCGACGCTTCGGTGACGGCGGCGCGGACGGTTGCCTGGGCGAGCTTGGGAGCGTCCGGCCGCTTCGATCCCTGCTCCATGTAGGGAAACTGAAAGCGCAGCGTGGCGATGCGGCGCAGCGCGAGTTCGTTCGCGATGGCCGCCATGAACGGGTGCGCCATCCCCGCGCCTGCACCGTGCGCCATGACGTAGCATGCGCGCGCCTCCCGCGGTGTCTGCAGCAAGCCGGAGACGCGCTGCGCGTCATCGACGGCTATCGTGACCGGCTGCGGATTCGCCCCCATCGATTGCGGCGAGCCCCTACGCGTGAGCGACGGTCTTCAGGTCGGCAAAGCCGCCCGCAGTCGTCACGGCATCTGGATCTTGCCGCCGCCGGAAAGTGGCCCAGCCGGCGGTAGCGTCCCGCTTTGCGGGATCACGATCGACGACGACGCCTGGCGGCGCAGCTCCATCAGCTCGCGCATCGCGCGCTCGACGCCGGTCTTGGCCGCGTCGGCGTACCTGGCGACCGCATCGGCGAGGCTCGTCGCGTCGATGTCGAAGCTGATCGGCAGCGGCCCCATGTTCGTGAGGAGCTGCGCTTCGCCGCTGTAGATCGTCGTCCGCAAGGGGTCCGGCGCGCCGTCGCGCTTCACCGGCACCAGCACGCGCAGCGTTCCGGCCTTGCGGTCTGTGTAGATCTCCTCGCGATAGAGCGCTGCCGGGTCGAGCGTGGGCTCGCCGGCGCGGCCGGCGGGGTCGGTGGCCATGGGATTCCCTTCGGTGCAATCGGTAACCGCGATTCTACGGCGCGGCGCACGGCTATCCAAGCCGCCACGGTCTCCTTTGCCCCGGAACGGACACTTCGTGTAGATTCCCCGGCATGCCCAACCGGAGAAACGTCATGCGGTACGTCATCGGACGGTCCATCGCTGGAATCGTGGCGGTGCTCGCGTGTGCCGCAGCGCTCGCGCAGGACTATCCGGCGCGGCCGGTGAAGATCATCGTGCCGTTCGCCGCGGGCGGCCCGGCCGACGTGTACGCGCGGTTCCTCGGGCAGCGGCTGCAGGAGGCACTGGGACAGCCGTTCGTTGTCGACGATCGCCCGGGCGCCGGATCGATCATCGGCACCGACGCCGTGGCGAAGAGCCCGCCGGACGGCTATACGCTGCTGCTGATGTCGAACACGCAGACGGTGAACGAGTCGCTGGTTCCGAACAAGCCCTATGCGTTGCTGCGCGACTTCGTCCCCGTCGCACCGATCAATTACTCGGATCTGGTGCTCGTCGTCCACCCGTCGGTCGCCGCGAACGGCGTCGCCGATCTCATCCGGCTCGCGAAGGCAAGTCCGGGCAAGCTCAATTACGCGTCGTCGGGACCGGGGACGCCCTACCACATGGCCGGCGAACTGTTCAAGGCGATGGCGGGTGTGGACATCGTGCACGTGCCGTACAAGGGCAGCTCCGGCGCGCGTACTGATGTGCTGGGCGGGCAGGTGCAGATGATGTTCGACGCGGTCACGACGATGAGCGAGCACGCGCGCTCGGGCCGGGTCAAAGCCCTCGGCACGACGGGGAAGACGCGCTCGACGGTGCTGCCCAACGTGCCGACGATCGACGAGGCCGGTGTCGCCGGATTCGAGGCGGTGATCTGGCTCGGCGTCATCGCGCCGAAGGGCACGCCGCGCGAGATCGTCAACCGCCTTAACGCGGAGATCACGAAGATCGTGAGCCGGCCCGAGGTGCAGCAGGAATGGCTGAAGCAGGGCGCGATCGCGATGACTATGACGCCGGAGGAGTTCGGTCGCTACCTGACCGACGACATCGCGAAGTGGGAGCGGATCGTCAAGATCTCCGGGGCGAAGCCGGACCAGTGATGGCGTTGGCAACTGCGGCTGGCAACGACCGATGGCGCTGACGGTGCTGAGCGCTGGCGCCGCGAAGGGCCTCGTGACCGAGATGATGCCGGCGTTCGTCAATGCAACGGGGGTCGCGGTAGAAGGCACGTTCGGCGCGGTCGGCGCGATGCAACAGAAACTCGCGGCCGGGGAGCCCTGCGACGTCGTTATCCTGACCGCCGCGATGATCGACGCGCTGGAGAAGGACGGCCGGGTGCTGCCCCCCAGCGCGCCGCTGGGACGGGTGCGCACCGGCGTCGCGGTTCGGGCGGGCGAGGTGCAGCCCGACATTCACGACGGGCCATCGTTGCGCAGTACGCTCATCGCCGCGGCTGGCATTCTGTTCCCGGATCCGCGGCGCGCCACCGCGGGCATCCATTTTGTCGTGGTGCTGAAGCGGCTCTCGATCTACGCCGCGGTGGAATCGCGCCTGCGCACCTTTCCGAACGGCGCGGCGGCGATGCAGGAACTTGCGCAATCCGGCGAGCGCGGCCTCCTCGGCTGCACGCAGATCACCGAGATCAACTACACGCCGGGCGTGGCACTGGTCGGGCCGCTGCCGCCGGAATTCGAGCTCGCGACCAGCTATGTGGCGGCCGTCGCGACGGCCGCGCGCGACGTGGAGTGCGCGCGGCGCTTCGTGGAACTCCTCTCCGGTCCTGCATCGCGCGCCCTGCGCGTGCAGGGGGGATTCGAGGTCTGACCGCCTCGGTCTTCTGATCCCGGCGGCAGTGGCGCGCGGGAACGCGATGCTACGGGCTGCGCGGGCGCCCGCCGAGGCCTGCGTCCTCCATTGCCGCGGTGGGCGCCACCGTCCCTGCACCCGCGAGCTGCAGCGCAATCGGCGCCAGGCGACGATCGGCAATCCTTTTCTGGTCCGGTGACAGGCCGGCATAAAGGGCTTTCCCGGCTTCGGCAATTTCCTCGACCGCGGTCATTCGGTTGCGTGCGACGTCGGCAAGGCTCTCGAACTGTTGCAACGCGCTCTCACCACTCGCCGTCCTGCGCGCGGCGAAACGGGTGCGCGCGATGTCGTCGGCAAGCTTCAACACCCGGTCCGAGTACGCCCCCCAGCTTCCTTGCTGCGCCGGAGTGAGTCTCAACTCGTCCTGCAACTCGCTCAACTGCATCTGCGCCTGACCCTGGAGGCTCACCGGTGCATCGATGACCCGCCGGTCGCCTTTGCTCTCGGGTAACCGCGAGGTGGAGCCGCTAGCGCCGCCCGTTCCGCCACGGGTGCCGCCGGATGGAGACTGCGCCAACGCGATCGAAGCGGCCGAGAGAAGGACGGCAATCAGGCTAACGGCTGCGAATTTGCTCGTCGTCACTCGTCACCTCGATAGCCGGTTGCACGCAACACATCATTCCGCCGCACGATGCGATGCATGATCGTGGAATTCTTGCGGCTTGACGAATCCATGCCGCGCAAGCTCGTCAATGTAGCCGCGTCGGCGCGCCGCAGCAGTGCTTGTACTTCCTTCCGCTCCCGCATGGACATGGATCGTTGCGCCCGGTCTTCGGCGTCGGGCGGCGGACGGTCTTCGGCGGATGGCGCAGCGCCTTCCAGTATTCGCGGACATCGACGATGGCGTCGGCCAGTCCCTCCTCACATGACCGGACCAGGTCCTGCCACTTGCCGGGCTTGAACGCGCGCCGTTCCTTCGCCGGCAGTTCGCCGGCCAGGACGATGAACGGGTAGAGGAGCTCGTCGACCTCGTCGGGTTCACCGCGCTCGAACCAGTCGACCTCGGCCAGCCCGACGCCCTCGAGAAAGCCGCCGCACCAGGTCGCGTAGTCCTTGCCGCCTTCCGCGGTTTCGTACAGCAGGAGTTCGAAGCCGTCCTTCGCTGCTTCCGCCACGGACTGGTTGTAGTAGCGCATCATCAGCGTTAGCGCCGCCCGCGCCTCGTCCTCGCTTGCGAACTTGGTATCGTCGCCGAAGGCAACCGGCATCCAGTGCGAGGGCAATAGCAGGTCGGGTCCGATTGCTACGGCGAAGAACAGTCCCTGCAGCGCATCCAGCGGCAGCGCCTCGTCGCGGAACGCCTCGGAGCCGAGCAGCGCCTCCAGCCGATCGCGTTCTTCCTGTGTCAGCGGCGACGCGGGGTCGGGCGTTGACATCCGGGCTCCTCGTCTTTCCTCGTCTTGTGTGTGGCATGCGATGCCGACCTGCGGGACCCGCATTATGAGGTAACCTGCGAACGCTGCGCCCGACCTTCATGAATCGACGCCCCTGCCTCCGTGCAAGACGGCTGCGAATCGCCGCCTGGGTGGCCGCGTTCGCCTTGCTGGCGAGCGGCTGCATCGGCCTTGCGGAGCGTGAGCGCGAACTCATCTTTCGCCCCGTCCGCGGCGACGCAGGCTGGTTCAGCGGCATGCCGGCGGCGGTCCAGGATGTCTATCTGCCGGTCGGCGATGGCCCGGAGCGGCAACGCATCCACGCCTGGTGGTGGCCCGACGACAATCCGAAGGCTCCGGTCGTGTTCTATCTCCATGGCGCGCGCTGGAACCTCACCGGGCACCTGCACCGCATCGCCCAGCTGCGCGGATTCGGGTTCTCGGTGTTTGCGATCGATTATCGCGGCTTCGGGAAGAGCGACGGGGGCCTCCCGTCCGAGGCGAGCGTGTACGAAGACGCGCGGGCTGGCTGGCAATGGCTCGCCATGCGCGAACCCGACGCCTCGCGCCGCTTCATCTACGGCCACTCGCTCGGCGGCGCGGTGGCCGTGGATCTCGCTGCGGAGCTCGCGAGCGAAGGCGTTGCCGCACGCGGGTTGATCGTCGAATCGTCTTTCACCTCGCTTCCCGACATGGCGTCGGAGTTGAGCAACGGGTGGCTGCCCACAGGGCTCTTGTCGCAGAAGTTCGATTCGCTCGGCAAGATCCGGCAGATCAGGATGCCGGTGCTCGTCGTGCACGGTGCCGGTGATCGCTACGTGCCCTCGCGTTTCAGCCAGGCGCTGTTCGACGCGGCGCCCGCTCCGAAAAAGCTGCTGCTGGTGCCGAATGCCGGCCACAACAACAGCCTTTCGGTCGGCAACGGCGACTACAAGCAGGCATTCGTCGAACTATTCGGCGTCGATGCCGCTGCGGACGAAGCGAACGCACCCCTACCTGCCGCGCCGACGCGATCCGACGCCGGCCGTCGTCTGAGTTTCTGACGACAGGCGCGCCTCGCACAGCCATCGTCAACGGAAATACCCTGCCGGCGTTATCGTTGGCATGGGGCGGATCGATCCGTCGGGAGGGTGTTGGCGGACGCCGCATTCGATTGGAGGAGGGCACGCGATGAAGAAGCTAGCGCTTGCACTCATTGCAGCGGTGGCCGCGCTTTGCGTGGCCGATGCCGCGATCGCGCAGGGCCGCGGTGGTGGCGGCGGCGGTGGGGGCGGCGGTGGGGCCGGTCACGGCGGCTACTCGGGCGGTGGCGGAGGCTACTCCCGTGGCGGCGGTGGCGGCGGCGCATGGCAAGGCGGCGCGCCGGGCGGTCGCGCCTGGCAGGGGGGTAATCACGGCGGCTACCGCGGCGGCTATTACGGCGGCTACCGCGGCGGCTACTATGGTGGCTACCGCGGCGGGTATTACGGAGGCTACCGCGGCGGCTGGTACGGATACCCAGGCTGGTACGGCGGTGGCGTCGGGATTTATCTCGGCGCGCCGTGGTATGGATTCGGCTACGGCTACGGCTGGCCGTATTGGGGCGGCACTGCGTACTACGACTACGGATACCCCTACGCTTATGCGCCGTATCCGACCTACATTCCCCAGGATCCGGTCGCCTATGTCCAGCAGCCGCAGAGTGCCCCGTCCACTTACGCCCCCCCAGGCACCTCCAGCACGGCCGCGGTGACGTGGTTCTATTGCATGGATCCGCCCGGCTACTATCCGTACGTTCAGAGCTGCACCAAGGCTTGGGTGAGAGTCACGCCGGACCCGACGCAACCTCCCCCGGCGCCGCAGTGACGGCCGTCACAATCAGGATGCGACCCGCATGAAAACCCGATCGACGTTGCCGCCCTTGGCGGCGTGCCTGTTGCTTGGCGCTTGCGCAACCATGCCGAGCGGTCCGTCGGTCATGGCGCTCCCGGGAACCGGCAAGAGCTTTGACGCCTTCCAGCGCGATGCGGCTGCTTGCCAACAATTCGCGCAGGCTGCCGTCGGCGGCACGAACGCCAACCAGGCGGCCGCCGACAGCGCCGCGGCGAGTTCGGTGGCCGGTGCGGCGCTCGGCGCCGCTGCCGGCGCGATTATCGGCTCGGCGACCGGTCAGGCGGGACCCGGTGCGGCGATCGGCGCCGGCACCGGCCTTCTCTTTGGCGCCGCCGCGGGGAGCAACGCAGCCGGTGTTTCGTACTACCAGGTGCAGCGGCAGTACGACGCTGCGTACCTGCAATGCATGTACGCGAATGGCAACCAGATCCCGGTCCGCACGGGCTACAGTGGTCCGCCCACCTATGCGCGGCCGAATTACGGCTATCCGCCGCCGAACTACCCACCACCGAACTACCCGCCGCCGAACACGCCGCCACCGGCCGGGCTTCCCCCCAAGGGTTGATCCGGCCGTACGCGCGGCTGCGCTGCTTAAGCGTGGGCGAGGCGTTGCCCGTGCTCGCGCGTCGCGTGAAAGCCGACCTTCGGCCAGCGTTCGACCGTCACCTGCAGGTTGTACTTGTTGGTCGCCAGGAATACCGGATTGCCATCGACGTCGGTCGCGAGCGCCGCCGCCTGTTCGCGCTCGAAATTGCGGCGCGCGTTCGCGTCCGGAAAAGTGAGCCAGCGCGCGGTCGCGACGTTGGCGGGGTCGTAGATCGCGTCGACCTTGTACTCGCTCGCCAGCCGGTGCGCGACGATCTCGAACTGCAGCTGGCCGACGGCGCCCAGCAGCAGCGCGTTGCCGTGCGTCGCTGCAAAGACCTGGATCGCGCCTTCCTCCCCGAGCTCCTGCAGACCTTTCGAAAGCTGCTTCGCCTTGAACGGGTCGCGCGGCCGCGCGATGCGAAACAGTTCCGGCGCGAAATACGGAATGCCCTTGAACGCGAGCGCTTCGCCCTCGGTCAGCGTGTCGCCGATCGAGAGTTGCCCGTGGTTGTGGATGCCGATGATGTCGCCGGCCACCGCGTCCTCGCTTTTCACGCGCTCGTTGGCCATGAACGTCAGCGCGTTGCCGAGCTTCATCTCGCGCCCGGCCCGCAGGTGGCGCACCTTCATCCCCGGAACGTAGCGGCCCGAGCAAACGCGGAAGAACGCGATCCGGTCACGATGCTTCGGGTCCATGTTCGCCTGGATCTTGAACACGAAGCCCGTGAACGGCGCTTCGGCGGGATGCACGGTGCGCAGCGTGCCGTCGCGCGGTTGCGGCGGTGGCGCCCAATCGACGAGCGCCTGCAGGATCTCCTGGACGCCGAAGTTGTTGATCGCGGAACCGAAGAACACAGGCGTCTGGCGCCCCGCCAGGAACGCGTCGAGGTCGAACGGGTGGCTCGCCGCACGGATCAGTTCCACGTCGTGGCGCAACGCGGCCGTCTCGTCGGGGAACAACGCTTCGAGCCGCGGGTTCGCCAGCCCCTCGATCAGCTCGGCGTCGGCGCTCAGGCGCTCCTCGCCGGGAGTGAACCGTTGCAGCCGGTCGTGGCGCAGATCGAACACGCCGCGGAAGCGCTTGCCCATGCCCACCGGCCAGCTTACCGGCGCGCAGTCGATCTTCAGGACCGATTCGATCTCGGCCAGCAGCGCCAGCGGCTCGCGCACCTCGCGGTCCATCTTGTTGACGAACGTGATGATCGGCGTGGCGCGCAGCCGGCAGACGTCCAGCAGCTTGATCGTTTGTTCCTCGACACCCTTCGCCGCGTCGATCACCATCACCGCGGCGTCGACGGCGGTGAGCACGCGGTAGGTGTCCTCGGAGAAATCCTGGTGGCCCGGCGTGTCGAGCAGGTTGATCGTGTGGCCCGCGTACTCGAACTGCATCACCGAAGACGTGACCGAGATGCCGCGCTGCTTCTCCACCTCCATCCAGTCCGACGTGGCGTGGCGCGCGCTCTTGCGCGCCTTGACCGTGCCCGCCATCTGGATCGCGCCGCCGAAGAGCAGGAGCTTCTCGGTCAGCGTGGTCTTGCCCGCATCCGGGTGCGAGATGATGGCGAACGTCCTCCGCTTGGCGACATCGCGCACAAGGTCGGTGGGGAAGGCGGTGGCGTTCATGAGATCGGGGCGCGGCCCAAGATGTGGGGGCGCCGGCACAAAACAAAAGCCGCCGGCCGGAGAGCGGCGGGCGGCTATCGCGGGGAATTATAACAGGTGCGCGGAACCGAGAGTCAGAGTCGAGTCTTCACGCACCGGCCCGCCATCGTACAAACCGCTGCGAAAGATCGGGTCTGATCGTCACCCCTTGCGCCCGGCCTCGTACAGCGACGGCGTGACGCGCGCGTGGGCGAGATATTCGCGCAGGTGCACGACGTCCTGCCGGCCGAGCGCATTGCCGCCGTGCGGCCGGTGCAGGATGCCCTCGTGGCCGTTGAGCTTCACCCGGACGCGGGTCCCGGAAAGCGACTCCACGTCGGCGCCCAGGTGGCGCAGCAGCGACTCGATCTCGCGCCACTGGATGTTGCCGCTGATGGGATCGTGAAAGATGGCGCGGATCAGGTTGTCGTGCTTGTGGCTCATGGGCAGCGGGCGATTCGGTGGCGGGGTCGGGATTCGCGGCGGCGGCCGGTAGTCTCGAAACCGCGCCGGCATGGCCGAATCTTATCCTGCCCGAATCGGTTGCGCACTTCCTCTAGACTATCGAGTTCCACGCCACGCCTTCGCAGGCGATGCCCAACGAACCACCACGCCTGATCGCCCACCTCGACATGGACGCCTTCTACGCGTCGGTCGAGCTGTTGCGTTATCCGGAGTTGCGCGGGCGGCCGGTCGTCATCGGGGGCGGGCGCCGCCATCAGCCCGAGGAGAGCGATCGATCCGGCGACGGGTCGCGTGGTCCGCCGGTTCGCGACCCTCGCCGGCTACGTCGGCCGCGGTGTCATCACGACGGCGACTTACGAAGCGCGCGCACTCGGCCTGCATTCGGCGCTCGGCCTGATGAAGGCGGCGCAGCTCGCACCGGACACGATCCTGCTGCCGACCGATTTCGACGCCTATCGCCGGTATTCGCGGCTGTTCAAGGCCGCTGTCGCCGCGATCGCGCCGCAGATCCAGGACAACGGGATCGACGAGATCTACATCGACCTGACCGGCGTGACGTTGCCCGAGCACGTCAATGCAGATGCCGATGCGGCCGACGACGCCTGGTGGCGCGCGCGCGATGTCGCGGGGGCGATCAGGGAAGCGGTGCGCGCCGCGACGGGACTCTCCTGCTCGATCGGCATCGCGCCGAACAAGCTGCTGGCGAAGCTCGCCTCCGAACTCGACAAGCCGGGCGGCCTTACGATGCTGCGACCGGCCGACATCGCGGCGCGCATCTGGCCGCTTGCCCCGCGCAAGATCAACGGCATCGGTCCGAAATCGAGCGCCAAGCTCGACGCGCTGGGCATCCACACGATCGGCGAGCTCGCCCTTGCCGATCCGCAATGGCTGATCGAACACTTCGGGCGTCATTACGGCGCGTGGCTATCCGCCGCGGCGAACGGGCGCGACGACCGGCCCCTGGTGACGGAGAGCGAGCCGAAATCGATCAGCCGCGAGACGACGTTCGAGCGCGATCTCTCCGCCACGCGCGACCGCGAGGAGCTGTCGCGTATCTTCACCGGATTGTGCGTCGGCGTGGCCGAAGACCTGAAGCGCAAGGGCTACGTCGGCAGGACGATCGGTCTCAAGCTCCGCTACGACAATTTCAAGACCGTGACGCGCGACCGGACCATCGACGCGCCAACCCACGACGCGACGCTCATTCGTCGTGCCGCCGGCGAATGCCTGAAGCGGGTGCCGCTCGAGCGGCGCATCCGGCTGCTCGGCGTTCGGGTCGGAGCGCTCAGCCCGGCGGACGCCGTTGTCGACGCCCACGCGCTGCCGTCGCCGAACCGACGCCGTCGCTGTTCGATCAGGCCTAACGAAGCTCGCGGATTCCTTCGGGAATCAGCCACCGCTCGCCCACGCGGAAGATCACCCTCGATCAGCAATGCGAGGGCAGCAGCGGGAATGGCGCCGGCGAGCAACAGCGCATGATCGTTCAACGCGAGGCCGGTGACGATGCGTTCGCCGTAACCGCCCGCGCCGATGAACGCGGCGATCGTCGCGGTGCCGACGTTGATCACCGCGGAGGTTTTGATGCCGGCGAGAATCGTCGGTGCGGCGAGCGGCAGCTCGATCTTCGCGAGGATCGTGCCGGCTTCCATCCCCAGCGAACGCGCGGCATCCTTCATCCCCTTGCCGACTTGGATCAGCGCGGCGTGCGTATTGCGGACGATAGGCAAGAGCGCGTACAGCGCAAGCGCGATGAACGCCGGCACCGCACCGATACGCCCCGTGACAGGAATGAGAAAGGCGAGCAGCGCGAGCGCCGGAATGGTCTGCACGACCCCGGAGGCACCGAGAATCACGCCGGCGGTCGCAGGACGCTTGGCGGCGAGGATGCCGAGCGGGATACCGACGGCGACACTTGCGGCCAGCGACAGGAACACGAGCGCCACCTGCTCGAGCGTGAGCCGCGCGAAATCCGGCCCGAAGAGCTTGTGCCACAGATCGGCCGAACGCGACTGTGCCGTCGGCGCAGCGGCCGTCGCGATGCCGGCACGCTGGGCGAGGAAGCCCGCTGCGACCGCGGCAAAGTCCTTGCCCTCGAGCTCGGCAGCGGCGTTCATCCGGCGCATCGATGCGTCGTCGATGCTGCCTTCCAGCTGAGCGAGCGCACGCCACGTGCGCGGCAGCCGCTGCGGCAGGTCGGCGCGATACAGCAGCACGGCATCGTAGCGCGGAAAGTAGTTGCGATCGTCGGCGAGCACCGTGAGGCCGAACTTGTCGAGCTTGGCGTCGGTCGAGTAGATGTCGATCGCATCGACCTGGCGTTGTCCGATCGCCTCGTAGGCAAGGCCGTGATCGAGCCCGCGCGGCGTGTCGAACGGCAGGCCGTAGGCCCGCTTCAATCCGGGCCACCCATCGGCACGGCCGAGAAACTCCTGCGAGAGCCCGAGCTTGAGCTCCGGATGCGCGGCGAGATCGGACAGCCGTGCGATGCCCTTCGCGCGTGCATCGTCGGCGCGTACGGCAATGGCGTAGGTGTTGTTGAAGCCGAGCGGCACCGCGACGGCGAGCCCCATCGGCGCCAAGCGCGCGTTGAGCTCGGAGAGCGGCGGCACGGCATCGAGCTTGAGTATTTCCTTCGCGATCGTGCCCGTGTATTCGGGATAGGCGTCGATGTTGCCGCTCGTCAACGCGTTCAGCACGATCGCCGTGTTGCCGAGTCCCTTGCTGTGCGCAGCGCTCCCTTCGCCCGCTGCCTCTCCCGTCTGCTTGAGGATCTCGCCCAGGATGTACGACTCGGTGAAGCGTTTCGAGCCGACGCGAAGTCCCGCCTCGGCGATGCCACGCCCGCGCCGGCAAGGCAGACGGCGGCAAGAAGAAGCACAACGATCGGGGTCGGTCGCGTGGCCATGGCTACGGCGTGGGGAGCTGCAACTGTTCCTCCGGCGCCAGCGGGCCGAGCATAACAATCTGCAATCGCAGGAAGAGCCTGGCCTCGGGCTCCGTCAGCAGCACGACTGTTCGCCATGCCACGATTCCTTGCTTGTGCGCCAGCGTTAGGGATGCCGTCCCTGCCTGTGCACGCTGCTCGCGACATCGGCGAGGCCGCGCCGGACTTCGCGACGCAGGCGGCGCTGGGGGAAAAGTGTACAGGTTTACGCGACGGCACTGCTTTCGATCGCGGTGTGCCACAACGCACTGCCCGTCCCGGCGGCGCACCGCTCGGCTGCAGCGCGTGTGACGGGAAGCGGCGAAGGCATGGCCGCGCCCGTGCGCCGCGCCGACCGTCGCGGGTGGCGCGGCAAGGGAGCGTTGGGTTCGTGACCGCGGTCGCGCCGGGACCCGCAGGTCGGCGTTTGCGGTGCCCGGGCGCCGGACGGGCCTTCGCCGCTGGATGACCCGCGGATCGTCATGCGAACCGGTGAAACGCCAAGCCTGATCACCGTCGCCCTCTGGACCGCGGCTTCCTATTGCGGCGAACCGAAGCCATCGTCGAGCCCGACTCCCCGTTCCCTACCGTCCCGGCGCTCCGAGTCGGGATCGGCCGCTCTGCGGCAACCTCGTCACGCACCCACTGCCGGAATGCCGCAATTTTCGCGGTGTTAGCGAGCCGCGGCGGATAGACGAGGAAATACTTGCGTGGCGCCGGGACTACCGGCTCGAACAGCCGCACGAGCACGCCGTTGTGCAGGTCGTTGGCGAGCAGCGAGCTCCGCCCAAGGGCGATGCCCTGACCTTCGGCGGCGGCCTGCAGCATGTGCGACGAGTCGTTGAACATCGGTCCGCGCGCGGGCTCCGGCCAGTCGAGGCCCGCCGCCTCGAACCACGGCTTCCAGAATTCGTCCTCGCAGCGCAACAACGTGTGGCGCGCGAGATCCTGTGGAACGACCGGCAACTTTCCCTGCGCCAGGCGCGGGCTGCACACCGGGAACGAGATTTCGTCGAGCAGATGTTCGGCGATCAAACCCGGCCAATCGCCGAAGCCGTAGCGGATCGCGACATCGGTATCGTCACGCTGGAAATCGGCGAGCGCGAGATTCGCGCGCACGTCGAGGTCGATGTCCGGATGCGCCGCAAGGAAGCGACCCATCCGCGGCAACAGCCAGCGCGCGGCGAACGACGGCAGCACGCTGACGCGCAACTGACGCGGGTTCGCGTGCTCCGTCATCTCCCGTACCGCCGCGGCCAGCTCCGCAAAGGCGACGCGCACGCGATTCGCGAAGCGCTCACCCTCATCGGTCAGGCGAATGCCCCGGCCTGCACGCTCGACCAGCCGCACACCGAGGTCCGCTTCCAGTGCCTTGATCTGGTGGCTGATTGCTCCGTGGGTCAGATGCAGCATCGCCGCGGCCTTCGTCAGGCTGCGCGCGCTCGCTGCCGCTTCGAAGGCGCGCAACGCCTGCATCGGGGGAAGGCGCAGATCCATGCGAGCCTCCGTTATATGTGAATTGCGCTCACATCATAGCCGCAAAACAAATCGCTTGTAGCGGCCCATCGTCGATCCTACACTGCCTCCCATAGTAAGAGAACAGCTCGGAACCACCGAATACTTCGACGCGGAGATTGTCATGAGAATATCGCTCGCATTTGACCCCAGCGGCAACGCGGTCGACCGCACGGCGTTTGCGCGGTCCGCCGCCGCTACTCGCCGGTGCGCATCGCCACCACCGCAAACGCTTCCGGACCGCGGCGAGGATGTCGGGCTCGAAGCGCTGGGGCAGGTCCTGGCGGAGCCGCGCGGATTCCCTGCGCGCGTGGAAGCCGTCGGGAGCGATGTCCCGATGCACGCAATGACCGCCGAAGGCCGTCCTGCATCTCACCTCGGTATCTCCCGCTTCTTCGCCGCCAACCGCATCCAGCGTGCGGTCCTCGGGGGTCTCGACGCCGCGATCGTCGTCATTCTCCTGGTCGGGTCGATGGCCGTGACGGGCCACCACCTCATCGGTGCCCTCGACGGGCTCGTCGGCGTGCACGACACAGCAGCGCAAGCGACGACGGCCTCCAGAGCGATGATTCCGCACGTCGCCGGGCGAGTCACGGACCCGGTCACCCCGAGCGCGCCGGTCCCCGGGCAAGGGAGCTGAGCTGATGCCGCACGTCGCCGAGCGCGTGACGAACCAGATCACGTTGAGTGCCGGGGTTCACGGCCAAGGAACCGGACTTGTTTGGGGGATCGAAGCTGCAGCGCCGCCGCACGGGCCGCGCGTGCGACGCCGCCCGCTGCGTGGCAGTATGGCGGCTCACTTCCCCCAACGAGCATGTCCGCAGAATCGCCCTATGCCCGCTTCGGCAGCGGCAAGTCCGTGCGCCGCGTCGAGGACGACGCCCTTCTCGCCGGCGCCGGCCGCTTTGCCGACGACGTGTCGGCGCCGGGTCAGGCGTACCTCCTTTTCCTGCGCTCGCCACATCCGCATGCGCGGATCGCGTCCGTCGACACGAAGGCAGCAGCGGCGATCCCGGGCGTCGTCGCCATCGTCACCGGTGAGGACCTGGTCCGCGCCGGTGTGAAGCCTATTCCGGCGTCGGCCGATTTCAAGCGCGGCGACGGGTCGCCAACCGCCTCGCCGCCGCATCACGCGCTCGCCGTCGGGGCCGTGCGCTTCGTCGGCGAAGCCGTGGCGGCGGTGATCGCGGAAACGCGCGACGCGGCGCGCGACGCCGTGGAGGCGATCGACGTCCGTTACGAACCGTTGCCAATGGTCGCGGATCTCGCCGATGCGACCGCGCCGGGCGCGCTGCTCGTGTGGCCGGAGGCAACGGGAAACGTCGCCTGCGAACTGCGCCACGGCGATGCCGCCGCGACCGCTGCGGCGTTCGCAGAGGCTGCGCACGTCGTGACGCTCGATCTCGTCAACCAGCGCCTCGCGCCGTGCCCGATCGAGCCCCGCGCGACGCTTGCCGAATTCGATCCGGCCACCGATCGCACGACGTTGACTGTCAGCTGCCAGACGCCCACCGGATTGCGCGACGAATTGTGCGCATCGGTGCTGGGCATTCCGACCGACAAGGTACGCGTGCGCGTCGGCGATGTCGGCGGCGGGTTCGGGATGAAGACGACGCTCTACCCGGAAGACGTCGTCGCGGCGTACTGCACGCGCTCGCTCAAGCGGCCGATCAAGTGGTGCGCCGAACGCCTCGAGGAATTCCTCGCCGCGAGCCACGGGCGCGATCTCGCGAGCAAGGCGGAGCTGGCGCTCGATGCGCAGGGGCGGATCCTTGCGCTGCGCGTGTCCTCGCGCGCGAATCTCGGCGCCTACGCGACGCCGGCGGGCGTGGTGATTCAGCTTATGATCGGGCCGTGGGTGGCGACTTCGATCTACGACATACGCACCATCGACATTCGCATCGAGGGCGTATTGACGCACACCGCGCCGACCGGACCGTACCGCGGTGCCGGCCGACCCGAGGCGATCTACATCATCGAACGGTTGATGGACGCGGCGGCGCGCCGGACCGGCATCGATCCGGTGGAATTGCGCCGGCGCAACATGATCCGGCCGCAGCAGATGCCGTACGTGAACGCGATGAACAAGACCTACGACACCGGCAAGTTCGAGGCGGTCATGGAGCAGGGGCTCGCCCTCGCCGACTGGGACGGCTTCGCCGCGCGCGCCGCCGCGGCGAAGGCGCGCGGCCGCCTGCGCGGGCGCGGCCTCGCGACGTTCATCGAATGGACCGGCGCCGATGCCTTCGAGGAGCGGGTGACGGTCACGGTGACCGGCGAGGGAGAGATCGAGATCTTCTCCGCCACGCAAGCGATGGGGCAAGGGCTCGCCACCACGTACGCGCAGCTCGCGGTCGACGTGTTCGGCGTGCCGATCGACAAGATCCGGATCGTTCAGGGCGATACCGACCGCGGCACCGGATTCGGCAGCGCCGGGTCGCGCTCGCTCTTCGTCGGCGGATCGGCGGTGCACGTCGCGGCCGAACGAACGGTCACGAAGGCGCGGGAGCTTGCGGCCACGGAGCTGGAGGCCGCCGCGAGCGACATCGAGTACCGCGATGGGACCTTCCGTATCGGCGGCACCGACCGAACCATCGGGTTGTTCGATCTTGCACGCCGGCAGCCGCGCGAGCGGATCGTGCTCGACTCGGTGAGTTCCGTGGCGGACGCCACCTGGCCCAACGGCTGCCATGTCTGCGAAGTCGAGATCGATCCGGAGACCGGCGCCGTCGACGTCGTGGGCTACTGGTCCGTCAACGACGTCGGTCGCGTCGTCAATCCGATGATCGTCATCGGGCAGCTCGAAGGCGGCGCCGTGCAAGGCATCGGCCAGGCGCTGTGCGAGCAATACGTCTACGACCGCGCGTCAGGGCAGGCGCTGACCGCGAGCTTCCTCGACTACGCGCTGCCGCGCGCGGCGATGATCCGGCATTTCGAGATGGCGATGGACGAGTCGACGCCGTCGATCAACAATCCGCTGGGTGTCAAAGGGGTCGGGGAGCTCGGCACCATCGGCGCGACGCCGGCGACCGTCAACGCCGTGATCGACGCGCTCGCACGTGCAGGCCTCGGCGCACGCGCAGATACGCTGCAGATGCCGTTCACGGCCGAGCGCGTCTGGCGCGCGCTGCAGTCCTAGCGGCGCGCACGGACGCCGCCGCCCCTTTTCGGCTCACTTCGCCTTGGCGACGTCGGTGAGCTGCTTCAGCGTGAACGTGTAGCTCGTCTTGTCGAGCGGTTTGTGGCAGGCGAGGCACTCGGCCTGGTTCACGCCGGGGCGCTGCTGTTTCGCTGGCGTGAACACCGCGTAGTTCCAGTTTTCGTTGCGCAGCATGTCCGGGATGTCCTTGCCCCAGCCGGCGTCGCGCGCCATCGCCGAATAAGAGATGAGCTGGTCCGGGGCGAAGAAGCCGTCGCTTCCCATCACCGGTTTCTGGTCGGCGTCGAGCTTGGCCGAGTAGAACTCGGCGAGCAGCACCGAGCCGTCGGGCAACGGTTTGCCCGCCTTCGCCGCCTGCAACGCGGTGTCGTTGGCGAAGTAGTAACGCACCTGCTTCGTTTCCGGGAAATTGATCGTGTGGTACCTGGTGAACGTCGCCTTGTAGTTTTCGGGGAAAGCGACGCCGGATTTGGCGAGGTTGGGCAGGAAATCCGACTTGGCCATGCTGGCGGCACCCTGCTGAGCGGCGAAATGTGCGGCGAGATTGGCGATGTCGTCGCTCGAAAGCTGCGCTGCGATCGCGTTCATGATCGCGTTCTTGCGCGTCCCGCCCTTGAGCGCGTTCAACTGCAGCTCGATGTACCGGGCCTTCTGCCCCGCGAGATTGGGAATGGCGTCGCTGACGCTGACGCCGAGGGCGCCGTGGCAAGCGGCGCACACCGTGGCAGCCTTCGCCTTGCCGGCTTCGATATCCGCCGCGCACGCGACGGAAACACCTGCAAACGTCAGCAGCACACCTGTCAGAATTCGCATGGGATTCCTCCTTCAAGGCTCGATCGTACCCGGAAAGGGTAACAGGGGCAGCGGCCCTTGCATTCCCGTCTTGCATTTTCGGTAAACGCCGCACCGACGTCCACCGTTATAGGCTTCGTGTCGCTGGTGTCGGAGCGACCGATCTGAGGAGCCTCCACATGCGGCATTGTGCGGCGCTATTCGCGCTCTGCATATACCTGCTGGCGTCCGCCGCAGGCGCGCAGCAGCGGGCGGTCGCCAATCCGGCGATCGACATGTCGGGATATCTGCAGATTGCGGCGGCAGCGGCGGCGCATCGCGACACGCGGCGGCTGTCCGAACAGGAATTCCTCCACCTCGCCCGCGAGCCCAGCACGATCGTGCTCGATGCGCGCAGCCGGGAAAAGTATGACGAGCTGCACGTTGCCGGTGCCGTCAACTTGAGCTTTCCCGACATCGCCGTCGATTCGCTGCGGCGAACGATTCCCGATCCGTCCACCCGGATCCTGATCTACTGCAACAACAACTTCCGCAATGCCGAGGGACCGTTTCCCTCGAAACTGCCCGCCGCGTCGCTCAACCTTTCCACGTACATCGCGCTCTACACTTACGGCTACCGCAACATCTACGAATTGGGCCCGCAGCTCGATCCGGAGCGCTCGCAGCTCCCTTTCGAACGACGGTAGAGGGCAAAGGAACCTCTAAGCAAGTCCCACGCGATTGCTTAGAGGTTCCCTACGTCTTCGGCCGCCGCAAATGCCAGTCGGTGGCGGCCTGGAACGCGCGCCCGATCCGGATTACGGTGGCTTCGGCGAACGGCGCGCCGAGCAGTTGCACGCCGATCGGCAGATCGTCCGCCGACAATCCCGCCGGCAGCGACAGCGCGCACGCGCCGAGGTAGTTGGCGGCGCGCGTCCACGTCGCGAGCGGCGTCGAGGACTCGTCGACGTCCGCAATTGGCGTCGCGGTGATCGGCAGCGTGGGTGTAAGCAGCGCATCGCGGCCGCGCATCCAGTCGGCGAACCGCGCCGCCGTCCGGCGCCGCGCGGCGAGCTCATCGATGTAATCGGCGGCGCCGATGGACTTGCCGGCGAGCGTGCGCTTGCGCACCCACGGGTCGATCGTCAGCGCTTCGTCCTCGATGTACGCGCGATGCACCGCGTACGCCTCGGCGGCGATGATCCGGCCGTTGCGCACCATCAGGTCGTCGAAATCGAGGGGGAAGGGTTCTTCGGCAATGCTCGCGCCGAGGTCGCGCAGCACCTTCAGCGCGGCGTTGCGTGCGCGCACGACGTCCGGCAGCGTGCACGCGGGAAACTGTTCGCTTGCGAGCGCCGTAATCCGCATTCCGCGAAGGTCCGCATCGCCCGCGAGCGCGGTCACGGGGTCGAAAAGGGGAGCGGTGAGCGTCGCGGGATCGCGCGGATCGGGGCCGGCCATCGCGGCGAGGAGCAACGCGGCATCGTCGACCGTGTGCGTGAGCGGCCCAATGGAATCTAGCGTGGTCGCGAGCGGCACCGCGCCATGGAGGCTCACGAGACCGTAGGTCGGCTTGAGCCCCGTCAGGCCGCAGAGTGCTGCCGGAATGCGGATCGAGCCGCCGGTGTCGGAGCCGATCGCCGCGGGCGCAAGGCCGGCGGCGACGGCCACCGCGGCGCCGCTCGACGAGCCGCCCGCCACGCGGTGCGTCGTCAGGTCCCATGGATTCCACGGCGCGCCCATCGGCTCGTTGCGGCCCCAGCCTCCGAACGCGAATTCGACCATGTGCGTCTTGCCGAGCGGGATCATCCCGGCGGTGACGAGAAGCTCGACCGCGGTCGCCGTGTGGTCCGAGATGCGTCCCAACCAGCTCTTCGAACCGGCGGTCGTCTGGCGCCCCGCGACGTGCAGCAGGTCCTTGAGCGCGATTGGCAGCCCGTGCAATGGACCGCATTTGATGCCGGACCGGCGCTCGCGGTCGGCGGCATTGGCGCGGGCGAGCGCCTCGTCACGCCAGACGTCGATGAACGCATGCAGGTGGGGGTCCAGCGCGTCGATCCGCGCGAGGCATGCCGCGACGATCTCGTGCGAATTCGTTTCACCCTCGGCGAGGTGGCGTGCGAGGTGGGTCAGCGACAGGAATGGAAGGTCGGTGGACATGGCACGGGTCGGAGCGCAGGGGTCATCGACAGTACCGCGTTTGGATCCGTTCGGCCGTGGGTTACGCGCGCAGGAGCGCGTTGCCGGGACTGGCGAGCGTTTTCAATGGCATGACCGAAACACGGTCGGCCAAATCGTAATTTCGATCTCCGGGATAGAGCACGATCAGCCGATCGAGGTGGAGATCAGAGAGCGCGATGCGCATCGACGCCGTCAAAGACGGAGCATCCGCCCGTTTGGCTTCGATCCCGATTCGGCGGCCATTGCGCTGGACCAGCAGATCCAGTCCGGCGCCCTGATGGGTCGCCCAGAAGTACGCTTCTCCGCTCGGCACGGCCTTTAGCGCCTCTTCGATGGCGTAGCCTTCCCACGAAGCGCCACATTTCGGATGAACGAGCAGGTCGCGCTCCGATCCGATGCCAAGCAGCGAGTGCAACAGGCCGCTGTCGCGCAGATAGATCTTCGGTGAGCGTACCTGCCGCTTCTTGAGGTTCTCGTGCCAGGGCAGAAGCTGCCGGACCATGTACAACCCCGTGAGCAGGTCGAGATAGCGTCGCACTGTCGGCTCGCTGAGTCCGAGCGAGCGAGCCGGCTCGGCAGCATTCCAAATCTGGCCATGGAAGTGCGCGACCATCGTCCAGAAACGCAACATTGCAGCGGACGGAATCGAAATACCGAGCTGCGGGATGTCCCGCTCGACGAATGTCTGCACGAACTGCCGCCGCCAGATCGCACTGTCCGAAGCGGATCGGGCAAGGAAGCTGCGCGGGAAACTGCCGCGCAGCCAATGTCGTGCCAACGCGGGTGGACCCACTTCCGCCAGCGAAAAGCCGGACACCGCGATAAGCTCGATGCGGCCCGCGAGTGATTCGGACGACTGCCGGAGCAGCGCGGGCGAAGCGCTGCCCAGAATCAGGAATCGCGCCGGCGCCGGCTTTCGGTCGGCGAGAACGCGCAATACGGGGAACAGGTCCGGCCGCCGCTGAATCTCGTCGATAACCAAGACACCGTCGAGCGGCGCCAATGCGGTCATCGGTTCGGAAAGGCGCGCGAGACTCGCCGGATCCTCCAGATCGAAATACCGGACGTTCCCGGCCGGCACGAACTGCCGTGCGAGCGTGGTCTTGCCGCTCTGGCGCGGCCCCACCAGAGCAACGACCCGGCTGCGCTTCAGCGCGCGCCGGATGTCTGCCAGCAGGGCAGGACGAGCGATCACCGCTCGATAGTACCATGAAAAAGGAAACTAACGCTTTCGAATTACATGGTACCGGAGGTTAAGTGTACCTACCTGCCTCGCGCGGCGCCGGTCCCGCTTTGGTCCGGAGGCGTGAACCCCGGGTCGCGCCGGAGCCGACACGCTCCTTAAGCCGCGTCAAACCCGGGCCCTGGATCCTGCGGCACAATATGCGCATCTACCCTCCCGCGAGGACGCCATGACCTACCGTTCCATCTTTGTCCATGCCGACGACACCGAGCCATGCGCCCGCCGGCTGGATTATGCGGCCCGGCTTGCGCGGATGTACCCGGCCGAGCTCCACGGAAGCTATTTGCCGTCGCCGAGCGAGCTTACAACCTATGCGAAGGCCGTCATGGCGCAGGAGGAGATCGAGCAGTACGGGCGGCAGCGTGCCGGCGAGCGGAGCGCCGCCGAGGCCGCGTTCCGCGGCGCCGCGGAACGTGCCGGCGTGACCACGGTCGATTGGGACGTGCCGGCGCGGAGCCCGATCGGCGCGGCCGTTCTGCGTGCCCGCCATTCGGATCTTGCGATCATCGGCCAGCCGCCACGCGACGATCCGAAAGAGAGTTTCGCCAACGAACTCGCCAGCGCGGTGGTCATGCATTGCGGCCGGCCGGTGCTGTTCGTGCCCTCGGTCGGCGAGTATCCGACGATCGGCGAGCGCGTGCTGATCGCGTGGAAGGACTCGCGCGAGTCGGCGCGGGCCGTCGCCGACGCGCTGCCGATACTCAAGGGCGCGAAGCGGGTGTTCGCCATCGCGGTGACACCCGAAGCCGACGAGACCGTGCGCGAAAAATTCACCGATGCCCAGCTCTCCGCGTTCCTGCGCCGCCACGACATCGATGCTACGGTGCGGCGGATCTTCGCCGCGGACATCGATGCCGGCGAACTGTTGCTGTCGCAGGCCGCGGACTTCGGCGCCGACATAATCGTGATGGGCGCGTACAGCCGGCCACGGCTCACGGAGCTCGTCTGGGGTGGCGTGACGAACGTGATGCTGTCGTCGATGACGGCACCGGTGCTGATGTCGCACTGAGCGCGAGCCGCGCAATCAGCGCTCGGGCGCCACGGGCTCGCGCACGATGCCCCGCGGCCGCCAGCCGGGCACGCGCCGTTCCATCGTGCGCACGATGCTCGCGCTGATGCGCTCGGCGAGTTCCGGCGTCAGCGGCAGCGGCTCTGCCGTTTCCGCGTGCATCGGCGTACCCAGGACAGCGGCGGCCGCTTGCGCCCGTGCAGCGCCAACCGACGTTACCAGCGAGGCGAAGATGTCGGTCCGATTGCTCGTGTCGCCGTTATTGGTCTGCGCGTAGAACGGCACGAACACGCCGCCGATGATCGCGAGCGACTGGTAGTCGCCGACGAAGAGCCCGCCGGCGTTGGGCGCGATGGCGAGGTCGAACGGCCCGGTGACGCGGCTCTCCTGCCACGTGACGCCGTCGGCCGAGCGCGCAAGCCAGTAATCGGTGGGCAGCGTCGCTGCATCGGCTGTGTTGCTGCGCAAGTCGTAGTACGCGACACCGATCGTGCCGTCGCCGCGGATCGCGACGCTGGGCACGAATGCCTGTACGGCCGGGTCGCGGTTGATGCGCGCCGGCGCGGACCAGGTGAGGCCGCCATCCAGCGAGCGCGAGAGCGCGACGCCGTCCCGTTGACCGCCGGAAAAGCGCGAGTCCTGCCAGACAGCGACGAGCTCGCCGTGCGGTCCGGTGGCGATGGCGCCCAGGTTTGCGCCGTCGCGTATCGCCGCGCCGGTTTCCGGATCGCGGGCGCCGAGCGAAAACACCGGCGACACCGGGATCGGCGCCGACCAGGTCACGCCCTTGTCCAGCGAGCGGATCACAGCGAGCGTCGCGACGGTGCCGCCGGTAGCTGTGGTATCGAGCCGCGTGAAGAACGTGACGAGCGTGCCGTCCGTCAACACGACGAGTTGATTGTTGACCGTCTGATTGGCGGCGCCGGGATCGAAGATTGCCCTGGCTGCCTCCCACGTCGATCCACCGTCGCTCGTGCGCGCGAACCAGGTCGGGCCGTTGCCTTGCGCCGAGAGCCGATCCCACACCGCGTAGGCGAAGCGCGCGTCGGTCGGATCGGCGGTCATCGACTCCTTGTCGTTGAAGAAGTTCGCCCCGTCGCGGATCAGCGTGATCGGAGCGGCCCACGTGATCCCTCCGTCGGTCGAGCGGCTGACCAGCACCGCATTGGACGAGCCCGCGGCGAACGTCGCGCCGTTGAACGCGATGGCGATCTGGTACGCGGTGCCATCGGGCGCGAAGGTCACCCACGGATCGGACGCGCGGGCGTAGTCGCCGCCGTTGATCGCGTCGCCCCCTGTGCAGCGCGAGAGCGCCGCCATTCGTTGCGTCCACGTGCGTCCGCCGTCGAACGACACGCCGGTCAACTGCCCGCGTGCGCCGCCGTTGGACCAGCGATCCTGTTGCCAGACGCCGACGAGATTCGACGCGTTGCGCGGGTTGACGGCAACAAACGGCTCCACCTCGGCGTTGACGTACAGCGTGCCCGTTGCCGCCGTGCCATCGCAACCGGCGGCGAATGGCGAGAGATACGACGCGCGGTACTGCGGATCGGGCAGTGTCGAATCGCCGGGAGGTGGGGGTGGGGGCGTGCCGCCGGCTGACGAAGAGGCTCCGCCACCCCCACCGCCGCACGCCGCGAGCATGAGCGTGAAGCAGAGTAGAAGGGCCAGCAGCGCCAATTGCGATCGGGGGTTCTGACGCATCGGCGCCGGCTCGATCTTCATGCGGTCAACGCTCCGTGAGGCAGAACCGTTTGATGACCATCGATTGCAACTCGGCATTTGGCTCGCGTCCGGTTCGCGTCGGAGCTCGGCCGCGGCGCCGGTCCGGCATGATGTTATCGCACCCCGGTTTGCATCGATGAAGCGTTGTTCGATCCGGTCACGCGACACGTCTGGCCCGACGCGCGGGCGCCCAAGGCTTCCCGCAGGGCGTCTGTTTGGTGCAAACTTCGGTATTGGCAGATGGCAGCGGGCGGATTGACGCCCGAACTCCGACCCTCATGGAACCACTGGTATTGACCGTCGACATGGCCGGGCTCCCGCAGGCGTGGGTTGCGCTCGAGGAGGCCATCACCTATCACGCGAAGCAGATGGTCGCGTGGTCGCTGGGTTACGAAGTACGCGAATTCCGCGGTGGGTGGCAGCGCAATGGCGTGCGCTCGCGCATCGCGACCAAGTCGATCCTTGCGATCAAGGGCAGCATGGCGGGGCGCCACGTGCACGTGCCCGGGCTCACCAACGCGCTCCTGTTCGCGCGCGACCGGCACCTGTGCGCCTATTGCGGCGAGAGCTTCATGTCGCGCGATCTGTCGCGCGATCACGTGGTGCCGGCATCGCGCGGCGGCCGCGACTACTGGACCAACTCGGTGACCGCCTGCAAGAAGTGCAACATCAAGAAGGCGAACCGGACGCCCGAGCAGGCCGGCATGCCGTTGCTGTACGTCCCCTACGTGCCGAACCGGCACGAGCAGTTCATCCTGCGCAACCGGCGGATTCTCGCCGACCAGATGGAGTACCTGTTGGCCGGCGTTCCACGGACCAGCCGCCTCTACAACAACGCGCCAGCGCTCTCCTAGACGCCGCCGCGAAGACGGCGCAGCCGGGTGCCCGGCGTGGTCGCGTTACCACGGCGCAGTCCAGGTCAACGGAGGCTTGCCCTTGCCGCGTCCTTGCTGGCGCGCTGCGTCTCTCCGTGACGGGTGCAGGCGCTCGCCACCTGCTCGCGAATGATCTCGGCCAGCCGCAGCGTGCCCGGCCCGGCGGCGTCGCGGTCGGGCAGGATCAGGTAGAGCTCGACGAATCGCTCGCTGCCCTCGCGCAGCGGCAACGTCTTCAGCATTCCGGTCGCGAGTTCCTCGCGGATCTTCTCCTCGGGATACCAGGCGAAGCCGTAGCCCATGCGCGCGGCCTCGATCGACGTCGAGAGGTTGCTGACGGTCCAGCGCTGGTCCACTTCCACCGATACCGCGCGTGGATCGCGCGTCGCCGCCGAGTCGCGCACGACCAGATGCCGGTATGCGCGCAGATCGCGGATCGTCAGCGGGCGCCCCAGCCGATGCAGCGGATGCTGCGGGTGGGCGGCGGGAACGATACGCAGTCGCATCAGCGGATCGCCGAGAAAGCCGGTCGGCACGGTGGGCGCGATCGCCAAATCGACGCGGCCGGAGAGTAACGCTTCGGTCGCGCCGCCGATTACGGATTCGACGACCTCGAAGCGCGTGTGCGCACTTTCGCTTCCGAAGCGATCGAGGCATTGGAGCAGCAGCCACGAGGGAAAGAGAATCTCCGCGACCAATCGTATCTCCGCTTCCCACCCGGCCGACAGCGATCCGGCGGCACGCTCCAGCCCGCCCGCATCCTCGAGCAGCGCGTGGGCTCGCCGGTAGAGAAGCCGGCCGGTCGGTGTGAGCACCGCCTTGCGACCCTGAATCTCGAAGGCCTGCACACCGAGTTGCGACTCGAGCTTTTGCACCGCATACGTGACGGCCGACTGGCTCTTATGCAGGTCCTCGGCCGCCTGCGCGTAGCCGCCGGCGTCCACGACGGCGACCAATGCGCGCCACTGGTCCAGCGTGACACGAGGCGTAACTGCCATGATTATAAAATTAGATTGATATGATCAAAATATTGATCTTTTTAATCTAATTTGTAAATGGTCAAATGAGGGCATTCGATCCCATTGGAGGTGTCCGATGACCACGCTGCTCCAGATCAACAGCAGCATGTTTTCCGCCGGCGGCCAGTCGAGCCGGCTTGCCGACCAGTTCGTCACCGCTTGGCGAGCGAGCAATCCGGGCGCCGAGGTGATCGTCCGCGATGTGGACCGCGACGCGGTGCCGCACCTCGATGCCGAGCGTTTCGGCGCCTTCCTGGCCAAGCCCGAAGACCGCACGGCGGCGCAACAGGCCGTCGTCGACTATTCCGACACGCTGATCGACGAATTGAAGCGCGCCGATGTCATCGTGCTCGGCCTTCCGATGTACAACTTCGGCGTGCCGTCGGTGCTCAAAGCCTACTTCGACCACATTGCGCGCGCCGGCGTCACGTTCCGGTATACCGAGAAGGGTCCGGTCGGCCTCCTTACGGGGAAGAAAGCCTACGTGTTCGCGGCCCGCGGGGGCTTGTACGCCGGTACGCCGCGCGACACGCAGACTGCGTACGTGCGCGACTTTCTCGGCTTCATCGGCATCAGCGATGTCGAATTCGTTTACGCCGAAGGGCTCGCGATCGGTGGCGAGCGCAAGGATGCGGCACTGGCCGAGGCGCAGCGCGTCATCGAAGGGCTGGCCGCGCCGGAGCGCCTTGCCGCTTGACGACTAGCCCTATCGGCCACACATTGGACAGAACCATGACCACACGCACACTGCAACGCGTCATCCGGGGGATCGCCGCTTCCGACGGCGCCGGGGTCAAGCTCCAGCGCAGCCTCGGGCAATCGCCGTTCGCGCGGCTCGATCCGTTCCTGATGCTCGACCACTTCTCGACCGAGAATGCCGACGACTACATCGCCGGCTTTCCGGACCATCCGCACCGCGGGTTCGAGACCGTGACCTACATGATCGACGGCCACATGCAGCACAAGGACCACCTCGGTCACGTGGGCGACCTGAAGAGCGGCGGCGTGCAGTGGATGACCGCCGGCCGCGGCATCATCCATTCCGAGATGCCGCAGCAGGAAGCGGGCCGCATGCGCGGCTTCCAGCTCTGGATCAACCTGCCGGCGAAGGAAAAGATGAAGCCCGCGGCGTACCGCGACATCCCGGCGGCGGAGATCCCGGTCGTCGCGTTGCCCGGCGGCGGGCGCGTCAAGGTCATTGCCGGCGCCGTGACGGTAGGCGGCACGACGACGGGCGGACCGATCCATGGGCTCACCACGGATCCGCTGTATCTCGATGTCGAGCTGCCGGCCGGAGCGAGCTTCGAGCATCCGCTCCACGCCGGATACAGCGCGTTCGTCTATCCGTTCGAAGGCAGCGTCGAGGTCGGTCCGGCGGGTGCGACGCGCGCGCTTGCGACGCATGACGCCGGCGTTCTGTCCGATGGCGACGGCGTTCGTTCTGACCGCCGGGCCGAGCGGCGCGCGCGTGCTTCTGCTCGCCGGCCGGCCGCTGAACGAACCGGTCGTGCAGTACGGTCCGTTCGTGATGAACACGCGCGAGGAAATCGAGCAGGCGATCCGCGATTACCAGAACGGGGAGCTGACGAAAGCGGCGGCGTGAGACCGCGGGGCGGCGAGGCACCCGGATCGATGCGGGACGCTACGGCGTGATCAGCTCGACGTTCGGGAAGTACGTGCGATAACGCGCGGCGTCGCGGGTGAGCAACGCGAATTGCGCGACCGCGGCGTGCGCGCCCACAAAGAAGTCAGGCAGCACATTGCTCTTGCGTCCGCCGCCGCGCCGATAGCGCAAGAACGCCTTGCCGGCGAGAAAAAGCGCTGCCCGCGGGATCTCGGCCATCATCAGTCGCATTTGCCGGACCGCTGCCTCGAGCGTTTCGAGCGTCCGGAACGCGAGCGAAAGCTCGGCATGGATGACGGGGTTGATCGCGAGCTCGTGGACCTGCGCCTGCGCACGCAACTGCCCGATAGACCAATCCGCCCAGTCGCGATCGTCTTCGAGTACGTCGATCAGCACGTTGGTGTCGACAAGCAGCATCAGGACTCGCCGCGCAGGAGCTTCATCAAATCGGTCGTACGCCATTTCACTCCGGCATGGCCGCGTACCGCGTCGAAACGATCCTGGGCGCCCTTGCGCGTGGTCACGAAGCTCCTCGCCGTGAGGTTCTATGCCTAGCTCCAGGACTCGACGTATCGCAGCGGCAACGGACGACTGAAGTAATACCTCTGCGTCGTCTTCGAAGCAAGGTAAGATGCCGCCACTTTGTTCTCGCGACGCTACACCTCGGCCATTCTGCTTGCGCTGCTGCTCATTGCGGTACTTGCGCGCTGGCAGACCTATGACGAGCCGCTCGAACGCGACTTGGCCACCTACGCGGTGATCGGCCAGGAGCTCTCCCGCGGGCGGCTACTCTACACTGACCTCTGGGACAACAAGCCGCCTGCCATCTACATTACTTTTCAGTTGGGGCAAATAGTCGCGGGCGACGGAGCGCCCGGCGTCTATTTTCTGAACGTGTTGGCTGCGGCAGCCGCGTTACTGGGTATTTGGGCCGTCGGCCGTTCTATAGGCGGCGATGCTGCCGGCTTGTTCGCCGCCGCTTTTTGGGCTGTGGTGAGTGGCGACTTGGCCCTGCAGGGCAATCAGCCGAACGCCGAACTCTTTATGAACGCCACGCTGAGTGGATTCTTCGCGCTGGGGTTGAGGCTTCAGGGCAAATCGTCCGATTGGCCGGCAGTCCTTGGGGCAGGCGCACTGCTGGCGCTGGCGTCGCTCTACAAGCCCATCGCCATCGTATCCGGCGTGGGTTTCGCGGTGGTGCATATTTTGCGACCTCCCGCGGGCACGCGCCGGGCGTTGGCTCAGGTCGGGCTGCTTGTCGCCGTTGGCGGTGCGGCGTGGGCGGCACTCTTCGGATACTTCGCCAACGTCGGACGGTATCAGGATTTCTGGAACACCGTGTTCCTGTACAACCGCGCCTATGCGGGCGATGTAATCGGAAACCTCATCAGGGGTCTAACGCCGACATACCTCTTTCCCGGCACTCTGCGTGTGGGCCTGCCGCTGCTAACACTGACGTGCGTCGGCACGGCGCTGGCGGGTTTCAAAATGCCTTCGCGTGGAAGCCTGATTTTGGCCGCGTGGTTCGTAGCAACGATTATTTCAGTCGCGCTGCCGGGCCGGTTCCATCCGCATTATTATCAACTCTGGTTGCCTCCGTTATGCGTCGGCGCAGGTTGGGGACTGGCTCGACTAGCCGAGGCTGCCGGGCCGGCGCGTCGGCAGGTACTCTACCGAGCAGGCGCACTGACGTTGGCCGTGTTGGCGCTCGTGGAACTGCCTAACTATTTTCTGAGTCCACCAGAATGGTCGAAATCGAAATACGGGCCGGTCTTTGTGCAGGCCGAGCGCGCGGGCCGAGTCGCTCGCGATCTGCTCGCGCCCGGGGAATCGCTTTATCAATGGGGTAACGAACCCGGGCTTTACCTCTACGCCAAGCATTCGCCATCGGAAGGCGTGATGTGGATGCGCCAACTCACGTTCGGGCCCTTGGCCGAGGCAGCCAGTCTTCGGGTGCTGGCCCAATTGCAGGCGGCGCAGCCGGAGCTAGTGATCGTACACACGGGGGTGGGCATGCCCCCGGAACACCCCATCGTGCAATGGATCGACGCAAATTACGAGGCGCCGGTGGAACTCGCGGAAATCCCACCATTTCGCTTTCTGGCGCGACGGGGTGGGTCGCTGGAAGCGCGCCTGCACGCCGGCACGAGCGTGTCGAAGTAGTACATCCAGCAGAAAACGCGCCCCCGCCGCCGCCGTCTACACCGAGAGGCTCGAAATCCGCGCCCTGGCGTCTCGGATCGATGGCGACTCCTACGTCGAAGAGGGCCAGGTGGTGCCCAGACCCACCACCCCAGATCGAGCCGGAAACGAAATCACTTCTTGCCGAACACGTAGTATTGCGCGCCGAACGGCAACCAACCGAGAACGCCTTCCAGACCTCGTAGCCACCGCAAAGCTCTCGGGAAGAAGACGCGATATCTGACTCGCGATCGATGGAAACCGGCCGAAGCGAGGTTCGCCTGGAGCGTCCTGGCTGGGATGAGTACCGCGTTCGCGTCGAAGCTGCAGGTGTTTACCGCCCGAACGGTGAGCGGATTGAGTGGGTTGTGCTCGTAGATCAGTACCCACCCGCCAGGCTTCAGCACGCGATGAATTTCCTCGAACAGGTGTTGATGTTCCGCGATGGAGATGTGGTGAAACACGCACGCTGCAAACGCACAGTCGAATGCGGCCTCCGCGAAGGGGAGGTGAATGCCATCGAAGGCGACGAAGCGTGCCTGCGTCGGAAATCGAAAGACGCCGATTTCCAGGCTCTCCAACGACACATCCACGCAGCTCAAGTGAGCGTCGGGAAAGTACTTTTTGAAGAATGGGACAGACGTTCCGATGCCAGCTCCGAAATCAAGGAACTGCCCACCTTCAGAATCGGTCTCTTCGCGGCTTAGCAGCGCCTTAAGGTCTCTCATCTTGTACTCGGCGAAGTATTCATGAGCTTCGCCGGATAGCGCGATATTCGCTTGGTGCAGCGATCTGTAGGCGTCGGCAAACTTGTCGAACTCAGTACGTTCCATCGCGAGTGTGACTGAAAGCTATCTCAAGATCGTGGCGAGCGCTACCGAGTGGTTCGTTGGAAGTACTACACTTCAAATCGTCTTAGCATCGCGCAGCTTGCTTCGATCAAGATGCTGTTCAGGCGGCTTTGCGAGCGTAGGCGGCTTTGCGAGCTAATCGGTAGTGGCCAGCGAAGTGTTGCCCATCGTGTCTGTTCCTTGATGGGCGAATGGAGCTGCAGGTGAGTCCTCACCAAAAACTTGTTCAACGAAAAACCGGGGTCGAGACTTTGCCTCTATATAAAGCTTGCCCAGATATTCTCCGATAACTCCGAGCGCAAGCAGTTGCACACCGCCGAGGAAATACATGGGCAGGACTACTGATGCCCATCCGGGTATCGCTCTATCAGTGAAGAGAGCGGCCCACAACGCCCACCCAGTTACCCCCATAGCGCCGATAAAGACTACGAGCCCAAGAAGACTAATGAGCCGCAGTGGAAAGACCGAGAACGAGGTGATGGCGTCCAACGCGAGCCCGAGCATTTTCCGCAGAGGGTATTTCGACTCACCTGCGAAACGGGCATTGCGCTCATACTCCACGACTGCCGACCGGAATCCGATCAACGGAATGATGCCTCGCAGATATAGGTTAACCTCTCGATAATCCTTGAGCGACTCCACGACACGCCTGCTCAACAGGCGATAGTCTGCGTGATTGTGTATCGTCTGTGCGCCTAAGCTCTTCATGAGGTGATAAAAGCTTTCGGCAGCAATCCTCTTGAGGGAGCTGTCCGCATCGCGCCGCTTCCGCACACCGTAGACAACATCGCATCCATCTCGGAAGTGATCGAGCATCGCTTCGATGGCTTCGATGTCGTCTTGCAGGTCCGCATCGATACTGACGACGGCATCGCCGGCTGCGGAGAGCAATCCTGCGAGCAACGCGTTCTGATGGCCGCAGTTGCGCGAAAGCTTCACGCCCACAACGGGCAGACGCGCACGCACAAGATCCAAAATGATCGTCCAGGTGGCGTCGCGGCTCCCGTCGTCTACGAGATAGATCCTGCTTTCCGCTGCAACCTTCCCGGCAGCGTGCAGCCGCGCGAGCAACCCCACGAGACGCTTGCAGGTCTCTGGCAAGACTTCCTGCTCGTCGCGGCAGGGGACCACGATCGCGAGACGGGTTGAAGAATGGGGCATGACTATCAACTAGCAGTGTCCGGACGTAGACGGCGCCAAGGGCGCCACGCTACCGTCAGTGAACCGCCCCATCGACGATCTCGAGGAGGCGGTGGAACGTTCCGACTAATTCTAGGGGATCTGACCCCGAACTCGGCTCAGCGGCGCTCCGAGCAAACGACGGGGTTTGACAAGACACCATTGCCTGTCAAGAGCCTAGAGTTGATCGCACCAGACGCTGCGCATAATACCTGTGCCAAGTGCCTATTTTCTTAGCCGGTTCCGCGCGACCCGGGCAAAGGTGCGCGCGAGGGATGCGCTAGCCGGCGGCGGAGAGCCGCTCGCGACACGCGCGAACGGAGCATCGGGAGCCCTGCTGCTGCCTCGCTCCAATCCACTGCCCTCCGCACACGTCCTTGGACGCTCCCGAGCTCCTGAAAACGAAAAGGCCGACGGAGCGCGTCGGCCTTCGGGAATTGGTGGAGACGAGGAGGATCGAACTCCCGACCTTCGCATTGCGAACGCGACGCTCTCCCAGCTGAGCTACGTCCCCGAAAAGGGCAGAATTATAGCGGGGACCTCCCCTTTCCGTAAACTCGAGGTCCGACCTGCGCGAACGGGGTGGAAATCCACGCGCCCGGCACCACGTATGCTTCCCGGCCCATCGAAAGCATCTCCGTGAGCCACCTGATCGACCTCATCCAGCAGTACGGTCTCCTGTTCGTGTTCGGTAACGTGCTGGCATTGCAGAGCGGGCTGCCGGTGCCCGCCTATCCGACGCTGATCGTGACCGGTGCACTCGCAGCGCGCGGCGGGTATTCGCTGCCGGCGCTCCTCGCTACGGCCGTCACGGCATCGCTGATTGCGGATATCTGCTGGTACCTGACCGGCCGACGTCTGGGTGGGTCGGTGTTGAAAACGCTGTGCCGCATCTCGCTGTCGCCGGATTCGTGCGTGCGGCAGACCGAGGCGATTTTCACGCGCTGGGGTGCGTCATCGCTGATGGTCGCCAAGTTCATCCCGGGGTTCGCGTCGGTGGCGACGGCAATGGCGGGCATCGTCCGTCTGTCGCCCTGGCGCTTCGTGCTGTTCGACGCGATCGGCGCCGCGTTGTGGTCGGGCGTGGCCATCATGCTGGGCTGGCTCTTCCGCGACGCGGTCAACGACGTTCTGGCCGTGTTCGAGGCGATGGGCAAGGCCGGCATCGTGCTGATCATCGTTGGCTTTGTCGCGTACGCCGTGTGGAAATGGGTGCAGCGGCGGCGATTCATCCGTCAGCTCCGCATGGATCGCGTGACGGTGGAAGAGTTGCGCGAACTCGCGGCGCTGGGTCGCGCTACGATGGTGCTCGACGTGCGTTCGCCGCTGTCGCAGGCGGTCACCGGGCGGATTCCGGGCGCGGTGACCGTCGACGCAACGAATCTCAGGGTCGATCTCCTTGCCATCCAGCCCGAGACCGAGGTCGTCGTCTATTGCGCATGCCCGAACGAGGCGACCGCAGCCAAGGTGGCGAAGGCGCTGGTGCAGCACGGCTTCAAGCGCGTGCGGCCGCTCGCGGGCGGCATCGACGCGTGGATTGCCGCCGGCTACGAAGTCGAGCGCTGAGCCCCGCGCGTCGCGCGCTTGAAGTCGCGTCCGCTCCCGCATCGGGTGATTGGTCTTGGCAGGTGGTGCGCCAGGGCGCAAAATCCGCGGTAATGTCCGCGCGGCCCGGAATCTCCCGAGCAGCGCCGGATTGGGATCGACATGGAAAACAGGGTCTGGCGCTCGATATTTCGCCGGTGCGCGTTGGCAGTGGCCGTGACCGCGGCCTTGGGCGGTTGCGCGACGCCACCTGCCCCGCCGGCGCCCGCACCGATCGCCACCGAAACACGCCCGGCGGGAGTTCCCGTCGAACCGCCGCCTGCGCCGGTCGAGATCTCGCCGGCGGCGTCGAAGGCGCAGGCGCAGAAGCTCGCGATCGAGGCGGTGGAACAACTGCAGAGCGGCGACGAAGCGTCGGCGCGCGTGACGCTGGAGCGGGCGCTGACACTCGATTCCGGCAATGAACTCGCGCGCAAGCTCAACGATCAGATCAAAGCCGACGCGCAGAAGGAGCTGGGGCCGACGTTCTTCCGCTACACGGTGCAGCGCGACGATTCGCTGTCGAAGCTCGCGCAGCAATATCTCGGTGACCGTTTTCGCTTCTACATCCTCGCCAAGTACAACGAGATGCCGAACCCGAGCCGGCTGGCGGCAGGGCAGGTCATCAAGATTCCAGGCCGTGCGCCGGTGGCGGCGAAGCCCGGCGATGTCGTCGAGGCGGTGGCAAGACCTGCCGCCGGCGAGAGCGATTCGAAGGCTGCGCGATGAAGTGGCCGACGCGCTGCGCAAGGGCAGGGAACTGGAGGCGGCCGGCAACCTCGAGGGCGCCTACGCCGCATACAACGATGCCGTGACGCGTTTCCCGACAAATCCCGAGGTCGTCGGTCGCCGCAATGCCGCGCGTGCGGCGCTCATCCAGTTCTACGATCGCGAAGGAACACAGGCGTTCCAGCGCCAGAACCTCGCACTGGCGATCACCAAGTGGGACCGTATCCTCGAAATCGATCCAGCCAACAAGAAGGCGAAACTCGAGCGCGAGCGCGCGGTCGATCTGCAGAAGAGGATGAGCGAGAAGTTCGGCGCAAAGTAAGGCGACGCTAGCGCACGCCGATCGGACGCGCTCGCGTCCGTGACTTGCTGACGGACAAGATCCGGTTCACTTGCGCTGCGCATCGCGCCCGATGCGCTGCAGCTTCTCCTGCGCGAGGCGAGCTTCGCGCAACCGTTCCGACGCCTTGAGATTGTTCGGGTCGTAGCGCAGGCTCGTCTCCCACTGCTGGATGGCGAGCGCCGTGTCCGAGCGGAAGGCCCGCGCCCCTTTCTCGAAATACTCGACGGACAGCGCTTTGCGCAACGCCTGCATCCGCACGGTCCATTGGGCTGGGGTGTCGCCGCGCAACGCCACCGCCTGCTCGTAGAGGGCGAGCGCCGCTTCGCGGTCGCCCTTGGCCTCGACCTCCATTCCGCGTTCGTAGACGGTTGCGCCGATGCGTTGCCGCGCCGCCCGATCCTTCGGGTTCGCGTCCACGTAGGCGCGCAGTTCCCGGGTCCCGCCGGCGACGTCGCCGGCCTTGAACATTTCGAGGCCCTGCTCCAGATCGTACCCGTTGCTCGAGTCCGGGGGCGGCGCCGTTACCGTGGGGCGCGGTACGGTAGGGAGATGCAAGATCGTCCAGCCGGAATTTGCTGGCACGCGCACCCTGCGTGCGCGCCATCTTCTGTCGCTCGATCTCGCGCAGCGCTTTTGCCGCTTCCGCGTTCTGGGGATCGAGGGCGAGCACGCGCAGCATCGCCTGCGCCGCGCGCTCGTTGTCGCCCGCACGCTGGAGAGCGGCGCCCGCCTGCAGATTCTCCGCCACACCGCGGCGGATCGCGGCTCGCGCAGCGTCGAGCTCACGCCTAAACGCGAGGTCGTCCGGGGCGAGGATCGTCAGGATCTGCCATTGCGTCTCGGCCGCGGCAAGATCGCCGGCTGCCTTGTATTGCAGCGCGAACTTACGGTGACTCGCGATGGCCGATTCGTGCGGCGTCTCGAAGTCACCGGCGGACCCGATCGCGGCGACCGGCGCATCCGGCGTCACGGGCAATTGGGTGCACGCGGCCAGAACGACGATGCTGCACAGCCACAGCCTGCGCATCCGCGTGCCGGTAACCCAGGAGTCTGGCCTCCATCGCTTTTTGCCCTGGCAACCCATACGTGAGGAAAGGCCCGACAGGCTCCTAACGCGGCGCCACTGGCATCGACGTAACGAGCTTGGCCTTGAACACGTCCAGGCTGTCGTTGCCGAAGACCATGCTTCGCCGCAGCATCTGCGGAGGGGCAAAGAACGCGTTGCCCCCGGGGGTGACCGTGACGGCGAGGCGCACTCCCTGCCGTTTCAGCTGTTCGAGGACCGTGTCGGTGACGTCACCGTAGGGGTATGCATATGCGATGCTGCGGATCCCGAGGCGTTCCTGGATTGCGCTGATCGGTGCGTCGACCTCGCGCCGCACGCGGTCGCGGTATTTCGATTCGGTCTCATCGGGCAACCGCAGCGCGAGATTCGCGTGCGTCTTCGAATGCGGCTGGATGTCGATCAGCCCCGAGTCCGCCATCTCTTTCATCTGGGACCAGGTGAGCGCATCGGACGCCCCGATGAAGTCGCTGTATAGAAACACCGTCGCAGGAAACCCATATTTCCTCAGGATCGGATAGGCGATTTCGTAGGTCGAGCGATAGCCATCGTCGATGCTGATGACGACAGTCTTCCTGGGGAGCGCTTCCTTGCCGTCGAGAAAGCCGATCAGGCGTGCCAGCGGCACAACGTGATAGCCATTGCGCGCCAGGTAGTCCATCTGGGCCTCGAAGGCGGCGGAGGTGACCGTGAGTTGGCTGCTCCTGCTCCCGAACCGGTGATAGCACAGGATGGGGATCGTCTGATACGCCGTGCCATGCACGCCGACGCGGTTGGTCTGGCGGAGCGGTATGACGATGGGCTCGCCCGGGCGGATCGCGTCGATGCCGTTGAATTCCGCGATCCACCAGCCCTTGCCACGATCGCCCAGATAACGTTCAGCCAGGTTCGCGAAATCATCGCCGGAACGGGTGACGACGACCGCGAAGTCGTTGTCGCGTCCGAGCAGCGGTCCAGCCTCACGCGCGACGGCGGGGACAGAGAGGACCTGACGGGGTGGCGCCTCGACGCATCCCTGTGCGAGCACGGCCGCGCCGACCAGACATGCGGCCGCTCGGATTCGCCTAAGGCTGATGCGGCGCGGCGGCATCGGCCTTCGCATCAAGGCGCGCTTGCGGTGGTAGAGGGGCCGCGGGCGCAGGAGCATCGTGGCGCGCCTCCAATGCCGCCGCCGTGCGGTCGAACGCGGCGTAGAGTTCGCCCAATTCGTCCTTGCGCGTGTCCGCAATCCGGTAGTCGTAGCGCCCACTGGCGAGTTCCTCGAGCGAGGTGCGCAGCACCCTGATCGGGCCGGCCAGGCGTCGCGCCAGCAGATAGGTGCCGCCGGCCACCGCCGCGCTCGTGACCAGCGTCAGAATGCCGAGCAGCACCAGCATCAGGTTGGCGACCGCCGACAGCGGTGCCTCGTAGATGCCAAGGTGAACCCGGCCGATTTCCTTGTTCTGAAACAGGATGGGCACCGCGAAATCGAGGACGTCGCGCTTATCCGCAATGCGGTGGCTTTGCACCTTGACCTCGGCGTCGCTCGATGACTTCGCAATCGCGGCGGGCGCCTCGTACTTCTGGTTGACCTGCGCCGCGACATTGCTGCCGCGGACGATGCCCTCGTGATCCACGACAAGGATGTAGTTGAAGTCCTGCCGGCCCAGCGTTTCCTGGATGAACACGTCGATCGCCGCCCAATCCTCGGACAGAAGCGGTACCGCATTCTGCGTCGCGATCAACTTGGCCAGCGACCCGCCATAGCCCTCCACCTGATTCATCATCGCCTGATACTGCTTCTGGTAGAGGACGGTGGCGGTCAGCGTCATCGTCACGGCGACCAGCGCGGCCATCATCAGCGCCCAGCGGACGCTGAGCGGAATCCCGCGACCCGAGCCCTTCTTGCTTTCCTCCTCGTTCAACTCGCGCGCGACGCCGATCAGCGCCTGCGCGAATTCTTCCCCGGTCTGGAAGCGCTTGTCCGGCTGCTTGCGCAGCGAGCGCTCGACGATGCGGCGCAGGCGCAGCGGAATCTCCGGCCGCATGTTGTCCATCGGCGGCGGATCCGTCTTGGCGATCTTGTAGGCGACGGTAATCACCGAATCGCCCTCGAACGGAACGACGCCCATCAACAGCTTGTACAACACCACGCCGGCAGAAAACAGATCCGAGCGCGAATCCACCTTGTCGCCGTTCACCTGTTCGGGCGACATGTAGTTCGGCGTGCCGAGCACGTCGCCCAGCTGCGTATGCTGCGTCACCTCGTTGCCCGCACCATCCATGCGGCAGATGCCGAAATCCGCGACCTTGATCGTCTTGGACTCATCGATCAGCATGATGTTGCCCGGCTTGACGTCGCGATGCACGATGCCCTTGCGGTGCGCGTAGTCGAGAGCGCGGGTGAGCTGGATGCCGATATCGACGATCTCCTTGATCGACAGCTTCCTGTCGGTGCGGACGAGGTCGCCGAGGGTCATCCCCTCGATGAACTCCATCGCGATGTAGGGTCGCGACTCGTCAACGCCCACATCGAAGATCGTGACGATGTTGGGGTGCGACAGCACGCCGGCGGCACGGGCTTCGCGCAGGAACCGGCTGCGGTATTGATCGTTTTCGCTGATTTGCGGCTTCAGCAGCTTGATCGCCAGCGTCCGATCGATCTCGGGATCGTAGGCCTTGTACACGCGGGCCATGGCTCCCTCGCCGATGATCTCGCGAAGCTGATAACGCCCAAGCTGTTCCATAGAGCGATTCCCTGCGACGACGCGCTGCCGCGACAAGCTGGCAGTATGCCAGAAGGTCCCGCGATGACGCGCTGCATTGGCGCCGGCCCGGCGGCGGAGCGTGGCCGCCGACCGCGAAACGCCGCACGGGTAGCGCCCTGCGGCGCCCGCCGCGTGCGATCTGCGCATGCATTACAATTTCCAGCTTCGCACGACCGGTGCCGCATGGAATCCGCCACCCGCAGCCTCGCCATCCTGTTCGCCGACGTCTCGGGGAGCACAAGGCTCTACGAAACCCTTGGCGATGTCGAGGCACTGGAAACGATCGGCCGCTGCCTCGACATCATCCGGCTGATTTGCGAGGATCATGGCGGGCGGGTGATCAAGACGATTGGCGACGGCTCCATGGCCGTGTTTCCACTTCCGGCGAACGCCGCGTACGCCTCGATCGCCATGCACGTGGAAATTTCGAAGCAGCGCACCAGCCGCGGCGTGCCCGTTTCCATTCACACCGGATTTCACTATGGCCCGATCCTCGGCGGGGACGCCGACGTCTTCGGCGACGCCGTCAATGTCGCGGCACGATTGTCCGCACTGGCCAAAGCCGGTCAGACACTGGTCTCCGCGCAAACCTTCGAGGTGCTGTCACCGGCGCTGCGCGCGCGCATGCGCGATCAGGACGTGCAAACCGTCAAAGGCAAGCAGGGGGATATCGCCATCTACGAGCTGCTCTGGCAGGAATCGGAAGAGGAACTCACGACGCTGTCGACGCGTCCCGTCGCGCGGCCGGTGCACTTGCGACTCAGCCACGGCGATCGCACGTTCGAACTGGATCAGACCTCGTCCACGCTTACGCTCGGGCGCGATCCCTCGAGCGACGTCGTCATCGCGGACCGGAAGGCCTCGCGGCTCCACGCGCGCATCGAGCGCCAACGCGACAAGTTCGTGCTGATCGACCTGAGCTCGAACGGCACTTATTGCAGCGTCGACGGCGAACCCGAGATGCTGTTGCGTCGCGAACAGCTGATTCTGCGCGGCCGCGGGCGCATCAGCTTCGGGCACCCGCACGCCGAGGACCCCACCGAGTATCTCGAATTCACCTACCTCGACTGAACGGGGTAGCGAATGCCGGCCGAACGCTTGTCAAAGCGGCGGTATTCGCAGGTTTTGCCCCGGGTAGATCTTGTCCGGGTGCGACAGCATCGGCTTGTTCGCCTCGAAGATCTTGGTGTACTTGTTGGCGTCGCCGTAGAACTGCTTGGAGATCTTCGACAGCGTGTCGCCCGACACGACCGTGTAATACTGTGCCTCGGGTGCGCTCTGGTCGACGCTCATCATGTCGTTGACCTTCGCCACGCCGGCGACGTTGCCGGCGCACAGCACGATCTTTTCCCGCGTGGCCTGATCGGGCGCGACGCCGAACACGCTGGCCACCGTCGTCACACCGTCGAACGTGACCGTGAGACCCGTCGCCGGGAGATTCTGCGCCTTGATGTACTCGAGAATGGCGTCGCCCGCCGCGTCGTTGGCGGCCTTGAGCTTCGCCTCGTTGCCAGGATCGGCCTTGACCTCCGTCATCGCCGCTTGCGCCTTGCCGCGGCCGAAGAGCTTTTCCCCTGCTTCCTTGACAAAATCGATCAAACCCATGATGAATCTCCAGTCGAATGTTGGAAGACTGACGCGCTAACCGTCGCCGATGAAGTCTGCGTTAGACACCTACAGATTACACCCGCTGGGCCGGAGATGACATCTGCGACGCGCGCATATCTCGCCCGATTGGAGGTCTGCGTATTCGCGCCTACTGGCTGGCGGTGATGCCGCCGTCGACGTAGAGGATCTGGCCGGTGATGAATGCCGCGGCCGCGCTGCAGAAGAAAAGCGTGGGTCCGACGACGTCGTCCACTTCGGCGATGCGCCCCAGCGGGATGCGCTCGACCAGCCTGCGGTGGATCTCGGGGTCGGTGAGCCAACGACCGGCGAGCGGGGTGCGCACGACGGTCGGCGCGACGCCGTTGACGTTGATACCGTGTGGCGCGAGCTCCATCGCATGCTGCTTCACGAGCAGCGCGAGCCCGCCTTTGCTCGCGCAATACGCCGAGTGTCCGCGACCGCGCAAGCCGAGCTGGGCGCGCACTGACAGTTGGTGCACGTGCCGGCCGGCGCGGCCACCGGCGATCTGCACCCGCGCGACCGCCTGAGCGAGAAACATCGCGGCCTTCAGATTTACGTCGAGGATCTCGTCGAACGCTTCCTCGGTGACCTCGAGCAGCGGCTGCTCGTGTTGGACGCCGAGGCTGTTCACGAGGATGTCGGGTACACCGTGGCGCTCGGCAAGGGACTCGACCGCCGTGCGGATCGAAGTCGTCGACTTCGCATCGAAGGTGAGGGGGTGCGCCGCTCCGCCCTCGGCCACGAGTGCCGAGGCCAGTGCCACCGCCTTCGCCTCATCGCGGCCGCCGATGATCACGGTCGCACCGCGTTGGGAGAGCCCGCGCGCGATCGCCGCGCCTATGGCGCCGTAACCGCCGGCGACGAGTGCGATCTTGCCGTCGAATCGTTCGTCCATGCGCAGTCGGGTACCTACCGACGATCAGACATCGAGCGCGCTCTTCTTGCCGAACAGCCCCCGGGCGCGCAAGGTCACCACGGCGATGAACAGCAGGTACATGGACAAGAGCGACCACTCTGATGCGTATGCGCCCGAAAGTCCGACCACCAGCCCGACCAGGAGTGCGGCCAGTACCGCGCCCCAGAAGCTGCCTACACCCCCCAGAACGATGATCAGGAACGCGGGCACGACCGCGTCGACGCCGACGTGCGGGCGCATGCCCCAGATCGGCGCCATCACGACGCCGGCGAGAGCCGCCAGCGCCACGCCGAGCCCGAATACGAACCAGCGCAGCCGCGCGAGGTCGATGCCCAGCGCGCGCACGATCTCGGCATCATGCGCGCCGGCCTTGATGATCGAGCCGAAGGGCGTTTTCTCGAGGAACAGCCAGAGCAAGCCGATCGCCAGCGCTGCGAACGCGCAGGCGAACACACGGTACTTCGACCAGATCAGGTCGCCGGCCAGAAACGCGCCGGAGATCGCGTCGGGCAGCGGCAATTGCTTTTCGGTCGATCCCCAGAGCGCGCGGATCGCCTCCTCGAGCACCAGCGCGGCGCCGAACGTGAACAGAAGCCCGTACAACGGGTCCTTGCCGTAAGTGCGCCGTAGCCCGAGCTCCAGCACCATGCCGACCGCACCGACGACGACCGGTGCGAGCGCAAGCGCGAGCGTGTAGCGCAGGACCAACGGGAGGGCTGCCCAGGCTTCGACGGGGAGTCCGGCCACCGATGCCGGTGGCGCGGCGATCAGCAGTGCGACGTACATCCCGAGCGCGAAGAACGAGCCGTGCGCGAGGTTGATGGTCTCCATCAGGCTCACCACCAGCATGAACCCGAGCGCGATCAGCGCGAACAGCAGACCGAGCGCCGCGCCGTTGACGAGGTGGGGGAGGAGGGTGGACACCGGGGTCCGTGCTCACACCTCGTACGCCGGGGTCGCCTCGTACGTCTCGAGCTTGCACGCCTTGGGCGCATCGCTGTCCTCCACGTCGGCGGGTTTCGCCTGCGTCAGGATCTTGAAGATGTCATCCTTCTCGGCCGGCTGGTCGTTGTAGCTCGCCATGTAGATCGTCTGCTGGCACTGGTGTGTCACGGGGTCGATCCAGGCGTCGAAGTGCTGCATCCGGTCGCGCGCCGTCATCTTCCGCCCTTCGAGCTTCTTGATGACCGCGATGTTGGCCGTCGTGCCGGCTTCCTCGACGCAGCGCAGGAGCTCGCGCGTCGCGAGATAGCCGTTCAGGTAGACGTTGCCGGGCACGCGGATCGCCATCCCCGGATAGACCTTCTGGTAGTTCGCGACGAATTCCTTGACCCCCGGCAGGTCGAGCCGCCAATACCAGGTGGTGCCGAACACGCCGAAGATCGCGTCGGGCCCGAGGCCGTACACGTCCGGCCAGTCCTGCTGGTTGTTGATCCAGGCCATCCGCTTCTGCAGGCCGAGCTGCACGACCTGCTGGCGCAGCGCCTTGATGTCGTCGCCGCCGACCGCGGTCGCCACGACCTCCGGCTTAAGCTGCTGCAGCTTGATCAGGTAGGACGAGAAGTCGCGCGTGTTCTGCGGGATCATCAGTTCGTCGACGATCTTCGCGCCGTCGGCTTCGGCGAGCGTGCGGGTCGCCTTAGACGTGTTGTGTCCCCAGACATAGTCGTTGGTCATCAGCACCCAGTTCTTGCCGTTGACCGCGATCGCATTGCGGACGATCGCCTTGGCGAAGTTGGTGCCGTTGCCGTCCCAGACGAACTTGACTCGATGGCAGTCCTTGCCCGATTCGGTCGGCGAGCTCGAGTTGGTGTTGAAGTAGATGCAGCCGTATTTTTGCGCGACCTGCGAGATCGCGTTGGCCACGCCCGAGTGCACGCCGCCGATCAGGAAGGCCGCTTCATTGCGCGTGATCATCCGCTCCGCGACGCGCGAACCTGTCGCCGGCGTGGTCTCGGTGTCCATGTGCAGCGCCTCGATGCGCCTGCCGAGCACGCCGCCCTTGTCGTTGAACTCCTTGATCGCCATCATCGCGCCGAGGCGCTCCTCGGAACCGGAAGCCGCGTACTGACCCGACGCATCCATCGTGAGACCGATCACCAGCGGCTTTTTCTGCGCCGTCTGCGCCCACGCATGGTGGACCTTCCAGGGGCCGAAGAAAGTCGCTGCGCCGCCGGCCACGAGCGCAGTGAGTAACGACCGGCGTCGCGCGCCGGTGCGGGGCAGCGGGAGCTGCGAGTCGTGCAATCGGGTGGAATCGCTCATGATGTTTCCTCCTCGAAGACCATGGAACGAAACGTTCCGCTGTGGTGCCGGCGGGTCCGGGACGGGTCCAATCGGCGGTCGGGACGGGAACGCGTCTTCGCGTTCACGGACGCATGACCGGAGCACGCGACGAGCATCGCGCCCGAATCAGATATTCCAGCCACGACCATGGTGGAATGCTCGTTCCATTGCCGCCGGCTGTCAAGCCTGGCGTCGTCTGCGCCCCGCGGCCCGCCGGCGGCCGGCGAGCGCATAGCCGACGCTCATCACCAGCGCTTGTGCAACGCACAACGGCGCGACCAGGGAACGGAACGGCTGCGCGAGGTCGTCTCCGACGTCGAAGCGCACGCGAGCCGGCCGGGCGAGCGGCGAGACCGGCTGGTCGGTGATCGCGACCACCGGAACGCCACGGCCGGCGCATCCGTCGGCCACCTCGATGACCTCGGGCGAGTAGTTTCGGAAGCTCGCGACGACCAGGACGTCGCCAGTCCGGATCGCTGCTGCCTGCTGCTTCAGCATGCCGCCGACGTTGTCGAGCAGCAGCGCCGGCAGCTCGAGCTGCGCGAGCGCATAGGCGAGATAGCTCGCGACCGGGAACGCGCGGCGCTGCGCCAGCACGTGAATCGTGCGTGCTGCGACGAGCAGGGCGCTGGCCTCGCGCAGCAGCGCTGGGTGGGCATGGTCGCGCAGGCGCTCGAGGTCCGCTATGGCGGCCGCCACGAGTGTCGGGATGACGCTGCCGCGGTCGCGTCCGTCGCGTCGCAGTTGCTCGATGCGTTCGCGATACGTCGAGGAGCGCGCGACCAGGCGCTCGCGGCAGACGTTCTGCAACTCGGTGAAGCCGCCGAGGCCGAGCGCGTTGGCGAAACGCACGATCGCCGAGGGCGGCACCTTCGCCTCGCGCGCCACCTGCGCGACCGTGCCGAGCGCGATCTCGTCGGGGCTTTGCAGCGCGAAGCGCGCGAAGTCCTGCAGGCGCGACGGCAGCTCGGGATACGCCTCGGCAATCGACCGGGCGAGCGCGTCGTAGCGGGTTACGGAGGTCATCGGCACCGGCGGGCTTGCCAAGGCAGAACATTTGTTCTACCGTTGATAACATTAGAACACCGATTCGCCGTCGTTCCAAGCCCCTAGAGCCGCGACCGATGAACGCCCTTGCCGAGCGCGCCGCTGCGCCTGCGCTGGCGCGCGGGCCGCCGCCGGCGGCGCTGCTGCCGCTGCCCTTCGTCACCCTCGCACTGGTCCTCGCCGCATCGCCATGGTGGCTGCCTCGCGTCGGGCTCTATCCGTACCTCGCGGTCGAGATCGCGATCTTCATGATCTACGCGATGGGCTACAACCTGCTGCTCGGGCATTCCGGTTTGCCGTCGTTCGGCCACGGCGCGTTCTTCGGCATCGGTGCCTACGCCTTCGGGCTGGCGCAGAAGAATCTCGGTTTTGGCCTTTGGATCGACCTCGCCAGCGCTGTCATGGTGGCGGGGGCGGCCGGCGCGCTCGTCGCCGCGTTCATTTCGCACCGGCGTGGCATCTACTATGCGCTGTTGACAATCGCGTTCGGCCAGGTGGCCTGGTTCGTCGCGGTCAAGTGGCATTCGGTGACCGGCGGCGAGGACGGACTGCTGAACCTCCGCCGCCCCGCAGCGGATTTCGGCGCCTTCGCCTTCGACCTCAAGTCGAACGAGGCGTTGTTCGCGCTCTGCCTGGTGGCGCTGCTCGTCGTAGTGATGTTCTGTTGGCGCTTCGTGCATTCGCCAGCGGGTCGCGTCCTGGCGTGCATCCGGCAAAACGAGATGCGGGCGCGTTTCCTGGGCTACCGCGTGTGGCGGTTCAAGTTCGTGGTGTTCGTCCTGTCGACGGCGATTGCCGGGCTTGCCGGCGGATTGTTCGCGATGGCGCAGCAGTCCGCTTATCCGAACGTGATGAGCCTGCACCAGTCGGGCTACGTGGTGATGATGGTGTTGATCGGCGGCGGCCTCACGAGCTTCTGGGGCCCGCTCGTCGGCGCGGCGTTCTTCATCCTCGCGCGCGACCTGCTCGGCGCCCATACCGAAACGTGGCTGCTCTGGTACGGTCTGCTGTTCATGGCGGTCGTGCTGTGGAAACCCGAAGGGCTTGCCGGCATCGCGAAGGACTTGGTCGTGCGGATGCGGCGGCCGCAGGCGCGCTGATGGCGCTGTTCGAAGCGCGTGGCCTGCACAAGCGCTTCGGCGACCGCGTGGTGCTGGAGCGCATCGACCTCGCTTTCGAAACCGGCGCACTGACCGGGATCATGGGACCGAACGGCGCCGGCAAGACCACCTGCTTCAACCTGCTGACCGGCACCTACACACCCGACCGTGGCCATGTGCTGCTCGACGGTGCGGACATCGGCGGCCTGGCGCCGGCCGAGATCACGCGGCGCGGGGTCGCCCGCTCGTTCCAGACGATCAACCTGTTCGACCAGGAGACTGCGCTCGACAATGTCGTTGTCGCGCTGCCGCAGGTGCGCGCGCGGGCATACGACGCCTGGCGCGACCTCGCGCGCGACAGCGGCGCGCAGGATCGGGCGGCGGCGGTGCTCGAACGAGTGGGGCTCGCTGGCCGCGAGCACGTCCGGGCGAAGGACCTTTCCTACGGCCAGAGGCGGGCGCTGGAGATCGCACTCGCGCTGGCGACCGAGCCGCGCATCCTGTTCCTGGACGAGCCGACGTCGGGTCTTGGGGCCGACGGCACCGCGCGGCTCGCGGAGCTGGTCGCCGAACTCAAGCGCGCGCTGACGCTGGTCGTGATCGAACACGACATGCGCTTCCTGTTCGGGCTCGCCGACACGATCTACGTCATCCACTGGGGTCAGGTGATCGCATCGGGACCGCCCGCCGCGCTGCGGGCCAATTCGTGGGTGCAGCGTTCCGCGCTGGGGGCGGTCGCATGCTGAGCGTGCGCGGCATCGACACCTGCTACGGGGAGACGCAGGTGCTCTTCGGCGTCTCGCTCACCGTCGGGATCGGCGAAGTCGTCGCGTTGCTCGGACCCAACGGCGCCGGCAAGACCACGACGTTGCGTTCGATCCTCGGCCTCACGCCGGCGCGCGCGGGATCCATCGCCTTCTCGGGCACCGACATCACGCGCTGGCCGACGCACGAGATCGCCCGCAGCGGGATCGGCTGGGTGCCGGACGACCGTCGCATCGTTCCTTCGCTGACGGCTGAGCGCAACCTGCAGATCGCCCGGAAGGCGACGCCGTTCAAGGCGTGGAGCATCGCCGACTGCTGCGAGATCTTCAGCCTGCTCCCCCACTTGCTGCCGCGCGAGTGCGAGAATCTGTCGGGGGGTGAGTTGCAGATGGTTTCGATCTCGCGCGCGCTGGTCGGCGCGCCGGGTCTCGTCCTGTTCGACGAGCCGACGCAGGGCCTCGCGCCGAAGGTCGTGCAGGACGTCATGCGCACGATCCTGCGCCTCAAGGACGAGGGCGTCGCGGCGCTCGTCGTCGACCAGAACATCCGCACCGTGCTGGATGTCGCCGATCGGGTTTTCGTGATGCGACTCGGGCGGATCGTGCACGAAGGCCCGGCATCGGCGTTGCGTGACGATGGGCGTGCACGGCGTGACTTGTTGGGGGTCGACTGATGCCAGGACCCCTCCTCCGCCTCGAGTTTTTGGTCAAGCGCTACTTCGCGCCGGGATGGCCGCGGCGCGAGACGTTCCGGCTCGAAGCCGATTTCGTGGTCGACGCGCCGCAGACGGTCGGCCTGCTCGGCCCCAACGGTTCGGGCAAGACCACGCTGTTCGAGCTCATCACCGGCAGCAACGCACCTTCCGGTGGCCACGTGCTGATCGAGGGGCGCGACATCCATCGCGTGCGCTACCGGGAGCGGGACCGGCTCGCGATCCATTACCACCAGAGCTACCAGGTGCGCGCGTTCCGCAAGATCTGGCCTGCGTTTCTGCTCGAGCGTGCCGGACGCGAGCGGCCTCTCGTCCACCTGTTCGACGAGCCGCAGTTCGCGATCGGGGACGGCTATGTCGGGTTCATGCTCGATTTCTTCGCTCAGCTGCGCGCTGGCGGCCATGTGGTGTTCCTTTGCGTGCATCCCAACGAGCCGTTCCACCTCGAAATCCTGCGCGAAGCGTGCGAGCGCTTCGTGTTCGTGCAGAAGGGGAGAATCCGCGAGTTCGCGGACTTTGCGCGTCTGACGATGGACGCGGAGGTGCGCAGCTACCTGGGGCGGCTCGCGCCGCCGATCCCTGCGTTTACGGCGTAGGGCCGCGCCGCCTCACGTCGAGCGCCGAACCCGTTGCCCCGCCTGCATGCTACATTCGCAGCGTGCAATCTCCGGCGGAGCAGCCGCCCGAAGATTGCCGGGAGTGCGGAGGCCACGCATGAGCAAGGAACCCGTTACGTCCAAGCATGCGCCATCGGCGCTCGGTCCGTATTCGCAGGCGATCCGCGCCGGCGATACCGTCTACCTCTCCGGCCAGATCGGGCTCGATCCGAGCTCCGGGCAGTTGGTCGAGGGCACCGAAGCGCAAACGCACCGCGTCCTGCGGAACCTGCAGGCCGTGGCGCAGGCCGCTGGCGGCGAGCTCGACGACATCGTGAAGGTGACGCTGCTCTTGGTCGACCTCGCCGATTTTGGCAAGGTGAACGAGATCATGGCGACCTACTTCAAGCCGCCGTACCCGGCACGGGCGACGTACCAGGTGGCGGCGCTGCCGAAAGGCGCGCGGGTCGAGATCGAGGGCGTGCTGGTGTTGGCGCGCTAGGGCGGCGCGGCCCGGTTGGTGAATGGGGAGGTCGTCGAAGCCGGCGACGGACGCCGCGCCGAGGAGGTCCACCGGCCGCAGCCTTGCCGATCAGCTGGAGCGGCTCGGGATCGCGCGCGACCAGGATCTCGTGCTGCATCTGCCGCTGCGCTACGAGGACCATACGCGTGTCGTGCCGCTGGCGGCACTGAAACCCGGCGTCGAGCAGCAGGCGGAGGGCAGGGTCGTGCGCACCGAGATCCAGTACCGGCCGCGGCGGCAGCTCGTCTGCGTGATCGAAGACGGCGGCGACGATTACGGCGGCCGCGCGCAGCTCGTGCTGCGCTTCTTCCACTTCTATCCGAACCAGCAGAAAGCACTGGCGCAAGGCCAGCGCGTGCGCGTCTTCGGCGAAGTGCGCGATGGCCACTACGGCCGCGAAATCGTACATCCGCAGTTCAAGGCGATCGAGGATGGCGCGCCACTGCCCGATCGGCTGACGCCGGTATATCCGACGACGGCGGGACTCGCGCAGGAGACGTTGCGCAAGGTCACGGCGCGCGCGCTCGCCGCCGACCCCGCTCTGACCGCGGAAACGCTGCCCGAATGGCTGGTCCAGCAAAAGCACCTGTGGAGATTCGGCGATGCCGTGCGCTTCCTGCACGCGCCGCCGCCGCGTCTGTCCGCGCTCACGCAGCATGCGCTCGACGAACGCGCGCACCCCGCCTGGACGCGGCTCAAGTTCGACGAACTGGTTGCGCAGCAATTGTCGCTGAAGGCGCATCGCAAGGCGCGCGCGGCAAGACACGCGCCGGTGCTGACCGGCACCGGCGCGCTCACCGGGGCGTTGCTGGCGCGCGTTCCGTTCAGGCTCACGCGCGCGCAGGAGCATGTGTGGCGCGAGATCAGCCACGACTTGAAGCGTGCGACGCCGATGCAGCGGCTGCTGCAGGGCGACGTCGGCAGCGGCAAGACGATCGTCGCTGCGCTCGCCGCATTGCAGGCAATCGAGAGCGGCCGGCAGGTGGCGTTCATGGCGCCGACCGAAATCCTGGCCGAACAACACTACCGCAAGCTCGCGCAATGGCTCGAGGGGCTGCCGATCGAGGTGGCATGGCTTTCCGGCGGTCTTCCGGAGAAGGCGCGCAAGAAGGCTCTGGCGGCGATCGGCAGCGGCACAGCGATGTTCGCGATCGGAACGCACGCGCTGTTCGAGGACGAGGTCGCGCTGCCGCGTCTCGGGCTCGCCATCGTCGACGAGCAGCATCGCTTCGGCGTCGCACAGCGCTTGAAATTGCGCGGCAAGGCGATGGGCGAGGCGCACCAGCTGATGATGAGCGCAACGCCGATTCCGCGCACGCTGGCGATGACGTTCTACGCGGACCTCGACGTGTCGGTGCTCGACGAATTGCCGCCGGGGCGTACGCCGGTCGCGACCCGGCTCGTCAACAACAAGCGCCGCGCCGAGGTGATCGAGCGCGTTCGCCGCGCCTGCATCGATGGACGGCAGGCCTACTGGGTGTGCCCGCTGATCGAGGAATCGGAGAAGCTCGAACTGCAGACGGCGGTCGCGCTGCACGTGGAGCTGACAGCGGCGTTGCCGGAATTCAAGGTGGGCCTGCTCCACGGCCGGATGAAACCGGATGAGAAAGCGGTGGTGATGGCGGAGTTCGTCGCAGGCAGCGTGCACGTGCTGGTCGCGACGACGGTGATCGAGGTCGGTGTGGACGTGCCGAACGCGTCGCTGATGGCGATCGAGCACGCCGAGCGCTTCGGCCTCGCCCAGTTGCATCAGTTGCGCGGACGCGTCGGCCGCGGCGCCGCGGAGAGCACGTGCTACCTGCTGTTCGAGGAACCCCTGACCGACACGGCGAAGGCGCGACTCAAGGTGATCTACGAGAACAACGACGGCTTCGAGATCGCGCGCCAGGATCTCGTCATCCGCGGACCCGGGGAATTCCTCGGCGCGCGGCAGTCGGGTGTCCCGCTGCTGCGTTTCGCCGATCTTGAAAAGGACGTTGCGTTGATCGAGCAGGCGCGCGACGCCGCGGACGAATTGCTGCAGAAGGATCCGGCCGCCGCGCAGTCGCATCTCGCCCGCTGGTTGGGCGGCAAGCAGGAGTTCATCAAGGCGTAGGAAAGGTTCGTACCGCGCCGAAGGTCAGAGCGACAGGCGGCTCCAGCGGTGCCCCTCGACGCGCCGGCACACGGCATGCCACGAGGCGGCGCCGAGATTGTCGACGCAGACATGCGTCGGGCGCCATGATTTCGCGTGGAACCGGCGTTCGCAGCCGAGGTCGGCGACCTCCTGCGACTCGGTCCAGTACTCCTCGCCGGACGTGACGATGAACAGTGCACCACGCTGGGCGGCGGTGCTGGCGAGGCCCAGCATCCGGACGCGGCTCGGCAGGCGCAACGATTCGTCGAAGTCAGCGCTGGCCCAGGGCGTGAGCGGCAGTGCCGCCACGCTGTTCGCCACGTGCTGCGCGCCGAACGCGTCGATCAGGGTTGCGAGCCGGGCGTACCAGACGGCCTGCAGTCCAGCGGGGGCATCCGGATGCAGACCTGCCAGCGGCCAGCCCCGATGCTGGAATGCGTGGTCCTCCGCGGGTGCGGTCTTGTCGTAAGCGGGATTGGTGATCAGCAAGACCACCGGCGCGCGCTCGATGTCGCCGTCGAATGGCAACGCGCCGAGCTCGGTTTGCAAGCGGCGCGACTCGGCCGCGCGGGGGTTGTAGGCGGCGATGGCGTGCGCATCTTCAACGGCGATCCTCTCGGCAAGGACGCGTCGCCGGGCTTGGGTCAGCATGATTTGTCTCTCCTCGGTCCGCGCATCCGTCCGGGCCTCGTGGGGCGGCGGATTCGCGGCAAAGTGGTACTACTATAATAGTGACTGTAGTATACCAATACTAAAACCGGTGATCAAGGTATACTAATTAGCGGGCACCTGTCGGGGATGAACGGATGAGCGTCGTGGTGCGGGGCAAGCGCGGACACGTACGACCGGATTCGATCCACGTTCTGCGGGGGCAGGACACACGCCGCCGGATCCTCGAAGCGGCGCGTCGCCGGATTCTCGCCGACGGCTTCGAGGCATTGCGGCTCGATGATCTCGCGCGGGATGCCGCGATCACCAAGGCCGCGATCGTCAAGTCGGTCGGCGGCAAGGCGTCGATCCTGCTCGCACTGGGCGGGCAGGATCGCGACACCAGGCGCGAGGTACTGCGCGGCGCACGCACCGAGAAGACGGGTCTCCGGCGCCGCGTGACCGACACGGTCGGCCGGCTCTACGCGCTGGACATTCCACGGCTCAAACTGGTGCAGGCATACATCGGCTACATGTGGTTCTGGGCGGACGAGGACCACGACAAGGTCCAGGCCCATATCGACGACACGCTGGAAATCGTCCGCGAGCTGGTCGGCTCCGCGGCCCGCCCTGCCGAAACGCCCGAGCGAATCAAGACCCTAGCGCTGCGGCTCATGGCCGGCTACGTGATCGGCTTACGTGATCTGCACTACGGGCGCTCGGACGTCGAGGAAGCCACGCGCCTGGTCCTCGATTTCACGTTTGCCTGAAGCGAGCGGCGTTTCGCGTCAGCAGCCGAGTCGTTTTGCTGACCGAAATCAAGGTCTTGCCCTGATTCGCCCGGGCGAGTAGGCTAAAATGCCGCAGCAGCGGACTCGGCATCCCATGTCCCTTTACGCCCTCGGATTGAACCACGCAACCGCGCCGCTCGACTTGCGGGAGCAGGTCGCGTTCTCGCCCGATGCGTTGGGCAACGCGCTGCGCGACCTGCTGGCGCGGCCCAAGGTCAAGGAAGCCGCAATCCTGTCGACCTGCAACCGGACCGAAGTCTATATCCACGGAACGGAACCGCAGCCGGTGGTGCGCTGGCTCGAGGATTTCCAACAGGTACCGAAGGACTCGCTGGCGCCGTACATTTACACGCTGCCGCGCGAAAAGGCCGTGACGCATGCATTCCGGGTCGCGAGCGGGCTCGACTCGATGGTGCTGGGCGAGCCCCAAATCCTGGGCCAGATGAAGCAGGCGGTACGCCACGCGGAATCGGCGGGCACACTCGGGTTGGTGCTGAACCGGCTGTTCCAGCGTACGTTCGCGGTGGCCAAGGACGTCCGCACCCAGACCGACATCGGCAGCGCGTCGATCTCGATGGCGGCGGCCTCGGTCAAGCTCGCCGAACGCATCTTTCCGTCGCTCGGTCAGCAACGGTTGCTGTTGATCGGCGCGGGCGAAATGATCGACCTCACGGCGACGCACTTTGCCGCCCGCGGGCCGAAATCGATCACGATTGCCAACCGGACGCTCGAGCGCGGCAAGGAGCTCGCCGCGCGCTTTGCGGCCGAGGCGATCACACTGAACGAGATGCCGGACCGGCTGCCGGAATTCGACATCATCGTCACGTGCACGGCGAGCACGCTGCCGATCCTCGGCAAGGGGCTGCTCGAGCGTGTCGTGAAGGCGCGTCGCCACGCGCCGATCTTCGTTGTCGATCTCGCCGTGCCGCGCGACGTCGAGCCCGAGGCGGCGGAACTCGACGATGTGTTCCTCTACAGCATCGACGACCTTGCCGGCATCGTGAAGGACAATCTGCAGATCCGCAAGGAGGCGGTGACCCAGGCGGAGGAGATGATCGCGGCGCAAGCGGAGAGCTTCCTGCGCTGGCTCGAAGGCCGCGCGGTGGTGCCCACGATCACCGCGCTGCACGGCCACCACGAGCAGTTGCGCGCAAGCGAGCTCGAGCGCGCGCGCAAGCTGCTTGCCAACGGCACACCGCCCGAGCAGGTAATCGACGCGCTGGCGCGCGGCCTCACCAACAAGTTCCTGCATGCACCGACCCAGGCGCTGAATCAGGCCGGCGATGCCGAACGCGCCGAGCTGGTCGCGATGTTCGAGCGGATCTACCGACTCCCGGATACGGACGGTCATTAGGGCCGTCGTCATTCCCGCGAACGCGGGAATCCAGTGACGTTCAAATTCAAAGGCGCTGGGTTCCCGCCTGCGCGGGAACGACGGATTAGCACGGTACCCGCCGCTCGATTCCGCAAACGCGATCTGCTGAAAATGAAAGCCTCACTCCGTACCAAGCTCGATGCGCTGACGCACCGACTCACCGAGCTCGACGTCACGCTGTCGTCCGAGGACGTCGTGCGCGACATGGACCGCTACCGCGCGTTGACGAAGGAACGGTCCGAGATCGAGCCCGTCGTCGCCGGCTTCCGCGACTACCTTGTGGCCGAGGGCGACCTCGCGGCCGCCGAGGAGATGGCGGGTGATCCGGAAATGCGGGCCTTCGCCGACGAGGAGCGCGCCGCCGCCGCCACCAGAATGACGGCGCTGGAAGGGGAATTGCAGCGGAAGCTGCTGCCGGCCGACCCGAACGACGAGCGCAACGTGTTCGTCGAAATTCGCGCTGGCACGGGCGGCGACGAGTCGGCGCTGTTCGCCGGCGCGCTCTTCCGCATGTATGCGCGGTACGCCGAGCGCAACCGCTGGCAGGTGGAGCTCGTTTCCGCCTCGCCGGCCGAGCTTGGCGGGTACAAGGAGGCCATCATGCGCATCGTCGGCGCAGGTGCCTACTCGAAGCTCAAGTTCGAGTCCGGTGGCCACCGCGTCCAGCGGGTGCCGGAAACCGAGGCGCAGGGGCGCATCCACACGTCGGCGTGCACGGTCGCCGTGCTGCCGGAGGCCGATCCGATCGCCGACATCGCGATCAACCCGGCGGACCTGCGGATCGATACTTTCCGCGCGTCGGGCGCCGGCGGCCAGCATGTCAACAAGACCGACTCCGCGGTTCGCGTGACCCACCTGCCGACGGGCATCGTCGTCGAATGCCAGGACGACCGCTCACAGCACCGGAACCGCGCGCAGGCGATGGCGGTGCTCGCCTCGAGGCTGCTCGACAAGGAACGTACCGAGCGGCAGCGCAAGGAAGCCGCGCACCGCAAGAGCCTCGTCGGCAGCGGCGATCGCAGCGAGCGCATCCGCACCTACAACTTTCCGCAAGGCCGCGTCACCGATCACCGGATCAACCTGACCCTCTACAAGATAGATGCGATCATGGACGGTGACCTCTCCGAACTCACCGCGGCGCTCGCGCAGGAGCATCAGGCCGAGCAGCTAGCCGCTCTCGCGGACGCCTGAACGAGTGGGCCGAAACCGAGGACACGCGCGCGAGCGGCGCGAAGCTGAGAACGCAACTCAGTCGACCATTCCCGCGCCGTGGCTGCAGACGCTGCGCCTTGACCTGCGCGAGTTCGTCGCCGGCGATCTCGAGGACGAGTATCGGCTCGACAGCGACCCTCGGGTCATGCGCTACATCAGCGGCGGGAAGCCGTCAACGCGCGATGAGGTCGCGGCGGCGATGAAACGCATCTCGCGCGTCTACCGGGTTTTCCCAGGACTGGGCACGTGGCGCGCATCGCGCCGCGACACCGGCGCCTACATTGGCTGGTTCACGCTCAAGTACATCCCGCAAACAGTGCTGATCGAGGTGGGCTATCGGTTGCTCTACGACGCGTGGGGTCGCGGCTACGCGACGGAAGGCGCGCGCGAACTGGTCCGGTACGGGTTCGAGGACGTCGGTCTCTATCGGATCGTCGGACTCACGCACCCGGACAATGCCGCGTCGCAGCGGGTGCTGACGAAGGCCGGTCTCAGGCCGTCCGGCTGGGGTCGCTATTACGGGCAGAGATTGCGCGTGTTCGCGGCGACCAACCCGCGCCCCTGAGCGCCGCGATCACGGCTGCAGACTAAAACGCAAGACTCGGATGACACCTTTTTCCTCCGTTTCCGCCACGCTTGCGTCGAGCGGCCTCGTGCCCCTCGACGCGCAGGTCCTGCTCGCCCACGTGCTCGGCAAGGATCGCGCGTGGCTGGTCGCGCACGGGGGCGACGCGTTGGCGCGCGAGCACGGCGATATCTTCTACGCGCTGGCGAAGCGCCGCCGCGCCGGCGAACCGGTCGCCTATCTCACCGGCGTGCGCGAATTCTGGGGGCTCCCGATCCGTGTATCGCCGGCAGTGGTGATCCCGCGGCCGGAGACCGAAGCGCTGGTCGAACTCGCGCTCGCGCGCCTGCCCGCCGACCGCGATCTTCGCGTCCTCGATCTCGGCACGGGAAGCGGCGCGATCGCGTTGGCACTCGCGTACGAGCGCCCGCGGGCGAAAGTGTTGGCAACTGACGTCTCGGCGGCGGCAGTCGCGCTCGCGCGCGAGAACGCGCGGCGCCTCGCCCTGCCAAATGTCGAATTCCTGCAGTCAGCCTGGTACGCCGGGTTGCCCGCCGCACGTGGCGGCGCGGATTTCGACGTCATCGTCAGCAATCCGCCATACGTCGCGGCGCACGATCCGCATCTCGCGGAGGGCGACGTGCGCTTCGAACCACGGGAGGCGCTCGTATCGGGCGGCGACGGACTCGACGCGATGCGGGCAATCGTCTCCGGTGCGCGCAAACGGCTCGTGCCGGGAGGCACGCTTGCGGTCGAACATGGTTACGATCAGGCGGAGGCCGTGCGCGCGCTCTTTGCGCTGGCCGGGTTTACCGGCATCGTTACGGCGCGCGATCTCGCCGGGATTCCGCGTGTGGTTGCTGGGTGTGCCTGATCGCGATCAGCCGGCGCGTTGGCCTGAACTATTGCGCGGTAGTGGCGGCGCGCGGCGGCGCCCGTCGAGCAGATGCGCGATGCCGAGCACCGGATGGCGCAGCAGCATCCGGGGCCCCGCGTAACGCATCACCGCGCGCATCCGGTCCCGCATCGCCGCGTTGTAGCAATGAACGGTGCAATTGGCGCAGGTTGGCTTGTCCTCGCCGAATACGCACCGGTCGACACGCCGCGCTGCGTAGGCGAGCAGCTCGCGACATTCGTCGCACGGTCCGTCGTCCTCGCCATGCAGGTCGTGGCAATGCATCCAGACCATCGCGGAGATCGTCTTGTATTCGCGCGCGAGGCGCGGAAAGCGGGCCGGATCGTCGAGGCGCGGGGTGGCGGCGGTCACGGTGGATTCTCGATCGATCGGATTGGGCAAAACAAACCGATCGCAGCATGCCAGCCGTGTCGGGCGGCGAGTATGACCGAGATCAAGCCAATGCGATGTCGCCCGGGCGCCGGGCTGCCTCACGTTCCCGGTAACGCGACGCCGAGCTTCGCCGCCCACGGTTGCAGCGCGGGCATGATCGTCGGGTAGAGCGCGACTCCGCGTTCGCGCTGCTGGCGCAGCCGGCGCATTCCGGCCTCGCCCGGCAGCCGGACGGGTTGTCCGCCGGTACGCGGCGTGGATTCGTGCGCGACACGTGCCAGGTGATCCATCTGCCGCTTGAATGCGGCGAGTCCACCGAAGGCTTCCGGGTCGAGCACCTGCACGAACACGGTCCCGCCCCAGCCTTCCGGCGGATCGGCGCGGCCGAGACCCGACAATCCCGCCGTGAACGCCTCGATCAGAAGTGCCAGGCCAAAGCCCTTGTAACCCGCGTCGAGTCCGCCCAGCGGAAGCAATGCGCCCTTCGGCTCGTTGACGAGCGCGCCCGGATCGTCGGTCGCGTTGCCCGCATGATCGATGAGCCATGGCCCGGGCAACCTGCGCCCGGCCCTCATTTCCTGCAGCGCGAAGCCCATGCTCGTGATCGACGTCGAAACATCGATCAGGATCGGATCGCCCGACGTCGGCAGTCCGGCCGCAATCGGGTTCGGCGTAACGATCGGCGTGAGTCCCCCATGCGGCACGACAGCCGCGACCGTCGGGTCCGAGCTCTCGATGATCGCGACCACCCCGCGCTCCGTCGCCCGCAGCAGATACGCGGCAAGGCACGCGATGTGATGCGAACGGCGGATGGCGACGGTGCCGGTACCGTGCGTCGTGGCCATCGCTGTCGCCGCGTCGAGCGCACGCAACGTCAGCCACGGTCCGGGCCTGCGGCCGCCGTCCCACATTTGCGCCGCGGGCCGGGCATTGATGACGGCCGGCTCGCCGTCCGTCGTCATCGCGCCCTTCTCGATCTCGGCGAGATAGGGCGCCAGCAGCGCGAGCCCATGCGTCGTATGGCCGAGCAAGTCGCCGGTGACGAGCACGTCGGCGACGGCGCACGACATGTCGCCGCGAAGGCCGCTGTGGTTCAGCAACGCCGTTGCAAACGCCACGAGTGCGTCCGCACGGTAACGCCGGTCCAGCGCGGAGTCCGCGTTCATCGGATTCATGGCAATTGCTATACGAAGAAAAAAGGCGACACGCAGTGGTTGACGCGGCCGCGTGATTCTCCGACGATTCTACCTGACGCGCGTCGGGGCTCCGCGTCGCGCATCCGCAACAACCGTGGCAGCCTCTCGCCCGAAACTGCCTGTCGCGCTCCGCCCCACCGTTACTTCCACCGCGCTCGCCTCACCGTGCTGCCTTCCTCGCTGACTGTCAGTGTCGTCACGTTCCGGCCGGATACCGCGCTGCTCGAGCGGTGCCTGCGCAAGCTGACGCTCGCGATCGGCGCCGCGCGCGAGGACGGTTGCGTCAGGAGCGTTGCCGTCGCACTCATAGACAACAGCGAGGATCGGGAGGTCGCGGAAGAGGTGGTCCGGCTCGGCAAGGCGCGCTTCGCGGATTCCGACATTCAGGTGACCTACCTGCACGGCCATCTCAACGTCGGGTATGCCATCGCGCACAATCTGATGCTTCACGGCACCGGCGCCGATTACCAGCTCGTGCTCAATCCCGACGTCGAGCTCGCGAGCGACGCGCTCGCCAACGCGGTGCGGTGGATGGACGCGCACCCCGATGTCGGTGCCGTCGTGCCTGCGGTGACGCAGCCCGACGGCACGCCGGATTTTCTGTGCAAGCGCTATCCCGCGGTGTTCGACCTCCTCCTGCGCGGCTTCGCGCCGCGTTTCGTCCGCCGCCTGTTCCGCAAGCGCCTCGATCGCTACGAGTTGCGCGACTACATCGATCCCGCGAGCGACAAGGCGGTGCTGGGGCTCCCCGCGATGTCGGGCGCCTGCATGCTGGTGAAGCGCAAGGCCATCGACACGACCGGCGGCTTCGACCCGAAATACTTCCTCTATTTCGAGGATTTCGACTGGAGTGTACGGCTCAACCGGATCGCCCAGACCGCCTACCTGCCGGCGTTTCGCGTTGTCCACCACGGCGGGCACGCCGCGCATAAAGGCCTCGCGCACCTCTACTGGTTCGTGAAGAGCGGATTCCGCTTCTACAACCGTCATGGCTGGCGCTGGTTCTGACCAACCCGCGGTCATGCCCGACGGTCTCGTGGTCGTCACCGGCGCGGGCGGCTTCATCGGCCGGGCGCTGTGCGCCCATTTCGAAGCGACGGACCGCCCCTTCCGGGCGATCGTTCGCGCGCAGGGTCCGGTGGCGACGCTCAGGCCGGGCCATCATGCGGTGGCCGACCTCACGGTGACGCCGGAAGACGAACTCGACGCGCTGCTCGCCTGCGCGACGGCCGTCGTGCATCTCGCCGGGCGTGCCCACGTGCTGCGCGAGACGGCGGGGGATCCCGATGCCGCGTATCGCGCGGCGAACGTGGCCGCGACGATCCGACTCGCGCAGGCAGCGGTGCGCATGCGGGTCGAGCGATTCGTCTTCGCGAGCACGGTCAAGGTAAACGGCGAGGCAAGCGCGCCGGGACGGCCATTCCGGCCGGACGATCCGCCAGCGCCACGCGACGCCTATGCGCGGAGCAAGCTCGCCGCCGAGCGGGAGCTCCTCGGGATCTGCACGAATACTGTGGTCACGCCGTTGATACTCCGGCTCCCGCTGGTGTATGGACCGGGTGTCGGTGGCAACTTTCTGGCACTGCTGGACGAGATTGCCCGCGGGCGCACGCTGCCGCTCGGCGCGATCGAGAACCGGCGCAGCCTCATCGGCGTCGACAACCTTGCCGAGGCGATCGACGCTGCGCTCGACGCGCGAGAACCGCCACGCGGCGTGCATTTCGTCGCGGACGGGACAAGCGTATCCGTTCCCGACCTGGTGCGGGCGATTGCGGCGGCACTGGGCCTTTTGCCGCGACTGCGGGCGGTCCCCGTGCCACTGCTGCGCGCGTTCGGGTCGCTCGCGGGGCGGCGCGCGATGATCGACCGGCTCGTGCACTCGCTCGAGGTCGATCCGGCATCGTTCGCGCTGGCTACCGGCTGGCGCCCGCGGCACTCGCTCGACGAAGGGCTCGTTGCCACGGTGCGCTGGTGGCAGCTGCGCCACGCCATCTGACGCGGCGCTCGCGCGCAGGGCATCCGCGCGGCGTCTCCGTATGCCACACTCGCTCCGTGGTTGAGTCACCGACATCGCGCAGCGTCGCCATCTTCGATCTGGGTGGCGTCCTGATTCAATGGAATCCGCGGTTTCTGTACCGGAAGCTCTTCAACGGCGATGAGGCGGCGATGGAGCAATTCCTCGCCACGGTGTGCACGACGGAGTGGAACGCTTGCCAGGATGCGGGGCGCAGCTTCGCCGAGGGAACGCGCGCCCTCCTGCCACGGCATGCCGACAAGATCGCGCTGATCGAGGCGTTCGGCAGGCGCTTCGACGAGATGATCCCCGGTGCCATCGACGGCGCGGTCGACGTGCTCGCGGAGGTGAAGTCCCGCGGCGTGCGGGCTTACGCGATCACCAACTGGTCGGCCGAGACCTTTCCGCCGCAACGCGAGCGGTTTCCGTTTCTGGAGTGGTTCGACGGCATCGTGGTGTCGGGGATCGAACGGGTGATCAAGCCCGACCCGCGCATATTCCGCATTCTGTGCGAGCGTCACGGCATCGCCCCCGAAACGGCGGTGTTCATCGACGACGTTGCGGCGAATGCCGCTGCCGCGTCGGCGCTCGGCATCCACGGGATCCATTTCCGCTCTCCGGATCAGCTCCGGCATGAGCTCGTTGCCGTCGGCATTCTGTGACGGCGTCGGTCCGACCGACCCTCCCGGCGGGCCGCTCAATCGAGCCCTACTTCTTCCCCAGGCCCAGCCGTTGCGCGCCTTCCGTGTAGAGGCGAGTCTTTTCCTTCATGAAGGCGTCCATCTGGTCGGTGCCGACGTTGACCAGCTCGAACCCGCTCTTGTCGGCCAGCGCCTTCATCTCGGGATCGCTGTTCAATGCCGCCCATAGGTCCGACATGCGCTTGCGCGCTTCGGGCGGGGTGTTCTTGGGCACCCCGATGCCGCGGTAGGCGCCGTCCACCCAATCCACGCCCAATTCGCGGAACGTAGGCACATCGGGAAGCAGCGGGTGCCGCGTATCCATGGCAATGGCGAGCGCCCGCACCCTGCCCTTGTTGTTGATGGCGAACGCCGTATAGGAGATGGCGCCGTCGACCTGGCTGCCCAGCACGGCCGTGGTCATGTCGCCCGTGCCTTTGAACGGGATGTAGATGGTCTTCACGCCAAAGGCTGCATTCAGGCGCTCATGCGCGGCGTGGTTGGCCGAGTTCAGGCCCGAGCCGCCCAGGCTGAGCTTGCCCGGATCGGCCTTGGCCGCCTTGACGAAATCGGCAAAGGTCTTGATGGGGCTCTGCTCGGGCACGACGAGTGCGTCGGGCGTGTAGTGAAACCAGAACACCGGCGTGATGTCCTCGGTCTTGTACTGTACTTGCCCCTCGATCGGTTGGAAGACGATATGCGGGAGGTTGATGCCCACGATATTGAGCCCATCACTCGGCAGGGTGTTCATCTGCGCCCACATCAACCCGCCGCCCGCCCCCGGCTTGTACTGGATGATGGTGTCGATGTTCGGGCATTTCTTCTTCAGCACGACCTGCTGGTGGCGCGCCGAAAGGTCCGATTCGCCGCCCGGCGGAAAAGCCTGCCAGTAGAGGACGTTCTTGTCCGGACAGCTCTGCGCCGCCGCCCACGGGGCCAGTAACACAAGGCAAAGGGCCGAAAGCACTTTCTTCATCGTCTGTCTCCTGTTGTTGTTGTCCGACTCCAGCGTCACCGGTCAGGCGGCCTGTTGGGTGGGAGTGCTCGCGGCGGCGATCCAGGCGCACACCGCCGCGGTCACCTGTGCCGTCGTGGCAGTCCCCCCCAGGTCGCGTGTGTGCAGCGCCGGGTTCGCGGTTACGGCCTCGATGGCCGACATCAGCATCGCGGCGGCACTCGCCTCACCCAGGTGTTCGAGCAACATGACGCAGCTCCAAAAGGTCCCCACCGGATTGGCGATGCCCTTGCCCATGATGTCGAAGGCCGACCCGTGGATCGGCTCGAACATGCTGGGGTGGCGCCGCTCCGGGTCGATGTTTCCAGTGGGCGCGATGCCCAGGCTACCGGCAAGCGCGGCGGCCAGATCGCTCAGGATGTCGGCATGCAGATTGGTGGCCACGATAGTGTCGAGCGATGCCGGCCGGTTGACCATGCGCGCGGTCGCGGCATCCACCAGCTCTTTGTCCCAGGTGACGTCCGGGAACTCCCGGCTGACTTCCGCGGCGATCTCGTCCCACATCACCATGGCATGGCGCTGCGCATTGGACTTGGTGATCACCGTGAGCAACTTGCGCGGGCGCGACCGGGCAAGCCCGAAAGCAAAGCGCATGATGCGCTCGACGCCTGCGCGGGTCATGACCGACACGTCGGTGGCGGTCTCGATGGGATGGCCCTGGTGCACGCGCCCGCCCACACCCGCGTATTCGCCCTCGGAGTTCTCGCGCACGATCACCCAGTTCAGGTCCGACGGACCGCAGCGCTTGAGAGGTGCATCGATGCCGGGCAGGATGCGGGTGGGTCGCACGTTGGCATACTGGTCCAAGCCCTGGCAAATCTTCAGGCGCAGGCCCCACAGCGTCACATGGTCCGGAATGTGCGGATCGCCCGCCGAGCCGAACAGAATGGCGTCCATGCCGCGCAGCTGGTCGAGTCCGTCGTCCGGCATCATCACCCCGTGCTCGCGAAACCAGTCGCCACCCCAGCCGAATTGCGATGAACTCGAACCCGAATCCGCTTTGCCGTCGGGCCAGCGCCGCCAGAACCTGTTGCCCTGCCGGCACCACTTCCTTGCCGATGCCATCGCCGGGGATGGTGGCGATCCGATAAGTCTTCACTCGAGCCTCCTTACGTGGATGCGCCGAATCGAGTCCATAACATCGCAATTCTCGCCCACAAACTCAATTCATCCGGATCAGGAGCGGCGACAAGTCGACGGTAACCCTCGCCCCGCCCGCACCCCGGCCCATCCCCGTCGCTATAATCGCATCTTATCCGTTCGAGGAGCCGCGATGAGCGCTCGACCCTCCGGCCGGCGCGCCGACGAGCTGCGCGCACTCCGGATCATCCGTCACTACACCAAGCACGCCGAAGGTTCGGTCCTGATCGAAGCCGGCGACACGAAGGTTCTCTGCACTGCCAGCGTCGAGGACGGCGTGCCCGCGTTCCTCAAGGGCAAGGGGCGCGGCTGGCTCACTGCGGAATACGGAATGCTGCCGCGTGCGACGAATACGCGCATGCGCCGTGAAGCGGCGGAAGGCAGACAGTCAGGGCGGACGCAGGAGATCCAGCGCCTGATCGGCCGCAGCCTGCGCGCCGTCACCGATCTCGGTGCGCTCGGCGAACGGACGATCAAGGTCGATTGCGACGTGCTGCAGGCCGACGGCGGCACTCGTTGCGCGTCGATCACCGGCGCTTGCATCGCGCTGCACGACGCGATCGGGTGGTGTCAGGAGCGCGGGCTCGTCACCGGCGAGCCGGTCAGCGATTTTGTCGCCGCGGTGTCGGTGGGCGTGGTCGGCGGCGTGCCGATGCTCGATCTCGACTACGCCGAGGACGCCGCCTGCGACACCGACATGAACGTCGTCATGACCGGCGCCGGCGGCTTCGTCGAGCTGCAGGGCACCGCCGAAGGCGCGCCGTTCACGCGGGCGGAGATGGACGCGCTCGTGGCGCTGGCCGAGCGCGGGATTCGGGCCTTGGTTGCGGCGCAGGAGTCAGCGCTGGGGGTCGCGGCCTAGGGCTCCTTGCAGGCCCGACAGGCTCCCAGATGCCGATCTCCCGCCTCGTCCTCGCGTCGAACAACGACGGCAAGCTGCGCGAGTTTCGCCGGCTGCTCTCGCCGCTGGGCATCGAGGTGATTCCGCAGACCGAGCTCGGCATCGCCGAGGCCGACGAGCCGCACGTCACCTTCGTTGAGAACGCCCTCGCCAAGGCGCGCCACGCGAGCGCGCACGCGAAATTGCCGGCGCTGGCGGACGACTCGGGCATCTGCGTCCGCGCGCTGGACGGCGCGCCGGGCGTGCAGAGCGCACGCTACGCGGGCGAACCGAAATCCGACGGCCGCAACAATGCGAAATTGATCGAGGCGCTGCAGGGTGTGGCCGACCGGCGCGCGCATTACGCGTGCGTGCTGGCGCTGGTGCGCCACGCCGGCGATCCCGAGCCGATCATCGCCGAGGGCGCGTGGCACGGCACGATCGTCGATGCGCCGCGCGGCACCGGCGGCTTCGGTTACGACCCGCATTTTCTCGACGCCGCGACCGGGTTGACCGGCGCCGAGCTGCCGCTCGAGCGCAAGAACGAGCTGTCCCATCGCGGCAAGGCGATCCGCGCGCTCATCGCGCGGCTGCAGGCCGAAGCATGAGCGCCGCCGGAGGCGCACCAATGACGGACGCGATCGTTGCGCGGCTCGATGCCGGCGCGCTGGCGAAGCCCCGATTCGCCGCGCTGCCACCGCTCTCGCTGTACGTGCACATTCCATGGTGCCTGAAGAAGTGCCCGTACTGCGACTTCAACTCGCACGAGGCGAAGGGAGATCTCCCCGAAGGCGACTATGTCGACGCGCTGTTTGCGGATCTCGAGTTCGCGCTGCCGTCGATCTGGGGTCGCGCAGTGGGAACGGTGTTCATTGGTGGCGGGACGCCGAGTCTCTTCTCTGCCGCCGCGATCGACCGGCTGCTCGCCGGCATTCGCGCCCGCGTGCCATTGGTGCCCGGCGCCGAGATTACGTTGGAGGCGAATCCCGGCACCTTCGAGCGCGAGAAGTTTGCCGGCTACAAGACGGCCGGCGTCACCCGGCTGTCCCTCGGCATCCAGAGCTTCTCTCCGGAGCATCTGCAAGCGTTGGGTCGCGTCCACGACGAACGCGAGGCGCGTGCGGCGGCGGAAGCGGCACTCGCAATCTTCGGCAACGTGAACTTCGATCTCATGTACGCGCTTCCGCGGCAGACGGTGGACGATGCCGCGGCGGACGTCACCGCGGCGCTGGCGTATGCGCCGCCGCACCTGTCGTTCTACCAGCTGACGCTGGAGCCGAACACGCTGTTCCATCGCCATCCGCCGCCGCTGCCCGACGAGGACGCGGCGGCCGACATCGAGGACGCAGTGCAGGCCGCGCTTGCCGGCGCCGGCTACCGGCACTACGAAACCTCGGCACACGCCCGGTCTGGAAGCGAATGCCGTCACAATCTCAACTATTGGCGCTTTGGTGACTACCTGGGCATCGGTGCCGGCGCGCATTCCAAGCTGTCGTTTCCGGACCGTGTCGTGCGCCAGGTACGCCACAAGCAGCCGAAGCAATATCTGGAACGGGTTGCGGCCGGCGTGCCGCTGCTCGAGAACGCCGAGGTGTCCCGCGCCGACATCGGCTTCGAATTCATGCTGAACGCATTGCGCCTCACCGATGGAGTTGCCGCCGCATTGTTCGCGGAGCGCACCGGCTATCCGCTGGCCCTGGTGGCGCGCGAGCTCTCGGAGGCGGCGACACGCGGGCTCATCGAGCGCGACGCGGCGAAGATCCGACCGACGGCGCTGGGCCGGCGCTTTCTCAACGATCTGCAGGCGCTGTTCCTCGCGGGACCCCAGCGTTGGTGCGCGGGCGGCGCCGCTCGTGCGGCACGAGCCGGTACGCGACGGGCACTGAGATGAACGGCAAGCCCTTGCATGCGATGAGCCTGACCGACGCCCTCGCAGCGATCGCTGCCGGGACGTTAACGGCGCGTGCGCTCGCCGATGCCCAACTTGCGCGGATCGCTGCGACCGACGCGGCAATCGAGGCGTGGACGCACCTCGACTCCGCTCACGTGCACACGGCGGCCGACCGGTGCGACGCGGTGCCGGCAGCGGATCGCGGACCGCTGCACGGGATCGGCATCGGCGTCAAGGACATCATCGCGACTGCCGACCTGCCCACGCAGATGGGCTCGCCCGTGTACGCGGGCCATCGTTCGAAGGATGATGCCGCGTGCGTCGCGCGGCTTCACCGCGCGGGCGCCTACGTGTTCGGGAAGACGGTGACGACGGAGCTCGCGTACTTCCATCCCGGCAAGACGAAGAATCCGTGGCACGCGCGCCACACGCCGGGCGGATCGTCGTCGGGGTCTGCCGCGGCCGTCGCAGCGGGCCACGTCGTCGGTGCGATCGGCACGCAGACCAACGGCTCGGTGATCCGGCCCGCAGCCTATTGCGGGGTCGTCGGGTTCAAGCCGACGAAGGATGCGATCCCCCCCGCCGGCGTGCACGTGTTCAGCGAGACGCTCGACCAGGTCGGCACCTTCGCACGCGGCGTCGCGGACATCGCACGCCTCACGAGCGCACTCGCGGATCCGGGGCGCGTCGCGCCGGTGGTGACGCCGCTTGCGAAGCCACCGCGGCTGGCGATTCTCGGCAGCTTCCCGTGGACCCCGGTGGATGACGCCACGCGCGACGCGCTCGACGTGGCGGCGGCGCGATTGCGGCAAAGCGGTGCCGATGTCATCGCCGTGGATTTTCCGGCGCCGTGGCGCGACGCGCTTGTCGTGCATCGGACCATCATGTTGTACGAGGCGGCGACGCATCTCGCCGACCTGCAGGACCGCGAGCGCGCGCGCCTTTCGGCGAAACTCAACGCGGCGCTCGACGAGGGCCGTGCGACCGGTCGGGACGATTACGCGACCGCGCTGCGGCGCCGCGACGCCGCGAGCGCGGCGTTCGCGCGATGGCTTGACGGCTTCGACGCGATGCTCACGCCACCGGCGCCGGCGGTCGCGCCGGCCGGTCTCGACACGACCGGCGATCCTTCGTGCTGCACGCTCTGGTCGCTCACCGGTTTCCCGGCAATCACGATTCCTGTCGGCTTCGACCGCGAGCGGCTCCCGCTCGGCTTGCAGATCGCCGCGCCGGCGGGCAGCGACGATCGGCTGCTTTCGGTTGCACAATGGTGCGAAGCGCAGCTACCGTTCGAAGGGCTCATGTGAAACGCGCGAAAAAGCACGGGTTGCCCGGCACACTCAAGGTGCGTAACCCCGTCGCGCGCTCGCCGCTGCTCGGCAAGGGCGGCGTTCATGGCAAGACCACTGCGGCAAAGCGGCGCCAGGCCAAAGTGGAGCTCGGCCGTTTGAGGCATGACGTCGAGACGCTCGAATGAAGCGCTGGCCGCACGATCCGGGCACGCTGTGCCGCCGCGACCTCGAGTTGGGCCGCATGCGCGAGCTGTACATCGCGGCCACCGATTCCGGTCGCGCGTTGAACGACGAGCAGCTCTCCGAGTCGCTGACGGCCACGTTGGCCGAGAAACCCAGAGGCGCCGGCTGGTGGATCTTCGCCTATGGATCGCTACTGTGGAATCCGCTCTTTCCGGTCGCCGAGATGCGGCCGGCAACGCTGCGCGGCCTGCATCGCCGCTTCTGCCTGTGGTCGCTCGCGTCACGCGGCACGCCCGAACAGCCGGGCCTCGTGCTCGGGCTGGAGCGCGGCGGAACCTGCCGGGGCGTCGCGCTACGGCTGCCGGCGCCGCTCGCGCTGGACGAGCTGCATCTGCTGTGGCGGCGCGAGATGGTCGTCGGGTCCTACCATCCGCGCTGGGTCAAGGTTGACGCCGATGGGCGCGACCTGGTTGCGCTCACCTTCGTCGTGCGGCGCGACCATCCACAATACGCGGGTCGGCTGCCGCTGGCACAGCAGGTCGCCGTGATCGCGTCGGCCGCCGGGGCGTTCGGCGCGTCGGCGGATTACCTCGAGCGCACGCGCGTCGCGCTGGTCTCGCACGGAATCGTCGACCCGTATCTCGAGCAGCTCGCGCAGAAGGTCGTCACGGCGCGAGGCGGCCGCGTGCCCGCCCCGCGGCAGTCGGAAGTCGGCGGCTACTGAAACCATCACCGGGAGACATCGAGCCATGACGACGTCGCTCGTCGTAACCGTGATCGGCACCGATCGTCCGGGAATCGTCAACCTGCTGTCGGACGTCGCGCAGCGCTTCGGCGCCAACTGGGCCGGCAGCCGCATGGCGAGCCTCGCGGGCCAGTTCGCCGGCATCGTGCATTTCGAGGTCGCCAGCCAGAACGCCGAGGCGCTCGCGAGCGCCCTGCGTGCGCTCGTGTCCTCGGGGTTGCACGTCGTCATCGTGCACGGCGAAGCAGCAGCGCCTTCCCGCCCGCGTCGCATGATCAAGCTGCAACTCGTCGGACATGATCGCCCGGGCATCGTGCGCGAGCTTTCCGGCAGCCTCGCAAGGCGGGGCGTGAGCATCGAGGAGCTTCATACCGCGATCGCGAGCGCGCCGATGTCGGCCGAGCAGCTGTTCAAGGTCGAGGCGCTGCTCACCGTGCCGGAGACGTTGGCCGATGACGAACTGCGAGGCGAGCTGGAAGCTCTCGCAAACGAGATGATGGTCGATATCGAGGTTGGAAAGGCCGCGGACTGATCGACGGACGGCGGCACGAAGTAGGTGTATCCGCGATTTCTAAAGAACAGGGAGGGAGAGGGCACCATGAAAGTCCACGTCATGCTGGAGAAAACGGACGGAATGCTGATTACCGGCACAAGCAATCTGCAGGTGAAGAGGTCGTGCGCGCTGCGCAAGGTTCACTGCGCCACGCAGGAGGCGTTGCCATGAGCCAGCCAACGCCGATCTACGACGTCGAGTACGACTACGCCAACGGTGCCCTTGGCGCACAAACCTATAGCGCAGGCAACCTTTCGGTGCCGCCAAGCAAGCAGTACAACTACGAACGGCTCGGTGTGACCGTCGCACAGGGTAAGGCGTCCATGGCCGCCCTGCGTATTGGATTCATGGACATCTACAGTCAGGAACAAAGCTACGGCTACGGCAACGTTCTTCGCATTCGCAACTATGGCGACGGCGGGATTAGCGGCGACTACACCCGCGCCGAGGGGATGGAAGGGTCCACAGGGCCTGTCATCGCCCACAAGACGGCCGTGCGCGGTCCGGAGTCGCAGTGGGCCGTATGGGGCTATCAGGTCGCGATGGGGCCGGGAGCGAAGGCCGCCATGTGGGTGCATGGGGATCAGGCCGGCGCGGTGGTCAAGGTGCCTCATGTGTTCGTCGTCAGCGGCGAACTAGACGCGGACGCTGTTATCCACTGGAACGCTCAACCTAACTCGTCCGGCGTCCTGTTCCGCGTGTATCGCGGCACGGAGCTGACCTCGGAGCTGACCGCCGACGGGGTGCTGCGGGTGCGACGCATCGAGTACCTGCCATGATCCGCATCGGCAAGGCGGGCGGCAAGGGAATCGCTACATCGCCACGTTTCGTCCGCCGTCGACGTTGATCGTCTCGCCGGTCACGTAACTGGCGTCGGCGAGCAGGAAGTAGACGGCCTTCGCGATGTCCTCGGGCGTGCCTTCGCGCTTCAGCAGCGTGTGCGAAATGATCCGCTGCCGCGAGAGCTCATCGAAGGATTCGTCGTCGGGCCACAGGATCGGGCCCGGGGCGACCGCGTTGACGCGCACTTCGGGCGCCAGCTCGCGCGCCAGCGACCGGGTGAGCGCAACGAGCCCGGCTTTGGCGATCGAATAGACGACGTAGCTCTTGAGCGGCCGCTCGGCGTGGATATCGGTGATGTTGACGATCGCGCCCTGGGCCTTTTTGAGCGCCGGTGCCGCCGCCTGCGCGAGGAACAGCGGCGCCCGAAGGTTGGTGCCGATCAGGTCGTCCCAGTTCGTCGCGGTGACGTCGCCGATTGGCGTCGCGTAGAACGACGAGGCATTGTTGACGAGCGCGTCGAGATGGCCGAAGCGCTGCACTGTCTGGTCGACGATCGCCGGCAGCTTGTTGAGGTCGAGGAGATCCGCCTGGATCAGCGCGACCGAATCGGCGCGCACGTGATTCAGCTCGGCCTGCAGCAGCCGCGCTTCGCCGGCCGAGGCGCGGTAGTGAAGCATCAGGTCCGCGCCGCGCGCATGCAGGCGACGGCAGATCGCGGCGCCGACGCGCTTGGCGCCGCCGGTGATCAAGACGACCTTGCCCTGCACGCCGCACTCCCGGAATCCGCGTTAGACTCGGGCGCAATCTAGCACATCGATCGCCGCGCCGCACCGACGGCGCCCGCGCGCCTCTCCCCCGCCGTGGCCGACCTCCCGCTTCCCGACCTCGACGCCCGCACGCACAGCGAGCGTGTCGTCGCGCACCTGCGTGCGGCCATCGCCACTGCCGGCGGATGGATCTCGTTCGCGCGCTACATGGGCCTCGCGTTGTACGCGCCCCGACTGGGCTACTACGCAGCGGGGGCGACGAAACTGGGCGCGGCCGGGGACTTCGTGACCGCACCGGAACTGACGCCGCTGTTCGCCGCGGCGCTTGCCACACAGGTCGTCGAGATTCTCGCTGTGACCAGTCGGCGCGAGGTCGTGGAGCTTGGTGGCGGGAGCGGCCGGCTCGCCGCCGAATTGCTCAATGCACTGGCGGCGCGCGATGCGCTGCCTTCGCGCTACGCGATTCTCGAGCCATCCCCCGACTTGCGCGAACGGCAGCGCGCGACGATCGCACGTGACGCCTTGCGGCATGTTGCCCGTGTCGAATGGGTCGCTGCGCTGCCGCCCGTCATCGACGGTGCCGTGATCGCGAACGAAGTGCTGGATGCGATGCCGGTCCACCTGATCGCGCGGCGCGGCACCGAATGGTTGGAGCAAGGCGTGACGTGGGACGACGCGCGCGGGGCCTTCGCATGGCGCGCACGAGCCGCCGAGGCGCGGCTCGCGGCGTTGGCCGCCACCCGTTTTCCCGCAGCCGGCGATTACTTGAGCGAGATCAATCCGGCGGCCGAGGCGCTGGTCGAGGATATTGGCAGAAGGCTTGGTCGCGGCGCGGCACTCGTCGTCGACTATGGTTTCCCCGCCGCGGAGTACTACCATCCCCAACGCAGCCACGGAACGTTGATGTGTCATTACCGCCACCGCTCGCACGACGATCCGTTTCTCTGGCCTGGCCTGACCGACATCACCGCGCACGTCGACTTCACCGCGGTCGCAAACGCCGGTGAGCGGGGCGGGCTCGCCGTGGCCGGGTTCACGAGCCAGGCGCCGTTCCTCATGGGCTGCGGCATCCTCGACGCTTTGGCCGCAACTGGCGCGCCCGGATCCATCGGGTATATCAAAGCCACGGCGCCGGTGCAGAAGCTCTTGTCGCCGGCCGAGATGGGCGAACTCTTCAAAGTGCTCGCACTCGCAAAATCGAACGACATCGACTGGCTCGGTTTCGCGCTCGCCGACCGCAGCCATCGACTCTAGACGAAAACGGACCCGCTGATGGAAACGCCGATCGCAACCAACAGCCTCGTGCTCGGCTCGCTGCCCGCGCGGCACGCGCGCTACCGCCCTCACCACACGGCGGTGATCATCGCGCCACGGGCACAAGGCGAGCGGGAGATCCGCCTCACGTGGCGTGAGTTCGACGCCTACGTCAATCGGTGGGCGAATGCGCTGGCAACGCTCGGCGTCGACCGCGGCGACCGGGTGGCGACGGTGCTCACCAATTCGCTGGAGCTGCTCGCGACGTATTGGTCATGCGCGAAGCTGGGCGCGGCGGCGGTGCCGCTGTCGCCGCTCCTGACCGCGACGGGCCTTGAGTCGCTGCTCTCCGATGGGGCGCCCAAGGTCGTGCTCGCGTCGTCCGACCAGCTCGCGATGCTGGACGACGTGCGGCAGCGCCTGCCCTTCACGCCGGCGTGGGTGCTGATCGACGCAGCGGCCGACGACGAGGCGGCGGGCTATCGCGCATTCGGACTGCTGCATGGCGAGGCAAGCGACGCGGCGCCGGCCGCGCACGTCGAGGCCGGCGATCTGCTGACGCTGATGTACACGTCGGGGACCACCGGATTGCCGAAGGGTATCCAGCACACGCATTTCATTCGCGCGATGTACGCGACGACGCTGGCGAACTCGTGGCGGATGGCGCCGGAGTCCGTCGTTCTGCACTCCGGCGCGATCGTCTTCAATGGCGCGATGACGACGATGTTTCCCGCGTTCATGCAGGGCGCCACGTTCGTGCTGCACCGCGCGTTCGATGCCGAGGCGTTCATCGCCACGGTCGAGCGCGAGCGCGTCACGCACACGATGCTGGTGCCTTCGCAGATCATCGCCATCCTCAACGCGAAGCGCTTCGATCCGTCGCGCCTGACCTCGCTCGAAATGATCCTGTCGCTGGGCGCGCCGTTGCACCAGGAATACAAGGACCGGCTGAATGCACTTCTGCCGCGCCGTTTCTACGAACTGTATGGCCTGACCGAAGGCTTCATCACGGTGCTCGATCGCGACGACGCCGAACGCAAATCGGGCAGCGTCGGCGTGCCGCCGCCGTTCTACGAGATGCGGATCGTCGGCGAGGACGGGGGCGACGTGCCGCAAGGTAGGATCGGCGAGATCGTCGGCCGCGGGCCGATCACGATGCCCGGCTACTACAACCGCGTCGAGCAGACGACGCAGGCGCTGCGTGACGGCTGGCTCTTCAGCGGCGATCTCGGCTACGTGGACGAGGACGGCTTTCTCTACCTCGTGGACCGCAAGAAGGACATGATCGACACCGGCGGCATGAAGGTGTACCCGAAGGACGTCGAGGAGATCGCCGCACACCATCCGGCGATCCTCGAGGTCGCGGTGTTCGGGATTCCGCACGACAAGTGGGGCGAGACGCCGGTTGCGGCCGTCGTGCTGCGCGAGCCGGGAAGCGCCGGCGCCGACGAGCTGAAGGCGTGGATCAACGCGCGGGTGGCCGCGAAGTACCAGCGGCTCGAGCGCGTGATCGTGATGGACGACTTTCCACGCAACGCCGCCGGCAAGACGCTGAAGCGCGAGATGCGGGCACCGTTCTGGGAGGGGCGCGAGAAGAAGATCTGACGGTGGCGGTGCGAGCCTGGGAGCAGGGCCCCCACGCTTGCGCCTGGCCGGCGGCTCTCATCCGGTGCCGGCGAGCATGAGGAAGATCGGAAAGGCGCGCGGTTTGCCCGCAACCTCTTTCTTCATCTCGAACGCTGTGCTGAAGCGGACCGATGCAAACCCGGCGCGGCGGACCTTCGCCGCCAGGTCGTCGCGATCGAACCCACGGTGACCGTCGAAGCCGGGACCGTGGAAAGAGCCATCCTCGGCGTCGAGATCGGCGATGCACAGGAATCCCCTCGGCCGCAGCACGTCACGGAAGCGCCGCAGGATGCCGTCGGTATCCGGGATGTGATGCAGCGTCATCGCCGAGAAGACGACGTCGAAGCGGCGGCCGGGCAGCGGGTCGGTCAGCAGATCGAGCTTCATTGCGCGCATCCGCGCGTCGCCCGCCGCCACGATCTTCTGCGCCGCAACGGCAAGCATCCCGTCGGACACGTCGGCCAGCGTGATGTCGGCAAGATGCGGGCGCAGCATGAAGCCGATGAGCCCGGTACCGCATCCGTATTCGAGCGCGTCCATCGCGCCGGCGAGCGGGACCTCGCGCACGATCGCATCGGCGATCGCCCGTGCCCGCTCGACCTTCGTGGGGTCGTCATCCCACGTCGCCGCGCGCGCATCGAAATCGCTGACCGCGTGACCCGATGGGGAGTGCGGTCGATTCATCGCGACGAAACGGCGCGAGGGAGGCTGGAAGCGGCCGCGACGCCGTCGCCGATCGACGCGGAAAGCAGCGTGCCGACGCGCGGCGCGGCGCCGAGCGCGAAGATCCGGCCCGCGGCTGCGCAAACTTCGGCGGCGCTCGCAGCGCCGCCGAAATCAGCGAGGCGAACCGCCTTCTCCTCGACTTCGGCCCGCGTAAGGGTGTTGCCGGGATCGCCCTTGGGTTCGTCGACGCGGGCGGACAGCGTGCGGCCGTCCGTCGTCTCGACCTCGACCTTGCCGATCCAGCGTTGCGGATAGGCGGCGTCGACGTCAGCATCCAGAACCATCCGAACCCGATCGCGCAGCGCGACGACACGCGGGTCACGGAAATGCCGTTCGAACTCCTGCAACCCGGCGCGCCGGAACGTCGCGATCACGCCGAGCACCGTGCCCATCGAGAACTTCGCCTGGTGCACAGTCTTCGGGTCGACGACCGGGCCCAGCACATCGATCGCGGCTTGATGAACACGTGCGGTGACGCCGGCGATCTGCTCCGGTGCGAGATCGTTGGCGACGACGGTCTGCAACAGGGCGTCGGCAGCCGGGTGCGTGTGCCGGCATGACGCGTGATACTTGAACGACGTCTCGGCGAGCGCCCAGCGCTCGCCCAGCCGATCGGTGAGCCGCGCCGGATCGGCATCCGTCGACATACCGGCCGCCATTCCCTGCTTTCCTTCGAGAATGCGTTTGGCGCCGGTGAAGCCGTCCCGCGCGAGATAGGCGGCGAGCAGCCCATCGCTCGCGGCCTTCGCCGTGTGCAACTGTTTCGAATCGGCGGCGTCGCGCAGGAATTCCCACAGTCCCGCAGCCTGCGTGCCGGCGGAGCCGAACGCGTGCTGCATCTGCTCGGCAGAAAGCCCCAGCACGCGGCCGGCCGCGGCCGCTGCGGCGAGGGTGCCCGCAGTGCCGGTCGTGTGGAACACCTTGTAATGCGAGCGGCCGAGGAACTCGCCGACGCGAATGCCGACTTCGTAACCCGCGACGGCGGCGGTCAGCAAATCCCGCCCCGAACAGCCCTTACCCTGTGCGACGGCAAGCGCCGGCGGAAAAACGACGGCACCGGGGTGGAACACGGAGCCATTGTGGACGTCGTCCTGCTCCGCGAAATGCGATGCCGCGGCATTGACCATCGCGGCGAAGAACGGCGAGGTCTGCCGGCGCGAGATCAGCACTTCGGACGGGCCTTCTGCAGGCCCCATCTGCCGCGCGAAGCGCTCGATCGACTCGACGGCGCGGGCCCCATTGCCGGCGAGCGCCGAGCCGAACCAGTCGAGCAGCAGGTCCTCGGCGCGCCGCACGACCGGCACCGGGATGGCGTCGAAAGATAGCATGCTCGCGAAACGCGCGAGTGTCGCAGTGGGATTGGGATCAGGGTTCGAAATCGTCATCAGATCGCCTTGTCCGCACGCAGCCGGGCGATCGTGGCGCCGTCGTAGCCCAGCTCGCGCAGGATCGCGTCGGTATGCTGCCCGAGCGCCGGCACGGTGTCCATCCGCGGCGACGAAGTCGGCGCGACACCGGGCGGCACCAATGCGGGCACCTTGCCTGCCGGCGTCTCGACGTCGACCCAGCGCTGGCGCGCCTTCAGTTGCGCATGTGCCCACACCTCGTGCATGTCGTTCATTCGCGCGTTGGCGATGCCGGCGGCGTCCAGCCGCTCGATCACCTGCGCGGCGGTGAGCGAAGTGAAGGCGTCGACGATGATCGCGCGGAGTTCGTCGCGCGCGGTCGTGCGGCGCGAATTCGAGGCAAAGCGCTCGTCGGTCGCGAGCGCCGGTTGGCCGAGCACCTCGCCGCAGAACACCGCCCACTCGCGCTCGTTCTGCAGGCCGAGCATCACGATCTTGCCGTCACCGGCGGGGAACGGGCCGTACGGATAGATGGTCGCGTGCGCGGCGCCGGCGCGTGGCGGCGGCTCGGCGCCGTCGAACGCGTAATAGAGCGGATAGCTCATCCATTCGACCATGCTCTCCAGCATCGACACGTCGATCGCGGCGCCGCGGCCGGTCTTGCCGCGTTCGATCAGCGCGGCGAGGATGTTCGAGTACGCGTACATCCCCGCGGCGATGTCGGCGATCGAGCAGCCGGCCTTCGCCGGCGCATCCGACTGTCCGGTGATCGAGAGAAAGCCCGATTCGCTCTGGATCAGGAGGTCGTAGGCCTTCTTGTCGCGGTACGGGCCGTCCGCGCCGTAGCCCGAGATGTCGCAGACAATCAAGCGCGGGTTCCTTCCGCGCAGTCCTTCAAACGCGAGACCCAGCCGTGCCGCCGCGCCCGGCGCCAGGTTCTGCACGAGCACGTCGGCGCGGCCGACGAGCGCCCCGAGGATCCTCGCCGCTTCCGGATGCTTGACGTCGAGCGTTAGGCTCTCCTTCGACCGGTTGGTCCAGACGAAGTGCGACGCGAGCCCACGCACGCGCTCGTCGTAACCGCGCGCGAAGTCGCCGACCCCCGGCCGCTCGATCTTGATCACACGCGCGCCCAGGTCCGCGAGTTGCCGCGTGCAGAACGGCGCCGCGATCGCGTGTTCCAGCGTGATGACGGTGATGCCGGCGAGAGGGCGCATCGCGGTGACGATCAGAAGGAGCGGGGAAGGCCCAGCACATGCTCCGCGATGTAGGACAAGATCAGGTTGGTCGAGATCGGCGCCACCTGATAGAGCCGGGTTTCGCGGAACTTGCGCTCTACGTCGTACTCGACGGCGAAGCCGAAGCCGCCGTGGAACTGCAGGCACGCGTTCGCCGCCTCCCACGACGCGTCGGCGGCGAGCAGCTTCGCCATGTTCGCTTCCGCTCCGCACGGCTGGTGCCCGTCGAACAGCGCGCACGCCTTGAACCGCATCAGGTTCGCCGCCTCGACGTTGACGTACGCGCGCGCGATCGGGAAGGCGACGCCCTGGTTCTGTCCGATCGGCCGGCCGAACACGATGCGCTCCTTCGCGTACGCAGCGACCTTGTCGATGAACCAGTACCCGTCGCCGATGCACTCGGCGGCGATCAGCGTGCGCTCCGCGTTGAGGCCGTCGAGGATGTACTTGAAGCCCTTGCCTTCCTCGCCGATCAGGTTCGCGGCCGGAATCTCGAGGTTGTCGAAGAACAGCTCGTTGGTCTCGTGGTTGACCATGTTGGCGATCGGCTTCACCGTCATGCCATGGCCGATCGCGTCGCGCAGGTCGACGACGAAGACCGACATCCCTTCCGAGCGCTTCTTGACTTCCGCGACGGGCGTCGTGCGCGCGAGCAGGATCATGAGGTCGGAGTGCAGGACGCGCGAGATCCACACTTTCTGCCCGTTGACGAGGTAGCGATCGCCCTTCCTGACTGCGATGGTGCGAATCTTCGTCGTGTCGGTGCCGGTGGTGGGCTCGGTGACGCCCATCGACTGCAGGCGCAGCTCCCCGCTCGCGATCTTCGGCAGGTACGTTCGTTTCTGCGCCTCCGACCCATGCCGCAGCAGCGTCCCCATGTTGTACATCTGGCCGTGGCAGGCGCCGGAGTTGCCGCCGCAGTGGTTGATCTCCTCCATGATGATCGATGCTTCGGTCAGGCCCAACCCGGACCCGCCGTATTCCTGCGGAATCAGCGCGGCGAGCCAGCCGGCCTTGGTCAGCGCGTCGACGAACGCCTCGGGATAGCCGCGCGCCTCGTCGATCCGGCGGAAGTACTCCGCGGGGAACTGCGCGCAGAGATCGCGGATCGCGTCGCGGATGTCCTGGTGCGATTCCGGCGGATTCGACATGGATTGGCTCCCGAATCGGCGGGCGACCTCGCGTCAGCGCAGGGTCACCGTCGCCTCCATCGCCAGGTGGCCGTCGGCATTCTGCGCCCACATGCGGACCGCCCTTGCATCGGGACCGCGCGTCCCGCATACGGCGAACGGCGCGATATCGAACAGCGGCATTACGGCGCGGAACGAAAACGTTGCGATTTCCGCCGGTGCGACATGGTCGCGCGCGAGATCGACGAGCAGCGTCGCGATCAACGGCCCATGCACGACGAGTCCGGGGTAGCCCTCGACCTCGACGACGTAGCGCCGGTCGTAGTGGATCCGGTGGCCATTGAACGTCAGCGCCGAGTAGCGGAACAGCAGGACGTCATCCGGGACCACCTCCTGGCGCCACGCCGCATCGGAAGGCGCGGGCCGCGGAGCCGGCGCGGGATCCCCGGCGCGCGGCGGATCGCGGTAGACGATGTCGTGCTCCTCGACGATCGCGAGCTCGCCGCGCGCGCTGATCTCGTGCCGCACGAGCACGAACACCAGTGCGCCGGTACGGCCCGGCTTCTCGTCGACCTTGGCGATCGTCGATGTGCGTTCAATCGCATCGCCGACGCGCACGGGGTGGCGGAATTCGAGCCGCCCGCCCGCCCACATCCGCCGCGGCAGCGGCACCGGCGGCAGGAAGCCGCCGCGTCGCGCGTGCCCGTCGGGGCCGACTTCGGAGCGGCGATAGAGCGGCAGGAAGTAGAGCCAGTGGCGCAGCGGCGCGATTGCGCCGCCCTCGACGGGTTCCGGGTCGTCGCGGTCGAGCGTCGCGGCCAGCGCCGCGAGCGGAACCGGCGTCACTCGATCGACGCGGCGCTCGGTGCGCCCGACCCAGGACTTCACGTCGATGTGACCTTCGGCCATGGCTCACCCGCAGCGCGCGCTGTCCGTCTTGCGTCAGGGCCTGAAGCCGGTCTGCTTGTAGACGGACTCCAGCGTCTCCTTGCCGACGCGCGCCTCGTTCTCCTTGTGCACCGGCGCCATCGCCTTCTTCCACGCCGCCTTCTGCGCGTCGGTCAGCACGATCACCTCGCTCTTGCCCGACTTGCGGATGCCGTCCAGCGCTTCGTCGTTCTCCTTTTGCGCGATGTCGTTCGCGTACTTCGTCGCGTCCTTCATCGCGCCTTCGAGTGCTGCCCGGACGTCGGGCGGCAGTCCGTCCCAGAACTTCTTGTTGACGATGACCGCATACCCGATGTAGCCGTGGTTGGTGAGCGCCGTGTACTTCTGTACCTCATGGTGTTTCTGCGTGTACATGTTGGAAGGCGTATTCTCGGAACCGTCGACGACGCCCGTCTGCATCGCCTGATAAACCTCGGAGAACGCCATCACCTGCGGAATCGCGCCGACGGCCTTCATCTCGTCGCCCAGCACCTTCGAGGACTGGATGCGCATCTTGAGGCCTCGCATGTCCTCTGGCGTCCGCAACGGCTTGTTGGCGCTCATTACCTTGAAGCCGTTGTCCCAGTAGGCGAGACCGACGATCCCCTTGCTCTCGAGCTTCCTGAACAGCGCCCGGCCGACCGGACCGCCGGCCACCTTGTGCAGCTCGGCGGTGTTGTCGAAGATGTACGGCAGATCGAAGACCTCGAACTCGCGCACGCCCAGCGGCCCGAACTTCGCCAGCGACGGCGCCAGCATCTGCACCGAGCCCAGCTGCAGCGCCTCCATCTCCTCGCCGTCCTTGAACAGCGAGCTGTTGGGATAGACCTCGACCCTGACGCGGCCCTTGGTGCGCTCTTCGGCGAGCTTCTTGAATTGCTCGGCACCCTTGCCCTTCGGCGTGTCGACGGCAACGACGTGATTGAACTTGATGACGATCGGCTGCTGCCCGCGCGCGGGAACGGCAAACGCGAGCGCCGTCAGCGCGACGCCAAGTACGGCGAACAGGGATCCGCGGTGGTTCATCAGGATTCTCGGAAGAAGAAGCGGCTGGTGCCGCCACGCTGGCAGGGACTCTTGCACCATTCGCCGGTGAATGCAACGCCCCCGCCGAATCCGACCTGCGGACGGCACGGTCAACGCGCCAGGCGATCGCCGCTTGGCGCCGCAGTAGAATTCGGGCCGGATGCGAACGAAACCGAACGATCATCGCCTGTGCGTCGCCCCCATGATGGATCGGTAGGATTCACACTCAACATCAATCGCTTGCGAAGAGGCGTGTGCAAATCGTGTGCACGCACGCACTTGGCTGTATTGCGCGCCAGTGCGCTGGAATGCGGCGGCGGGCCAAAGCATGCAAGAGGATCGTCGCGTGAAGCTGACGCTCATCACACTTCCGGACGTCGGAATAGCGAAGTAGCACAATTGTGCTACAATATCTTTTTCACAAGGAGCTTCGGGATGTCCACAACGACCATTCGCCTGCCGCAGGATCTCAAGGAGCGCATCGCTCGCGCAGCAGAACGGGCTGGAACCACTGCGCACAGTTTCATTCTGGAAGCGATAGCCGAGAAGGCTGAACAGGAAGAGCGCCGAGGGGAGTTCCAGAATACGGCTGAGCGGCGGTACGCCGAGATTGTCGCCTCTGGCAAGACGGTGCCGTGGAATGAGATGCGTCGCTATCTTGAGCGTCGGCTCATCAGCAACAAGATTGCTCGACCGAAGCCGCGAACGCTCGCGCGCTAGGTATGTCGCGTATCGAGCTCGCACCAGAGGTCGGAGATGATCTCGACCGCATCCTGGAACATCTCTTTGCGCATCAGGTGGCGGATGCGCCATCGCGAATTGAAGACATCATAAGGGCAATCGATGTGCTGGAACGCAATCCGCTGATAGGTCGGCCTGCCCGAGCGGACCTTAGAGAGCTTGTAATCGGACGCCGTGCACGCGGTTATGTCGCACTCTATCGATACGTTGCAGAGCTTGATGCGGTGTTTGTGCTCGCCATCCGCGGCCAGAAGGAGGCGGGTTACACAAGAACGTAGGCTTGAGACGAAAGGCAATAACCAAGCCGAATGACGCTCATCGGCAGAAGCAGACGGATGAGGGTTCTCGATTCAATCGCTGGAGCCAGATCGAGCATGGTTAGCAAAAATGCGAACGGCGATCGGCGTACAGAAACGCGCGGAGTCGGCCCCAATTCGACCCCCAATTCTGTCGAACGACTAATGGGCACCTCCGCTTGTGGGAGGTAGCATTTTTGCTATCCATCCGGCGCAGCGCCTACCTCTGCCATGTACGAGCCCTCCCAAGTTTCCGCTAAGCTGCACCACGCTGCAGCGCGCGCAATTGCGATACCCACAGACGCTGGGCGCTCATCTAACAGTGCCTTGCCAGCCAAATTGCATTTGTGTAAATTGCTGTGTAAGGAGCTACACATGGCCACCAATCTTGCCCTGGACTCGGATCTGATCGAACGCGCATTGAAGGTGAGCGGCGAAAAGACCAAGAAGGCGGCGGTTACGCGCGCACTGGAGGAATTCATTACCCGCCGCAGCCAGAAGCGCCTCGTCGACTTGATGGGAAAGCTCGAATGGGATGAATCATTCAACTACAAGGCCGAGCGTTCTCGCCGGTGACTCTGTTCGTCGATACGAGCGTATGGTCGCTCGCGTTCCGCCGCGACCAAGTTTCTACCGCCCCTGAGGTACGCGTATTGCGCGACGCGCTGGAAGGCGGTGACACGATCGTGGTCACCGGGCTCGTCTTGCAGGAATTGCTGCAGGGATTTTCGGGCCCGAAGGCGCGAAAGGACATCATTGACCGTTTTGCGGCGCTGCCGCTATTGGCTCCGAATCGGCTGGATCACATCGACGCTGCGGAGCTGCGCAATCGCTGTCGTCGCGCCGGCTTGCAGATCGGCACGATCGACGCCGTGATCGCGCAGCTCTGCATTCGCCACGACCTGAGGTTGCTGACGACCGACAACGATTTCGTCGTCGCCGCGCGACACTGTCCACTGCGGGTTTGGAGGAAGACGGCTACATAGTCATTGGCTTGTCGTCCTGCAGCGGTCGGAGCAACGCAGTTGTTGCATTTCTTGTACGCTCCGATTGTCGGCAATCGGGCCAGGAGCGGAACTCCCTTTCGCGGTATTCGTCGCCGCAAAGCCCACGTTCAGGTCGCGGCAAGAGGGGCGAACAGCGCCCGCCTACTTGGAACGGTGCCACATCCAGAGATCGAGCAAAGCCAGACTTCGACCGATGCGCCTTCGAAGTTCTTGGCCTCCCGCGACGGCGTTCGTACTGACCGAAGTCGGCCCAAGAGCGGACCATGGTCACTGGTTCATAACGTTTTTGTAAGTGGTCTTTCGACCGCGACGGACACACACGCCGACAGCTCATTCGTCCACCCTGAGATTGACCGCCTTGACCCGTCGTGAAGTCGAGGCGATATCGGCCTGCATGCGCCGGCCGACTTCCTCCGGCCCACCCATGACGCTGGACGAAGACCAGAACGTCCCGCCATGGGGCCCAGTGGCGCGATAGCCAGGACCAAACGATGCAGTCCTCGGGTCGAATGCGCGGTCGCTTGACGGTTCGCTGATAGATGGCCAGCTGATGTCGCAGAGCGATGTTCTCGACTCGCAACGCGCGCTGTGATCGGAACAGCGTGCCGGAGCGCTCTCAGAATCGCATAGACCACAGGCGGCATACGCGAAATCCCTTACTCGGCCTCGTCCCAATCGACAATTCCACCTTGCCTTCAAGGCATGACAAAGTCAACAATATCAAGGGCTACGAGTTTTCGGGAAGGACAAGTGGAAAGAGAACTGTTGTATCGGGTCATCTTCCAGATTCGATTCACATCATGTACAAGCTTTTCGACTTTAGAATAAGCGCAATAGTCGCCAACAAAACCGAGCACATGCCCCATGCACGCCACGTTGAACACACCACACTGTTTGTTTTGCGGAAGCAACAAATCCCAAGCTACGGCAAAAGCGATTTCCCACCGCATCAAACGGGATCATGGGCCCTTTGATTTCTATTCTTGTAAGGCGTGCGGTTCTGGATTCACGTTTCCACTTCCAGATCTCGCAGTGCTGTCGGACTTTTATTCACGTTACGACGACTATCGCCCTGCTGCGTACCGTCAGCAGCGAGAACGTCGTTTGCACACCATTTCGTATGATGCGCTCATCTCCCGTATTCCCTCACCTGCGATGCGATGCGAGAAGGCCGCATTCGCATGGCTAGAAGTTGGAGCTGGGCACGGTGAGATGAGTGTGGCAATGGCCGAACGCTTTCCACACGCCAAGGGCAGCGCAACTGACTTCGGTCCTCGCCCCGAAGCCCTCAAACCCGTACCCCAAGTCAGTTGGTTCAGCTGCGACGTAAACGCATCTGCTTTCTCCACACAGCTTGGGGGGCCCTACGACCTCATCTTCGCGAACAACGTTTGGGAGCACGTGTTAAGCCCTCACGCATTTGCGACCGCCCTGCTCAGCTGTCTCGCGCCACACGGAACGCTCTATCTCGTCACCCCCAACTACAACAGCATTGCCCGTCACCTTCTCGGTTCCCGTTGGCCGTTCTGGCTACCAGGCGAGCACCTCAGTATGCCGACAGTGGCCGGAGCCAGGGCATGTTTGATTAACGCGTTACGAGCTTCCTCCGGTGCCGAACCGAAAGCGGCAATCGCCGCTTCTGCGGTTGCGGTGCCATACAATCTGTCATACGTTCTGGCCACTGTCGGACTATCGTCCCTGAGTCACCTCATCGGTAAACCACACTATGTGCCCCTCCCCATTGGCGTTCTAGAGGCTAGCGTTTCCCTGCAATAGTCGCCCCTGCACTTGCTACCCGTGGGACCGTCAACCGTCCTTTGGTTTCCAGTGTTACCCACACCGATCGCCCTCTCATGGGCGAGTCGGCGGAGAGGGACAACAACGCCGTGCAAGGGGCGCGGCGTGTGTCCATCGTGCAACACCCGGCGCATGGTCGCGACGGCGGCACATCTCACCGATCATGTCTTGCCGCGACTGCCGGTGCGGCAGTGGGTGCTGGCGGTGCCCAAGCGCCTGCGCTATTTCCTGCACCGCGATGCCGATCTCCAGGGCGCTGCTCTGCGCGTGTTCCTGCGGGTGGTGGAACAACAGCTGCGTGCGCACAGCCCGGGCGCGGGCCTCGCGGCCCGCCTCGGCGCGGTCGCGTTCATTCACCGCTTCGGTTCTACCCTCAATCCCCACCTACACTTCCACTGTGTCGTCATCGACGGCGTGTTCGACGCCGCCGCCGCGGGCGGGGTCGTCTTCCATGCCGCCAGCGGGCTCGATGCGAACACCATCGCTGCGGTGCAGGAGTGCGTACGCCGGCGGCTGTTGCGCGTCTTTGTTCACCGTGGCCTGCTACCGGAGGATGCCGCGCGGGCGATGGCGCAGTGGGATCACGGCGGTGGCTTCTCCGTGGACGGCTCGGTGCGCATCGAGGCCGCTGACCGCGCCGGGCGTGAGCGGCTGCTGCGGTACTGCGCCCGCCCACCCTTCGCATTGGACCGGCTACGCGAACTGGATCCCGAACGCTTGCTCTATGAGGGCACCAAGCCCGGTCCGGGCGGGAACGGTCCGCTGCTCCTGACGCCGCTGGAGCGGCTCGACCGCCTCGCCGCCCTGGTGCCGCCGCCGCGCATCCACCGCCACCGCTACTTCGGCGTGCTCGCGCCCAACTCACCTCTGCGCACGGCAGTCACCACCCTCGCGCTGGCAGCAACGACCTCGCCGCCCGCACCCAACCCGCAACCCGCCGCCGAACCGGCCCATCGCCGCGCTGCCCGCTACGCCTGGGCGCTGCTGTTGGCCCGCATCTACGAAGTTTTCCCGCTCGTGTGTCCCACCTGTGGCGGCGCGATGCGCATCATCGCCTTCATCACCGCCGCCCCCACCGTGCGCGACATCCTCGTTCACCTCGGTGAGCCTACGGCCCCACCCCGCATCGCGCCCGCCCGCGGTCCACCACTGTGGGAGACCCCCGGCGCCGAGCACGAGCTGACCCCCGATCCGGCGCTCCCGCCCACCCCGGCCTACGCGTTCGACCAGCGCATCGCCTGGTAGCCACGACCGTCGACGCGCGCACGTGCGCGACGCCGGGCGGGCTCGTGCCTGCGGCCGCCCGCCTGCCCGCGCGCGGCCCCACTGGCGTCAGCGCCCGCGCCAAAGTACAACGACAAGCGTGCGGAGCAGCCCGTTGCCACCGAAAATCGACGCTTGACCCGCCCCACCGACTCTCCCACACTCAGGCTCGCGTGCTTGAAATGGCTATCCTTAATACTTTCCGCGTCCCGGACAGCTGGATGCGTCCGCCGGAGCCGAGTCCCAAGGATGCAGAGATTGCGAGGCTTAAGGAACAGCTCGCCGAAATCAAGAAGTCCGAACCGCAATTCGCAATCCGCTTCGAGGCGCCGCAGCAACCTGTAGTGGTCTATCAGGTGCAGCCGCTATCGTCCGACGAGGCAGCAACGCTCATTGCCGACACTTTGAAGGTTCATCCAAAGCCTATACAGGATAACCGCCCATTCAGTCAGATTCCCTACGATTCCTGGCTGGATAAGAGGTACGCAGAGTATGAAAGCCAAAAGGTGCCAAGGTTTGTGAGAGCTGGCTCGGTTTGTTGAGACAGATTTCCGCGCTTCGTAAGTGAATTCCCTGCGGTGGCGGGTATCCGCGGGCTGGTCGCCAGCGGGTAACCCGGAACTCTTTCAGGCGGCCTTCATTAAGGTTGGTTGGGTGAAGTATGCCTCGTCCGGGGGGCCTGTAAGAATTTCTGTGTGTGAGCCGTTCGTCGAAATTACCCACGCGTCATCACGAAACGATCTTCGAACTGTATCGCGAACTGAGCTTTTGCGGCATGCCACGCAATCGGCGGATTCTTCCATTTCGCGGTGATGTTGCGCAGCGCCAGCCAGATCAGCTTGGTCGCCGCTTCGTCGCTCGGGAAGTGCCCGCGTCCGCGCACCGCCTTGCGTACCTCGCTGTGCAGGCTCTCGATCGCATTGGTGGTGTAAATGATCCGCCGTACCGCCGCCGGGAAGGCAAAGAACGGGATCACCTGTTCCCAGTTGCGCCGCCAGCTCTGGCGCGATGGCCGGGTATTTCGCGCCCCAGGGGCCGGCGTCGAATTCGTCCAGCCGGACCGCGGCGGCGGCGGCCGATTCCGCGCCGTAGATCGGTTTCAGTGCCGCCGCGATCGCCTTGCGCTCCTTCCACGAGGCGAACTGCATCGAGTAGCGGATCAGATGCACGATGCAGGTCTGCACCAGCGCCTCGGGGAACACCGCGTTGATCGCCTCCGGAAAGCCCTTCAGCCCGTCGACCACCGCGATCAGCACGTCGTGGGTACCGCGGTTGCGGATTTCAGTCATCACCCGCAGCCAGAACTTGGCGCCTTCGGTCTGCTCGATCCAGATCCCCAGCACTTCCTTGTGCCCGGAGCAGCGCATGCCGATGGCCAGGTACACCGCCTTGTTCTTGACCGCCCCTTCGTCCCGGATCTTGATCCGCAGACAGTCGAAGAACACGATCGCATAGACCGGCTCCAGCGGCCGCGCCTGCCACGCCGACACCTCGTCGAGCACCGCGTCGGTCACCGCCGACACCAGCTCCGGCGAGATCTCGATGCCGTAGAGCTCCCGCAGGTGGGCCTGGATGTCCCGCGTGGTCATCCCCCGGGCGTACAGCGCGATGATCTTCTGGTCGAACCCGGGGAAGCGCCGCTGGTACTTGGCGATCAGCGCTGGCTCGAAGCGACCCTGGCGATCCCGCGGAATCGACAGTTCGAGCTTGCCGCTGTCGGTCAGCACCGTCTTCGGGCTCGTGCCGTTGCGTACGTTGCCCGCCGCTTGCTCGGTCGTCCTGGTCGAGATGATGGTCCAGCTCGGCGTTCAGAATCCGCTCCGCCAGCGCCTTCTTCAGTTCATCCACCAGGCCGTCGTTCTCGAACACCGTCTTGGCTTCATGCCCTGCCAGCAACTCGTCCAGCAATTCCTTCCTGATCCTGACTTCTGCTGCCATACGATTCTCCTTTCGGTGAGAATACCGTACGGCTCAAAAACACAAAATTCCTTACACCCTCCATCCGGGGTGCGGTCGCCGAGCGCGGTGTTCGGGCGTCGACCATTGTAAAACTCGAGGTAGCGATCCACGCCGGCTTTGGCCGCACTGACACTCTCGTAGGCATGCAGGTAAACCTCTTCGTATTTGATCGAGCGCCACAACCGCTCCACGAATACGTTGTCGTGCCAGCAGCCACGACCGTCCATGCTGATCGCCACCCCGTGACCGTGCAGCATTGTCGTGAAGGCGTCGCTGGTGAATTGCGTGCCCTGGTCGGTGTTGAAGTGTGGGATTCACGGACATCGTTTCAACTCAAGTACCGCAAGCACGATGCGGCGGCTGGGCGAAGCAAGACCTAAGGCGAGCGCGTCTTGTGTAGGGCCGCCATGGCTCGGTCTTTCTTCCAATCGCTATACCGGATTCGTTCGTTCGATTCATCGTAGGCGGCTACGACGGCTTCCGACAATGGGGTGCGCTCGCCGACCTCGGCAATTCTTCCGGCGGGCGTTTTGCCACCCAGCCCACCGTGCGAACGTCTGTAGTTGTAAATGAACTGCCACTCTTCGATGCGCTGTTGAATTGCCTCCTCTTTCGGCGAATGTCGCGACCAGAACTCCACCAAATCGGTCAGCTGCGATCGTTCCACTTTGCCGTTCAAGTGCGGCGAACGCGGTGGAATCGGGCGAAACTTGATGAACGCAGCCATCAGTCGACGCTGTACGCTTTCCGCAAAGAATTCCGTTCCGCGGTCAGTCTGGACGCGCTGGATAGCGAAGGGCATGTACGCGATCGCCCGGGACGGGTCGGCTGTAGCGCTGCGGCACGTGACAGCGCTTGGGCTTGATCAGCGGCTTAACGTTCGCCGCCGCCTGTGAATGGTCGCCAACGAGAATTCCGTTTGTTCGAACAGCCGCAGCTCAGTTTGGATTCGGCGGGCACCGTTCCCTTCGCCGCGCAGCACCAGAATCGTCGACCGATCTTGATCCGTCAGTTTGCGATTCGGGCTGCGATGAGGGCGCCTGCTTACCGATAGAAGCCCTTGCTCTCCATGCGCCTGGTACCGCGTCGCCCACTTACGCAGCGTCGGCCGTGAGACACCACAACGCAAGCACACCAACCCGGCGTTACCCGTTTCTTGGAGCATGCGAACCCAACGCAAGCGCCGAGCAATTTCGCGATCCATCAGCCAATTCTAGTTGAAACGATCTATGCGAATCACACAGTTGAAGATCTCAGGTTTACCGTAGCGGGCAATGGCCTCTTCGACGGCTTCGACACAGAAGTCGGCGGTCAGCGTGTTCGACACCCGCCACGCCAGCACCCGCCGCGTCGCCCAATCCATGACCGCGGCCGAATAGATGAAACCCCGCTGCATCGGCAAATAGGTGATGTCCATCGCCCAGACATGGTCGGCACGCTCGATGGCGAGATGGCGCAGCAGGTACGGGTAGATCTTGTGGCCCGGATGCGGCTTGCTGGTATTGGGTTTGCGGTAGAGCGCCGTGATGCCCATCTTCGCCATCAGCGTGCCCACGTGCAGACGGCCGGCGTAGGGATGCCCTTCGCGCGCAAGGATCTTGGATAGCTGCCGCGCACCGAGAAAGGGGTATTCCAAATGCAGCTCGTCGATCGCGCGCATCAACGCCAGATCGTTCTCTGACGTGGGCGCCAGCAGGTAATACACGTTCGCCCGCGAGATCTCCAGCAACTCTGCCTGCCGCTTCACCGGCAGCGGGTGCGCCTTGATGATCATCGCTTTGCGCTCGCATCGCCGATGCGACCGAGCGCGACTTCCAAAAAATCGACTTCCAGCGCGAACTGCCCGATCTTGGCCTGCATCTCCTTCGCGGTAGGACCGTGTTCCGTGCCACGCTTCTCGGCCGGCGACAGGAACACGCCGATTGCTCCCTCCAGCAACTGCGTCTTCCATTACGCGATCTGGCTGCCGTGCACGTCGTACTTCTCGGCCAGCTCCGCCAACGTCTTGTCGCCCTTCAACGCCGCCAAGGCCACCTTCGCCTTGAACGCCGCCGTGTGATTCCGTCTCGGCCTTCTCATTGCACTGCTCCTTTGCGGGCGATATCCTCGCCCATCAGAGCAGGTCCTTCACTTAAGCGCCAGTCTCATTTTCCCGAGCCAGCTCTACCGACCGGTACAGGGAATACAACAATGAAAGTGGCCATTCTGCTTTGTACTCTGCATGGGCAGCACTACCTTGCGGAACAGTTGCAATCGGTGTCTACCCAAACGTTTACCGATTGGGAGATTTTTGCCTCTGACGATGGCTCCGAGGATGACACCCGCGCCCTGCTGCTGCACCAGCAGGCGACTTGGGCACCCGGCAAGCTGACAGTGCACTCTGGCCCTGCCGAAGGTTTTGCAGCCAACTTTCTCTCGCTGATCTGCAACGCGGATATTCAGGCCGACTATTACGCCTTTGCCGATCAGGATGATGTGTGGGAGCCCAACAAGCTGGAGCGGGCCGTTATGTGGCTGAGCACGGTGCCCAGCAATGTACCGGCTCTCTATGGCACGCGCACTCTGCTGGTGGACGAACGCAACCAGGTTATGGGCCTGTCCCCCCTGTTCCCCCAGCCACCCTGCTTTGCCAACGCGCTGGTGCAGAACATTGCCGGTGGCAACACCATGGTCTTCAACAAGGCGGCCCGCAAGCTGCTGCGCGAGGCCGGGGAAAGCATTGACGTGGTAACGCACGACTGGTGGGTGTATCTGGTGGTGTCGGGATGCGGTGGGCAGGTGTTTTACGATGCTGTACCTTCATTGCGCTACCGGCAGCACAACCACAATGCCGTGGGGCAAGACACGAATTGGCGGGCACGGCTAAGCCGAATTCATCTTCTGTTACGGGGCCGGTTCAAGGGCTGGAATGACCGCAATGTGGTGGCGCTAGAGCGCATCAGCGCCAAGCTGACGCCAGAAAACCAGGCTACGCTGCGGTTGTTCAAAACCGCGAGAAAGCGCTGGATACTGCCCCGGCTAATAGGCTTCTGTCGAGCAGGCATTCACCGGCAATCGACACTTGGCAACATCGGACTTTTTCTAGCTGCCTTGCTCAACAAGGTTTAGAGACTTGCCTGGGTCTTTGTCCTGCCATTTGTCATTGTGGGGCCCGGGTAACGTTCCAGTGTTCCATCATGGCGTCGACATAGCTGGCTGTTGTCTGCACCAGCTGACACTGGTCTGAGAGGGTCTGGAGCAGATCACGCTGGTCGACGAGCCAGCGTAATTGTGTGGCGAGGGCCGGGGCGTTGCCTGCCGCAAACAGCAGGCCGTTGTGGCCGTGCGTGAGCAAGGCCGCAACGCCCGGCACATCCGACCCCACCACCGGACAGCCTGCGGCCAGTGCAGAATGAACGACCAACGGGGTGTTTTCTTGCCAGAGCGATGGCACAACCAGCACATCGAAACCGCCCAGCACGCGCGAAATTTCCGCGTGGGGAAACACGCCCCGGAAAGCGACGTTCGCCATGCCGCTGGCGCTGTGCAGCAATCCCTCGGCATAGTCAGGAAAGTCATGAAGGTTGCCGTAGGCGGCCAGTTTCACCGCGCCCTGAGGCAGCAGCTTGAGGGCGGACAGCAGCACATGCAAGCCCTTGTGCGCGGCCACAGTGCCAATGAAGCCTATGCGCAGTGGCAAAGCGGCCCGATTGCGATAGTCACGTGGCTGGCGGTCCGGGGCGTCAATGCCGTATGCAAGCTGGGCGATACGGTGGGGTGCAACACCGGCGCGCTCCAGCGTTGCCCGCATCACCTCGGTGGGAACCACAATTTTTTGCAGCGCGTTGAGGCGCTCCACATTGCGCGCCAGGCGCAGCGCCATGGACCGGACTTCCCGTGACTGCGGGTATGCGGGCAGGCGCCCGTTGACGGTCCACCGGGCCACGGTGTCCAGCAGGGGGACCGGCACTATGCCAACGACCTTGCTGGCCAGTGAGCCACGCGTTGCCCTGAACCTGCCAGCAAAGTGCTGCACGCAGTTGCCTGCGTGAACACTGGGCCCACTACAGGTTTGTCCATTTTCCAGCATCAGGGTGGCTGCTGGGCAGACAGCCCAGAAATCGGTGGGAGACATGAAAGCCGGGACACCTGCCTGCGTAGCCCGCTCGATCAGGCCCGTGCCCAGGCGGTTGAGGTGAAAGAAGTGCACCCTATCGGGCTGGTAGGCCTGCAGGATGCGGTCGAAGTAGTTTGCAGCGGCCTGGTTGTCATAGCTCAGACCGACACCAGACTCCTGCGCTTGTGTAGGAGTATGGGAGTGGTGAAAGCGGTAGACGTGAACGCCTTCATGTCCGTATTCATCAAACCGGTCATCCCCGCACAACGGGTGGGGCGAGGGGTAGCCTGTCAGGACACGAACTTCATGCCCGCGGGATTGAAGTTCGTGGGCGACGGACAGGGTCAATACCTCGGTGCCCGCAGAAAAATCCGGAAAGAACTGATGGACCGTGAAGAAGAATTTCATCAGGCCAGGGTGGCCTTCATCCACCGGGCAGTGCGCTCAATGCTGGCGGGCATGTCGGTGCTGGGCAGCCAGCCCAGCTCGGTGCGGGCCAGCTGGTTGCATAAAACGCTAACAGGAACATCAAACGACCGCGCAGGCAGGTAAATTCGCGCAATGGGCCGACCCAACGTGGACTCAAGCATGTGACCTGCGCCCGGAAATTCGGACCACTGGCTACTTGAGGATGGCTCCCTGGTGGATAGTCTCGTGATGTCGGCGGAATTCGTGCGGCGTGCGATAGTCCAGGCTCGAATGTGGCCGTACTTCATTGTAATGCCGCCGCCAGATTTCGATCAAAACGAGGGCCTCGGTGCGGCTTCGGAACCACTCCATGCTCAAGCACTCGTCGCGGAATTTGCCGTTGAAGCTTTCATTGTCGCCGTTCTGCCACGGCTTGCCAGGATCGATCAAAGCGGTTTCGATTTTAGCCTCGGCGAGCCAGCCCAGGATCGCGTGGCTGACGAACTCCGGTCCATTGTCGGAGCGGAGGAACGTCGGGGCGCCGCGCTCTCTGATCAGGCGGATGAGCACTTCGATGACACGCGTCGATCGGATGCTGCCAGCGACGTCGATGGCGAGGCATTCGCGGGTGAATTCGTCGATCACGGTGAGGCAATTGAGCTTCTGACCGTTGGCGCAGGCGTCGAAGATGCGATCGTAGGCCCACAACTGATTCGGCCCCATCGCCGGCAACGGGCGCGGACGTGAACTTGCTACCCTTCGCCGCGGACGTCGACGCGGCAATTGCAGCCCCGCGCTGCGCCATAGCCGATGTGCGCGATGACGACCCATGGAGTGTCCCTCTCGTTGCAAAAAGATCCGAATACGTCGATAGCCGTAGCGCGGATACATCGCGGCGATCCTGCGCATGGCGTCCAGTGCTGGCGCGTCGCGCTCGGCGCGCACCGCGCGGTACTTCAACATCGAACGAGGCAAGTCCATCAACTCGCAGGCTTGGCGCTGGGTATGCCCACGCTCCATCGCCAAAGCCACCTGGTCCCGTCGGGCCCGCGAGCTCACCATTTTCGGCGGTTGATCTCTTTGAGCGTTTCGATCGCCATCTCCCTCTCGGCGACCATGCGCTTGAGCTTGGCATTCTCCGTTTCCAGCTCCCGCAGTCGCTTCACGTCCGCCGGCTCGAGCTTCCCGAACCGCCGCCGCCAGACGTAGATCGTCTGCTCGCTGATCTTGTGCTTCTTGGCGATCTCCGCGACCGGGTTCTTATCGGCCTCGCGCAGGATCGTGACCATTTGTTCTTCGGTAAACCGGACCTTCTTCATCAGCTCCTCGCTTCGTCAGCGGGAGCCATTGTCTCAAGTTACGACTGGTCAGAAAAACCCGGGCAGGTCACTATCCACAGCGGCCTTCACATCGTGGGCGCTGGTGAAGTCACCCACCATCCACTCTACTTGTTCATGGGCTGCAAACTTTCGGTACTGCTGATTGCGGGGCGCTCGAAAATACGCAGTGCGTGTCCCGCGGCCAACAATTGATCTGCAATGGCGGAGCCAATGAAGCCGCCTCCGCCAAACACTACGATTTTCATATTGCCTTGTTCTTGAACCAGTCCCTCCTGAGGACCGAGCTAAATAGTTTACTTGGCTTTGCCTCCAACAAGACAAAGCTCGTTTTCACCACTCGAACACCGCTAATGGCAGATGTCTGACAGCGGGATGACGGCGACCTTGCCGCCCCACTCCGTCTGAGTTCCCGAGACAATTTCCAGGTGGTTGCCCTCACTTGCGAAGACCGCTAGGCGTAAAGAAACAAATTTTTCAGGACCGTTCTTCTCGAAAATGAAGGTTTCTACCCAATACCTTCCAGCCTCCAGATGGCCGTCGGAGACTATGGGTCGTCCAGCCTGGTTCAGAATCGCGCCATCCTTGTTGACCAGATGAACTCCCAGTGCATCAGTCATGGCCGAATCTCTCGTTGAGTGGATTGCCAGTTCAACTTTGAAGAGACCTCTGTCTTCCCGACATTGATACTTGAATTCATCAACGCGCATTCCTTTTTCGAAAAGAAACTGACTGCTGGTATCAAATTCTCTTAATTGCGCCTACAGTAGTGTCCCAACGTTTTCTACCAGACGGCTCGTAAGTCAAAGAACTGACAGCGCTTTTTCATGATTTTGCCTGTCCGAGGCGAATTGGTAGTCACGCCGGAATCGGTGTGTGAAAAAGACCGCGACAATGCTCCGCCCAAGCATATTGGTGAAGAGCAGCAGGCTTTGGCATCGCGGAAGATGCCGGGCGTGACGCGCCGGCGTGGTGCCGGCAAGGGAGCGATGCACCCGATGCTCGTTGTAGTAAGCCGCGAATGCATCCAACTTCCGCGTCAGGTCGATCGCGTTCCAGAAGAACACATGATCGAGATATTCGCGGCGGATAGTGCCGATCAGCCGTTCAATGAACGGATGCGACACTGGCGCGTAGGGAACCGACTTGACCTCCTCGATCGCCATGACGCGAAGGTTGGCTAACCAACGATGAAAGCGGAACAGCGGATCGTGATCGGTGCTGACACGTTTCGGTAGCGACTGAGCGGCGATCGCGCGATTGAACATTCGGCAGACCGAGATTCCGTCAATATTCGCGCGTTCTACGCCAACACCAACAAGGCGGCGCGTGTACACGTCCATGACCAATAGTACCCAGTGACTTTGCAGAAGGATGGATTCGCAGCGAAACAGATCGACGCTCCACAGGGCATCCTTCATGTGACCGACGAAGGTCAGCCAGGATGGGCCGTCGGTTCCGGAGTGGTCAGGTCGATAGTGCTTCGCGAGCACGCGACGTACGACATCCTTATCGATGTCGGCGCCGAAGGCAAGACCTATCTGCTGGGCGATGCGGACACAGCCAAACCGGGGGTTGCGCCGCTTTAGCTCAATGATCGCCGCGATCAATTCCGCGGAAGGCCCTTTTTGGCCCGGGTTTACGCCGATGCGGTGACGAGGAAAAGAGCAGGCGATACTTGCGATCGACCAACGCCTTGTGAAATTTGAGCAGCGTTGCCGGCTTGATGAGCGCGCCAAGCTTCGGAATCCTAGTCGGGCTCACGAATAGCGTAGTCAGGCCCAAGACGAAGCGATCCGCAGGTGTGAGATTCGGAGCACGCTGTCGAGCGCGATTGCCAATGAGCAACTGGTGCTTCAGCAGCAGTGACTCTGCGGCGACAGCGCGGACACCACCTGGACGGAGCAGCTTCGCGAGAGTCGCGAGGAGGTGAATCGCGAGGATGACGAGGTCGCGCACGTGGTGAACGGTACCGATCGCCGCCGGAGACTGCAAGACTGCACGCAGCAGCTGAATTGGGTCACACTACGAATTCGCCACGCACAGGATCCTCCAGCAGTGTTCAGCTCCGACACCGCGCCTTCGGGCGCGGTTCTTTTTTGCACGGCGTTCAACACCGATGTGGCCGCACGACGACACTCGATCCATCTCACGACCGTCGAGCCGCCCGGATTGCAAGACCTCCACGATGAGCGGTAGGCGCGCCGTTCCGTTTTGACTGGATCAGGCGATCGGCTCGAGCCGGTCGGCGGCCGCTTGCTAGAATGCGCTGCCGCTTCACGCCGCCAACCCGTCATGCCCACCGTCGACTACTTCCGCGGCTGCACCATGAACGCGCCCCTTTGGGCGGACCTCAATCGGCGCATCGCCTTCGAGCGGCCGGAACTCGCCCGCCACGTGGCGCCCTTTCCGCCGACCGAGCTCATGCAGAACGTGTCGGGGCTGACGGTCGACAGCGATTTCGCGGCCCATGGCGCGCATTTCTGGGAAATGTTCTCGCTGCTGCTTCCGCGGCCGATCTCGAGCTACAGCCCGATCCTCGACTTCGGCTGTGGTTGCGGGCGGCTCGCCCGCATGTTCAAGGGTCATCCGGGCGAAGTGCACGGCTGCGATATCGACGCGCGCCACGTCAGTTGGGTGCGCGACAACCTCGACTTCGTCCGGACGTTGCAAACCCAGCCCAACGAGCCGGTCGCCTATCCCGATGCGAAGTTCGAGCTGCTACTCGCCGTGTCGGTTTTCACGCACCTCAGCGAAGCGACGCAGGACCTGCTGCTCTCGGAAATGGCCCGCATCGTGCGGCCAGGGGGCACGCTGCTGCTCACCACCCATGGCGAGCGTGCGATGCAGCGGGTGATCGACGAGGATCGCATCTACCGCATGCTGGACGTCGACGCTGGCCTGTTCGCCGAGGCGCAGCGCACGTTCGACGCGGGCCGCCTGGCGTTCATTCCACAGCGCGGGCACCTGACCAGCGCGAGGTTCCAGTACGGAATTACGTTCACGCCCGATTGCTACGTGCACGAGCACTGGGGCCGCTGGTTCAAGGTCGAGAAGATCGCCAGCGGCGCGATCCACAGCTTCCAGGACGTGGTCGTCCTGACGCGCTAGGGGATCAGTCCGCGTTGGCGCCGCGTTGCGCCGCACGGGCCCACGCGAGCGTCGCCCGCAGTCCCTCCTCCAGCGAGACCCGCGGCGCCCAACCGAGCACGTCGCGCGCGCGGGTGATGTCGAGCACGTTGCGCGGCACGTCGAAGCCGCGGCCGGGCAGGTAGCGGCGTTCGACCGTCCGGCCGAGCAGGCGCTCGATGGCCGCGAGCAGCTCGTTCAGCGAGCAACCGCTGCCGGAGCCGATGTTGAACACCCGCGGCTCGCCCGAGTAATCGATGGCGCGCAGGAACGCACGCGCGACGTCGCTGACGTGCAGATAATCGCGGACCACCGTGCCGTCGCCCCAGATCTCGATGGGCTCTCGGCGCAGCGCGCGGTCCAGGAACACCGCCACCGCACCCTGCGCGGCGTCGACGCGCTGGCGCTCGCCGTAGGGATTGGCCACGCGCAGCACGACGTGGTCGAGGCCGTGCGTCGACTGGAACAGCGCGAGATACTTTTCGATCGCGAGCTTCGCGATGGCGTAGGACACCCGCGGCTCCGTCGGATGCGATTCCGGAATCGGGACCGCCTGCGGCATGCCGTAAACCGTTCCGCCGGACGAGATGAACACGACCTTGCGAACTTCGCCTCGCGATGCCGCATGCAGCATGCGCAGCGTGCCGACCACGTTGCTCTCGACGTCGAACACGGGGTCGTCGTTGGAGTCTCTTGGGCAGCGTCGTCGACACGAGGTGGACGACGACTTCGCAGCCGTGCACCGCGTCCTCGACCATCGACGCGCTCTGGAAATCGCCCTCCAACCACTCGACGGCCTCGGGCGGCGTGAAGGTCCGGAAATGCGGCACGCGCGGCCGCTCGAATACGCGCACGGCATGGCCCGCTCGCGAGCAGGCCGTCCACGACATGGGAGCCGATGAACCCGCCGCCGCCGAGCACGAGGCACTTCATGGCAGGCGCGCCGCGCTACCCGAGCGCACGTAGAGCGGCGACGTGGTCGTCCACCGAGCGGATGGTCGCGGGCGCGTCGGACCCGGCCGAGGGACTCGGGGTCGGCGGACAATCGCCGCAGCGCCGCTGCCAGATCGCAGGCATCGTTGCGGCGGAAGGCCCAGCCCCGTCGAGTTCGGCGCATCGGCTCGAGCAGGCCCGGCACGTCGGAGACGAGTACGGGACACCGGTGCGCGATGGCCTGCAGGAGCACGAGCGGCGTGTTCTCGTCCCACAGCGATGGGATGACCAACACGTCGGCGCTGCAGAGCACGCGCCCGATGTCGGTCGAGGCGAAGCGCCCGCACAGGCGAATCCGGGAGTACCGCGGCTGCCTGCAGCAGCCGACAATAGGCGGTGTCGGTGACATCCCCGTGCAGATCGAGCTGGAGCGGAACGTCCCGCAGCTGCGCAAGCGCGTCGACGAGCAGGTGCGGACCCTTGTGCGGCGCCAGCGTCCCGACGAAGGCGATCCGCAGCGCGCGTCCGCGATGACTCCGCGACATCCGCAATTGCGGGCCGCGGAACCCCGAAGCCAAGAGGTGCGCCGCACATCCAGCAGCGCGAACCTCGCCAGGCCGCGCAAGGCAGGGTGACGGATCTCCATCAGGTGGCGGGCGCAATTGAGCCGGCCCGGGCCCGGCCCGGCGCATCGCGAATGATCGCACAACAGCAGCTGGACGGTCGGGCATTCGAACCAGAAATCGGTGGCGGTGAAGATCGCCGGAATTCCCCGCGCGGTCGTCGCGCGCACGCGGCCGCCGTCAATCCGGCGAGGTGCAGGAAATGCACGACGTCCGGCCGCCGCTCGTCGAGCAGGCGCCGAAGGCGTCGCCGGCGCGCGTCGTCGTACTCGCGACGAATGCGGGCGGTTCGTGTCGTCGACGCCGGCCGGCAGGAACGTGACGTCGTCGGAGGAAGCGTCACCATCCGCACCGGTTTCGTGGCGCGGAATGGCCGAAACGAGCCGCACCGCGTGGCCCTTCGCTCGCAGCGCCTCTGCGATCCATCCGGCGAGAACCTCGGTTCCGCCGCCGCCGAAAGGCGGAAACTGGTGGAGCGCCAGGACGATGTCCACGCTGCGCTAGGCGGCTGCTGCGCCGAGCGTGTCCTCGTACACGCGCACGGTGTGCTCCGCCATCGCGCGCGTGGTCATCGGATAGTTGGTCGTGGCGGACAGGCGCGAGCGGAACCGGGCTCGCGCGCGATGCGCCGGAGCACGCGCGCGAGCGCGGCCGCGCTGGCGCGCTCGAACACGAAGCCGTTGACGTCGTCGCGCACGAACTCCGTCATGCCCTCCACGTCGGACACGATCACC
>CAWAFI010000025.1:0-207087 GCA_963781285.1 uncultured beta proteobacterium
TATCGGCTGGTCGGTCGCAGGTACAGCCTATGGATGACAAGAAGCTTCTGGTCTGTGAACCGATGCGGCTTTCCGCTCCATGTGCCGTGGCGCATGTCTTGCGGAGACGCAGCGGGAGCATCGATGGCGAGTGATCTACCAGGAGCACTCATGGAAACACGAACTTGACGAACAGGAAGGATTTCTCGACCTTGTCTTGAGGAATTCGACCGACTCGTCAATATTAGCGGTCGAGTGCAGAACGCGTTCTGAGAATCTCGACGTGAGCGTTCCTAATTGCCCCGAGGATGGATCAGAACGAAGACTGCTCGAAGGCATGCAAAAGCATGGCTCCATGCTGCGAGAGGTGCCCACTTACTCCACTCCAGGTCGGACTGATGCAGCAATCGATCCCGGAATCAGCCTGAGGCGGCGTGTGTGGTGCCCGGGCAGGACGCCGAAATACTCGGCCCATGCTTGAGCGCACAGCCGCGGAGTCGTATCTGCCACCGAAGCATTAGCGCATGAAGAAGAGCCGCTAAACTTGCGGCTGTCCGTATTTTTCAGTGTACTTGTCACTACGTCGAAACTCAAAGTTTGCAATTTTGATCCCAAGGATGTTTCCATATCAGATGGCGCGGTTTCGAGTGCAATCTTCTTGGACGTTCCATTTGTGCGTTTCAGAAAACAGCTATCCACACGGGCGAGTACAGCAACCGTGAGTGGAGGTGACCGTTTCCACGCTCTGGAACTCGCAAAGGAACACACAGTATTCGTAGTGAATTCTGAATGCTTGGTGCAATTTCTGAAGGACTTCGAAGTAGATGACGGCCCGCTTATTCGAGCCTGTAAGCAATACAGCTAAGATAAACCGACTGCCGGCCGCGGCGCGCTTGCCAGCCGGCGTCACGCGAGCGATCGACCGTCATCGACTTGCAGCCGTCCGCCGTTCCTGGCGTTCGGAATCCCGAGCCAGTGCTACACGAAGCGCAGCGCCGCGTCCGGTCGGGGAGCGCCTAGCTAGGGCGGTGATCGCGCCCCCGGAAGTATCCAGGTGCCACCCGGCGGCCGATCGTCGCTTGTAGCGCGTTCTGAGCGGTGCGTTATCCTGTTGCGATGGATGCCGAGCTTCGCCCGTGTCCCTTCTGCGCACACGACGAGCCCATTGTCGTGACCATCGCCGGCGAGCCGCCGGTCTACATCGTCGCGTCCCCCGAGTGCGGCGCCAGCGGCCCGAAGCAGTTACCGAGCGTCGAGGTCGCGGTCGCGATTGATGCGTGGAATCGGCGCTTCGGGATGCAATGACGCGCCGCGGCAGCCGCAGATCCGCCCTGCGGGCGGGCCTGCGTTCGTGCGGAGCCGGTTACTGTTTGCGGCGCGAGAAGCCGAGTCCGGCCAGGCCGAGGCCGAGTAGCGCCATACTGCCCGGCTCCGGAACGTACGAGCGGACGTCGACGTTAACAAAACCCTGTATGAGACGCTGGTAACTTCCCGTCGCGACTATCGAACCCAGCAGGAGCGCACCCGGCGGCACCGAGAGATCGGCCGGGTCCGATGCGAATGTAATTAGCGTGTTCGGAGTACCGTCAAATGTTCGAAAGGTCCATAGACCGCTGACATTGCCGAAGGGGTGATCAATCAGCTGGGTCGCAATGAACGTATCACCTGCCCATGTGCTACCAGTAAGTGTGTAGGGAATGATGACACTTTCGCCAGTATTCGTAATCGCCCCTATCGATCCATAACCCGTACTGGTGAAGGTCACCACGATCGACTTTCCCAGGTCGTCGATCTGAATCAGGTCAGCCCGGGCAGCGCTGGACATCAGCGCCAGTATCGCGACAAAGAGGCAAACCACCAACTGTTTGGCGTTCATTAGCAACCTCAGATGAGAACGTATAGGATTTTCGCCCTCGACGCAGTCTGAATATTCACGCGACCAAGGCCCAGTGGCGCGTTGCTGTCCCGTGTCCGGTGGACGTGTTCCGGCGTAGGGCAACTCGAAAAAAACGCCCCGCGAGACCCAAGGGGAAGGGGCACGCGAGGCGCGATGCTGCAACGTTGCAAAACTTCTGCCGGTAAAGCGCCATCCCACGGCGTGCCGACGGCGTCCGGCGCGCTGCGGCGCCCGGCAGCCCGGGCAACCGCGAGCAAAGGAGGAGACTCGCGCGCCGCGCACCTCGGCATATGAATCATGTCGCCGGTCGAAACCGGCTCGACGTGCAACGCGCTGCCGAGGCTCGACACGCGGCACGCCGTGAGTAGTCAGTGAAACCGCCCTGTCATGGCGAACGGAAGCACCGGCGCGCGCGGCTGACCCTGCCTCTCGATCCGCAACGCGCTTTCGTTCCAGCGTTTGATGGCCTCGGCGCATGCGGTCGGATCGACGGCGACGTGTCCGCCCGCCAGCAGATTTGCGGCTTGCGGCACGTCGAGCGTGACGATGTCGCCGACTTCGCCGACCCGATCGGCCGAGATCATGCAGCGCTTGGTGACGCGAATCTTGATCGTGTTCATGGTCATCAGCTCACGCTCGTTGATTTGGTAAATGCGGTAACGGGACAAATTACCGCGACGTCGCAATCAAGCGCGACCGCAACCTGCACCGTGCCGGACTTGACTCTTGGCCCGTCCAGCGACCATCGAGTCCGAACACGAGCGGCTCGATCGTCGACGGTCGCAGTTCGACCCACTCCGGCCATTCGCTCTGCCCTAAGCGGACAGTAGGGGGTCGCCGTCACGGCCCACCGCAGCATTCATCAGCAGGGCGAGGAGAACGACCCGCTGGCCCAGTCGCGCCAGCCGGTGATAAGCTGCCTCGGTGCGCTCGTGGGGTTGGATCTCCAATCCTTAGTTGGTCGATGGGAGGAGAACAATGAAGCTATACGATCTCGAACTGTCCGGTAATAGCTACCGCGTCCGATTGCTGCTATCCGTTCTGGGCTTAAAGCATGAGGTGGTGACGGTCAACCTGATGAAGGGCGAGAACCGAGAGCCGTGGTTCCTCAAGCTCAACCCCCGCGGTCAGGTCCCCACGCTCGATGACGGCGGCACGGTAGTGTGGGACTCCATGGCCATCCTCGTGTATCTCGCCCGCAAATACGGCGGAGAGAAGTGGCTCCCCATTGATCCGCAGGGCATGGCCGAGGTGATGCAGTGGCTGGCGCTCATGGAGAACGAGACCCTTTATGGTCTCGGCAAGGCGCGAATTATCTGCAAGTTCAAGCGTCCCGGCAATCTCGAAGAGGCTCAGCTATTGGGGCGCAAGGGGCTGGACGTGCTGGAGCAGCGGCTGGCTGCGCATCAATGGCTGGCGCTCGACCATGTGACGATCGCGGATGTCGCCTGCTTCCCGTATGTCGCGCTCGCATCCGAGGGTGAGATACCGCTCGATCCCTACGCCAGCGTGCGCAACTGGATCGAGCGCATCAAGGCCTTGCCGGGCTTTGTCGGCATGCCCGGAATTTGACTTTGGCCGGATTGCTTCTTCCGACCGAGGCTGTGCAAAAACGCAATTGCGGTCCGTTTTCGGGAGTATCAAAACCCCTCCCGACCCCAAATAAATCGCGTACAGCGCGATCTAGCGAGGTCCACGTTGTCGCCGCCTCGTTTCGCGTGGAGTTTTTACACAGCCTCGGCCGCGAGCCGCCTTATCGTCGGCGGCCCGAACGACCCAATCCAGGCTTTCGTGCCCCGACCGGACTTGGTCTAGGAATAGACTCGAGTCTTCGCGCTGAGAGCACAGGGTAAGTCCGAAGCGCGTGGAGCTAACAAGGGGAAGCGATGACAACGAAGAAGGTTTGCGTGGTGGTCGGCGTGGGTCCGGGGAATGGCGCGGCGCTCGGCCGTCGCTTCGCGAAGGAGGGCTACGCAGTGGCGCTGCTCGCGCGAACGACCGAGACAAGCGGGCCGCTCGCGGCAAGCCTTGCGGGCGCGCGTGCATACCGTTGCGACGTGACCGAGGCCGCCTCGGTGGCGCGCACGTTCGAAGCGGTCGAACGTGAGATGGGCCCCGTGCACACGCTCGTTTACAACGCGGGCTCGGGCACGTGGGGCACTGTCGAGGACATCGACCCCGCGGTCCTCGAGGGTGCCTTTCGCGTCAACACGCTCGGCCTCTTGCTTGCCGCGAAACAGGTTATCCCGCCGATGAAAGTGCAAGGCGGCGGCAACATCGTCGTAATCGGCGCCACATCGTCGCGGAGAGGCGTGGCCCGCACGGCGGGATTCGCGCCGGCGAAGGCCGGGCAGAAAAGCCTCACCGAGTCGATGGCGCGGCACCTGTGGCCGCAAAACATACACGTCTCCCTGATTATTGTTGATGGCGTAGTCGACCTGCCGCGCACACGCACCATGATGAAGGACAAGCCGGACGATTTCTTCATCGCGCCGGACGATTTGGCCGACACAGCATTTCATCTGACTACGCAGCCCCGCTCCGCATGGTCGTTCGAAGTTGAGGCGCGCCCCTTCAAAGAAAGCTGGTAGGGGTGCTGTGGAACACGGCATCCGTCAATGACGGCTTCCCGCGAATCTTGACGGAGCTGACGAAGGACCGGTCCTGGCCGAACGCGCCCGTTGATTCGCGGCGACTGAACGGCTGCTGTCCGTCTGAAGGTCGGTAAGTTGGCGTCGGCCAACGACAACTGATGGCCGCTGCGATCATCAAGATGGGCATCGTTGTCGTTGATTGAACGGAACAAACTCCGTGACCGCTTACGACCCCGAGCGGAGGACTCCTCGGTGTCTGGTGCCGGGACACTCGCACGTCGAGGAGGTAGGATCCGTTGGGCGGGTCTGTGCAAGTATCGTTGTAGACAGTTTCGCCAAGCTGTTTCCGGGACAGCACACTAAAACTGAAGCTTGAATCCGATCGCGAATCCGCGCGGCAGTATTTCGATGAGGATCGGAACGTTCCGGCTATGCGCGTACCAACCGGCCAGGGCGCCTACCGTCCATCCGGCGGCCACATCGGTCTGCCAATGCGCCTGATTCTTGATACGTCCCACACCAACGTAGAGCGGCAGAAGAAGCAACGCGTAGGTCGCAGGGTAATCGCGGCCATACTCAAGGACGTAAGGCATGACCAGCGCCGCGGCGCGCGCCGCCTCGCCACTCGGAAAGCTGTAGTTGGAACCGCCCTGGAACCATAGGCACGGGTTGTTTTCCGTGCTGGGGCGCACGCGGGTAAAGATGTGCTTGCCCGCCGTCGCCGCCACCTCGGCGATGATCACCGAATCGATGCCCTGCCACATCGATTTGCCAAAGCGCGACTCGGAGCCTTCCCAGAGGGCCCCGCCAATCTGCGCAACTAACGTGGCGTTGACAATTCCGCGGTAGACATTCGCGTTCCAGATGCCGGATGCGTCATAGCTCACGCGATGATCGACTCGCGACCACCCGCAGTTCTGCGCCGGGACGGGCTGGGCAAGAATGGCACCCAGCACAACAATTGCAAAACGCAGATGCGCCGCTTGCACATCCCCTCCGTTCGTGGCAGGAGATCGTTACCCATCATCCATCTGGAAACCGCGCAGAGTCAAGCGCATTGCCCGACTTCCTCCCCGCTCAGTTTATTGAGCTAAGACCCCGGCAGAGGAAGGCCTCACGCCTCCCCACACGCACATACAGGGACCACACGCGAAGCTCCACGACGAGCCACGATCCAACGGTAAGCAACATTCCGACCTCCTGAGGAAATGCCGAGGACGTCCCCCGGTGGACCTCAGGTTGCCGCAGGCGACGGCTTGGCGGACTCCGCCGGACGCCCCCTAACCACCGCCATCGGTGCGCCGACCGGCAAGAGTGAACTCAACGACCTTCTGGAGCAGGTCATCGGCCGGCTCAACCGGCTCGACGCCACCGCGCTGCGGGCGAAGCAGACCGCGCACCTGTCGGTTGTTGGCCGCGCCGCGATGGTCGCCGAGGATGCGTTGCGCCTGCAGAAGTTGCTTGACATCGCCGCGGCGATGGCCAAGGCCGAGGCGGCACGTGTAGCCGGCGCCCGGGCGGTGCTCTACCAACCGCCGCAGCTCGACCCGGCGGACGCGGCCGGAGCGCAGCGGGACACGGAGATTAGAGCGCGCTACCTGGCGATGGACCGCAAACAGCGCGACGCGTTGCACGGGGCCATGGCACGCGGCGCAAACGACACGGCGCTACACGCGCTGCTGCGCGATCCGCTGCCGGGCGGGCCGACGACTGAGATCGTCCGCTCGCTGTGGGAGCCGCGCGTCGAGCGCGAGCGCGCCGACGAGTTGGCCAAGCTAGAACGCGACGAGGAAGAAGCCGTGCGGGTGCTCGCCGGGGTCGGCGGGATCCAAAACCTGCTCGACCGCCACTACGCGACCATCACCCGCGAGCCGCGACCGACGCAAGACCCGACCTACATGAACGAATCCGCAGCATGAAAACAAGGATCGCTGCGCAAGACGGCGATGGGCGTATCGGGCGCCCGAGAGTGCTGAGAGCTGGGGCCGGGGCGACTCGGCCCCCTTTTTCTGTCGTATGACGCGGACCACGCTCCGCTCAATGACCGGACGCGACCCAACTCGGACGGTCAAGTCTCTCCGACAGTCCGCATTTAGGGCCCTCGTATCGCTGCGCGCCAGTGCGGCGCTTTGGCCTACGCCCAGTTGCCTATTGGCACGCCGTGCCGCCCGGCCCTAAGGGGAAGCGAACAATGGTCTTGTGCTGGTGCACCGCTGGCAGTCCACCGCTACCATCCGGCACATAATCGAACATCGCGCTGTTGCCGTCACCAAAGGTTAGTGTCGCCGTTCCCACCGTCGGGATCGGCTGTATTACATCGCTCGCCTTGTAGTTGTCGAAGCGCGGGCCAGAGGCGCGCAGCAGTGATCCTGTGTAGACGTTGCTGGTGCCCACACGCTGCGTAAGCGCAGAGAGCCACAGTGGCGCGCCGCCGCTATCGTAGGTGTACCACGTGGCGAACACGCTGTCGCCCTGGTACCACTAGAGGATTGAAACAATGCCATTTCTATTAGCTTCGAAAGGAGTCGAAGCGAGGCATTGTTGTCGGGAAATTTTGCATCTGGAGCCCATCACCAAGCGGGCATTTCCGCTGGGGCTGCGCGCGTCGGCGCAAGGCCTGAGCGCTTCCGGTTTCCACCTCCAATTGACGCGTCCCTTGACCGCGCGCAGAGTAACTCCCTATCGGGGGGCGGGCGACACTTGCCCAACGATCCGCAAGGAAGGGGTCCATGCGGTTGGGAGCGCGAATCTTTCTTGGGAGGCGCGAATGGATCACCGGTTACCATTCGTTTTGACTGCAATCGCGCTGGCTTATCTAATTGGCATGGGCAATGCTTATGCTCTAGTTGTCCAAATTGACTCTCAATCGGCCTTCTCCGCAGACGGAACGATCTTTCAGAACACGAACTGGGATTCATATGGCGCCGGGTTTTTCTATCCCCCCAGCTCGTTCACCGTTGGCGATCTTACTTTTGTGGCGGGTGGTCAAAATATTATCGGTGGAGTGGGGACCCCCTACAACTTGTCTCGGAATCTATTTACCGATAATTTCGGCTTAGGCATGACAATATTAATTGCTGGTACCTACGACATGTTTGCCGTCAACGCGGGCCATTTTGCGTTCCCGGGCAGTGCGGTGTTTACCATCACGACTAATCTCGGTACCTACACGTTCAACGAGACCGTGTCCGTCGCGTACAATCAGGGTCCGCTCACATTCCTTGGGTTCGAAGCGGATGCTGGCGAGTTTTTCACTTCAGTCAATTGGACGTGGGGATTTTCTGGGGTTAACGCCGTCGGCGTCACTGACGTTCAGCTAGGATCGATCCCGGAACCCGCGACCCTCGCCCTTCTCGGCCTCGGCCTGGCCGGACTAGGATTCAATAAGCGCAGAAGTAAGAATTCGTAAGCCTTACAAACACCCAAGACAGGCCCCGCTTCGGCGGGGTTTTTCATTTCCGCCACCTAATCTGGACGCCGCACCCAGAAATATCGAAATAGGCTGCGTGGAAGAACGACCGAGTGGCCGCTTCTGGCCGTGGCTGTGTGAAAACGCAGCGGAAGTTCATGCTGACAAAACTTGACCTCTCAGAACGCGCTGTATTCGATTATCTTGGGTGTGGGAATGGTTCGATGACCCCCCAAACCGAAATAGGACCACGTTTTTACACAGCCTCGGCCGATCTCGGCCCTCAGGGGCGATGGCGATCTGACATCCCCTGTCGGATCAAATCTGGGTTACGACAGGTGATCTACGCCTTCGCAATCGGCTCGAGCAACGCTTCGAGGGCCGCGAGTTGCTCGGTCATGTCCCACGGACCTTATCGGGTCACCAGCCCCTTGGGCGTCGCCAGACGCGCCCCCATGTGGGACGACATGCTTCCAGTTACCACCGCCCTAATCGTCGCTAACGTGGCGATGTTCCTCTTACAGTCCGTTGCACCCGGAGTGCAGGTCCCGCTCGCGCTGTGGCAGCTCGGTGGCGCTCCGGCTGGTGCAGACGTGAGTTTCGGACTGTGGCAGCTCGTCACCTACGGCTTCCTGCACGGCAGCTTGCTGCATCTTGCGTTCAACATGTTTGCGCTATACATGTTCGGCGGCGCGGTCGAACGGGTATTTGGCGCTCGTCGCTACCTGACGTATTACCTCGTCTGCGTCGTTTCTGCCGCGTTCACGCAGCTTGTCTTCGCCAGCGTCAGCGGAACGTTCTATCCGACCGTCGGCGCTTCCGGGGGCGTCTTCGGGCTGTTGCTGGCTTACGCGATATACTTCCCGAATAATCGCGTCATGCTGTTGTTCCCGCCGATACCCATGCCGGCGCGGGTGTTCGTCGTGATCTATGCGGCTTTGGAACTGTATCTCGGCATTACCGGCACGCAGAGCGGCGTCGCTCACTTCGCCCATCTGGGTGGCATGATCGGCGGCTTCGCGATGTTGCGCTATTGGCGCGGTCCCGGCGGCTGGCGTCGGCTGGTACGCTGGGCCCCGGCCTCCGGCGGGGCGTTTTCTTTGGGCCTCCGAGCCACTTATGTACGTTCCCGCACAGACAAACAATGCCGGTTGGCGTGCACTGTGTAATTGTCGATTTGCGACATCTTACGGATACGATTTGGGACGAGTGACTATCATGAAACACACGTTGCTGAGGGAAATCAATCAGGATATGGCGTTGCGGGCGACACGTCGCAATTTTCATGCTCTGGATGTGGTACACGATCGGGCACGAATCCAAGGCGGCAATTGGAAGATGCAGGGATTTCGGCGTTCCGGGCCGGTTTACGACGTGGCCGAGTGCGAGATGTCGATTGCTGAGTTCATGGCCGATACGCAAGAGCGCGACGACATCGTTGACTGACTTTGCACCACCGCTCCGTTGACCTGCCTCGGGACCGGCCGCCACACGATCAGCGCACCGTGGTGACGTAGGCCAAACGGCTGATGGGCAACCCCGCCAAGCGCGTTCCCTCGGGCGAATCGGTCATGGACATTATCCTTCAGCGTGTCGATGTTTGGGCGGCGAGTGTCGAAGACAAACCCGGGGGCCTTGCCGGGGTGCTGGCTGCTCTGCGCGACGCGGGGGCAGACCTGCTATTCATCATTGCGCGGCGTGCCCCGCAAGAACCCGGCAGGGGTGTGGTGTTCGTCACGCCGCTACAGGGTGATCGGGAAATCGCTGCCGCCGCAGAGGTCGGTTTCAACGTTACCCAATCCCTGCACTCGGTTAGAGTCTTGGGCCGCGACCGACCGGGCGCTGCCGCCGAATTGACGCAGAAACTCGCTGACGGGGGGATCAATCTTCGCGGATTCTCCGCCTCGGTGAGCGGCAGCCAGTTTGTCGCATACGTCGCGGTGGACTCGCTGGACGAAGCCAATCAGGTAATGACGATCCTGACAAGAGCCTGACGCCATGCTGCGGGTCGCAGGCGCTTCAATTCGGCTCCCCTGTGATGTAGTGTTCGAGTTGTTGGATGACGAATTCTTGCTCCGAGATGGTGTCTCGCACGAGGTGAAAATGGACCACTACGGTATCAGCGCGATTCACTGGAACGCGAACCTCGGCGAGATCGACGAGGTGCAGTTGCACAAGGTCGTGCGGGAGGAGCACGAAGGCGCGTTTGCCCTTAGGCATGGAGAACCGGCTTGGTGCGCCGATGTTGCAAGTCTCATCCGTGGCGGCGACACCGTTGGGTAATGGTGGCCACCGGTCCGGGCAGCTACAGGAACACGGACCGCGTCGGCATCAACGTCAAGATCGGCCGGCACGAGTATCTATACAGTCACACGAAGGACGGGGCGCCGACCACCGCTTTGACTGACCTGCCGCGTTACGACAGGCCGGTCGATCGGATCGCGTATGCGGCCAGCATGGGTTGGCGGCCTCGTCGCAGCCTACATTACCGGGGCCTATTGGTTCACGGCGTCGACATCGTTTGCCAATCCGGCAGGCACGCTGGCTCGAGCCGCCTCGAACACGTTCGCGGGGATTCGACCGGCAGACGTCCCCGGCTTTGTAATCGCCGAGTTGATAGGCGCTGCCATTGCGACGCTATTCGTCCGCTGGTTATATCGAGCGCCAGCACAGGTGATCCTCACGCAGGCGGGGGTTCCTCCAACCATTGGCGAAGGGCGCCTGCCGGACGCGTAAGGCCGAGAGGGCGCAATCCGCGTGGAGCCGAGTGGTCGAAAGACGACTCCGCGAAGTGGAAGTTGGATGATCCGCGGGTCAATTTCGCGGTATCCGCTCGCGGCTCGTGCTATGCCACCTTGACCAGACTCCGCGCGATAATGCTGGGAATAGCGCCAAGTCCCCCTGGGGACGCCATCTAAAGCGGTTGCACGATTCGCGGACGGTAGGAGAGCGCCTGGCGCGATGAGGCGCTTCTTCCAGGTGCTACCGCGCGGGGGATCGTCGCTCCTGCGTTGATCTGCGCGGTCGGGTTCCGACGAGACTGCTATTCAACCACTGCCGGACCGCGTAATCGTGACGTCGGAATAGTGGTCAAGGCTCTTTTGTGCGTGCCGCGCCGCGCGGTCTTGATCGCCGGCCATTCGCAACAGGATCAAGACGAATAGAAGGACAATCCCCCAGGCGACCAGTCCCAAGAAGATCCAGTCCATATGCGCGCCCCAAGCAAACGACGGCGCATTTTCGCGGCGCGGCGAGGGTGCATGTTTGTGCCAGATCAAGGAAAGGGCGCGATCGCACGCCCGTAGCCCGCAATGTGAATGAACCTTCCACACCGGAACGGACGAACAATCACCCGGCCGGCACACCGACTGTGGTGAGCAGCAACGCGATCTCATTTCGTCCATCTACCGCCAAGAACTGCTCGATCGCGTCGTCCATGAAGCCAGCGATTGCGCAGACACCGAGACCCATGGCCTCGCCGACGAGGTACAGGTTCTGCCCGAGGTAGCCGACATCCATGCACATGTACCGATAGCCCCGTTCGCCATATTTCCATCGCAGGCGGTCGAAGCAGCCGGTGACAAGAACGACGACCGGGGCCGTCTCAAGTTGCTGCTGGCCGAGGGACACGCCGCGCAGATAAGTCCCGAAGTTTCCCGTCCGCAACCGCTCCAGCGCATGGTCGGCGGTGTGGTAGTGATAGAGCCCGGACGGCACACCCTCGACCGCCTGGATCGAGAGGTAAACCTCCGGAACCTGGAGTCCGCCGCACGACGGGAATGTTCGCAGCGGCAACCTGGCATAACCGTATCCGAGCGTACGTCCGGTGATTCCGCAAGCGTAATGGATCAACGTCGCAACCTGCTGCAGCGTAAGTGCCGTCGTGGCGTAGTCCCGTCGCGAGCGCCGGCGTTCCAGCACGTCACCGATGTTTCCCTCCAGCGTGCCTGACGGCAAGAGGTGGATCCGCTCCGCTCCCGGATACGACTTCACGATTGGAATGGGGGCGAACACACCCTGGTCGGTCTCCGGCGCCGCGGGAGCAGCCATGCTCGGCGATGCGGCACTTTGCAGGCAGCGCGTCTTGACTCGCTCGTTATAGAGCGTGCTAATCTCAGTTTCCCAATAGCGCTCGCCTACCGCGACGTCGCGGACGAGTCGCAGAAGCTGGCCGGTTTCGTACTGGGACAGTGACTCGACCAGAAGGGCGAGTTCGCGTCGCGCGTTATCCGATGCTGTTTCAGCGTCGTTCATCGGTAGGTTCAGAAAGCACGAGCACGGAGAGCGTTCCGAGCTCAACGCCATCGGCTTCGATCGCGCGATCAACATCGACATCGGTGAACTCGGTGTACACGTCGATTTCGATAGCGAGCGCGTGCGACGCGCGCATTAGCGCTTCGAGCACCCGCCCTGCGTCAAGCAGGGTGCGCCGGTATCCGCGCGGGCCAAGCAGGAGATCGTTGCGCGCGAACCAGCCAAGCAGGAACAGGGTGACACCCGGCCGAACGCGCAGCCCCCGCCCCATGACGCACAGTGCGGCATCGAGCAGCGACGTGTCATCCTTTTCGAGGTTCTTCAGTGCGGCAAACCGGCCGTTCAAGGGTTCCCAGGCGAGCAGCCTCTCGCCCAGCCGCGCGCGCACCTCGACCGCGTAGAACGCTTCGGCATCGAGTGATGACGTCGACAGCGCGAGAATTCGCTGTACATGCGTCGGAACGACAACACCTTCGCCGCTGTCCCCGGCGGCCGATAAGGTGGCCGCCCGCTTCATGCATTCGAAGCGGAATTCTTGTGCATTTGTACGTGCGGCTAATAGCCCCGCTGCCTTCGACGCATACAGCTTGCTGTTCACGTGATACAACTCGGCGATAGAGGTGCTTGGCGAAACCGGCCTCTGGATGTAATCCTGAAGGCTATCGGCGGCGAGGCGCGAGACCTTCCCCGGCCAATGGAGCGCCGAGTAGGCAAGCGTATCGAAAACCTTGCTTGTCTTCACACGTTACGGGAAGGGCAGTGGCAACTTGTTGAACGCATCGTATGCAAGCGGTTTCGCATCCAGCCCAAGCTTGCGCCGCATCGCGCAATATCGAGGATGACCCAGCATCGGCTCGGCGGGGACCCATGCGGTGGTCAACTCTGGAATGAGTACCTTGACCACGCAGGCGCCTGGCCAGCACGCCGAATCGAGTCGAATTACCACCGGATCGATGTGATCCCTGGCAAGCCAGGCGGAGACAGCCGACCATTCTGCGTCGAGACTCGAATCGGCCAGTGCGGGGATGTCGTCCCACGAAATTGGATCCCCGCTCATGTACCAGTCGAGCTGCGGGTGGTTCTCGCGGTACCCGTAATACACGGTTGCATCGAGGAAATCGTGCATAGCCTCACGGTTGCTGCCGGCCTGGATATCGAGGCTCGGCTCGCTTTCAAGCTGCCGGAGCACGCTCTTGCACTGACCGACCTCGAACAACGCCTGCGTAAGCGCGCGCTCTTTCGTGCTCCATGCTCCACCACCGGCAAGAAACGAAAGCGACGCACGCGATTGGTCGAACGCGGTGACGGTGATGACGGGTAGTGGCCCGTCCAGGGTGTTCAGGAAAACATGCACTCCACTTACGAAGGCGCTCGACATGCGTCTTTGCACGCCAAGTCGATCGCGCAGGAAGGACGCGACGTCGACGCTAATCCGGCGGGGTGGGATACGGCACACCCATCCGACATTGATTGCATCGCGCTCGGCCACTTCGTACAGCGCATGCAGAATCGCCCGTCGGTCGTCAGAATGGAAAGCCAGGCCACCGGTCGTAGGGTAGCCGATCGGCACTTCGCCGGGCAGGCGCTCGTACCACAACAACACGAGCTGGGCGGGTACCAGTACGGGTTCGCCCGTCAGCATTCGAGTACCGCGGATCCAGCGCACCCGGCTCTGCGGCGTGAACGGCCGCCACCGAAATCCGGGGGCAGCGTACTGCTCCGGTGCGAACAACGGCAGGCGGTCAGGGGGAATTGCCGCGATGCACCGTCGCTGCAATTCGTCGTAGCTCGCGAAGACGAGTTCGGGGAGAACATGCTGGTAATGCAGGATTGCGAGCAGGCGCTCCGCCGCCTCGCCCAGTGCGCCCGTGACGGCCTGGACGAGAGTCGCGCCTTTGCCGCCCGCCGGGACCAGCGGCGCCTGGCCCGCCATCGGGCGCGACTCCACGTCCGGCATCAGCGCGGCCAACGGAGAGTGTCGGCACGAAGCGCTGTAGAGCCCGAGATCCGTCGTCTCCGGCCGGTGCACGTTCAGCGCCAGCACGGGGCCGAGACGGCGGTTGTAGGCACGCGAGACGCTGCGCAGTGCCGCAGCCTCGTTGTCGCCGTAGACGCCCTCGAAAAGCTCCAGCCGCTCGTTCAGGTAGGTGGTCTCAAGCCGCATCACGATGCCCGTTCCGCGGCGAGCGCGGGCACCACGGGCCTTGCAACCGATGTCGCGTGGTTACACACCGGGCAGCGCGGTAGGCGCAGCACGTCCTCGACGTCGATCTGCATCTGCTCGAAGTCGATAAACATCGCGCGGCCGCAAGCGAAGCTTGCTCGGCCGAGCAACCTGTGAACGGCCGCCAGGGTGGCATGGCCGGCAACGATGTCGGCATGAGCGGGCAAGCCCGGGAAGAACGACGATGCGCCACGTTCCGCGATGTGACGGCGATACCGGTTCATCATTCCGGCACTGGGCGTCGATGCGGTTGCCAGCGTCCGGAAGTCGTTGTAGCAGGCGGTGTAGGGCGGCTCGAACAAGGGCCCGACAATGCCGAAGTCGCCGTCGATCACCACGTGCAGCCACGCCTTCTGGCGCCGCAGCGCGAACCGGTTGACAAGATGTGCAAGGCGCAGGTTCACCTGCTCGAGGGCGAGGATCGCTAGGTCGCATTCCGCGATCGCGTCGTCCACTACGACTGCGAGCTCCTGACCGCCGATCGCCTGCACTTTCGCATTGCCATGCTGCAGTTCACGAGCCAGGGCTTCAGCAGCGGTCGTGGCGGAATCTCGATCCCGGTCGCCACCAGATCGTGTGAACTGGGACCAGACGCGGTCCACCGGACGGTCATCAATGAGTCGGATGCATCCGACGCCGTGCTGGATCAGGCTTTCGCCGATCCGCGAGCCAACCGGGCCGCAGCCGAACAACGTTACGGCGCAACGGCTTACTCCCGTCGCACCTTGGAACGCATAGCGAAGATACTGCTCGACTGGGTGCTGATCGTCCGGGGTGAGGAAGCCGCGCTCGAGGAGCTGATTCACGAACGCGACAGCATCGGTCGCACGAGAGCCGCCTGCCGCGGCCAGCAATTCATCATAGGTCACCGGACCTTGCAGCAGAGGCCCGACCACTCTCGCGATGACGCCTGTCATGTCGGCATCGCGCAGGAGCTCGGAAGGTCGGGAGCGGGTGCCGAACTGAATCAGGACTTCATCGTCACTCAGCAAGACGAAGTCGAGGCCGGAACTTATGCGCAGCCGAGAGGACGGCGAACTCGCCGCTTGCATGATGACAGGTGCGTCAGACACGATTGGCGCCCGACGCACCTGGGCGTACAGGTCGCTATTTCTGTCCCGGCTGGCTCGCGCCACGCATGTTGGTAATCTGCTCGCCCATTTGCCTTACGAGCGCGGCTTGACTCTTTAGCACATCCACCTGCTTCGTAAGGAAATCGGCTTGGATCACTGTAAGGATTCCGACCTCGCGGGGATCGATCTCCGTGACGTGGTCGAACGGATTCCACCATCCGGTCGCCCATCCGATGTGCCATCCAATCCAATTCTTGATATTGGGAGAGACCTGCTCCGGATTCGGTATATGCGAAATAGGCATTGGAGTCCTCTCTATTCGGTGAGACTGCGTTCATTGGCAGTGAATTGGCCTGCCGCTTGTATCATACATTAGATCCGCCACAAGAAAAAAGACCCGCCGCGGCTTCTTTCCTCGGACCGGTCCGCGCTCTTGGCGCGATCGCGAAAGGTGCACAGGGGCAGGGCGAAGAAAGAAAACTCCTGCGATTTTCTGCGCGGAGCAACCGCGCTGCTGTTTCTCTGAGGGGAGACGCTGGCGGAGACCCTGACCACGTTCCCACGAGGTCAACCGGCGCCGAGCCGGCATCCGGGTGACGGCCGGATTGCGGGGACCAACGAAGACCCCGCAGCGGGGGCGGGACCTGTTTGCGCGACCGGGCACGAAGGTTATTCGCCGGACCGCGTGATCGTGACGTCCGAATAGGGGTCGATGCGCTTTTGTTCGTGGCGCGCGCCGCGGTCTCCGCGGCCGGACACGCGAATCAGGGTCAGCACGAATACAAGGCCGAGCGCCCAGGCGACCAGGCCCAACACGATCCAGTCCATAGGTTTCCCTCGCCGCGTGGTCCCCCAAGCGGCGCATTCTGCCACCGCACTGACGACGACGCTAGCGCGCGGCCGTGTTGCCGTTAAGCGCAACGGCTAGGTCGCGGGTAGGAAATCTGCCGTCAGTTGGGTTTCGTTGTGCCGGCAACGAACAGGACCGCAATCGCAGCGAGAGGCATCACCAATGCGTCCGGCGATTCCATAGCCCACTGGACGGCGCCGCTCAACGCACACCAGAGCAGCGGGATGACCAGCAACACCCAGAACACCCGATTGGCGGCAAGCAGCAGAACACCCAGCGTGGCAATCACCGTGGGATCGGGAGCCACGCCGAAGACTTCCATTTGCACCCATTCCCTCCCCACGAGGGGGCCAATCAATGGCTGCAGGGCCAACGCAAATAGAAAGATCCAAAGGCCGATGTCGCGCCACACCCACGCTGCTGGCTTGAATGCCAGCTCGTTGCGGATCACACCCGTCCAGATCAGGAGCAGCGCCTCGATTGCAAAGGCGGCTGCAAAATAGGTGGCCGCCCAATTGATGGTCGTGTAGCGCTGCAAGTGAAATGCCCATGCGACCCAGATCCAACACCCGGCAAGGATTGCCGCAACGAACCGGCCCTGCCAGGCATGTGCATACCGCAACAAACCCAGGATCACGAAGCCGAGCGTGAGCGACAGGATCTGCGCCGGCCATATGTCGGTGTTGTAGAGCTCGACGAGGCGGTAATAGGTGCGCGGCGAGAAGAGCAGAAAGTCCGATAGCGAATAGGTCCACCACTCGGACATCAGAGTTGCTCGACGTGGGCGGCCATGCGCCGGCGCATCGACTCGTCGGGAAGGCGACCATGGGCGGCGCCCATGTTTTCGCGCACGTGGTCGACACGGGTGGTCGCGGGAATGGCGCAGACGATCGCCGGATGCGACACGATGAACTTCAGCAGAAATTCAGCCCAATTGGCACAATCGACTTCGCTTGCCCAGCCGGGAAGGGGATGGCGTTTGACGGACCTGATCAACGCGCCTTCGCGGAACGGCCGGTTGACGATGACAGCGATGCCGCGATCCCGCGCGAGCGGCAGAATCCGGGCCTCGACATCCCGTTCGGCGACACTGTAGGAAACTTGAACGAAATCGAGTGGCTGGCTGCGCATGATCTGTTCAATTTCCTGGTGGCGGCGGCCTTCCGAAGTCGTGACGCCTACGTAGCGAAGCTCGCCGGCGGCCTTCATGGCGAAAAGCGTCGGCAGATGCTCCTGCCACGAGAGCAGGTTGTGGACCTGCACAAGGTCGAATCGCGGGACGTTCCAATGCTGGCGAGACTTTTCAATCTGGGCCCGGCCACTGGCGCCGGAGGAGATCCAGACCTTGTCGGCGGAAAAGAGTCGCGCCGGCCTGCCGAGTCGGGTGAGTCCGTACCCGATCACGTCCTGCGAGGAGCCATACATCGGCGAGGAGTCGATCATCCGGCCGCCGGCATCGAAGAAGTTGCGCATGACCTCCGCGCAGGCGTCGCGGGCGACGCGATCGTTGCCCACATTGAACGTAATCCAGCTGCCCAAGCCGACCACCGGCAATGGTTCGCCGCTCGAAGGGATCGGACGGGTGAGCAAGGCCCTCTGTTGAGCGTACGCAGGCATCGGCCAGAGCGCCGCGCCCGTTCCCAGCGCCAACAGCGAGCAAAGAAGGTTGCGCCGATCGACGGATGGTAACGGTGGGATCCGGGTCATGTGACGGAACCGGGTCAAGCCACGCCGTATCTTTTCCTGACCGCCGCGATGAATTCGGGTGTGCGTTCCCGTCGGATCGCCTCCACCGCGGCAACGTGGGGTCGCGCGTACATCAGCGCGAGGTAGTCGGCGATGCCGGGAATGTCGGCCAGCCGATCCTCGTCATAGGTCTTCCGGGTCACCAGCGCGACCACCGGCAGATGGAACACGGCTGCGACGTCGGCATAGGTCAGGCGATCGCCGGCGATAAACGGCGCGAAGCGCACGCGCCGTTTCAGCGCGGCAATCCCGAGCTTGAGATCGTCGGCCACCTGGTCCTTGAGCTTTTCCCGCATCGGCAAGCCGAACAGCGCCGCTGGGAAGAGGCGCCGGGCGACCAGTTCGACGTGAAGCTCCAGAATCTGGATCAGCTCCCGGCAACGCGCGCGCTCCAGCGGATCGGCGGGATAGAGCGGGATGGCCGGATAGGCATCCTCCAGATATTCGATGATCACCTGCGACTCGCACAGCGTGCTGTCGCCGATCCTGACAAACGGCACCTTGCCGCGGGGCGAGACGTCGAGGAACGCGGAATCCTGCGAAGGAATCGCGAGTTCTTCGGAGAACGGGATCTGCTTTCTCGAGCAGCGCCAGCTTGACCTTGTTGAAATAGTTGCTGGCTGCGAAGCCGCACAGGGTGATTGACATGGTCGAGATTCTTGGTTGAGGTGGGGAAGTGAGTTGTGGGCGCAGGCCTTCGCAGTTCAGAGCCAAGCTCAAGACATCTCCACGCTGTCGAAGGCCAATTCCACCGTCTCCATGACAATGCCGCCTTCAACGGCCCGCAAGGGAGAGTAGGAAAGGCTGACCGGACGAACGTTTCTGAAGTGCCAGGTAATCGCCACGGTCGATTGGTCTTCGCTAAGAAGTTCGATCTTCACGGTGCGCCGCGCCGGCGCCTTTCCTTGTCGGGCCTCGTTCCACCAGGCGTACAAATCCAAGGCGCCAATCAAGCCTCGCTTCAGAATAAGGTGGTTGCCGACGGAAGTCTCGATCGGTTCGGAGCGTTCACTTGCGATCGACTCGGCCTGGCGCCGGTCGGTTCCGTCGACGGTAAATTGCGGGAAGATTACTTCCGCGAATCCCGCAGTCACAGACCGGCTCTCGCCTCCGCCGAAATCGACGAGAAAGTTCGAGTTCCCGTAAGGTCGGTCGCGCATCACAGCCATCACCGTCCCTCGCCCGCTGCTTGCCTCGCGCTCTCCAAGCTATTCGCCAGCGATCTAGGGCCTGTTCACACTATGTCCGCAAGTGCGAACGGATGGCATGGGGCGCCAATCAAGGCGCTCGACGAAGCTAAGACCGGGTGTCTTGGCGAGGAGAGCAACGCAGAGTGGCGCCCCAGGGCGCCCGTTCCCTTCGGGTTGCGGCGAAAAGGGCCGTTCACTTCGTTGCAAAGCCTCGCCGGGCAGCCGGCCCGCCTTCGTTTTGCGCCTCGCGCACGGCCCTTTTCGCTCGCAACGCATCTTGTGGACATAGTGTGAACAGGCCCTAGTCCATTTCAAGTCGCTCGTAGGCGAGCACCATCTCTTCCATCGCCACGTCGGTTCCCTTTGCGTCGAACGGGGCGCTGGTGTGCTTGACGATGCGCGCGCGTAACAACTTCCAGGTCTGCGCGATTTCGGTGTGATCTTCGTTTTGCAGCTGGATGGTGACCGTTCGCAGCGCCATCTGGTCGCCATTGCGGATCTGGTTGAGCCATGCATACAGATTCAGTGACCCGATGATGCCGCGTTTGAGCGTCACGTCGCTGACCCGACTGAGACCGGTCAGCTTGATTACGTTGTTTTCCTTCGAATTTCCGTTGCGGTATTCCGTGACGACGACTTCCATGCCGATGCCACTCACTTCCTGAAAGCCGGCTTGCGGCCCCTCGGAAGTTCCGTCGCCGAGGTCAACAAGAAAATTGAACTGGGTGTAAGGACGTTCGCGCAAGACGGCCATGCCGTTCTCCTGTCCAACGAAGGTTACCCGCAATACGACATCACGCCGCCGGCGCGGACTGATCTGCGGACCACACCAGAAGAATGCCAAGAGACTACGCCGCTACCCCTTCAGGTTCAAGGATGTGCATGGCCACCAGTCGCACGCTTTTCGATTCGTTGCTCGATCCATTCGAACGCATCGCGGCGAGGATGATGGCTTCCCGAATCGGCGGAGTTGCGCACAAACCGCACGCGCAACAATAGGCGCAGCCGACGCGTCGTATAATCGTGAGTGGAACCGATGGTCGCCCCGTATTCCGCTCAGAAGGCCACGCTGACGCTGACTCCCGCGTACCAGTTGCGACCGGGCGCGGGCTCGTAATACCGGCCGTTCGTATCGCCGACGATCACGGAGCCGACGTAATTGACGTCGGCAATGTTGTTGACGCGCACATATTCGGAGAGTCTAACCTGGCCCATGGTCTGCGCGAAGCCGATCCGCAGATTACCGAGCGTGTATGCAGGCGCAAACTGGGTATTCTGATCGTTGACATAAATGCGACCAACATACTGCACTTCCGCCGCGGCGCTGAACCCGTAGTAACCGCCCGGCGTCCAGGTGAGCACCCCGAACGCCTGCTGCTGCGGGACGCCCGGCAGGCGCGCGCCCGCCGGCGTCACGACGGGCGGGAGCCCGGACAGGTAGGGTTCCGAGAATTCCGCGAGCAGCCACGTGTAATTCGCATGGGCGCTGATGCCATGGCCGAGGTCAGCGTCCCATTCCGCCTCGACGCCGCGGCGCCGGGTTTCATCGGCGTTGCGATACGTCGTGCGCCCGCCGGTTGCCGCATTCACGACGATTTCCTGATGCGTCGTCGCGGTGAACACGGCGAGGTTGATGCGTTGATTTCTCATGGGCAACCACTTCAATCCAAGCTCAATGGCGGTGGACGTCGCGGCATTGAGATCGAGGTTCAAGCCCGTGCCCACGGGCCGATAGGCGATTTCGGCGAATGTCGGTGTTTCGAATCCCTGGCCGTAGCTCAAGTACACATTGAGGTTGTCGTACGCGTGCCAAGCGAGACCGGCAATCGGACTGGTGTTGCGGTAGGTGCGTGTACCGCTGTCGTCCGGATTTGGGCCGACGATGTAGTGGTCGGTAGAGGAATAATGTACACGGCTCGAGCGCACCCCCAATGTGATGGAGAGTTCCGGCAACGCATACCACTGCGCTTCGGCGTAGACATCCGCGTCCGTGACCACGTCGTCTTCATTGCGGCGCAACTCGCCCATCTCGCCGAAATTGTTGACGAAACCCTGGCGCGTTTCGCTCTGGCGATCGGTGTCCGCCCCGACGTTCAGCGTCAACGGCCGGTCGAAAAGCTGGCCTTTCCAGAGCAGGCGAACACCTACGCCACCGTAATTGCGATCGAGATCGACCACACCTCCCGACGAGGTCGGCCCGGATCCCGTCAAGGCGAGGTACTGCCGTACAAGCCGACGCCCGTAGTAGCCGGTCACCCGGACACTGGTATCGGCATCGAGCGCCTGGTCGACCGCGGCGCCGCCTTGCACCTGGTTGATCGTCTTGCGGGTGTTGAACAGCGTCGCCACGGGATCGGCCTGCTGCGGATTCGCCTGCCACTGTGCGTAGTTCAGGCCGAGCGGATCCTCGGTTTCAGGCTGGTATTGCGAACTTCCGACTACCGTGACGTGAGTCGAGTCGGTGGCATTGAACGCGAGTTTCGCGTTGGCGACCTGCCGCCGCGCTGCAGCGTGTTCGCGGTAGCCGTCGGTGTCGAAATTGCTGAATGCCGCTACATAGCCCACACCGCCGGCGATTCCCGTGGCCTTCACACCGGCGATCGACGTTCCGTAGCTGCCAACGCTCCCCGTGAAATTCAGTACCGGCTCGGGTGTACCGTCCTCGGTGTACACGGAAACGACGCCGCCCGAGGCGTTGCCGTACAACGTCGAGAAGGGGCCGCGCAGGACCTCGATCCGCTGCGCGGATAGCAGGCTGAAGCTGCCGGTCTGCCCCTGCCCGTCGGGCATCGTCGCCGGAATGTCGTCCTGGTAGAGCCGCACGCCGCGAACGCCAAACGTCGCTCGTGCCCCATAACCGCGTGAACTCAGTTGCAGGTCTTGCGCATAGTTGTTGCGATTGGCCGCAAACACGCCCGGGACGCGGACGAGCGACTCGGACAAGTTGATCCCCGGTTGGCCGTCGCGGATCGTGGTGCCGTCGATGACGTTTACCGAGGCCGGAACATCGAAGAGGCGCTCGGCGCTCCGAGTTGCAGTGACCGTCACCGGGTTGAACGACACTGCAGGCTCCGCCTGCGCGGACGTCGACTGGCCATGCGCGATCGGTGCTGCGAGGGCCGCCGGCAATGCGGTCAGCAGGCGGGCACCGGAGAGGAGGATGCCACCGGCACGAGGCCACGGCCAACTGTACGTCCTGCATTCTTGCTTAACGTGCATGCTGGCTCCTCTTCTGTGACCGCGTGCCCGGCCATGATCGCTTCTGTGAACCGGTCCCCGCACGAAGTATTCCCGACATCATGCCCAAGCCGCCGTCGTACACCTACTGCGAACGATTGCTGCCGGTCACTCGAACTGCGACCGTTCGAGGCGAAGATAAGTGTGGTTGGCGTTTTGTGGATGCAGCGTTTCGTATTGATCCCAGCGCGCAAATTCCGGTAGACCGCAGCGATCCCGCACCTCGGCCAGGCTCACCCCGTCTTTCACCAGCGCCTCGACGCGACTTTCGAGCGCCGCGAAGTAATGAGCGAAGGCGGCGATGTCAGCGCAGTTGCCGACGGGTCCGTAACCGGGAACAAGGTGCCGACATCGCATCGACTCGAGCTGCACGAGCGCATCACGCCAAGCTTTCGGGTTCGCATCGCGCATGTCGGGAATTCGGTTGGTCGTAACCAGGTTGCCGGCGATCAGGGTCGAAGTCCATTCGTCGAAAACCGCTAGCGCGCCGGGCGCGCTCGACCAGTCTGGCGCGATCAGTCGCAGTGGACGTCCGATCAGGTCGAGCGTTTCGTCGCCGTCGATCAAGCGGTCCGGTTTGACCACCCGGGTCGCCGCCATCGCCTCCTCACCGAGTACCGACCGCAGATTGCGCAGACATGTCTCGCAGCGAGCCGCAATCAATTCCGCGCTGCGGCGATGCGCCAAAACGGGAATGCCGCGCGCCTGGAATGCGGCGGCTCCGAAGACGGCCTCCTGACTGGGATGCGTGAGGATTGCAAGGCGGATGGGCCGATTCGAGATGCTCTTGACCGCCGCCATTATTTCCTCTCCTTCGCGGTAGGAAATCCCGGTATCCACGACGATGACGCCATCCGGCCCGACAACGAAGGCGACGTTTGCGGTGCGTCCGGCATTGTCTGCGGTAATCTCGCCGCCGCTTCCCAACAGTGCGTAGACGCCCGAAGCCACCATGACCGTGGTCGGCTGCACGGCATCAACGTTCTGGGCGGCACAAAACGCGGCAAGAATGCCGATGACCGCTTTGCACAGGAGATCTTCGACGGCGACGCGCCCGCTGGCGGTGACTCTTCCGCTTCCGCGATGGTCGTTGCGAATGATTGCCACCACGCCTCCTATCTGCAACGCAGCGGGCGAAGCGGACGCATTGCCCGGCAGGGCTGGTGGGTCATCGCTGTCGACCTCGTCGACGACCCGATAAGGTGCTTTGCCCTTCCCGAATGGGTGTATGGCTACGGTGATATTGATGCGATTGCGAAAATCCTTGATCAAGCAATGATCGCAGGACTTAGACAGCGACGGATCTACGGCCCGGACCCGTCGCGAAGGGCAGGTCCGAGCGGATTGTCACGATTGTAACTGATGGGATATCGACTTCACTTGGAACGTGCGTGGCGGGTGGGTTCTTGTCGGCTGAGCAGCAGCCGAGCAGCCGCGTTCCCGGTGTCAGCAACGAGACTCGCGACGCGACGACCACGGCGGCCCTAGGCCCGACGACTTTGACGGCGCGACAATCCGATCATCTTGGCGCCTCGGGTCCGCGCGACCTGGCGATCGACATGGCTGACGAGCCTCAACGTCATCGGCATATCTCCCCCCGAAGCGATCGGCCCGAAAAGGTCAAATCGCGGATAGAGGGGCCCGAGGTTTGTTGCAATGCAACGTATCGATGCGTCCGCGTCACCGGTGGGCAGCCGCATCGGTGGAAAGCTGGCTGCGTATTGATGCGCTGCGGCAATATTGAACGCCCGTGCGGTGGTGCGAAGACGCTTGAGGTCTGTAGTGCTCAAATTGACATTAGTCAAACGTGGGACGACACTTTGGGGCAAGGGGAGCCTGGCCGCAGCTCGGGCGTCGCTATGGTTGGACCATCTCACTGGAGGAATCGATGACAAGGACTTCAAGGCGGTTCGCACTGGTAATCCTGGGTTCGGCGCTGACGCTTCCCGGTATCGCGGCGGCGAATGCTGACCTCGAGAAACTGGCGGCGGATCCGAAGAACCACGCGATGCAAGCGGGCGATATGTATAACCAGCGGTACAGCAAGCTTACCCAGATCAGCGCCCAGAATGTGGGCAAGATGCAGGTTGCGTGGATGTTTTCCACTGGGGTGCTACGCGGTCACGAGGGTTCACCCCTGGTCATCAACGGCATGATGTACGTCCATACGCCTTTTCCCAACAAGGTATTCGCCATTGACCTGGACACGCAAAAAATCAAGTGGCGCTACGAGCCGAAGCAGGACGTCGCCGTGATAGCGCAAATGTGCTGCGACACCGTTTACCGGGGCCTTGCTTACGCGGAGAACAAGATCTTCTTGCAACAGGCCGATAGCACGCTGGTCGCGCTCGACGCTGGAACCGGGAAAGTGATTTGGTCCGTGAAAAACGGTGATCCGAAAGTCGGCGCGGTCAATACTAACGCGCCGCATGTGTTCAAGGACAAGGTGATCACCGGAATTTCCGGCGGGGAGTGGGGTGTGCGCGGATTCCTTGCCGCCTACGACATCAACACTGGCAAGCAGGTCTGGAAGGCGTTTAGCACGGGCCCGGATCAGGAGATGCTGATCGATCCGGACAAGACGATGACCTGGACGGATGGAGCGCTCAAGCCCGTCGGCAAGGATTCGTCGCTCAAGACCTGGCAGGGCGATCAATGGAAAATCGGCGGCGGCACGACATGGGGCTGGTACAGCTACGACAAGGCGCTCAATCTTCTCTATTACGGAACAGGCAACCCGTCGACGTGGAACCCGGCGCAGCGCCCGGGCGACAACAAGTGGTCAATGACGATCTTCGCCCGCGACGTCGACACCGGCATGGCGAAATGGGCCTATCAGATGACGCCGTTCGACGAGTGGGACTTCGATGGTATCAACGAGATGATCCTGGCCGACATCGACGTCAAGGGTAAGCCGACCAAGGCGCTCGTCCATTTCGACCGCAACGGCTTCGGCTACACGTTGGATCGCACAAACGGTGCGCTGCTCGTGGCCGAGAAGTTTGACCCGGCGGTGAACTGGGCGACCCATGTCGACATGAAGACTGGCCGCCCGCAGGTGGTGGCCAAGTACTCGACGGCCAAAAACGGTCCCGACGTCAACACCAAGGGCGTCTGCCCAGCGGCGCTCGGCAGCAAGGACCAGCAGCCCGCAGCGTTCAATCCGAAGAACAAGCGGTTCTACGTGCCGACCAATCATGTCTGCATGGACTACGAGCCGTTCAAGGTCGACTACGTGGCGGGCCAGCCGTATGTGGGCGCAACGCTGTCGATGTTCCCAGCGCCGGGCGGGACGCACATGGGCAATCTCGTAGCCTGGGACGCGGGCACCGGCAAGATCGTCCAGTCCAAACCCGAGAAGTTCTCGGTCTGGAGCGGCGTGCTCGTGACCGAGGGCGGTATCGCGTGCTTCGGCACCCTGGAGGGTTATCTCAAGTGCGTCGATGCCAACGACATCAACAAGGAACTGTTCAAGTTCAAGACGCCGTCGGGCATCATCGGCGACGTCTTCACCTATGAGCACAAGGGCAAGCAGTACATCGGGGTCTTTTCGGGCATCGGCGGATGGGCTGGCATCGGCATGGCCGCAGGGCTCGAGAAGGACACGGACGGCTTGGGTGCCGTGGGCGGCTACAAGGAGCTCCGCGACTACACCGAATTGGGCGGTTCGCTGACCGTATTCGCGCTTCCGCAATAATCCTGACAGGTCTGGAACCATCGCCGGCGTGGCACGCGCCACGCCGGCGGTTCTGTTTGTCAGCGGGCCGTTGAAACTTGTGGCCCGGGTGGCGCTCTGAGACAAATATCCCCTGTCCTTACTCCGGTCGGAAACCATGCGAAATTTCGCGCCATGGCAGATGGTCGCGTTGGTACTAGGGGCCACGCTGATCGCGCCAGGCAACCCCTTCGCTCAGGACACGGCACCGACAGCGGGAAGCCCGAAGTTGTACACCGTCGTCGACGGCTACAAGGTCGATTCCAATACGATGAACGGCTTTCGCGCCTGGCGTGCGGGCGCATGCGACCGCTGTCATGGCGCCAACCAGGAGGGTCTAGTCGGGCCGTCGCTTCTGGAAAGCCTCAAGGTGCTCAGCAAGGAAGATTTCGTCAAAGCCGTGCGCGACGGCCGGCTCGATAGGGGGATGGTCAGTTTCTCGAGCAGCAAGATGGTCATGGACAACATCGACAACCTATACGCGTACTTGAAGGGCCGGTCCGACGGAGACATCACGCGCGCAAAGGTCGAAGAGTTGAAAAAATGATCGATGACAGCGCCCACGGCGCGCGATCGTCATGTTCCAAAACGCTCACGGCAAGGCGTGCGGCGTTACTTACGAGCCTTTCCAGCGCAATCTGGCCGGCGCTAGTCCTGGCGGTGACATTGGGGAGCGGCGCCGCCGCCGCGCAGGACACGCGCACGGCGTTTCGTCCCTGCATCGATCCCAGCAATCTTCCGTTTGCGAACGACAAGGGAGAAGGCTTCGAGAACCGGATCGCCGAGCTGTTCGCAGGGAAGCTGGGATTGCCGGTGCAAAGCTATTCGTTACCGCAACGAATGAATTTTATCCGCAATACATTGCGCTACAAGCTGCCTGGCGAGGATTTTCGCTGTGACATCGTGATGAGCGTTCCGGTCAACTATGACCAGGCGTCGGCCACCGCCCCCTATTACCGTTCGACCTATGTGTTGGTGTATCCCAAAGGAAAGGGTCTCGACCAGGTGACGTCTGGCTCTAATCTGTTCGCGCTGCCGCCCGACCTTCGCAACAAGCTGACGATCGGAATCTACGACAAGTCCCCCGCCTCTGCGTGGCTGGTCAAGCACGGGATGGAAGCGCAGGCAAAACCCTACCAGATGCTTTCGCCGGACCCGGATCAGTACCCGGGATCGATCATCGACAAGGACCTGGCACAGGGCAAGATCGACGCCGCGATCGTGTGGGGGCCTATCGGTGGCTATTACGCCAAGCGCGTAACGAACGTGGCGCTGACCGTGATTCCGCTCAAGTCGGAGCCGGGCGTCAAGTTCGATTATGCAATCGCGATGGGCGTGCGGTACGGGGAGCCCGAATGGAAAGCGACCGTGGAGAAGCTTATCGCGGAAAACCAAGTGGCCATTACGGCGATCCTACGCGAGTACAGCGTTCCGTTGGTAAACGAGCGCGGCGAGCCGATCGAATAGAGATTGCAGGATTGGCTTCCCGCGCGCGCTTTTCGTCTGATAAATCCGCAAGCAGGGGAATGATGGCGTCTGCGGCTTGCATCGTGCGGCGACAACCCACGGTCATTCTCGCGGCGTTACTGTTTGCGCCGTCCGCCTTAGCGCAGGTGCTGCAACCCGCAACCTTTGTTCCCGTGTCGAGGAGCGTCGTCCGAGTGGAGGCCGAGCGCCAACAAAGCGGACTATCCGTCGGCAGCGGCGTCACGGTCGGGCCTGCGATCGTCGTGACCAATTGCCACGTCACTCGAAACGCCGCGACGATTCGCATTTCCGGCGATGGGCGCCTGTGGGAGGTCACCGGACAGTATGCCGACGCGAACCATGATCTCTGCTTTCTCCGCGCACCGGCGTGGCAGGGCAAGCCGGCTGTTTTCGGCGAGCCGGATTCCCTGCAAGTGGGGCAGGCAGTCGCTGCGATCGGCTTCACCGGAGGAGCTGGCAGGACGCTCCGGTTCGGCCGCGTGCAGGCATTGCATTCGCTCGACGGGGGACGCGTGATCGAATCGGACACGAAGTTCACATCCGGCGCGAGCGGGGGCGGCCTTTTCGATGCGTCCGGGGCACTGGTCGGACTCCTTACGTTTCGCATGCGGGGACCGAGCGGCAGCTATTACTCATTGCCGGTGCGCTGGATCCGCGACCGATTGCCCGCGGAAGGTCAGTGGACCGACCTCCATCCACAGCCTGACGCCATACCGTTCTGGCAGCGAGATCTCGAGGTCCTGCCGTATTTCATGCGCGCCGCGCCCCTGCACGCCGAAGGCCGGTGGACTGAGCTAATCGAACTCACCGAGCGCTGGTCGGCCGCGGATCCACGTGACGCCGAGCCATTGCGTCTTCGGGGCGAGGCCATGCAGAGGCTCGATCGTCCGGAGGCAGCCATCCGAGCGTACGCCGAGGCCGTAGCTCTCGGACCCGATATCCCGTACGCATGGTACGGACTGGCGCTCGCCTACGCCGCCATCGGGGATGTTGTTGCTTCCGAGCGCGCGGGATCGAGACTTGCCGACCTCGACCGCGAACTTGCGGCCAAGCTCCATGACGTGATCGAACGAGTGGGTGTGTCCCCATAGAGCCCACCCAAACCATGTCTCGGCACGTCGCCGTTGCCCACCGCCGCAACGCTCCGTTTGCGGGGCCGGCGCGGGCCGCCGGCGCGAGGGATGCTTCGTCTGCGTCATTGCCGAGACCCTGCGCTTCACCCGTGAACGGTGAAGAGCGCCAGACGGACCGCTCGTCCAGGAGACCGCCCATGCGAATACGCTATGTGCTGCTGTTAGCCCTCTGTGCAACGCCGTTCGGATACGCCAATGACTTTCCTACTCGCGCCCGGGTCGAGTTCGTGCTGACCTGCATGAGGGAAAGCAAGGCGCCGCAGCAGGAGTCGATGTACAAATGCTCCTGTGCCATCGACGCGATCGCCGACAAGGTCACCTACAGCACGTGGGTCGATCTCTTGACCATCGCCAATGGCATTACGATTGCGGGAGAACGCGGAGGCGTCATGCGCGACTTGAAGGACGGGCGCAAGCTGATTGCTTCGTTTCGCGAACTGCAGGACAGCGCCAAGAAGGCCTGCTTCATCGGGAACGAGTAGATGGGCGGATGCTGCGGGTGCTTTTCCGTCGCGCCGCGTCTGCCGTCCTGTTGCCGCGGTGCATTCTTCGTGGTCGGGGTCGCACTCGCGTGGTCGCAAGCCGTCACCGGGTCGTCGCCGGAAATGCCCGATTTCGCCTTGGAAAACCCGGCTCCGGGCGTGTACGTGCATTACGGGCAGCAAGCCGAGATGACCCGCGCGAATTTCGGCGACGTTGCCAATCTCGGTTTTATCGTCGGCGCCCGTTGCGTCGCAGTCATCGACACCGGAGGAACGTTTGCGGTCGGTCGAGCGTTGCGGCAGGCGATTCGACGCGTTGCGGCTGTGCCAGTGTGCTATGTCATCAATACGCATGTCCATCCGGATCACATTTTCGGCAACGCGGCGTTTGCAGACGATCGTCCCGAATTCATCGGTCATCCACGCTTGGCCGATGCGATGCGCTGGCGCGGTCCGAATTACCTCAATGCGCTGCGGCGGGACCTTGGCGAAGTCGCGCAGCAGAGCGCAATCGTCATGCCAACGCGCTCGGTCGCGACCACCGAACAGCTCGATTTGGGCGGTCGAGTGCTGAGCCTGCGTGCCTGGCCGACCGCGCACACCGACACTGATCTCACGGTCTTCGATCAGGCGAGCCGGACGCTATGGCTTGGCGATTTGGCGTTCGTCGGTCATGTACCGGTCCTCGATGGCAATTTGCGTGGTTTTTTGGCCGCGCTTGAAGAAATCAAGACCCTCCGCGCGAACCTCGCCATTCCCGGGCATGGCCGCGCGTTCTCGTGGCCAGAGGCAATTGAGCCCGAAGAGCGCTACCTGCGCAGCCTTCTGGCCAATGTGCGCGCGGCGGTCAAAGCAAGACGCACCCTGGCCGAGACCCTCGCGACCGTCGGTGACGGGCGCGAACAATGGCTGTTGTTCGACCAGTTTCACAGGCGCAATGTCACGGCAGCCTACGCTGAGCTTGAGTGGGAGGACTGAACGCCAAGGCGTATATTGTCAGCATCTGCCGCCGGCCCAGCCTCAGATGGCGCCGAGCTTGGTGGCGGTGGACGGGAGTCGGCATGAAGGGTCGCTTTGCCGGCGTGATTTTGATATTGGGATTTGCTGCCCTTGGCGCGGCAAGGGGGCAGGACGCGAGTCCCGCGGACGGTGCTGTCTGGAAGAAGGTCCACGCGAGCGTGTTCGGCAACGCCCCGCTCGGAGCCGCCGACAACGTGCTCACACTCGATACGCCTAAGCGTGCCGAGGACGCGGCCGTCGTCCCGCTGGCAATCCGGGCGCAGTTCCCGCAGACCAAGGATCGCTACATCGAGAAGATCTGGCTGATCATCGACAACAATCCGTCGCCGATCGCAGCGGTGTTCACCTTTACCCTAGGTAGCGGCCGCGCCGACATCGAGACCCGGATCCGGGTCGAGGAGTACACCTATGTCCGTGCGATTGCACTGACCAATGACGGCAAGCTGTATATGGCTGCCAATTACGTCAAGGCCTCGGGCGGCTGCTCGGCGCCTGCGGGCAAAGATGCGGTCGCCGCCAAAGCCAACCTCGGCAAGATGCGCTTGCGCGTCAGCGATACGGTAGAAGCAGGCCAACCTGCAGTCGCGCAACTCATGATCAGCCATCCGAACGATTCAGGATTGGCAATGGACCAGGTGACGCGCAGTTATGCGACTCCGCATTTTGTGCGTCGCATCGACGTCCGGTATGGCGGGAAACTGATAGTCAGCGCCGATGTGGATTTCTCGATCAGCGAGAATCCGAACTTTCGTTTCTACTTTGTTCCGGAGGGCGAGGGTGAGCTCGACGCCAAGGTGGTTGACAATCAGGATCTCGAGTTTACCGCGCGCATGAAGCTCGACTCCGCGCGCTTGGGCGCCGCTTCAACGCGACGCTGAGGCGCTAACGAAGTGTTCGCGGGCGCATTCACGAGTCCGGCGGAATCGCTGACCGCGGCAAGCCGTGCTCTCGAGCGTTGGCTGCTCGGACGCAGAGGTCGCGGCGATAGGCGAAATTCTTGACACAGCGGGCGAAAATTTGTCACAGTCAATCTGTTCTCATTTCTGTCATTCAAGGAGGACACCGTGGACGTTCGTGCTGCAGTCGCGTATAGCGCAGGGGCGCCGTTGGTGGTGGAGACGGTGCAACTCGACGGACCGAAGGCGGGCGAGGTGCTGGTCGAGATTAAAGCGACCGGTATTTGTCACACCGACGAGTTCACGCGTTCAGGCGCCGATCCGGAAGGCCTCTTCCCGGCGATCCTGGGTCATGAGGGTGCTGGCATCGTCGTCGATGTGGGTCCCGGGGTGACGAGCGTCAAAAAGGACGACCACGTCATTCCCCTCTACACCCCCGAATGCCGGCAGTGCAAATCGTGCCTGTCACGCAAGACCAATCTCTGCACAGCCATTCGGGCAACGCAGGGCAAAGGCGTGATGCCCGACGGTACCAGCCGCTTCTCGCTCAAAGGCAAACCGCTGTATCACTACATGGGATGTTCGACCTTCGCGAACTACACGGTGCTGCCTGAAATCGCCGTGGCGAAGATTCGTGACGATGCGCCGTTCGAAAAGGTGTGCTACATCGGCTGCGGCGTAACCACCGGCATCGGAGCGGTGATCAATACGGCCAAAGTCGAGCCGGGAGCAAATGTCGTGGTGTTCGGGCTCGGTGGCATCGGGCTTAATGTGGTCCAGGGTGCCCGCATGGCGGGTGCCAACATGATCATAGGCGTCGACGTCAACCCGGCACGCGAGACGCTCGCGCGCAAATTCGGCATGACGCATTTCGTCAACCCCAAAGAAGTAAAGGGCGATATCGTGTCCCACCTCGTGGAGCTCACGAAGGGTGGCGCCGATTACAGCTTCGAGTGCGTCGGCAACGTCGAGTTGATGCGCCAGGCGCTCGAGTGCTGCCATCGCGGCTGGGGCGTATCGGTCATCATCGGCGTCGCCGGTTCGGGGCAGGAAATACGCACGCGTCCGTTCCAGTTGGTGACCGGCCGGGTCTGGAAGGGAACCGCCTTCGGCGGCGCGCGGGGTCGTACCGATGTGCCGAAGATCGTCGATTGGTACATGGATGGCAAGATCAACATCGACGATTTGATTACCCACGTGCTGCCGCTCGATCGGATCAACGAAGGGTTCGACCTCATGCATGCGGGCAAGTCGATCCGGGCGGTCGTCACCTATTGACGCCGACGCTCCCGTACCGATTTGCCTGCCCGTTCTGCCCATTGCGTCTGCCCTGTTTTAGGTTCAGGATTTGCGACGCAAGTGATGCCGCCGGCGGTTCGGCGGACGACATTCCAAGAGGAGGAAATTGACCATGGCACTTCCAATCCATCCGGCGGTCGATCAGGGCCTCAAGCCCGCGGCTGCAAACTTCGCTGGCGGTACGCTGCATTGCAAGTGTTCCACCAACAAGGTCGCGGTTTCTATCAAGGGCCAGGCTGCTTTTAACCACGTTTGTGGCTGCACGAAGTGTTGGAAGCCGGGCAACGCACTGTTCTCACAGATCGCCGTCACGCCACGCGCCAATCTCAAGGTCACCGCCAATGAAGACAAGCTGAAGGTGGTGGATCCGAACGCGGCAATCAAGCGATACGCGTGCAAGGATTGCGGCGTGCACATGTACGGTCGTATTGACAATACGGGTCATCCCCTCTACGGCTTCGACTTCTTCCATACGGAACTATCGTCCGATCCGGGCTGGGCACCGCCCGAATTCGCCGCTTTCGTATCCTCGATCATCGAGTCCGGCGCCAATCCCGACAACATGGGGGCGGTCAGAGCGAGGTTGAAAGAAATCGGCCTGGAGCCCTATGACTGCCTGTCCCCGCCAATCATGGATCTGATTGCCACGCATGCAGCGAAAGCAAAGGGCGTAGTCGCCCGCGCTTGACGTTCCGTTGTGGCAGGCAATGCGGCCCCACGGGGTCGCATTGCGATCAGGGTCGGCAAACCGCGAAATGCCTCCTGAAGCCGGTCGGGCGTTTCAGGCGCGCGGTGGGCACACTGCCAAGCCTTGTTGCCGCCGCGTAGACGCCGGCAAGACGACGTGGCACCGGCGTAGCGCCAACCCTAACTGCGCTCGTATCGACCGGCAGCTTGCGCTACCAACATGGTTGCTCGGCTTCCGGCATGACCATCACAACGCTTTCCCAGAACCGGTGTTTCGGCGGCGTGCAGGGAACGTATGCCCACGCGTCGATCGAAACTGGATGCACGATGCGCTTTGGCGTATTTCTGCCGCCGCAGGTGCACGCGAGCCTGGTGCCGATACTCTATTGGCTCTCCGGACTAACCTGTACCGAAGAAAACTTCATCGTCAAAGCCGGTGCTCAGCGTATTGCCAGTGTACTTGGCGTCGCGCTCGTCGTGCCCGATACTAGCCCCCGCGGTCTCAACATTCCGAACGAGGCGGCGAGCTACGACTTTGGCCTGGGCGCCGGTTTCTATCTCGATGCTACCGAGGCGCCATGGTCACAGGGGTACCGGATGTATTCGTACATCGTCAGGGAGTTGCGCGAGGTCGTCGGTGCGGGGTTTCCGGTCGACACATCGCGTGCCGGAATCTTCGGTCATTCGATGGGCGGGCATGGCGCGCTGACCATTGCGCTCAAGAATCCTCAATCGTACAAGTCTGTCTCGGCGTTTGCGCCCATATGCTCCCCGATGCGTTGCCCATGGGGAGAAAAGGCCCTTGCCGGGTATCTCGGAAACGACCGGGCGCGATGGCGTGAATACGATGCGACCGCGCTGATCGAAGACCGTGGCTGGAACGGGCCGCCGTTCCTCGTCGACCAAGGGACCAATGACCAATTCCTGGATATCCAACTCAGGCCGGACCTGCTGAGGGCGACGTGCATCGAGCGCAATATTCCGCTCGAATTGAGGATGCAGGACGGCTATGACCATAGCTACTTCTTCATCTCGAGCTTCATCGAGGACCATCTTCGGTTTCATGCGCGGCATCTCTAGATGTGCGCTGTTGGCGGCCCATGATGCTCAATATGCAGTTCGAGCAGCGAGTGATGATCAATACCAATGATCTTCCTTGGCAGCCGAGCCCTGTGTCAGGCGTCTGGCGAAAGCCGCTGGCACGCGAGGAAGCTGAACAAGGCCACGCGACCAGTATTGTTCGTTACGATGCGGGCGCTTCGTTCCCGCGTCATGGACATCAGTTGGGGGAGGAAATCCTGGTCCTGGAAGGCATTTTTTCCGATGAGCATGGCGATTTCGGCGCGGGCACCTACTTCCGCAATCCACCCGGATCGAGCCACGCGCCTTTCAGCAAAGACGGTTGCGTATTGCTGGTTAAACTGCATCAGTTCTTGCCCAATGATTCAGCGCAGGTGTGCATCGATACTCCCCGAGCCTGCTGGCTGCCTGGACAAGGAAACCTGAAAGTCATCCCGTTACACGATTTTGCGGGCGAACATGTGGCGCTGGTGAAATGGCCGGCAGGAGAACACTCCCAACCTCATCGCCATCCTGGTGGCGAGGAGATGTTCGTATTGTCGGGTCAAATGAACGATGAAAACGGGACCTACCCCCGAGGCACCTGGTTGCGCAGCCCTCATATGAGCGAACACTGCCCGTACGTCGAGCAGGAGACGGTCATCTGGGTCAAGACGGGGCACCTGTCCTTGACCTCTCAGGCGAGCGCCGCCCAAGATGAATGACGCGCGCAACGCGATCCCGATCATCGCGTGGAACACCATCCTGTTCGAGGAGTTCTGCCGCTTCTGCTACGTGTTGACTGAAGGCCTGGCAGGCAATGGCGACGAGGTGTTCCGGCGCCGGCTTATAGCCGCGCGCGACCGCCGCCGCAACCGCGGCAGGTAAACTGCGTGCCGCAAGGCGCCTCACCTTTCGCTGATTGGAATCCACTCGCATGGACGCCCACGCACTCGCTTCCGCCATCGGCGCGCAATGGGATGCCGAGATCGTCCCGCAGCTCGTCGACTACATCCGCATCCCGGCGAAATCGCCGCACTTCGATTCACGCTGGCAGGCGAATGGTCACATCGAAAAAGTGACCCGCCTCGCGGAGGCGTGGGCGAAGGCACAGCCCCTGTGCGGACTCGTGGTCGAGATCGTGCGGCTCCCCGGCCGTACGCCCGTGCTGTACTTCGACGTTCCGGCCGCAGGCAAATCCGCAGGGGCAAACACGGTGCTGCTGTACGGCCACCTCGACAAGCAGCCGGAGATGGCCGGCTGGCACGAAGGCTACGGACCGTGGCTGCCACGGATCGACGAAGGCAAGCTCTATGGCCGTGGCGGCGCCGATGACGGGTACGCGGTATTCGCATCGCTCGCGGCGATCGGTGCGCTCGAAGCACAGGGAACACCGCACGCGCGTTGCGTGGGGTTGATCGAGACGTGCGAAGAATCGGGAAGCTACGACCTGCCTGCGTACCTCGCAACTCTGGCGCCGCGGATGGGGCGCGTCGATTTCGTCGTCGGCCTCGATTCAGGTTGCGGCGACTACGAGCGCTTGTGGGCAACGACGTCGCTGCGCGGCATCGCCGCGGGCACGCTTTCGGTCGCTGTGCTGACCGAGGGCGTGCACTCGGGCGATGCGAGCGGCGTCGTTCCATCGTCGTTTCGCGTCGCCCGCGCGCTGCTCGACCGCCTCGAGGATTCCGCGAGCGGCCGCGTGCTGCCGGCCGCATTCCACGCGTCGATCCCTGAGGAGCGCGCGGCGCAGGCGCGTGCGGCGGCCGACATCATGGGCGACCTCGTATTCCGCAAGTATCCGTTCGCCGGCGGCACGAAGCCGATGGTCGGGGGCCGCGCCGAGGCGCTGCTCAATCGGACGTGGCGCCCCGCGCTGTCGATCGTCGGCGCCGACGATCTGCCGGCGATTGCCGACGCCGGGAACGTGCTGCGCCCGCGTACGGCGCTCAAGCTGTCGTTGCGCCTGCCGCCGCTGCTCGACGGCGAGCGCGCGACCCAGGATCTGAAGCGATTGCTCGAAGCCGATCCGCCGCACGGTGCCGCCGTGCATTTCGAGGCGGACCAGGGGGCGACCGGCTGGAATGCGCCGCCGACCGCAGCGTGGCTCGCGAAGGCCCTGGACGAGGCGTCGCGCGCGTTCTACGACAAGCCGGCCGCCGCGATGGGCGAGGGTGGCACCATCCCGTTCATGGCGATGCTGGGCAAGCATTTCCCTGACGCGCAGTTTCTGATCACCGGCGTGCTCGGTCCCAAGTCCAACGCGCACGGGCCCAACGAGTTCCTGCACATTCCCTATGCAAAGAAATTGACCGCGTGCGTGGCACACGTGTTGGCGGCGCACGGCGCGCGCACCGGGTGAATCGATCGGCCAACCCCGGCCGCAATCAGGACAGCGCCAGTACCTGATGCCGCCCGCGTGCTAGCGTGCGGATCAGCAGGCGCGTAATGTCGGGATCGAACTCGGGTCGGGGTGGCGCTTCGATCAGACGGCCTAGCTCGCCTTCATCCGTCGCGGTACCGAGCCAGCACCAGTCGTGGATGACATGGAGGTCGGTGCGCTCGCCGATCTCGGCGCGCTCGCGGATCGCGGCGAGGCCAGCGTACGGCCACGGCGGTACCGCGAATGGCGCCAGCGCCTCGGCGAGCCGCGCATGGTGCGCGTGCACCGACTCTTCGCCGATGCAGGCGCCGGCGCACCGCCGCACCTGCCGCGCGAAACAGGGACCGATGCGTTTCTCGAGCCCCAGCATCTTCCAGCATAGCGCGTGCTCTGCGGCGAGGTGGCGCAGTGTCTCGCGCGCGGCCCGCTTCGACGTGAAGGGACCGTAGCGGCCCGCCAGTTCGCCGGCTTCGACGCCGGCCGCGGGAACGTAGCGCGGCGGGCCAGGATCTTCCGTCAATTCGAGCACGCCCGCTTCGGCCTTGCGCCGCAGCGCATGGTTGTGCGTCGGAAGCATTGCCTTGACGAGCGTGGATTCGCGCAGAAGCGCCCCGATCTCGCCTGCCGTCTCCTCGAATTCGATGCGGCGGATTTCCGTGGACAGCCGTGCGTCGGTCGGCGAACGGTAGTCGGACGAGAAATGCGCGCCGACGCGCTCGCGCAGGTTGCGGCTCTTGCCGATGTACAGCGGCAACGCGTTCAGGCCATAGAAGAGGTAGACGCCCGGTGCTTCCGGCAGGACATCGAGCGCATCGGGCGCGAGTTGGGGCGGCAGGCTCGGCGTCTTCAAGACGCGCTTGGCCGCCGCCGCGATCGCGTCGGGCGCAAGTTCGCGGTAGAGCGTCTGCACGAACGCCCACAGCACGCGGGCGTCGCCGAGCGCGCGATGGCGGCCCTCGATCGGCAGCGCGTGCCGCACGATCACGCTGTCGAGGTTGTGCCGTTCAGCGTCGGGAAAAAGCCGGCGCGAGAGCTTGACCGTGCACAGCGTCCGTGCGGTGAACGGCCGTCCCTCGCGCGCGAACGCGTGCTTGAGGAAGCCGTAATCGAAGCGCGCGTTGTGCGCGACGAACACGGCGCCCGCGGTCCGCGCCGCGACCTCGTCGGCGATCGCCCGAAACGGCGGCGCATCGCGGACCATCGCGTCGGTGATGCCGGTCAGCGCCTGGATCGCCGGCGGGATCGGGACGCCCGGATTCACGAGCGTGCTCCACTCGGTGACCGCCGGCGGTAGGAGGCCCGTCGGGTTGGCGTCGACGCGGACGATGGCGACCTCGGTGATCGCATCGGCCGCAGCGGCAGTCCCCGTCGTTTCGAGATCGACGAAGGCGAGGGCGGGCGCGAACAGATTCATGTCCAGCGCAAGGTTCAGCGGGTGGCGCGACGGATCCGGCGGGGCGAACTCGGCAGGGGGTTGACTTCCGAACGCTCGTTCGCTATCGTAGCACCATGTCGAACGATCGTTCTTATCTGTCGCTGCTGCAGGATTACTATGCACAGCACCGGGCGCTCCCATCCTACGCGTCGATCGGCCATTTACTGGGGTTGAAGTCCAAATCGTCGGTGGCGGCCATGGTGGCACGGCTGAAGCTCGCCGGGTATCTCGACGCCACACCCGACAAGCGCCTTGCGCCGACGCGCCGGTTCTTCGCGCGGCCGCTCGCCGAGTCGCCGGTGCACGCCGGCCTCCCCAATCCCGTGGAGGATGCGACGCCCGATGCGCTGACGATCGACGACTACCTGATCGAGCGCCCGTCGCAGACGGTGCTGATTCGCGTCAAGGGCGATTCGATGATGGACGCCGGCATACTCGACGGCGACCTCGTCGTCGTCGAGAAGACGGCGGCGGCCAAGCGCGGCGACATCGTGATCGCCATCGTCGACGGACAGTTCACGCTGAAAACGCTCGACCTCGAGCGGGGCCGCTTCGTCCTCAAGCCCGAGAACAAAGCTTATCCCGTCATCCGTCCGGAAGGCGAGCTCGAGATCTTCGGCGTGATGGTCGGGCTCGTGCGCAAAGTGTAAACGGCCGCGCTGGTCCGACGGGCAACGGATTCCAGTCAGCGTCACGCAGTATGATCGGCGAATTGCCCGCCGTCCGAAGCTCGCGATCGTGCTGTCCGGCGGCGGCGCCGCACTGCTCTCCTATCTGTTGTTCGCGCCGGGCTTCTGCAGGGCGGCGATCGATCCGGGCATTCGGGGCGCGCAGAGCAAACGCGCCGAGGTCGAGGCGCTCCTCGCGGATGAACGCTGACGCGGTGGCGCTGTCGACCTAGACTCTTTCCACCTCGACCAGGCAGTCGTAGAATGTCGCGGCGCGTCCGAGATCGGTCAGCGCCTGGCTCGTCACCGCGTTGGCATTGGCGCGGTCGGGTGCGAGCTTCTTCCACCAGATCGACGGCGACACGACGATACCCGGCCGCGCGCGATCGGTGACGTGCGCGATGGCGGTGAAGCTGCCGCGATCGTTGACGATGCGCACGAGGTCGCCGCTCGCGATCCCGCGTCGTGTAGCATCCGCAGCATTGAGGTCGAGTTTCGGTGTCTTCTCCTCGGCGACGAATGCAGGCAGGTTCGCGAACGACGAGTTGAGGAAGTTGCGCGCGGGCGGCGACAGGAACGCCAGCGGATAGCGCCGTGCGAGCGTCGGATTGGCGGCCGCGGATTCGCGTGGAGGAACGAACACCGGCAGTGGGTCGTGGCCCTGCGCCTCGAGCGTTGCGGAGAAGAATTCGCACTTGCCCGACGGCGTCGGGAAATTTCCGTGGGCGAAGGGCGCGTAGTCCACCGGCAGCGCCAGGCGCTGGAATCCGGTGCGCTTCATGGTGTCCCAGTCGATGCCGGATGCTCGCGGGTCGGAAGCCCGGAACGCCTGCCGCGCAAGATCGTCGTCCGTCTCGCGAAAGCACGGTTCGGCGAACCCCAGGCGGGCGGCCAGCAGCCGAAACACTTCGGTGTTGGGCTTTGCTTCGCCCAATGGCGCGATGGCGGCGTTGTTCGCGAGCGCGTAGAGGTGCCCGTACGAGCTGTGGATGTCGGTCTGCTCGAGTTGTGTGGTCGCCGGCAGCAGGATGTCGGCGTAGTCGGCGGTATCGGTCTGGAAGATCTCGTGCACGACGCAGAAGAGATCGTCGCGCGCAAAGCCCGCGGCGACCTTCGACGACTCCGGCGCGACCGCGACCGGGTTCGAGTTGTAGACGTAGATCGCGCGGATCGGCGGGTCGCGGGCTTCGAGGAGCGCGTTGCCGATCGTGCTCATGTTGATCGTGCGCGGTGTTCCGCGCATAAGATCGGGCCGCTCGAGCGCTGCGGTGTCGACGGGATAGGTGCCCGACGACGACAGCAGCGCGCCGCCCGCGCGATCGCGCCACGCGCCGACGAGCGCGGGCAGGCACGCGACCGCGCGTACGGCGTTGCCTCCGCCCGCGTGCCGCTGCATCCCGTAGTTGAGGCGAATCGCCGCCGGCTTGATCGTGCCGTAGTCGCGCGCGAGGCTTTCGACCTGTGCGGCGGCAATCCCGCAGATCCCGGCCACGCGCTCCGGCGGAAATGCTGCCGCCCGCTCCTCGAGCCCCGCAAAGCCGACCGTGTACCGGTCGATGTAATCGCGATCGATCAGGTCCTCGCCGATCAGCACATGCATCAATCCGAGCGCCAGCGCGGCATCGGTTCCGGGCAGCAGCGCGATGTGCTCGTGGCATTTTTCGGCGGTGGCGGTGCGATACGGATCGATCGCGACGAGCTTCGCCCCGCGCCGCTTGGCTTCCTGCGCGCGAGTCCAGAAATGCAGGTTCGACACAATCGCGTTGCTGCCCCAGATCAGGATCAGCCTGCTGTTCTCGAATTGCTCGACATCGGTGCCGACGGCCGCACCGACCGTCGCCACCCACCCGGCCTTGCCCGCAGTGGCGCATATCGTGCGGTCGAGCAGCGAGGCGCCCAGCCGGTGGAAAAAGCGCCGATCCATCGAGCCGTACTGCAAGAGGCCCATCGTGCCGGCGTACGAGTAGGGCACGATTGCCTGCGGTCCGTCGGGCGAATCGCCAATGGCCGTGAACCGCTCCGCGATCGTGTCGAGCGCCTCGTCCCACGAGATGCGCGCGAATTGGCCTTGCCCCTTTTCCCCGATTCGCTTCATCGGGTGCAGAACGCGTTGCTCCGAATACGTGCGCTCGAGATAGCGCGCGACTTTCGTGCACAGTGCGCCGCCGGTCGGCGGATGATCGGGCGCGCCGCGAATCGCGATCGCGCGGCCGCTTTCGACCGTCACCAGCATCGCGCACGTATCGGGACAATCGTGCGGGCACGCGGCGCGGACGACGGAGCGTTGTGGCGTTTCGATCGACATGGAGTGGCGTGATCCCCGAGGCGCAGCCGGGCGGAGCCGGCGGCGGCTCCCGCCCGCGGCTGGCCTCAGAGCGCATTCTACGTCGGCGCGGCGAGGGATCTTCGCCTGCGCTATCCTCGCAAGCATGACAACAACCCACGCGCACCCGCTTCGCGCCGTCGCGTTTCCGGACGGCGGCGCCGTCCCCGCGCTTGGCCTCGGCACCTGGACGATGGGAGAGCGGCGCGCGCGGGCCGCGCGGGAAGCAGCCGCGCTTGCGCTCGGCCTCGACCTCGGAATGACGTTGATCGACACCGCCGAAATGTACGGCGACGGTGGCGCGGAAGAAGTGGTGGCACAGGCGATCGTCGGTCGACGTGAGAAAGTCTTTGTAGTCAGCAAGGTGTACCCGCACAACGCCAGCCGAAAATCCGCCATCTCTGCCTGCGAGCGCAGCCTGGCGCGCCTGCGCACCGATCGGCTCGACCTCTACCTGCTTCACTGGCGCGGCAGAGTGCCACTCGCGGAAACCGTCGACGCGTTCGAGCGCCTGCGCTCCGCCGGCAAGATCGTCCGCTGGGGCGTATCAAATTTCGACACGGCCGACCTGCGCGAGCTCTTTGCATTTTCCGAAGGCCGGCATTGCGCCACGAACCAGGTGCTCTATCACCTGGGCGAGCGCGGGATCGAGTGGCAGCTCTTGCCGTGGATGCGCGAGCGGCGAATGCCGGTGATGGCCTATTCGCCGCTGGGGAAGGGCGCGCTCGTGCGCAACCGCAAGCTCGCCGCAATTGCCAAAGGCGCCGGTGTGGCGAGCGCGCAGGTCGCGCTTGCTTGGCTGTTGCGCTCGCGCGACGTGATCGCGATTCCCGAGTCCGCCGATACCGCACACGTGCGTGTCAATCGGGCCGCCGCCGATCTCGCATTGAGCGACACGACCGTGCATGCACTCGAAGACGCGTTTCCGCCACCATCCGGACCTGCGCCGCTCGCAATGCTGTGAGATAGACAGAAGTCCCCCTGGCCCGAGCGGCGCATCCACTGTCGTATACACACGGTTGGATACGCATCGGTGCTTCTCGCACAAGGCTCGCAATAACAGCGCATTAGCCTGCGCAAGGCGCGTCATCACCTTCAGTTGGCACGGTTGGTGCTTTACGCTCGGTGACCCAGCGCGAAATGGCGCGGACGCAAACCGAGGAGACAGCCGTGATGTATACGTACTACGACTATCTTGATCTGGCACCGGGCGCGAGCACAGCGCGAATCGATGCTGCGTACGCGCAAATCATCGAGCGTTTCGGATGCGGAACCACCGACGGGGGCCAGGACCTTTCCGGTCTCGTGCGGATGATCCACGCGGCCTACGAAGTGCTGTCGAATCCCGACGCGCGCCGTCGTTACGATGCCCAACTGGACCAGGAAGCGGCGATGGCCGACGCCGAACTCAAGGCGTCGCTCGACCAGCAGTCAAGCCGGCAACCGCGCCGAGTTCAGGACGTGCCGGTCCCGCTGCTCAACGTGCTGCGCGCACTCGCAGCCTAATCCGCCCAGCGACAGGTTTGACGGTCGCCGGGATTTTCATACTGCAAACAGCGATGCGGTCGGCGGCCGTCTTTTTCTCGAAACGTCACGCGATGCGTGCGGACTCGGCCCGGTGTCGCACTGACGCGAAGTGGCGCCGTACGTCGCTCCCCGCTCCGCGTTCGACGCGGCGCGCAGCCGACACGACCGAGCGCAGGGCAGCACCGCCGGCCCGTACTCGTGCCGCACCGGCACACCGGCCGCGCTTGCGTCCGCGTCCGATGCTGCTCGTCCCACGCGGTTTCGTGCCGTTGCGCATTCATTGATCGCGCGCGATCGGGCGACGCAATATCCCGGGCAACAGGGGCGCGATGGATCGTGCCTCCGCACGCATGCACGATTCCGTGTTGTGCAACCCGCGAACTGGAGCTGCTCGCGCTGGCAAAGATCTTGCTGTAGCTGTGAGCGAGGACCATCGACAACGCGCCGCACGACGGACGGAACGGCAAACGCGGAGGATTCGACGTGGAAAAATGCATGAGCTGCCAGTACTACGACCGCAAGCACGCGAAGGCGACATCGGACGGCGCGCCCCAGTGGGGCCAATGCCGCCGGTCGGCGCCCATGCTGAATCCGGTGAACGCGAAGTCCTACATGATCGAAGGCATCTGGCCGACTGTTCGCGACGACGACTGGTGCGGCGAGTGGAAGCTCCTCGCGCGGCGCGTCGATTCCCGCGTTGCCGAAGCGCTCAACGCGCCGGTGATTGCAGCCCAATCGCTGCCCACCCCATCGCCGCGTGCCGGACCGCTGACGACAATAGCGCCCAACGTCGGCAACGGCGCCGCAGGCGGGAGTCGGGTGTTCGCAAGCATGGCGCCGGCAGCCGCACCCGCCGCGGCTGGCATGGCCCGACCGGGCAGCGACTGATTCAGGCGCCGTCGACGGCGACCATGTTCATCCGGGCGGCGCCGGCGCGCTTCGTGCGCGCGGCGCTGTATTCCGGCGACGCATAGAAACGCCGGATTGCGTCGCCGTCGGGAAATTCGAGCACGACGATCCGGTGCGGCCGCCAATCGCCTTCCAGCACCGTGGTGACACCTCCCCGCGCGAGATAGCGGCCGCCGTAACGCTCGACGGCCGGCTTCGCGAGCGCCTTGTACTCCTCGTAACGCGCGGGATCGGTGACCTCGCAATCGACCAGGATGTAGGCGGGCATCTAGCGTCCTCCGTTTGAGTGCGCGGGTCACTGCGGCGGCTGTCCCGCAAGGCGAAAGCTGTTAGTCTTGCGATCTGCAGGGCCTTTTCGGCGCCAGGTTCCACTATCGTCGCGGTTCATGCAAGCCGCGCGTCCTCCGCATCGCCCGATGCCATCATCCGCTGGCCCGTTCGAAGACGCGTTCGTTTCGGGCGCGACCGTCGTCACTCCGAACCGCCGCCTCGCGCGAGCGCTCGTGGCGCGCCACGACGAAGCGCAGCGCGCGGCAGGACTCGCGGTCTGGCCGGCGGCGAGGGCGCTGCCGTGGGACGCCTGGCTCACGACGCTGTGGCAGCAGGCGCTCGAGGCGGACATCGTCCCGGACGGCGCGAGGTTGCGGACGCCAGTCCAGGCCGCGCACGCATGGAATCGGATCGTCGCCGCGAATGCGGCTCCACTGATCGATGCGCGCGGGGCGGCCGTGCTTGCTGCCGACGCATGGTCGATCGTCCACGCCTGGGGCGCAAGCGGCGAGAGTTGGCGGGCATGGGCGGGTAGCGGCGATGTCGACGACGATGCGTCGGCATTCGCGCGCTGGGCCGCGCGCTACGCCGCCGCGCTCGCCGCCAGCAGCAGCATCGATCCGGCGCAGCTTCCCGACCGGCTAGCCGCGTGGGCGACGCGTATTGCTGCTTTGCGCGGAGCGAGATTCGTGCTCGCCGGATTCATCGAGTTTTCGCCCCAGCAGGAGCGCCTGATCGCGGCCCTCGTTGCGGCGGGTGCGCACATCGCACGGGAAGACACGCTGCCTGCGAAACCAGGGCTAGCGCGCCTCGCATGCGGGGCGACACCGAGGGACGAGCTCGCGCTTGCACTGGCTTGGGCGCGCGATCGCGCCCTTGCGCGGCCGAGCGCGACGATCGGCATCGTCGTCGAGGACCTCGCGGGGCGCCGGGACGAAGTGCAGGCGCTCGCGGACGACATCGTGTGTCCGGCGCTGCAATGGCCAGCCGAGCTGGAGACGGCGCGCCCGTACAACCTGTCGCTCGGCACGGCATTGTCCGATGTTCCACTGGTTGCGGCGGCGCTCGATCTCATCGGCTGGGCCGACGCACCGCTGCCAGTCGGGCGTGCCGCCGCGCTGCTGCGCTCGCCTTACGTGGCAGTCGGACCCGATGCATGGATGCTGCGCGCACGACTCGAAGCCGATTGGCTGAAGCAGGGCCGCCGCAGCATTTCGATGCGCGGCGCGCTGGCCGCCCTGCGCGATGCCGATCAGCCGCTCGCGCAGCGATGGGCCGACGCGCGCGACCGCCACCGCGTGCCTGCGCACGGAACGCCGCGCGCGTTCGCCGAAGCATGGCGCGAATGGCTCGCGGCGCTGGGCTGGCCTGGCAGCCGCGTGCCGGGAAGCGCCGAGTATCAGGCGCGCGCCGTTTGGGACGACGCGCTGGCGACGTTCGCGACGTTGGGTTCGGTCGAGGCCGAGCTCGCGCGCGTCGACGCGCTTGCCGCGCTGCGCGCACAACTGACTGCGGCCATCTTCCAGCCGGAATCTCCGCCGGCGCCAATCCAGATTCTCGGCGTGCTGGAGGCGGCAGGACTTCCGTTCGATGCGTTGTGGGTCGCCGGGCTTGCGGCGGAACGCTGGCCGGCGGCGCCGCAGCCCAACCCCTTGCTCCCCATCGTTTGGCAACGTGAACGCAACGTGCCGCGCGCGTCGGCGGCGCGGGAGCTCGCGTACGCGCAGGCGCTGACCGCGCAGTTCGCGCGCGCGGCGCCGCAGGTCGTGTTCTCGTATGCACGCAGCGCGGACGATCATTCGCGTTCACCATCGTGGCTGCTGCCAGCGGCGCCGCCGCTCGCGAGCGACGAAGTCGCGATTCCCGTCTCGACAGCGCGTGTGCAATTCGCGCTCGCAGCGTCGCGCGAGAGGATGGTCGACGACCGTGCGCCGCAGCTGCCGGCCGGAAGTCCCATGCGAGGCGGCGCGAGCCTGATCGAGGCGCAGGGCGATTGTCCGTTCAAGGCCGCCGCGACCTACCGACTCGCGGCCGAGACATGGCCGGTCCCGGTCGACGGCCTGTCGGCGCAGGAGCGCGGGACGCTCGCGCACGCCGCGCTGACGGCATTCTGGTGCGACGTGCGAACCCAGGCCGCGCTGGTAGAGCTCGCGCCCGCGACACTCGCGGCGAAAATCGCCGCCGCGGTCGAGGCGGCCATCGTCGCAATTCCTGCCGCGCGCTGGCGCAACCTGCTCCCGGTGGTAGCGGCCGGCGAGTCGGCCCGGTTGGCAACGCTCGTCGGGTCGTGGCTTCAGGCGCAGGAGCGCGACCGGCCGCCGTTCTCAGTGCTGGGTACCGAAATGACGCTGCCGCTGACGCTAGGCGGATTGTCGCTGCAATTACGGCTGGATCGCCTCGACGCGCTCGCGGACGGAGGCACCGCGATCATCGATTACAAGACCGGGCGAACGAAACCGCCGGAGGCCTGGTTCGAGCCGCGGCCGCAGGCGCCGCAGCTCGGCCTCTACGCGCTCGCGCGGCGCGCGGCGGCGCCGGCGGAGCATCTTCGCGCCGTGGCCTACGCCCAGATTCGTCCGGGCGAGTTCAAGGTGCACGGGATTGCAGCGGACAACAACGCCTGGCCCGCGCTGAAGCTTCCGTCCAGTCTCAGGAAGGTGGCGCTCGCCGATTGGTCCGCCGTCGAGGCGCGCTGGGCGGCCTCGCTCGGCGCGCTAGCCGCCGACATTGCCGCGGGGGCCGCTGCCGTGGCGCCGCGGGATGCGCGGAAGACCTGCGCGCACTGTGGCCTGCAGCCATTCTGCCGCATCGGCGCGCTCGCGATCGCGGACCGCGAACGGAACGAGGATGAGTGACGGACCGATGGAGTCAGCCGTGCGCGCGGCCGATGCCGCGGCGCGCGAGTGCGCTCTCGACGTCGAGCGTTCGTTCCTCGTCCAGGCACCAGCAGGATCCGGCAAGACCGAGCTCCTGATCCGGCGCTTCCTCGCGCTGCTCGCGCGCGTCGACCGGCCCGAGCGTATCGTCGCGATGACGTTCACGCGCAAGGCGGCGGGGGAGATGCGCGAGCGGATCGTCCGCGCGCTGCGCGAAGCCGAAGCGGCAAAGCCCGTGACGTCGCCACACGAAGGGCGGGTACGCGATCTGGCGTGCGCCGCGCTCGCCCAGGACAAGCGGCACGGTTGGAACCTGATCGCCCATCCGGCGCGGCTCGCCGTGCAGACGATCGATGCGTTGAGCGCAGGGCTCGCGCGGCAGGCGCCGCTGGCCACGAGGTTGGGCGCCGCGCCGCGCTTCGAGGAGCGGGCGCAAGCGCTCTATGTCGATGCGGTGCGCGACACACTGGCCGGCGCCTCCGCGGCCGATCCGGGATGGCGGACCCTGCTCGCCCATTGGGCCAACGACGCCGGCGCGACCGTGACGCTCCTGGCCGGGATGCTCGGCAAGCGGGACCAATGGCTGCGCGCGCTTTCCCACGATGACCGCGCCCGATTTCGCGCGACGCTGGAGGCGACGCTTGCCGAGGAGGTCCGCAGCGGGCTCGAGGCAATAGCCGCGGCAATCCCGCCGTCGTTCGCGGCGGCGCTGGCACCGCTGGAACGCCATGCCGCCCTGCATCTCGATGGCAGCACGCGCGCTTCGCATCTCGCGTCCGAACTTCTCGCGTGTGCCGATGCGGGCGGGCGGCCGCCGGCAACGGTTGCGGCGCTGAATCAATGGCGCGCACTGGCGTCGTGGCTGCTCGTCGCGAACCATGCGCGATTCCGCGCGAAGGTCGACAAGAATGACGGCTTTCCGTCGAAAGGCACGGGGAAGGAAGCGGTCAAGCGGCAGCGAATGAATACGGACATGAAGGAGCTGCTGGGCACTCTCGAAGCCGTGCCAGGGCTCGCGGAAGCGCTCGACGCGGCACGCCGTCTGCCGACAGCGCAGTATATGGACGAGACGTGGGCGATCGTGTCCGCGCTGCTCGATGTGCTGCCGCGGCTCGCCGCGCAGCTGATGCTCACGTTCGGTGGCGCCGGCGCAATCGACTTCACGCAGGGGACGATGGCCGCATTGTCTGCGCTCGGCAGCGAGGACGCGCCGACCGATCTGCTGCTGAGGCTCGATCTGTGGATCGAGCATCTGCTGATCGACGAATTCCAGGACACGTCGTTCGTCCAGCTCGCCCTGATCCGGCGCCTGACGGCCGGCTGGCAACCGGGCGACGGCCGTACGTTGTTCGCCGTCGGCGATCCGATGCAGTCGATCTACCGCTTCCGCGATGCCGAAGTGCGGATCTTCGTCGAAGCGCAGGCCAAGCGGCAAGTCGGCGACGTGCCGGTCGAGAACCTCGTCCTCGCGCGCAATTTCCGTTCGCACGCCGGGCTCGTGAATTGGGTGAACGGCCTGTTTCCAGGTGTCCTTGGCAGCCACAGCGACCCGTGGCGCGGCGTGGTCGCGTTCTCGCCGGCGATCGCAGACGCGCCGGCGCTTCCGGGACGCGCGGTGACGATCGACCTGCTGCCGGACGATGCAACGGAGGCAGAATGTGTCGTCGACCACGTCAGGTCCGCGCTGGAGCACGAAGCGCAGAGCATTGCCGTGCTCGTGCGTGCGCGCACGCACCTCGATTGCCTGCTGCCGGCGTTGCGCACGGCCGGGATCGATTACGCCGCGGTCGAGCTCGATGCGCTCGCCGAGCGTCAGGCAGTGCTCGATCTCGTTTCGTTGACGCACGCGCTCACCCAGCCAGCCGACCGGCTCGCGTGGCTCGCGGTGCTGCGTGCGCCGTGGTGTGGACTCGCCTTGCCCGACCTTTTCGCCGTCGCGGCGGCTGCCGATGCGCATCCCTTGAGGTCGATCGCCGCCACCGTGGAAGAGGACGACGCCATTGCGGGCCTGTCCGAGGATGGCCGGGCGCGTCTTGAGCGAATCGCGCGGTACCTGCGTCCGGCGCTTGCCGCGCGCGGGCGCGCATCGCTCGCGCGCCGGGTGCGCGGCGCGTGGCTCGCATTGGGCGGCGCGGCGACGCTGGACGAGGCGCTCGACATCGATGCGGCCGAGCGCTATTTCGCGTTGTTGGCCGAGCACGAAGTCGCCGGCGACATTCCGGATTGGGCGGTCTTTGTTGCTGCCCTCGACGAACTCCGCGCCGAACCCGGTGCCGCAATCGCCGCGCGCGTGCAGGTGATGACGTTGCATCGCGCGAAAGGGCTCGAGTTCGATACGGTGATCATGCCGGGGCTCGCGCGCGCGTCGCGCCGCGGCGAACCCGAAGCGCTGCGCTGGCGGCTTCGCCCGCAGGGCCTGCTGCTGGCACCCGCGCGGGCCCGAGGCGGTGATGTCGATCCCGTCCACGCGTATCTCGGGTACCTCGCCGACGGCGAGGAGCGCGCCGAGCTCGCGCGCCTGCTCTACGTTGGCTGCACGCGCGCCAAGTCGCGCCTGCATCTGACGGCGAAGCTCGCGAGCGAGGCTATCGCTAACGGCCCGCTCGCGTGGAAGCGGCCGGCCCCGGGATCGTCGCTGGCACGCCTCTGGGATTCGCTCGGCAATTCAGTCGCGTCGCCAGTGGCGGTCGCAGCGGCGTCGCCGGCGGTGCCGGCATCATCACGCCTGCTGGCGCGATTTCCCACCCGTTGGATGACTCCCCTTCCCGAGGCGGGGGTCCCGGTCGCGTCGCTTCCGGAAGCGCGACAGGATACGCCGCCGTTCGACTGGGCGCGCGAGACCGCAAGGCACATCGGCGTCGTCGTCCACCGCCTGTTCGCGCAGATTGCGCGCGAGGGCCCTGCCCATTGGAACGCAACGCGGCTTGCCACAACCGGCCAGCGCATCCGCATGGAGCTTGCGGGTGAGGGCGTCGACGCCGCGGATCTCGACGCCGCGGTGGTGCAGGTGGAGGCGGCAGTGCGCAACGTGCTGGGCGATGCGCGCGGCCGCTGGGTTTGCGCGACGGAGCACGCGGAAGCAGCGAGCGAATGGGCGCTGGCGGGCGTCGACGGCGCAGCGATCGTGCACGTGGTCCTCGACCGCACGTTCGTCGCCGACGGCGTGCGCTGGATCATCGACTTCAAGACTGGCAGTCACGAAGGCGCCGACGTCGAGGCTTTCCTCGCTCGCGAGGTCGAGCGCTACCGGGGCCAGCTCGAGCGCTATGGACGGCTCGTCGCCGCTCTCGACGCGCGGCCGATCCGGCTCGCCCTCTACTACCCGCTGTTGCGTGCGTGGCGCGAATGGCCCTTTCAGGGTTGACCGAGCCGTCCCCGCTTGCGGGGCACGGCGGTCCGAAATCGGCTAAAATTCATAGTTTTGTTGCGCTGAGGCAATTCCGTGCGGATTTTTCGCAGGCTGCCGGCGTCGGCCGACGATGGCATCGCGCTGACGATCGGCAATTTCGACGGCGTCCACCGCGGGCATCAGGCGATGCTCTCCCGGCTCACCGAAGCCGCGGAGGATCTGGCACTGCCGTCGGCCGTGTTGACGTTCGATCCGCATCCGCGCGAGTTCTTTGCCCACGAATCGGCGCCGCCGCGACTCTCGACGCTCCGCGCCAAGCTCGAGCGCTTCGCCAGCATTGGCGTCGACCGCGTGTATGTCGCGCGCTTCGACAGCCGCCTCGCGTCGCTGACGCCCGAGGCGTTCATCGACGACGTGCTGGTGCGCAGGCTCGGCACACGCTGGGTTCTGGTCGGCGAGGACTTCCGTTTTGGCAAGGGACGCAGCGGCGATATCGGGACGCTGCGCACCGCGGCGCGTACGTTCAGCGTCGAGGCAATGCGTACGGTGGCCGTCGAAGGCGAGCGCGCATCGTCAAGCGCAGTGCGTCATGCACTGGCGGCGGGCAACCTCGGGCACGCCGCGGCGATGCTCGGACGGCCGTTCGCGATCGGGGGTCGCGTCGCGCACGGAGCAAAGCTGGGCCGCAACCTGGGTTTTCCGACCGCTAACCTCCGGCTTCCGCGCAAGCCGCCGGTCAGCGGCGTATTCGCCGTACGCGTGCACGGACTAGACGCAGCGCCGCATTCGGGCGTGGCGAGCGTGGGCGTTCGCCCCACGGTCGAAGCAACCGGCGAGCCGTTGCTCGAAGTGTTCATCCTCGATTTCGACGACGTGATCTACGGTCGTCGCGTCGTCGTCGAGTTCCTGCACAAGCTGCGCGACGAGGCACGCTACCCCGATCTCGATGCGCTGGCGCACCAGATCCGCGCCGACGTCGCGCAGGCGCGCGGCTATTTCAGCGGGCTCCGCGCGCCAACGACTCCGGAGTCGAGCCTCGCCCAACGCTAAGGCGCGACCCGCCCGACGACGGCGCGCAACCTTTGACCTCCCTATGCCCGACGACCCGAAAACCGATTACAAATCGACGTTGAACTTGCCCGACACGCCGTTTCCGATGCGCGGAGACTTGGCGAAGCGCGAGCCCGGCTGGGTCAAGGATTGGCAGGAGCGCAAGATCTACGAAGCGATCCGCAAGGCGTCGGCTGGACGCCCGCGGTTCGTGCTGCACGACGGCCCGCCGTACGCGAACGCCGACATCCACATCGGCCACGCGCTCAACAAGATTCTCAAGGACCTCGTGGTCAAGAGCCGCACGATGGCGGGCTTCGACGCACCGTACGTTCCCGGCTGGGATTGCCACGGGATGCCGATCGAGGTGCAGATCGAGAAGACTCACGGCAAGCACCTGCCGACTGCCGAGACGCAGCGGCTCGCCCGCGCCTACGCGACCACGCAGATCGCGCGGCAGAAGGTGCAGTTCCAGCGGCTCGGCGTCCTGGGCGACTGGGACCATCCGTACACAACGATGGCCTACAAGAGCGAAGCCGACGAGATCCGCACGCTGGGCCGGATCCTCGAAAAGGGCTATCTGTATCGCGGGCTGAAGCCGGTCAACTGGTGCTTCGACTGCGGCAGCGCGCTCGCCGAGGCCGAGGTCGAGTACGAGGACCGCCAGGACATCGCAATCGACGTCGGCTTTCCGCTGACCGATGCGGGCGAGCGAGAAAGACTCGCGCGCGCGTTCGGGCTTCCGAAGGCGCCCGAAGGTGCGATCGACACGGTGATCTGGACGACGACGCCCTGGACGATCCCGTCGAACCAGGCGCTGAACGTGCACCCGGAATTCATCTATGCGCTGGTCGAGACCCCGCGCGGGCATCTGGTACTGGCGGAGGACCTCGTCTTGCCGTCGCTCAAGCGCTTCAGGCTCGAAGGACGTGTCGTCGCGACGGCAAAGGGCGTGGCACTCGAGCACATCGCGTTCCGGCACCCCTTTTACGACCGGGCGGCGCCGGTCTATCTCGGCGAGTACGTGACGCTGGAACAGGGCACCGGCATCGTCCATAGCTCGCCCGCGTACGGTATCGACGACTTCGTCTCGTGCCGGCGCTACGGGATGAAGGACGAGGACATGCTGAATCCGGTGCAGGGCGACGGCACGTTCGCCGCGAACCTGCCGTACTTCGGCGGCCAGAAGATCTGGGACGCGAACCCCAGGATCGTCGAGAAGATCCGCGAGGCGGGCAACCTTCTGCACGCCGAGAAGTTCTCGCACAGCTACATGCATTGCTGGCGGCACAAGACGCCGATCATCTATCGCGCGACGACGCAGTGGTTCGCCGGCATGGACGACGTGCCGGGGTATCGCGGCGTGAAGCCGGTCGAGACGTTGCGCACGACAGCGTTGCGCGGCATCGAGAACACCCGCTTCTATCCGAGCTGGGGCCAATCGCGGCTCTACGCGATGATCGCCAATCGTCCCGATTGGACGCTGTCGCGCCAGCGGACATGGGGCGTGCCGTTGACGCTGTTCGTCGATCGACAAACCGAGGAACTTCATCCCGATACGCCGGCGCTGCTCGAACTCGCCGCGAGCATGGTGGAGCGAGGCGGCATCGAGAAGTGGTTCGAGGCCACCCACGAGGACTTCGGCGTCGATCCCGCGAAGTACCGCAAGCTTACCGACACGCTCGATGTCTGGTTCGACTCCGGCTCGACGCATCAAACGGTATTGGGAGGGCCCCGAGGGGGCGAAGACGCGCGCCGGATCGCACGCGCAGGACACGGGCTTCCCGGCGGATCTCTACCTCGAAGGCTCCGACCAGCACCGCGGCTGGTTTCACTCGTCGCTGCTCGTCTCGTGCATGCGCAACGGCGTGCCGCCGTACAAGGCGCTCTTGACGCACGGCTTCACCGTCGACGGCGAGGGCCGCAAGATGTCGAAGTCGAAGGGCAACGTCGTCGCGCCGCAGAAGGTGTCCGACACGCTGGGCGCGGAGATCCTGCGGCTGTGGGTCGCCGCGACGGACTATTCCGGCGACCTGTCGATCTCCGACGAGATCCTGAAGCGCGTCGTCGAGAGCTACCGCCGCATCCGCAACACGCTGCGTTTCCTGCTCGCGAACACGAGCGACTTCGACCGGGCAGCGGACGCAGTCCCCGTCGCGAAGATGGTGGAGCTCGACCGCTACGCGCTTGCCAACGTGCGGGCGCTCGTCGAGGCGTGCCGCGCCGATTACGACCGCTACGAGTTCCATCTGGTTGCGCAACGCCTGCAGACGTACTGCTCGGAGGATCTCGGCGGCTTCTATCTCGACGTGCTCAAGGATCGGCTGTACACGACGGCGAAGGCCAGCCCTGCGCGGCGGTCGGCGCAAACTGCGCTCTTTCACATCCGCGACGCGCTGCTCGGCCTGATGGCGCCGATCCTCTCCTTCACCGCCGAGGAGGCGTGGCGGATCGTGCATCCCGAGGAGGCGACGATTTTCGTGCGCACCTTTGGTGACGCGTTGCCCGACGTGCCGGATGCCGCTGCGCTCCTGGCCAAATGGCCGCGGATCCTCACGGTGCGGAGTGCCGTGCTGAAGGAGTTGGAAACGCTGCGGCAGGACGGCCGCATCGGCTCTTCACTGCAGGCGGAAGCGACGATCTCGGCGCCGGACGACGACTACGCCGCGCTCGCCACACTGGGCGATGATCTCCGGTTCGTACTGATTACGTCCGGTGCGTGGATCGAGCGCGCAGAAAGTGGCGGCGCGCTGGCCATCGCCGTCAATCCGAGCGCGCATGCCAAGTGCGAGCGCTGCTGGCACTACCGCGCCGACGTGGGCGCTGATGCCGCCCATCCGGCATTGTGCGGCCGCTGCGTGACAAACCTCTTCGGCGCCGGCGAACCGCGGCGATACGCATGAGCGAGCGGGGCGAAGCCCAGGACGGCTGCGCGAGCAGGGCGGAGCCAAGGCCCGAAGGGCGCGTCTGCGAGCGCGGGTGGCGGCCGACCCCATGGTGCAACGTGGAACTGGCAACACCCCGGAGGCCGCACCGAAGGGCGCGTCCGCGAGCGATTGCGGGAGGCCGACAATGCGGCGAATCGAAGGTCGCGGGCAGTGCGGAGGCCGAGGCATGAGTCCAATCTGGTGCCGCGCCCAATTGTCGGCGCCCCCGAACGGAAGTTCGCGTTGAATTCGATTGCAAAGGACCGTTGGTTGCGCTGGCTCTTCGTCAGCGTGGCCGTGATCGTGACCGACGCGGCGACGAAGGCCGCGATGATGGCGGCATTCCAGCCCGGCGAGGAGCGGCCCTTCACGAGCTTCTTCAGTCTGGTGCTGACGTTCAACACGGGCGCCGCGTTCAGTTTCCTCGCCGGCGCCGACGGGTGGCAGCGCTGGTTGTTCGCGGCGATCGCCGTCGCTGCGTCGGTGCTCATCGTCTGGCTGCTGCGGCGTGGCGGCGACGCACTGTACTGCCTCGGTCTCGCGCTGATCCTCGGCGGCGCGCTCGGCAATCTCTGGGACCGGCTGACAATCGGCAAAGTCGTCGACTTTCTGCTGTTCCACTACGACCGCTGGGCCTATCCGGCCTTCAACGTGGCCGACAGCGCGATCACGGTCGGTGCTGGCCTCATCATCGTCGACAGCTTCCGCGCGCGCCGCAGCAGTCGGGCGCACGAACGTACCGACGCGTCGAAGGGAGCCTGACGATGGACGTGCTGCTCGCCAATCCGCGCGGCTTCTGCGCCGGCGTCGACCGGGCGATCGCGATCGTCGAACAGGCGCTCGCCCAGTTCGGCGCGCCGATCTACGTGCGCCACGAGGTCGTCCACAACAAGTTCGTCGTCGACGACCTGAAGGCCAAGGGCGCCGTGTTCGTCGACGAACTCGACGAGATCCCGCCCGGCAGCACCGTCGTGTTCTCTGCGCACGGTGTCGCGAAAGCGGTGCGCGCGGCGGCCGCCGCACGCGGACTCACTGTGTTCGACGCGACCTGCCCGCTGGTCACGAAAGTGCACGTCGAGGTCGCCCGGATGCACGAGCACGGGCGAGAGATCGTGATGATCGGCCACCGCGGGCATCCGGAAGTCGAGGGCACGATGGGCCAGACGGATGGCGGCATCCACCTCGTCGAGTCGGTAGCCGACGTTGCAAGTCTCGCGGTGGCCAACCCGAACAACCTTGCGTACGTCACGCAGACGACGCTGTCGGTGGACGACGCGGCGGGGATCGTCGAAGCGCTGAAGCAGCGGTTCCCCGGAATCGCCGGACCGAGGAAGGACGACATCTGCTACGCGACTCAGAACCGACAGGATGCGGTCAAGTTCCTCGCGCCGCAGGTCGACGTCGTGATCGTTGTCGGCAGTCCGAACAGCTCCAATTCGAACCGCTTGCGCGAAGTCGCGGCGAAGCGTGGCATCCCGGCGTACATGGTCGACCGCGCGGATCAGCTGCGCGCGGAATGGGTTGCGGGCAAGGCGTGCGTCGGCGTCACCGCCGGTGCGTCGGCACCCGAGGTGCTGGTCGCCGAGGTCCTGGCGAGGTTGAAGAGCCTCGGGGCGAGTGGCGTGCGCGAGCTTCCCGGCGCGCCGGAGCACGTCGTGTTTCCGATGCCCAAGGGGCTGCACGCGCCGCATGGCGTCGCGGCGACGTTGCCGGTTCCCGATGCCTGAACAGGCCTTAGGTTACCGGCGCGAAGTCGTAAAGCTCGAAGCCGGGCCCCTGCTCGACGAGTTTCAGCAGGACGGCAAACCCGGTTTCGCTGCCGCGGCGAAGCGACACGCCCTGTTCGATCTGGAAGGATCCAGCCGGCACGAGTAGTTGCGGCGGCGGGGCTTCGGGGCCCGGCGCGTTCCGATCCTCGGGCAGCACGACGACCGGTGTCAGGTTGCCATCCGGTGCATCCTCGGCCGCAGCGGCCGCCGCTTCGGGACTGTCGGAGAGCAGCTCGCAGCCGAATTCGAGTCCACTGCCCTTCAACGTGTTGCGGAACCAGCGCACCATCGCGACCTGCAGCCCGCTGCGTCCTTCGACGCGCAGTGCGATCAGGTCGCCGATCCGCAGCGCCGTCGGGTTGGCGTCGATCTGCCGCAGCGCGTAGCCCGCCGGTGTGTGGTTGATGACCTGGCACGCGGTCATCGCGGGCAGGCCGGCCGGCGCCTGCGCGACGCCGGCGTGGGTGCCGCGACTGTACTGCCATACACCCGAGAGGCCCGCGCACATGACGACGCGGGCACGCGAAGGCAGCCGGTTGAATTGCCTTGCCGGTGGGATGGCCCACTGGCGAAGCAACCGCTTCAGCAGCGCCACGTACTGAAGCCGCGCTGCCGGGTTCCTCCCGATGCCGGCCGGCACGTCCGCGCCCGATTCGAGCCCGCGCAATTGTTCCTGGATCTGAAACGCGAGATCGAAGGTGAGGAGGAAGATCTTGCTGCCGTCGATCGAGCCGCCCTTGTTCGCAGAGAACGGCGGAAAATCGTGGCCGACCGGGATGATCGCAACCGCCTTCGCCATCCGGTGGACCGGCGGGACGTCGGTGAGCTTTGCCCAGTGGCAGAACTCCTGCAGATAACGGATCACCGTGTCGAGTTGCCCGGGCAGGAACCCGTACGGATTGGCGAGTGCCAGGAGCAGCGCCTGCAGGTAGACGCGTTCGGGCGTCATCTCCGGCTGGTCGTGCGCGATCGCGTGCTGGTGCAGCGAGCGTTCGCGCGAGAACGCGTAGATCGCATGGGCGTCCAGCCACGTCTTCGCCGGCAGCGGCGAATAGGACAGGTAGCTGTTGATCAGAATGCGGGCCGTGCACTGCAGCGTACGGTGGATCAGGGCGACCAGCAGGCGGTTGCCGGTGAGCAGGATCCGCCGGTCTGCCTCGCGTGCGAGCAGGTGCTTGTAGGCGACCGACAACTCGTAGGCGAGCCCCAGCGCCGCCTTCGCGGCTTCCAGCGCCTCGCCCGTCAACGGGTGCGACGCCCGAGCAAACTGTTTTTCGAGCAGCGGCCAGAGCGTACCGGCGGTCGTCCAATAGCGTTCGGCCAGCTCGAGCCGGCGCGAATCACTGAGGACGACGCGGTTGATCGCGGCGAGCGAGTCACCGATCACCCGGGCCGCTTCCACGGGGTCGCGTGCCAGGAGGTCGTCGAGCCAGGGGAAGACCTTGGCCGGGCGTGTCTCGGGGGGGTTTGCCGGTCGCGGGTCGAGCGGCGGCAGGCTTAGCTTCAGCGGCATTTCTGTCGTTCGGTAATAGCGACGGCGATTGTAAGCGATGGAAGAGCCACGTTGTGCCGAAACCAGGCTTCACTAGAAGCAAGATTCTCGCCACCATCGCCCCGCGCCGCGCGCTAAATGCGCAGGAACGCAACAACGGGGTCGATCTGGTCGCGGGACAGCAGCGGGGGTGCGTGGCCAACGCCCGCGAATTCAACGAGCGCAGGCTTGGGTCCGCGCGCCCCCATCTGCGCCGCGGTAGCCGCGGAAAGCAGGTCCGACTCGGCGCCGCGCAGTACGAGCGTGGGGCAGCGGATCGCGTCCCAGAGCCCCCACAGGTCAGGCGGCGCCGCGGACGCGCGGAACGGGACGGCGATGCCCGGATCGTAAGCGAGTCCCCAGCGACCGTCGGTACGCTGACGAACGTTGGTGCGCGTCAGATGCTCCCACTGTGCGTCGGTGAGCGGGCCGAAGGGTGCCGAGACCGTGCGGATGTACTGCGCAATCTCGTCGTAGGTCGCGAAGGTCGGATCGAGACCGAAGTAGCCACGGATCCGCTCCAGGGCGGCGGGCTCGATCGTCGGCCCGACATCGTTGACGACCAGGCGCGTGATCGGCGTGTGGGGCAGCGCTGCGATCGTGATGCCAAGAAGTCCGCCCATCGAGGTGCCGACCCAGTCGACGCAATCCGCACCGCTGCGGGCGATCAGCGCGGTGAGCGTCGTGAGGTAAGTGGGAAAAACATAGTCGTTCGGATCTGCGAGCCAATCACTTTCGCCGCGGCCGGGCATGTCGACCGCCAGCACGCGATGCGTAGGCGACAGCGCTTCGGCCAGCGCGTCGAAGTCGCGGCCGTTGCGGCCGACCCCGTGGACGCAGATCGCGACGCGTGGGTTGCCCGGCTCGCCCCACTCGTAATAGACGACGCGATGAAACCCGTGGGGAGAGAGGCCGTGCAATGTAGAGGTGCGAGGGGGAAACGACATGTGGTTTTCGCTGCGCTCGGGTAACGGTAGCGCATCGTCGGGGAATTGTCGGATCGCGTCAACGCAGATCGCGGCGGAGAGAACACCGCCGCTTCCCGGCGCGGCCGAATTCGCGCGAGAATACCTGCTTTGCTTGTCGCGAAGGAAAGGTATCCATGCCTCGCCGCAGCCCAATCATCCCGCTGGTCGCCGTGGCCGCCTTGGCCGGCACGTTCACAGGCTGCGCGCCGGACGCGTATACGAACATCAAGGCCACCGGTTACAACGCGTTCCTCAATCAGATTGCCGTCTCCTGCAAGCCGCTGCTGATCGGAGCGCGCGATATGGGTTACGCGATCCAGCACGAAAGCAGCGGCGGCGATGACAAATACAGCTATTTCATCGACCTCACGTCGCAGCTGTATTACGGCCGTACTTCGCCGGAGGCGTATCGCAGCGGAATCTCGGGCTTTCTCGGCGGCGGGGCCGACACGAACCGGTCGCTCGACTGCATCATGTCGAACCTAGCCTCGGCGCGCGCCAGCACGGGCGGGGCACCGCCACCCCCGCCGCGGATCTAGGAGCCTGTCGGACTTACTTTCGCGCATGCGTTGCGGGTCAAAAAGCGATGGATGCAAGGCGCGAGGCGCAGCGAATATCGGGAATATTCGCCAGCCGAGCAACGCAGCAGACACGCTTTTTGACCCGCAACCCGGAGGGACGGGGCGCTTTGGCGGCATTTCTTCGTTGTTCGCCCTTGCCATAGTCCCGCTATGGCTTCAGGCTCACGCCTCGAACTGCCGCCAAATCGCCTCCCCGTCGCATACGTGAAAGTAAGTCCGACAGGCTCCTAGGGCCTGCTCTGAGGATTGGCTCTTACCGGACAGCGCGCAACGTCCGGTCGAGTATCAGCAGCATCGCGGCCGTGGCCCCCCAGATATAGCGGTCGCCGTAGGGAATCGCCCAGAAATCGCGGCGCAGCGCGCCCAACATTCGGAAATGACGCTGCTGGTGCGCGGGGTCGAGCAGGAACGCCAGCGGCACCTCGAACACGTCGGCGACCTCGACTGGATCCGGTGTCAGCTCGAACGGCGGCTCGACCCAGCCGACGACAGGCGTGACGCGATACCCGGTCACCGTCTCGTAATCGGCGAGGTGTCCGAGCACCGATACTTGCGCGGGCGGCAGCCCCACTTCCTCCGCGGCTTCACGCAACGCCGCGGCCGCCGCCGAGGCATCGTCCGGCTCGACGCGTCCGCCCGGAAAGCTGATCTGGCCCGGATGGTCGGGTAGTTCGGCGCTGCGCTGGGTCAGCAAGACTTGCAGGCCTTCGGGCCGGTTGACGAGCGGCACGAGGACCGCGGCCGGCGTTGGCGTGCCTTCGCGGCCCGGCAGCCGGAAGCCGTCGGATAGATTTTTCGCCGTCGGCGGGGCAGGGCGCGCAAGCGCCTCGACGAGCCAGTCGCGCTGCTCGGACGGGGGAAGCTTGAACAGGGAAAGCGGCATCGGGCGCCGATCTGGCTGGGGCAGGACGGCACGCCAAACCCGCCCTCCCGTGCCCGCAATCCAGTCCGTGCGGGCACCAGACTTATTTTACCGCGCCAGGCATCACCGACGCGCGGTATCACGCGTCGTCGAAGCGGCGCAGCCGGGTCGGGCGCAGGTGCGCGACGGCGCCACGCTGTAACGCCAGTGCGCGCGCCGCCTCACGGGGGAGCTCAACGTTCACCGTCCGCGCGTCGCATTCGAGCGCGAACTCGAGGCGCGCGACTGGCCCGATCGTCGCGCTGTGGACCAGCCGTGCCGGCAAGGCGTCCGCGGCAGCCTGCGGCAGAACGGCGATTTCGTACGGACGCACGAAGGCATCGATGCCGGCATCGTCGGGGATCGGCAGCCGGTTGACGTGACCGAGAAACTCGACGACGAACGGCGTGGCAGGGTGATCGTAGACCTCGTCCGGCGTCCCGATCTGCTCGACGCGGCCGTGGTTCATCACGACGATCCTGTCCGCGACCTCGAGCGCCTCTTCCTGATCGTGCGTGACGAAGACACTGGTCACGTGGACTTCGTCGTGCAGCCGCCGTAGCCACCGCCGTAATTCCTGGCGCACGCGCGCGTCGAGCGCACCGAACGGCTCGTCCAGCAGCAATACGCGCGGCTCGACGGCCAGCGCACGAGCGAGTGCGATCCGTTGTCGCTGGCCACCAGAAAGCTGATGCGGGTACCGATCAGCGAGCCAGTCGAGCTGCACGAGTTCCAGCAGCGTGTCTACTTTCCGCCGTATATCCGTTTCGGGAAGACGCTGCGATCGCGGCCGCACGCGCAGGCCGAACGCGACGTTCTCGAAGATGGTCATGTGACCGAACAGCGCGTAGTGCTGGAACACGAAGCCGACCTGCCGCTCGCGCGCATGGATGTCGGTCGCGTCCTCGCCGTAGAACGCCACCGTACCGGCGTCCGGCGCTTCGAGTCCCGCGATGATCCGCAGCAGCGTCGTCTTGCCCGACCCGGAGGGCCCGAGCAATGCGAGCAGCTCCCCGGTCTGAACCTCGAGATCGACGTCATCGACGGCGACAAAGGCGCCAAAGCGTTTGGCGATCCCCGTCAGCTGGATGCTCATTCCGGTCGTTCTCCTGCGAATCGGGTGTTCTGGTAGGTGCGCCGTCCGACAAAGAACTTCAGCGCAAGCGTGACCAGTGCCAGCAGGGCCAGCAGCGACGCGACGGCGAATGCCGCCGCGAACTGGTATTCGTTGTACAGGATCTCGACGTGCAGCGGCAGCGTGTTCGTGGCACCGCGGATGTGTCCCGACACCACCGATACGGCGCCGAACTCGCCCATCGCCCGTGCATTGCACAGGATCACGCCGTAGAGGAGGCCCCATTTGACGTTCGGCAGCGTCACGCGGAGGAACGTCTGCCACCCCGAGGCGCCGAGCACGGTCGCCGCTTCCTCCTGCTCGGTCCCTTGCGCCTGCATCAGCGGAATCAGCTCGCGCGCGACGAACGGAAAGGTGACGAATATCGTCGCCAGCACGATGCCGGGCACCGCGAAAATGATCTTCAGGTCATGTTCGTGCAGCCACGCCCCGAACCACCCCTGCAGGCCGAAGATCAGCACATAGATGAGACCGGAGACGACCGGCGATACCGAGAACGGGAGGTCGATCAACGTCGTCAGGACGTCCTTGCCGGGAAATGAGAACTTGGCGATCGTCCAGGCTGCCGCGATCCCGAATACGAGATTGAGCGGCACGGCGATCGCGGCCGTCAGCAGCGTGAGCTTGATCGCGGCGATCGCGTCCGGCTCGGTGATCGCGGCCAGGTACACACCGAAACCCTTCTTCAACGCTTCGACGAGTATGAAGGCCAGCGGTACAAGCACGAACAGCCCGAGGAACACCAGCGCGGTGACGACGAGCGCGTAGCGCAATGCTGCCGGTTCGGAGGCATCAGCGGACGCCAAGGCGAGGGAAGCATCCGCCATTCGGGATCCGTCAGTCGAGCGCGCCCTGGCGCCGCCGCGTCCAGGCTTGCAGCGCGTTGATCGAGAGCAGCAGCGCGAACGAAACCACCAGCATCACCACCGCGACAGCCGTCGCGCCTGTGTAGTCATACTGCTCGAGCTTGGTGATGATGATGAGCGGCGTGATCTCCGACACCATCGGCATGTTGCCGGCGATGAAGATCACGGATCCGTATTCGCCGATCGCGCGCGCGAACGCCAGCGCGAAGCCCGTAAGCAGCGCGGGCGTGACGATGGGAAAGACGACGCGGCGGAAGCTCTGCCACCGCGAGGCGCCCAGGGTCGCCGCCGCTTCTTCCAGCTCCCGCGGCAGCTCCTCCAGTACCGGCTGCACGGTGCGCACGACGAACGGCAGGCCGATGAACGTCAGTGCGACGATGATGCCCAGCGGCGTGAAGGCGACCTTGATGCCGAGCGGGACGAGGAGCGCACCGAACCAGCCATTGGGTGCGAACAGCCCCGTCAGTGCGATACCGGCGACGGCGGTTGGGAGCGCGAATGGTAGGTCGACCAATGCATCGACAAGACGCAGCGCCGGAAAGCGATAACGAACGAGGACCCACGCGACCAGCAGACCGAAAACCGCATTGATCCCCGCAGCGCAAAGAGACGCGCCGAACGTCAGTTGGTAACTGGCGACGACGCGCGGCGCAGTGACGATCTCGACGAATGCCGGCCATGTGAGTTGCGCTGTTTTAACGAAGGCCGCCGCCAGCGGGATCAGCACGACCAGTCCGAGATACAGCAGCGTGTAGCCGAGACCGAGACCGAAGCCGGGCAGCACGCGGTGAGCCTGAGGTTGCGGGCGCACCAGCACGCTCGCGGCGTTGGCAGCGATGGCACGGGCCACCCGGAAATGTGGATTGGTGCCCAAGACGGCCTGGTTTCCGAGCGGCCCGGTCATCTTTTTGCGCGCGTCCGGTATCGCCTGCCGCCCGCGTACATCAGCTCGCGTAACACGGGGTCCCGGCGCCCTGTTCGCGCTCGGCCGCGGCATCGAGTTGCCGGAGCAACCGCAATCCGTCCGGCCAGGGCCCGAAGCCGGACTCGGCGTCAACGTGTCCGGCACTACGGTAGGCGACCAGGCGGCTGCCCCACGTGGTGGCGAGACTGCCGGCCATGACGAGCTTGATCCCGGGATCGTCGGTGCTGCCCACGACGATGCTAGCAAAGGGGAGCTTCGAGCGCGGTACAAGCTCGTCGACGCCGAAGCGCTCAGGGTCGGCGGGCGCGACGAGCAGCGCGGCCCGGATCGGCGCCCGATGCACGATCGCAGCGCGGACCGTGGCGAGACATCCAAAGCTGTGCGCTGCGATCAGCGGAGGCGCACCAGCGGAGCGGAATGCGGACGCCAGGGTCTCGGCCCAGGCCTCGAGGTCGGGCGAGCCCCACGCACGCTGGATGACGCGCATGAATTCGGGTCGCGCTTCCTGCCACAGGGTCTGCCAATGGCCCGGCCCGCTGTCATTGAGGCCAGGCACGATGTGGACCGGCGCCGATCCGATCGGACCGGCGTAGGGATCCGTCGGCGCGCACCGAAGCCGCTGCCGGGCGATGCTCGTAAGGCGCACGTTTGCGCTCATCGCGGCCTCACCACCTTGAACCGGGCTTGTAGATCTGGTCGAACGTCCCACCATCGGCGAAATGCGCCTTCTGCGCCTTCTGCCAGTCGCCGAAGTACTCTTTGAGCAGGAACAGACTGACTTTTGCGAACTGCTGGTCGTACTTCCTGGCGACCGCGTCGAGCGTGGGGCGGTAGTAGTTCTTCGCGGCGATTTCCTGCCCTTCCGGGGTGTAGAGATATTCGAGATAAGCTTGCGCGACCTTGCGCGTGCCTCGCTTGTCGACCACCCTGTCGACCAGCGCGACCGGCGGTTCGGCGAGGATGGAATACGACGGCACGACGATCTCGACCCTGTCGGCACCGAGTTCCTTCACCGCGAGATGGGCCTCGTTCTCCCATGCGAGCAGCACATCGCCGATGCCACGCTCGACGAACGTCGTCGTCGCGCCCCGCGCCCCGGAATCGAGCACCGGCACGTTCGCGTAGAGTTTGCGCACGAATTCCTTCGCCTGGGACTCGCCACCATATTTCCTTTGCGCAAAGCCCCACGCCGCCAGGTAGTTCCAGCGCGCGCCGCCCGAGGTCTTCGGATTCGGCGTAATCACCGCGATCCCGGGCTTGACGAGATCGTCCCAGTCCTTGATCCCTTTTGGATTTCCCTTGCGGACGAGGAATACGATCGTCGACGTGTACGGCGAGCTGTTGTGCGGAAGCCGTCCCTGCCAATCGGTGGGCAGCAGCTTCGCGATCTGCGCAATTTCGTCGATGTCGTAGGCGAGTGCCAGCGTCACCACGTCGGCCTCGAGGCCGTCGATGACGCCGCGCGCCTGCTTGCCCGAGCCGCCATGCGATTGCTTGATCGTCACTTTCTCGCCTGCCTTTGCCTGCCAGTACCTGGCGAACGCGGCATTGAAGGTCTGATACAGCTCGCGGGTGGGATCGTAGGAGACGTTGAGCAGCGTCGTGTCCGCCTGCGCGGCCGGCACGATCGTCAAGCTGACTAGCAATATCGTCGCGGTGAAGAATGAGCGCGTATTCATAATTAACATTTCCTGGCTATATTGATGAGTGATTTAGTAAGTGCCTGGTTATATATGGCGCCAAAGAAAAGCCGCGTCGCGGCTTCTCGGTGGCTTCCTCGGCGTCACATTCGCCGACATCGATGCCAGGTGCTCGCCGGTGCCGGATTCACTGCGCTCATCGCACCATCCCCGCGGCAACGGTGTTGTTCGTAGTCTCGTCGATCAGGATGAAGCTGCCGGTTGCCCGGTTGTCGGCATAACGATCCGTGAAGACGGGCTGGGCGAGCGTCAACGTAACGCGCCCGATATCGTTCCGCGAAAGCGACGCGGGCGCGGGCTCCTGCGCCTGGGTGGCGACGTTCCACAAATGGTCGATCCGATCGATGCGCGCGCGGACCTCGCGCGTCGTATGGCGTAGCAGATACTTGCGCTGCGGATCGAGCGCCGTGTCGCCGAGCCAGCAAAGCGTCGCATCGAGAGCTCGAGCGACCGCCGGCGGTTCGTCGGCCTGCACCAGCATGTCGCCACGCGAAATGTCGAACTCGTCATCGAGGACCAGCGCTACGGCCGCGTGCAGCCCGGCCCGCGGCTCGGAGCCGTCGAACGTGCGGATCTCCCGCACGCGTGTCGTGAGGCCCGACGGTAGCGCGGTCACGCGATCACCCACCGCGATCGCACCCGACTCGATCCGCCCCATGTAACCGCGCCCCAGACTCGCGGTAGGACGTGCCACGTACTGTACGGGGAACCGGAACGGGGCGCTGGCAAGGGTTTGCGTCACTTCGACGGTTTCCAGGATCTGCAGCAACGTCGGGCCGTCGTACCAGGAGAGGCGATCGCCACGGTCGACAACCATGTCGCCGGCCAGCGCCGACATCGGCACGAAGCGCACGTCGTCGATACCCGAACGGCCGGCGAACGCGCGGAAGTCCGCGACAATGGCCTCGAACACCTCCTTGCGCCAGTCGACGAGGTCCATCTTGTTGATGGCGACGACGAGGTGCGGGATACCGACCAGATGGGCAAGAGTCGCGTGTCGTCGCGTCTGCGTGACCACGCCATGGCGCGCATCGACGAGCAGGATCGCAAGTTGCGCTGTCGAGGCCGCCGTGACCATGTTGCGGGTGTATTGCTCGTGGCCGGGGGCGTCGGCGATGATGAACTTGCGCAGCGCCGTGGCGAAATAGCGGTATGCGACGTCGATCGTGATGCCCTGCTCGCGCTCGGCGACGAGGCCATCGGTGAGCAGCGACAGGTCGAGGGCCTGGCCCCGACGCTGCGACGTGCGTTCGATCGCTGCGAGCTGGTCGGCGAGGATCGCCCGGGTGTCGTAGAGGAGGCGGCCGATCAGCGTGCTCTTGCCGTCGTCCACGCTGCCCGCGGTCAGGAACCGCAGCACGCCGTGGTCGAGCACCTCCGGCCGTTCGATCGCTGACATCAGAAGTAGCCCTCGCGCTTGCGCAGCTCCATCGACGCGTCGTGAGTCTGGTCGTCGAGGCGGGTCGCGCCGCGTTCGGTGATCGTGGTGGCCGCCGTCTCGGCGATGATCGCGGCAATCGTCATAGCGTCCGAGGCGACCGGCGCCGTGCATGTGATGTCGCCGACCGTGCGGAAGCGCACTGAAACCCGTTCGACGATTTCGCCGTCGCGCGGCGGCGTCAGTTCCGTCACCGGGACGAGCGCCGTGCCGCGGCGGATCACCTGGCGCGTGTGCGCGAGGTAGATCGACGGGACCTCCAGCCGTTCGCGCTCGATGTACTGCCACACATCGAGTTCGGTCCAGTTGCTGATCGGAAACACGCGCACATTCTCGCCCGGATGCGTGCGCGCGTTGTAGAGATTCCACAGCTCGGGCCGCTGGTTCTTCGGGTCCCATTGGCCGAACGCGTCGCGGAACGAGAAGATCCGCTCCTTGGCACGCGATTTTTCCTCGTCGCGGCGCGCCCCGCCGATGCAGGCGTCGAAGCCGAACTCGGCGATCGCATCGAGCAGGGTCACCGACTGGTGCGGGTTGCGGCTCTCGTGGCGATGCTTCAACACCACGCGCCCCGACGCGATGGAGTCCTCGACCGAGCGCACGATCAGCCGTTCGCCAAGTTCGGCCGCGCGATGGTCGCGAAATGCGATGACTTCGGGAAAATTGTGGCCGGTATCGATGTGCAGAAGCGGGAACGGGAAGCCACCCGGACGGAACGCCTTTTCGGCGAGCCGTAGCAGCACCAGCGAATCCTTGCCGCCCGAGAAGAGGAGGGCGGGATTGCGGCACTGGCCCGCGACCTCGCGCAGGATATGGATCGCTTCGGACTCCAGCCAGCCGAGGTGGTCGGCATCGGCTGGGGCCACCGCATCGGTTGCGATTGCCACGCGGGTCCGGCCGACGATGACGGTCGCCGTCATGAGGTCACGGTCTCCGGGGGCCGCGACACGACGTGTGCCACCGCAATCGTCGAGTGGGGATGAAGCCCGCATTCCTTGTGCTCCGCCCGTTCCCACCACCAGCGGCCGGCGCGGACGTCCTCGCCCGGTTGCACTGCACGGGTGCATGGCGCGCAGCCGATCGACGGATAGCCGCGATCGTGCAACGCGTTGTACGGAACGTCGTGCGCGCGGAGGTAGTTCCAGACGTCGTCGTGGCTCCAGTCCGCGAGCGGGTTGAATTTCGGCAGCCCGTGCGCCGCGTCGAATTCCTCGACCGCGATCGCCTCCCGCGTCACCGACTGCGACCTGCGCAGCCCGGTGATCCAGGCGCCTTTGGCGACGAGTGCGCGCTGCAACGGCTCGGTCTTGCGGACTGCGCAGCAACCCTTGCGCAATTCGACGCTGTCGTAGAACGCGTTGACGCCGTGCTCGCGGATGAAGGTCTGCAAGAGCCGCGTGTCCGGCGTGTAGACGTCGACTGGAAGTCCGTAGTGCTTGCGGGTGCGATCGATCAGCACGTGGGTTTCGTCGGGCAGCCGCCCCGTGTCGAGCGTGAAGATCCGGATGGGCAGCGCATGCTTCGCGATCAGGTCGATCACGACCATGTCCTCGGCGCCGAAGCTCGACGCAAAGACCGCCGGCGCATGGCGTGCAGCAATCGCGCGCAGCAGTCCGACGGCCTCTGCGACCCGGCGGTCGAGCGCGCTGCCAGCCGACGCGGTGCTTGCCGGTTCGGCGCGGCGCCGGAACCACGGCTGTGGCGTGCGCGAGGTCGCGGCATAGACGCCCGAAAAGTCGTCGAGTCCGTCGAGCGCTTCGTTTGCGTCGCGATCGGCGCGGATCGCGAACGCGTTGAAGCCGCATTGGGCGAGCGCGAACAACTGGTCGCGCAACACATCGCCGATCGCGCGCAGCTCGCCCTTGAAGCCGTGACGGTCACGCAGCAGTCGCGCGATCGAGTAACCGCGGCCGTCGGTGAACTGCGGGAAATCCACGGCCACGAGCGGCAGCGTCGGGAGATCAGCGGCGAGCTCCGCCGGGTCGTCCGCCGGAGCGAGCCAGACACCGGCCTCACCGCGGGCGAGGAGGGCGGCACGCTCGGCACGCCACAGCGGCAGCGAAACGATGACCGGCGCGCCGGCGGGCACGTCGGCGAGCGTGGCTACGTCGCGCAGCAGCGTCCAGCGATCGGCGACAACCGCACGGTCCCTAATGAGTTGCGGCATAGACGCGTTCCTTGAAGGGTTCGAGACCGATCCGACGCACGGTATCGATGAAGCGTTCGTCCTGTTCCCGTCGTTCGACGTAGACATCGACGAGCCGCACGATCACGTCGGGCACTTCGGCCGCTGCGAACGACGGCCCGATGACCTTGCCGAGCGACGCATCGTTGCCCTGCGCGCCGCCGAGCGAAACCTGGTACCACTCGTCGCCGTTCTTGTCGACGCCGAGAATGCCGATGTGACCGACATGGTGATGGCCGCACGCGTTCATGCAGCCGGACATGTTGAGCTCGAGGTCGCCCAGGTCGTACAGGTAATCGAGATCGTCGAACCGACGCTGGATCGCCTCCGCGATCGGGATCGATTTCGCGTTGGCCAGCGAACAGAAATCGCCGCCGGGACAGCAGACGATGTCGGTCAGCAGGCCGATGTTCGGTGTTGCGAGCCCGAGCGCCTTCAGCTTCGTCCACAGCGCGTGGAGGTCGGACTGGAGCACGTCGGAGAAGACCAGGTTCTGCTCGTGCGTGACCCGGATTTCGCCGAAGCTGTAGCGATCGGCCAGCGTGGCGATCGCGTCCATCTCGCTCGCCGTCACGTCGCCGGGAGGCGTACCGGTGCGCTTGAGCGACAGCGTGACAATCGCGTAGCCGCGACGCTTGTGCGCGCGGACATTGCGGTCCGCCCAGCGGGAAAACGGGCGGCTGTCGGCGCGCGCGGCCCGGTAGGCCACGTTATCGCGCGCGAACTCGCGGTAGGGCGGATCGGCAAAATGCCCGGCGAGCCGCGTGATTTCCTCGCGTGGCACGGTGCCGGGCCCGCCGCGCAGGCGCTCCCATTCGGCTTCGACCTGGCGCGTGAATTCGGCCGGCGTCAACTCCTTGACGAGGATCTTGATCCGCGCCTTGTACTTGTTGTCGCGGCGGCCGTAGCGGTTGTAGACGCGCAGGATGGCGTCGAAGTAGTTGAGGAGCTCGGGCGCGGGGAGGAAGGCGCGGATCACGTGGCCGATCATCGGCGTGCGTCCCTGACCGCCGCCGACAACCACCCGGAAACCGGATTTGCCGGCTTCGTTCCGCACCGCCTGGGCACCGATGTCGTGGACCAGGATCGCGGCGCGATCCGTCGTCGCCCCGGTCACGGCGATCTTGAACTTGCGCGGCAGGAACGCGAATTCCGGGTGCAGCGTCGACCACTGCCGAATCAGCTCGGACCACGGGCGCGGGTCGATGATTTCATCGGCCGCGACCCCGGCCAATGGGTCGCAGGTGATATTGCGCACGCAGTTGCCGGACGTCTGGATTGCGTGCATGCCGACCTGCGCGAGTTCGGCCAGGATCTCCGGTGTGTCCTCGAGCCGCGGCCAGTTGAGCTGGAGGTTCTGGCGGGTCGTGAAGTGCCCGTAACCTCGGTCATACTTGCGGGCGATGTGCGCAAGCGTGCGGAGCTGGGTCGTAGAGATGAGGCCGTAGGGTATTGCGATGCGCAGCATCGGCGCGTACTTCTGCATGTACAAGCCGTTTTGCAGGCGCAGCGGCCGGAATTCGTCCTCGGACAGCTCCCCCGCGAGAAAGCGCCGCGTCTGGTCGCGGAATTGCACCACGCGCTGGGCGACCACGTTACTGTCAAAATCGTCGTACCTGTACATGCGTCGGCATCTCGCTTATGCTCAAAGCGCGAGACTACTGACCAATTTCTATAATTGGAAAGAATATCCAGTCATTATCTAGGTTCGGGCGGCTATATCCGGACCGTCAGGGAACGCGCTAAGCCCATGATCAGACCGCTCCCTTGAAGCGCGGCATCATCCTGATCGCTCATGGCGCCCGCGACCCGCGCTGGGCGGAACCGTTCGAGCGTTTGGCCGCTCGCGTCGGCGCACGGGCGCCGGGCACGGAAGTGCGTCTGGCGTTCCTCGAACTGATGGCGCCGGACCTGGTTTCAGCCGCGGCCGAGCTTGCTGCGGGAGGTGTCGGGGCGATCCGAATCGTGCCGCTGTTCTTCGGGCAGGGCGGGCATGTGCGCAACGATTTGCCGGTGCTGGTGGATCGCCTGCGGCAACGTCACCCCGAGGTCGCATTCAGTTGCGCCGTCGCGATCGGCGAAGACGACACGGTGCTGGATGCCTTGGCCGAGTTCTGCGTACGCCAACTCGACCGGCCCGAGACTTGAGAAGGGGCCACGCGGCGGTTGCGGCGCACCGCGCTGGCCCCTTTCAGCACACGTACTGGCACTGCGAAGCCGGGGTGCGCGTGTCCATGTTGCGGCCGCGGTTCATGTGGTCGTCGATCTCGGCCGCGCAGCCGAGCATGCGCGGGTAGAGGAAGATCGTGAACGCGGCGGTTTCCAGCGCCTCGCTGGTGAAGGCACCGCTGCGATACGGCCGCCACAGCATCTTGAGCAGCAGCGCGGCGATTACCGCGTCTATGTTCACGCAGTAGACGGTACGCGAGATACCGGTGTCGAACAGCGCCTGCACCAGCGCAAGGTAGAAGGCGTGAAAGACATTGTATTCATTGCGCTTCTGGAACACTTCGCGCACGTAAACCTCGCGCGGATCGAAATTCACCGGCTTGTCCTTGAACACCGGATGGTTGACACCTGGAATCTTCTGGATGTCGACGCTGCCGACGAGTTTCCGGTCCGATTTGTAGCGGGCGTAGCGCTCGCAGTAACGCAACGCCAGCGCCTTCAGATCGATGCCGTGCGCCGGATCGGCCGGATCCGCGAGCCCGCTCTCGCGGAACTGGTCGATGAGAAATGCGATGCCCTCGTAACCGTTGCCACCGTGCGTGTAGCCCGAATGGGTGAGGAAGCCGGTGAGCGCCTTGTTGAGCTGGACGCGTTCCGGGCTTTCGGGGCCGTCGGCGGACACGGCGCCTTTGGCCCCCTGCGCGGATATGGCCCCCGGTCCGTTGGTCAGCAGCAGGCCGACGAGCGACTGGAACGCGAAGAGGTTCGCAGGCTCCGGCTCGTCCCCGAAGAGCGCGACGTAGGCGACCTCGGTCAGCGAGCGCTGGCCGAGGATTTGCTTGGTCGGCAGACCGCAAAAGCGATCCTTTTCGTGCCGCGCGGCCGCCACCGACGCGCCGATCAGCGTGCCGAAGAGAAGCATCCACCAGGGCCCGCTCTCCGCCGTCAGCCGCGAGATGCGTTTGCGCATCAGGGGGCCCCAGGCGAGCGTGGTCGCGATCGCCGCCTGCACCGCGTCGGCCGTCGGATGACCGTCGAGGCTCGCAAGATAACGAACGAACACCGATTTCGCGCCGCGCGCCCGCAGCGCATCGAGCATTGCCTCGGCCGCAGGGTCGCGGGCGCTGCCGACGAAGAGGGCGCGCGCCGTGGCGTCGGTTGCAATCGAACGCACGTCGAACGATTCGTCGAGCGCGCTCGCAAGGCCCGCTGCGGCAAAGCGGTCGATCAGCGTCCGCGCAGCAAGCCGGGCGTGCTCCGCGCGCCGTGGTCCGACGATACTCGCCGCGGCGGCAAGCACGCTGTTCGGAGCATTCCCCGCGGCGCGCGCCGCCTCGGCCGCCGCAAGCGCCGGATCGCCGTGGAGGTTGAGGGCGGCGCCGATCGCGACGTTGATCAATTTGCGGTCGTTCTCGCCGCCCAGCTCATGGAAGAGCGCGAGATTGACGTTGGCCTCCAGCGGTTGCTGCGCCGCCTCGAGCATCGACACGCCATACAGGCTCGACACCTGGGTCTTCGCGTCCATCTGTGAGGCGCCGGAGGCGTCCTTCATCGGCTGGCGCGGGAACTGGGCGCCGATCTGGCGCGCGAGCTGCGCGATCTGTTCGTTGTACGGCGCCAAGGCTTCGACCACGGGCACATCGATCTCGGGTGGTACCGCGAACCCCATGTTGGCGCCGAACCACGGCTTGAGTTCCATCGTGCCCTCGGGCGCGAAGTCGGGCCGGCTCGCGTTCTCGCGCATGACGGCCGTCAGCGCAAGTGGGATGTGCGCGATGTTGGTGACGACCGCGCCCTTGGCCGAGAAGATCGGCCGCTCCGGCGTGAAGAGGCCATCGACACCAAACTTCTCCATGAACCAGCGCTCCTTCGCCTGGGCGTCGTCGTTGCCGCCCGCCATCGCACCGGCGTGGCCGACAGCACGGGTCAACTTGGACTTCCAGCGGCCGACCACGCAGGCAACGACCGGCTTGGTGAAGTGGGCGTCGAGCTCGTAATAGCCGCCGGGCTCCGCGTAGAGGACCGCCGCCTTGCTGCGCGCATCGTTCGCCAGCGCGAAGGCAAACTCGGGTGCGGCGTAGTGGATGTAGACGTCCTTGCCGCTGGAGATCAGTGTCGTCGTCCCCCATCCGGCCATGCGCAGGTAGGTCGCGATGGTCGTCGTGAAGTTGCCGGAGTTGGAGAAGATTGCAATCGAGCCCTTCTTCAGCGCCTCGGCCGGTGCGTCGCCGCCGAGCGCACCGCCGATGCGGACCTGGTTCCAGGCATCCGCGACGCCCAGGCAGTTCGCGCCGAAGATGTCGATGCCGTTGGCCTGGCCCATCGCGCGGATCTCGCGCGCGTCGTGCACGGCAATCTTTTCGGTGACGATGAAGATCTTGCGCAGGTCGGAGTTGAGGCGGATCAGTTCGGCGACGCCGTCGCGCGCGCCGGAGGGGGGCAGGTAGACCACGCCGCAGTTGAAGCGGTGGCCATTTGCGAGGCCTTCGCGCACGTTGTTGAAAACGGGGATGTCGCCGATCGTGGTCTCGAGGACCTGCCCCCGGCGGCCGGGTGACGTTCCGAACACGACGTTGCCGCCGGAGTACGCGTGTCCGGTCGGCGTGACTTCGCTCGATTCACCGCCCAGGATGTTGAGCACACACACGCGGTCCTCGCGCGTCGCGATCTGCGACAGCGAGCTCACGCCCACGTAATACTTGAATTCGCCTACGCCTTGCTTGTGCATCCTGGCCCTCGCTTCTTTCCAAGTAGGTGCGGTAACGGGCGACCCGTTGCCCGTTACGCCGCCCTCGGCATTCCCGCGTCCAGCTTGCTTGCGAGCGCTTCGCGTCCAGCGGCCTTCATCCAGGTGTTCACCCGCTTCGCATAGTTGACGACCTCGCTCATGTCCGAGTCGAAACCGAAGATGCGGTACGGCACGCCCAGCGCTTCACAGGTGTCGCGCATCACACCCATGCCGCGAATCAGGTTCGGTCCCCCGCGACCGACCACGACGTAGAGCGGACTCTTCCCGTGCTGACTGAAGTGTTCGCGCAGCGCGTCGGCCATCGCCCGGAAGGTCTCGAAGATGTCGGTATTGTTCGACTTGCCGCCAATGATGAACAGCACATTCGCCTGCTTCAGCCAGTGCTTGAAACAGATGCGCGCAACGTCCTTCATCTTCGCGTAGGGCGGGTTGCCGCCGAAGTCCGACGAGATGATGGCGTCGTCGCCCAGCATCTCCGTGACCAGAGAGTTGGCCCCACCGCCGAACGTGGGCGCGAGGATCGTGCCCGTGGCATTGATCACGTACACGTCGCTCTGGCCCTGATAGGTACGCAGCTGGTTGATCTCCTGCTCGAAGTCGGAGTAGTCGACGGCGAAGATCTCGGCCGGCAGATCGAGCCGTCGCCAGCGCGGATCGTCGCGGTCGAAACCGCATTTGAAGTCGCAGGCAACCGGGGTGAGCCGACCCTTTGCATCCGGCGCCATGCGAATCGGATTGAGCTCGAGGGTAGTCATCCCGAAATCGTGAAAGAGCTCCCACAGCTTGGGCAGATTCTGCACCAGCGGCGAGATGATCTCTTTCGGCGCGTCGAGCTCGGACAGCGCGTTCGCGACCACGAAGGCCTTGAGTCCCGTCAGCGCCTCGAAGGGGACCTGGGCCACGAGTCGCTTGTCGAGCTCCTCGATGTCCACCCCGCCGTGGTGCGTGAGCGTCATCGTTGGCGCCCGGTAGTGCGTGGAGTCGGAGATCGAGAAGTAAACCTCGTGCCGCGCCGGCACCGCGCCCTCGAACGTCACGCCGTTCGCTTTCGCGGCGGTGTTGCCGACGCGGTGCTCGGCGAAGTAGAGCCGCTCCTTCTCCCTGAGCGCGCTTTTCAGGTCGGCCGCGCGGCCGAGCAGCCCGGCCTTGCCTTTCTTCCCGACGCCACCCTTGAACAGGGGCTTGACGAACACCGAGCCGTGGCGGTCGATGAGCGCCTTGATCTGCTCCTCGCTCGCATCCGGGCCCAGTATCTCGGACGTCGGAAAGTCGACGAACTTGAGCATCTTGGCGCCATACAGCATTCCGGTGACTTGCATGGTGGATTCCCGGTTATTGAAGCTCGCGTGGCTCCCTGGCACCGGCCACGCTCGTTCCCGCACCAGCGGGAATTCGGCTTCGCCGGCCCGGAAGCGTTTGGGTCCACGCCTTGGCGAGGACAACGACTTGACGTGCTTCTTCCATTCGAGGCCGAGTGGGTCGGGATGCGCGCCGGCGCCGCGGGCGGGAAGGCCAGCCCTTCTTCCGCCGGGCGCGCGGTAGAGGCGGGGCCCGGTTACCCTGAGCACCGCGAGGACCCGCAACGCAATCAACCTGTCACTCGGACGAACAGTATGCCCAACTCGCCGTCGGAGATCGAGAGAGCGCCACAAAGGTCCTGGCTCTTCGCGCTGCGCGCGATGAAGCGGCTGCCGAGGTGCGACGTCAACATGCGGTGCGGCTCTTGCGCGGCGCATGACCGGTGCCGTCGATCCCGAGCAGTGCCGGGCAGGGCAGGCTTTCACCCGCCGGGCCCTAACGGACGGAATTTGACATAATACAAATTATGCGACACACGGATGTGACGCGATGCAGGGTTATCCTGGCTCGCGCAGGATAACTTTGCTCGCTAGATCGCCTTGGCCTCAACGGTCATCGTGCGACGCGGACAAAGCGACCCCGCGCCAACCCGGTACGGACCGGCGCTCAGTCGCGCAGCATGTGCAATGCCTGATCAACACGATTTGCCACCATGATCATCGTGTTATCAATGGCTTGCTTTGGCTTATTGAGACTTGGGATGAGAAATTGACGGAATCCCAGCTTGGCCGCTTCGCGAATTCGATCCTGCCCCCGCTGAACCGGGCGAATCTCGCCGGCCAGCCCAACCTCGCCAAAGACCAGTGTCCGGGCCGGCAAGGGACGGCCGGTCAGCGACGAATGGACCGCGAGCAGGATCGCGAGATCGGCAGCCGGTTCGGCGATGCGCACGCCGCCCACCGCATTGACGAACACGTCGTAGCCCGCCGTCTCGACGCCGCCGTGCCGATGCAGAACGGCAAGGAGCAGCGCCAAACGTTGCGGATCCAGCCCGACCGACAGCCGCTTCGGCATTCCGCCCTGGATCGGGTCCACCAGCGCCTGGATCTCGACCAACAGCGGCCGCGAGCCTTCGAGGGTCGCGACGATCACCGTGCCGGGCACCGACTCGGCGTGCTGCGACAGGAACAGCGCCGACGGGTTGGCCACGCCCTTCAAGCCCCGCTCCGTCATCGCGAACACGCCGAGTTCGTTGGCGGCGCCGTAGCGGTTCTTGATCGCGCGCACCAGCCGGAAGCTTGAATGCGGATCGCCTTCGAAATAGAGGACCGTGTCGACGATGTGCTCGAGCACGCGGGGGCCGGCGATCGCCCCTTCCTTGGTCACGTGGCCCACGAAGATGACGACGATGCCGCGCTGCTTCGCAAGCCGCGTGAGCTGCGCCGCGCACTCGCGGACCTGGGCGACGCTTCCCGGCGCGGAGGTCAGCGCTTCGGTATAGGCGGTCTGGATCGAGTCGATGACCACGACTTCGGGCGAAACCGTGCCGATCGTCGCGATGATCGCCTCGAGCTGGACCTCGGCCAGGAGCGACACGGGCGCGTTGACCAGCCCGAGCCGCTGCGCGCGCAACGCGACCTGCTCTGCCGATTCCTCGCCGGTCACATAAAGCGCCACCTTGGCGGCGCCGATCGCGGCCATCGCCTGCAGCAACAGCGTCGACTTCCCGATGCCGGGGTCGCCGCCGAGCAGGATGACGCCTCCGGGCACGAGACCGCCGCCGAGCACGCGGTCGAACTCCTCGACTCCGGTCGGAAAACGGGCATTTCGTTTCGCCTCGATGCTGGCGAGGGGGCGTACGGCGCCGGCCTTGCCGGGAACCGTCTGGAATCGTGTCGGTGCGGGGGCGGCGATCGTCTCGATCAGCGTGTTCCACGCGCCGCAGTGCGGACACTGGCCCTGCCATTTCGGGCTCTGGCCGCCGCACTCGCTGCAGCTGAAGACGGTCTTGGCTTTCGCCACGTACAGCCCGCGCCGGAGCCCTACTGCAGCTCGTCGGGGGTGACGACCGCAGTGCCAAGCTTGCCGACGACGACACCGGCCGCCTGATTGGCGATGCGCACCGCGACCGGAATGTCCGCGCCGGCGCCCATCAGCACACCGAGCGTGGCAATCACCGTGTCGCCGGCGCCGGACACGTCGTAGACTTCGCGCGTCTGCGCCGCGATGTGGTCGGCGCCCTGTGTCGTGTAGAGGCTCATCCCCTCCTCCGAGCGCGTGACGAGAAGCGCGTCGAGATCGAGGTCGGCGCGCAGCGTCTGGGCCTTGACGGCCATCTCGTATTCGTCGCGCCAGCGGCCCGCGACCTCGCGGAACTCGCTGCGGTTGGGGGTGACGAGCGTCGCGCCACGGTACTTGGTCCAATCCTCGCCTTTGGGATCCACGAGGACGCGCTTGCCGGCACCGCGCGCGCGCTCGATCATCGTGGCGATGTGCGCGAGTCCGCCCTTGCCGTAGTCGGAGAGGACGACCACATCGGCATCCGGGAGCAGCCGATCGTATTCGGCGAGTTGGCCGGCCAGCACCTCGTGCGACGGCGCGGTCTCGAAATCGATGCGCAGGAGCTGCTGCCGGCGCCCGATCACGCGGAGCTTCACCGTCGTCGACACCGTCGGGTCGCGGTGGAACGAGGTGCGCACGCGTTCGGTGGCGAGCAGCCGTTCGAGCGCGGCGCCGGGTTCGTCGGCGCCGGTGACGGACAAGAGCGTTACCTGGGCGCCCAACGCCGTGGCGTTACGTGCGACGTTGGCGGCGCCCCCCGGGCGCTCCTCGCTGCGAGCAATCTTCACGACCGGAACCGGGGCTTCGGGCGAAATGCGCTCGACGTCACCGAACCAGTAGCGGTCGAGCATCACGTCGCCGACGACGAGCACGCGCGTGCGCGCGACGCGTTCCGCCCACGTCGAAAAATGCACGCTGCCATCCTTCATGTTCATGAAATCCCTGGCAAAGCGAGGAATGCGCCGCGCAGCAGCCGTCCGCCGTCGCCCATCAGCGGCGCCCGATGGCGAAGTACTCCAGACCGGCCGCGCGGACACGCGCCGGATCGTACAGGTTGCGCCCGTCGAACACGAGCGGCAGCGCCAGGGCGCCGCGGATCGCGTCGAAGTCGGGGCTGCGGAACTCCTTCCACTCGGTAACGACGACGAGCGCGTCGGCGCCGGTGAGCGCGGCCATCGGCGAGCTCGCATAGGTGAGCGCGCCGATGCCGCCGAACGCACGCTTCGCCTCGGCGATCGCCACTGGATCATAGGCGACGACCTTGGCCCCGCGCGCGGTGAGCGCCGCGACGATGGCACGCGACGGCGCCTCGCGCATGTCGTCGGTGTTGGGCTTGAACGCGAGGCCCCATAGCGCGAAGGTCCGCCCGGCCAGGCTGTCGCCGAGCCGGGCGACGATCTTCTCGACCAGTCGCAGCTTCTGCGCGTCGTTGGCGGCTTCGACGGCCGCCAGGACCTTGAGCGGGCGGCCCCGCTGCGTCGCCGTGTGTTGCAGCGCCTTGACGTCTTTGGGAAAGCAGCTTCCGCCGTAGCCGACGCCCGGATAGAGGAAGTGATAGCCGATTCGTGGATCGGAGCCGATGCCCTCGCGCACCTGCTCGATGTCGGCGTCGAGGTCGTCGGCCAGGTTCGCGAGCTCGTTCATGAACGAGATCCGGGTGGCGAGCATTGCGTTGGCCGCGTACTTGGTGAGCTCCGCTGACCTTACGTCCATGACCAGAAGTCGCTCGTGATTGCGCATGAACGGCGCGAAGACCGCGCGCAGCGCGCTGATCGCCCGCTCATCGTCGGTACCGATCACGACGCGGTCCGGCTTCATGAAATCATCGACCGCGGCGCCTTCCTTCAGGAATTCGGGATTCGACACCACGGCGAACGAGAGGGACGCCCCGCGGGCCGCGAGTTCTTCGTCGATCACCCCGCGCACGTGGTCGGCCGTGCCGACCGGCACGGTCGACTTGTCGACGACGATCTTGAATTCCGACATTCGCCGCCCGATGTTGCGCGCGGCGGCCAGCACGTATTGCATGTCCGCCGATCCATCCTCCTCGGGCGGCGTGCCGACGGCAATGAACTGCAACGTGCCGTGGGCGACCGCGGCGTCGATGTCGGTCGTGAACTGCAGGCGCCCGGCCTCGACATTGCGCCGGATCATCGGTTCGAGGCCCGGCTCGTGAATCGGCACGCCACCGGCGTTCAGCGTGTGGATCTTCGCGGCGTCCACGTCGAGGCACAGAACGTCGTTGCCGACCTCGGCGAAACAGGTTCCGGTGACGAGGCCGACATAGCCCGTACCGATCATCGTGATCTTCACGCAGGATCTCCCAGCGACGCATTGATGGCCGCAAGTGCCGCAACCGGGTCGGCTGCCTGCGTGATCGGCCGGCCGATCACCAGATAATCGGCGCCGTTCGCAATCGCCGCCTCGGGCGTCATGATTCGCGCCTGGTCATCGGCGGCGCTTCCGGCCGGGCGAATGCCGGGCGTGACGAGCTTGAATGCGGAAGGCAGCGCCGCACGCAGCGCCGGCACTTCGGCCGCCGAGCAGACGACGCCGTCGAGCCTGCGCTCGGAGGTCAGACGTGCGAGCTTCAGTGCGTGCTGTGCCGCGTTGTCGGCAATGCCGATCGCTCGAAGGTCGCCGTCGTCGAGGCTCGTCAGCACCGTGACGGCGATCAACAGCGGGCGCGCCCTGCCCTCCGCTATGGCCACCTTGGCGACCGCGTCGCGCGCCGCATCGAGCATTGCCGGTCCGCCCGCCGCATGGACATTGAGCATCCACACGCCGAGCCGGGCCGCCGCTGCGCAAGCTTGCGCCACGGTGTTCGGAATGTCGTGGAACTTGAGGTCGAGAAAGACGCGAAAGCCGCGCCCGACCATCCAACGCACGGGCTCGGGGCCGGCGATGACAAACAACTCCTTGCCTACCTTCAGCGCGCACGCAGCCGGATCGAGGCGATCGGCCAGCGCCAGCGCTCGCAAAGGGTCGGCGAAATCGAGCGCGACAATGATCCGTGGGTCGGGCATGGGCTTGGCTTCAGGCGTAACCGTCGGGCGTTTCCGTCCGCCGCGGAGAATAGGTTTCCCACTTGCCGCAACCCGGGCAGCGCCAGTAATACTGCTTGGCGCGAAATCCGCACTGATCGCACTTGTACATCCCGAGCCGCTTGATGTGCGCGCCGACCAGTTGCTTGACGAGTTCGAGGTCGTGCCGGCGCTCGGCGGGTGCGGCGAGGAGTTGCGCCTCGAGCAACCGATCGAGGCCGAGCAGCGTCGGGTTGCGCGCAAGCTCATCCTTGATCAGCTCGCCGGCTGCCACCGGCCCCTCTTCCGAGAGCGTCAACGAGAACACGATGTTGAGCAGATCGAGCGACGGATACTGCTGGTGGTACGCACGCAGCACGCGCAGGCCCTGCGCTGCGTTGCCGGTCTTCCGATAGGCATCGGCAAGGCGCTCGGCGACCAGCGACAGGAATCCGGGATTTTGCGACTCGATCCTCTGCCATGCTCCGATCGCTGCCGGCAGGTCGCCCTGTTGCGCGTCGGCGTCGCCCAGCAGCATCGTCGCGCGGGTGCACGCCCGGTACTCCGCGAGCGCCTCGTCGACGTGCTTGCGCGTGGCAGCGAAATCCGAGCTGAGAAGCGCCGCCTGCGCGAGCTCGCAGCAGTAGTGCGCGATCTCCTTGAAGTACGGCTGCTTCGCGATCGCCTCCATCCGCCGCGTGACGGCAATCGCCTTCGGCCAGTCCTTTTCCTGCTCGTAGATCGACAGCAGGAAACCGAGCGACGGGTGCTCGAATGGTGTGCCTTCGAGCCGTGCGAACAGCTCCTCGGCGCGGTCGAGCAGGCCGGCGCGGTGAAAGTCCTGGGCCAATTCGAAGATGGTTGCCTGCCGCTTGTCGGCGGCCAGATCGGGACGATCGAGCAGGTTCTGGTGCATCCGGATCGCACGGTCGATCTCACCCTGTCGCCGGAACAGGCTTCCCAGCGCGAAGTGCAGATCGATGGTCTGGGGATCGACTTTGACCACTTCGATGAACGATTCGATCGCCTTGTCCGGCTGCTCGTTCAGCAGGAAATTGAGGCCACGAAAATAGGAGAGCGGCAGGGCCCGCGATTCGGAAAGCAGGTGCTTGATGTCGATGCGTGCAGCGATCCAGCCCAGCGCGAAAAAGACCACCGGGATCGGTAATAGCCACCACAGCTCGAAATCCATGGATACGTGGAGTCGTCGTCGCGGCGATGGGCGAAGGGCACCGGTGCGTCAGGGATTTTCGTACGGGCGGCCGCCCTTGGCGAAGGGCGCCGGCGTGGCATCGCGCGCACGCTCTCCGCGCTCCAGCCGGCTCAACTGCCGCTTCAGCCGGGCGATGCGCATGGCACCGGCGGCAAGCCCCGCCGCGACGCCAACCGCAAACGCGATCAGCACGACGAAGACGAGCGGCGCCTGCCAGCTCCACCAGTGGTAGAACTTGAGGGTCACCAGCTCCGAGTTCTGCAGCGACAGGAACAGGAGCGCCAGGAACAGCGCGACACCGACGACCCAGCGCACGACGTGCATCATCGACTCCGCCACGAAGGGAACCAGACAGCGTCACCACGGGCGGAGGATCGCCTCCACCATTGGCTGTCGCCCTCCTCGCTCACGCGACCTCCGCGCCGTCCGTGTTCTGCGCTGCGCAGCTGCGGCGGCCACGCGCAATCGCCTGGGGACGCTCGCTCATGCGGCCTCCGCCCCGTCCGTGTTCTTCGCTGCGCAGCTGCGTCGGCCGCGCGCAATTGCTCGCGGACGCGCCCTTCGGGCCTTGGCTTCGCCCCGCTCGCTCATGCGCTGTTCTTGAAATCGACCCGCTCGCGCAATTCCTTGCCGGCCTTGAAGTGCGGGACGTGCTTTTCCGGTACCTGCACCTTGTCGCCGGACTTCGGATTGCGCCCGGTTCGCGGCGGCCGGTAATTAAGGCCGAAGCTGCCGAACCCGCGGATCTCGATGCGCTCCCCTTTCGCCAGGCTCTCGGCCATGGCGTCGAGGATCATCTTGACCGCGAGCTCGGCGTCTTTCGCGACCAGTTGCGGGAACTGCGCCGCAAGGCGGTCGATCAGCTCCGATTTGGTCATCGCACAGCCCGCTTATTCGTTGGTCTTGTTGTCCATCTTGGCGCGGAGCAGCGCCCCGAGGTTGGTGGTCCCGGTGGTAGCGCCCGCGGCATCCGCCTTGATGCTCTGGATTGCCTCCGTCTCCTCGGCGTGATCCTTGGCCTTGATCGAGAGGTTGATCGAGCGGTTCTTGCGGTCGATGTTGATGATCATCGCGGTGACCGGGTCGCCCTCCTTCAGGTGCGTCCGGATGTCCTCGACGCGGTCGCGCGCGACTTCGGAGGCGCGCAAATAGCCTTCGACATCGCCGTCGAGCGCGATGACCGCGCCCTTGCCGTCGAGCGAGCGCACCGTGCCCTTCACCACGTTGCCCTTGTCGTGCGTCGCAACGTAATTGGTGAACGGATCGCCGTCGATCTGCTTGATGCCGAGCGAGATGCGCTCACGCTCGACGTCGATCGCGAGCACCACTGCTTCGACTTCGGCGCCCTTCTTGTAGTCGCGCACTGCGGCTTCGCCGGGAAGCGTCCACGACAAGTCCGACAGGTGGACGAGTCCGTCGATTCCGCCGGGCAGACCGACGAATACGCCGAAGTCGGTAATCGACTTGATCTGCCCCTTCACGCGATCGCCCTTCTTGTGGTTGGCCGCGAACTCATCCCACGGGTTCGGCATGCACTGCTTCATCCCGAGCGAGATCCGGCGCCGGTCCTCGTCGATCTCGAGAATCATCACCTCGACCTCGTCGCCCAGCTGCACGACCTTGGTCGGGTGAATGTTCTTGTTGGTCCAGTCCATCTCGGAGACATGGACGAGCCCTTCGATTCCCGACTCGATCTCGACGAACGCGCCGTAGTCGGTGATGTTGGTGACCTTGCCGAAAAGGCGCGTGCCCGTCGGGTAGCGGCGCGAAAGGCCGACCCACGGATCTTCGCCCAACTGCTTCATGCCGAGCGAGACGCGGTTCTTCTCCTGGTCGAACTTCAGGATCTTCGCCGTCACCTCGTCGCCGACAGCCAGCACTTCCGACGGGTGCTTGACACGACGCCATGCGAGATCGGTGATGTGGAGCAGGCCGTCGATGCCACCCAGATCCACGAACGCGCCGTAATCGGTGATGTTCTTGACGATGCCCTTGACTGTCGCCCCCTCGGTGAGCGTCGACAGCAGCTTTTCGCGCTCCTCGCCCAGGCTCGCTTCGAGCACCGCGCGGCGCGAGACGACCACGTTGTTGCGCTTGCGGTCGAGCTTGATCACCTTGAATTCGAGGGCCTTGTTCTCGTAGGGCGAGGTGTCCTTGACCGGCCGGATGTCCACGAGCGACCCGGGCAGGAACGCGCGGATCCCGTTGACCATCACGGTGAGTCCGCCCTTGACCTTGCCGGTCACTTGGCCGGTGACGACGGTCCCCTGCTCCATTGCCGCTTCGAGGTCGTGCCAGGCCTTGAGGCGCTTGGCCTTGTCGCGTGACAGCTTGGTTTCCCCGTAGCCGTCTTCGAGACTCTCGATGGCGACGGTGACGAAATCGCCGGGCTTGACCTCGACCTCGCCCTTGTCGTTCTTGAATTCCTCGATCGGAATGAAGCTTTCGGACTTGAGGCCGGCGTTGACGACGACGATGTTGTAGTCGACGCGGACGACTTCGGCGGTGATCAGTTCACCCTGGCGCATTTCCTGCCGGGTGAGGGACTCTTCGAACAGTGCGGCGAAGTTTTCGGAGGGAGACGTGGACATGCTTTGGGTGGCGATAGCCATTGGGGTTGGTTCCTTCTTTCGGTGTCAAACCGCCAGCTTGCGAGAACCCGATGTCTCGCGCCGACGGGCTGGTTGTTGAATTTCGTCCGGAGGCGCCGGCCAAAGCGCCCTCGAACGACCACTCGCACTTGCGTCCTGCACTTGGTCCGGTGTCGCCAGCGCTTCCGCTTTCCAGAGGCGCTCTGGCTGCCGGGCCGTCTAACCTGCGCCGGATACCGCGCGCTCGTGATATTGCTCGAGCACGAAGCCGATCGCAGCGTCGATCGTCATGTTCGTCGTATCCAGGATGACGGCGTCGGCTGCTGGCCTGAGCGGAGCCGCCGCCCGGCCGGCATCGCGAAGGTCGCGCTCCCGGATGTCGCGCAAAAGACTATCCATTGTAATCGAGATTCCTTTTTCGATCAACTGCTTATGACGGCGGCGTGCCCGCTCTTCGGCGCTGGCCGTCACGAATACCTTGAGCAGGGCATCCGGAAAGACCACGGTGCCCATGTCGCGGCCGTCGGCAACGAGCCCCGGCGGTTGGCGGAACGACCGCTGCCGGCCGAGCAGTGCCGTCCGGACGGCCGGGTGAACGGCAACCTGTGACGCGGCGGCGCTCACCGTCTCCTCGCGAATGGCGTGGGTAACTTCGTGCCCTTCGAGGACGATCGCTCCGTCGTGGAAAACCGCATCGAGTCGCGCTGCCACCAGCGCCAATTCGGCGGCGGCGGTCGGGTCGATGCCGGCCTGGAGCGCCTTGAACGCCACCAGCCTGTACAGCGAGCCGCTATCGAGCAGGTGGAATCCCAGCGTCCGGGCCACGCCGGTCGCGACCGTACCCTTTCCCGACGCCGCCGGACCGTCGACGGCGATCACCGGAATCGACGACGCGGCAGGCAGCCTCACGCCGGCTCCGGGGTCCGGGCAATCGCCCGGAACGCGGCGAAATACTCCGGGTATGTCTTGCGCACGCAGTCGGGGTCGTTAATGCGTATCGCGATGCCACCGAGCGCCGCCAGCGCAAGACACATCGCCATCCGGTGGTCGTCGTAGGTGTCGATCGTTGCCGGCCGGAGCCGCGACGGCGGAACAACGGTGAGGCGATCGGCGCCCGCCTCGACCCCCGCGCCAAGCTTTCGGAGCTCAGCCGCCATCGCGGCAATGCGATCGGTCTCCTTCACGCGCCAACTGGCAATGCCGGTCAGCGTCGTCGGGCCCTGCGCGAAAAGCGCGACGACCGCAAGCGTCATTGCCGCATCGGGAATCGCCACGCAATCGACCGTGATACCTCGAATCGCGCGGCCGGCGCGCGTTTCGATCCACTCGTCGCCGTACCGGACGTCGACGCCCATCCGGGCGAGGACATCGGCAAACGCGACGTCGCCTTGGATCGAATTGCGGCCGACACCGGTCACGCGCACAGGACCGCCGCCGAGCGCGCCAGCGGCGAGAAAGTACGATGCTGCTGATGCGTCGCCTTCGACTTGGATGGTCCCGGGGCTCCTATATTGCGCCATGGCCGGCACGTGGAAGGCGCCGGAGCCGTCCTCATCCACCGTCACGCCGAAGCGGTGCATCAGGTTCGTCGTGATCGCGACGTAGGGTTTCGAGATCAGCTCGCCCGCGACGTCGACGGTTACCGCGCGCGCCGTGCGCTCGGTGAGGAGCGGCAGCGCCATCAGCAAGGCGGACAGGAACTGGCTCGACACATCGCCGCGCACCGTGACCCGCTCGGGCGCATCGGCTTCGCCCACGCGGCCCGGCCCGATTGCGAGCGGCGGGAAACCCTCGCTACCGAGATAGCGGATGTCCGCGTGGAGGCTACGCAGGACGTCGACCAGATCGCCGATCGGCCGCTCGTGCATCCGCGGCACTCCGCCGAGCTCGTAGCGTCCGCCCGCAAGTGCCAGCACCGCGGTCAGCGGCCGCAACGCCGTGCCCGCGTTGCCGAGGAAGAGCCGTGCGGCCTTTTGCGCGAAGTGGCCCCCGGCGCCGTGCACGACGATATCGCGCGGCACTTCGGTGCGTTCGATTCGTACCCCGAGGGTGGCGAGCGCTTCGTGCATCCGGTCCACGTCATCGGCGTCGAGCAAGCCGCACACCCGCGTGTCGCCCGTCGCTAGCGCTGCCAGCAGCAACGTACGGTTGGAAATGCTTTTCGACCCGGGCAGTGCCACCGTGCCTTCCGCGCGCGCGACCGGGGCCAGGTCGAGGAAGCGGCCGGTCATGCTCGAGCGCGCTCGCTCACGGCTCACGCGATCCGTTCATGGGAGCCGTCTTGCCGGCGGCATTGCGCTGCGCCTCCCAGGCGCGACGCGCGGCGCGCGCGTTCGCGAACACCGCCTCCAGCGACGCCCCGTCGCCGGCGGCGATCATCGCAGTGACGCGGTCGAGCTGCGCCCGGAACGCCGCGACCTCCGACAAGAGCGCCTCGCGGTTCGCGAGCGCGATGTCGCGCCACATTTCCGGCGCGCTCGCCGCGATGCGGCTGAAATCGCGAAAGCCGCTTGCCGCAAATCGGAACAGGTCCTCGGCGTTCGGCCGCGCCGCCAATTCGTCGACCAGCGCGAAGGCCAGTACGTGCGGCAGATGTGACACTGCCGCAAAGATCCGGTCGTGCGTGGCGCCCTCCAGCGTGCGTATGCGAGCGCCGCAGGTCTGCCACGCCGCGGCCACTGTCGCGATGGCCAGCGGATCAGTTTCCGGCAGCGGCGTCAGCACCACGTTGCAATCAACGTAGAGTGTCGAGAACGCCGCCGCGGCGCCGGACTGTTCGGTGCCGGCGATCGGATGCCCCGGAACGAAACGTGGCAACGCGCCGCCGAGCGCCGCGCGCGCAGCGGCGATCACGTCCTGCTTGGTGCTGCCGGCATCGGTGACGATCGTATGCGGCCCGAGATGCGGTGCCATCGCGGCGAGCAGCGCCGGATATTGGGCGACGGGTGCTGCGAGGAGCACGAGGTCGGCGGCGGCCAGTTCCGCCGTCCATGCATCGTCGAGCGCGACGAAGCGATCGATGACACCGAGATTGACTGCCTCTTCGAGATTGATGCGACCGCGGCCCACACCGACGACGGCGCCCGCGCAACCGGCAGACTTCTGCGCGAGCGCGAACGAACCGCCGACGAGGCCGACGCCGACGACGACGAGCTTGTCGATCCGGTGTGCGGTGCTATTCACGGGCAGGGTAAAGGCGCGCGCGGCGTCAGCCGCCAACCGCACCCCGGAGCGCCTCGAGGAAGCGGCGGTTTTCGTCCGGAAGCCCGATCGTCACGCGCAGCCATTCGGGCAGCGCATAGTTGGCGACCGGTCGCACGATGACACCCTGCTCCAGAAGCCGCTGATAGATCCGACCCGCGTCTCCGACCTTCACCAGCACGAAGTTGGCATGCGACGGGAGCCAGACGAGCCCCAGGCCGCGGAAGCCGTCCTCCAATGCGCGCATGCCTTCGCGATTAAGCCGCCGGCTCTCGTCGACATACGCCGTGTCGGAGAGGGCCGCCACGGCGGCGGCTTGCGCCAGCGCGTTGACGTTGAACGGTTGCCGGACGCGGTTCAGCATGTCGGCGACCTTTGGATGCATGATTCCGTAGCCGACGCGCAGCGCGGCAAGCCCGTAGGCTTTCGAGAACGTTCGCGTCACGATGAGGTTGGCGTGGCGGGAGACCCATGAGGCGCTGGGCGCGCATTGTGCGGGCTCGAGGTATTCGGCGTAGGCCTCGTCCAGCACCACGAGCACGTCGTCGCCGACCGCCGCGATGAACGCCTCCACCGCCGCCGGCGTGAGCCAGGTGCCGGTCGGATTGTTGGGATTCGCGATGAAGACGACACGGGTCGCTGGTGTGATCGCGGCGCGCATTGCCGGCAGGTCATGCCCGTATTTCCGAGCCGCGACCTCAATGCCGATCGCGCCCCGGGCCTGGGTCGCGAGCGGGTAGACGGCGAAGGCATGGCGCGCGTAGACCGCATGGTCACCGGGACGCAAGAACGCTTGCGTGACGAGCTCGAGTACGTCGTTCGATCCGTTGCCCAACACGATCTGCTCGGCGGCGACGCCGTGCCGCGCCGCGAGGGCGTTCTTGAGCTCGAAACCGTTGCCGTCCGGATAACGCGAAAGATCGTCGGTGGCAGCAGCAAGCGCGGCGCGCACCGCAGGACTTGGCCCGCGCGGATTCTCGTTCGACGCGAGCTTGACGATGTCCCGTTCGTTGAGGCCGAACTCGCGCGCGAGTTCACCAATCGGTTTGCCGGGTATATAGGGCGCAATCTTCCGGACGTACTCCGGCGCCTGCATCGACGGGTCGCGGTGATGCACCACGTGCACGGGGGCGTTCATCACACTCCTAATAAACCGCTGCAGGATACGATCCTAAGATCTTGAGAAATGGCGCTTTTTCCCGCAACTCGGCCAACGCTGCCGCTACGGCAGGTTCGCTCTGGTGGCCCACCAGATCGACGAAGAACAGGTACTCCCAGAGACCGGTGCGCGCCGGTCGCGACTCGAGCCGCGACATGCTGACCCCGTGCTTCGCGATCGGTTCCAGCAGCCCGTAAACGGCACCCGGGCGGTTGGGCGCGGACATCACCAGCGAGGTTTCGTCGCGGCCGGACGGTGGGACGTCCTGTGCGCCCAGCACCCAGAATCGCGTCGTGTTGTTCGGCTCGTCCTCGATGTGCGGCACGAGCACGGCGAGCCCGTAGATCGCGGCCGCGATCTCGCCGGCGATGGCCGCTGCACCCGGTTCCGCCGCCGCAAGGCGCGCGGCCTCGGCGTTGCTCGCCACCGCAACGCGCGCAGCGCCCGGAAGGTGGCGGGCCAGCCACTGCACGCATTGCGCGAGCGACTGCGCGTGCGAGTAGACACGCTTCACGTCGGCGATCGTCGCGACGTTCGCGAGCAGGTTCTGGCGGATCCGCAACCGGATCTCGCCGCAGATCGAAAGCGGCGTCTGGCACATGAGGTCCAGCGTGCGGCCGACCGCGCCCTCGGTTGAGTTTTCGACCGGAACGACCGCGCAGTCGGTCTGCCCGGCCTCGGCGGCGCGAAAGACCTCGTCGATTGTCGCGCACGGCTCGGTGAGCACGAACCGCCCAAAGTGCTTGGCGACAGCGGCGTGTGAAAACGTGCCTGCCGGGCCGAGGTAGGCGATGCGCAGCGGCTGCTCCAGCGCAAGGCACGCCGACATCACTTGGCGGAAGATGCCGGCGACGGCTTCCGCGGACAACGGCCCGCGGTTCTCGGCCTGCAGCCGCGAGAGAATCTGCGCCTCGCGCTCGGGGCGATAGGCCGCACCGCCGACCTTCAATGCGCCGATCGCCTTCGCGTATGCCGCGCGCGCGTTGAGCGCGACGAGCAGTTCGCGATCGATCCTGTCGATGGCGGCACGGTGCCGGGCAAGCTCCTGCTCGGCGTCGCCGGCGGGTGGCGTGGATGCGGGCATTCAACGGTCGACGGTCGGGTCGCGCCGGGTCCCTCGGACAATCGCGGCGCAATGCGAACGCCGCCTCACTCCTCGTCGTCCTCGCGCTCGACGACGCGCTCGAGGCCGGCGAGCTTCTCGCCCTCGCCGAGGTTGATCAGCGTGACGCCCTGCGTCGAGCGACTCATTTCGCGAATCGATTTCACCTTGGTGCGGATCAGCACGCCGCCCGTCGAGATCAGCATCACCTCGTCGTCGGGGCGCACCAGCGCCGCCGCGACGACGGTGCCGTTGCGCGCGGTCTGCTGGATCGCGATCATCCCCTTCGTGCCGCGACCGTGGCGCGTGTACTCGACGATAGGCGTGCGCTTGCCATAGCCGTTCTCGGTCGCCGCCAGCACCGATTGGTCCTCGTCCTCGGCGACCAGCATCGAGATCACGCGCTGGCGTCGGTCCAGCATCATCCCGCGCACGCCATGCGCGGCGCGGCCCATCGGGCGCACGTCGTTTTCGTCGAAGCGCACCGCCTTGCCGCCCGAAGAAAACAGCATCACGTCGTGCTTGCCGTCGGTCAACGCGGCTCCGATGAGCGAATCGCCGTCGGCGAGGTCGACCGCGATGATGCCCGACGTGCGCGGGCGCGAGAACTCGGACAGCGGCGTCTTCTTGACGGTGCCCATCGCGGTCGCCATGAACACGAACTGCGTGTCGGTGAATTCCGTGACCGGCAGGATTGCCGTGATCTTCTCGGTGTCCGACAGCGGCACGAGATTGACGATCGGCTTGCCGCGCGCGGCGCGCGTGCCCTGCGGCACGTTGTAGACCTTGAGCCAGTAGACGCGCCCGAGGTTGGAAAAGCACAGGATGTAATCGTGCGTGTTGGCGATGAACAGGCGATCGATGAAATCGTCTTCCTTGGTCGCCGTCGCCTGCTTGCCGCGGCCGCCGCGCTTCTGTGCGCGGTACTCGTCGAGCGGCTGCGCCTTCATGTAGCCGCCGTGCGACAGCGTGACGACCATGTCGGCCGGCGCGATCAGGTCCTCCAGCGACAGGTCGGCGGCCTGCGCGACGATCTCCGAGCGGCGCGCATCGCCGAACTGGTCGCGGATCGCGGTCAACTCGTCACGGATGATCGTGGTCACGCGCTGCGCCTTGGCGAGGATGTCGAGCAGGTCGACGATCTCGGCCATCACGTCGCGGTAATCGGTGCGGACCTTGTCCTGCTCGAGGCCGGTCAGGCGCTGCAACCGCAACTCGAGGATCGCCTGCGCCTGCGCATCGGAGAGTCGGTAACCGCTCGCCGTCTCATGCCAGCCGAATTCGAGCGGCAGCCCCTCGGGGCGTGCGGCGTCCGCCGCGGCGCGCGTCAGCATCTCCTCGACCAGCGGCGAGCGCCAGGTCTCCGCCATCAGCGCAGCCTTTGCTTCCGCCGGCGTGGCCGCCGCCTTGATCAGCGCGATGATCGCGTCGACGTTCGAAAGCGCGACGGCGAGCCCTTCCAGGATGTGCCCCCGCTCGCGCGCCTTCCTGAGCTCGTAGCGCGTGCGGCGGACCACGACCTCGCGCCGATGCTGGAGGAAGAACTCGAGGAACTGCTTCAAGTTGAGAACACGCGGTGCCCCGTCGACCAGCGCCACCATGTTCATGCCAAAGCTGTCCTGCAGCTGCGTGAGCTTGAACAGGTTGTTCTGGACGATTTCGGTGATCTCGCCGCGCTTCAACTCGATAACGAGGCGCATGCCTTTCTTGTCGCTCTCGTTGCGCAGGTCGGCGATGCCTTCGATCCTCTTTTCGGCGACGAGCTCCCCAACGCGCTTCAGCACCTGGTCGCCGCCGACCTGGTAAGGCAGCTCGTCGACGATGATCGCCTGGCGATCGCCCTTCCCGACGTCTTCGACGTGGGTGCGGGCACGGATCACCACCCGGCCGCGGCCGGTCCGGTAGCCCTCGCGCACGCCTTCGGTGCCGTAGATGATCCCGGCAGTAGGGAAATCGGGCGCCGGCACGAGATCGATAAGCTCGTCGATCGTCACCTCCGAATTCGCAAGCAGCGCAAGGCATGCGTTGGCGACCTCGGTCAGGTTGTGCGGAGGAATGTTGGTCGCCATTCCGACGGCGATGCCCGACGAACCGTTGACGAGCAGGTTGGGCAGGCGCGACGGCAGCACCGTTGGTTCTTGTTCCTTTCCGTCGTAGTTGGGGACGAAATCGACGGTTTCCTTGTCGATATCGGCAAGGAGTTCATTGGTGATCTTCTGCAGCCGGCACTCGGTGTAGCGCATCGCCGCGGCGTTGTCGCCATCGACCGAGCCGAAGTTGCCCTGGCCGTCGATCAGCGGGTAGCGCAGCGAGAAGTCCTGCGCCATGCGCACCAGCGTGTCGTAGATCGCCATGTCGCCGTGCGGGTGGTACTTGCCCATTACGTCGCCGACGACACGTGCGCACTTCACGTACGGCCGATTGAAGACGATGTTCGCCTCGTGCATCGCGTAGAGGACGCGCCGGTGGACCGGCTTCAACCCATCGCGAACATCCGGCAGCGCCCGTCCGACGATCACGCTCATGGCGTAATCGAGGTAGGAATGCCGCATTTCGGCTTCCAGGCTTACAGGCAGGGTTTCTTTGGCAAACTGCTCCATGGGCGGGATATCTTCGCTGATTGTCGTTACTTGACCATCGTCCGGGGTTCTTCGGCCTTGCCGCGACGAAACCGCGCAGGATCCGCTATCGCTCTATGCGGCTGCCCGGCGCGACCGGAGCCGCCTTTGAAGTGGACGGCAATGCGCGCAGCGGGCACCGGAGGGCCTTGAAAATACAAAATTTTATCACGGCGTTGCATTGCCGCGACAGTCGCGGGCTCGCTGTTGCCGAAACCCCACTTTCTTTTGCACCCCTTAAGACCCCTGTGCTATAGTTTTTGTCGAAACAAGGGATTCGGCGCGTCGGCCGCCTCCGCGGCGCCATGCGTGACGCGGGAATTTGCAGGGTTTGCAGAAAAACTTGTTCAATACCAAAGCCAAAGGGGTGAAACAATGACTCGTCGTCTCGTTACAGGTGCCCTCGTCGGTGCGCTGGCCGCGATTTTCTCCGGCGGCGCAGCCGCGCAGGCGGATCCGACTAACAGCGGTTATGTGCTGTCGGCCACCGGCACGCCCACGAACAACGTCGTCCGGAACGCCAATTTCGGCGACCCCAAGATCGGCAACCTGTGTTATCGCACCGGTTACTGGGCACCGAGCATGGCGATCGTCGAATGTGACCCCGACCTCGTGCCGAAGCCTGCGCCGCTACCGGTCGTAGCGCCGCCGCCGCCGCCGCCCCCGCCGCCGCCGCCGCCGCCCCCGCCGCCGCCACAGGTGCAAAAGATCACGCTGGCGTCGAAGGCACTGTTTGATTTCGACAAGGCCGTGCTGAAGCCCGAAGGCAAGGCGGCGATCGACAGCGAGATCATCTCCAAGCTGAAAGACGTCCAGAAGCTGGAGCTGGTACTCGTCACCGGTCACACCGACCCGATCGGTTCGCAGGCGTATAACCAAAAGCTGTCGGAGCGCCGTGCCGATGCCGTCCGCGACTATCTCGTATCGAAGGGGGTAGCCAAGGACAGGATCGAGACCCTTGGCATGGGCAAGACGCAGCCGGTTCCGGGCCTGGTGTGCAAACAGAAGAACATGAAGGAACTGATCGCCTGCTACGCACCGGATCGCCGCGTCGAGGTCGAAGTGAAGGGCGAAGCGGTCAAGAAGTAGCGCGCGCCGTCTGACGAAAAAGCCCCGCCGTCGCGCGGGGCTTTTTTTCGTCCGAGCATGACGCCTAACGCGCAGTCGCGTGCCAACCGCAATGCAATCCGTCGACCTCCGTCTCGATGCCGGCTGGATCATTCCAGTCGAACCTGCGGGCGCGCTTGCCCGTCACGCACTGATCGTCGACGGCGGCCGCATCGTCGCGATTCCCCCCCAGGCCGACGCAGCGCTGGCTTTCGCTCCCCGCACACACGTCGCGTTGCCCGGCCACGTGCTGCTGCCGGGTCTCGTCAACGCGCACACGCATGCGGCAATGAGCCTGTTTCGCGGCATCGCCGACGACGTGCCGCTCGCGATTTGGCTTGAGCACCACATCTGGCCGCGCGAGGCGCAATTCGTGGCGCCGGATTTCGTCTACGACGGCGCGCGCCTCGCCGCGGCCGAGATGCTGCGCGGTGGGGTCACCTGCTGCAACGACATGTATTTCTACGCCGAAACGAGTGCGCGGGCCTTTGTCGAGACGGGCATCCGGGCAATGCTCGGGATTCCGATCCTCGACTTCCCGACGCCCTACGCTGCCGACCCCGACGGCTATCTGCAGCGAGGACTCGCGATGCGCGACGCGCTGAAGCACGAGCCGCGGCTCGCGTTTGCGCTGGCGCCACATGCGCCCTACACCGTCGGCGATTCGACCTGGGAGAAAATTGTCGTCTACGCGCGGCAGCTCGACCTGCCGATCCAGACACATCTCGCCGAAACGGCGCTCGAGGTCGCACAAAGCCGCGACCGCCACGGCGCCACTCCGCTCGCGCGGCTGCATTCTCTAGGCGCGACCGGGCCGGGCTTCATCGCGATCCATGGTGTACACCTGACGCCGGAGGACATCGACCTGATGGCGACGCACGGCGGCCATGTTGTCCACTGTCCGGCTTCCAACATGAAGCTCGGCAGCGGCATTGCCCCGGTCTGCACACTGCTTGCCCGTGGCATCAACGTCGCGCTCGGCACCGACGGCGCGGCATCGAACAACCGGCTCGACATGTTCGGCGAGATGCGTCTGGCAACCCTCCTCGCCAAGGTCACGACGGGCGATGCGTCGGCGCTGCCGGCGGCGCAGGCGTTGTACGCGGCGACGCTGGGTGGTGCGCGGGCGCTCGGCCTCGAACGCGAGATCGGCTCGCTTGCCGCGGGCAAGGCGGCAGACATCGTCGCAGTGGATCTCACCGGAATAGATGCGGTGCCCTGTTACGATCCGGTCTCGCATCTGGTCCACGCGGTCGGCCGCGACGCGGTGACCGATGTCTGGATCGGTGGTGAACGGGTGGTCGCCGACCGCTTTTTGACGACCGCCGACGAAGCGGCTATCGTGGCCCGCGCCCACTTCTGGCAGGAACGTCTGCAATGAACGTCCCGGTCGTCCCCGCACCTGCGAATGCCGCCAACGTCGATGCAGCCGAGCTCGCCAAGTTCGGATCGCTCGCCCACCACTGGTGGGATCCGGACAGCGCGATGTTCGGTCCGCTGCACCGGATCAATCCACTGCGGCTAGATTGGGTCGATCGCGTCGGCGGTGGCCTCGCGGGCAAGCGCGTCGTCGATGTCGGGTGCGGTGGCGGCATCCTGTCCGAGTCGATGGCCGAGCGCGGCGCTTCGGTGCTCGGGATCGACCTCGGCGAGAAAGCGCTCGGCGTCGCGAAACTGCACAAGCTCGAATCCGGCGCGACTGTCGAGTACCGGCTCGTCGCTGCGGAGGCACTCGCCATCGAAGCGCCTGGTGCGTTCGATCTGGTCACGTGCATGGAGCTGCTCGAACACGTGCCCGACCCCGCGTCGATCGTCGCTGCCTGCGCGGCGCTGGTGAAGCCGGGCGGCGTAGTCGCCATAGCGACAATCAATCGCAATCCGAAAGCCTATGCGCTCGCGATCCTCGGCGCCGAATACGTTCTGGGACTGCTGCCGCGGGGCACGCACGACTATGCGAAGTTCCGCAAGCCCTCCGAGGTCGCGCAGTTCGCGCGCCGCGCGGGCTTGACGCCGCTCGACCTCACGGGCCTCACCTACAATCCGCTGACCAAGCAGTTCCGGCTCGGACCGGATACCGCAGTCAATTACCTGATGGCATTTCGCCGTCCCGCCGATGCGTGAGGCGCGTGCGCCGCGCCCGCGCCGCCCGCAGGCGCTGCCGATCGACGCCGTACTCTTCGATCTCGACGGCACGCTGGTCGACACGGCGCCCGACCTCGCGGCCGCGCTGAACCGGGTCCGTGCCGGGCGCGGGCTCGCACCGGTGCCGCTTGACCGGCTGCGCCCGTTCGCCTCCCACGGCGCCCGTGGGCTGATCGGTGCCGGGATGGGCGTGGCGCCCGACGAACCGGCGTACGAGGCACTGCGCGAAGCTTTTCTCGCCCAATATGCGTCCGCCGTGTGCGTGGAGTCCGCGCTTTTCGCGACCGCAGGTGCATTGCTCGACGCGATCGAAGCGCGGGCTCTCGCATGGGGAATCGTCACCAATAAGGCCACGCGTTACACGCTGCCGCTTCTCGACGCTTTGCGCCTGACGCCGCGAGCCCGCGCTGTCATCTGCGGCGACACGATGCCGTTCGCGAAACCGCACCCGGCGCCATTGCGCGCGGCAGCCGAGCGTCTCGGCGTCGTGCCGGATCGTTGCGTGTACGTCGGCGACGCCGAGCGCGATGTCAGTGCGGGCGTTGCCGCAGGGATGCGCACGATCGTCGCGCGGTACGGATACATCGAGCCCGGCGCGACGCCGGACGCATGGCCGGCGGACGGCTACATCGACGAACCGGCGGGCCTTCTCCCCTGGCTGCCGCTGCGGGCACGCGCATGATTCCGAGCGCCGCGGGGTTCAGCCGGGGCAGGCGCCGGCGTTGACGAACAGCCACTCGGCGCGCTTGCCGTCGCGCGTGCCGGCCAATCGCACGGGTTGGCTCGCGAGGAGCGGCCTGACGACCGCGGTGAGTACGTCGTCGACGCCGGAAAGCGCGATGCCGTTCGCTTCCTCCACGTGGTCACCGACCTTCATCCCGAGCAACGCGGCAAAGCCACTTGCGTCGCGGACGGCGAGGCCACGGCCACTTGGGGCGAGCAGCGCCTTCCAGCTATCGGGTTGCGACGCAATGCCCGTCAGGAGCTCCGCGTTGAGGCGATACACCGGTCCCGTATAGCCGGCGGGGGCCGCGCACGCGGCGCGCACGGTCGCTTGCCGGGATCGGTCTGCCGGCGGTGGAGTCGAGTTCGCCGGGGCCGGTGCGGCGCGCAACACGAGATCGCGCGTTTCGCCATGATCACGAATACGTACGCCATCGTTGCGTACGCTTTCGAGTGTCACGTCCTTCGCGATTTCCTGTCCCGCGCCCACGAACACCGGACCGCGGTCGGGCAGCCGGAACAGCGCATATCCGCCGCCCCCCTGCTCGGCAACTACGCCCAACAGGCGCGCATCCCCGCGCAGCGTCGCGGGCGCCGGCGGCAAGCCGGACGGCCCGGCCGCCGGGCTCGCGCCGGGTCGCCCGAACACCGGCGCCGCAATGATGGCCGTCGTCCAGCGCTCCGGCGTCTCAGGCAGTGGCGGGGAAGCCGGCGTCGGACCGAAGGCGCGCCATCCCCAATGGGCGAGCACGATCGCAAGGAGGATGGCACCCCCCAGCGTCGCCAGCGCCGATGCGGCGCGCCATGGCCAGGGTGGCTTGGCGGGGCGCGCAGCATCCGAGGTCGTGCGCTCGCCAGCGGGCATTACGCTCATCGGGACGCCCCGCGTCGTGGCGTACGAGACGCGCATGGCGCTCCGCTATAATCGCCGGGCACCGACGTGCAATTCCCACCGGTGGGCGCGCCGCTGGCTCGTCCGTGCCTCGCCCTGTGGCCGCGCTGCCCCACGTGAATCCTCGCCTCTCCCGCCTGCAGCCGTATCCGTTCGAGCGGCTGCGACTACTGTTCGCTGGTGTGACGCCCGATCCGGGGCCCGCCCCGATCAACTTGTCGATCGGCGAGCCGAAGCATCCGACGCCGCGGCTCGTCCTCGACGCGATGACGGCCGCCGCCGCCGGGGTGGCGAATTATCCCACGACGATCGGCACGGCCGCCTTGCGCGAGGCGATCGCCACGTGGCTCGCGCATCGGCACGGCCTCGCCGCACTCGATCCCGCCACGCAAGTCCTGCCGGTCTTGGGCAGTCGCGAGGCACTCTTCGCCTTCGCGCAGACCGTGATCGATGGCAGCCGGCCCGGCGCGACCGTCGTCATGCCGAACCCGTTCTATCAGATCTACGAAGGCGCGGCGGTGCTCGCGGGTGCCACGCCATATTGCGTCAACACCGTCGCGGCGAAAGGGCACGCCCCGGCTTGGCACGATGTCCCGGACGCCGTCTGGGCGCGTACCCAGCTGGTTTACGTCTGCTCGCCCGACAACCCGACCGGCCGCGTGACGACCGCCGATGAATGGCGACTCCTGTTCGAGCTGTCCGATCGGCACGGTTTCGCCATCGCCGCCGACGAGTGCTATTCCGAGATCTACTTCGACGAGGAGAAACCACCCCTGGGCGCGCTCGCGGTCGCCCACGCGCTCGGCCGCGACACGTTTCCGCGCCTTGTGTCGTTCGGCAGCCTGTCCAAGCGTTCGAATGCTCCGGGCCTGCGCTCGGGCTACGCCGCCGGCGATGCGGCCCTCATGCATGCATTCTTGCTCTACCGCACCTACCACGGCTCGGCGATGTCGCCGGCGGTCGCTGCCGCCAGCATCGCCGCGTGGAATGACGAAGTCCACGTCCGCGCGAATCGCGCCGAATACGCCGCGAAATTCCGTGCGCTGCAACCGCTGCTCGCCGCGGCGCTGCCCTGCGTGATGCCCGACGCTGCGTTCTATCTGTGGGCGCAAACGCCGATCGACGACGTGGAATTCACGAAGCGCCTGCGGGCCGAGCAGGCGGTCACCGTGCTTCCCGGGAGCTACCTCGCCCGGGAAGCGCATGGGACGAACCCGGGCCGCGGCCGGATCCGGATCGCGCTGGTGGCGCGGCAGACCGAGTGCGCCGAGGCGGTGGCGCGAATCGCCGCCTTTGCCCGCGCGTTGTAACCCGTTGGCAGCGCCCTGTCGGCGCCCGGGGCGTTTCGTCGCGGCAACGAGGAAAGACCCGGCGCACGACCTAGAATCACGGGCATGAATACATCGCCCACTGTCACCATCCGGCCGGGCTGGCTCGCCGCCGCAGCTGCCGGCTTTCGCGCGTCATGGCTCACGATCCTGTTGATCGTCGCGATCAACACCGGCGTCGCCGCAATCCTGTCCCTCGACGATGCGCGACCGTTCTGGCATCCGTTCATCTCGGCGCAGTCCTTCGGTCTGTCGATCGCCTACGCCGTCAATGCGGCCAGCCCCTGGGACAAGCCGCGTCCGGTCTGGCGGCTGATCATCGCCGTAGCGATCGGGACGGCGATCGGCGTTGCGCTGTTGATTGCGATCAAGGGCTACGTCATCGCGGAGCAAAACTACCGCCTCGAAAGCGTGCGTCTGCGCGTCGGTCAGTTCGCCTGGACCTCGCTCGGGGGCTTCGTCATGGGCTTGTGCGTGAGCGTGTTCTTCCTGCTCAAGTACCGGGATGGGCGCATGCGCGCCGCGATGCTCAAGGCCGAAGCGGATCGCAATCTGCTGGCCAAGCAGGCGGTCGAATCCGAGCTGAAGCTGATGCAGGCGCAGGTCGAGCCCCATTTCCTGTTCAACACGCTGGCATCCGTGCAATACCTCACCGAGACCGATCCGCCGCAGGCGTCGAAGCTGCTCGGACATCTGCTCGCCTACCTGCGTGCCGCCCTGCCGCAGTTGCGCAGCGCAAGTGCGACGCTGGGGCAGGAAATCGAGTTGGTCGAGGCCTACCTCAACATCTTGCGCATGCGGATGGGCCAGCGCCTCGCTTTCACCATCGACGTTCCCACAGCGTTGCGGACTCACGCGTTCCCGCCCGTGCTGCTGATCTCCATCGTCGAGAATGCCGTCACCCACGGGCTCGAGCCGCAGGCCGAGGGTGGTACGATCCGGATCGACGCCCGCCGTGATGGCGATCGCCTCGTCGTCAGCGTGACCGACACGGGCCGGGGTATCGCCGGCGGGGCAGCGCGCCCGGGCCAAGGTGTCGGACTCGCCAATGTCCGAGACCGGCTCGCCGCATTGTTCGGGCCGGCGGGACGATTCTCGCTCGCGGACGTCGCACCGCACGGAGCGCGCGCTACGATTGAAGTTCCATACGTCGATGCCTGAAGGATGCCCACCGCGCTGATCGCCGAGGACGAACCGCTTCTGCGCGCGCAGCTCAAGGCGCGGCTCGCCGAGGCATGGCCGGAACTCAAGGTCGTCGCGGAGGCCGCGAACGGTGACGAAGCGCTGGCGCTCGCGGGCGAGCACCGCCCGGACATCGCGTTTCTTGACATCCGGATGCCGGTCCGTTCGGGCCTCGACGTCGCACGCGAACTCGACGGCGCCTGCCATATCGTGTTCGTGACTGCCTACGACGAGTACGCGATCGCGGCGTTCGACGAAGGGGCGGTCGACTATGTGCTGAAGCCGCCCGCGGCCGAGCGCATCGCCAAGGTCGTCGCACGGTTGAAGGCGCGGCTGGCGACAGCGCCCCTTGATCTCACTGCGCTGCTCGAACGATTGAGCGCGCGCGACGGCGGCCCGGGCCCGCTCAAGTGGATCCGCGCCTCGCTCGGCGCGTCGATGCGGATGATCGCCGTCGACGACGTCCTCTACTTCCAGGCCGAGGACAAGTACACGCGGGTCGTCACCCGGGACGGCGAGGCGCTGATCAGAAAGCCGATCAAGGACCTGCACGACGAGCTCGACCCGGATGCCTTCTGGCAGATCCACCGCGGCACGATCGTCAATCTGCGCGCCGTCGCCCGCGTCGACCGCGACTGGCGGGGCGAGCCGCTGATCGTGCTGCGCGACCGCGACGAGAAGCTCGCCGTCAGCCGCACCTTCGCGCACCGATTCAAGTCGATGTAGCCCCGTCGATTGTGCTGCGGGTCGCGGAAAAACCCGGAAGCCACGGTAAAATGACCGTTTTGCCCGGCATTTCCCAGGACCCACATCAATGACCGACGTGCAACAGACTGTCGACGCCGCATGGGAGACGCGCGCGACGCTGTCGCCACTCTCGGCGTCCAATGCCATCCGTGACGCGGTGATGCACGTGATCGGCGAGCTCGACGCGGGCCGGCTGCGCGTGGCCGAAAAGATCGGTGGCCATTGGACCGTTCGCCAGTGGGTGAAGAAGGCCGTGCTGCTGTCGTTCCGACTCGCCGATAACGCGGCGATGCGCTTTGCGCAACGGCCCGGGAGCGCGGAGCCGTTCGCGTTCTTCGACAAGGTGCCCACGAAATTCACCGGGTTGTCCGATGCGCAGCTCGCCGCCGCCGGCGTGCGCGTCGTTCCGCCTGCCGTCGCGCGCCGGGGCGCCTTCATCGCCGCGAACGTCGTGCTGATGCCGTCGTTCGTCAACATCGGCGCCTACGTCGACGAGGGCACGATGGTGGACACTTGGGCCACCGTCGGTTCGTGCGCGCAGATCGGCAAGAACGTGCACCTTTCGGGCGGCGTCGGCATCGGCGGCGTGCTGGAGCCGCTGCAGGCCGGCCCGACGATCATCGAGGACAACTGCTTCATCGGCGCCCGCTCGGAAGTTGTCGAAGGCGTCATCATCGAGGAGAACTCCGTGCTCGGCATGGGGGTCTTCATCGGGCAGAGCACGAAGATCTATGATCGTGCGACCGGCGCGGTGAGGTATGGGCGCGTGCCGGCGGGATCCGTCGTCGTTGCCGGCAGCCTGCCGTCGGGGACGGGAAACTGTCACCTCTACTGCGCGGTCATCGTAAAGCAGGTCGACGCAAAGACGCGCGCCAAGACCAGCATCAACGAGTTGCTGCGCGCGTGAGAAGAGCGCTCGATCGGCCCGACCCGTGCGCCCCGACGCCCGACACACAACCATGACGTCGGTCACCATCAAATCCGAAGCAGACATCGAGAAGATGCGCGTTGCCGGGCGCCTCGCCGCGGAGTTGCTCGACTGGCTGACACCGCACGTGCGGCCCGGGATGACGACCGGCGAGCTCGACCGGCTCGCCCACGACTACCAGGTCAACGTGCAGCACGTGATCCCGGCCACCCTCAACTATCAGCCGCCGGGCCACGTGCCCTACCCTGCGTCGATCTGTACGTCGGTGAACCACGTCGTCTGCCATGGGATTCCCGGCGACCGGAAGCTCAAGCCCGGCGACATCGTCAACGTCGACGTCACCGTGATCAAGGACGGCTGGCACGGCGACTCGAGCCGGATGTTCTTCGTCGGCACGCCGTCGATCCAGGCGAAGCGGCTGGTCGAGACGACCTACGAAGCGATGTGGCGCGGGATTCGGGCGGTGCGGCCCGGCGCCCACCTCGGCGACATCGGCCATGCGATCCAGAAGTTCGCCGAGGAGCACGGCTTTTCGATCGTGCGCGAATTCTGCGGCCACGGGATCGGCCGGCAATTCCACGAGGAGCCGCAGGTACTGCATTACGGCCGCCCTGGCACCGGGCTCGCGCTGGAGCCCGGCATGATCTTCACGATCGAGCCGATGATCAACGCGGGGCGCGCGGCGATCCGCAGTCTCGCCGACGGCTGGACGATCGTCACCGCAGACCACTCGCTGTCGGCGCAATGGGAGCATACGGTGCTGGTGGCGCCCGACGGCTTCGAGGTGCTGACGACGTCCCCGGGCATGCCGTCCGCGGCCTGACTCCCGCGCGCGGACCGCGCCGGTACCCGTATGCAATCCATCGCCCCCGCCCCGGTACGCGCCGGCGAACCGGCAGCCGATGTCGCACAGCTCTGCCGCCAGACGCTCGCCGACGGCCGAGCGGCACTGCACGCGGCGTTCCACGCGCGGCCGGACACACCGAAGCTGCTGCGCGAACACGCTCGCCTCGTCGACCGCGTGCAGACGGCCGTCTGGACCGAGCTCGCGTCGCCGCCCGACATGGCACTGGTAGCGGTCGGCGGGTACGGGCGCGGCCAGCTCTTTCCACATTCCGACGTCGATGTCCTGATCCTGCTGTCGCGCCCGCTCGATGCCGCAGGCACGGTGTTCGTCGAGCGCTTCATCGGCATGCTGTGGGATGTGGGCCTCGAGATCGGCCACAGCGTGCGCACCGTTCACGAGTGCGCGGCCGATATGGCGAAGGACATCACGATCAAGACGAGCTTGCTCGAGCATCGTCTGGTCGCGGGCTCGCGACCGCCCTACCGCCGCTTTGCAGGCGCGTTTGCCGCGGCGATCGACGCGCGCCATTTCTACGAAGCCAAGGTGCTCGAGCAGCAGCAGCGGCACATCAAGTACCACGACACCGCCTATAACCTCGAGCCGAACCTGAAGGAAAGCCCCGGCGGGCTGCGCGATCTGCAGACCGTGCTCTGGATCGCCCGCGCAGCGGGCCTCGGACGCTCGTGGCGCGAATTGGCGAAAGCGGGGCTGATCACGATGCAGGAAGCGCGGACGGTGTCGCGCCAGGAGCGCTTCATCGGCGCGTTGCGTGTCCGCCTCCACTACCTCGCCGGCCGCCGGGAGGACCGCCTCGTCTTCGATCAACAGAATGCGCTCGCGCGGGAATTGAAGCTCGCCGACACCGCCGCGAAGCGCGCAAGCGAGCAATTGATGCAGCGCTACTACCGTGCTGCGAAGCTCGTCCGCCAGGTCAACGTGATCCTGCTGCAGAACCTGCACGCGCGGCTGTTCCCGATCCCGGCCGAGCCGACGCCGATCGACGACGACTTCCTCGCTATCGACGAATTGCTCCATGTCCGCGACGAAATGCTGTTCGAGCGTCGTCCCGCGGCGATGCTCGGCGCGTTCCTGACGCTCCAGCGCCATCCCGAGCTGAAGGGAATGTCGGCGCGGACGCTGCGCGCGCTGTGGCGCAATCGCAACCGGATAGATGCGCGCTTTCGCCGCGATCCTGCCAATCGCGCGCTGTTCCTGCAGGTGTTCCGCGAGGGTCGCGGCCAGACGCACGAGCTGCGGCGGATGAATCTCTATGGGATCCTCGGTCATTGCCTGCCGCCGTTCGGCCGCATCGTCGGCCAGATGCAGCATGACCTCTTCCACGTCTACACGGTGGACGAGCACATCCTGATGGTGATCCGCAACCTGCGCCGCTTCACCGAGCCGCAGCATGCGCACGAGTATCCGCTGTGCTCGCGGCTGATCGCGGATTTCGAGCGCAAGGAAGTGCTCTACCTCGCCGGGCTGTTCCACGACATCGCCAAAGGGCGCGGCGGTGATCACTCGACGCTCGGCGAGCGCGAGGCGCGACGCTTCTGCCGCGCGCATGGGGTACCCGTCGAGGATACCGAGCTCATCGGCTGGCTCGTCGCCCAGCATCTGACGATGTCGACGACGGCGCAAAAGCAGGACGTCTCCGATCCCGACGTCGTGGCCACGTTCACTGCAAAGGTCGGGACCGAGCGGCGCCTCAAGGCGCTTTATCTGTTGACCGTCGCCGACATCCGCGGCACCAGTCCGAAGGTGTGGAACGCGTGGAAGGCGCGCCTGCTCGAGGATCTCTTCCACGCCACGCGAGCACGGCTCGCCGGCGTGGCGGGCGCGGTGACGCTGGCCGACAGCCTGCAGCAGCGACAAGCCGAAGCGCAGCGGTTGCTGCGCCTCTACGCGGTTCCGGACGGCGCCGAACGCCCGCTGTGGGCACAGCTCGACAACGTCTATTTCCAGCGCCATACGGCCGACGAGATCGCGTGGCATTCGCGGCAGCTCTACTGGCGTATCGAGCGCCGCGAGCCCGTCGTGCGCGCCCGACTGTCGCGCGGCGAGGCCGGGCTGCAGGTGATGGCCTACCTGCCGGACCAGAAGCATCTCTTTGCGCGGATCTGCGGCTACTTCGGGCGCCGCGGGCTGTCGATTCTCGAGGCGAAGATCCATACGACGCGACATGGCTATGCGCTCGACACGTTCGCGATCCTCGACCCCGCCAATCCGGACACCTCGTACCGCGACACGATCCAGCAGGTGGAGTTCGAGCTCAAGACGGTGCTGACCGAGCAGCGGCCGCTGGAGCCGCCGGTGGCCGGCCGCGTGAGCCGGCAACTACGGCACTTCCCGCTCACGCCCGCCGTGCAGATATTTCCCGACGACAAAGGCACGCACCACATCCTGGAAATCATCGCCGGCGACCGGCCCGGCCTCCTCGCCCAGATCGCCTATACGCTGGCGCACGCGAACATCAACGTGACCAGCGCCAAGATCAACACGCTGGGCGAGCGCGCGGAGGACGTGTTCCTGATCGACGGCGCACGCCTGCACGACGAGCAGGCGCTACTGAAACTCGAGACTGACCTCTACGACCAGCTGCGGGTGTAGATCCGTCGCCCCCGCGAAGGCGGGGGACCCAGCGACTTTTCCCGACGACGCTGGATTCCCCCTATCGCGGGAATGACAGATTTACTCCTCCGCCGTCGCCACTTCGGGAAAGAGGATGTCGGTATAGCCGAACTGGCGGAAATCGCGCATCCGCATCGGGTAAAGGATGCCCTGCAGATGGTCGCATTCGTGCTGGACAACGCGGGCATGGAAGCCTTCGACTTCGCGCCGCATCGGGCGACCCTGCGGATCGAAGCCCTCGTAGCGGATCCGCGTATACCGGGGCACGACGCCGCGCAAGCCCGGCACCGACAGGCAGCCTTCCCAGCCGACTTCCATCTCGTCGCCGAGCGGCGTCAAGAGCGGATTGACGAGCTCGGTGTAGGGAACCGGTTCGGCGTCGGGATACCGGGGATTTTCGGCGAAGCCGAAGATGACCACCTGAAGCGGGACCGCGATCTGCGGGGCGGCAAGTCCGGCGCCATTTTCCGCGGCCATCGTATCGCGCATGTCGACGAGCAGATCCATGAGTTCCGGCGTGCCGAAGGCGGCAACCGGACGCGACATCTGCCACAACCTGGCATCGCCCATGCGCAGGACTTCACGAATCATCGCACGCTCACCTCAGATCATCGGTCCGATGCGCTCGAGCAATGCACGAACACTGTCCATTGCGATCTCCAGCACACGGGCGATTCCGTCCATCGAGATACGGTTCATGGAGTCGCCGCGCCCCGCGGCATGGTTGACGACGACGGCGATCACCGCATAGGGAAGCTCGAGTTCGCGCGCGAGCGCTGCCTCGGGCATCCCGGTCATTCCGACCAATGTCGCTCCGTCGCGTTCCATCCGGTCGATCTCGGCCGCGGTTTCGAGCCGTGGTCCGGAAACGGCGCCGTAAACGCCGCCGTCGGTCATCGCGATGCCGGCGAGATCCCCCGCCGCGAGACATTTCTGGCGCAGCGACGCCGTATACGGCTGCGTGAAGTCGACGTGGATTACTTCCCGCTCGCCACCGTCGAAAAAGGTCCCTTCGCGATCATGCGTGTAATCGATCAGCTGGTGCGGCACGACCAGTTCGCCGGGTGCTACCCCGCGGATCGCACCGACCGAAGCCACCGCCACGACGGCTGTCGCGCCGCGGTGCTTGAGCGCCCACAGATTCGCCCGGTAATTGACCCGATGGGGTGGAATCGTGTGCCCGTGGCCGTGCCGGGCGAGGAACACCGCGTCGCGGCCGCCGATTTGCCCGAACAGCAGCGCCGACGAGGGTTCGCCATACGGGGTGCGCACCACTTCACGGTGCGCCACGGCGAGCGTTGAGAGCCGGGTCAGGCCGCTGCCGCCGATGATTGCGAGCATGAAACTTGCTTAAACTTGGGATTCGAACAAGGATCAGGATGCCAGGAGCCCAGCCCATCGCCAGGATCGTCCCGATGTGCCGAAAATCGGCATCACAGGCGGGCCCGCTGGAACTCTCCTTCAATTCATGACATTATCATGGAAACTTGCGGTTTCGGCTGAATCCTCGGCCGCACCGCGATTGTAGCCCGGGAAACCTGACATGTACCTCGACCGGTTGTTCAGACTGATGGCGGAGAAGCAGGCTTCCGACCTGTTCATCTCCTGTGGCGCACCGATCAACATCAAGGTCAACGGCGTGGTGTCGCCGATATCGACGCAGCCGATGGACGTCGAGACCGTGCGCCGGATTGCCTACGAGCTGATGACCAAGGAGCAGGCGCGCGAGTTCGAAAACGAACTCGAGATGAACCTCTCGCATCTCGACCGGGCCGTCGGCAATTTCCGGATCAACATCTTTCGCCAGCGCGGCACGATCTCGCTGGTGATTCGCTTCGTTCGCAGTCACATTCCGTCGTTCGAGGAGCTGAAGCTGCCCCCGGTGCTCCTCAACGTCGTGATGGAGAAGCGTGGCCTCGTTCTCATCACCGGCGCGACCGGCTCGGGCAAGTCGACGACGCTGGCGGCGATGATCGACTATCGAAACGCCAACAAGTCGGGCCACATCCTCACGATCGAGGACCCGATCGAGTACCTGTTCGAGCACAAGCAGAGCCTCATCAACCAGCGCGAGCTCAACGTCGACACCCAGAATTACCAGAAGGCGCTGGCCAATGCGCTGCGCGAGGCGCCTGACCTCATCATGATCGGCGAGATCCGCGATCGCGAGACGATGCAGCAGGCCCTGCTGCATACGCTGACCGGCCACCTGTGCCTGTCCACGTTGCACGCCAACAACAGCTACCACGCGATGTCGCGGATCATCAACCTGTTTCCCTACGATGCTCGTTCCGGCGTGCTGTCGGACCTCTCGATCGGACTCCGCGCGATCATCTCTCAGCGGCTCGTCCGCAACCGCGACGGCGACCTGCAGCCCGCGGTGGAGATACTGCTCAACACCTCGCTGATCGCGGAGCTGATCAAGAACGGCGAGATCACGCAGATCAAGGAAGCGATGGAGCAGTCGCTCTATCCGGGTTCGCAGACGTTCGAGCAGGCGCTGTGCCGTCTCTACCTCGACAACCAGATCAGCTACGACGAGGCGATGATCGCCGCGGACTCGCCGACGAACCTCGCGTGGCTCATCAACCAGAACTCGCCGACCGCCCGCGTCGAAGGGCTGTCGCCGCAGGAAGACGACAAGGGCGCACCGAGGCGACCGCAAAGCGATTTCACCGCGCTGCAAATCGACGCCGAGATGCTCGACCGGCCGCATTGACCCGTCCCGCCCCTGCGCGCGTACCCGCGGCAGCGCGCGCATCGCGTTTTGCTAACATTCGGCGCATGGATCTCGCAACGCGCCCTGCCGCATCCCATGCACTCGACCCGACGCTCGAACTCGCGCGCGCACTGATCGCGCGACGGTCGCTCACGCCGGATGATGCGGGCTGCCAGGCGCTCATTGCCGCTCGCCTCGTCCCGCTCGGATTCCATTGCGAGACGCTCGCCTTCAACGGCGTCACCAACCTGTGGGCGCGGCGCGGGGACACGCGCCCGCTCGTCTGCTTTGCCGGCCATACCGACGTCGTCCCCACGGGCCCCCTCGAAGACTGGGAGTCGGACCCGTTCACGCCGACCGAGCGCGACGGCTGGCTCTACGGGCGCGGTGCAGCCGACATGAAAAGCTCGCTCGCGGCGTTTGTGACGGCGGTCGAGGGGTTCGTCGTCGCGCACCCGCGCGCGGCCGGATCGGTGGCGCTGCTCTTGACGTCCGACGAGGAGGGTCCGTCGGTCGACGGCACCGCCAAGGTCGTCGAAAGGCTCGCCGCAGCCGGCGAGAGGATCGACTTCTGCCTCGTCGGCGAGCCGACTGCAATGGAACGCTTCGGCGACATGATCAAGAACGGCCGCCGCGGGAGTCTCTCCGGCACGCTGACGGTCAAGGGTGTCCAGGGACACGTCGCCTATCCGCAGCACGCGCGAAACCCGATCCATCTGGCCGCACCGGCGCTCGCCGAGTTGGCGGCGACACGCTGGGATGACGGCAACGAGTTCTTTCCGCCGACGACCTGGCAGGCGTCGAACATCCACGGTGGGACGGGCGCGGCCAACGTCATTCCCGGCTCGCTCACGGTCATGTTCAATTTCCGGCATTCGACTGCGAGCACGCGGGAATCGCTGCAGCAGCGCTTCGCGGCGATCCTCGCGAAGCACGGCCTCGACTTCGAAATTGATTGGACCGGATCGGGCAAGCCGTACCTCACGCCGCGCGGCACCCTGGTCGACGTCGTGACCGAAGTCGTACGCGAAGTCGCCGGCGTGACCCCGGAGATATCGTGTACGGGTGGAACGTCGGACGGTCGCTTCATCGCCGACATCTGCCGCGAAGTCGTCGAGCTGGGCCCGCCCAGCGCGTCGATCCACAAGTTGAACGAACGTGTGCGGATCGCCGACCTCGCGCTGCTCGCCGCCGCGTATCGCGGAATCCTCGAACGACTGCTGCGCGTGCAGCCTGACGCATGAGCGCCGCTGGGCCGCCCCAAGGCGCGAATTGCTCCCCCTTGGGGGGCAGCGTAGCGGCGGCAGCCGCAAGCGTGGGGGTACACCCATGAGCGCCGCTGGGCCGCCCCACGGACGCCTGCGCGAGCAGGGCGAAGCCAAGGCCCGAAGGGCGCGTCTGCGAGCGCGGGTGGCGGCCGACCCCAAGCAGCAACGGGTGCACTCCAAAGGTGCGGAGGCCGCGACGAATTGCTCCCCCTTGGGGGGCAGCGTAGCGGCGGCAGCCGCAAGCGTGGGGGTACACCCATGAGCGCCGTTATGGGAGTACAACAATGAGTGCTCCCACCCACGATCTCGAGACGCTGCGCGACTGGCTGCGCTACGCGGTCACGCGCTTCGGCGAGGCGAAGCTCGCTTTCGGCCTCGGCACGAGCAATGCGTACGACGAGGCAGCCTACCTGCTGCTGCACGCGCTGCACCTGCCGCTCGATCGGCTGGAGCCGTTTCTCGATGCGAAGCTCACGCAGCCTGAACGTCTGCAGCTCGCGCAACTGTTCGAGCGGCGGATCGACCAGCGCGTCCCGGCCGCCTACCTCACGCACGAGGCTTGGCTGGGCGAGTTTCGCTTCTACGTCGACGAGCGCGTGATCATCCCCCGCTCGTTCGTTGCCGAGCTCCTGCCCGACGGTCTCGCGCCCTACGTTGGCGACCCCGACAAGGTGCTGGCGGCGCTCGATCTGTGCACGGGATCCGGCTGCCTTGCGATCCTGCTCGCGCACGCATATCCCGTCGCCGACATCGACGCCGTCGACGTTTCGGCCGACGCGCTCACGGTGGCGCAGCGCAACGTGTCCGACTACGGCCTCGCCGACCGGATCAACCTGATCCGCTCCGACCTGTTCGGGAACCTGCCGGAAAAGAGCTACGACCTCATCATCAGCAACCCGCCGTACGTGACGGCGATGGCGATGGAAGAGCTGCCGCCGGAGTATCGACATGAGCCGGCGCTGGCGCTCGCCGGCGGCGATGACGGTCTCGACGCGGTGCGCACGATCGTGAAAGAGGCGGCGCGGTTCCTGGGCCCCGGCGGGACGCTGGTGGTCGAAGTCGGCCACAACCGCGCCGCGGCCGAACTTGCGTTTCCCCGTATGCCTTTCGTCTGGCTGGAGACCGCCAACGGCGCCGGACAGCGTGTTCCTCGTAAAGCGCGAAGACCTGGTCGCCGGACGCTAGGCCCTTCACGCGGCACCGCGCGATCGTCAGGAGAGGGCGAAGAAACCTTTGATCCGGCGCACGAGCTCGGCGGTGCGGGTCGACGCCTGCCGTGCGCGCGCGTCGGCCGAGAGCGCCTGCAGCGTCGCATCGTTGGCGGCCTGCCGGGCGACGACGACTTTCGACATCGCCTCGACGAGCTCCGGGCGCGCTTTCAGGATCGCGTCGAATCCCGCCTTGTCGAGCCGATAGCAAAGCACTTCATTCTGCGCGAGGATCGTCGCGCCCCGCGGCTGGCCCGTCAACAATCCCATTTCGCCGAACACCTCCGGGGCCTCAAGCGTGGCCAGGCGGTCGCGCTTGCCGGTGCCTCCGGCGCTGTCGTCGAAGACGCCGACGCGGCCCCGAGCGAGGAGGTAGAGCGAATCGGCCGCCTCGCCCTGTCGCGCGATCACGTCGTCGGCCACGAACGGGCAATCGGCGAGCCCGGCTGCAAGCGCACGCCGCTCGGTGTCGGTCAACGCCGCGAAGAGTTCGATCCGCGCGAGGGTCTCGCACCGTGCGGCAAGCTCGTTCTCGTGCAGTTCCCGCGCGTTCGCGGCCCTACCGTGGATCAGCACGCGGCGCGGGAACGGGATTTCCATGCCGTGGCGCGCGAGCGTCGCCCGGATGTGCAGACGCACCTGCGAATCGGTCCAGTAGTCGTGCAGGAGGTCTGTCAGCCGATAGCGGGCCGTGTAGTGGATCGAGCTCTCGCCGAAGCTCGAACAGACGACACTGGCGTGCGGCGTCGTTGCCACATTGCGGATCTCCGCTCGCGCGAGCGCCGCTTCGACGACCGCGATGACCCGCGGCGGCGGCACATCGTAGGACACCGAGAACTCGATCTCTCGGCGCCAGAAGATCCGCTCGTCGCCGCGGCGCGACAGTACGGTCACCCGGTTCCGCATCAGCTGTACGTTGGGGATGATCACGGTTTCGCCATTGTTGGTCGCGATCGACGTGCAGCGCCAGCGGATCCCGACCACCTGCCCGCTCACGCCTTCCATCCGGATCCAATCGCCGATCCGGCACGTGTTGTCGAGTTGCAGCGCGATGCCGCCCCACAGGTTCTCCAGCGGCTCCCGCAGCGACAGCGCAATACCGCCGGAAAGGATCGCCGAGGTGGTGATGATGCTCGCGAGATTCACGCCGGTGACTTTCATCCGGTAGATCGCGAACACGACGAGCACGATGGCGATCACCACGTCGGCGAGGATGCGCGGGATCGCGAGCCGGGCGAGCATGCCCTGCACCACGAACATGATGACGATGCGGGCGAATCCCATCGCGACGAGCAGCAGCAGCGCTTCGCGCAGCACGACCGCGATCGTCGCATCGGCGAGCGAGTCTCCATAGCGCAGCAGCGCGACGAGCCCGAGCAGTCCCACCGCCATCACGACGGTCATGATGACCATGTTCTTGCGGAGGTCGCGACGCAGCCAGAGAGTGGCCAGCGCCAGCGCGAGGCCCGCCGCGACGAATTGCGCGGCATCGGCGACGAGATCGTAGGTGGGCATGGCAGGTGACGAGCGGCGGAAGCGGCCGCCGCCGATTATATAGAATGGACGTTGTGCGCGACCGGGTCGACCCTGGCGCCCGATCCGGAACAGCCCTTGACCTTCCCCCGCACCGGTGGCGAGATCCTCGTCGCCAACCTCGTCGCGCAGGGTGCCACGCATGCATTCTGCGTCCCCGGCGAGAGCTACCTTGCCGTCCTCGACGCGCTCTATGACGTGCGCGAAGCGCTGTCGCTCATCGTCTGCCGGCACGAAGGCGGTGCCGCCTACATGGCCGAAGCCTATGGAAAGCTCACCGGTCGGCCGGGCATCGCGTTCGTAACGCGCGGACCCGGCGCGTCCAATGCGGCGATCGGCATCCACACCGCGGCGCAGGACTCGACACCGATGATCGCTTTTGTCGGCCAGGTTGGCGGCGACTTCGTCGATCGCGAGGCGTTCCAGGAGATTGATTACCGCCGGATGTACGGCGGTGTCGCCAAATGGGCGGCGCAGGTCGATCGTGCCGAGCGCATCCCCGAATACGTCGCCCATGCCTACCGGATCGCGATGTCCGGCCGTCCGGGCCCCGTTGTGCTCGCGCTACCGGAGGACGTGCTCGGCGCGCGCGCGACGTGCGCGGACGCGCCGCGGATCGAGCCGGTGTCGGCGGCGCCCGATCCGGCGGAGATCGCCGCTGCGCGCGCGCTGCTCGCCGGCGCGCAACGACCGCTGGTGCTGGTCGGCGGCAGCCGCTGGGATGCCAGCGCATGCGCGGCGATGCGCGCGTTCGCCGAGATGTGCGGATTGCCGGTTGCCTGTGGGTTCCGCAGCCAGGACGTGTTCGACAATCGGCACCCGAATTACGCCGGCGACGTAGGTATCGGTATCAATCCACGGCTCGCTGCACGGATCTGCGACGCCGACGTGCTGCTCGTCATCGGCGAACGGCTGGGGGAGATGACGACAGGCGGATACACGCTATTGCAGGCGCCGGTTCCGAAGCAGACGCTGATTCATGTCCATCCGGGCGCTGAGGAGCTGGGCCGTGTCTATCAGCCGGCGCTGGCGATCGCGGCGACGCCCGGTGCGTTTCTCGCCGCGATGACCGCGGTAACGCCAAGGTCGGGTGACTCGCTTCGACTCGCGGCCGGCGCGCACGCCGACTATCTGGCCTGGCAGGCGCCGCAACCGGTGCCAGGCGACCTCGACCTGTGGCAGGTGATGCGTTGGCTCGATACGCGCCTGCCCGACGACGCGATCCTCACCAACGGCGCCGGCAACTATGCGACCTGGCTGCACCGACTCTATCGCTACCGGGGATTTCGCACGCAATTGGCTCCGTACTCGGGTGCGATGGGCTACGGTGTGCCGGCTGCGGTCGCCGCGAAGGCCGTGCATCCGGAGCGCGTCGTCGTCTCATGGAACGGCGACGGCTGCTTCCTGATGAACGGGCAGGAGCTCGCGACCGCGGTGCAATACCGGCTGAACGTGGTCTTCGTCGTGATCGACAACGGCATGTACGGGACGATCCGGATGCATCAGGAACGCACGTATCCGGCGCGTGTGCACGGCACCGCGCTCGCCAACCCCGAGTTCGCCGCGCTCGCCCGCGCCTACGGAGCGCATGGCGAAACGGTCGCGAGCACCGCGGATTTCGCTCCCGCGTTCGAACGTGCCCTTGCTGCGGGCAAGCCGGCGCTGTTGCACGTCAGGCTAGACCCGCAGGCGCTGACGATGAACGCATCGCTCGACCAGTTGCGCGCGCAGGGGCTGGAAGCGAATCGACGCTGACCGCTGGTCGCCGAGCGCAAAGGAAGAGCGTTTCGCCGACTTGCGTGAAGGCCGGCTTTTGGTTCAGCGGCGAATGCCTTCGCCGGGATCAGCTTTGCGGGACGACTCTCGCGTCCGCGCCGCTACCCTCGACGAACACCTTCTGACCCGGACGCAACTGGGCGTTGATCGGCTGCGTGATCGAGACGAGGACGCCGCCGTTCAGTCGCACGATGACCTGCTGCGCCGGCTGCGGCTTGTCGTAGAACCGCTTCTGGGCGTAGTTGCCGCCGACCGCGCCGGCGATCGCGCCCGCGGCGATCGCGACCTCCCGGCCGGTACCGGCGCCGATGAGGCTGCCCAGACCCGCGCCGGCAACGCCCCCGAGGATTGCCCCGAGCCCGGCGTCGTGGTTGGATTTCATCTCGGTCGGGTTGATCTGCTCGATGACCCCCGAGCGGATGTCCATTTCCCCTGGTCCGCCGCCGCTTGGCGCCGCGCACGCGGCAAGGATCGTCACCAGGGCCGTTGCCGCCAACGCCGCAACCAACTGTCTCATCGTGCTGCTCCTTTTCGCCGGGGGGACCGTGATGCGCAGGCACAGCGCGGTCCGTTCTCGTGCTTGTGGGGGCGGAGCGTCGCGCTGCGATGGCAATTATCGCGCATGGCGGCATTGCGCGCGACCCCGACTGCGACACGTCGGAACGGGGGTCATCACTCCTTTGTCAGGGCCGCACGGGCCGCCGCCAGTTCCTTTCGCTTTGCCGCGTCGACCTTCGGGTACGCGAGGTCGAGCCGCTCGAGCGCTTCCACGATCGCGGCGGCAACGACGAGCCGCGTGTACCACTTGTTGTCGGCCGGAACGACGAACCACGGAGCCTGCTTCGCAGCCGTTGCGCGGATCGCTTCTTCGTACGCCTTCATGTAATCGTTCCAATGCGCCCGCTCGGCGACGTCCGATGGCGCGAATTTCCAGTTCTTCTCCGGCTGGTCGAGGCGCTCCAGGAACCGCCGCTTCTGCTCTCTACGCGAGACGTTGAGGAAGAACTTGAGAACCACCACGCCGTTGCGTGCAAGGTAGCGCTCGAACGCTGCGATGTCGGTGAGTCGCTCCTCCCAAATGCGCTTGCCCACGAATTCCTGCGGCAATTGCTGCCGCTGGAGGAACTCGGGATGCACACGCACCACCAGCACCTCTTCGTAATACGAGCGGTTGAAGATCCCGATGCGCCCGCGCTCCGGCAGGCAGCGCATCGTTCGCCACAGGAAATCGTGGTCGAGCTCCTCGGACGAAGGCTGCTTGAACGAATACACCTGGCAGCCCTGCGGGTTGACGCCGGACATCACGTGTTTGATCGTGCCGTCCTTGCCTGCCGCGTCCATCGCCTGGAACACGAGCAGCACGGCCCAGCGGTTCTGCGCGTAGAGCCTGTCCTGCTCTTCGGCGAGCCACTGCACGCCCCTTCCGAGCAGTTCCTTCGCTTGCGGCTTTTGGTCCGACCCGAGGCCGCCGGTGTCACCGGCGTCGAAGTCCTTGAGGCGGAATCCCCTCCCCTTCGTGACCCGGTAGGGTTCGACGAATCGGCGCACGCGCGCAATGACTTCCTTCCGTACCATGACCACCCCCTTCTAGCGCTCCCGATCGGAAGCGAAGTGTAACGCGCGATCGGGGGCGGTCACCCGGCAGTCGCGTGCGCGCACGAGACCCGGCCAGGCAGCCGTCGATTCGACGTCGAGCAACCGGCGGAAAAACACCACGGCTGCGTCGAGATTCCGAACGGCCGCTTCACTCATCGGAGCGCCGAGGTCGAAGCGCTCGCCGCGAATGGCGAGCACGAAGCCGGGTGGCGGCCGACCGAATGCATCGCGGTAGGCGGCGAGCAATGCCGCGGCGCTCATGGCGTGCGAAGTGAACGAGCGATCGCGCACGGCGGCCACGGCTGCGAAGGCGAAGGGTGGCGCGGCGTCGATGCTCGCATCGACGAACAGCACCGCATCCTGGCCGACGAGGTCGGTCGCATGCTCGGGCTGGAGTTGGAAGTCGGTCGCGAACGTCAGCGTATGCGGCGCGTGCTCCACGTCTTGCGCCGCCTGGGCGAACGATGGCCCGAGCCCGTCGTCGCCGCGGCCCGGATTGCCCCATGCCAGCACGAGAATGCGGCTCATGGGTGTACCCCCACGCTTGCGGCTGTCGCCGCTGCTGCGGGCGGCCGGGCGGCGCTCATCTCTCGAGCGCTACGGGACGACGTAGGACGCCGTCCCCATCGCGCGAGAGTGCGCTGATCCGCTCTCCGGAGGTGCCGACCAGTTCGACCTCGAGGGGCATCTGCCCCAGCGCATGCGTTGCGCACGACAGGCACGGATCGTAGGCGCGGATTGCGACCTCGATGTGATTCAGCAGCGCCTCGGTGATCTCCGCACCGTCGAGGTACTGCAGTGCGACCCGCCGCACTGCCTCGTTCATTGCCGTGTTGTTGTGCGTCGTCGAGACGATCAGGTTGGCGCGCACGATCTGGTCGTCCTCGTTGACGCGATAGTGATGGATCAGCGTACCGCGCGGCGCTTCGATGACGCCCACCCCGCGCAACGCGGGCGTTCCCTGCACGACAAGCTCGCCGGCCAGGAGGTGCGGATCGTGCAGCAGTTCGCGCAGACTCTCCGCCGCGTGCAGCATTTCGATCATCCGCGCCCAGTGGTAGGCGAGGTTCGCCTGCGTCGCACTGCCGCCGTCGAAGGCCTTGAACGCGATCCGCTCGGCGTCGGCCTCCGGCGTCGGAACGAAGTCGCACTGATTGATCCGAGCCAGCGGCCCGACCCGATACCACCCCTCCACCGGCCCTCGCGCCTTCAGATACGGGAACTTCATGTAGGACCAGGTCTTGGTCTCTTCGAAGAGGTAATCCCAATAATTCGCGTACTCCGCATGGTCGAAGATCGTTCGTCCGTTGGCGTCGGTCGCCCGCAGTCCGCCGTGGTAGAAGTCGAGCGCGCCGTCGTCGCGGACGAGGCTCACGAACGACGAGCGGAAATGGCCGAAGCTGTTGTAGTCGTCCTTGCGCTCTGCGTACAGTCGTTTGACCAACTCGACGGCATCGCGCGACCACGCGATTGTTTGGTCGATGTCGGCGAGCAGGTAATCTCGCTCGGCGGTTGAGAGATGTTTGTTGACCCCGCCCGGCACCGCGCAGGAGCCGTGGACGCGCTTGCCGGAGGTCACGCGGATCACCTCCTGGCCGTACTTGCGCAGCAACACGCCTCTCCTCGCGATGTCCGGATAGGCGGCGGCAATCGCAAAGATGTTCCGCTGGCCGGGGTTCGCCCCAAAGCCGAACAGCAGGTCGGGCGAACAGAGGTGAAAGAAGTGCAGCGCGTGCGACTGCAGGATCTGCCCGTAATGCAGGAGCCTGCGCATGCGCTCCGCCGTCGGCGTGAGCTCGCTGGCGCCGACGATCATATCCATCGCTTTCGAGGCGGCGAGATGGTGCGACACCGGACAGATCCCGCACAGCCGCTGGACCAGCATCGGGACTTCCCAGTACGGCCGGCCCTGGACGAATTTTTCGAAGCCGCGGAACTCCACGATGTGCAGCCGCGCTTGCTGCACGTGGTTGTCGTCGTCGACGAGCAATGTCACCTTGCCATGGCCCTCGACCCGGCTCACGGGGTCGATCACGACGCGGCGCAGGCTCGCGGCGTTCGCGGCGGTTTCGAGCGAAATGGTCATGGGCGATCCAGCACTCAGTCGTAGCGAAGAAGATCAGTGAACAGCCGCGGTTCGCGACCCGCGACAAGATCCGTCAGCAATTGCCGGAACGCGCCGGCCGGCGGCGGGCACCCGGGCAGGTAGTAGTCGACACGCACCACCTCGTAGATCGGCCGCACCTGGTCGAACGGCAGCGGCAGCTCCGGGTCGTTCGGGATCGTCTTGCCGGCAGTCCCTGGCTCGTACTGGTAGACCTCCTGAAAGCAATCCCACAGGTCGAGGTTGTTGCGCAGCGCCGGCACGCCGCCGGTGATCGCGCAGGCGCCGACCGCTACGAGGATCCGGCAGTTCTCACGGAATTCGCGGAGCACGTGAACGTTTTCCGCGTTGCACACGCCACCCTCGATCAGCCCCACGTCGCACGGGCCGCAGTGCTTGATGTCGGTCAGCGGCGAGCGGTCGAACTCGATGTGTTGCGCGAGGTCGAGCAATTCCAGGTCGAGGTCGAGCAGCGACGTGTGGCAGCCGAAGCAGCCAGCCAGCGACGTGGTGGCGACCCGCAGCTTGCGTTCAGCCATGGCCGTCCTCGCGCGCCTTGGCCGCGCGGCGCAAGTGCGACTACGCCGATCGGGTGCCCGTCGTAGGTCCGTTGCCCGATCGGCACCTTGAATGCCTGCCGCTTGGGGAGGATCGCCCCGACCGGGCAAATGTGCGCCGCCGTGTCGGCGAGCGTCAGGTCGGTGTCGCCCAGTCGCCCCGACGGCGCGTTGACAACGATCCGCGATTGCATGCCGCGTCCGCCGATCGCGAACACGTTCTTGCCGTCGACTTCGCGGCTTGCTCGGACGCACAGCGCGCACAGGATGCAACGATTGCGGTCGAGCAGGATGTCCGGGTGCGATGCGTCGACGTCGCGCGGTGGATAGAAATGATCGAAGCGCAGTGCGGTCATCTCGAGGAAGTAGCCAACCGCCTGCAGCTGGCAGTCGCCACTCTTCTCGCACGCCGGGCAGATGTGATTGCCTTCGACGAAGAGCATTTCGGTGAGCGCGCGCCGGTCATCGTTGAGCGACGGCGTGTCGTTCTCGACGGCGGTGCCTTCGTGTGCCGGCGTCGTGCAGGCTGTCGCGGGTCGCCCGTCCACCCTCACCGTGCACAGTTTGCAGCTGCCGTGAGGGGCATATCCCGGCTGATGACACAGGTGCGGGATGTAGATGCCTGCGGCCGCGGCGGCGTCCATGATCGTCTGCCCCTCGCGAAACGGCACCGCCACGCCGTCGATCGTGAACGTCAGCTCGACGGTCATGGCGCCCCGCTTTCGACGTGTGCCCAGGCGTCGTCCCGGCCGGTGATCTGCCGTGCGGTCGCCAGCGCGCCGTCCAGGTCGAACGCCGGCGCGAAATCGAGCACCGCGAGCCTCCGCTCATAGGTGTCCGGGAACTTCTCCATCGTCTCGACGACCGGCTTCGCCGCCGTGTGGCCGAGGCCGCAGTGGCTCATCGTCAGCATGATGTGCATCAGCCGCTGCATCTGGGCCATGTCGTACGCGCTGCCTTTTCCGGCAGCAAGCTTGTCCATGTGGTTGCGCAGCAGCGACGTGCCGACGCGGCAGGGTGTACAGAAGCCGCAGCTCTCGGTGGCGAAGAAGTGCGTGAAGTTGCGCGCGACTTCGAACATGTCGCGGTGGCGCCCGAACACCATGAACGCCCCGGCCGTCGGGACGTCCTCGAAGGCGAGACGGCGATCGAACTCGCGCCACGAGACGCAGGTTCCCGATGGACCGCCCACCTGCACGGCGAGCGCATTCGCACCGCCGCACCCGGCAAGCACCTCACGCACCGTCACGCCGAACGGATATTCGTAGACCCCTGGCTGTGTGCAGTCGCCGGATACCGAAATGAGTTTGGTACCGGTCGACTCACGCGTGCCGCTTGCGGCGAACCATGCGCCGCCATGGACGATGATCTTTGCGGCGCACGCGAAGGTCTCGACGTTGTTGACGATCGTCGGCGCTCCGAGATAGCCATGGGTGTCGGGATACGGCGGGCGGTTGCGAGGGCGTCCCGGTCGTGCCTTCGAGCGACTCGAGCAGCGCCGACTCCTCACCGCATATGTACGCCCCGGCGCCAAGGTGGATCTCGATATCGAAATCGAAGCCGGGTTCGCCTGCGATCCCGGCGCCAAGAAGTCCCTCGTCGCGCCTGCGCTGCAGGATGCGCGCCAGCGAATCGGCGAGATACAGGTATTCGCCACGAAGGTAGACCAGGCCCCGGCGTGCGCCGGCCACCCGCGCGGCCACGGTCATGCCGTCGAACAGCAGATCGGCGTGACCCTGCAGCAGCACGCGATCCTTGAACGTGCCGGGCTCGCCTTCGTCGGCGTTGCAGACGACGAAATGTTCCACGCCTGGCGCGCGCCGGCACGAAGCCCACTTGACCGCCGTACCGAACCCGGCGCCACCACGGCCGCGCAGTCCCGATGCTTCGAGTTCGGCGAGGACGCCATCCGGTCCGAGTTCCAGCGCACGCCGCACCGCCGCCCCCGCTGGCAACGGCTCGGCGAGCAGCATGCCGGCCCGTCGTACATTGAGCGCCACGTCGAACAGCATGCGCGGCCATTCGTCGACCGGCTTTCCGTTGCGGATCAGGCCCGCGATCAGATCGAGGCGGGTGCGATCGAGGGATGGCAGCGCGAGACCGTTGACCAGCGCCGCAGGTCCCTGGTCGCCCAACCCGGTATCGGACGTGTTGCCGACGTAGACCAGGCCGTCTTCGGAAACCTTGCCCGGCTCCAGCCACATGCGCTCGCACAGGTAGGCCATCATCTCCGCCTTGCCCTGCATCCGGTCGACGATGTTGTCGGAGAACAGGATTTCGTAGGCGCCGTGCGAGCGCGTGTGCAGCAGGTGGTAGAACGTCGCGGTCGCCTCGACGTGCACGCGCGGTACCCCGAGGACCTGTGCGATTACGTCTATCGATTCCGGAGCGAGCCAGCCTTGCGCCGCCTGCACGTCGCGCAGAATCTGCACGAGACGGGTCACATCGCCGCCATGACGGGCGGCGCATTCCTGGATGGTCGGGCTGACGCTCATTGGCGAGACAGGGGCACAGCCGGCATCGGCTGCCCTGCACCGACATCATCGACAAATCGTGCCCGGCGGCGGTTGACACAGGTCAAGCGCCCGTGGATGCGGGAATGACACAGGTCACCAATGGCGCACTCGAACGGCGAATTCGCCGCCGGCGCGCAATATGCACGCGCTGGAAACGATTCGCAGCACGAGAAGGGCCCGACACCCGCCCGGCCCCTCGCCGTGCCCCAGGGATCGCGGCTGCCGCCGCGCCCGGGTCACGCGACTACTTCGCGAACTTGAGCTTCAGCGCGCCCATCTGGAACGCGTGGCGGACCTGCGCGTTGTCGAATGCAGCAAAGCCGAACGCAAACTCGCCGCCGAGGTTGTCGAACTGGACGTCGGTCTTGCTGCCGGTAACGAGCTTGCGCGACAGCACCGCGGTATACATCCCGTCCTTGTAGCCGAGGGCGGTGTCGATATCGCCACGGTCACCGGTGAATTTCGACACAACGATCGACGCCACCTCGTCGCCGGCCACGAACTTGCCGTCGTCGAACGCGACTTTATCTTCCTCACGGATGTAGTACGCCCCGCCCTTGTTGGCGGCCTTGCCGTCCTTGCTCATGAACTCGGGCTTGCCACCGACGAGCTTGACGTCCGCGTAGCCACCGCCGGTCTTCGCATCGCTCTTGCGCCCGGCTTCGGGCGCCTTGTCCTTGTCGTAACGCGTGTGGTCGACGTACTGGTCGTCGGTCTGCCCGATGTAGCCGGTGCGAATCGACTTCATGTGCCAGATGTCACCCACCTCGCCTTCGCTCGACGTGTACTTGTTGCCGAATGGCTTGCCGTCGCCCATGTGGCACGTCGTCATGCAGCCCTGCGCATCGAAGCCCTTGATCGAATTGTTGATGTTCCAGATGAACGCGAACTTGTCCTCGTAATAGGTATTGTTGTCGCCGCCCTTGTCGTTCGGGTCGGCGAGCTTCTTCCACGTGCCGTCAGGCTGCTTCTGAAACGGAGAGCGCCGCACTGATTGGGTCGGGTCGCTGTACTGGACGAGGAGGAAGATCATGTCGGAGGTGTAAACGGCCTTCAGCACGACGTCCGACGTTCCGCCGCCGAAATTCTGGCCATTCTTGAGCTGGAACTTGAGTTCGGGCGCCTTCGCCCACGCCGGGTCGGCGGCCAGTGCCGCGAGCTTGGGTGCTTCGGCGACCTTCACCGCCGTCAGCACGTTCTGCGCCGCAGCCGGCCCCGCAAGCGCGAGCGCGACCGCGAAACCGAGCGGCAGCGTCCGAGCTAGCTTCGATGACATTCGTACCATGATGGTTCTCCGTAGTTGGACAGAGGGCGGCGCGCCTTCCTTCCGCCGCCGGTCCCGCCTGCACGGGCCGCCGGCTTGTCCCGCACCCGGGTACGCGCCGTCGGAGGTTCCCGATGGCCGCATGATGCGTCGCAGCACCCGTTGCCCATTTGAGCAAGGTCAAACGCAGCCCATCAACTGTCGTCCGAATTGCGCGGTCGCAGTCCGCCTGATTCGCTTTCACCCAATGCCCGCATCGGTCGTCCCCGCTCTTCTGCGCCGCCGAGCCGTGTGATACGGTTGAATTCGCGTGCCGATCGGACCCGTCGCGACGTAGCTTCCCGAGGTACACAACGCAGACCGAAAGCGGATCGAGTAGGCAGTGGCGATTGCCATCGAAGGCGCGCTTCACCTGGTTCGCGTGCGCCGCCCTCCCGCCGGAGAACATTCATGGAGATTCGCGCAGGATTCGCCGGGGCCATCGGTAATACGCCGCTCATCCGTCTTGACAGCCTCTGTGCGGAGACCGGCTGCGAGATCCTGGGCAAGGCCGAGTTCCTGAACCCGGGGGGCTCGGTCAAGGACCGCGCCGCGCTTTTTATCGTGCGGGACGCCGAACAGCGTGGTGCCCTCAAACCGGGCGGCACTGTCGTCGAAGGCACTGCCGGCAACACCGGCATTGGCCTCGCGCACATCTGCGCTGCGCGTGGTTATCGATGCGTGATCATCATCCCGGACACGCAGTCGCAGGAGAAGATGGACCTGCTGCGCGCGCTCGGCGCGGAAGTCCGCGCAGTTCCCGCCGTACCGTACCGCGACCCCAACAACTACGTGAAGCTGGCCGGACGCGCCGCTGCAGAGATGGCGAATGCAGTATGGGCCAACCAGTTCGACAACGTGGTGAATCGCCAGGCGCATTATGAGACCACCGGGCCGGAAATCTGGGGCGACACCGGTGGCCGGATCGATGCCTTCGTATGCGCGACGGGAACCGGGGGGACGCTGGCCGGCGTTGCCCGGTACCTGAAGGAGCGCAGCCCGGCGACACGCATAGTTCTGGCCGACCCGATGGGGAGTTCGCTCTATCACTACGTGAAGAGTGGTGAACTCAAGACCGAGGGAAGCTCGATCACGGAAGGCATCGGGTCGAGTCGCGTGACGGCGAATCTCGAGGGGACTCCGATCGACGATGCCGTGCAGATCCCCGATCCGGAATGCGTGGCGATGGTCTACCGACTTCTGCGCCGGGAGGGATTGTTCGTCGGTGGCTCGACCGGGATCAACGTCGCCGCCGCGGTGCGAATCGCGCGCGAATTGGGCCCAGGGCGGACGATCGTCACGCTGCTATGCGATCGTGGATCGCTTTATCTCGGCCGCCTGTTCAACCGGGAGTTTCTGGCAAGCAAGGGACTCGCGCCGGATTGATACGGGCGCCTTCCGCGGGATTGCGCATCCGCGCGTCTCGTCGACCTCAATATCGACGCGGTCTTTGCGACGCGTGATGTCGGGCGGACTGCCATGACGCGCTCCAGCGGGGAACTTTGCCCCGCGGTTCGTGCCTCAAACCGCGGGGCGAGCTGGCGGTCTCCGGCTCCCCTGTCGGCCATTGCCGGCCGGCGCGGATTGTGGCCCAAACGAAAGCAAGCGGAGGCAAACCATGCAACTGAGAATAGGCGACGACGCTCCCGATTTCACCGCGGAGGCGACCAGCGGAACGATCCGTTTCCACGAATGGATCGGGGACGGCTGGGCGATGCTGTTTTCCCACCCCAAGGATTTCACGCCGGTCTGCACGACCGAGCTCGGATACCTGGCAGGACTCAAGCCCGAATTCGACCGGCGCAACTGCAAGATCATCGGCCTTTCCATCGATTCCGTGAGCGACCACAAGAAGTGGGCGAAGGACATCGAGGAAACGCAGGGTCACGCGCTCAACTACCCGTTGATCGGCGACACCGATCTCACCGTGGCGAAGCTCTACGACATGATCCACCCTAACGCCAGCGGCAATGCGCAGGCGCGGACCGCCGCCGACAACGCCACGGTGCGTTCAGTGTTCGTGATCGGACCAGACAAGAAGGTCAAGGCGACGCTCACCTATCCGATGAGCACCGGCCGCAATTTCGACGAGGTGTTGCGGCTGCTCGATTCGGTGCAGCTGACGGCAAAGCACAAGGTAGCGACGCCCGTGAACTGGAAGCAGGGTCAGGACGTGATCATCCCGCCGTCGGTATCCGATGACGAAGCGAAGCAGAAATACCCGGCCGGCTGGAAGGCTCCGAAGCCGTATCTGCGCATCGTGCCCCAGCCCAAATAGCGCATCGAGCAGAGAGGAAGAAACGAGGTGTCGCGAGGCGCCTCGTTCCCTTACCCATGGTCGTCATATTCGATTACGGTCGAATCGCGGCCTCCTCCGGTGGACGAACGGCCCGGAACGTACCCAACAGCAACAGGTCGTAGGCGATCTTCAGGCAGCCGGCGATGACGAGCGGCCAGCCGAAGCTGGAGAGGCCGAGCAGATAGCCAGCGACGAGGGGACTGACGGCGGAGGCGAGGCTACGAGGCACCGAGGTAATGCTCGCTGCCGCAGCACGTTCTGCCGGATGAACGACGGCCATGACGTAGGAGCTGCGCGTGGGGACGTCCATTTGCGACAGCGCGCTCCGCGCCAGCAGGAGCACGATGACCCAGGCGAGATCGGGTACGAACGGCACGATCAGCAGGAGCAGGCTCGACGGCAGATGCGTGAAGACCATCGTGTTGACGAGCCCGATGCGCCTGGAAATGCGCACCGCCACCAGATACGAGAACGCCGAAAACACGCCCGTCCAGAAGAAGATCGTGCCGGCTGCGACGGTGGACAGTTGAAACTTCTCGAACAGCCACAGAGCGAGCATCGATTGCACGATGAAGCCGCCGCCGAAAGCATCCAGGCTGAAGAGCGCCGCCAGCAGGTACACGATGCGTCTGGAGTGCCGTAACGGTGCCGCAGGTGTTTCGGTTTCGGCGGCGAGTCGGGCCGGCAGCTTGCGATAAATGAGACCGGACACGAGGCCGATGAGCCCGTAGCCCACGAACATCGCCTGCAATCCCGTCTTGGGACCGATACCCATTGTCAGCGTCAACAGCTCGGGCAACCCGGCGCACAGCGCGCCGAGGGCTCCAACCAGCGCACCGACAAGACTGTAGCGGGCGAAGACCGCTGTGCGCTGTCGATCCGGCGCCAGGCGAGCGAGCACCGCCTGTTCGAGCGGAAGAAAGACGCTGACGTCGCCGCTCGATGGGTTGAGCGTGCCCACGATGGCGATGATCAGCAACGGCCAGAACTCGGTGGCCGCCGCGAAGCCGAGCCCGGTTGCCGCCATCAGGCCCGTCGCCGCGAGCAGCAACGTGCGATAGCGAAAGCGGTAGGCATGCACGCCGACGAGCAGAGTCAGAACACCCGATCCCAACAGTGTTCCGGTCGCAATGACACCGACTTGAAACGGGGTCAGTCCCAGGGTGATGAGATAGACCGGCAGCAGCAGGCTCACGTAGCCATCGCCGAAGGCCCGCAACCCCCGGACCCACAACAGCCGACGGATCGCCGATGTGGTCATCGGAAGGGGGTGGAGCCGCCAAAGCCGCCGAACACGACCACACCATCTACCTTGGTCCGCGATCCAGGCGCGCCCGCCCCGATCCCTGCCGCGATGCGCGCGCCCGGCCTCGACGCAACTCGGCCCTCTTCCCTCCCCGCGTTGCGTAGAATGTCGCGCATTTGCTCCTTCATGTTACGCCCCGCCGAGAACGTGATGCCAGCGGTCGACGTCTCCAACCTCATCGCGACCGCCGGCTTTGATGCGAGTGGCACCCGCAGCCTGCGGCCGATGCGATAGTTATGTAGCGATGGCGCTCTCCCCGCTCGCCGGCAAGCCGGCACCCAAAGAGATCCTCGTCGATCCGGCGCGGCTCGAGCGCGAGTACTACACACGCAAGCCCGACATGGCGGACGCGAGCCAGCGGGTCAGCTTCGGCACGAGCGGGCACCGCGGGTCGCCCTTCGCCGGCTCCTTCACCGAGGCGCATATCCTGGCGATCACCCAGGCGATCTGCGATTACCGGCGCACCCAGGGCACGACGGGTCCGCTCTACATGGGCAAGGACACGCACGCCGTTTCCGGGCCGGCCCAGCGCACGGCGCAGGACGTCCTCGCCGCGAACGGTGTCGAGGCGGTCATCCAGCGCGGCGACGGCGTGACGCCGACCCCGGTGATCTCGCGCGCGATCCTCGTGCACAACCGCGGCCGCAGCGATCGGCTCGCCGACGGCATCGTCGTCACGCCGTCGCACAACCCGCCCGAAGACGGGGGCTTCAAATACAACCCGCCCAACGGCGGCCCGGCCGAGACCGACGTGACGCGGTGGATCGAGGAGCGCGCGAACACGTTGCTGCGCGGCGGCAACGCGGGTGTGAAACGCCTGTCGGCCACTGCGACCGCCAAGGCGGCAGCGACGCGCGAGGAAGACTTCGTCCTGCCCTATGTCGAGGACCTGCGCAACGTCCTCGACATGGAAGCGATTCGCGCAGCGGGACTCAAGCTCGCGGTCGATCCGCTCGGCGGTGCCGCCGTGCACTACTGGGAACCGATCAATCGTGTGTACAAGCTCGACATCGCGATCGTGAACCCGAAGGTCGACCCGACCTTTTCGTTCATGACCGTCGATCACGACGGCAAGATCCGCATGGACTGCTCGAGCCCTTACGCGATGGCGCGCCTCGTGGGGCTCAAGGACAGGTACCAGGTCGCGTTCGCCAACGACACCGATGCCGACCGACATGGCATCGTCACGCCATCGGCGGGATTGATGAATCCCAATCACTACCTCGCGGTGGCAATCCGATACTTACTCGCCCATCGTCCCCGCTGGTCGCCGACCGCCGCCGTTGGCAAGACGCTGGTCTCGAGCGGCATGATCGACCGTGTGGTCGCAAAGCTCGGCCGGCGCCTCTCGGAGATGCCGGTGGGTTTCAAGTGGTTCGCGCCTGGGCTGCTCGACGGTTCGTGCTGCTTCGGCGGCGAGGAGAGCGCCGGCGCGAGCTTCCTGCGCCACGACGGGACGGTGTGGACGACCGACAAGGATGGCTTGATCATGAACCTGCTCGCGGCCGAGATCATTGGCCGCACCGGCAAGGATCCGGGCGAGCATTACCGCGAGTTGACGGCCGAGTTCGGCGCGCCGTGCTACACGCGCATCGACGCACCGGCAACGCGCGAGCAGAAGGCGCGGCTCGGGCAGCTCTCGCCCACGGCGGTGACCGCCTCGAATCTCGCCGGCGAGGCGATCACCGCCAAGTTGACCCATGCCCCGGGCAACGGCGCGCCGATCGGCGGGCTCAAGGTCATCACTGCGAACGGCTGGTTCGCGGCCCGGCCGTCCGGCACCGAGGACATCTGTAAGATCTACGCCGAGAGCTTCAGGGATGAGCGCCACCTGCAGGCGATTGTGACGGAGGCGCAGAGCATCGTGAGCAACGCGCTGCGCGAGACGTGAGGCGCGACGGTGGACAGTCATGAACGAGATCGTCTCCAAGAGCGCGGCGCTCGCTAAGACGAGCTAGCCGGTGCGCGTGCTCGTTGTCGACGTGGGTGGCACCCATGTCAAGATCCTTGCTACCGGCGAAACGGCGCGGCGCGAGTTCCCGTCCGGACCGACGCTAACCGCACGGCAAATGGTGGCCGGCGTGAAGAAGCTCGCCGGCAACTGGAAGTACGACGTCGTGTCGATCGGGTACCCGGGGCCGGTGCTGCGCAATCGGGCGGTCGCCGAACCGCACAACCTCGGTTCCGGGTGGAAGGGATTCGACTTCGAGCGGGCATTCGGGCGGCCGACGAAGGTCATCAACGACGCGGCCATGCAGGCCCTCGGAAGCTACAACGGCGGCACGATGCTCTTCCTCGGACTGGGAACCGGGCTCGGCTCGACGCTGATCGTCGACGGCATCGTCGCGCCCATGGAGCTCGGCCACCTGCCTTACAAGAAGGGCGTCTACGAAGATTACGTGGGCAATCGCGCGCTGGAGCGCATGGGCACGGAGAAGTGGCGCAAGCACGTCGCCAACGTGGTTGAGCTCTTCACCGCCGCCCTGGGGCCCGAGGATGTGGTGCTCGGCGGCGGCAACGTGAAGAACCTCGAGAAGCTGCCGCCCGGCTGCCGGGAGGGGAACAACGCGAATGCGTTCCTCGGCGGCTTCCGCTTGTGGCAGAAGGCGCATCGCGCGAGCAAAGCCAATAAAGGAGTCCGAGCATGAGCCCGGCGATTCAACCCGTGACCGCCCACCCCGCGTGGAAGGCCCTCGAAACCCACTACGAGAACGTGCGCGGGCTGCACCTGCGCGAATTGTTCGCGGCGGATCCGAAGCGCGGCGAGCGCATGACGATCGAGGGTGCGGGGCTCTACCTCGATTACTCGAAGAATCGCATCACCGGCGACACGCTCGAGCTGTTGCTGCAACTGGCCGAGCAATCTGGCCTGCGGGCGCGGATCGACGCCATGTTCCGCGGCGACAGGATCAATGTCTCGGAGCAGCGCGCCGTCCTGCACGTGGCCCTGCGCGCGCCTATGGGTGCGTCGATCGACGTCGACGGTGAGAACGTCGTGCCCCAGGTCCACGCCGTGCTCGACAAGATGGCCGACTTCGTGGATCGCGTCCGCAGCGGCGTTTGGAAAGGCTACACGGGCAAGCGCATCCGCAACGTCATCAACATCGGGATCGGCGGCTCGGATCTCGGGCCGGTGATGGCCTACGAGGCCCTCAGACACTACAGCGAGCGGACGATGTCGTTCCGCTTCGTCTCCAACGTCGATGGCACCGATTTCGCCGAGGCGACGCACGCCCTCGACCCGGCCGAGACGCTGTTCATCGTTGCCTCGAAGACGTTCACGACGCTGGAGACCATGACCAATGCGCACACGGCGCGCGCCTGGTTGCTGAACGGTCTCGGCGGCGATGAGAAGGCGATCGCGAGGCACTTCGTCGCGGTCTCGACCAATGCCGCCGAAGTCTCGAAGTTCGGCATCGATACCGCCAACATGTTCGGGTTCTGGGACTGGGTCGGCGGGCGCTACTCGATGGACTCGGCAATCGGACTCTCGACGATGCTCGCCATCGGCCCGGAAAATTTCCGCGCGCTGCTCGACGGCTTCCGCGAGATGGACGAGCATTTCCGCACCGCGCCGTTCGAGCGCAACCTGCCGGTGCTCATGGGCCTGCTCGCGATCTGGTACAACGACTTCTTCGGTGCGCAGACGGTGGCGGTGCTGCCGTACGAGCAGTATCTCAAACGCTTCCCGGCCTACCTGCAGCAGCTCGCCATGGAGAGCAACGGCAAGCATGTGACGCTCGACGGCGAGGCGGTCCCCTACGACACCAGCCCGATCTACTGGGGCGAGCCGGGGACCAACGGGCAGCACTCGTTCTATCAGCTCATCCATCAGGGGACCCGGCTCGTTCCCTGCGACTTCATCGCTTTCGGCAAGGCGCTCAATCCGCTGGGCCGGCACCATGACCTGCTGCTTGCGAACGTGTTCGCCCAAGGCGAAGCGCTCGCGTTCGGCAAGACGCCTGAAGAGGTGAGAGCCGAGGGCACGCCCGACTGGCTTGTGCCACATCGCACGTTCGAGGGGAATCGGCCATCCAACACGATCCTGCTCGAGCGATTGACTCCGGCCGCGCTCGGCAAGCTGGTGGCGCTGTACGAGCACAACGTGTTCACCCAGGGTGTGGTCTGGCGCATCGACTCGTTCGATCAGTGGGGCGTCGAGCTTGGCAAGGTCCTGGCCCAGCGCATCATCCCGGAGCTCGAGGGGAGCGAGCCGACGCTTCGCCACGACAGCTCGACGAATGCGCTCATCCGCCGCTACCGGAAACTCAAGGCGTCGTCATGACGGTCGCAGCGTGGTGGCCATGAGTCGGACTCAAGCAACTGAGTAAGCCAACCTGGAGTCAGTCATGCAACTTGGAATGATCGGTTTGGGCCGGATGGGTGCCAACATGGTGCGGCGCCTCCTCAAGAACGGCCACTCGTGTGTGGTCTTCGACATGTCCCCGAACCTGGTGAACGACCTGGCGCAGGAGAAGGCGATCGGCGCGTCGTCGGCTGCTGACCTCCTGCAAAAGCTCGCTAAGCCGCGCGCGCTCTGGTTGATGGTCCCGGCGGCGGTCGTCGACAAGACGATCGCCGGTCTGCTGCCCTCGCTCGAGCCGGGCGACATTCTCATCGACGGCGGCAACTCCTACTACGTCGACGACATTCGGCGCGCGAAGGAGCTGGCAGCGAAAGGAATCCATTACGTCGATGTCGGGACCAGTGGCGGCGTGTGGGGTCTGGAGCGCGGCTACTGCATGATGATCGGCGGCGAAGACGCGGTGGTGAAGCGCCTCAATCCGATCTTCAGGACTCTGAGCCCGGGCATCGGCGACATTCCGCGCACGCCGGGGCGCGAGAAGGTCGGCGGCACGTCGGAACAGGGCTATCTCCACTGCGGGCCGAACGGCGCCGGCCACTTCGTCAAGATGGTCCACAACGGCATCGAGTACGGAATCATGGCCGCCTACGCCGAGGGGCTGGGTATCCTCCGGGCGGCCAACGTCGGGAAGAGAACGCACGAGATCGACGCCGAAACGACGCCGCTGCGCGATCCCGAGCACTACCAGTACGACCTCAACCTGCCCGACATCGCCGAGGTTTGGCGGCGCGGCAGCGTCATCGCCTCGTGGCTGCTCGACCTGACGGCCGGCGCGCTGATCGAGGATCCGTCGCTGTCGAAGTTCGGCGGCCGGGTGTCCGACTCCGGCGAGGGACGCTGGACGATCAAGGCCGCGATCGACGAGGCGCAACCCGCGCCGGTACTGACCTCCGCACTCTACGAGCGCTTCAGCTCGCGCGGCGAAGCCGACTTCCAGAACAAGGTGCTCTCGGCGATGCGCTACGCATTCGGCGGGCATGTGGAGAAACCGGCCGGCAAGTGATGGCTGGGAAAGCGAGATCGGCATGAGCGAACATTCCGACGCGCTGGTGTTTTTCGGCGCCACCGGCGATCTGGCGTACAAGAAGATCTTCCCGTCGCTGCAGGCGATGCTGAAGCGCGGCCACCTCGACGTGCCGGTGATCGGCGTGGCGAAGGCGGGCTGGAACCTCGACCAGCTGAGAGCGCGGGCGCGCGACAGCCTCGAGAAGCACGGCGGGTTCGACGCGGCAGCATTCGACAAGCTCGCCGGTCTGCTCCGCTACGTCGATGGCGACTATGCCGATCCGGCGACGTTCCAGGCGTTGCGCACGACGCTCGGCGCCGCGCAACGGCCGGCGCACTACCTCGCCATTCCGCCGGTGCTGTTCGGGAAGGTCGTGGAGCAGCTGACAATCTCGGGTTGCACCCATGGCGCCCGTGTCATCGTGGAGAAGCCCTTCGGCCGTGATCTTGCGTCGGCGCAAGCGCTCAACAGGATCCTGCTTGGCACCTTCGACGAGGAGCACGTCTTTCGCATCGACCACTATCTGGGGAAGCGGCCAGTGCACAACATGGTCTTTTTCCGCTTCGCGAACGCCTTCCTCGAGTCGTTCTGGAACCGCAAATTCATCAAGAGCGTACAGATCACCATGGCCGAGAACTTCGGCGTGCAGGGTCGCGGCGGCTTCTACGACCAGATCGGGACCATCCGCGACGTGATCCAGAATCACTTGTTCCAGGTCCTGGCCAACCTGGCGATGGAACCGCCCGCCCGAACCGACAGCGAATCCATGCGCGACGAAAAGGTGAAGGTTCTGAAATCGATCCCGCCGCTCGACGAGAAGGACCTCGTCCGCGGCCAGTTCCAGGGCTACCGCCAGGAGCCGGGCGTCGCGCCCGATTCGCAGGTCGAGACCTTCGCGGCCTTGCGGCTGGAGATCGACTCCTGGCGCTGGGCCGGGGTGCCGTTCTACATCCGCGCTGGAAAGTCGCTGCCCGTGACGTGCACGGAGGTCAATGTTCGCCTGCGGCGCGCACCCAAGATCTTTCCCGACTGTTCCGGCGTGCCGAATCATGTCCGGTTCCGCATCAGCCCCGAGATGACCATCGCGCTCGGCGCGACGGTGATGGACCCGGAGGACCGGATGGTCGGCCAGCAGGTCGAGCTGCTGTTGAGCCGCCGCCCCGGCGCGGAAGAGATGGATGCCTACGAGCGCGTGCTGGGGGACGCCATGGCCGGCGATCGCACGCTGTTCGCGCGCGAGGATTACGTGGAAGAGGCGTGGCGCATCGTCGACCCGGTGCTGAAACAGGGCACGCCGGTTCATGCGTACGAGCCGGGCACCTGGGGACCGAAGGAGGTCGACCAGAACGTGTCGCCTCCCGGAGGCTGGCAGAACCCGATGGTCACGGGTTAGCGGTGCCGCAAATGAAATCCCCGCCACGCGGGCGGGGACAATGGCGACTTAGCGATTGCGTATCTTCAGGGCACGAGGAAGTCGGTGCAATGCCCGGGCTGCGCCGGCGCGTCGGCGATGGTCTGTCCGCGCGGAACGCATTGGTCGGGAGGCAGCTTCACATGTTGTTCGACGTAGCGCACCAGCAGATCGAACGCGCGTTGTGCCTGTGGCGCCATCAACGCGAGTTGCGGGAACAGGTCCTGATTCGGATCGACGTGATTGCCATTCTGCACCTCGTAGAGCCGATACGCAGGGCGCTTGAAATCGAAGCCGCGCCAATCATCGATCGAGGTACCCGTCTGGATTATTCTTGCCGAATCTGAGCTCAGTCCGGATCGATTTAGACGTTTCAGTCAATGCGAGAGCCTTCCATGTCGCCAAAAGCGCGCTCCTTAGGCGCGCCGACGCCCAAACCAGAAAGTCCGGTGACGGCGCAGGCGTGGCGCGTCATGGCGGCGGTTCGTCGCCCCGCGGTCGCGATCCTGCTTGCGTTCCTTTTGGTCGGCCTGATAGCGGCGGCCGACTATCTCACCGGCTACGAGGTCAGGCTGGCCATCCTGTACGTGCTGCCGGTCGCGTTGGCGACGTGGATGGCCGGCCGAGGCTGGGGGTTGCTGATCGCAATGCTCGCACCGATCACCTGGGCGGCCAGTTTTGCGTCGCAGCACGCCTATTCGCGCGATCTTTATTTCTACTGGGACTGCGTCGTCATGGCCGTGACGTTGGTGCTCTTCGTCGAGCTGCTCGCCCGCCTCCGGGCAGCGCTGGCGCGGTCGGACCAACGGTTCGTACGGGTGCTGGAGGGGCTGTACGCGGCAGTGTACGTGACCGACGACGACGATCGCGTGCTATTCGCGAACCGTCGGCTTGTCAGGCTGCTCGGCAACGACACGGAAGCACCGAGGACGATCTCGATCGCGCACAGATCAGTGTCGATCTCGACTTGGTGGAGCCGCTGGCGCAGGTGCGCGGGGATCGGATCCTTATCGAGCAGGTGATACTTAACCTCGTGCAGAATGCTATCGACGCGATGTGTGCATGCGACGCGACGCAGCGCCGATTGCGCCTCGAGACTTCGCTCGCCGAGGACGGTGCGGTGACCGTCACGGTGCGCGACCGTGGCGCAGGCATCGCAGGGGCCGTTGCGCAGCGGATCTACACGCCGTTCTTCACAACGAAGGAGAAAGGTCTCGGCCTCGGCCTCAGCATCTGTCGATCGATCGTCGAAATGCATGGCGGAAGGCTGTGGCACGACACCACCGCCGGTGGCGGAGCATCGTTCCATTTCGCGCTGCCGGAGGCCAACGCATAATGGCGCGAAATGACGACGCCACGGTATACGTCGTCGACGACGACAGGGCAGTGCGCGACGCGCTTGCCATGATGCTGCGTGCTGCCGGGCACGCCGTCGAAACGTTCGAGTCGGCGGATGAGTTCCTGGAGCGGCGCCTGGAGTGCCGAACCGGATGTCTCGTGCTCGATGTTCGCATGCCGGGGATGAGCGGGCTTGAGCTGCAAGATCGGCTCATCCAGCAGCAGTCGCCGCTTCCGATCGTGTTCCTCACCGGCCACGGTGACGTCCCCATGGCGGTTCGCGCGCTGAAGCGCGGCGCCTTCGATTTCATTCAGAAGCCCGTCGACGATCGCCATCTGTTGGCGGCCGTTGCCTTCGCGCTTGCGCGAAACGCGCAGCCGTCCTCCTACGCACTGATGAATCGCACGCTCCCGCCGACAGTAGCGTCCCTGTCCAGGCGCGAGCGCGAAGTCCTCGATCTGATTCTTGCGGGCCGCCAGACACGCGCAATCGCCGAAGAGCTTTTCATCAGCATCAAGACCGTCGAATTCCATCGCGCCCGCATCCACGACAAGCTCGGGGTGTCCTCGCTGGCGCAGCTCTTCAGCGTTTGTTTCGGGCACGAAGACCCCTCGCCACGCCGGCAATAGCCGAACGCTTCCCACTCCGCCCGTTTGCGGCGGCAAATCGGAAACTAGGGTAAACCCCCCAGTAGGCGCAGTGCGACTGCGCTCGCTACGATCTCGACCACGACACAGCCGCGGGTGTGGCACTGTGCCGGCCCATCTTGCGGCCGGTCGCGTGGGCGTTCGCCCGGGGCGGGCAATAGGGGGTGCGGTCATGACAGCAATGCAGATGCGCGTGGTCGGGGTCGCAATACTGGCCGCGGTGGTCGCCATATTGATGAATGTGGTCAAAGGCGGTGACATGGCGTCGGGCGGCAGTTCATCGCCGGAAGCGCTCGCCAGGCAGAATCAGCTCGAGACCGACGCGGCGCGATCGCGGGCGCGATTCGATGCTGGCGCCTACATCCTGCGTTCCAAGCAGCTGTCGGAACACGAGGAGCTCAAGTTAATCGTCATTCCCGAGGGCTACGTCGAAGATCTCGATACCCGGTGTGTCGTGTATCAGGACTCGGAGTTGCGGACATCGACGATCACCTGCAATGGAATCAAGTTCCGGTCGCTTGCGCCTTGATGTTTCTCGTGCCTGCAGGATGCGTCACCGTCGTGTCCGGTGCGGTGAGCGATAGACGCGTCTCGGCATGCACCCAGCCTCAGCGGGGGCACTGACGAGCCCGGCTTTCGAAGTGTCGTGTCTTTCTCGACGCTCGGGCCGCTGCGCCGCACGAGCTATTGGTTGATGATCAATCGATTCATCGCTCTTGCCGATGGGCTCAGCACGTTCGTCGGCAAGGCGTTCGCGTGGCTGGCGGGGCTATTGATGCTGCTTGTGTGCATCGAGGTCGTCAAGCGCTACATGCTGAACAATCCTACCGCGTGGATGACGGACGCCACGGCCATGATCTACGGCACGCTGTTCATGATGTGCGGTGCTTACACATTGGCGCAGGACGGACACGTGCGCGGCGACTTTCTTTACGGATCGATGCGACCTCGGCAGCAAGCGTCGCTCGACCTTGCGCTCTACATTATTTTCTTCATTCCCGGAATCGCTGCGCTGATCCATTCGGGTTGGGATTTCGCGGCGATCTCCTGGAGGATTCAGGAGCATTCCAACATCACGGCCGAGGGCCCACCGGTCTACCCTTTGAAAACGCTCATTCCAATCGCGGGCGCTCTTGTGCTGTTGCAGGGCCTGGCCGAAATCCTCCGCTGCGCTATTTGCCTGAAGACCGGCCGCTGGCCGGACCGCCTGAAGGACGCCGAGGAGATTGATGTGGTCGAGCAGCAGCTTGCCAGCAGCACGTACGTGGACGAGGAATCGCGCCAGCGGGCGATCGAAAGCGTGCACGAACTCGACGAAGCCGCACATCAGCGCATCGGCGGGCGAGGCGCCGAGCGATGAGCGATCCGGCACTCGGCCTCATGATGCTCGCACTCATCGTCGTCGTGATCATGATGGGCTTTCCCACGGCCTTCACATTGATGGGCTTGGGCATCTTCTTCGGATTCATCGCGTTCTATGATCCATCGCAGCCATGGACAGAAAATCGGGTCTTCGACCTCATGGTCGAGCGCACTTACGGGGCGATGCTGAACGACACTCTGCTCTCGATCCCCCTGTTCGTGCTGATGGGATACGTGATGGAGCGCGGAGCGCTCGTCGACAAGATGTTCTACAGCATTCAACTTGCGTTCCGGAAGCTTCCAGCGTCACTCGCCGTCGCGACGCTGATCGTCTGCACGTTCTGGGGCATCGCGAGCGGGCTGGTGGGCGCGGTCGTCGTGCTGATGGGCGTAATTGCAATGAAGCCCATGCTCAAGGCCGGCTACGACGTGCGTCTCGCTTCGGGTGTGATTACTGCAGGCGGGACGCTCGGCATTCTGATCCCGCCGTCGGTCATGATCATCGTCTACGCGGCGGTGGCCGGTCAGTCGGTCGTCAAGCTTTATGCGTCGGCGATGTTCCCCGGATTCTTTCTGTCGTTTCTGTACTTTCTGTACATCGTCGGATGGGCGCTCATCGATCCGAAAGTGGCGCCGCATCTGCCAGAGAGCGAGCTGCAGGTGCCGGTGCCACGATGGGTTACGGAGTTGCAGCGGCGCTATTCACACAACGTGGTGGCGAGCCTGTTTCGTGCCATCGTTGCGCCCGCTAGGGCGATTGCAATCGACGTCGACAACGAGCGCCTCGATTACGGCATGCTCGTGAAAAACTTCGTCGCCGCGCTCTTCCCGCTGATGTTTACGATTGTGGCCCTCGCCGGACTGTGGTGGTACGTGGTCATCCACCATGCGACCGATACTGAGCCGGCGCCACCCGCGACAAGCTCTGTTCAGCAACCGGCCGTACCCTCTGCGCCGGCGTCGGGCGCGGCGGAAGAGATGCCACAGGAGCTGGGTAGCGAGAATTACGAGCACGAACCCTCCGAGGCGCCCCAGCAAATGGACAGGCCGCAGCAGCTGGGCAGCCCGGAACTCAGAGCGCAAATTCAGGCAGCGCCCGCCGAGAGCGGTCCGACGGTGGAGTTCTATGTCTGGTTCTGGGCTTGCGCAGCGGCGTGTGCTGCCTTGTTGCTCTTCTACTATCTGAAGCTCGGCAGCGAGCAGTTCGTCATGCTCAAGATGCTGCTGGAGTCGGTGATGCCGCTCGGCCTTCTCACGATTCTGGTGCTGGCAGTCATCCTGTTCGGCATCACGACGGCGACGGAGTCGGCGGCGATCGGTGCCGCCGGCGCGTTCCTCCTCGCCCTGCAGGCAAAGACGCTTAACTGGCAACGGACAAAGGAGTCGATGTTCCTTACCGCGAAGACGACGGCGATGGTCTGCTGGCTGTTCGTCGGGTCGGCGCTGTTCTCGGCCGTGTTTGCGGTTCTCGGCGGCCAGCGGCTCGTCGAAACGTGGGTGTTGTCGTTCAACATGACGCCCGTACAGTTCATGATGGTCTCACAGGCGATTATTTTCCTCCTCGGATGGCCGCTGGAATGGACCGAGATCATCGTCATCTTCGTGCCCATCTTCCTGCCGCTGCTGAAGCATTTCGCGATCGATCCGGTTCTGTGGGGCACACTGGTGTTCGTCAACCTGCAAGCGGCATTCCTGTCGCCTCCGGTGGCGATGTCGGCGTTTTATCTGAAAGGGGTATCGCCGCCACACGTCACACTGAACCAGATCTTCGCGGGCATGATGCCGTACATGCTGATCGTGATCCTCTGCATGGTCATCATGTATTTCTGGCCGGGGCTGACGCTCTGGCTCCCCGATTACCTGTACGGCGGCGCCGGGTGAAGATTCACGCGTCGATGGCACCCCCGGACCCCGTGGCACACGGCAAAGCGCTAGACCATGTAACCACGGCGCGACACGGTCCCCAAGGTGTTGGAAGATCCCGCGTCTCTTGTCGAACTCGGACGGCGCCATCCGGGCATCAGGTTGATGCCCGAGCTCGACACGGGCAATCGGGCGGGAGGTTGACGCCAGCCAAATCACGCTGGATTGCGTGGCTGCCTTACGGCGCCCTTCCCCGCCTACGTGCTCTTGCGTCTTGCCAGCTCCGGAAGGGCTACGCGCTGCGGAGCGTCAAGCTTCGAAGCCATTTCATGCGGCGCGCGGCTTGGGCTGGAGGCAATCTTCCGGCATTTCCCGGCGTATAGGTGACGCTAATCGACACCGACCAAGACGCTGCTGGCTTTGATCAGCACATGCGCCGGCTTGCCAGCGGCAAGGCCCAGATTATCCGCCGATGCGGTGCTGATGACGGCGACGACATCGATACCCGGTGCGATCGACACCTTGACTTCAGTACTGACCGGGCCCTTCACAACGTTCTTGATCGTTCCGGAGAAATGGTTGCGAGCACTGATCTTCATCGAAAGCTCCCAAGAGTAGATAGACGCCGCCGAGGCAAGGAAGCCTTCGTGGCGCTGCCGGCAATATGTCTCATGGCAACGCAACCGGCGTGAAACCGTGCCGCCCAAGAATGGTCTGTCCCGGTACCGATAGCACGTACAACGCAAATCGCTGTGCCGACGGCGGTGCATCGTTCATGACAACGAGCGCATAGCTCGCGCCGACGGCCAGCGCATCCGGGATCGCTAGCATACGCGCGTCGGACACTTCGCGCATCGCCACAACCGCATTGGTGCAGTAGGTCAGGAAGATATCGGCCCTGTGCTCGGCGATCAACAGGCCGTAGATCGAGCGATCTGCCGGTGCCTGAGGTGAGTCAGCGCCACCAGTCAGCTTGAGCGCCTTCTTGTCGAGAACGGCGTACGCTCCGGGACGCAGCTTGTCGGCCTTCTCGAAGAGCTGCCAAGCGTAGTCACCCGAAGGGTCCGCCTTGGGCGTCGACGTACCCAGCTTCACGGTCGGATCGAGCATGCGGTCGAGCAGGTTATCCGATCTGGCGTCGATACCCGGCGCAAGGAGGGCACACAACTGATTGCGTGCAAACACGATGGGCGGCGCGGTGCGACCCGCATTGGCAAGCAGTTGCGCGTTCCTTACGTCGGCCGAAGCAAACACGCTCATCGGCTCGCCCTTCTCGATGCGCTCGCGCAGCAGTCCCGATGCGCCGAAAGTCGATTCGACGCGTGATTCCGCCCAATGCAGCGAATGCCTGCGTCATTTCGGCCATTACAGCGCGCAGGCTGCCTGCCGCGTACAACCGCAGCGCCGGTTCTTCGGCCAAAGCGCCACCGCTCACGAGGAGCAGTGCGAGCGCAAGTCCAACAACTCCACGTAGACTCATGCGCCGGTCTGCCCTGCGTTGGGGAAGAACAGCTGCTCGCCGTTGATCTTGTAGTCGGCGATCGCTTTCTGACCTTCGGGCGAAATTAGCCAGTCGATGAACGTCTGACCGAGCTCCTTCTTGATGCTCGGATGCTTGTCCGGGTTCACCAGCATCACGCCGTACTGGTTGAACAATTTTTTGTCGCCTTCGACGAGTATGGTCAGATCGCCGCGATTCTTGAAGGCCAGCCACGTGCCGCGGTCGGTCAGAATGTATCCATTCATCGACGCTGCGGTGTTGAGCGCCGGTCCCATGCCTTGGCCCGTGTCGCGGTACCACGGCCCCTTTGCCTTGTCGATGTCGACGCCCGCCGCCTTCCACAGATCGAGCTCGGCCATATGCGTGCCGCTCTTGTCGCCGCGCGAGACGAACGGTGCTTTGGACGTTTCCACTTTCTTGAGTGCCTCCAGAATGTCCTTGCTGCCGCCGACTTTCGCCGGGTCGGATTTCGGACCGACCAGCACGAAGTCGTTGTACATCACGGGATAACGCTTGACCCCGTGACCCTCGGCGAGGAATTTCTCTTCGGCCGAGCGTGCGTGCACGAACACGACATCGGCGTCGCCACGTCGCGCGACATCGAGCGCCTGGCCGGTCCCCAAGGCCACGACGCGAACCTTGATGCCCGTCTTCTGCTCGAAGAGCGGAAGAAGCTGGCTGAACAGCCCCGACTGTTCGGTCGATGTCGTCGAGGCGACGGTGATGAATCGTTCCTGCGCCTGGGCGACAAGCGTGCCGAACGCGATCAAAGCAACGAGGCCGATGGCGAAGGTGCGACGATGGACTACCATGGCAATTCTCCCTCCAGAAATTGGGCGGCTTCGCGCGAAGCCGGGTGCCTGAAAAATCGATCCGCCGGTGAACGTTCCGCCAGACGCCCTTGATGCATGAACAGGATTTCGTCGCCGAGACGCCGTGCTTGTCCGAGGTTGTGCGTCACCATCACGATCTTGGTTCCGCTCGCGTGCATCTTGGCGATGACCTTTTCGACTTCGTGGGTGGCGCCGGGATCGAGGCTCGCCGTCGGCTCGTCGAGAAAGAGCACCTCGGGGGAAAGCGCCGAGGCCCGGGCGAGCGCGAGCCGCTGCTGCTCACCGCCGGAGAGCACCCGCGCAGGACGGTGGGCAAGGCGCTCAAGGCCAACTCTGCGCAATGCATCCAGCGCCCGCGGCATTCGTTGCGCGCGCGGAACGCCGGCGATCGCGAGCGCGTAGACGACGTTGGCCACGGCCGTTCGACGCAGCAGCACGGGCCGTTGAAAGACCATCGCCTGGCGCCTCGGCCCACCCGGCGGCTCCAGCGAAGTCCAGTTGATCGTGCCCGAAGTCGGATGGAGCAGCCCGTGGCAGAGCCGCAACAGTACGCTCTTGCCCGCGCCGTTCGGGCCGACAATGACTGTGCGTGGACCCGCGTCGATCTGCATCGAGATGCCGTCGATGATGCGTCGATCGCCGACCGCAAAGACAACCTGATCAAGGCTGAGCGGAAGCAAGGAAGCTGGCGCGCGCATGTCCACGTCGGCGTTCATCCGTAGTGCTGCTGTGCCGTTTCCTTGACGATGTAGGCGGCCGCATTGAGCGCAAGCACGATCGTCAGCAGGACCATGCCCAGTCCAAGCGCGAGCGGCAGGTCGCCCTTGCTCGTTTCCAACGCGATTGCGGTCGTCATCACCCGGGTGACGCCGTCGATGTTGCCGCCCACGATGATGACCGCACCCACCTCGGCCGCTGCGCGTCCGAAGCCGGCCAGTACGAGGGTCACCAATGAGAAGCGCAGGTCCCACAACAGTGTGGCCGCGGCGCCCAACCGCGATGCGCCAAGCGACCGCAGCTGCTCGCGGTACTCCTGCCACGCGTCCTCAACCGCCTGGCGTGATAGCGCGGCGACAATCGGCACGATGAGGATGGTCTGCGCGATGACCATTGCCGTTGGCGTGAATAGCAGGCCAAGCGAGCCCAACGGTCCCGCGCGCGACAGCAAGAGGTAGACGATCAGCCCTACGACGACAGGCGGAAAGCCCATGAACGCGTTGAGCACCACGATGACCGAACGACGGCCGGCAAAGCGGCTCACCGCGATTGCCGCGCCAAGCGGAAGTCCGATAAGGCAGGCAATCGCGACGGCAGTCAAGCTGACGCGCAGGCTGAGGAGCACGATCTCCACCAGCGTGGGGTCGCCGCCCGCAATAAGATGCGCAGCCTGGGCGGCTGCTTCCGATACGCTATTCACCCGCAGGCCGTCCAGAGGTAATATGCATCAATATGCAACTATAATCGAGGCCCATTGGGGCGCCGCAATCATAGCGTGTCGATAGCAGTAAGCAAGATATGCACGGAGATGCCTAATATGCGGTTATTGCCGGACTGGCATGGGGGCTTTCGGAGGATCCGCCGCTACCGCTCGACCCGCGTCTCCTGCCACTCTTGAGAGCGATCGCTGAAATGGGGTCACTGACGGCGGCGGTCGCCGATCGCGGCATCTCGTATCGGGCGGCCTGGGGGCTATTGCGTGCCTACGAACGCAAACTCGGTAACCCGCTGGTCGTGCTGGAACGCGGCCGCGGCGCTTCGTTAGCGCTCCTTGGCAAGCGGCTGGTCGCCGCCGACGCAGCAGCGCGGCGCCGGCTCGCGCGCACTTTCCAGCGGCTCTCGCTGGAGTTGGATTCGGCGTCGGCGGCGAAGAGCATTGCGCTGCCACGCCTCGACGATCGCCGCGAGTCACGACCTCGCATTGGCGGCTTTGCGCGAAGCACTGGGACCGGGACAAGGGATTGAAGCTGGACCTATCGTTCATGGGCAGCCTCGACGCCCTCGTTCAATATGGCGCGGGACGAGTGGATATCGCTGGCTTTCATGTTCCGCTCGGCACGCAGCATGACGAAATCCGTAGGCTGGTTCTGCGATCGCTGCGGGCGCGGATCGATCGCCTTGTTCCATTTGCCGATCGCGAGCAGGGCCTGATCGTGCCACGCGGCAATCCGGAACGGCTGCAGTCCTTTCGCGACATCGCCGAAAAGCAGCTTCGCTTCGTCAACCGGCAGCGCGGATCCGGCACGCGATTATTGATCGATGGCCTGCTTGCGAACGGCGGCATCGACAGCGCGCGGATCGTCGGCTACGGGAATGAGGAATTCACTCATGCCGCGGTTGCGGCGACCGTCGCCTCGAACGGTGCCGATGTAGGGTTCGGACTACGCGCGGCGGCAGCCAAATTCGCGCTGGATTTCGTCCCTCAGGCGCGCGAACGCTATTGGCTCGCGGTACGGTCCGCCACCCTGCAGTCGGTCCCGATGACGCGGTTCATTCAGATACTGCAAAGTCCGCTCTTCGCCCGGATCACAAAGCGTTTGCCGGGCTATGACTCGATTGCTGCAGGGGCCATCGCCAACATTGAAGCCCTCCGTCCGGCGCGCAGCCGTCTCGCAGAGAAGCGGGCAGGAACTGTTCCGTGAGAACCATGAGCCGCGACGCTGCGAACCGCTTCGATCGCATGGAACGGACGGGAGCATTCGAGGGCCGAGCGGCCGGCGGCGCCACCAGCGTTCGCAACGTCGAGATCGCCGTAACGGGCTCCGCGAGCCCGTCCGGATCGCCGCGTAACAAGCGGAATCTGGCGAACAAGCGATTTGCGATCTTGAAAACCCGACAGAAAGCCTGCCCTTATCGATCCCCGTAGACAGGGATCGAAGCACCGTGAATGACCTTGGCATCAGCGCTGCACAGGAACAGGATCACGCGCGCGATATCCTCGGGTTTCGGCCACTTGGCAAATTCCGCCTTCGGCATCGCTTTGCGATTAGCCTCCGTGTCGATGATGCTCGGCAGAACCGAGTTCACTCGAACGCCGGTGCCGGCGACTTCCGCGGCAAGCGAATCCATCAGGGCGAGTGCCGCTGCCTTCGATGCCGCGTATGCCGCCGCACCGGCAGGGTGATCGACGCCCGCCTTGGCCGCGATGTTCACGATCGAACCGCGTCCCTGCTTCAGCATTGCCGGCACGACCGCTCGCGCCAGCGCGTAGCCTGAACGCAGGTTCATCGCCAGCATGCGATCGAAATCCTTCGTGTCGAGGTCCCACAGCTTCACGCCGCCGGTGTAACCGCCCACCGTGTTGACGAGGGCATCGAGCCGTTTGCGCTGGGCGACAATTCCTTCGATAAACCGACGCGATTCCGTTTCATCGGTGACATCGACCTGCTGGCCTTGGAGCCGTGGGCGGCTTGGCTCCTGCCGCCTGCACCAACGCATCGAACTCCGCCTGCGTCCGGTACGTCACGATCACGGTGGCGCCTTCGTCCAGAAACGCCTGGCTCACTGCACGTCCCAACCCGCCGGTGCCTCCCGCCACGACCACCACTTGTCCCGCGAATTCTGCGCTCACTACCCCTCCTCCGCTCTTGCCGCGTCCGGCCACTTCGCAGTCAAGACATCGCCTTAGCGGCGCGCCGCCTCGAATGCGCGCTCCGCTTGCAGACTCTGGAGGTCGCGCGAGATCGTCGCCACGGCGAGAGTGCGATCGCCGCGCTTGTAGCGTGACGGCGCAATCATGCGCGGCCAGCGTGCCGTCGATCGCGACGACGTCCCACTTTTCCGCATGACCGACGTAGTTGATCGTCACGTCGTAGTGCTGGCTCCAGAAGAAAGGCACCGCATCGAACCGCTGGCGCTGGCCGAGGATGTTTCGTGCCGCCACCTGACCCTGGCGCTCCGCCACGACCCAGTGCTCGATGCGGATTCGATCGCCGGAATGCGGATCGGGCCACCGCGCAACGTCGCCTGCGGCAAACACACCACGAGCGCTGGTTTGCAGGTACTCGTCGACCGTAATGCCGCGGTCGATGGCGAGGCCCGCCTGCTCGGCCAAGGCGGTCGAGGGTCGCACCCCCACGCCCAACACCACGAAATCGGCATCGAGGGTCGTCCCATCGCTCAACGTTACCCGGTTGCCATCGATGCGACTGACCGTCCTTCCCAGGTGAAAGGCAACGCCGTGCGACTCGTGAATTTCCTGGACGAAGCGACCGACCGTAGGCCCTAACACCCGCTCGAGGGGAGCGCTCTCCGGCCCGACGACATGTACGTCGAGCCCACGCGCGCGCAGCGATGCGGCGACCTCGAGCCCGATGAAGCTTGCGCCGACGACAACCGCGCGCTTCGCCGAGGCGGCCTTGGCGACAATCGCTCGGCTGTCGGCGAACGTTCGCAGGTAGAAGATCTGCGAATCCGCTGCGCCGGGAATATTGAGTCGTACCGGCTCGGCGCCGGTTGCGATCAGGAGTGCTCCGTACGCGATCTGTTTGCCATTTTCGAGTTGCACGCGGTTCCGATGCACGTCGATCGACGATACCCGCGCATTGAGCAGGAGTTCGATACCGCGCTCGGCATAGTATTCGGGCGTTCGCAGCGGGATCCAGTCGTCCGGCGCAGTTCCCGCAAGGAAGTCCTTGGATAGATTCGGCCGGTCGCAAGGTGGGGCATCGTCAGCGCTGATCATCGTTACGCGCACCCGGCGTAACCTTCGCGACGAAGCATGTCGGCAGCGGCTAACCCCGCTGCACCTCCTCCGACAATGACCACCGAGGCGGGCGTGCTTGGCGACCCTGCCGCTGGCGACCTGCTTCGCGGGCTCGGACCGGCGAGCTTCTCGCGGACAAAAGCCATGTCGCCGACCTGCTCCACTCGCCAGCAAGCGATCGAATCCAGCGCCGGCGCGCGCAAAGCTTCACCGGTGCGCAGACTGAAACACGCGTGATGCCAGGGACAACGCACCGTGTCGTCGACGATGAGGCCTTCGGCGAGCGGTCCGTGATAGTGCGTGCAATAGCGCACCGACTGGCGAACAGGGACTCGCCACGGCGCACGAGGATCGCTTCTTCGGAATCGACGCGCCCGAGGACCATCCCGCCATCCGGCAGATCGTGAAGTGCAACCCCGGCCTTGAAATCCGGCCTCGGAGTAGTTTCGGTGTCCGCCATGAGACCCTCGCGTTTGTTGTCAGGCGGCCGGCATCGTGGTCGCCGCAAGGAAATGATAAACCCGAGTGGAATGGCTCAGGGCGCGAACGACCCGGGAAAGAACCACAGCAGCGCGGCGGTCATGGTCACGTAGCGGGCGAACTTGCCGATCGCCATGTACAGCACGCAGGGCCAGAACGGCAACCGCAGCCAGCCCGCCACCGCACACAGCGGGTCGCCGACCAAGGGCACCCACGACAGCAGACACGCCCGAGCACCGAAGCGCTCGAGCCAACGCAACGCCTGCGGATGCGCCGCGCGCTGGTCATGCGTCACGCGCTCGTACGCCCGTTCGGCGCCGTAGCCCATCCACCAGGTGATGGCGCCGCCGACGGTATTGCCGGCGGTGGCGACGAACACCGCCGGCCAGAACAGCTCCGGGTTCAGCTTGACGAGCCCGAAAACGGCTGGCTCGGAGCCCATCGGCAGCAACGTCGCCGAGACGAACGCAACCACGAACACCGTGCTGAGGCCATACTGCGGCAAGGCCAGCGCGGCCAGCAAAGGGGCAATCCAAGAATCCATCGCCGACATGATACAAGCGAGGCAGTCGGTCCCGACCGCCAACGCCATTTCACTTCATGGAAACTGCGCCACCGCCTGCTCGATGGCAACTATGCGACCTCGCCTACAACATGGTGCTCGCGCCGGTGTCACGGTCGGCGAAACACGGCGTTATCGCCTCGGCCCGATCGATGGGCCCGGCTGCCGCTATCGATACTCACTGCGGAGCGGCGACGCTGAGCCCCGCATCAGATGCTCGTCGATGCGATCGCGGCGTGGACCAGGTCGCAAACGCCCTGAGGCCGCCTCCTTCGATGCGCGTCACGCCCACCGGGATGTCATAGAGCGCGCTCAGGTTTTCGCCGGTCAGCACGGTTTCGGTTGGTCCCTGCGCGAGTACTTTGCCGTCGCGTTTCTGGATCTGGATCACTTATCGCGAATTTGCCAGCCCGGCAAGTGGCGCACCGGTGCGTAAAGCCCAGACACCGAGATCACACGCCTACGGGTTCTATGTAAATGGACATCGTCGCGCATCACCTGGGGGAATTGTCGTTTTCCGATGGAAGCGCGCGCAGCATCGCCTTGAGCTTGCGGGCGACCGCCACTTCGGTCTCGTGCTCGAGCGCTCGATAGCGGCGCACGAGTTCGACGCCCGCCGGGGTCAGAACGGTACCGCCTCCCTTTTGGCCTCCAGCGGCAGTTTCCACTGCAGGGCGAATGAGACAACGATTCGTTTCATCGACGAGAAGCCATGCGCGGCGATACGACATTCCGAGCGTTTTGGCAGCGGAGGTAATCGACCCGGTCTGTGCGATGGCCTCCAGGAGCGCGACTTTCCCCGGGCCGATCGCCAGCTCGGTCCCCTTGTCCCTGTCGCGAATGTGAAACCGGACTCCCGCCTTCATGGACTCCTTGTGCCCCTACGCATAGCCGACGCTTCGCTGATCAAACGCTACCGCCTTGACCAACGCATAAACGTGTTGGCCAACGTGAATGCCAAGCTGCTGGAGCGAACGGCGCGTGATGCGTGCGTTGAGCGTTGTACCCCCGATGGCAAGTTGCACGTCGACAATGGGTCCTGCTCCGGCATCCATTGCCGTTATGCACCCGGGCAGAACATTGAGGATGCTGATTCCGGCAGGCCGCTGCGTGGCGAGCGACACATCGCGCGCCCGAATGCGCGCCCGCACTCTTTCCCCTAGGGCCGCGTCGAGATGCGGCACAATGAGTTGGCCACCGTCGAAGGCGAGTATCGTCAGCTGATCGTCCAAATCGTGCGCCGCGACCTCTGTCTCAATCAACGATCCTGCTTCATAGCGTCCCGTCGCAGGTCTGAGATCGAGACGCCCCATCAGTTCGTTCACATCACCGACGGCGAGGCATTTTCCGTCGGAAAGGACCACGACGGTATCGGCAAGACGGGAAATCTCTGCCACCGAATGGCTCACATAGACAATCGGAATATTGAATTCATCGCGCAGGCGTTCGATGTAGTCGAGTATCTCGGTCTTGCGTGGTACGTCGAGCGCGGCCAAAGGCTCGTCCATAAGCAAGATGCGTGGTTGGGCGAGCAAGGCGCGGCCAATGGCCACCCGTTGCTTCTCTCCTCCCGAAAGTGTCTTGGGCCTTCGGCGCAGCAGCGCGCCCAGGCCGAGGAGCTCGACGACGCGCGCTTCTTCGATAAAGCGGTCCCCAGACGAGCGCAAACGCCGGCCATAGAGCAGATTCGACTCTACGTCCATGTGCGGAAACAGCAGCGCGTCCTGAAACACATAGCCGATCCGTCGTTCTTCTGGCGGAAGATTGATGCCCTTCGCGGTATCGAACAGATACACATCGCTGACTCGAATGTGGCCGCGCGCCGGCTTCGTAATCCCTGCGATCGCATTGATCACGCTGCTCTTGCCCGCGCCCGAGCGGCCGAAAAGACCGACGATCGGCGCCTCGGCCGCAAACTTGACCGCAAGGTGAAATGCGCCAAGCTGCTGCTCGATGTCAACGTCGATCATTGCCTTGCGTCCGTTCGGAGCGCCGGGTTAGCCATTCGGAAGTGGCCAGCGCAATGATCGATAAGATGACCGCAATGATGCTGAGGCGCATTGCCTGGACGTCGCCACCCGGAACCTGGGTGAATGTATAGATCGCCAGTGGCAACGTCTGGGTCTCGCCAGGAATGTTGGATACGAACGTAATGGTCGCGCCGAACTCACCCAGCCCTCGCGCGAAGGACAGGAGCGTTCCGGTAATGATTCCCGGCACTGCAAGCGGCAGCGTAATGGATGCGAAAACCCACAAGCGCGAGCCGCCGAGGGTTCGGGCGGCGACTTCGAGCCGCTGGTCGACGGCCTCCAGCGACAACCGGATGGCGCGAACCATCAGCGGGAAGCCCATCAGCGCCGATGCGAGCGCCGCGCCGGTCCAGCGGAACGCGAACACGATCCCGAACCACTCGTCGAGCGCGCTGCCGATGGGTCCGCGCTTTCCGAACAGCACCAGCAGCGCGAAGCCGACGACGACCGGCGGCAGCACGAGCGGGAGATGCACGATCGCGTCGACGAGCGTCTTCCCCGGGAACGAATACCGCGCCAGGCCATAGGCGACGAGGATCGCCAACGGCAGGCTGCAGAGGACGCTGACCACCGCGACGCGAAGACTCAGCGCGAGGATTCCGACTTCGTCCGGGCTGAGTCCGAGCATGGCCTATTGCGCCAATCCGAAGCCGTACTTTTCCCAGACCGAGCGTGCGGGTACCGAGCGCAGATGCTCCAGCAGCGGCTTGGCCGCCGGCGACTTGCTCGTCGCAATCAGCGCCGCGGGATAGACGATGGGCGGGTAGCTCTCCGTCGGAAACGTATCCACGATTCGAACACCTTTGTCGGACAGCGCGTCCGTCGAATACACGATGCCGTAGGGCGCTTCGCCGCGGGACACGAGCGCCAGCGCCGCGCGCACATTCTCCGCCCGGGCAACCTGCTTCTCGACACTGGACCAGACGCCCAGTTTCTCGAGCGCGGCCTTGCCGTACTTTCCCGCCGGCACGCTGTCGGGGTTGGCCATGGCCAGCCTCTCCTGGCCGAGCGCGGCGGCAAGCGCGAAATTCGGGCCGATCTGCAGCGTCGATTTGCTCGAAGCCGGCGCAATCAGCACCAGCGTGTTGCGCAAGAGATTGGTCCTGGTATTCGGCGACAGCAACCGACGCTGGTCGACGTAATCCATCCAGTCGAGATCGGCGGAGATGAATAGATCCGCCGGCGCTCCCGCCTCGATCTGCTTTGCCAGCGCGTTGCTGGCGCCATACGAGACGACGACCTTGTTCCCGGTGCGTGTCTCGAATTGCCTGGCCTGATCATCGAGGGCTTCCTTGAGGCTCGCGGCGGCAAAGACCATGACGTCGGCCGCGGCAACATGTGACGACAACCCGATGGCAAGACCCATGAATAGCAGCGATCCAAGAAGCTTGTGATATGAGCGCATGATTCGTCCGTCGCTGTTCGCAACCCCGATGGGTAATATACCGTTAAATATAACGCTGCGGGAACCCCGACCCTCTCTCGCAGCGCGTCCGCTATCCCCTAGAATGGGGGCCATGGAAACGCGGGACCCGCTCCCTCATGCCCGCGATGTGCGGATGCACGGCTTCGCCCAGCGAAGCGAAGTGCCCGCCGTGCTCGAATGGATCGACCGGCACGCGCCGCGGCTGGGCGACGAAGCCGTGCCGCTCGAGGATGCTGCGGGCCGTGTCCTGGCGAGTGACGTGATCGCGCCGCTCAACGTGCCGGGATTCGATCGGGCGGCGATGGACGGCTATGCGCTCCGCGGCGCGGAGACGGCAGGGGCAAGCGAATACAATCCGCTGGGCTTCCCGGTGCAGGGCCAGGCGATGCCCGGTCAGCCGTTCGTCGGGACTGCGCGGCCCGGCGCCGCGGTCCGCATCATGACGGGCGCGCCGGTGCCCGAAGGTGTCGACGCGGTCGTGCCTGCCGAATACGCATCCGAAGCGGCGGGGCAGATCGTGATCACGCGTCCCGTCGCCCCGGGACAGCACGTCGGGCACTGCGGAGAGGACATTCGGGAAGGCAACCCGGCACTGAATGCGGGCCGGCGTCTTCGTCCGCAGGATGTTGGACTCATCGCTTCATTGGGTTTGGCGCAGGTGACGGTCGTCCGGCAACCACGGGTCCGGATTCTCGTCACGGGCAATGAAGTGAAGGCGCCGGGTGCCCCGAAGGATCAATATCAGGTCTACGACGCGAATTCGTACATGCTGCGTGGTCTCATCGCCCGCGATGGAGGCTTGCTCGAGGCTCCGCATAGGCTCGGTGACGATCCGGACAAGATCCGCGATGCGCTTCTCGTTCCGGGTGCAGATGTCATTCTGGTGTCAGGTGGCTCCAGTGTCGGTCGCGAAGACTATGCGCCGCAGCTGATTATTGAGCTAGGAGAACTGCCTATTCACGGCGTGGCGATGCGACCATCGAGTCCCGCGGGCATCGGCCGGATCGGAGAAGCGCTGGTGTTCCTGCTGCCGGGCAACCCGGTATCCTGCCTGTGCGCCTACGACTTCTTCGCGGGCCGAGCCATTCGCCTGCGTGCCGGACGCTCGCCAGACTGGCCGCACCGCACCCGTCGGTGCGCGGTCGCGCGCAAAATCGTTTCTGCCATTGGTCGGGTCGACTATTGCCGCGTCCGGCTTGTCGATGGCCGGGTCGAGCCCATTGCACTCAGCGGGGCCTCGATCCTCTCCTCGACGACCCGGGCCGATGGCTTCGTGATCGTACCCGCCGAAAGTGAGGGCTACGGCCCTGACACCGAAGTCACCGTGTTCCTGTACGAGTAAACGCATCCGCCAATGCCCATATCCACCAAACCTGTCGGGAAAAGCGTGGAGTCGGAATCCGGCCAGACCCAATTCCTCAACGTCGTCACCCGGGATGAGGCGACGGCCCGATTCCGCGAACACCTCCGGCTCGCGCCGCTGGGCAGGGAAGTCGTGTCGCTCCGGGAAGCGCTGAACCGTGTCCTTGCCGAAGATGTGCTGGCGGAAGTGGACGTTCCTGGCTTCGACCGCTCCAATGTCGATGGCTTCGCCGTGCAGGCGAAGGACACCTTCGGCGCGATGGAGGAGACCCCCCGAAGCGTAAGCATGAACAATGAGGTGCTCGCGCCCGGCATCGTGCCTGTCCAGGCGGTAAGCACCGGTTTTGCGACGCCGATCGCCACTGGCGGCATGCTGCCGCGTGGCGCCGACGCGGTGCTGATGGTCGAGCATTCGGAACTCGTTGAATCCACCGCCGGCCAACTGGTGGAAATCAGGCGCCCCCTAACTTCCGGCGAGAACGTGAGCTATGCGGGTACCGACATCGCGAGGGGCGAGACCGTCCTTCGCGCCGGACAGCACCTGACCTCGCGCGAGATCGGCGTGCTGGCTGCTCTTGGGCTCCGTGAGATCCCTGTCTTCCGTCGGCCAAGAGTCGCAATCTTCTCGACGGGAAACGAAATCGTTGCGCCAGGCAACCCACTACGTCCAGGCGCCGTCTATGATTCCAATGCCGCGATCATCGGCGCAGCCGTCGAGGAGCTTGGTGGTACGCCCGTGCATCTGGGCGTCATTCCCGACGACGAGGACGCGCTGGCGAGCGCGCTCGCACAGGGCCTGCACTCTGATGTTGTCGTGTTCTCCGGAGGTACATCCAAAGGAGCCGGTGACCTCTCCTACCGCGTTGTGCACGGGCTGCGCAACCCAGGCGTCGTCGCCCACGGCGTGGCGCTCAAACCCGGCAAGCCCATCTGCCTCGCGGTTACCGAGGGCAAGCCCGTCGTCATCCTGCCGGGGTTTCCGACCTCTGCGATCTTCACGTTTCACGAGTTCCTGGCGCCGGTGATTCGCGCCTTCGCCGGCCTCCCGGTGGAGCGCCGACAAAGTATTGCCGCGACCTTGCCTATGCGCGTGAATTCCGAGCGCGGTCGAACCGAATATCTGCTGGTCGGGCTGGTGCAGGGACAGCACGGACTCTCGGCGTATCCCATGGGCAAGGGTTCTGGTTCCGTGACCACGTTCAGCGGTGCGGACGGCTTCATCACCATCGACCAGCACACCGAGATCCTGGATGCCGGCAGTTCGGTCGCGGTACAGCTGCTCGGGCAGCGACTCGAGCCCGCGGACCTGGTCATCATCGGCAGTCATTGCGTGGGCCTCGATCTGCTGATCGGCAAGTTGATACACGAAGGGATTCGAGTCAAGTCGCTCTACGTCGGAAGCATGGGCGGCCTCGCTGCGGCCAAGCGCGAGGAATGCGACATCGCCGGCGTTCACCTCATGGATCCCGCGACGGGCGAGTACAACCGTCCCTTGCTCACCAACACCTTGTCGCTCGTGCCCGGCTATGGCCGCATGCAGGGCATTGTATACAGGCGAAACGACGCGCGATTCGAGGGGGCGCGACGAGACGAAGCGGTCATGGTGGCGCTGCGGGAAGCAGATTGCGTCATGGTCAACCGCAATGCGGGGAGTGGCACGCGAATCATCATCGACAAGCTGCTAGGCGAGCACAGGCCCACCGGCTACGGAACGCAAACGAAGTCGCACAACGCGGTTGCCGCGGCGGTATCCCAGGGACGCGCAGACTGGGGTGTGGCGATCGACACCGTGGCCAGACAATATGGGTTGGGATTCATCCCGTTGCAGGAAGAGCAATACGACTTCATCGCGCCCACGACGCGATTGCAGCGTCCGGCGGTCCGCGCGTTCTGCGCATTGCTGGAGGATGCGCACGTACGTGAGGAACTGGCAGCGCTGGGATTTCGAGTAGTGCTGCACGATAAGATAGTCTAGGCGGCGCTACGGGTTACCGCGCTACCTGCATCGTTCGATAACGTCGTCTCCGCTACGTTGCGGCTGGATGCAGAGAGTGCCGCTACTCCTTCGGCGCGTCGCGCAGGTCGCGCCGCAGGACCTTCCCGATCGGTGTCTTCGGCAAGACGTTGCGGAACTCCACGTGACGCGGCTCCCGCGGTTCGTCACGACTCCGGTCGTCCTTCAGTGCCGCCGTCATACCGACAGAGACGAAGGCAGCCGGTATTCCGGCGAGCCACGTCTTGTTGTCTTGCACGAAACGCAGGAGCGGGCCTTGGTCCGTGTCGGTGGCTGGTGAATGGGAAACAAGACCTTGGCCCATTTTATCCGGCGATGAAGTACTGCCGGAGGCAGCGTACGTACAGCAACGGCGAATGATCATAGATCGAGTCGATCGCGGCGGATGCCACGTCCCCGCCGAGCACTCGCTTGGCTTGCCACAACGGGTTGGGCACCGGCCGAATCCGTCCGTGATTCGACGTCGCGACCGGAGGTGGGTTCCTGGAGTTCCGTTGCTCAGCCATTACTCGGCTCGCGCATGGTATACTTGCATCTCAACGGAGAGGGCAGCTTCAGCCCTTCCGCCCACGCCAGGCTGGACTTGCAACCCTTGGCGATCCCCCCAGGCATCCCCTAGCTTGCGCGATGCCGACTCATAGCCGGTCGAGCACCTGGCGTACTTCGCTTATGACTCCTGCGCACGGCTGCGCACTTGCCTAAGTTCAAGCGAAATATCTATATGGGATCTCCTATGTAGCGTTAGTGGTTTCTCAAAGGGCAACACATGTCCACTCATACCCAACATATTTCGAATCCGACTACCGTCGTCGCCGGGCGCGATGTAAACGTCGACAAGGCACTTCGAATGGCCGTCGTAATGGCGGAAGCCAACGAGCGTCTTTTCAAGCTTCAAAGTGACGCGGCCAACGCAGCGTTTGCGGCGAACGCGAAATACCTCAAATCGCTGCTGACCACCAAGGACACCAGCTCGTTGCTCGCCGAATGGGCCGCCCTTTATCAGGCGAACGTGCGCCGGGTTCTGGATGTTTCGCGCATTGGTTTTGAAACGGTGCCGGAAACGCAGGCCAAGATGGCGGACCTGATGGGCGAACCGTTCAGCAAGTACACCAAGGAAACGCAGCAATACCTGGAGCAATATGTCAAAGCCATCGCTGACGGGCGCGATACGGCCGCAGCCGCGGTGAAGCAGTTTCTCGCCAATACCATTGCAAGCGTAGGCGGACAGCGGGATCCGAAGAAAGCCAAGGTTTCCTGAGCTAAACGGGACACCTCGTTCCGGCGCTAGTCAAGAATAATTGATCGCGCAATGGGCCCCGGCAGTTCGACTGGCGGGGTCTTTTCTTTTGCGTCACACACCCGTCGACGCGACAATGGAGTACTGGAGGCTAACCAGTCAGGGATAGCTGAGGGCCACTTCACAAATTTTCCAACCGCGTGACCTCACCCGCTCGATGAGAAGGCCGCTTGGTCGCGGTGGAATAGACTATTTTGAGTTGGCCGCCGTACTGCGGCAGGCACCCGAGCTCGCGAAGGCATCACAATCCTCCGCCCCAGCGGTATTGCCACGCTACGCCGATCAGGTCGTAGTTGTTGTCGGTGCGTGCCGACACTCCGCTGCTGACGTAGAATTTGATCGAATTTTCTCGGTTCACCGGCAACGCCAAGGTCCCCCCGAGGCGCCAGTTCTGCTGCAGGTCGCTGTTCAGCACGCCATTGAGGGTGGTTCGGCCGCCGACGAAGTACGTGGCATCGAGCGAAGCCCAGATCCCGGAGCGAAAGCTGTAGATCAGGTGTCCCTGCAGCGAATAGAGCGGGTCCTGGGAAAGCTTGTTGCCGCCGAAGAAATCGTCGTTGTCCGTGTAGAACGTTGCCGCCGCTGTGCCTTCCAGCGTCCATGGCCCGATGGCCTTCGAGATCCCGACCTCCGGTTTGAACGACCATCGATTGGTGCCAATGTTGACGAGCTTGCTGTCATCGTATTGGCTCCAGGGCGCCACCACCCGAAGGCTGGTGCCGATGATCAAGTCCTGCTCCCAATCGGCGAACTCCTTCAGCGTGAGCGCGGGCGCGCCGTAGAGATTGATCGACAGCCTAAACGCGGAATTGGCAAAACCGTCAACGTTCCGCTGTACCGTTTGTCCCCTGAAGTCGGCCGTTCCCGAGAGCCAGGTATACGGCACGGTCGCGTCGAACTTGGCAGACATCCCCCACAGATCCAGCACTCTCGCATACGCGATGACGGCGTTCGATGTATTGAGGTTCGGATTGGTGATGGACAACGTCTGACCGAAAGCCACCCCGCCCCTCGTGTAGGCGTAGCCGGCGATCAGAAAGTTGACACCGACCGGAGCATTGGAATAAGCGCGCGGCTCGATGTCTTGCGCCCATGCCGGCAATGCGACCCCCGCAAGCGCGCAGGCGGCGAGCACCGCTATGATTCGTTTCGTAGGAAGAATCGAACGCACTGGATGCTTTGAGATTGAGATACCACGGAGGATTACCCACGAGGTGTCCCGAACGCTAACCCGTCGCCTGGCGCGCGCGCTCGTCCGCGGATTGAATATGCAGGTCGCGCTGCGGAAAGGGAATGGCGATTCCGGCCCCCTCGAGCTTCCGCAGAATGGCAACGCGCAACGCGTTCTGCGCCTGCAGTCCCACGTCGACGCGTCGGCACCCATGCGAGCAGCGTAAAGTTGAGCGAGCTGTCGCCGAAGCCCTTGAACATGGCACGCGGCGCCGGATCCGTCATGATCTCCGGCACGTCTCCCGCCGCCTCCACCAGCAAGCGCATCACCTGTTCCGGCTCGGAACCCGGGGCGACGCCGACATCGATGTCGTAGCGGCGCTGACGGTCGGAGCGCGTCCAGTTCACCACTTCCTTCGACACCAGCTCCCCGTTGGGCACGATGACCTCCGCCCCCTGCCCCGTTCGCACGGTGGAGGAGCGAATGCCGATGCGCGTGACCTTGCCCGACAGCGTCCCCCTCTCGATCACGTCGCCGACGCCGACCGGCCGCTCGACGATGAGGATCAGGCCGGATACGAAGTTGTTGACGACGTTCTGCAGTCCGAAGCCGATGCCCACGCTAAGCGCCCCGGCGAGCAGGGTGACCTTCGCCATGTCGATGCCGAGCGCGGCCAGCGTGAGCGCCGCACCGACGATGAACATCGACCAGCGCGTGAAGGTCACGACGGCATAGCCGGCGCCAGGCCGCAGCTGGAGTCGGGGCACGATTTCGCGATCGAGGACGAATCCGGTGACTCCGGTCAGAACGAGCGTCGCCAAAACGACGGCAAGCGCCGTCGCGACCGCTTTGGCCGCGATGGACACCGTGCCGACTTCCAGCGTGGCGTCCATCAGCGATTCGATTGCCGAACGCATGGCGGGAATGAGGCCGAGACTGCCCAGCGTGACAAGCGCCACGCCTCCGATGGCAAGCGCGGCCAGGACCAGGCGCACCGCGCGCAACAGCGCCGGATCCGCGTTGCGCGCGCTCCGGAGCCACCGGACAATCGGCGTGGCAAGAAGCGCGAGCGTCGCGCCATAGAGCGCCAAGGCCGTCGTGCCGAAGACCAGGCCGAATCCCAGGACGCTGCCCATGCCCGCGCGCACCGATCGTGCCGGACCCATGAATCCAAAGATGACATTGAACGCGGTCACCATCGCCGCGGCAATCACCAACCAACGCCACAGCGCGCACGGCGCCCGGGCTCAAGCGCGGCAATGCCTGCTGCAACCGCCCATGGCGCAGGTCGATGGCGACCGGAACGGCGACGCAGATCACTTGCAGCAGCAGCAGCACCCGATTGGCAATCGCGCTCGCGTCGATCGACGCCGCGCAAAGGAATCAGCATCGTGGCAAACGCGAGTCCGTAGAGTGTCAGCGGAATGGGCGCCGCCAGAGCGCGCCGTGCGACCATCGCGGCGGGAATCGGCACGAGCACGAGCAACGCCTCGTAGAAAAGGATCGGCGGGTCGGGTGCCAGCCACCACAGCGACATCAGCGCAATGAGCAACGATGCGGCAACCGGTCGACCATAGGCGCGCTGCGCCGACCCGGCGTCCTGCCGGCCTCCTCTGGTGAAGAGCCAGCCGGTCAGCGCCAGGACGCCAAGGAACAATCCGGCAAGACCGGCGCCGTCCTGCACCAAGTAGTCTCGCAGCACTCGCCAGGCCGCACGCAGCTCCGCAGCGACGTGCTCGAACTGCGCGGGCGCCGCACCGAGTTGCCATATCGGCGATTTTTCCACCTCCATCCTGTGCGAGCGAACGCGCTCCTGCTGCGCGGCAATGAGTGCGCGCGCGCCATCGATGCGCGCTTGCAGAGCCAACGCGCGGTCGAGCGCGAGCAACGCGCTGTCGCGGAACTCCCGCAGACGACCGCTCGTGTCTTGCAGCTTCGCCTCGATCGATCGCGCGCGCTCGAGGACTGGCGCGGGAACGAGTCGGGTCTCCAGAAACAGCCGCCGCTCCTGCCACTTTCGGGCTTCCGACTCGAGCGCGTTGCCATCGTGTTCGAGGCGCCGGACGATTGCTCCGAGATCGTCGACAGTGGTCGTAGCAGCGCGATGCAATGCCCACAGTTGACGATCCAGGTCGATCGGGTCGATCAACTCGGCCTTCGCCGTCGCGCTTGCGGCGAGGGCATCGAGCGTCCGCCTCCAGCACCGTGACTCGCTGCGCCAGATCGCGCCACTGCCCGGACTGCTCGAGACGGGCCAGCGCCGCGCGCTGCAAGTCCTCGCTTGCGGTGGCCTGCTCGACCGTGTCGGTGACGGTCGTGGAGGGTGCGACAGTGGCGGGAGGAGTTTCCGCGGCGGCCGGCCGCCGACACTGCACCAGCGAATCCGGGCGAGAACAACAGCATGGCTGCCAGAATTGCCATCGGCGTCCGGCTCATGGCTGCAACCGCCATCAGCTGCAGGCGCCGCCGAGCATCCCCGCCTTGATTTCCGGATTCGGCGGATCGGCACCGAGCCAGATCGACAGGAACGCTTTGGCGAAGTCATCGCCCTTGATCGATTCCCTTCACCGCGCCGTTCACATCGACCTGGAGACCCGCGCCCGGCTTGTGAATGAAGGTCAGCCGCTCGCCGGTTTTGACATCGGCCATCCAGCCGTTGAGCATGGCGATGCGCTCCTTCAGCGCAGGCAACTGGTCCTTGGAATTCTTTTCGAAGCCTTCGCTCCATCCCTTGCGGAGGTCGTCGGCGCCGACGCTGCGCACGAACTGGAGAATCAGTTCGCTGGGGGTGTTCGATCCAAGCAGTGCGTTCGGGTCGCTCGAGGTCTTGGCCACATACAGCGCGGCAACGTAGACATTGACCTTGAATGCCGTCGCCTGGCGCAAGCCGAGACCGTTGAGCGTCAGATTGCTGCCCTCGACCTGGGCCTGGTCGGGAAAGTTGATGCCCTTGCATTCCTTGCCGTGCGCGACGCCCGCGCTCAGCGCCGCGACCACGAATGCCAGCAGCAGAATCCTTTTCATATCCTGTTTCATCTTGTCTCCAAAAGTCGTGCTACGTGAACATCAATGCGGGGCGCCGGCCCCTGCGCCGCCGGCGGGTGGATCGGCGACGACTTTCGCGCCAACGTCCTTCAGCAGCCGCTGAAATTCGGGCGACGCGAGGATGATCGTCCCCGCCGCGGCGCGCAGGCGGTCGACGGCCTCGGCCGGCAGGACGAACGACGTGGGTTGTTGATTCAGGTAGTCGCGCTCCGCCTGGTCGGGGAGCGCGGCAAACGACACATCGATGGCGTAGACCTCCGCGTCCGGGACCCGTATCGCGGCGCAGACCGGCGAGTCCTTGTTGGCGGAACACCCGGCCAGGTTCCGGATCCGCCGCGCCGTCTCCCACCGCGCCGAAATGTCCTTCAGCAGCTCGACCGCCTCGTAGGAATAGTGATCGATCGGAACGCCGGTGGCCTTCAGCAGGATGTCCACCGTGCCGGGCGGCGTCTCCGATTCGATCCCAGTTGGTGGGAGGCGACGACAGCGAGTTGACGACGAAGACGATGATCCTGCGCACGTGGTCGAGCGGTGTCGGCAGGCCCGCGTCGTGCAAGGCTTCGAGGATCTGCAGCGCATCGAGCACGCCGCGCATGCCCACGTTGTCGGACACGCCGCCGTCCACGAGATGGATGTACGGGCGACGGACGCTGTCGGTGTAGGTCTCGGCTTCCTTCAGCTCGCGTATCGCGCGCGCCGCCGGCCGCGGCGGATTCGCGGACTGGGTAAACATCTTGACCCAGGCCGGAACGGCGTAGTTGCAGGTGCCGCCGTAGTTGTTGATCGTGACGGCGGAGAGCACCACGGGCACGGCAGACGATGCCGCAGCGGCGCGGGACAGCCGCACGGCATTGAGATCCGAGCACAGTACGTTGAATATGTTCTGCTGGAAGACCACCCGGCCGCCAGTCGAGATGTCGGTGGCCGACGCCATGATGAACGGACCGTCGCCGCGGTCGAGGTCGCCGAAGGTCGCACCGTTGAACAGGATCTCGTCGTAGAGCTGGGCCGCCAGTTCGGAGCGACCCCAGCCCGTCGACGACAGGTCGCCCCAGTAGGCCGGATTGATGGTGCGGGCGAGGAGCTCGCCCTGGACGTTGCGCTTGAGGAAGCGCTGCTCGTAGTCGGCGAACAGCTTGTCGCCGTAGAGACCGTAGGCCAATGCGGTGAAGCTGCCGCCCGACACGCCGGTGATGACATCGACGGCGTCGAGCAGGCGGGCCTTGCCCGTTCGGTGTCGTGACCTCGGTGCGCCGCAGGAACTCCAGAACCCCATAGGAGAACGCGGCCGCGCGGGTGCCGCCGCCCGAAAAGGCGAGGACGACGAGGTTTTCCTGGCTCTTGAAGTGCTTCTGGCGCGTCTGGAACGTGTAGCCGGCATTCGGATCGACGTGCGTGATCGGCGGATTGACGGGCCGCGTCGCACAGCCGGCCAGTCCAAGCAGCGCGGCCAACGAAACGGCGAGGCGGAAGCGGGTTACGGACATTGCGTCACTCCAATGACGTTCAGGGGGCGACCTGCGCTATAGGACCCGGCCCAATCCGCACGAGCGCGCGATCGAGCATGCTCACCAATGGAACGCCACCCCGAACATCGGGCCGTTGAAGTTCATGTCCTCGAGATCCTTCCCCGACTTGAAGTTGTAGTCGAGATACCGCCACATGGCCAGGACATCACCCCAGCGGAAGGCATAGCCGATCCCGGCTGCACCTTGCCACGTCAGGTCCGACTGACCCGTGCCGACATCGAGATAGAACGGCACGAACCACTCGCGGTTTTCCCCGAACGCATAGCGACCCTTGACCCCGACGATGCCGTCCCAGACGCTGCCGCTGATTTCCCTGCTTCCGCTGCGGCTCGGCGCGCCGATCGGACCGAGGTCGCCGGTGATCGACCAACCAAGGGTTGGCTTGATGTCGAACATCCGCGCACCCGCGAGCACGTCCATTTTCAATGCTGGGTCGGACACCACCCGGTACTCACCGGCAAGGGTCCAGATAGTGCCCTCGAGGTCGAGGTTCAGGTCCGCAGTGGTGTTGGCCGGAAGCCCGATGTTGCCGATCGAGAAATCGCGCGTTTGCGACTTGTTTCCGCCGACGTTAAGGTAGAGGACATCGGTGAACATGCCCCAGCGGCCGTTGTGGGCATCGAATGTCCCCATGAACGCGAACTTGAGGTTTTCGATGAGCGTATCGGCGTCGACGTTGATGTTGGAGCCGTCTGCTGGAAACGCCATCTTGCCGCCAATGGTTGGCAGATAGAGGTAGATGAGCGCGGAAAACTGCCACTTCCCGGATTCCCAGCCGGGTTGCGGTGACTGGGCTGCGGCGGACGTCGGGAGGACCGCGCCGGCGGCGAAACAGAGGACCGTTGTTGCGCCGCTAAGCAAGCTGGAGATTTTCATCGTGAACCTCGTGGTGGCGAAAGGTGAAAGAGACTTGAGCCGAAGCAATTGCACAAACGCGCATGCCGCGCGTGCGTTATGGCGCAGGCACCACGCGGTAGTAGACGCCGTTCGCGCCGTACGCCGGCTGGAACCACGTGTTGCCACTCAGGTAGTACGTCGTGCCGCCCTTGTTGATCGTCATCGAGCCGGCTGGCAACGTCGCGTAATTGATCCCCATCGCGTAGGTTCCGCCGGCAGGCGCGCTTGCGGCCGCCACACCCGTGGCCACTCCGGCGCTGTACGCAGCGCTGGTCGCGGCGGCGGTGTTGGCGCTGCCGGTCGCAACCCCCGCGGCGTATGCGCTCGACGTCGCGGCTTGCGTATTGGCGGACGCTGCGGCAGCACCGACGGCCGCACCGACCACCGCGCCCGCCGCGGCGGCGCAGCCGTAGCACCCTGACGAGTAATAGGGCACCGCGACCGGCGGGTGGTAGACCGGATACGTCGGCGGATGGTAATAGGTCGCCCCCGACGGATAGGTATGCGCGACGCCGGCGCCGTACGCACCGTAGGTGCTGCCGCCGTACACGTTGGTGTGCTCGGTGCCGCCGTAGGCGCTGTGCGCCGTGCTGCCGCCGTACATGTTCGTGTGTTCCGTGCCTTCTCCGGCGGTGTGGGTCGAGCTGCCACCCCACGCATTGGTGTGGCTGGTCGAGCCGTAGCTGTGGCTGGTGCTGCCGCCGTAGCGATTGGCGCTCGACCATGCCTGCGCCGCGCCAGTCCACAGCGTCGCGGCCAGTGCTGCTGCCAGTACGGGAACGATCGACTTCATGGTGCATCTCCTCGTCATTGCGACTTCGGGGGGCTTTGGCGGGTGCCGCTTTTGCGGGTGCCGCCTTGGCCGGCCTCGCCAACGGCTTGACACCGGGCGGCAGGGCAGCCGGGCTCACGAACGCGATGCGCCCGGCCGCCTGGGCTTTTTGCGACGCGAATGCGTCCGGCGGCGATCGCGCCATCGAGCTGCCAGTTGGAGAGTTCCATCTCGTGGCGCAATCCAGCCGGGTCCATCCGATAGATCGCGCGGATGCGCCTCGGCAGCTTGTCGTCGGCGCCGATCCAGATCTGCAGGAACACGTCGTTGTTGGCCCACGCCACCATGTCGGTCTTGGTGCCGCCCACGATCCCGGACGGCCCGATGTAGAACGCGAGAATCGCGCCGGTCGTCAACGCCATGTAAGGATCGGAGACGAGCAGATCGGTGAACGGGTAGTAGATCGCCGCGGTGTCGTAGGCGACCTTCAGCGCCGCGTCTATCGTCGGCGGCGCATCGGCCACGGCGGCCAGGTTCTCCGCCGGCGCATAGGCGATCATCGCCTTGCCGTCGTAGTAGAACTCGGACGCCGGCCCGTCGCCCGGCATGATCACCTTGAGCTTGTCCGGCCGCTGCATCGTCACGTCGTAGCGCGTCGTGTAGACGATCGCCGGACCGAGCTTGCTTGGGTACTCGTAGCCCACGGTCGCGGTGAACGACATCGACTTCGCCGCCGCGAGTCGAGCGCTCGTCGCCTTGAGCAGGTCCATCGCCCGGGGTTCCAACACCAGCTTGAACTCGGGCGCGGCCGCTTTCTTCGTTGGCTTCGCTGCCTTGGCCGCCTTCGCGGGCGGCGTTGCAGCCTTTGCGTCAGGCGCGGGAGTCTGCGCCGTGACAGCGCCCGTCACGAGCAGACCCAGAACGAGCGCCAGCGCCTTCGCGGGCCAGCAGCGTCGGTGAATGACCTTGTCCATGATTCTCCTTAGCGCGCTGTCCCGATCACGGGATCATCCCGCATTCGAACATCTTGTTGACGATGGGTGCCGAGACCTTGTTGAAGAATGCCTGGCGCATCTGGGGATCCGATTGCAGCGCCTGGATGGCTTTCTGTTCCATCTCCGGCTTCGGCTGGCCCTGACCTTGCGCCTTTTCCTGCCACAACTGTTGGCACGACGCGGTCTGGTATTTCTGGATCACCTTGTCGGCGACCCGGTCCATGATCGGATACTGCGCATAGGCGACGCCCGCCGCCACCGATGCCGCGACGACGACCAACATCCAGGAACGCTTGTGCATGACTATCTCCGTTGAGTGATTCGGTGGCGCACAGAACCATCTCGAGGAAGGCGCGCGCCAAACTCGCCCCCTCCCGCAATGCTCGTTCACCCTACTTCAGTTCTCCCTCAAATGTTGGTGAGTGACCGCTTGACGCACACTGCCGCGGCGAGAATCATGAATACCGAGTGATAGCCAAGCATCATAAGTTCCTGTTACGGCAGTCGAGTCGAGCGATACTTTCTCCTGCGCTGCTTCACTCGCTCGTCTTGTTGTTTCGCTGCGCCTGCATCAGCTTCTTCTCGTCCTCCGGCGTAAGCTTCGGCCGGTCGATCGACAGCGTGATCTTGTTGATCTTCCCGGTGAACTTGAACGGAACCTTGTAATCCTTGTCGTCGACCGGCGTTCCGGTGTCGGAGCCGACGTCGAGGTTCTCGTCCCACGCCAGGATGAAGGGGATGGTGCGCTCCATCGTCTGGCGCGCGACTTCCTTGCCGTCGACCTTGAGCACACCGGTACCGCTGCGACCGATGCCGCTCATGTTGTTGAAGGCGAGCGTGGCCATGCCGAGGCCGTCGTATTTGAAGTCGAACTCGAGCGTGTGCTTGCCGGGCGCGAGGACCTCCGGTCCTTCCCACTTAACCCATTTCAGGCCGACCATGTTCCAGTTGAAGACCGGCTTGCCCTTGAGCAGGTAGAACCCGTAGCCCGCAAAGCGGCCACCCTGGGTGATCAGCATCCCGTCGCCGCCGCCTTGCGGGACCTCGATTTCGGCCTTGAAGTTGTACGACGCGTTGAGCAGGCTCGGCGCATCGCCGTTGGGCGTGCCGGTCAGCGCGGCGTTCCAGGTGAAGACGTTGCGGCCGGCCGTGATGCTCGGACGTGGCGTGATGAGACGGGTCACGACCGTCGAATCGAGCGGCTCGACCTGGTACTTCTTCGCCTCGACCCAGAACAGGTCCTGCAACTCCTTCAGCTTCGCCGGATTCTTCGCGGCCACGTCCTCGTACTGCGTCCAGTCGTTGCGCAGGTCGTAGAGCTCCCACGGGTACTTCGCGGGATCCGCACCCACGCCGCCCGAGATGTCCCACGGCGGACGCATGACCTTGGTGCTGGCGATCCAGCCATCGTGGTAGATGGCGTGGTCGCCCATCATCTCGAAATACTGCGTCTTGCGGGTCGAGGGCGCCTTCTCGTTCTTCTTGTCGAAGGTGTACATCATGCTGACACCTTCGATCGGGCTCTGCCGGATGCCGTCGACGACCTTCGGCTGCTTGATCTTCGCCGCCTCGAGGATGGTCGGCACGATGTCGATGACGTGGTGGAACTGGTGGCGAATGCCGCCCTTGTCGTTGATCACGGCCGGCCACGAGATCGCCATGCCCTGCTTGATGCCGCCGAAGTGCGACGCGACCTGCTTGGTCCACGAGAACGGCGTGTCGAACGCCCACGCCCATGGCACCGCCATGTGATTGTAGGTGCGGTCGCTGCCCCAGATGTCGTAGAAGTACTTGAGCTGATCGGCGACCGAGACCTCGACGCCGTTGAACATCGCAACCTCGTTCGGCGTACCGAGCAGCGTCCCCTCCGAGCTGGTGCCGTTGTCGCCGTTGATGTAGAAGATCAGCGTGTTGTCGAGTTTGCCCATGTCCTCGACCGCCTGGATTACGCGGCCGATCTCGTGGTCGGTGTACGCAACGTAGGCGGCGAACACGTCGACCTGGCGGAGGAACATCTTCTTCTCGTCGGCGTTGAGCTGGTCCCAATCCTTGAGCAGCTCCTTGGGCCACGGCGTCATCTTGGCGTTAGGCGGGATCACGCCCAGCTTCTTCTGGTTCGCGAAGATCTTCTCGCGAAGCTTGTTCCAGCCCTCGTCGAACAGATGCATGTCGCTGATCTTCTTGACCCACTCGGGCGTCGGGTGGTGCGGCGCGTGCGTACCGCCCGGCACGTAGTAGACGAAGAACGGCTGGTCGGGCGTCAGCGTGTTGACCTGGTTCATGTACGCGATCGCCTCGTCGGCCATCGCGGTGATGAGGTTGAAGGAGGGATTGTTTTCGAACGGATAGATGTACGTGGTGTTGCGCGCGAGGTTGTCCGGCTGCCACTGGTTGGTGTCGCCGCCCATGAACCCGTAGAAGTACTCGAAGCCCATGCCGGTCGGCCATTGGTCGAACGGGCCCGTCGCGGCGGCCTGGAACGCCGGCGTGTTGTGGTTCTTGCCGAACCACGACGTGCGGTAGCCGTTGTCCTTCAGGATCTTGCCGATCGTCGCCTTGTCCTTGGTGATGAGGCTGTCGTAGCCGGGGTAGCCGGTCGCCTGCTCGGCGATGACGCCGAATCCCACCGAGTGGTGGTTACGGCCGGTGATCAACGCCGCCCGGGTCGGCGAGCAGAGCGCGGTCGAGTGGAAATTGGTGTAGCGCAGTCCGTTGGCGGCGATCCGATCGAGCGCAGGCGTCGGGATCACGCCGCCGAACGTACTCGGGACGCCGTAGCCGGAATCGTCGGTCATGATCAGAAGTACGTTCGGCGCGCCCTTGGGCGGCTCGATGCGCGCCGGCCAGTACGGCTTGGAACCCTTGGTCGTACGCTCGATTTTTCCGCCGAACTTCTGTGGCGGCGCCGGAATTTGCTCGCCGGGAATCGATATCGTCGCGCTGGGTGCACCTGGCGTGCCGTAGATCTGCTGGGGCAGCGCTGCCATCGGGGCAGCGGCGCCGAATGCAACCAACCACAGGTAAACGGTCGCTCTCTTGACTACGTTCATTCGCCTTCTCCACTCTCTTTTGGATCGTAATCCCGGGTCATGGCGCGTGGCCGAAACAAAGGGGCTACGGCCCCCTGTACCCGGATCAGGGCTCGAGTCACTGCTTGATAGACCTATGGCCTTACGCTGCACGCCTTCTGGCCAGCTTCTTCGAAGCACGCGTTGTAGGTACCCTGAAGATCATCCTGGACGATCCGCGCGATCCCGTTGATCGCGTGGATCTCGAGGTCCCGGTCCAGCACCTTGACGCGATACTTCCAGCCCGGCGGGAGCTTGAGCTTCCTGTCAAGCGTCTTGAGGTCGTCGTACGTCAATTTCGGATCCACGATGAGCGAGTACGTCTGCATGATCCATGGCGTACCGTCCGGGTCATCGAGAATGAAGATCTGATGAATAGCCGCCATGGCGATGTCCGCGGGCGGACGGTAGCGGCGTTGGCCGTCGCGGCGTTCCTCTTTGCCGGCTGCGTGACCCTTCCGGACAAATTTCCATTCTATCTTCTTTGTGTCGGACAGAACCAGAAAGCTTCGAACCGATTTGCAGGGGCGAACGGCGCAAGCCTCGCCAGTCAAACGAAGGAGATTGACCTGGATCAAACATGCATGCCGAACATTTGCACCATTTCGGTGGCACCGGATCGGTGCGATGCGCCTGCCGCGAGGGACTTGCCGATACTTGTACGCGCTGCGCGTGGTCATCGTTATTCAGCCGGTGGCCCCCGCCGGCGTATCGGAAGCGCGTCCGCTGCGGCCTCGCGGCCTCGCACGCCCGGCGAAACGTAACGGACTCCGTTCCGAACGCTCTCGATGCCAAGCAGCATCGTTCATAGCGGTCGCCCGTCTCCTCTCGTCGGTGGCGCACCACGGAACATCAACCGACTTGCGCCATGCGATCACGCTGCCCCGTCCGGGGGCGGCCGTGACCTCGAAAAACTACGGGGGCAGACCGCCGGGAAACTACGGGCACGGAGGCGGGAATTGAAGCCAGCATCGCGTGCGCGCGACTTTTACGCGATCCACTCGCCTTCGGGGGTGATCAGCACGGGCACGGCGGCATCACCGAAGCGCCGTGCGATGGTGACGTTGTACGTCCAGAGGGTCGGGACCCGCTCGACGTACGCGATGCGCTTCTTGATGAGATAGCTGCGCACGCGCGCGCTGTAACGCGAGCAGGCAGCACCGAGGAGCAGGGGAGCGTTTTGCATGGCGACGGTTCCGGACGTCGAACTCGAAATCCGAACGTCAGTGCGGGCGACGCGCTGCCGGCGCGGCGGCGCATGCGTTGACGACGAGGCGCGCGAAAGTCTGCGGATCGTCCTCCTGCATGAAGTGGCGGCCGGAGAGCGTCGTGTGCGGCTGGCCCTGGGCACCGGGCACCCGTTCGCGGAACGCGCGATCCAGTCCACGCGTGATCGGGTCGCCGTCGCTGTAGCAGCAGATGAACGGCTTGTCCCAGCGGTCGAACACCTTCCACGCATTGCGATTGGCCTCGCTCGCGGGGTTGTCCGGTGTCACCGGCACCAGCGACGGGAACACCCGCGCGGCCGCCTTGTACGCCGCCGACGGGAACGGCGCGTCGTACGCGGCGCGTTCGGCCGCAGTGAGCCGGCGTCTCGTGCCTCCTTGGAGGATGCGCCCGATCGGAAACCACGGACTGTACGTCGCAAACGCCCGCCAGACGAGGAACGCCTTCGACATGCGTCCGTCGCCGGTGGGCAGGCCCCCGTTGCCGATCAGGATGCGCGCGAAGCGTTGCGGATTCTCCGCCGCCAAACGCAGACCGATGAGCGACCCCCAGTCCTGGCACACCAGCGTGATGTCGTTAAGGTCGAGCGCTTCGATCCAGTGCCGGATCCACGCCACCTGACCCGCATAGCTGTAGTCGCTGCCCTCGGTCGGCTTGTCCGACTTGCCGAAGCCGATCAGGTCGGGCGCAAGTACGCGCAGGCCTGCCGCCGCGACGGGCGGAATCATGTGGCGATAAAGATAGGACCACGCCGGCTCGCCATGCAGCATCAGCACAGGCGCGGCGTCGCGCGGACCCTCGTCGACGTAATGCAGCCGCAGCTCGGGCGTCACTTGATGGTAGTGCGGCGCGAATGGATAGTCGGGCAGACCTGCAAAGCGCGATTCGGGAGTTCGCAGAACGTTCATTGGGTCCTCGCTCTAGGCGATGGCACCGCAGCAGGTTGCGAAGGCAAATGCGCCACGCGCCGGGAGCGCGCGAAGCGCGAAACCCGCTCCGGATATTCGTGTATCGGTCACTTTGCGCGGGTATTGAAGCAGTTGACAGGTTCCCCACTTAGGGCGCGCCGAGCAGCAGGTACAGGCTCCAGTTTCCGGCTTTGGCGAAACCGAAGCCCAGGTAGGCCGGACCGGCGAACGTGTCCGCGCCCAGGAAAACCGATCCGGACCACAGCGTGCCCGCCGAGGGCAGACCGTCGAACCGGTCGGTCATGCGCCCGACTTCGGCCGAGCCGCCCACATAGACGCCGCTTCCCAGGATGTCCGGCAGCGGAAACGCCAGGTTGTAATACATCAAGCGGCCGAACTCAAATTCGCGTCCGGCGAACTGGTTGATGCGATAGCCCGACAGACGCAACGGGCCGCCCAGCGTGAAGGATTCGTAGGCCGGCATGTCCGAACCCAGGGCGGTCCCGCCAGACACCCAGTAGCTCAGCGTATGGGGACCCCAGCTCTGCGCTCCGCGAATCACCCCCTCGAGCCGCTGGTAACTGAGCGCGGATCCGAACGACGTCATCGCGGCGTAGGCGGTGCCTAGCGCCGCGAAGCCGTGAGTCGGAAAGAATGCATGGTCGGTCTGGTCGATGAACAGCCCTGCCCGCAGCCCCGCGGTGGTTTGCTTGACCGACGGCAGGACCGGAGAACCCGTGTCGACGCTGGCATCGACCCGCGTCCACACGGCACCGCCGCGTAGCTGCCCCCAGGTGCCGAGAACCGCCCCGGCGTCGAGTCCGACCTGTCCGAAGCGAACCAGATAATCGGCGACCTTGTCGTCGCCGGCGAAGACGCTGCGCGTCACCTGCGCGATCTTGCCGGAGGGCGCCACGAACCAGCGGCCCGAGTCGTTCAACGGCTGGTAGAACTCGCTGTACAGGTGCGTGTCCTGGCCGACTTGGCCCTCCGTCAGCCACTCGCCGCCCAGGCGGTTGAGCCAGGTTTTCTTATACTGGACCAGCAGGTTGAACTGGTTGTCGCCCTTGAAGTCGCTCGCGAGGCCAAGGCCGAACCTCAGATAGTCGGGCCCCCACGATTTCTCCCGCGGCTCGATGACCATGGCGCGGGGGCCGCCCTCTCCGGTGATGTGATAGCTGATGCCCTCGAAGTCACCCCGCCCGTAGATGCGCCGCAGATCGGCGCCGACCTTGTCCTCCGACAGCGGCTCGCCGGGCTTGCTCTCGATCAGCGCGCGCACCACTTCCGGGTTCGTGCGTTCCAGCCCTTCCACACGGATCTCGTCGACGGTACCCAGCGCCTTGTGCTCGGCGACCTGCGTCGCGCGCAATGCGGCATACTGCTCCGGCGGCAGGCTGTAGCGCTTCAGCGAATCGGCCATCGCGCGCGTCGCCTGCTCGCCGATCCTGATGGCATCCGCGGAGCGCTCGAACGTGGCCGCGGAAATGTCGCCCAGGTCCGGCGCGATGAGCACGTCCTGTTTGCCGAGGCTCTTCAGCTGGTCGTCGACCGTCTGCTTGCCGAGAAAGTTGATGAGCTGCCCGACGACGGTCAGTGCCGACGTGATCTCGTTACGCTTCAACGGGGGCGTCGAGATGTTGACCGCGATCACGACGTCGGCGCACAGCTTGCGCGCCTCGTCGATCGGCAGGTTGTTGGCGATGCCGCCGTCGACCAGCAGTCGCCCATCGATCTCGACCGGCGCCATCGCTCCCGGCACGGACATGCTGGCACGCATCGCCTGCGCGACGCTGCCGTGATCGAGCACGACGGAATCACCGGTCTCGATGTCGGTTGCCATGGCGCGGAAAGGGATCTGCAACTTGTTGAAGTCGGTGATGCCGTAGGCCGGGGTCGTCAGCACCCGGAAGAACGACTCGATCGAGACGCCCGCGATGACGCCCTTGGGCAACGCCAGCCCGCCATCCTTCACGCCGAATTCGGGCGCGATCAGCGTCTTGTAGTCGTCGCGCTTGCGCCGGACGGAGATCTCGTCGCGCGGTGGGCGATCCCGGAAGATCGTTTCCCAGTCTGCCGCGACCACCGTTTTCTCCATTTCCGCAGGCGGCGTTCCCGCAGCGAAGGTGGCCCCGACGATCGCGCCCATACTGGTGCCGGTCACGCAGTGGATCGGCACCCGAAGTTCCTCCAGGACCTTGAGCACGCCGACATGCGCGATGCCGCGCGCACCGCCGCCGGATAGCGCGAGCCCGATGCGCGGTCCAGCCCCAGGCGCAACGGGTGGAGCGGTTTCCGCCGCGAGCCCGGGTCCGCATATTGCCAGCAGCGTGAACGCCGTGACGACCGCAAGAACCCGGTTGGTGAATCTTAATGAGGCGTTCATGGTTTCAGTCTCCGCCGGGCTTAACCATCCGGGCCCAGATCAGGTAGGGAATGTGTGGGTTCTTCCGCACGGCCTTCGGTTGCCGAGGCCGTTCACGTTTATTGAACGTCGGTGGGGCGCTGCCGTGGTCGTCGCAATGGAGATCCCGCCGCTGACCAGACCGACGCCACGCTGCGCGTAATGGGCGCATTCCGGACTACGAGGCCCAAGCCCGCGGCAGCCTCGTCACTGTTGTGCCCTACGCTGTGCCGAGGAGGTAAGGGAGATTCTATCCCTGCGCCGTCGTCCTGGACACGGCGCTGCACCGCGAGCAGTCAATCGCCATGTCGGCGTATGCGCTGCCACAACACCACCTCCGACAACTAGGGGTGTTCAGGTGCGGCGGCGGCGTGGCACGCCCCTTTAGGGCCTGTTCACACTATGTCCACAAGTTGCGTTGCGAGCGAAGAGGGCCGTGCGCGAGGCGCAAAACGAAGGCGGGCCGGCTGCCCGGCGAGGCTTTGCAAACGAAGTGAGCGGCCCTCTTCGCTCGCAACCCGAAGGGAACGGGCGCCCTGGGGCGCCACTCTGCGTTGCTCTCCTCGCCAAGACACCCGGTCTTAGCTTCGTCGAGCGCCTTGATTGGCGCCCCATGCCATCCGTTCGCATTTGCGGACATAGTGTGAACAGGCCCTAGGAGCCTGTCGGACTTACTTTCGCGCATGCGTTGCGGGTCAAAAAGCGATGGATGCAAGGCGCGAGGCGCAGCGAATATCGGGAAATATTCGCCAGCCGAGCAACGCAGCAGACACGCTTTTTGACCCGCAACCCGGAGGGACGGGGCGCTTTGGCGGCATTTCTTCGTTGTTCGCCCTTGCCATAGTCCCGCTATGGCTTCAGGCTCACGCCTCGAACTGCCGCCAAATCGCCTCCCCGTCGCATACGTGAAAGTAAGTCCGACAGGCTCCTAGAGCATTCGTCCGGCATAATGCGCCAGCGCGATCGGCTGGTCGGCCACTGCAGACGAAACGATGAATGTCTCCCGACCCGGCCCATTGCCCAAGGCCAACGCCAAGCTCAGGGCCGCGGCTCCGGTCACCGCCAAACGCACCGGCTCGCTACAGTTGGCCAGGAAGATCTTGATTGCCTCCACCCCCATCTCCGTCGCAGGAAAATTCACTTCCACTGCAGGACGTCCAGACTCCAAGGTGGCCAGCGCAAGTGAACCATCCTTCGAAGCGATACCGATGCACAGCTCCGGGGTCATCTGCTCCTCGCTTTCGAATCTCTACTGAGTTGCCGGCGTCCGAGGAGGCCGACTGTGGTACTGGAGTATCCGTTCCACCAAACGATAAGTGCGCCACAGCTGGATGGTCGTGATGGAATTCCAACCGGCGATTACCAGCAGAACGAGTGCCGCATCGACGAAAATCGAGATATCGGAGGGAACAAGGCCAGCGAGGACCGCACTAGCCGCGGCACTGGCGATGAACGTCGCGCAGCCGTTCAGCCAACGATTCCGCAGCGCCGGCTCACCGTAGAGATCGGGGCAACAGGCGGTCAGTCGATCGACAAACTCGGCGATCGCCGTTTCGCTGGTCTTCGATAACGGCGTCGCGAGCGACACGATCGCTGACATGTTCAGCTGCCAGGACCGGTCGGCTCGAAGCGATGATTGCACCGCACGCCAGCGCTCATCCAGCTCCTGGAGCATTGCCGGCGATATTCTCGGTCGGCCCCCAAACGCTGCGCGGGCCATTTCACAGCAGATGTCGCGCGTAACCACCCAGCCCAGCGCACGCACGTCGAATCCGTTCATGCTCGTGTTGCGGCAACTGAAGCGGCACTAGCTGCCGGAATTGCGCATCGGTCTCGCGGTGTCCCTTGGCGACGGGGTCGCCTATTGGAGCAGGGCTACCACTTATCCGCCTGTCCGATAACCCGAGGCCACTTTCTTGAGGCGCACCTTCAAAGTAGCTTCGGTGCTTGCACTCGCTCCTGTTCCAACGAGGCCAACCGATCCGTCGATAGCAATTGCGACTCCAACGTCCACGTGACAGACGCGAAGATCCCCTACCCCTCCTCCCGTCCCCAGGACCAAATCGCTCACGCTCTCCATTACCGTCTTGAGGTTTGCTTTGATGGTTTCGACAGGTATGCGATTGGACTCAAGGGTACCGACTTCCCCTCCTCGAGACCCCACTTCCGCGCCAAAGATCAGAAGGGTTGGAGTTTGACCCGACATTGTTTTCATCTTCCGCTCAAGTGGGCGATGCGGTCGGTCATGCGATCTTCCCGCCCCCAGTCGGCGAATACGCCACGCGCCTCTGCTGTGTCCATTGCGGCCGCAACGCGGCCACGGAAGGAACTGTCCGAAAACATCTGCGCGGCAAGGACGATTCGAGCGCGTGCCGACGATCGGTTAACTCGGCGTCGAGAACGATCTTCTGAGGCTCAAGCCACGACGCGAGGCGCATTGGAGCGAGGCGAGAATCGAGCGCCGCGTGCCGGGTGCGGTCCTGAACTTCCGCCACCGGGCGCCGGACCGATACCGGGGCTCGCTCCTGCTCGGTGTCTTGACGCTCGCCAGTACGCTCCCTGAAGGCCATGCGACCAAAATACGGCGCGGCGCGCAAAGACGTGACAAAAATGATGTGTTGCCGCATAAACGCCACGTAAAAATAGGACCGGATCCGTAAGGATTGGCATGGGCGGCGAGCGCGACGACGCCGGACGGCGCGACGCGATCCGGCGGAGACAATGATGGCTTGCAGTCATGCAAGCCATTGAATGTCGAGGAGCGGTTAATCGCGCCCCTTGTTGGATGCCTGGATCAGCGGCGGAAGGCGCGGCTTCTTCGAACGGACGACTGCAGCGTCGGGGTTGACCTTTGAAGGCCGGGTCTGGTAGATCCAGCCGTTCCTGACCATCCACTTCTCTATTTCTACGCCGAGAAACACGAGTGCCGGTAGTAGCGTGCTCACTGCAAGCTCATCCCAGCTGAGCGGCTGCGTGTTGAAGATCGGATTGAGCAATGGGACGTAGATCAATGCGAGCTGCGAGACCACCGTCAAGGCGACGGCCCCGACCAGAGGCAGGTTGCCGAGCAGTCCGATCACAAAAGTCGATTCCCGCTCCGAGCGAATGGCCAGCACGTGGTACATCTGGCAGAAGGCGAGCGCGGTGAACACCATCGTTTGCCACTGCTCGGAACCGCGCGCGATCGCCCACGCCTGAATGGAAATGCAGATCGCCCCGATCAGCAGGCCGACCCACACGATGTGCTGCCACAGACCGTGCGCGAACATGCTCTCGCGCGTGGGCCGCGGAGGCCGGCGCATGACGCCCTTCTCTTCCGGCTCGACGGCGAGGGCGAGACCGGGCAGGCCATCCGTGATCAGGTTGACCCAAAGGATCTGTATCGGCAAAAGCGGAAGCGGCAGTCCGAACAACGGGGCGGCGGCAATTGTCCAGATCTCTCCGGAGTTTCCTCCCATCACGAAGCGCACGAACTTGCGAATATTGTCGTAGATGCGCCGGCCTTCACGGACCGCGGCGACGATGGTCGCGAAGTTGTCGTCGAGCAGTGTCATGGACGACGCTTCGCGGGCGACATCGGTGCCGATCTTGCCCATCGCGACGCCGATATCTGCGCGCTTGAGGGCCGGTGCGTCGTTCACGCCATCGCCCGTCATCGCGACGCACTCCTCGGCCGCCTGAAGCGCCTCGACGATTGCGATCTTCTGCGACGGGTTCACCCGAGCGTATACGGAAATGTCCCTTACCTGCTGCCTCAGCGTTTCGGAGGAGAAGTGTTCCAGTTCCTTGCCGGTGACAACCCGTCCTCCCGGGCCAATGATCCCAAGACGCTCCGCGATCGCGCGTGCCGTCGCCGGATGATCTCCGGTCACCACGACTGGCGTAATACCGGCCGACTTGCAGAGTGCCACTGCCTCCGCCGCTTCGGCGCGAGGCGGATCCATCATGCCTACGAGACCGAGAAACGTGAGATCGGTTTCCACCGACTCCACCGTCGGCGTAGCGGCGAGTTCCGGCAAATGGCGCCAGGCGACGGCGATCACGCGCAGCCCGCCCGCCGCCAGCCGTTCAGCTTCACGAAGCACGCTCTCCTTCTCGATCGTCGTGGCGGCTTCGTTGAGCAGCATCGCAGTGCAGCGTTCGAGCACCTTCTCGGGCGCGCCTTTCGTTAACGCGACGAATTCCCGATCGGTGCGGTGTATCGTCGTCATGCATTTGCGATCAGCGTCGAACGGCAGCTCCGCGACGCGCGGCATGCTTGCCTCGAGGGAGGCTTTCTCGAATCCCGCTCCCTGGGCTGCGCGAAGGAGCGCAAGCTCGGTCGGGTCACCTATTCCCCCAGACAGGCCGGCTGCTGTCGCGTCATTGTTGATCGCCATCGCAGTGAAAAGCAGCCGCTGCGCTTCGCTCTTCACCCCGTTCACACTCGTGATGGCGCTCACATGCCCATCGACCATCAACTGCTCGACGCGCATCCTGTTTTCCGTGAGCGTGCCGGTCTTGTCCGAGCAGATGTAGGTGACCGATCCCAGCGTCTCGACTGCCGGAAGGCGCCGGATGAGCGCGTTCTTCTTGACCATTCGGTACGCGCCCAGCGCAAGCGCGGTGGTGACGACCGCCGGCAGCGCCTCGGGTATCGCGGCGACCGCGAGACTCACGGCAGTCAGGAACATCAGGGCGAACGGCTCTCCGCGTGCGATTCCCAGCGCGAATATGACGAGGCAAACCGCCAGGCAAGCCAGGGAGATCGTCTTCCCGAAATCCGTCAGGCGCTTCTGCAGCGGGGTCTTGCCCTGGTAGTTGCCCGCGAGAAGCTGGGCGACCTTGCCGAGCTCCGTCTGCATGCCCGTTGCGACCACTGCAGCGCGGCCCCGCCCGTGGACCACGATCGTGCCCTTGTAGGTCATGTTCCTGCGGTCACCCAGCGCCGCCTCTCGGTCGGCGACCGCAGCGATGGTCTTGTCGATCGGCACCGATTCGCCCGTCAGCGCGGCCTCCTCGACCCTCAACGCCGCGGATTCAAGCAAGCGCGCGTCGGCAGGGACGACATTGCCTGCCTCGAGCAACACGATGTCGCCAGGCACCAAATCGATGGCAGGGACCTCCACGACGGCACCGTCGCGAATCACGCGCGCACCTGCAGCAGCGAGCCGCTTCAGTGCTGCCATCGCGCGCTCGGCACGGTATTCCTGGACGAACCCGATAGCCGCATTCAGGATCACGATCACCAGGATCACGACGCTGTCTTCCGGCTCGCCGATCAGCGCCGAAATCGCGGCGGCGACGATCAGCACTACAATCATGAAGTCCGTGAACTGGCTGGCGAGCATCCGCCACGGACTGCGGCGCGCCTGGTCCTGGATTTCGTTTCCTCCAAAATGCAGCAATCGTTCGGCGGCCTCCGTTGCAGCGAGGCCACGCTCGCTGGAAACGCCGAGCGCTGCGAGCACCTCGTCAGCCGGCAGGCAATGCCAGAGCGCTGGTTCGGCGCGCTCCGTGGCAGTGCCAAGCGTCGATTCAGGCGCGGCTTGACGTGGCCGAGGCTGCGCGGCATCACGCGATGGTGGCGCGGCCGCGATCGAGTTCGGGATGACGCCAGTACTTGAGTAGCCCGCGCGCTTCGAGTCCATAGCAGGTCTCCGCTCAATCAATCAGGCGAACGCAGAGCAGCCCGAGCGCCGCGCCGAGTCCCAGCGGCACGCCAATTCGCTCCAGCTTCGATACGGATTTGCTGGCGACCACATCCACCGGTACCGGTGCAAAGTCGATCACTCTTTCGATCACTGGCTCTTCGACCAGCCGGACGAGCGAGTTGTCGCGCGCTGCACCGATCACGATGCGGTCGACGTCGAGCCGTCGCGCCACAGCCACGATGACCGAAGCTTTATCGCCAAGCTCGACATGCACCACGTAGCGGATGTGAAAGGCGTCCAGCAGATCGCGCACGGGCCGCAACGCCTTTTCGGCCGCCTGGCGGTGAAATGCATTGCGATCGCGGCCCGAAATCCAGCACGCGGCATGAAGCGAAATCGCGGTCCGGACGTGCAGCAAGTGCACCTCCATTTGCTCCCCGCTCACGAACTCGCGAGCCACGTACCTGGCCGCCGGCATGGCACTCACCGAATTTAGAAGGGGGACGAGGATTCGACGGCGCGGCATACCCCCTTGCCGCAAACCGGGCAGGTGGCGCACCACGGTTCCGCAATCCGGCGGTTCGGCAATGCGATCGCGCGCGCGGCTGGCGCCGGGACGAGAGGCATGACGAGATTGGCGCCGAGCGCCCGAGAAATCCGCGGAGAGCAGCTTCATTGTTCGAACCTCCGTCGCGTGACCCGACACTTTTGGCGGACACGAACGGATGAGACCCGCCGTGTCCGGCGAGGTCTCGCTCGCGATCTGCAGTACGTGCGCACCGCGATCGCCAGTACAGCCGGGGGACGGGCCCCGAATTGACGACTGCACTGTGGGCAGCCGTCAATGGCTGCCTGGAGCTACTCCCCTCTGCGAGGAACGGCGGGGAAGCGTCTGCGCTGCGCGCTGCCGACACCGCTTCTCGACAGGGAACGATCGCATTGTAGGTTTGCCCGGCGCGCGGATGAAATGCTGTTTGCGGATGGTGTCGATAGACGAACGTGTTCCTTATTACGTTTCGCGATCGATTCCATTGGCGTATTCAATGCATTGACGTATTCGATTTCGGGTGCTTTAATGTCGTCGCGCTCTGGGAGCGCACCCTCCAAAGGGGAGTAGCTTGGCAGCGTGCGAATCCGCTGCCGCGGGATGGCCGTCATTACGGGGCGCTGTTCCCCCCGGCATCCCGGCAACCGATGGTTGTAAGCGAGACCTTTGCCCGACGGGCAAAGGTCATTTTTTTGCGGCCCTTGCCCATCCGAGGCGATGGCCGCATTGCTTTGGTTGTACTTCGACCGGCATGCGGGTCATGCATACGTTGGACGACAACGTGAGGCGACGCATGCGACAAGGCAGGATCCATCGCTACTTGAGGCACGGGATATTGCCGCAGCTTCGTGTGTTCGAGGCGGTTGCCCGGCACGGGAACTTCACCCGTGCTGGCGAGGAACTGCACATCGCGCAGCCGACCGTGTCGTCGCACATCAAGAAGCTCACCGAAACCGTCGGCTTGCCGTTGCTCGAGCACGTCGGCAAGCGTGTTTATCCGACAACGACCGGTGCCGCGCTCAGCGTGGCGTGCGAGGAAATCCTGGCCGCTCTCGCCCGCTTCGAGAACACTCTGTCCGATCTGCGCGAGCTCAGATCGGGGATGCTGAGGATCGCCGCGGGCACAACGGGAATGTACATCCTGCCGCGCCTCCTCGCCGAGTTCGCACGGCGACATCCGGGCACAGAGGCATCGTTGCAGGTATTCCCGTGCGAGGCGCTACTCGCCCGACTCCTCGAAGACGCCGATGACCTCTACTTCCTGACGCATCCCCCGGAGCACGAAGGTATCGTCGTACAGCCCATCTTGCCGAATCCCTTCGTGGTGCTTGCGCGAAGCGACCATCCGCTCGCGAGCGCGAAAGCCATCCCCCTTTCCCGTTTCGCACAGGAGCCGCTTCTCATACGTGAACCGGGATCGAGCACGCGCGCCATGACGAAGCGCGTTTTCGCCCAGCGCGGACTCGAACCGAGGGTGCGCATGGAGCTCGGCAGCAACGAGGCGATCAAGGAAGCGATACTCGCGGGAATGGGCGTGGCCATCCTCGCCCGCTATTCGATCGGCTTGCGCTTCAATACGGATGAGTTGACAGAGCTCGACGTCGAGGGGTTTCCGATCGAGCTTAGCTGGCACGTCGCCTATCCGGCGGGCAAACATCTTTCGCCGCTCGCGCAAGCGTTCGTCGACATGGTCAAGCGTGAAGCGAAGAGCTTGGTGGCCGCGACGCCTCCATCGTTCGCGGCGCAGGCTGACATTGCCGCGCCACGCCCGGCCCGGCGAAACGGTCGCCCCGAGCCGTCCAAGGCCTTATAGGCACTGGGTCAGCCGCCTTTCCCGGTATGAGCCACCGGGAACGGTGGGCGCGGTACGCCTCCACTCCCTTACCCAATCTGGGTGCCGACGGGGCTCAATCGGCGATCTGCACCGTCCGCGAATTGGGGCCCGCGTCGGGGTCCGACGGCACGACAAATGAACTACAATGCGCCGGCCAGAGCATCTCGCCCCAAGCCAATCGCAGGTCCGATTGCCATTCTGCCATCCAGTGTCGCCGACGATTGCTTCGACGGTTGGGTTTCGCTCGGCGCCGGTGACGAGCGCACGGAACGATCACTGAAGTTGTACTTCAGCATTGCAGCCGTTTTCGGGAACATACGGTGCATTGCCACGCCGCGGCAAGCCCGACCATGTTTGCAACACCGGAGCCACAAAAGCATGCGCGCCACACTACTGCGTAATTCAACTTTTCTGGCGGTGCTTGCCGGAAGCCTCGCGCTGCCCGCGTTCGCCGCTGAGCCAAGCGATGTGGGCACCGCGGACAAGGCGATGCTCGAGAAGGTCTTTCCGTCGAAACCCGGCTATTCGCCCTACGCGGGGCGCAATTTCCCGACGCTCCCGCTGTTCGGCGACACGCACCTGCACACGTCGTTCTCCATGGACGCTGGCGCGTTCGGCGCCCGCCTGACGCCCAAGGACGCGTACCGCTTTGCCAGAGGCGAGGAGATCACTTCCAACACCGGTCAGCCGGTCAAGCTTTCCCGCCCGCTCGACTTTCTCGTCGTGACCGATCACTCGGACGGCTTCGGATTCTTCCCGCAGTTGATGAGCGGCGACCCGGTTCTGCTGGCCACACCGCAGGGCCGTAGGTGGTATGACCAGATCCGCGGCGGCAAGGGCGCCGAGGCGGCGATAGACATCATTACGAGCTTCGGCAGGGGCGAGCTGCCGAAGGGCTTCCCGCTTCCGGGCACGACTGCCTATCGCAACGCCTGGCAGGACGTCATCAAGGCGGCGGAGGCGTATAACGATCCCGGTCGCTTCACCGCGTTCATCGGGTACGAGTGGACCTCGAATACCGGCGGCAACAACCTGCATCGCAACGTCATCTTCCGCGGCAACGGCGCGCAGGCGAGCCTCGTCGAGCCGTTCACCACGCTGGCGCCGCTCGGCAGCGACAACCCCGTAGACCTGTGGAAGTGGATGGCAGCCACGGAGCAGAAGACCGGCAGCGAAGTGCTCGCCATCGCCCACAACGGCAACCTGAGCAATGGGCGCATGTTCCCCGTGGTCGAAGCGTTCGGCAGGAAGATCGACCGCGAGTATGCCGAGACACGGGCCCGGTGGGAGCGCCTCTACGAAGTCTCGCAGACGAAGGGCACCGGCGAGGCGCATCCGTTCCTGTCGCCCACCGACGAATTCGCCAATTTCGAGCTGTGGGACAAGGGCAACCTCGACGGCAGCGCGGCGAAGACGAAGGACATGCTCGAATTCGAGTATGCGCGATCGGCGCTGAAGAACGGGCTCAGGCTCGAAGCGCAGCTTGGCGCCAATCCGTACAAGTTCGGCATGATCGGCAGCAGCGATGCACATACCGGGCTCTCCGCGATGGGAGAGGACAACTTCTTCGGCAAGACCGCGCCGCAGGAACCGAGCCCGGAGCGCATGACCAAGACGTTCTTCGACAACCCGAAGACCGGGGTCAAGGTCATGGACTGGGAAGTCGGCGCTTCCGGTTACGCCGCCGTATGGGCGACCGAGAACACGCGCGAGGCGATCTTCGACGCGATGAAGCGCCGCGAGACCTATGCCACCACCGGCCCGCGCATGATCGTGCGCTTCTTCGGCGGCTGGGACTTCGCGCCGGCGGACGCGAACAATCGCCTGCCTGGCGCCGTCGGCTACACCAAGGGGGTTCCGATGGGCGGCGATCTCGCCAACGCTCCGCAGGGCAAGTCGCCCACGTTCCTCGTTGCCGCGTTGAAGGATCCCTTCGGCGCGAACCTCGATCGAATCCAGATCATCAAGGGCTGGCTCGACAGGGATGGCAGGCCGCAGGAGCGCATTTACGACGTGGCCGTGACCGGCGGCCGCAGGATCGACGCCGATGGCCGCTGCAGGACGCCGGTGGGCAACACCGTGGATCTCGAGAACGCGGAGTGGACCAACACGATCGGCGGACCGGAGTTGATCACCGTGTGGAAAGACCCGGAGTTCGACGCCGCGCAACGCGCGTTCTACTACGCGCGGGTGATCGAGATCCCGACCCCGCGCTGGACGGCCTACGACGCGAAGCGCTTCGCCGTCAAACCCCTCCCGGGCACGACGATGGTGCTGCAGGAGCGCGCCTACACCGCGCCGATCTGGTACTCGCCGCGCACGTAAGGCAGGTGCGGACTTCGTCGCGCCCAGCGGGGACGGGGCCAAGGGCGCCCGCTCCGGCGGCTCCCCTCGCCACCGAGCCCAGGTCATGCAGTTGAAGTCCCTTCTCAAAGAGCCGCTGCTGCACTTCCTCGCGATCGGGGCGGCGCTCTTTCTCTATTTCCACTGGAGCGGCGGCGGTTCCGGCCCGGGGTCCAGCCGGATCGTCCTCACCGCGGGTCAGGTCGAGCACCTGGCGGCGGGATACACCAAGGCTTGGCAGCGCCCGCCCACCGAGATCGAACTGAAGGGCCTGATCGATGACTGGGTGCGCGAGGAAATCGCCGTGCGCGAAGCGATGGCGGCCGGCCTCGATCGCGACGACACGGTCATCCGCCGGCGCCTGCGACAGAAGCTCGAGTTTCTGGTCGAAGACGCCGCCGAGGCCGCGCCGCCGACGGAAGAGGAACTCCAGGCATGGTTCACCGCGCATGCCGACGCATTCCGAACCGAGCCGCGCGTGGCGTTCCGCCAGGTCTACTTGAGCCGCGAACGGCGCGGCGCAAAGGTCGAGGCCGACGCCGCCGCGATTCTCGCCCGACTCAACGCTGCGGGACCCGGCGCGCAAAGCGACGACGTTGGCGATTCGACGATGCTGCCGCAGGAGGTTCCGCTTGCGGCGCTGCGCGACATCGACCGTATATTCGGCGATGGCTTCGCCAAACGCATCGAAACCATCGCCCCCGGAGCGTGGGCGGGCCCGGTCAAATCGGGCTATGGCCTGCACTTGGTGCTCGTGCGCGATCACGTGGAGGAGTCGCTTCCGAACCTTGCCGCTGTGCGCCCCGTCGTGGAGCGCGAGTTCCTCGCGGATCGACGCAAACGACAACTCGCCTCGATGTACGAACGCCTGCTCGCGAAGTACACCGTGGTCGTCGAACGACGGGACGACGGGAAGGCCATTCCCGGCGTGGGCGGCGGCTCCTGATGGGCCGCGCGCTGTCGTCGTTCTTGCTCGGCGCAACGCTCGCGCTCGTGAGCACGACCGCGGTGCGCGCGCACGAGGTTCGGCCGGGATTCCTCGACCTGCGCGAGACCGGCGCCGACACCTACGCGCTCCTCTGGAAGCGGCCGGCCGGCGGCGAGATCGAGATCCGGATCGCCCCGGTGCTTCCGGAAGGCTGCCGCCTGGCGACGCCCGATCGCCAGGCGCTGACGCCGGGAGCCGTGGTGGTACGCGGCACGCTGACTTGCCCGGGCGGCCTGGCGGGCAAGACACTGCGCATCGCGGGACTCGAGACCACCGTGACCGACGTGCTGGTGCGCATCAAGCACGCAGACGGTCGCATCGAGAGCCACCTGCTGCGCCCGGCGACACCCTCGCTGACGCTGGGCGCGGCGACGAGCGGCGCCGAGCGCGCGTTCTCGTACTTCCAGCTCGGCATCCAGCACATCCTGCTCGGCGCCGATCACCTGCTCTTCGTGCTCGGCCTGCTGCTGCTCGTCTCCGACCGCTGGATGCTGGTGAAGACGATCACGGCCTTCACCGTGGCCCATAGCATCACTTTGGCGCTCGCCACGCTGGGGTACGCGAGCGCGCCGCTGCCGCCCCTCAACGCGGCGATCGCGCTGTCGATCCTGTTCGTCGGCCTCGAGATCGTCCGCATGTGGCGCGGCGAGACGACCTTCACGAGCCGCCACCCGTGGGTGGTCGCCTTTGCGTTCGGACTGCTGCACGGCTTCGGCTTCGCGAGCGGGCTGACCGCGATGGGCCTGCCGCAGGCGGAGATCCCGCTCGCGCTGCTGCTGTTTAACGCCGGCGTCGAGATCGGCCAGCTCGCCTTTGTCGTCCTTGTCGTGCTGCTCGAGCGCGCGTTCCGTACGCTCGAAATCCACTGGCCGCGAGTCCTCCGGGCGCTGCCCGGCTACGCGGTCGGCTCGCTCGGCGCCTACTGGACCATTCAGCGGATGGCAGTGCTTCTCGGAGGGCTGCGATGAGGAGCGATGGCATGCGGCAGGCCCTCGCGCGGACCGTGCTGCTGACGGCCGCACTGCTCGCCGCGCCCGCGCTGGCGCACGAGCAGCAGGGCCAGGCGGCAGGCTTCCTCGCCGGCCTGCAGCACCCCGTGTCCGGCCTCGATCACGTCCTGGCCATGGTGGCGGTCGGCCTGTGGGGAGCGCAACTGGGCGCGCCCGCCATCTGGGTGCTGCCGATCGCGTTTCCGCTGGTCATGGCGATGGGTGCGATGCTCGGCTTCCTCGGCGTGCCGGTTCCGGGCATCGAGTACGGCATTGCGGCATCCGGCATTCTGCTCGGCGCTGCGGTGATGTTCGAAGCGCGGCCGCCGCTCGTCGTGGCGGCGTCGCTGGTTGGACTCTTCGCCATCTTCCACGGGCACGCGCACGGAACCGAATTGCCGCCGCAGCAGAGCGCCCTGCTCTACAGCATGGGCTTCGTGATGGCGACGGGATGCCTGCACGCCGCGGGGATCGGGATCGGTACCGTCCGGCGGTGGGCATGGGGACAGCGCTTGCTGCGCGCCGCCGGCGCCATCGTCGCGGCCGGCGGCATCTTCTTCATGTGGAAGGCGTTCGCATGAACGGCGTGCGCGCATCCCGGCGGTCAGCCTGTGGCGTCGCCGCGCTGGCGAGCGCGCTGGGCTGCGCTCCGGCCGAAGCGCATCTGAATTCGACCGGCATGGGACCGATCTACGACGGGCTGACGCACTTCATCACGAGTCCCGAGGATCTGGTTCCCGCGCTCGCGCTGGCGCTGCTTGCCGGCCTGCGCGGTGCAGCGTATGGACGCAGGACGTTGTTCACTCTTCCGGCGGCGTGGCTGGCGGGCAGTCTTCTCGGGCTGACGGCTTCGGCGATCAATGGCAGCGCCGTCCTGTCGTCGGTCTGGTTCCTGCTGCTCGGGGGCCTCGTGGCCGCGGACGCCAGGCTCTCCCTGCGACTGACGACCGCCTTGGCGGCGTTACTCGGTCTGGTGAATGGCTACGCGAATGGGACAGGGATAAGCCAGTTCGGATCGGCCTTCATCGCTGTCGTCGGAACGGTATCTGCGGTGTTTGTCGTGATCGCCCTTGCCGCCGCATTCGTCGTCCGGCTGCGCGCGCACTGGGCGCGGATCGCCGTTCGCGTCACGGGCAGCTGGATCGCGGCCAGCGGTCTCCTGATGCTCGGATGGGCGCTTCGCGCGGGTTGACACCGACCCGCGCCTGACCTCGATGTGTCGACGCCAGACGGTACGCCGCGGAGTCTCGAGGCTGCCACACCGCAATGGATGCTTGCGCAATTCGGTAGAATGCGCGGCATGACAGGTGTCCGCCGCGAATTCCTCGCGGCGGGTGAAACGGGAACGCGGTGCCGCGACGAATTCTTCGCGCCAACCCGCGGCTGCTCCCGCAACGGTAGGCCAGTGCGGATCGCCTTTGCGCCACTGTCGCCACGCGACGGGAAGGCGAGCGATCAAGACTGGCGAGCCCGGAGACCGGCCTGTACTCGGCACGCGGCATGCGGTCTTCCGCAAGCTGCTTGCCGGGTCGTAGCGCAGCGCGACCATTGCGCTGCCGCTCGCCACCGCCGCGCGGGATTGCACGGCGGAAGCGGAGTAGCCGCATGTCCGATCGCGTTCCCCCGCACGTCCTTCGTGCCCGTCTTGTTGCCCAATCCTTGGCTCGCGGAGTTGCCTGTGGAATCGTGCTTGTGGGCGCAACCCTGGCTGTGGATATCGCGTCGGCGCAGACCTCCGATGCGTCCACATCCACCACGCTGCCTTCGGTGGCCGTGACCGCCACCCGGCAGACGCAGCCGATCAGGGAAGTGCTGGCCGACATCACCGTGATCGGGCCGGAGGAAATTGCGCGCTCGGGTGCGCAGGGATTAGCCGATCTCCTGCAGCGGCAGCCAGGCGTGGAGATCGTGCAGAACGGCGGCCCTGGCGCCGTCTCGGGCGTGTTCCTGCGCGGCGCCAACAGCAACCAGACGCTCGTGCTGGTCGATGGCATTCGTCTCGCGTCGTCGACGTCGGGCGCAACCGCGCTGGAGGCGATTCCGCTCGACCAGATCGAACGGATCGAAATCCTGCGCGGACCGGCTTCGAGCCTCTATGGCGCCGACGCCATCGGCGGTGTTGTCCAGGTGTTCACTCGACGCGGAAGTGGGGCAGTTTCCGGCAACGTCAGCGCGGGCTACGGCACTTACAACACCTGGGACGCAAAGGCGGGAATCGCCGGCGGCACGGGGCCCTTCCAGTTTGCCCTTCAGGGCGCGGCGAAGGCCAGCAAGGGTTTCAACGCAATCGCCGACCCCGCGAATTTTCTCTACAACCCGGACCCCGACGGCTACAGCAACCAGAGCGTGACCGCGAGCGCCGGCGTCACGTTCGCGCCGGATCAGGAAGCGAGCGTGCAATACTTTCGCAGCCATCTGAACAACAAGTTCGACGGCGGGCCCGATTCCGACGACCGGACCATCACCGTGGACGAAGTATGGCAGGTCGTGAGCCGCAATCGGCTCGCCTCGTCCTGGGTGTCGCGCCTGTCCGCCGGGCAAGGCATCGACGACAGCACCACGCAATCGGGATTCGGCAACTCGACGTTCAACACCACGCAGAGCCAATTCGCGTGGCAGAACGAACTCGCGCTGCCGGTCGGCGCGCTGACCGCGGGCTACGAGCGGCGCGAGGAACGCGTCGACACCGATCAGGGCTTCGCCACCACGTCGCGCAATACCAACTCCCTGTTCGCCATCTACCAGCTTCGCGCCGATGCGCATGCGTTACAGGCGAATCTGCGGTACGACGACAACAGCCAGTATGGCGGCAAGACCACCGGGGCCATCGCCTACAGCTACCTGTTCCCGCCGGGTTTGCGGCTCACCGCCGGTTACAGCACGGGCTTCAAGGCACCGACGTTCAACGATCTCTATTATCCCGGCTTCTCGAATCCGGACCTCGTGCCTGAGACGTCGCGCAATTTCGAAGTCGGTGCTTACTGGAACACGCAACTGGAGGGCGCCGCATACGAGCTGCGCGCCGTCGCGTACCACAATCAGATCGAGCAAATGATCGTGTTCAGCTGCGACGCCAGCTTCGTCTGCGCGCCGGTGAACGTGGATCGTGCGACTCTGGAGGGCGTGACGCTCGGGCTGGACGCCCGTTTCGAGGCCGGCGCCACGATCGCGGCATCGCTCGATCTGCAATCGCCGACCAACGACCGTAACGGCAACCTGCTGCCGCGGCGGGCACGCCAGCACGGGGCCGTGCGGGCCGGGTATCCATTGGGCCCGGTACGCCTCGGCATGGAGTACGTCGCCTCATCGCTCCGTTACGACGATCCCGCGAATCTCGTCAAGATGGGGGGCTACGGGATCGTCAACCTCACCGCAGAGTGGTATGTGGGGCGCGATATCACGCTGTTTGCGCGCGCCAACAACGTGTTCGACAAGAACTACGAACTCGCCGCAGGCTACGCGACCGGCGGGGCAACGCTGTTCGCGGGCATTCGCGCGGTGATTCGATGATCCGCTTCGGGAGCGCCCCTTGCGCATCGACACAACACCGGGGACGTTTCGCATCTCCGGTGTCGATGCCCCCGGGCGACGGCGCCGCGTAAGTCGTGCGCTGCTGACCGCGGCGGCCAAGTGCCGGCGCGCACATGTCGATGCGCTACGCTTTGGGCCTGATCCGAGCCATCCGCAACCGGTTGTCCTCACGTAAAATGCAAGGTGAGTTCGCAGCTCTCGAACAAGGACGTACGATCTTATCCATGATCAGGGCGCTCTGCGCATTGTTCGTCCTGTGCGCCATGTCGTGGTCGACGCCGGCCGACAACGCGCAGCCGTTGACCACGATGCTCCTTGTCGCCCGCGCCGAGCTGCCGGATCCCAATTTCAAGGACTCGATTGTGCTGGTGATGAACCACATCGGTCCGGCCCCCGCAGGCTTCATCATCAACAGGCCCACCCGGATTCCCGTCTCGCATCTCTTTCCCGAACTCGAGCGCTTGGCGCGGCTGGATGACAAGGTGTACTTCGGCGGCCCCGTCGACATCGAAGCGGTGTCGTTTCTCTTTCGCGCCGAGAAGCCGCCCGAACACGCGACCGAAGTTCTCGACGGTGTCTACCTCGGGACGAACCGGGAATTGCTGCGCGAGCTGCTCGGCCGCGACAAGCCGATGGAAGGCCTGCGGGTATTCATGGGCCACTCGGGCTGGGCGCGTGGTCAGCTCGAGGTTGAGATCGCGCGCGGCGATTGGACCCTCGCGCCAGCCAACGCGAGGGCGATCTTCGATAACAAGACGGAACACCCTTGGCCCGGGCGGCAGCTTCCTGGCGCCAAGAGCCAGATGACTGTAACTGCGCCCGGCGTAGGTCTTCGCCCTCTCCCTCGTCCGGTCCACACCGGATCAGCCGTTGCTTGAAAGGAGAGTGTGTCTGAAGGAGGGGAATCGCTAAGAAACCCAGGATGCCGACTCGCATGGTGTTATCCCCCCGCCGTCTCGCGTAGACCTCTTTTCGCGACCTTGCTGGTAGCCGAGCCCGATGGCCGATGCTTCCAGGTTGCTGCTTCCCAACCTGCGCTCCTGCATTCGGCAGCCCTCTAATGACGATCGAGATGTACGTTCACGTAAACGGAAGATCGGTCAATCCAATCCTTTTTTCGCGAGAAATTCGGACAGAAGGCGCGCGATCTCGAGATTGTTCAGATCGGAGAATGGAAAGTGCGTATTGCCGCGGATTCCGATCTGGGGCAGATGCACGACGGTGGCATCACCCCCGCGGCGGTTCACGGCGTCCGCCCATAGCCTGGCCATTGCCAGGCGCACGCGCCACTGGTCCTGGCTCGGAATCACCATCGGCTGCTCGGGAATGTTGTCGCCGTAAAAAATGATGATCGGGATCCTCGTGAGCAGCATGAAATCCGACAGGGGCACGCCAACCGCCTCCAGGGTGCCTCCGGAGCTTGGCATCGGAGGCGGCACCTCGCCGTTCGGATAGACAAAGCCGCTGCCGGGCTCATAGGAAACGATGGCACGGACATTGCGATTCTTCATTGCGGTGACCCAGCCCGGCCCGCCCCCTTGTGAATGGGTGACGAGAATCCCCGGCCCGATCCTGTTGAACAGTGCGGAAACGGCGTCCGAGATCACCTCCACATCGAAAGGACCCGTGTTGGGCGTCATCTGGCGGAAGTACTGGTTCAGGGCCTCCGGGTCGCGCGAGAACTGCACGCCGGGGAAATAGTCGGGCCAGATACCGACGCGGAAGATGTTGAACCAGGTCTGCTCATCGGGCGTAGGCGCTATGGTCATTGGCAAGGTGCTGCGTCCCGCATTGCCACGTCGTGGCTGGTCGATCACGTAAACCCCGAAGCCCCGGCGGAGGAAGATGTTCTGGAAGCCCTCGCGCCCATCGGGCGTGGTTTCCCATGTCTTGGAGAACTGTCCGAAGCCGTGCCAGAGCACGAAGGGAAATTTGCGGGCGCCTACCGGGATCTGATAGAACACATAGGCGTGGTCACCGTGAAACGTCTGGCCGTCGGGGGACTGTTTCCTGGCGTCGTAAGTGCCGGCGGCGGTGATCACGGTTCCGCCCACTGCAAAACTGCCTTGTTCTTTGATGATCAGCGACTCGGGCTTGTCGTTTCCACCAACGATTGCACACGCAGAAGTAACGATGCCGGCTGCGATCAGCAAAAGCACGTTGAACGATTTCCGATGCGTCGTACTCACAGGATTTCCCCGCGCTTGAGTGACTGGTTGCTGTTTCCTTTTGCGCCTCTGATGTGAGAGAGGTTCAGCGGTCGTTCTTCTGAAAGGCACGCTTGAGCATGTTGCAGACCTCATTGCTCACCGATCCACGGAGAGCGCCAGTCGAAATCCGATGCTGATGCCCCGGTCATCCGGGTCGTACTGGCGGCGGAAAGCCGACCGCCAGCTTGTCGAGGTCTGGTGCCAGCTACCGCCGCGGACCACGTGGCTTGACCCCGATTGCGGCCCCTTGGGATCCACCGATGGACTGCTTGTGTATAGCGCTCGTCATACCAATCCTGCACCCACTCCCACACGTTGCCATGGACGTCGTACAAGCCCCAGCCGTTGGGCTCCTTCTGGCCCACCGGGTGGGTGGATCCTGACGCAAAGTCTTCGCCATGCCATGCTTTGCGGCGCAGTCGTGCCGCTCTAACCGCCATTCACCAATGTGATTCCCTCGCCACTAACCTCCAATCGCCGCTGCTCTCCAGGCGGGACCAGAACGCGCAACGTCGTGTAGGGCAGCCGAAAACGGCCGCGCTTGCTCGCGTGCACTCGGAGAGTGCGGTCGGTCCAGTCGAGTGTGCATTCGATTTGGGCATGATCATCATCGCGATGACGGTATGTCACGCCATCGTCCTCGTAGAGTGTAAACGTGCTCCTACCGGCGCTGCGGCCGGGAAAGATGCGCAGCGCGCGCGATGGCTCGTCGTGCAGGCGGTTCGTATCGGCCGTGTCCGTCGTCGGAATCACCGCACCCGCCGGTACAAACAACGGGATCCGCTCGAGCGGAGCCGGCGCCACGACCGTGTGGCCGCCAGCGACATGTTCTCCTGACCAGAAGTCGAGCCACTCGACCGGGCCTGCCGGTAGATAGACCGATCGCTCGCGCTGTCCCGCCTCCACGACCGAGGCCACGAGCAGATTGGGTCCGAGCATGAAGTCGTCGCTGTCAGCAAAAGCGCGCGGATCGTCTTCGAATTCGTAGCAGAGCGGCCGCAGCATCGGCTCGCCGAACTGCGCGGCGCGCCAGTACAGCGTGTACAGGTACGGCAGCAGTCGATAGCGCAGGCGAATCCACTCGCGGATGATCGGCGTGACACGCGGGTGCAACCATGGCGTATTGACCTCGCCGCCTTCCTTCCACGAGTTCATGATGAAGCGCGGGTTGAAGGCGGCACTCTGAACCCAGCGGACCAGCAGCTCCGGATCGGGAACAGGTCCGGCAAAGCCGCCCACGTCGTGTCCGATGTTGAACATGCCGGAAAGGCTCATGGTAAGGCCCATCCGGATGTTCCAGCGCAGCGTGTGCCAGGAGGTGGCGTTGTCGCCCGACCAGGTCTGCGCGTAACGCTGTATTCCCGGCGGCCCGGCGCGCGTCACGGTGAACACGCGCTCCTCCGGCAAGCGCGCGGCCTGCGCCTCGTACGTTGCGCGCGTCATCAACAGCGGTTGCAAGGGGCGCGAGCGCTCGATGCCTATCGAATGACCGAACACGTGTGAGACGGCGTCCTCGTCCCAGATCTCGTATTCGTTGTTGTCGTTCCAGCCGACAATGCCGTAGTCGAGCAGTTGCCGGGCGAGGGAATCCTGCCACCAGCGCACTCCGTCGGGATGGGTGAAGTCGACATGCGCGCCCTGGCCGTCCCAGAACTGACTGATCGACGCCTCGCCGGTCCGCGCGTTTCTTACGAACGCCCCCCGCGCCGCGACCTCGGCAAAGGCGGGATGATCGTCGAGCAGGCATGGCTTTATGTTCGCGACGAGTCGAATGCCCGCGTGCTCGAACTTCTCGACGAGCTGGCGGGCATCGGGAAACTTGGCGGTGTTCCAGGTGAACACGTACCGGCGAGGACCGATGCTGCTGTAGCCGGAGCCGAAGTGAAACGCGCTGATCGGGATGTCGTGCCTTGCGGCATCATCGATGAAATTCGAAAGCCGCGCCTGCGCATCCGGTGCGTCGGTGAGGCTCATCGCTGTGTTGGCATAGCCGAGGCTCCAGCGCGGACCGAACGCCATCCGGCCGGTCAGCTCCGCGAACTTCCGCACGACACTGCGGATACGAGGGCCGACGAAAACGTAATAATCGAGGTCGCCTTTCTCGATCTCGCAGTAGCGGTAGAAGCCGTGATAGTTGTCGTGCTCGCAACCCAGATCGAAGGTCGCGCTCGAGAAGGTGTCGTAGAAGAGCCCGTACGCAACTTCGCTCGCGACGTCGTGCGCGATCAGGTAGGGCCAGTGCTTGTACAGTGGATCGCTCGTTTCCGCGTTGTACCCCAGCGCATCGAGCGCCAGCGTGCGCAGTCGCCGGCCGTGCTTGTCCAGCGGACCGGTCTTGTCGCCCAACCCGTAGTAGCGGTCGCCGGACTGCCGCACCATGTAATGGCGCAGCGCGCCGCTCTTGGGACTCCACTCATAGGCCTGGGTCGGTCGATCGGCTGCGAAACGCGGCATGCCCGGCGTTGCCCATTCGAGCCCGAACGGACGCAGCCGCGCGGCTAGCCGCAGCGCAGCGGTCTGTATCACCACCTCCTGCTCGCCCGCTTCCAGATCGAACGCCGGGCGTGCGAATGCCGTGACGTCGAGCCGATCGCGGCCCTCCCAGGGCACGTCTGCGCCATTGGGCGCGACCATCCACGTTCTCGGCTCGCGCAACCCCTGCGGCGGGACGAACAGCACGCGGACCAGCGCATTGTCGAGGACGAAGACCCGGCATTCCCAGCCATTGTCGAACGCGAATCGCGCACCCTCGGCGGTGCGCCCGACAAACGATGCGGCGACGAGCGGCTGCATCTGCTTCAGGCCGCGAGGTGGACCGCGGGCGCCTTCAGGCGCTCGAACGCAGGCTCGCCCTCGATATTCGCGAACAGGTGCGCGTCGTTGGTCGGAAAGCACACCTCGACCTGCTCGCCGGCCCGCTTGTCGACCTGACCGGCCAGCTGCACGGTCAGCTTTTCTCCGCTTGGGAGAACGCAATAAAGGAAACTGGTCGATCCAAGCTGCTCCAGCAGCTCGATCGTCGCGCTCAACGCCAGCTCATCGGGCTCACTGCGCCGCAGATGGATGTGTTCCGGGCGGATGCCCAGCGTAACGGCTTGTCCGACCAGGCCAGGCTCGCCGCGCACCGGGATCGTTGCCGTGGCACGCTGTGGATTCGCATTGGTCGCGACGCGGACGCCATCCTGACCGACGCCCGTCACGCCCACCGAAAGAAAATTCATCCGCGGCGAGCCGATGAAGCCGGCCACGAACTTGTTGCAAGGCGCGTTGTAGAGCTCGAGCGGCGCACCGATCTGCTCGACGCGTCCCGCCTTCAGGACCACGATCTTGTCGGCCATCGTCATTGCCTCCACCTGGTCGTGCGTGACGTAGATCATCGTCGTCTTCAAACGCTGGTGCAGCGCCGTGATCTCGGTACGCATCTGCACCCGCAGCTCGGCGTCGAGATTCGACAGCGGCTCGTCGAAGAGGAAGATGGTTGGCTCGCGCACGATCGCGCGCCCGATCGCTACCCGCTGCCGCTGGCCGCCGGAGAGCTGGGTCGGCCGCCGCTCGAGCAGCGATTCGAGGCGCAGCAGCTTCGCTGCCGCCTGCACCTTGACGTCGATCTGCGCGCGCGGCGTCCCGATGTTCTCCAGCCCGAATGCCATGTTCTGGTACACCGTCATGTGCGGATACAGCGCGTAGGACTGGAACACCATCGCGAGTCCGCGCTGCGCGGCCGAAACGTCGTTGACGCGACGCCCTTCGAGCCAGAGATCGCCTTCGGTCACGGACTCGAGCCCGGAAATCATTCGCAGCAGTGTCGATTTGCCGCAGCCGGAAGGGCCAACGAAGACGACGAATTCTCCGTCGCCCACGGTGAGGTCGACGCCATGGATCACGGTGGCGGTCCCGTAACGCTTGACGACGCGCTTCAGCTCCAGGCTGGCCATGGTCGGCTTGCTCGCTATTTGATGCCGGCGGAGGCAATGCCGGCGGTGATGTAACGTTGCAGGAACGCGAACACGACCGTCACCGGCAATAGCGTCAGCACCGTCATCGCCAGGAGGTAGTTCCACTGCGTGGTGAGCTCGCCCTGGAACGCGTTCAACGCGAGCTGGAGCGTGAAGTTCTCGGTTCGGGAGAGCACGACCAGCGGCCACAGAAAGTCATTCCACCGCCACATGACAGAGAAGATCGCCAGCACGGCGAGCGCTGGGGCGGACAAGGGCAGGATGATGCGCCAGAAGATGCGCCATTCGCTGGCGTGGTCCATGCGCGCCGCGTCGATCAACTCGTCGGGGATCGTCAGCATGTACTGGCGCAGCAGGAACACACCGGTCGGTGTGGCGACCGCCGGCCAGATCACGCCCCACAGGCTGTTGAGCAGACCCAGCTCGGAGACGACGAGGAAATTCGGCACCAGGATGATGGTCGGGGGAATCATCAGGGTGGAAATGATGAGCAGGAACACCCACTTCTGGCCCCCGAAGCGGTACTTCGACAGCGCGAAGGCAGCCATCGCGTTGAAGAGCAGCGTGATCAACGTCGCTACAACGGTGATGAACACGCTGTTCCACAGGAAGCGACCGAAGTCGAATTTGCCGAAGACTTCCGTGTAGTTCTCGAGCGCCAGGTGGAACGCCCGTACTCTCTCGCGATCGCGGATGTTGACCTTGAATTCCTCGTCCGGCCGCTTGGGATCTATCATCGTCGCTTCGATGCCGATGCGGCGCAATTCGGCCAGCTCGCGGGTCGAGCCGTCCGGCAGATTCACGCGAAACAGCGGGAGCGGCTCCGGGTGACCGGGCACGGTGACGGTGGCCTGACCGTAGGGGAGGAGCTGCGGCGGAAACTCGTTGAGCGCCGCGGCGCTCTTGAAGGACGAAAGCCCGAGCCACAGCACCGGACCGAACATCAGCACCAGTCCGAGCAACAGGTAGGCGTAGGACAGCCAATCGGTCCAGTCCAGGCGCCGGCGGCCGCGTGTCGCTGTCAGCATCCGGGCGAGATCAGCCATCGTCGCGCCCTGCCTTGCCGCCCAGGCCCTGCCGGGAAATCCGCAGCTGGACCACCGTGAGTACCAGCAAGGTCGCCGCCAGCACCAGCGACGAAGCGGCGGCGAGCCCATAGAGCCGGATCGACTCGGCGAATGCCGTCTGGTAGATGAACTGCACGATGAACAGCGTCGCCGATCCCGGTCCACCGCCGGTCAGCACGAAGATCTCGTCGAAAATCTGCACCGCGCGAATCAGCGCCAGCACCAGCACGACCAGAAGGTTCGGCATCAGCAGCGGCAGCGTGATCCGATAGAAGCGGCGCCACGGCGATGCGCTGTCCATCTCGGCGGCCTCGTACAGGTCGGGGGGAATCGCCTGCAGCCCGGCGAGCAGGATCAGGGTGTAGAACCCCATGTGCGCCCAGATGCTGACGAACACGCTCCAGGAGAAGGCCCAGCCCGGCTCGTTGAGCCAGACGGGACCGGCAATTCCCGCGCTGTGCAGCATCGCGTTGAGCAGACCTTCCCGCTGCAGGATCCACTTCCAGATCAGCGCGACCACCACCGGCGAGAGCAGCACCGGATAGAAGAAGACGCCACGGAAGAACCCGCGGCCGAGAATCTTGCGGTTGAGCACCAGCGCGGTGACGAGGCTCAGAAGCACCATCAACCCGACCTGGAGCGAAGCGAACCACGCCGTGTTGTACACCGCGCGCCAGAACAGATCCTTGCGGCAGGTCGACGGATCCAGATAGTTGCCGCAATCGAACAGCGTCTGCAGGTTCTCCCACCCCGTGAAGGGTCGTTCGCGCGGATCGAGCTGCACGCCGCCGGTGAAGGCGTAGTAGAAATCGATGACGATCGGCAGGAACGTGAAAAGGCCGAGCACAACGAGATTGGGCGTCACGAACACCCAGCCGATGCGTGGCACGCCGAGCAGGCGCTGCAGCGCACGCATCGGCACTTCGACGGTGTTCAGCGCAGCGGTGGCCATCGCCGCGGGGAGCGCGCGCAATGCTTGGCGGGACGAAGCGAGCATCGGGCCTGCGCCGATCTGGAGTTGGTTACCGCTGCGAGCCTCGGGCTATTTGGCGGCCGCTTTCACTTGCTCGTCGATGTCGGCGACGATGCGCTTCAACGCGTCGTCGAGGCTCATTTCGCCCGCGATGGCCTGGCCCAACCGCGTCGCGGTGGAGTTGAACAGCGCGCGGTTGTACTTGTAGCCCTGAATTTCATAGGCGATCGGGGACAGCTTGCCAACATCGCCCACGAATACCGTCAAAGCCTCTTTGGCCTGCGGCGAGACCTTGTAATCGATGCCTTTCTTGGCGAGCCCGGCATGGGCCGGGATGTTGTCGGTCTTGGCCATGTATTCGGCATAAACCGGTTCGCTTGCCAGAAAGTCGAGGAACCGGCCCACCTCCTTCGGGTTCTTGGTGCGCTTGAGCGCGACGAATGCCGCGCCACCGGGCATTCCGGTGCACGCGCCCGGACCGCATGGATTGGGGACGGCGATCCAGTCGAAATTCTTGCCGATCTGCTTCTCCATGCGGTTGATCTGCCAGCTCCCGGAGAGGTACAACACGACGCGGGCATTGGCGAACTCTTCGAAAGCGTCGCGATAGCTCGAGCCGCCCACGCCGCCCCAGATCTCCTTGGGCATCGTGCCATCGCGGTTCCAGTCGTAGAACTTCTTCGCCATCGCCTTGTAGCCGTCGTCGATAGTCAGGTTTCCCTTCGCATCGAAGATCTTCGCGCCCTGGCTAATCGCAGGGCCGGCAAAACGGTGGCCGCTGCGGTCGAACGCCATCGCAAACGGCACCTGCGTGGCCTTGGCGACCTTGCGGGTCGCGGCAGCCCAGTCGTCCCAGGTTGCGTTGGCTCCGGGCAGCGGCACCTTCGCCTGCTCGAACAGCGTCCTGTTGACGAACGGGCCGGTGACGGTGAGCTGCGTCATCATGCCGTAAATACCCTTGTCGGTCGGTGTCGGCCGCAGCCATTTGAGCGTCTGACCGAAATTCGCTTCCCAGTACTTCGGGTCCTTCACGTACGGCGTGATGTCGAGGTAATACTTCGACAACCCTCCCAGCTCCGTCACGCGGGCGATGTCCGGACCTTCGCCCGCGGCGAGCTGCACGGGAAGCTGCTCGACGATGGCTTTGAACGGGACCTTGTCGATCGCGACCTTGACGTCGGGGTTCTGCGCCTCGAAGCGCTTCGCGAGCTCCTGCGTGACCTCGCACTCGTTGCCGTCCGAGTAACAGGCGACTCTGATCTCCGCGGCACTCGCGTGGGCGGCAAGTGCGCCGATCAGCGCTGCGCCCAGATAGGCGTGCGCTCGTGCCTTGGCAAACATCATCGCAGCCTCCTCCGGAGTCCGTTCGACGACGGAACGTGCTCGCGGTAATATTTCCTCAAATGTAGGGCCCTTGCCGCCGGACCTTGGCAAATTCTAGCGCCGCTGCCGTCGCTTTGCACGTCCTTCGCGCAGCGCGACCCGGCGATCGCTTTCCACGTCGTCTCCCGACCTCGGTCCGTCAATGCAACTGCGACAAAGCAACATAGAGAAGCTCTCACGCGGCACCTTTGACGTGCTGATCGTCGGCGGTGGCATCAACGGCGCCGTGTCCGCGGCGGCGCTTGCCGGTCGCGGCGTCAGGACCGCCCTGATCGACGCGCGCGATTTCGCCGGGCTCACAAGCATGCAGTCCTCGAACCTGGCATGGGGCGGCATCAAGTACCTGGAAAGCCACGACTACGCGCTCGTCCGTGAGTTGTGCAAGAGCCGCAACCGCCTGATGCGCCACTACCCTTCGATCGTTCAGGAAATCAGGTTTCTGACGACGATCTCGCGTGGCTTCCGGTTCCATCCGGTGATTCTCTGGCTCGGCACGTGGTTGTATTGGCTCATCGGCGACTGCTATACCCGCGTTCCGCGTCTGCTTTCGCGCAAGGACATCGAACGCGAGGAGGGCATCATCGACACGCGCGATTGCGGGGGCGGCATCGAGTACTCCGACGCCTATCTCCACGACAACGACGCCCGCTTTACCTTCAATTTCGTGCGATCCGCCATGACGAGCGGTTGCATTGCCGCCAATTACGTCGAATCGCTGGGCGGTCGAACGATCGATGGCGTCTGGACGCTCCGCGCCCGCGATGTCATCGATAACGCCCAGTTCGCGATCAGGGCGAAGGTGCTGATCAACGCAGCCGGTCCGTTCGTCGATGCGCACAACCGGCTCACGGGACAGACAACCGAGCACCATCACGTATTCTCGAAAGGCATCCACCTGCTCGTGGATCGGATCACGCCACGCCGGCGCGTACTCGCTTTATTCGCCGACGACGGCCGGCTGTTCTTCGCGATTCCGATGGGCCTGAAAACCTGTGTCGGCACCACCGATACACGCGTCGACGATCCGCTCGTTCACATCTCCGACGACGATGTCGAGTTCGTGCTCGACAATATCAACAAGCGGCTCAAACTGGACCAGCCGCTGAGCCGGCGCGACATTGTCGCCCATCGATGCGGGGTGAGGCCGCTCGCCGTCAAAACCGAAACGGCAGGCAGCCGGGATTTTTTGCAGCTCTCGCGCAAGCATGCGCTCGAGGTGAACCTGCGCGATGCTCACGTAAGCATTTTCGGCGGCAAGCTGACCGACTGCATCAATGTCGGCGACGAGGTGTGTGGCACCGTTGCGAAAATGGGCATCCGGCTCCCTCACCCGGGCTACAAGTGGTACGGTGAGCCGCCCAACGCAATGAAACAGGAGTTCCTGCATCGGGCGCGTCTGATGGACCTTGACGCGTACACGCCGCCCACTTCGACTGAACCACTGTCGACGCGGCTATGGCGGCGTTACGGCCTCGGCGCGCTCGGCATGCTGGAAAGCATTCGCGCAGATCCACGTCAAGCGGAGCTGCTGATCGGTGGAACGGAGTACATCCGCTGCGAGCTGCACCAGGCGGCACACCGCGAGATGATCACCAAACTCGAGGATTTCCTGCGGCGCCGATCGAAGATCGCGCTGGTCGTGCGTAAACAGGATATTCTGCGCTCTCCGGGTCTGCTCGAGGCTTGTTCGATCCTCTTCGGCGAGCAGGCCACCGCGAAGCTCGACGAATACGCCCGTACACAAGACGACGTGCAACTCGCCATGCCACCGGCGCACGCACAGGAGTACGTAGACAAGCTCAGTGCGGAATCGCTGGCTAGCAACGAGGCGCATTCCGAGCCGCTCAGGTGGACTTGAGTGGTGGCGCCCCCCCGCGGCGCCGCTCGCGGCGAGTGACGACTGCTGCATCGCGCTCCGCATGCCGGCGTAGGGGATCCTGAAGCTGCGACACCGCGGACTCCCAGAACTCCACGAGCACCGGGTTGCCTCGATAGGACGCAAACGAGGACGCCAGAACGAGGCTCAGCGTCCGCTCCGGGTGGTCAATCGCGAAACGTTGTGCATTGGTCGCACGCGAATGGCGGGACAACCGATTCACATCAATGACAAATCACGCTGCGCATAGATGCGGCTCGGATGTAGCGCGCGACCACAAACGCTGACCCCATTTGCTTCCGCGCTTGTGCACCAGGCGCTCGGCGATGTAATGCCGGGCGCGGGTACGGCTGATCATGGCAACGCTACGTGAATGTTGTCGCGCAATTTATCCGCTCGGAAAGAAGCAAACCGCGAAGCCTATGCAATTCCCCGACGCCTCGGTCGTGCTGACCAACATGCTCTATCCGCAGGACGGCACGGCGTTCGATATGCTCGCCAGGTTCATTAACAGCGAATACGTGGACCCCGCCGATATGTACATGCGAGCATGGCGGCAACGGCCAGCCATTTCCGTCACTGAACACGATGGATAGGCCAAGGCAAAACGCGAACGGTACGACGGACATCTACCTCGGCCCGTACGGGAGCTGGAAGCTCAATGACATCGAGAGGTCAAGCGATCACTGATGACCAGCTAACCGGCTGACCGTCCGCTTCAGCGCCATCGAACGTCGGCTATCGAAGAGGTCGGCGGACCGCTAAGGGTCGATAGCGTCGATTCGATTCGCTAGCCCGCGGCCGTTCGAGCAACTCTTCATGCTGGCTGGCGTAGCTGATCCTTGACGGGCTGCTTTGGAGATCGCTCGCCGCGCGTGCGACCGCGAGCTACGGCTGCTCCACCTTGACTCCGGCCGTTCCCGGCGTGAATGTCTTGACGCATGAATGGCCGGAGGTGGCCGGACGCAGACATTCAGGTGTGCATAGTCGCGGGGCCATCAACGTCTAGCGCGCATGCCCACCACAAACGCGAAGCCCCGCGATGAGTTCGCAGGGCTTCACATGTTTGCCACTTACCGTGGCCTTATTTCGTCACGTTACCATGACGCATGCCGGCTTGTCGTTACCGGATTCAGGTTGGCACTGTCGGGGGCGTTCGTCGATAGCTCTGCCCTCCATTCACGACTTGACACTACGCAACTCGCGTGACGACCTTTGTCGTCTGCCCCGGGTCACCGGCTCGGAATAATCCTCAGACATCGTGTCGAGGGTGGTCGCTGCCCGTACGCCTCAGGTGCACCCACAACACGGGGCGCGCACAACAGCGAAACGTTGATGCAGCAACCGGATCATCAGTCTCTTGTTTGAGAATCCATCCCGAACCGAATCGCCGAAGCGCTTTCAGTCAACGCCTTTCGCAGGTCCCTGTCAAGGGGTATCGCGTATCGTATCGTCGTGTCAGCGACTAATTGTAGGCTATCTGACTGAGGTCAATAGGCGCCCGTTTCTGGCCGATCTCGGACCATCGCAATCGACCGATTTCGACCAACTCCGATCACCCTATCTGCCCTACAGCAATCGCATGTCGCGGTAACCCGGCGCCGCAACTATGATCAGCAGGGCGGAGAATGACCCGGAAGCCGAGCTCGAACCAGTTTACGGATTCGATCAACCCGCCGTCTGGTGGACGGGCACCCGCACGTGCCGCCAAGTGCGTTGCGTCCCGGTCCTTGCGGTTTGTCAACAAAATGCTCTAGTGCAAAGTAGGCTTCGTCGCCGTTATCTGCGCAAGGAGTTGGCTACGAGCACGTTGGCACGAAAGAATGGTCTTGTTCATTTCCGTTTCGGCGATGATCGTAAGTTCCTGAATATTGCGAACCAGCCCCTTGAGGTCAACGGCCTCCGCGGGCTTGCTCGAGTCGTCAAGCAAATTAACGGCTCCTGCCAATATGGCCCGCATTTCAGCAAGCACGCCAAGTGCTTCATGGGCGCGCTCGGGTAGTTCAATATGTTCCTCAGGCCCGAACAGGCCTTCGACAAAGCCGTCCAGTTCCTGCCTGCGAACCAGCGCGAAATGCTTAAGACCCTCTCGCGTCTGCGCCACGTCGAAACGCATCAGCCGGAATGGATTACGGCTGCTTTGGTGCGCGGTCAGGCGATTCCAGAGGCCTGCGACCAGCACGTTGAGCAGTTCATTTACAGCCTCCATGGAGTCGAATTCCGGCAGCTCCCCACCCCACAGCTGCTTGACCGTCTCCATCGGCGAGGCACCCATGACGGGTGACGCAATGTTGCCCAGAAACCGCGTCCGCACCTCATGAAATGGCGTCGGGCACCGGTAGCGCTTCAGGAGCGCGATGACCTCGGCGTCGCTCACGTCGGCAATTTTGGGCTTGCTCAGAGCACTCACTCCTTCGTCTTCAACCGCCCCTCGTTCGCCACAATGAATGCCCGGATGTCATCGGACATCGCGAGGAGCTTGAGCCACTGCTCCTTGTAGAGCGTCACCGGAAAACGCCCCATGCCATAGATCGAGACCGCGCCCTTCTCGCTGACCTTCAAGGTAATGCCGGTGACCGCCCCCTTCTTGAGCGCAGCGTTCTCGCTGCGCAACCGCTCCAGCTCGGCTTTCAGATCCTCGTCGGACATCGTTACTCCCTGTCAATTGGAAATGAGCGCTTAGGGCTGCCTTCCGCCAGCCTTGAGGCGCGCATGGGCCGATTGCAACCCGGCCGATGCCGCCGACAGCGTGCCGACCTTACCGCGACCGAACGGCGGCATGTTGACGTAGATGTTCTCATAGGTTCCCGGTGAAGCTACATAGGTTTCGTGCCAGACGCCGACATCGCGGTTAATGCCAACGGCGTGGTTGAAGGGCCGGCATTCCAGATGGCTTGTCTCTGGGGTCCGGTCAGGAACCCCACAAAAAAGCCCTCGCCTTACGGCGAAGGGAACGGTGCCCGGATCATCTCGATCTCTTAAGGGCAATCGTTGCCAACAGGTGTTTTATTGCGTCCCGGACGAGTTGGCCACTTGCCGCCACAAGTGCGAATGATAGAGCGCGATAGAGCGCTTAAGCTCTCCCATTACCGTTGCCCCTGATGCAGCCCCGGACGTTGGATCGCCTCGAGCAGCAGCTCGAACATCGCTTGCGGCAGGTCGGCGATCGATGTGATCCGTCGCGATCGCGCGAAGAGGTGCGCCACGTCGCAATGGATGCCGATGCCCAGTGCTTCGATCCCGGCTACTGATTCCGGGTGATGCCCGCAAGAACGAGCAGGATCACGTCTGCGTGCTCAACTCGGTTGCACGCTCGATCATCGAGCGCTGTCGTGGCAAGCATTCCACGGCGGTGTTCACCTTCCGCGGCCGGCCGCTGCACAGCGTCAACAACACCGCCTGGCTCAAGGCGCGCGAGCGCGCGGTCGTCAAGTACGAAGAGCGACTGGGCGAAGCTGCACCCGAGGGCTTCCGCACGCTGCACGTGCACGACCTGCGGCACACGGTGGGACGCCGCCTGCGCGCGGCCGGCGTACCGCACGAAACGCGGCAGGCGATCCTGGGCCACAAGAGCGGCAGCATCACGACGCACTACTCGGCGGCAGAGCTACGCGAGCTGATCGATGCGATGGAATTCATCGCCACCGACAATGCCCGCGAGTCGCACGCGCTGACGCTTTTGAAAAGAAAAGCGGGTTGACGCGAGTCGTCGTAAGCCATTGATTGTGTCGCGTGAGAAAGACCAGGAGGTCGCTTTTTCTGGGCGTAGCGCGTTGATTCGCAAGGCAGGAGAAACCGACGGCGCGCCGAAGTCACGCGAATCTCACGCAAAGCTGCGTGACAAAAAAGGAGGTCGCGACGTTTTGCGTCGGAACCTCCTGATCTGTAAAACGAAATCGGTGGCGCGCCCGGCAGGATTTGAACCCACGACCCCCCGGTTCGTAGTCTTTTTTAGGCACCAGCGGGTCCTATTAATCAACGACTTGCGGCTGATCGCTCCATCGAGTTTGCACAGCAGTGCCCATTGATGCACAACAGAGTCACGCAAAAGTCACGCACTGCAGTTTCACAAGTCGCGCGGCGCTCGCAACCGGCAACATCCGATTGCCCGACTGCATCCGTCCATGATTTGAATCCGGTCGCGGCCAGATCAAGGTCGCCGGTCTGCACCTTGTCGCAACGACCATCCGCTCCCCGTTCACACGTCGGTGGGCGAGCACCACCCACAGGATGCAGCGGCAAGGCTCGACGCGGCAGACGCGCGGGCTGGCTAGGCGCCGATCCGGTTCCAAAAACTGACCTTGCGTCCGTGCGTGCTGCGGATCGACGACTCGAACGCTTGATGCGGGATGAGCGAGTAGTAGTCGTCCACATGCGCGTCGAGACGGCGCAGCGCACGGAGATACTCCGCCGCGTGGCCGTACGCTCTCGCGTAGGCGCGCGTCAGGATCGCGACGAGGAGCGCACGGTAGCAGACGATCGTGCCGAGCAGCCGCCGCGTCTTCTCCAGGGCCTGCGCAAGTGGCACGAGTCGAGCGTAGTCCCCGCCTTGGATGTTTCCCTGGTGCGCGAGCAGCAGCACTTCGGCCCCCGCGTCATCGCCCAGCGCGAGGAGTAGTCGCGCGCCTGTGATCGGATCGTCGTGCATTTTCGCCCGCTGCCGCGCAACCTCAGCCGCGTCGGCGCGGTCGGCAGGCGGGAGGCTTGCCCGCCAGGCCTCGAAGTCGCTCACCAATCCCGTCCGCTCGAATAATTCCCGGCGCACAGCCCGCACGCGGGCCGTGTCTCCCAGCGCGGCATAAGCCTCCGCGAGCAGCCGTTCGCGCCCCTCCTCCCGAAATCCCCACTCGCCGTCGAGCCACGCCAGTGCCTCCCTCGGATGACCGAAGCGGATATATCGCTCGGCGAAGTGCTCCTTCTGCAGGACGTTCGGGTTGGGGCTGTAGCGCAGAGTCGTCCTCGTCGACAGATCGGGATCGCGCAGCGCATCGGCGATGAGCCCGACCGCGGCGGCGGCTTTGTATATCGCGTGGTCGTGTCGCTCGGCGGCGCCGGGGGCACGCAACGCCTTGTCCAGATCCGCCTCGAATCGGCGCGCGAGCACACGCAGACCCGCTTCGTCGAAGAGCAGGTCGGCGTGCTCCAGCAGCGCCTCGCGGGCGCCGTACTCGTCGGCATTCACCAGCGCATACACGCGCTCGATCCATTCGGTGGCGTCGCGGTTCGGTTGTGCTTTCGCCGCATGGAGCCAGAACTCGCAGCCGGCCCGGATCGCATCGCCGATTGCGCCGTCGGAATCGTCGGCCTGCTCGAAGAAGCGCTCATCAGTGCGCAGGAACGCCTCGGCGAGCGCATGCGCCCTCGCCGGATCGAGCGGGAGCAGCTCGCGCTCGATCTCATCGAGCCACGCTTCAAGCGCACGGCCAAAGGCGGCCGCCCCACTCCTCCCAAGGAAACGTCGAGAGCGCCTCCAAGTCTGCAACCGCTTCCGGAACTCGGCGGCGAGGCGTGCCGGATCCGCTGTGAGCGCATGCCGAGCCAGGCGCGCCTCGGCCTCGGAATTCGTGGCGGCGAGCTCGGCGAGCAACGCGACCAGCTCTTCCTTCGGCCGGCCGCGCAACGCTTCGAGGCGCTTATCCAGCGTAGCGACAGCCGAATCCTTCTTCTTAGCCACGTGGCACTCGTGTCAGCCAAGCAGGCCGCATCAGTCGACGGCCCGCAGAGGCTTCTCTCCCTTGAGGCGGGCGATCCAGCGGACCGCTGCCTTCCCGCGGCCAATGGTCTCGAGTGTCCCCGTACCGTCCGCACGGACCACCACGCGAGTCTTCAGCCGCCGGCCGCGAAGATAATCGGTGTCCAGGTGCAGCTCGCCGTTCTGGAACTTGAGCCCGGCCAGCAAATCCGCAACGCGGAATTCGTCGGATTCGACGTACTCGATCTCGGAGAGACCCCGCGGGCGGGCGTCGGCGAAGGAGAGTACGCCGATCGCGAACAGAAATCCCAACGCGCCCCATTCGACGACATCGGCCCGATCCTCCTCGGGGCTGTCTTCGTCGTCGAATGAAAGGGTCAGCTGCAGCGCGAACTCGCCCTCGTCCGCGCCGGACATCACCGCCTCGTCCATAATCCGGACCGGCACGATGACCCCCGTCCGCAGCAGCGCCTCACCCGCGCCGTGTTCGTCGCTCATTGTCAACACCAGGGAATGATCCGGTTTCGGATCCGGATCTTACCGCTCGCCTACCAAGCGAAGGGCTACATGGCTGCCGAAAATGTCTGATGCCGCGATGACTGACCTCGCTGACAGTGATGCCTGGCGTTCGAGCCGTGTTGCGGCCGCTCTACTACTGCACAGCCAAGCGCACCTGCTTGCCGATGCGCCCCAGCATGCTCACCAGCGCATCAATAGTGAACTTCTCGACTTTGTGATTGACCACGTCGGACACCCGAGGCCGCGTGACGTGAAGCACTTCCGCGGCCGCGGCCTGTGTCACGCTCGCCGCCTTCATCCATTCGGCAATCTCATCCATGAGCTGCTGCTTCAGCCGAATGGACTCATCGATTTGCGCGTCAGCATGGGCCAGCAGCCGCTTCGCCTCCTTCGGCGGGAATCCAAGGTCCATGAACACATTGCCACCGACCTTCGTCCGATGACGGGACTTTGTATCAATCTTCATTTCGATGTCTTCCTTTCTGCAATTACCGCGCGATAGCGTGCCTTGGCAACTTCGACGTCGTTTCGAGCGGTCTTACGCGTGCTCTTCTGGAAGCTGTGGAGCACGTAAATGGCTTCCTCAAACTTCGCCACATACATCACTCGGAACCATCCGTCGGGGGCGTCGATACGAATCTCGTTGACGCCCGGCCCTACTTCGGGGAACGGCCGCCAGTCGTCGGGGGCTTCACCCCGTTGCAGCTTCCGCAATTCGTAGCCCGCCACCCTCCGCGCCACCTCGGGGAACTCGCGCAGCTCGTCAAGCGACGAACCTCGCCAGTCGATTGGCTTATCCATGCTCGGCGCATTGTATCAAATTTGATACATTTGCGCAAGATGATGCGGAGCCGGGTCCGGCGAATCGCCGCCTTTCGCAAACGACAGGTGGCGAATCAGGGATACCCACGACAACTCTGAAGACGTCGAGCCACAGAGGAGCACTTCGATGCCGAGTACCCCAACCCCAGGGATCACTGTCAACGGCACGGGTCATCGGATCATTGACAAGGAACACCGAGGCATGCGGATCTATGCCCGCCTCGGGCTGGTCAGCGAAGAGGAGGCGAAGCAGCGCCTGAGCCTTGAGGTGACACGAGTGGAATCGGAACTACTGCGCAAGTCAAATGCTCGTCCCCGGTTTGCCGACTGCGCCGCACGATACCTCGCCGAATCACAGGATAAGCGATCGGCAAATGTTACCGCGTGGCACGTGCGCTTGGTCATCCCGTACATCGGAGAGCTCGAAGCAAGCCGAATCCACGACGGCACTCTTCAATCGTTCATTGACGACCGACACGCCACCGGCGTCACAGCTACGACCATCAATCGCAGTCTCGAGGTTGTGCGCACGATTATCAATCGCGCCGCACGGGTTTTCCGCGACGATTCTGGTCGGCCCTGGCTGGAAGGTCTGCCGCCGCTGATCACGATGCTGCCCGAAACCCGGCGGCCGCCCTTCCCGCTCACTTGGGAGGAGCAGGACCGGCTCTTTGCGAAGTTGCCATCCCGTCTTGCTCAGATGGTGCACTTCGCTGTAAACACCGGGCTACGCGAAGCCAATCTGTGCCAACTCCAATGGGCGTGGGAAGTTGCCGTGCCTGAAGTGGGCCGAAGCGTGTTCGTGATCCCGCCCGAGGCGTTCAAGTCTAAACGCCCGCACGTTGTGATCCTGAATGACGTGGCTTGGTCGATCGTCAAGGAGCAACGTGGAAAAGACCCGATTTGGGTCTTCCCGTACCGCGGCAGACCGGTCGCCACGATGAACAACACGGCGTGACAGCGCGCGCGACGCGAATCCGGTCTTCAGCCGGCGCGCATCCATGACCTGCGTCACACGTTTGCCTGCCGGTTACGTGCGGTCGGCGTATCGATGGAAGATCGCGAAGTCCTGCTTGGGCATGCCAATCACTCGATGGCCGGGCACTACGCGAGTGCCGACGTGGGCCGGCTACTAGAGAAGGCGAACCTAATCCTGAATCGGGAAGAAACGCGCACGGTGTTGCGCGTCGCCATTGCGAGCGCGTCAGGTCTGTGGATAAAAGGTCCCGCAAAGGTCCCGCACCAGGAAAAACGAGCCCACTTGCGGCTCGTAAGTCCTTGAATATTGGCGCGCCCGGCAGGATTTGAACCCACGACCCCCTGGTTCGTAGGATTGGACTTAAACAACCAGGTATTTGTTTTTCAATTTGTTTCCGGAACGTCCGCTGCTCCACGAATGTTCAACCGTGCCCAACGGCGCTCAACAAAGTCGCGCAAAAGTCGCGCACGCGTTATTTTGTCATTGACCGCCGCGTTGCCACGACGATGCGTTCGCGACGGGGTCATAGAAGCTCTATGGTTGACTGTACTGCCCCGCAGAAACGGCCGCAAAGCGAAAATCGAGTCTGACCCGATGCAAAGACTGAAGCGCGCCGACCTTCCGGTCGATACCGCCGCGCTCGCGCGCTTTCTCATCGGCAAGACGCTCGTGCGCGATGCCCCCGAGGGCCGCACGAGCGGGCGCATCGTCGAAGCCGAGGCCTACGTGCCGGGCGACGCCAGCGGCCACGCCTACGTCGGCGAGGCGGATCGCAACCGCTCGCTGTTCCTGCGCCGCGGCCACGCCTACGTCTACTTCATCTACGGCATGCATTTTTGCGTCAACGTGTCGGGCGAGCGTCCCGGCATCGGCGCCGGCGTGCTCCTGCGCGCGCTCGAGCCGATCGAGGGCATGGCGATCATGCAGGCGCGCCGCCGCGTGCATCGCCTCGCCGACCTTGCGCGCGGCCCCGGTCGCCTGGCGAAAGCCATGGCCATCGACCGCCGCCTCGACGGCATCGACCTGTGCTCGCGCAGCCCGTTGTGGCTCGCCTCCGAGGTGCGGCCGCCGGGGCGCGTCGCCGCGTCGCCGCGCATCGGGATCTCGAAGGGAACGACGCGCCTCCTGCGCTTCTACGAAGCGGGAAACCCGCACGTCAGCGGACCGTCAGCGCTTCGAAAGTGACTAAGCCGCCGCGAACGCCGGATCGAGCGTCTCGATCCATCGTGCTTGCTTCCCTCGTCGACGAAGCTCGCGGTGAGCTGTTGCGCGCGAGATCGGGAAATACGCAGAGCTTGACGTTCGACAGCGGGCACACGGTCAGCGGAAAGCGTTCTTTCGCAAGCCGCGTCACGAGATCGGGGTCCTCGAGGCCGCGGACGCCATGGTCGATGCGCTCCGCGCCCAGGACATCGAGCGCGGCGCGAATGTAGGCCGGCGGGCCTCCTCGCCGGCGTGCGCCAACCGATGCAGGCCGAGCTCGCCCGCGCGGGCGAATACGCACCGCGCGCGAACTTCTCCGGTGGATTGCCGCGCTCCCCGCTGTCGAGGCCGACGCCGATGAAGCGGTCGCGAAACGGCAGCGCTTCCTCGAGTGTTGCGAAAACGGCCTCCTCCGGCAAGTGGCACAGGTAAGAAGTCCCACACGGTCCCACAGCAAGAAGGGAGGACCTGGTTTTGCAGGCCAAGTACTTGAATTCAGTCTAGACTGCGCGGACCAGTGGACAAGAGGTCCCACGGGCGCAGCGATCGTCTAGCGGGCCGCATCATGCCGCTTCCCGCGGCGATACCTCCCGCTCGATTCTTACAGCCGCCTCGCGTTCGGTGGCACGCAGATCGTGCGCCGCCTGCAGATTCAGCCAGAACTCGGGCGAGTTGCCAAAGTAACGTGCAAGGCGAAGCGCCGTGTCTGCCGTCACCCCTCGCTTGCCGTTCACGATGTCGTTCACTCGTGTCGCCGGAACGTGAATCGCCTGAGACAACGCGTGGGCCGTCATTCCCAGGGGCACAAGAAATTCCTCGCGCAAGATTTCGCCCGGGTGAATCGGACGCATGTGATTCCTGGTCATGCTCGTTCCTTCAGTGATAGTCGACGATTTCGACGTCCCAAGAACCATCATCTCGCCAACGGAAACAAATTCGCCATTGATCGTTGATCCGAATACTGTACTGTCCCCGCCGATCGCCACCGAGTTTCTCCAACCGGTTACCTGGGGGTACGCGCAGATCGTTCAGATCCTTCGCGCTGTCGAGCATTTGCAGCTTTCGTTCAGCCTGTGCTTGGAAGGAACGGAATCTGCGCGGAGAACCGCCTCCGAATAGCTCCTCGGTGTCGCGCGAAGCAAACGACCGAATCATTTGCCGTATATCGTATACCGTTTATCGGTAAACGTCAACATCGGCCGTCTGCACCATGTAGATCGGAGATGGTCTCCTCTGCCAATTCCTGGATCGCTCGGAGGCTGCTCGCCTGCTCAGCGGAGTCATTGTAAACATCAGCCATGCGTTCTCCGTCGTCCGAATTGAATGTTCTTTCGGCCGGTGAAAAGTGAAGCCTCGGCGGCTAACCCCTGACGAGTCGAATCAGTGTGATCTCCGATGGAACACCAAATCGCATCGGCGGCCCCCAATAGCCCGTACCGCGATTGATATAGACCCACATGCGGCCCAGCCGATTCAGACCCGCGGTGAACGGTTGCTGCAAACGCACGAAAAGACTCCGGACCGGGCCGGCTGACGAGAATCCGTATCTGCGACCCGGCGAGACGCCCGCGGACGCGAACAAGCCGGTCCCCGGGTTGTTGGAGGAAGCGCAGGCCAAGCGGCGCGCAAAGAAAGGGAACGGTCATGCCGAAATCGACTAACGCTGTTGACGCGGTCTTTGCCGAAGCGGCAAGGTCTATCTGGCCACTACCGCGGATGACCATTTCCGAATGGGACGATCGCTACCGCGTTGCGGATCGCGTTGCCGCGCTTGAGCGCGAGGTTGCATCCTTGTCGCGGCGTCTGGAAGCTGCCGTCGACGTGCTGCTCAAGCTCCCTGACGATGATGCCTGACGCCGCGCTGCGCTTCGCGGCATTCCGGCCTTTGCTAATCGACGGATGTAATCCGGGACGATCCCCCAGGGACGTTCCGTGGGTATGCCGGATTCACCCTCGCGGTTCTGCTTGACGTTTATGTTGCAGACCCCTAAGTGCGCCCTACCTGGCGGGCATCCAAAATAGGCGCGTCATTCCTCAAGTGACTTCAGCGTGCCGTCGCGGATTCAATGTATGTCGAGTGCCGACGGGAATAAGCAGGCGGATGTGCCACGCAGTAGCGTCGAGCGAGCGCTTGTTTTTCGAGTCCGTCAGATAGCGTCCAAGGCCAGCGGCGAATTCATTTATCGAACACACCTAACTGGTGAAGGCCACTCATCCAGTCCTCGGTGTGCCAGGTCCGAACGATTTGCCGGTCCTTGAATTCGTGGATGTCGATAGCCTGGATGCTCATCTTGCGATTCTTCGCGGGGCGTTCTATCGCTATGCCTACTACCATACGGCCCGGGATACACCCGAGAAACTCAGCTACGCGGCCATGGAACGGGTACGGCGCTACGACCTTTTTCCCTTGGTTCGAAGCTCTCGCGCCACACGTGGCCTTCGGCATCGCTACCGCCGACGTTTACAAGATGCTATCGCAG
>CAWAFI010000026.1:0-211480 GCA_963781285.1 uncultured beta proteobacterium
GCTCTCGGGGCGGTCCTCGCTTTTCATGCGCTAATGATGGCTCGGCGCCGCACGGCATCGTTGGTCGTTCGGGCGCCGCTGTCGCAAGTCGGCGAGCCTGTCCTTCAGATACTATTTGCGCGCCGAACCGCGCCGTGCTTGGCCACCCGGGCACTCGCAACCAAACGCTCTAACGGTTGCAAGTCGGTGCGATGAAGAATCTTGGCGGTCCGCTCAATTGACCCCACCGTCACCTGACGTTCAAAGGCATTCCCTTCGCGTGTGCGATGTGCCGCTGCGGACGCTACGGCACAGTCAATTTGAGTTGGTCACAATGCGTGACCAACTGCCAAGCGATCGAGATCGCTCTAAGCATTCTTGATACCGATGATCGACCACTCGAGAACGTCGTACGACGCCGCGACCGTCGCATGAAGGAGATCACGTCTGTCATCGCTACTTGAGCTTGCCGCGCGCGGCAACGCGCCAAATGGATTCGATGCGGCCGCCGCGGACGCCCACGATTTCCTCGTGCAGGTGGACCGTGGTGTCCGAATAGCCGACGATGAACTCGATCTTGTCGCCAATCTTCGGGGCGGCATTCGGCTCCTCCAGCTCGATCTTGGTGTGCTCGGCCGAAAGCTTGACCAGGCTCACCGGCGGCAGGCCGCGAGGCGCCGGCATCGCCGCATCTCCGCTCATCGACTTCCTGCCGGCATCGACGACGATACGCGTCGGCGTCGGCCGGCTCGTCACCGTCGTCAGCACCGTGAGCGCCGGCGCGAAATCGACGTGGTAGTTCGTGAGGTAATGCATGTCACTGAAGATGGCGCCACCAACCTCGACCTCGGTCACGCCGGGTTGCTGCGCACAGTAGGGAAACGTGCCGGTGCCGCCGCAGCTCACGACCGTGACGGAGTGGCCGGCTGCCGTGCACGCCCGCGCGCTCGCGGTGAGTCTCGCGACGGCGTCGCGAACCGTCCGCTCTTTTTCGACGGGGTCGGCGATGGTCGTGGCCTGACTCTCCCAGGCCGCCAGTCCGACGAAAGTGAGACTCCGGCATTTGGCGATCGCTTGGGCGAGCGCGACCACCGGCGGGCCCGGTTCGACGCCCGCGCGGTTCATCCCGATATCGACCTCGATCACCACGCGCAACCGCTTGCCCGCGCTCGCGAAGGCCGCGTCGAGCTCGCTCAGGTTCTCGAGGCTGTCGACGCAGACGATCGGATCGGCCCGTTCGGTGAGCCGAGTGAGGCGACCGATCTTGATCGGACCTACGATCTGATTCGCGATCAGGATGTCGCGAATGCCCGCGGCGGCCATCACTTCGGCCTCGCCGAGCTTCGCACACGTCACGCCGATCGCGCCGGCGGCGATCTGCATCTGCGCGATTTCCGGCGTCTTGTGCGCCTTCGAATGCGGCCGCCACGCCACGCCGTGCGCGCGGCACGTGGCGACGATGCGCGCGATGTTCGCTTCCATGACGTCGAGGTCGACCAGCAGCGCCGGGGTATCCAGCTCGAGCTTGGACTGGCCGATCAGGTCGCGCGACGATTCTTCTCTGGTGTCCATGGGAAGCCCGACTAGAAGTTGGCGCGACCGTGCTGCAGGCTGGCCGCCCAGTACGCGTGTTCGACGAGGCGCAGCGTTTCGAGATTGTCGGCGGGGCCGGTCTCGAACGGCGCGCCGGTTTCGAGGCAATCGACGAAATGCGCGATGACGCCGTCGAAGCTCGCCTGATAGCCGGCATCGGAATCGTAGGGCTGGCGGCGTGGATTCGGTCCGAGCAGGCATAGCTCGGAGTCGGCGAACGTGGCGCTCGCCTTGCTGCCGATGACTTCCAGATGATCCGGCGGACGCGACGGATAGCCCCCCGCCGCCATGGTGCCCGTCACCTCGACCGGCGCACCGGAGGCGGTCTCCAGGAAGATCGCGGCCACCGTCTCCCCCACGACGTCGGGAATGGTGCGCGCGCCGCGGGCGGCCACGACACGCAGTTCGCCGCAGAGGAAACGCATGACGTCCAGATGGTGGATCAGCACCTCGGCGATCATCAGCCGCTCCTCGTGCTGCGTATAGGGTTCGCGCACGAGCAGAGGCCGAAGGCCGGTGGCGTCCGGCAGCAGCCCGGACGTGAACGTCGCCATGCGCGCGAGGACGAGGTCACCGAGCTCGCCTGCGGCGATCCAACGCTTGAGCTCGCGATACCACGGCCGGAACCGCCAGTTCTCGTGCGCCATGAGGCGCGTCTTGCCGTCGACCCGGCGGACGAGCGCCTCCGACTCGGCGAGCGTCGGCGTCAGTGGCTTCTGGCACAGGACGTCGATGCCGCGAGCGGCGGCGGCATCGACCCATCCGGCGTGCGTTTCCCGCGGCGAAATGACGTCGAGCGCGTCGATCGTCTCCGCGGCGAACATCGTCTCGGCATCGCGATAGACATGCGGGATCGAAAACTCCTCCGCGCGCTTGGCGGCTTTGGCCGCGTCGGGATCGCAAACCGCGACGACGCGCACCCGCTCGCCCAGATTGCGCCAGCCCACGAGGTGGTACCAGCTGATCATCCCGGCGCCCGCCAGCGCCACCTTCAACGGCTTCGTTTTCATGGGCTGCACCGCCACGATTCTAGTCTCCAAAGCCGAAGAGGCGGCGCGGATTGTGCGAAAGCACGCGGGTCCTGTCCCCTGCATCCGGCAGCCAGCGCGACAACGGCGCCATCACGTCCGCGTAGATCGGGCGTCGGGGAACGTTGATGAACGGCCAGTCCGAGCCCCAGAGGCAACCTGCGACGCCGAAGGCTTTCAGCAACTCCTCGACGTAGGGGTCGAGATCCTCGTAACCCGCGAGCTTCGTCGAGACGCGGAACGGCGAGGAGAGCTTGACCGTCGCGATGCCCTCGCGACCCAACGCCAGCACCGCCTGAAACCCGGGATGGCGGGTCCCGACGGCGATGTCGCGCACGCCGAAGTGGTCGACCAGCACCCGGACGCCGCTCGCTCTCAGCACGGCGGCGGCCGCCGGCCATTGCGTGTCGTCGGCATAGATCTGCGCGAACCATCCCAGCGCCTTCAGCCGCTGCAGGAAGCGCGGCGCGCCGGGCCGCGTCAGCGCGTCGGGCTCGTAGCTGGGAAGGTTGAATCGCACGCCGACGACACCGGCGGCCGCCAGGTCCTCGAGCGTTCGATCGGTGGCCTCCGGGTCGACTACTGCGATCACCTTGAACCGGCCCGGATACGATTTCATCGCGTCGAGGTTCGCTCCGTTGTCGGTGCCATATCCGCTCAATTGCACCAGCACGCCGTTGCTGACGCCATGCTCGTCGAGCACCGCGCAGAAGGCCTCGCGCGTTCCTCTCTCGTCCGCGCGCGGCTGGTAGCCCCTCTTGCCGGTGAAGGGAAAGCGCTCCGGATCGATGATGTGGGCATGACAGTCGACGATGCTTTCCGTGTTGGCCACGCTCGTCCTCCTTCTACGCGATCGCCTTGGTCGTGGCGGGATCGAAGAGATGGAGGGTGGCGGTATCCAGCGCGAGATCGAGCCGGTCGCCTCTGCGCAATGCCGTGTCCCGCCCGATCCGCGCGATCAGCTCGGCGTTCGAACCGTCGAGCGACGCCATCAGCAAGGTCTCGGCGCCGAGCGGCTCGACGGCATCCACGCGGACCGGCAATCGCGCAAATTGCCCCGGGTCGCCCGGCGGCATGGATTCGTACAGGTCTTCCGGACGCACGCCGACGACCACGTCGCCGCCGGCATGCCGGACGAGCATCGGCTCCATGCGCGTCGGCAGCGGAGATCGGGATGTCCGCCAGGTGCGCCACCATGCGACCGTCCCTCTGCTCGATCCGCCCGGGCACCAGGTTCATCGGCGGGTTGCCGAGGAAGCGCGCGACAAAGGTGTCCGCGGGATTTCGATACACTTCCAGCGGCCGTCCGATCTGCACCACTCTGCCCTGATTCATGATGCAGATGCGATCGCCCATGGTCATCGCCTCGACCTGATCGTGGGTCACGTAGATCGACGTGGTCCCGATCTCCTGCTGCTGCTTGATGAGCTCGTTGCGCGTGCTGACGCGCAGCGCGGCGTCGAGGTTCGACAGCGGCTCGTCGAACAGGAATACCTTGGGATCGCGGACGATCGCGCGGCCGACCGCGACGCGCTGCCGCTGCCCGCCGGAAAGCGCGTGCGGCTTGCGCTGCAGGAGCTCGGTCAGCTCGAGCTTGCCGGCCGCGGCGTGCACGCGGCGCGCGACTTCGGCCTGGTCGATGTCGCGCCGGCGCAATCCGAACGCCAGATTGTCGTACACGGTCATGTGCGGATAGAGCGCGTACGACTGGAACACCATCGCGATGTCGCGCGCCTTGGCGGGCACGTGATTGACGACCTCTCCGTCGATCGACACGGTGCCGGACGTGATCGGCTCCAGCCCGGCGATCATCCGCAGCACCGTCGACTTGCCGCAGCCCGACGGGCCGAGCAGCACCATGAACTCGCGGTCCGCGACGGTGAAGTTGACGTCGTGCACGGCCGGCGCGGTTCCGCCCGGGTACCGCTTGGACAGCCCATCGACCGTTACGATCGCCACGTCTGCATCCCTGAGAGGTTGGAGCCAGCGCGCTAGCGGACTGCGCCGGCGGTCATGCCCTTGATCATCGTCTCGGAAAAGAAAGCGTAGATCACGATGACCGGGAGCATCGCGATCATCAGGCCGGTCGCGGCCATCCCGACGTCGAGCTGGTGACTGCCGGTGAAATGCATGAGGCCGAGCGGCAGCGTGCGCTTGTCGTCGTCGGTCAGCAGCACGACGGCGAACAGAAACTCGTTCCACAGGACGATGAAATTGAGCGTGACCGTGGTGAAGATCGCGGGCGCGCCGATCGGCACCGTCACGCGCCAGAAGATCTCGAAGTCGGAGTAGCCGTCCATCCGCGCGGCGTCGAACAGATCCTGCGGGATCTGCGCGAAGAACCCTTCCAGGATGTAGACGGTCATCGCGATGTGGGTGGCCACATAGACGAGAATGAGCCCGGTCCGGGTGTTGTACAGGTCGATGTCGAGCAGGATCTGGAACAGTGCAAGGATCACCAGCTGCGGCGGCAAGACCAGTCCGGTGAGGATCAGAAAGCGGACGAGCCGGTTGCCGCGAAACGTGTAGCGCGCGAGGCAATGCGCGGCCATCGCCCCCACCACGGTCACCAGTGCGACGGCGACGACGACGACGATCGTGCTGTTCCAGAAATACGTGCCGTAGTTCGACTTGGTCCACGCATCGGCGAATTTCTCCCAGTGGGCGGGCGATGGAAAGCCGTACGGAGCCTTGAAGATCTCGGTCGTCGTGCGCAGCGACATCATGGCCACCCACAGCAGCGGCCCGCCCGTCACCACCGTATAGAACGCGACGAACAGGACGAGCGGCACGCGGCGCATTTGCGCCATCCCCAATCGTGCCGGCATCGTCGGCATGGTCAGAACTCGAGCTTGTCGCGCTGGCGCAAGAGCCGCGACATGACGGCGACGAAGAGCAGGATGATGATGAACCAGAGCACCGCGATCGCCGACGGATAGCCGAGGTCGAACGTATTCCACTCGAACGCGCGCTTGTAGACGTAGGTCGACACCGTTTCGGTGGCCCACAGCGGACCGCCGCCGGTCATGACCCAGACCAGGTCGAACACCATCATCTTGCCGATGAACGACAGCACCAGCAGGTTGACGATCGTCGTGCGCAGCATCGGCGCGATGATGTACACGAGCTTCGCGAACCAGCCGCAATTGTCGAGCTCGGCCGCGCCGAGCACTTCGCCGGGCAGCGCGTGCAGCGCGGCCAGGAACACGATCATGTTGAAGCCGAGCCATTTCCACTCGTGCGCGACCAGCACCGACCACAGCGCCGTCGACGGCTGGCCGAGCCAGGATCTGCTCGAAGGCGGCGAGCCCCAGCCAGCGCAGCGTGGCGTTCGCGAGCCCCCAGTCGTAGTCGTACATCCACACCCAGATGATGCCGACCACGACGTAGGACATCAGCACGGGCGTGAACCACACGACGCGCAAGCAGCGGCGCGAGCGGCGCCCGGGCGAACAGGCAGAGCGCGAGCAGCAACCCGCCGATCACGTCGACGACCGTGGCGACGATCGTGAACAGCGCCGTGTTGACGACGGCCTTCCAGAAGGTCGGATCCGCGAACAGCAGGGTCGTGAAATTGGCGAGCCCGACGAACTCGACCACGCCCTGCGGCTTGATCGTGTAGAACGCGTTGTAGAACGTGCGCACCACCGGGTAGATCGTGAACCCGGCGTAGATCAGCAGCGCCGGCGCGAGAAACGCGAAGCAGAATGCCGAGGCTCGCGCGCCGCGCGTCGAGCGCGGGCGAATTCGGATCTCGCCGCGGCGGCATCGCGTGCGCTAGAGTCTTGTAGCAGGCCTTGTTCATCGCCTCCACGGTCTGGTCGACCGAGAGCAAGCCGCCCGGGAAGCCGGAGTTCAACACTTGCGCGAAGGCGTCCTTGCAGGCGCCCGTCACCATGTCGCGCGGCTGGCCGACGAAGTACTGCTTGCCCTTCTGGCGCTCCATCAGCTCGGTGAAATAGGCGGCATACGGGCCCGAGAAACTCTTCACGTCCGCCTTGATGCCGGTCTGCAGATAGACGGTTTCGATCCACATCTTGCCCATCTCGGGGGTCGACATCGCGTCGAGGAATTCCCCGGCCAGCTTCTTGTTCTTGCTGGCGGCGTTGATGGCGAAGCTCGCGCCGATCGTCGACGTCTTGCAGTCGTTGCAGGCGCCCTTGTCCATCGCGGGGAACTGCATGATGCCGAGCGGGAATGTCTTCGGCTGCCCGCCCTTGTCCTCCGGCACGAACGCGCGGCCCGAATAGAAGCTGCCCATCGGCAGCATCAGGGCACCGGGCTTGCTGTAGAAGTAGTAGTGCGATTCGCCGAGCTTCAACGTCATGAAGTTCTTCGGATAGGCGCCGGCGTCCGCGAGCTCCTTGACCCACTTGAGAACCTCGACGACGCGCGGATCGGCGAACGACAGCTTGCCGGTGAAGAGCTTCTGATAGTCGTCCGGTCCGAGCTTGCGCAGCAGCGCTTCCACCGTGATGTAGGCGCCGGGGTACGGACGGTCGCCCACGCCCTGCGAAATGGGCGTCATCCCCGCGGCGCGCGCTTTCTTGACGAGGTCGAGGAACTGCGCCTGGGTGAACTGCCCGCTCGCGGGCAGCGCGACGCCGAGCTGCTTCAGCATGTCCTTGTTGTAGTAGAGCTCGACGGTGTAGGCCTCCTGCGGAACGCCGTACGTCTTGCCGTTGTGGGTCCACACCTTGCGCGCCCACGGCTCGATGTTGTTCCAGTTCACGAGGTCGTCGAGCGGAACGACGTAGCCGGCCGTGATGTACTCGGTCTGATCGGGCTCGACGTAGAACACGTCGGGGCCCTTGCCCGCGGGCAGCGCGGTCTTGAGCGCAGCGCCGAGCGGATTCTTCTCGTACCACGTGATCTTGACCTTCGTCCCGGGATGGCTCTTTTCGAAGTTCTTGACCGCCTGCTCGCGGAACGCGACCTTTGCCGGCTCGTCGGCTTCGTGACTCCAGACCTCGAGCGTCACGTCCTTGTGCAGCCGCATTGCGGCGCCGCGCCGAACAGAACCGCGAGCGTGATCAGCCCTGCGGCTGTCACGCCCCGCATGGATAGGGATGCATGCATTGTTAGGTTCCTCCAGGAGTTTTCGCGAAGGCCGCGATCGCCGATCGCGATGGACCTGCGGAAGCTTTGTCTTCCGCATTTGACCGGAACTTGCCGCCCGGCACTCCCGGTAGCCGATGATGGTAATACAAAGCAAAGGGCAGCGCTCCACCATTTGGTGCTGAACCGGCGTAGTTGCGCCTCGGTAGCGCGGAAGTCGAGCCGGTTTGGCGCTTTCGACCTTCGGGTTGTTTGCCCGACCGCCAAACAAAAACGGCCTGCCCGAAGGCAAGCCGTTGAAATGTTTGGTTGCGGGGCATCCCCCAAACCTTCCGGTCGTCCGGCCCACAGACAAGGAAAGGCACCTTGCTTCCTTTTAGATAGCAGCCCCAGCCCATATTGCCCGCATGATTCCGACCCTCCTGAAACACACCGCCACCACACTCGCACCATTTTCTACTGACGGCGAAGTCGGACGCGGACCGAGGCGGCCTTTCGGGACAAGATGCAGCGATCACATTCGGCGCTCCCTGGTTCGTCGACGTCACCGATTGCGATCCGGACGGACTCATGTCGTCCACGCTCAACGTCGATGGCGCGCCACCGCCTCTACCTGCTGCGACGTTCGCCGCGAGGTTTGCTATTTGAGCAAGCAGCGCGGTTGCTGAGTTAGTCGTTCAACCTCTTGTGCCGGCTCAATGCCTCCATTTGTGCCATAAATTGACTGACCTTCGCTTCGGCCGCATTTAGTTCTCGCGCAGATGCGATGACAACTTCTGGGGAGTGCACAAAGCGCGCTCCCCTTTGCGCAATCGAGGTAGCAGCCGCCGCCAGATCACTGAGATTCTTTATATCCGCGCGCGACACCAGTGCGATACATGTCTAGCGCCGTGCCTCCATGGTCGGTCAGCGACACCCGCCGCGCCAACTCAATGGCCGAAACCCGTCTATTGCTGACGCTTGGCCAGGTCATCTCAGGACAGTTCCTGACCGCTACGTTTCGTCTCGCGGCGTCGCCACTCGCAACCGAACGCGTATTTCGTTGCGAGTTGCCGCTATGCCGTCGTCGCGCGAGGTACCGTGCCGCCAAGGGCCGCCCACGACCCCTATGCTCACTTCGGAACTATGCGCACCGCGCGGCTTGAGTGCCAATACCGGCCTCTCGGAGGTGATCCCCTTGAGGCCGGGACATGGTACGCATAGTTTCAGAGGGTCTGCAGGAACTGCATGAGGGCGTCGGAGGCCCGGAAGCGCTGCAGTCTAGTGTCAGGCGCCTCGAGCCGAGCCAAGGCCTTTTCCTTCATCGCCAGATTCGCCTCGACGTAGCGATGAGTCGTTGTCGCGCTTTCATGGCCGAGCCAGAGCGCGATCACGTTGAAGGGAACACCGGACTGCAACAAGTGCATTGCGCTGTATGTCGAAGAAGGTGGGCGAGACACCGCTTCTTCTTCAGGTTCGGAAGCTGGACCTGCGCTCGCTTGACAGCCAGATCCAGGCGCCGAGCCACGTTCGATCTGGTCATCGGCGCGCCATTGCGGTTCGGCAGGAGAGCGGCCTCGCCGCGCAGGTGTGGATTCAGACGCAACCAAGCGCGCAGCTCCTGCACCGTCGCTTTCCACAGGGGGATCGACCGCTGCTTGCGTCCCTTGCCGTGCAGATGCACGCAGGCGGCGCGATCCAGGACCACGTCGGCCACGCGCACGCCGATGATCTCGGAGACGCGCGCACCGGTGTTGTAGAGCATCGCCAGCAGCAGATGGTCGCGCTGCGAAGTCCAGCTCGAACCGGGTTGGCCCAGCAGGGTCATCATCTCCTCGCGCGTGAGGAACCCCAACATCGGCCGCTCGAAGCGTTTCATCGGCACCGCCAGCGCTTGCTCGACCGTGTGCAACGAGGCTATATCACGACGGCCGGCGTACTTCAGGAACGTGCGCAGGGCGGTCAGCCGCAGGTTGCGGCTGCGCACCGCGTTATGCCGTGCGTGCTCCAGGTGGTCAAGGAACGCGAGGATCAACTCGGGCGTAAGGTGGGACAGCCGCAACGCGGTGGGCGCCACGCGCAACCGGTGGCCGGCGAAGTCCAGGAACAGCTTCAGGGCGTCGCGGTAGCAGGCCACGGTGCGCGGGCTGACCGCCCGCTGTGCAACGAGGTACTCGGTAAAGAACTGCTGAACGAGCAAGGCGAACGACGGCGGCTGGGAGGAAGTGGTTGCGTTACGCATCGGCGACCTCCGCTTGGTGCGACTCGAAGCGTTCGCGGCCAGTTCCATGAGCTCTGGCACCGCCGACAGATACCAATAGGTATTGGTCACCATCCCATGGCCGACATAGGTCGACAGGCCGAGCATCGCCTGATCGATGTCGGTGCCGTCGGCATACCAGGCGAGCATCCGTCTGACCACGAACGTGTGCCTCAAGTCGTGCACGCGGGGCGCGTGGTGCGTACCCCGATTCGGCCAGCCGAGCTGCGTGCGCAACTGCTCGAACACCCGATCGACCTGGCGTCTGCCGAGTACTTGTCCTCGGCGCCGACCGCGGCAGCCAACGAAGAACGGCTGGTCTTCCGCCACTTCGATCTGTAGATCGCGCAGGCGGCGGTATCTGCGCAGGGCCTGGGTTGTGCTCGGGTGCATCGGCACCTGGCGGGACTTGGCAAACTTGGTTCGCCGCACGGTGAGGATGCCGCTCTTCAGGTCGATATCGCGGTCGAGCAAGCGCACCGCTTCAGAGACGCGAAGCCCGGTCGAGGCAAGCAGCCCGAACAACGCCTCGTAGGTAGCGCCGCGCAGGCTGCTGGGACCGATATGACGTGCTACAGCCAGCAGTTCGGCGATTTCCTTCTCGCTATAGATGTGCGGCGCTGTCCGCCCGCCGATGCGGCCGAAGACCGCATCGTCGGGAATCTCGGTACTGGGCTCGAACTGCTGCAGCCAGCGCAGGAAGGGACGCAACAACTTCAGCCGGCGCGCCCAGGTGCGCGGGTCGCTGCTTCGGGGGCGGTCGCGCCGCGCCCAGCCGGCCATCAGTTCGACTGTCAGGGGTTTTCGCTCGCAGCGTAAGAGGCAAAGCTATGCAGCGCGTATTGCATACTCCGCAATTGGAAACCGAGACGGCGCCGTTCGCGCAGGTACTGGCGGACGCGCGCAGGTAGATTCAGGGACGGGCTCATGCGCGACTCCCTGGCCAAGGCAGCGCCACCGAGCGTAGATTGCGGCCGTCGAGCTTGGCGTAAACGAGCGTCGTGTTGAGCGAACGGTGCCGCAACACGTCGGCGACTTCCTTCAGCGAACTGCCGCCGTCGAGCAGCCGGCGTGCGATGGCGTGGCGAACAGGTGCGATCGCGTGTAAGGCAGGCCGGCACGCTGATAGGCCAGTCGAATGATCTTGCGCACGCCATCGGCGCCGATCGGTTCATCTTGCGGCGCCGCGCGTCGTACGAATAGTCCGCGGTGCCGGCTCTTGGGGCGCTCGTAGTGCAGGTAGGCAACGATCGCTCGCCCCGTCGGCTCCGGCAGCGGTAACAGTTGCTCGCGTCGGCCCTTGCTCTTGCGCAGCGTCACGATACCGTCGCGCCAATTGATGTCGTCCAAGCTGAGCGCGGCGATCTCGCCGCTGCGAAGGCCCAGATCCACGGCGCACCGCACGATCGCGGCGGTGCGGCGCATGGCCGGGCTCGGGCTATCCAGCGATTGCAGCAGCCGCCGAACCTCCTCATCGCCAAGCGTCTGCGGCAACGACGCCTGCTGCCAGTTCGCCGGGTAGGAAAGCACGCCAATCAGGTGATAGACCGTGTCGCCGCACGCGGCGCGGAACCGGAAATAGCCACGCAATGCCGAAACCACCGCCCCCATGCTCGCGGGCGCGTGGCACCGTTCGGTCAGACGCACGAAGCAAGATCGCACGTGCTCGGGCTTGATCGCCGCGATCACGACCGGGCGATCGCCGAACCGCCACCGAAGGAACTCCCGCACGATGCGCAACACGGCGCACCGCGTCCTTGGCGCCAACCCGCGCACGTAATCCATGTGTTCGTCGAAGCGCCGCAGTTCTTCGTCGACGGGCGTTGCACCGACCGGACGCGGCGCGGTGACGCCGAGCGTGCGGAGCACCACCAGCAAATGGCCGAGCGCCGCATGCGCTTCGCGGCGGTCCGTGCGCGTCGGCCACCCGCACATGCAGTGCGTCAAATGCTCGTCGGCAAAGCGGGCGGCGGCAACCTCGTCTACGTAAACCAGGTCCAGCCGTTCTCCCTGCGCCCACCTGAGGAAATGGCCGGCGCAGTTGGCGTAGCTGTGGACGGTCTGCCCTGCATGCCGGCGCTCGATCAGGTACCGCCTGAGTGCCTCAATGAATGGCGCGTGCTTTGTCTCGCCGGCAACGCCCGGAACGCGTCGAGTACGAGTAACCGAATCCATCGTGATCTCCTTGAAGACGGAGCCACGATGGTGCGACGAACATCGAAACTATGCGGACTTCAGCTCGACTCTACGGTCCGTTGCTCTAGCAAGGCCGCGCATTTCGCTCAGCGCGCACAAAAAAGTGCGCATAGTTCGGACGTGAGCATAGGGGTCGGGCACGGTCAACCGCTCCCCGGCGCTGAGCGGCGGCTCTACGATCCACACCGGAACTTCGCGTCTGGATGGCTGCAGTGCGCCATTCAGCGGGCGCTCAAGTCAAATCGCTTCAATGCCGGCAGCCGGCCACAACCGGCCATTCGCCGGCCGCGCCCGGGTTCGCGCCTCGAGGCGTAGTATGGATCCATCCAGCGTGACCTTCGCGGCGCATGGTCTCGACCATGCCCAGCGCGGTGAGCGGGTTGACGAAGCATGACGCGCCATCGGCCGGCGCAGCGCCCTCCGGCAGGATCAGGCATTGCCCCACCTTGACGCAGCGGTACTGCGAGTACATGGCGCCGCCGAAAAGCGCCACGGTCTTGCCCAGTAGCGCCTGCGCCGCGCCGGACGACCCGGCTGCGACGACTACGCCCGCTCCCTCGTTGCCGACGGGCAGCGACTGATCGAGGCGACCGGCCATGCTCTTCATTCGACTTTCGGGGATGCGTGCCGTTACGATCGGTTTGGCGGCGGTGCCGGAAGCCGTCGCAGTGCTCATATCGGCAGCGCCGAACAGGAGTCCCAAGTCCGAAGGATTGATCGGAGTTGCTTCGACCCGGACGACAACCTCGTCCGCCTGGGGAAGCGGGGTTTCCAGCGCGACGACCGAGAGTTCGAGCTCGCCGCTCCGCCTGATCAGCGAGCGGAGCTGAAGCCCATGACTTGCGATGATGTTGTCCATTCGAAGCGTCCGCCAATGTTGACGGGGCGAGTATAGGCGGTCGGGGAGCGTGGCGGTTATGGCTCCGACGCGAACGTCCTCTGATCGCTTGCCTTTCCCATACCCGACGGTCAGCCGCGGCCGGCTGTAGCCAGTTTCGCGGATGGCGCGGTTCGGTAGAGTAGAGATGTGGCGCGGTGGCAGTAGGTTCGGTTTGTCTGTTGCCGCCCCTTTCGTCTGGCGGTGCCCAAGTAACCTTGCCGTAGCTCCGTTTCCACATCCCCCTCATCGAACCGGACAGGCAGATTTCCCGCATCCGGCTCTCGGACAAGACATCATGCTTTCGCCCACGGAAAGTCGCGGGTGCCGAGGTCGATGGGAAGACAGCCGAGTGCGCGTTCTCCGCTCCATCGATCAGGACAATAGCCCGCAACTACCTGCGCCGCCCGTCTCCGACCGGCGGGTTTCTCGAACCACGTTCGAGTTCTCCCTTCGCTTCCACATGGTATGCAGTTCGCAACTCCTGAAGACTCTCGAGTTTCGTAGGGTTGCCCCAATCTCGTCTCCCTCGTCGCTTCCTGCATCCGCCTTGAACCAAGGCTCCTTTCCTCCATCGGCATTACCCGACTTCATCAGTACTGCGAGCCTCTCCGCCACCCCGCCACGCCCGAACTGTCCCTCACGGGCTTTCGGTTGATCGTGCGCTCGACCACATAGCTGGGTTTCCCGTGTTGCGCGCGCTTTCCTTGTGTACATGCTGTCGCCACTACCCCGGCGCAGCGACCGGGCTTACTGCTTCGCTCATGCACCCAGTCGTGTCAGCCTTCCCCGATATGGCTGTCGGGTCGGCCTGCGCATCGACCTTTTCGAGGCTTGCTCAGCGTTCACTCGCGTTACGGCCTGCACACTCGCGCTGTCACCGTATTTCGTGACACGCTTACCCGAAGGCTTCAGCCATTTCGTTACCTCCATGACTGCTCCGGTGCTTCCGGCTGGAGCGGTTGCCGGGTGGGGCTTGCACCCACTGGAAAAGCGCCGCCTTATCACGGCGCACGCCACAAGCAGTCCTTCGTCATCGCCTTCCAGTTTTTTGCAAGTCGGCAGTTCGGTCGCCCACGGCGCGCGTGCACGTCGCCTGTATGAGGTAGACGGCGTTGAGACTGCCCGCAAGAATCGGCTCGCCGCGCAACCAGCCCGAGCACACTCAACGCACTGGAAGGCCCGCGTTTGACCTGGCGCAACAAACGAGCTTGGAGTGCTTGCGCACCCATCACGTCCGTAGCCCAATATTTTGATGTTCCCACGAGCAATCGGAGGTTGGAGCATGCGCAACGCAATCATCAGACTGACCACCCTGCTCGGCATCGCCGTATGGGCGTCTGCGGCGGTGGCGCAGTCCGCGGCCACGCCTGGGGATTCCGACTTGGCATCGTTTCACGCGAAGCAGGTGAATCTCGCTTGCACGGGTTGCCACGAAGAGGGCGATCCCAAAGCGCTCGCGGCCGAGCAAAGCCTGGCCGCCACCAACCGCAAGTGCGAGAGCTGCCACGGCGATTACGCGAAGCTTGCCCAGGTAGTGGCGCCCAAGCTTGCCAACAAGCACATCAACCCGCATGCGTCGCACCTGGTAGCGATCGACTGCACGACCTGTCATGCCGGTCACGCTGCCGGGGAGTCGTTCTGCCTGCAATGCCATGCGTTCAACATGCCGATGCCGGGCGGCGCCCGGGCGGCGAAGAAGTGAGGGAAGGTCATCATGGAACGCCGATCGTTCTTGCTGATGGGTTCGCTGGCGATGCTCTCGCCAGTTCCCGTGTTCGCCGCAAGGAACAACGAAATATTCGACGTGGTGGTAATCGGCGCCGGTGGTGCCGGGTTTTCTGCCGCCATCACCGCGGCCGACGCCGGGGCCCGTGTCGTCGTGCTCGAGAAGATGCCGATCATCGGCGGCAACACGCAGCTTGCGGCGGGCGGGATGAATGCGGCAGGGACCTCCATTCAGGCCGCGAAAGGCATACGCGACGACTGGAAGGCGATGTACGAGGACACGATGAAGGGCGGGTACAACAAGAATCAGCCCGAGCTCGTCGAAATCATGACCAAAGGATCGGCCGAGGCCGTGCTGTGGCTGAATGGGCTCGGTGCGCAACTGCCCGGACTGGTCCGTAGCGGCGGGGCGCGCGTCGACCGGACGCTGCAGCCGGTGGGCGGCCCATCGTTCGGACCGTACATCACGCGGGTACTGCTCGACAACGCGCTCAAGCGAAATGCATCAGTGCGAACGCATTCCCGCGTGACCGAGATCCTCGTGCGCGATGGTGCGGTTCGCGGCGTCCTGGTGCAGGACCGGCGTGGTGACTTGTACACGATCGAGGCTCGCGCGGTGGTGATCGCATCGGGCGGCTATGGCAGCAGTCCACAGCGGGTCGGGCAATACCGGCCGGACCTAGCTTCGTTCACGAGCACTGGCCAGCCTGGAACGACAGGCGACGCGCTCGATCTCGTCCAGCGGATCGGTGGCGAGGTCTTCGATCTCAACCAGATCCAGATTCATCCGACGCAGGCGGTCGGAGCCAAGACCCTGGTCAGTGAGACCGTTCGCGGCTCAGGCGCGATCCTCGTGAATCGCGAAGGCAAGCGCTTCGTCAACGAGGTCACAACGCGCGATCGCGTCTCGGCGGCCGAATTGAAACAACCAGGAAAGAGTGCATTTCTCGTGTTCGACGAGGGTGTGAAGGGAAGCATGTCGATGATGGAGGGCTACTTCCACCTTGGTCTCGTGAAGAGCGGAGCGACACTGCCAGAGCTCGCGCAGCGCATTGGCGTCGACGGCAAGAACCTCGAGCAGACCGCCGCAAACTACAACCGTTACCAGGAGGCCAAGCGCGATCCGGACTTCGAACGCGATGACATGGCCCGTCCGATCCGCACGGCGCCCTTCTACGCCATCGAAGTGAAGCCGGGAATCCACTTTACGATGGGTGGGATCAGGATCAACACGCGCACCCAGGTGATCAGCGGTCAGAAGCAGCCTATTCCAGGTTTGTTTGCTGCGGGAGAAGTCACTGGCGGCGTGCATGGTGGCAATCGACTGGGTGGGAATTCGATGACGGCGCTGTTCACCTTTGGACCGATTGCCGGTCGCGAGGCCGCGGCCGTAGCCAAGGGCGCGCGATGATGTCCGTATCGTATGCTCGGTAGGTGCGTTTCCGCGGTCGACGAGCTACGTACCGTCGGCGCCGTTGCGGAGTTGGCACCCTTCCAGGCGGCGGGAACTGGCATGTACCTCTCGCAGTCGGCGTTGGGCCGGCGGACGACAATCTCGAAGGCTCGCTGGGCGCGCGACGCTTCTTGTCCGGACAATCCCGTATGCCACGCTCACCGTCCTAGATTGTTTGTCCGTGTGTGGCACGCCATGTTGGCGGGGTCGCATTTCCGCCGGGCATTGGGGGCGGGAGGCGCGTCTCATTCTCACTGCGGACCGAAACCCTGCCGGTCGATCGGGCGCGTCGGACGCGCATTCGACCGGTAAGTACCTGAGCGAGCGAAATTTGCTTCCAGGAAGGAGATCTGGCAGTCAGCGCGCAAGCATGGCGCATGCCCGATTTCCGCGTACCACCAGAATCCGGCGGATTTCGATCCCCGTTGACACACGCCACGCTGAACGATCGCCAGGCAGCCGCGCTGGCCGTGATTGGCGGCGGGAACAACGCGAACCTGACGGGGGTAGCCCGGACAGCCGAGCCAATCGGCCATAGGACACCACGTGGACCACTGCTCTCCAATGTCCGCTCCCGCGAAGGTCGAGAGTCCGGAGTGGGTCGGTTTGCGACGGTCGCGTGTAGTTCGCTGACCGGCCAAGAACGCTCATTCAGAACGCGCGCACGAGACCCTTGTCTTGGAGTAAGACCAGCTCCATGTCGCGGCAGCAGCGGGGGATTTGCGGCGCTGCGTCAGCATGCCTTGGCTCGGGGCGGACGGTCGCCGAGCTAGGGACCAATCACGGCGTACAGACGCCACTCATTCGGCACGCCTTTGAGCGTGTGGGCACCTCGGTCTTCGAACTCCAGTCCGCTTCCGGCTACGAGATCCTTGACAGTCGAGGAAACGAGTATCTGGGAGGACTCGGCTAGCGCCGAGATCCGAGCGCTAGTGTGCACCGCGATCCCGAGAACGTCATTGCCGGCGAGCTCGATTTCTCCCGTGTGACATCCGGCTCGTATTTCGAGGCCCAGCGGGCGCACCGCATTTGCAATGGCTTGGGCGCAGCGGACCGCCCGCGCCGGTCCATCGAAGGTTGCAAGTATTCCATCGCCGGGCGTTTGGATCAGGCGGCCCCGATACCGCACCACTTCCTCTTTCGCTGCCTGATGGTGCAGGGCGAGCAGATTAGTCCAGCGGGCATCGCCAAGTTCCGCCGCTTTGGCGGTCGATCCGACAATGTCGGTGAAGAGTACCGTAGAGAGGATGCGGTCGGCTTGCCTGGGAGGCTGTGCGACGCCGAGGAAGCCTCGGATCTCGTCCATGTGTGAGGGATGCCACAAGAACCTTGCATCCGCTGGGAGGACATGCAAGGTGGCACCGGGAATCAATACGGCAGTTGCTCTCGCACGCGGCAGTCGATCGCCTGCGGGAGCAAGGACCAGCACCGGCAGCGAGAGGCCAGGAAGCACGTGACGCACGTCGTATTCGTGAAAAAGCCGAAAGAAGCCGACGGCGGTCGCCGGCCCGCAAGCGTGGCGCTGCATCTTGGCCAGAAAGCGCCTCGTATCAGGCGAGACATCATTCCCGAATGTGTTCTCGACGAAGGCTTCGGACCCCCATCCCTCTTCCGCAGCTCGGGCGCGTTTATCCATTTCGTCATGCGTAATTCCGTGAGGCCAGTCAGCGGCACGGACCACGCGCGCTTGTGCTTGACTCCACACCAGGCTCGCCACACGCTCGGGGTGGGTTGCGGCAAGCAACGCCGCCACCATCCCGCCGTCGGCAGCGGCGACGATCGTGGGGCACCTGCTCCCGACAGCGTCGAGAACAGCCAAAAGATCCGCGGCGCGAGTCTCGAGGTTCGGCCAACCCCCCATGTCGTCGGACAACCCAGTGCCACGTCGGTCGTGCAGGATCAATCGCGAGAACGACGCCAGCTCGAGCCAGAACCGCGCGGCAGGTTCGTGCTCGAAAAAGACCTCGATGTTCGTCGCGATCGAACCGACCACCGCAATATCCGGCGGTCCTTCGCCCAGTACCTTGTAGGCGATGTAGCCACCGTCGGGGGTCTTCGCGTAGCGTGTGTGGGGAACCATAGGCGTAGTCTCTGCCCTCGTACGCTGGAGTGCAATCCAGGCCAAATCTGTACCAGCGGCAACCTGATTTCGCGGCTATTTCGTCACTAATGTACGAGAAGAATCGACGGACTATTCCCGGCCAGAAGCGGACGGATAGCGATCAGACCCAAAGCGGACGATTGTTTGGCGAGCGCAATCGGGCATTTCCGGCGGAGACGCGAGACGGTCGACGGACAGCGCGTCCGATTAGCGCAACACTACCCTCGCGTAACCCGGCAATGACACGGGAGACGACCGATCCAGCCCTTGTGTCAACCATATCGGTGCGAAGGGACCGCATTGCCCGCCCTTGCAGCGCCTCGGCATCGTTTGAACGGCCCCAACCCCGATCGTGGCCGCGCCCATTGCAAGGATCATCACAAGTGCGATTAGAATTTCAATGCGGACCTCGTTGCGATGAAATACTTCATTTTCAATCTGGTTGACGGCGATCGGGAACGGGCCGCGTCATTTCTCAATGCGAAGAGGTGGGTGGTCGGCCGTGAGGAGCGCCATCGCGATGCCCTCGCTAGCGGCGATCTCGTCCTGGTATTCGTTGCGGTGACAAGCGAATTCGTCGGTCGGGCGAAACTCGAGACTGCGTTCCTCGATCCGATACCGGTCGATCCTGCCGCCTCCGGTCCGGCGGTGAGTGGGGTGCTACTCGCCGACGCTGACGCGTGGACGAGCGGCGTACCATTGACCGTCGCAGTGCAGCGTATTGATCCGATGGGTTCCAACCCCTACGTCCAGGCGAACGCGGCCGGATTCCGTTCGGGCGTGGTGCAGATCACCGCCGAGGAGTACGACAAAGTGTTGTCGCTGCACGACGAGGCGCGTTCTACGTGAATTCGTGCGATATGTGGCTGGCAGAGCGCACCAGCATGGGAGGCAGAACATGAATTCTTCGCGGACGATGTCTCGAGTAATCGCTCACCTGGCGGGCGTACTCGCGATCGCTTATGCGTGTGCCGCAGGCGCCGCCGATCCGAATAAGGTGTTGCGCCTGGCCCAAGGCGACATCGATAGCCTCGACCCGCAGCAGTGGACCGATTTCTTTTCCGGCTGGGTCGGCGTCGCGATTTTCGAAGGTCTCTACGAGTGGGACTACTTCGCCAGTCCTGCCCGGTTGTCGCCAAACACCGCTGCGGACCTTCCGAAGATCAGCGACGACGGTCGAACCTGGACCGTCAGGCTCAAGCCGGGCATCCATTTCACGGATGACCCGGCCTTCGGCGGGAAGCCGCGGGAGCTGACCGCGGAAGACTATGTCTATTCGTTCAAGCGATTCCTTGATCCGAATCTTCGCCTCGGGGGTGTGCTGACGCTCACCGAGGCGCTCGTCGGCGCGCGCGCCGCGGTCGATGCTGCCCGCAAGCCGGGGGCGAAATTCGACTATGACGCTCCGATGGAGGGTGTACGGGCCGTCGACCGGTACACGCTGCAGCTTCGGCTCAACCAGCCCAACTATCCCGTCATCGAACAGAATCTGACCAACGCCCTCGCGGTGGCACGGGAAGTTGTCGAGGCGGCGGGCCGCGACGTTGGCACTCGCCCCGTCGGCACCGGTCCGTATCGTCTCAGGGAGTGGAAGCGCGGCTCGCGAATCATCCTCGAGGCCAATCCAAATTATCGGCTCCTCAAGTTCCCGGAAAGCAGCGATCCGGCGCACGCGGCACTTGTACGCGGCATGGCAGGCAAACGCCTGCCTCAGGTGGGCGTTGTCAACATCAGCATCATCGAAGAAATGCAGTCGCGGCTGCTGGAGTTTGAACAGGGGCATCTCGACTACATCGAACTGACAGGAGAGATCTCGAACCGGCTGCTGACCAATGGCAAACTCAAGCAGGAATACGCGTCGGCGGGCATCCAGCGCTATCCATTGTCGCAGACCTATGTCCGGTACACGTATTTCAACCTCAACGATCCCGTAGTCGGCGGCATGAGCAAGGAGCATGTCAGTCTGCGCCGTGCCATTGCGCTGGCATTCAACGTAGACGACTTGGTACGAGTCGCCTATGCGGGCCAAGCGGTGCCGTTGGCGCAGATCGTCGCGCCGCGCGTAACTACGCATGACCCCGGATTACCCCAAAAGATGCCGTACGATCCGGCCATGTCGCAGGCGCTGCTCGATCGCGCAGGGTATAACAAGCGCGATGCCGAGAATTACCGCCTCACGCCGGAAGGTGCACCACTCAGCCTCTCGATCCTCACGCGACCAGGAACTTTGTGGCGGGAATGGGAAACCTTGTGGAAGAAAAATCTCGCCGCGGTGGGACTGCGCGTTGAGTTCCGGGAATTGCCGGCGCAGGATCAGTTTAAGGAAATGGAGGCGGGCCACTTCCAGATGCTTATCAGAGGTTGGGGTGGCTCGCCACTCGGGTATGTCGCGCTGGCGCAGCTGCAGGGGACACAAGTCCCCAGGGTGAATCCGTCGCGATTCAGCATGGGCGAATATGACCAACTCAATGAGCAGATGTTGCGCGAGCCCGATATTCGAAAGCAGACGGCACTCTCGCGGCAGATGTCGCAGTTGGCACAGATCTACATGCCGCTGATCCCGCATGTGGCCGAGGTCGACAATACTTTTGTGCATCCGTGGGTTTCGGGCTTCTATCCGCACGACTTCCCGTCGTATTGGAAGTACTTGGACATCGATCTCGCCAAACAGCAACGCGGGCAAACGGCAGTTGCGCGCGGATCGAAGTAATCAATCGAACGGCAGCTGTTGAGAAACGCGAACGGCTGCAACGGGTCGACTGCAGCAGTTCAAGCGTTTCGACCGAGCGGCCGCTGATTGACGCGCAGCTGCCATCCACCTGTGAATGGCCGGTGTATATCGTAGACCCGTCGCTCATCACCGGAGACCGGGCGGCCGTACCCGACCCGAAGCGGCGATTCAGGGTTTTGGAAGCCTCTCGAGGCGAGTGGCGCAATCGCGGCTTCAAGAAGGCTCCTTATATCGGCGTTATCGGCGAATTAATCTTCCTATCCATTTAGGAGCTTCGAGATCGACGCACCACAGGGGGATGTCGTCAGGCCAGGGCGCTTCCTTTATCATGCTTGCTTATGGCCGACCCCACGTCCTCGGCCACTGGATGAAACGATGATGAAGCCTGGCGCTCCGCGCAGTCCCTCTCGCGCGCTTAACCTACCACTTCTGTGCCTCGCGGCCGTGATCGCCTCGCCGGCCAATGCGCAGATTGCCGTGTCTTCCAATGACAACAAAGTCGTCAACATCGATGGCGTGAACCGGATCGTGGAGAATCCGGCACCCGATAACGCGACCATCATCGACCTCGGCGTGTCGCCGCCCAGGATCATCGGCCAAATCGATGTGCCGGGGTCGGTGGTCGGCCCGCCGCAAAGCGTGGCGATCGCCCCCGACGAGAGCATTGCACTGGTGGCCGCATCGACCAAGCTCGATCCGTCCGACCCCAAGAAGACCGTCCCCGACAACAGGCTGAGCGTCATTGACCTCAAAGCCTCTCCGCCGGCAGTGATTGCCACGCTCGAGCTGGGCGTCTCACCCTCCGGTGTTTCGTTCAGTCCAGATGGCAAGCTGGTCCTGGTGACCAATCGTGGGGACGGAACGGTGTCGATACTCACCGTCAACGGTAAGACGTTGACATCGACCGGCAAGATCCAACTCGGGGACGCCAAGTCCGGCCCTAGCCACGTCGCCTTCCTGCCGGATGGTAAGCGCGCCCTCGTCACACGCGACGGCGATCACCGCATTTCAGTGCTCTCGGTCGATGGCGCCAAAGTGGAGGACACCAAGGCCTTCATGGTGGCGGGCATTCGTCCCTACAGCATCTCGATCAGTCCAAAGGGTGACGTCGCCGTGCTCGTCAATCAGGGCGGCGGTCAGGGCGACACCGACATCGTCAGCGTCATCGATTTGAAGATGAACCCACCCCGTATCGTCGAGTCGCACTCGGTCGGTCAGATCCCCGAGGGCGCCACCTTCTCACCTGACGGCTCGTACGTGGCCGTGACAATCCAGAACGGCTCGAACAAGCCGAAGTCCCACCAGTCCTACAACGATCATGGACTTGTCATGATCTACCGTGTGGACGGAGCCAAGCTCACGCTGGCTGCGCAGGCCAAGGTTGGCGGCTGGGGCCAGGGTGTCGTCTGGAGCAAGGATGGCAAGACCCTGCTCAACCAGTCCATGCTGGCCAAGTCGCTCGACGTGCTGAGCTTCGACGGCAAGACCCTGACGGTGACCGGCCAGATCAAGGTCCCGGGCGGCCCAGCAGGCATCCGCACCGTCGAAAAGTAATCAGTGCGCGAGGCCAGCTCGACGCGCCATCGCCTCCGCGTCAAGCCTAGGCTCTACCGATCTGTCGCTCGGCGAAGGACCGCTCTTGGCCGGTCGGCGACACCCGTCGGGCCAATCCGAACGTCGGCTCCCCGTCTTCACCCGACCTTCACGGAAATTCCTCGCGCGTCTGCTTCGCCGCGGGAGCAGCCGTTCAGCCGCTGTTCGTCAATGGGCGCGTTCGGCCACATCCGGCCGTTCGCGGTCGGCGCAGAATTCTCCCGTGAGCGGCCGCCCGCGCAGCAGGTCGAAGCAGCGTTACCGGTGGACACGCGGCGGCGGCAACAGCAAGGACATTCCCCCTCAGCAACGAAATCACCCTCTGGATGGAGCGCCGGTATCCGGTCGAACGGTCTTCCGCCGCCTCGCCCGAGGTTTGCGGCTGCCGTTGATCGATTTGTTGACCGCATTGCGTGATCACTCGACATTGGCAGGGCGAGAACAACGGCGGCGCGATCACTGGCGGAGCACACTGCCTCTTGGATCGTCGCCTGCCGGCGACCGGCATCGAGCGCCGCCTCGCTCCAGCCGCCTGGCGCAATCAAGGCCGTACGGCCGGCGTCTCGATCTTCATGCCGCGCGCGCGCCACTTCAGGTAGAGCTCGAGCTCGACGTATTCGGGAGCGCCGTAGGCGTAGGGTTCGGCGCGCACGCCGATGAGACAGTTGCGCAGCCGGCGCTGCAGCGAGCCCAGGCTCTGCCATTCCAGGCGATACAGCGGGTAGCCGGTCGGATGCGCCTGTGGAATCGGGATGCCGGCGAGCGATTTGCCCCAGTTGTCGTCGTGGCACTGGGCGCAGGACAGGTTGACCTGGCCCTGGCGGCGATTGAACGCCGCGCGGCCGGCGGCGAGGGACGGCTTCACATTTTCGTTCACTTCGACCTCGATCGGCATTCCGCGCGACTGACGCCCGACATAGGCGCTCAGCGCGAGCAGCTCCCCGCCCTCCGGTGCAAGGGCCGGCGCCCCCTGCCGTTCCACGCGGCACAGCCCGATACGCTGATCCAGGCTCAGCAGCTTGTCCCTGGAATAGTCGAATGCAGGGTAGCGTGCCGCCACACCCTTCATGCTGCTGGTCGCGTCACCGTGGCAGTCGGCGCAGGCCTTGCCGGCCTCGCCGGCCTTGCGTTTCCACAGCGCCTCGCCGTCCAGCAGCCAGAGCATCGCCGGGTTGGTGGCGTCGTCATCCTGCATGGCGCGCGTATCGCGGCCCATGAACTCGTAGCTCGAGCGCCGCTCGGCGAGAGGAATGTCCGCTCTTGCACTTACCACAAGAACGGAACAACAAGCGACAACGAGGGCGCGAAAGATCAAGCGACGCTGATCGTGGCGGAGTGGGTCGCAACAAAGCCGTTGTCGCCGCTCCAGCGGAACTCTAGCGTGCCGCTCTCGGTGGCGATGGCAGTGAAAACGATCAGCGGGTTGGCGGCGATCGCCGGATGCAGCTCGGCGCGGAAGATCTCGACGCCGTTGTAGCTGCACGCAAAGCGCGTGATGATGTCGCGCGCGATCAACTCGCCGAGTTGGGTGCGCCGGAAACCGGTTTCCATGTCGTGTCCCGCGAGCGTGCGAATCTCGATCACCTCGCCGCGCTTCGCGGACGCCGGCATGGTGACGATCACGCGCGGCATCGGTTCACCCTGTGCATCAGATCAAGCCTTCTTCCAGGCAGGCCGAGAGCGTCACCACCACCTCCACGCTGTCGGACCAGAAGGAGCCGTCGCTCATCTGCGCGATGGCGACAACCGTTCCGGTGTCGGCGACCCGCGCGCGCGTGCTAATGACGGCGCGCCCGGCACGCGGGCCCAGCCAGGCGCTGATGACGTTCGGCTGCGGGTTCTTCTCCGTGAAGACGTGGAACGCCCTGACGTGATCGGCAGCGGTCATGGGGCTATCCGCCGACACCGTCAGCGGCACCGAATTGCCGTTGTCGATCAGCGGCGGAACGTCAAGCTTCACCCTGCCGCGGCGCACCGGGGCATTGCCCACCACCTTGCGCACGGCTTCGTCGAGCGCCGCCTTGCGCAATGCCGCGATGTTCGGAGGCAGCTGGGCCTCGACCGCGGTGCTCGCAGCGGCACCGCAGGCAAGAAGAAGGAATTCGCGTCTGCTGCGCATCGATGCCGCGTTATCTCAGCGTCCCCAGGTAAGCAACGACATCTTCAATCTGCTCCGCGGTCAGGATCGTTTTGCCGCGAAATCCCTGCGCGACGCGGCTCAGTCCGTCGGTGCTGTAGTACGCCGGCATGATGGTGTCGGGGTTGGCGCGCCGCGGATCGGCGATGCGCGCCCTGATCTCTCCTTCGCTCAGCCGCGCGGCTTGCCGCAAGTCCGGCGCGAGATTGCCCTGCAAACGCTCCTCGGGAATCGGCGCGCTATGGCACAGCAGGCACAGGCCGACCTGGCGATTGGCGACGATCGCCCGCCCGCGTGCCGGGTCGCCCTTGACGCCGGTCAATGGGGCGGGTATTTCGTCTTTCGCAACAACGTTTCCGGAAAGAGCGAGCAGCAATACGGCGGCAAGACCCCTCATACCAGTTCGACACCGTGGTTCTTCAGCGGCACCGTGCGGATGCGCTTGCCCGTGGCCTTGTAGAACGCATTGAGCACCGCCGGCGCGGCCACGCAGATGGTCGGCTCGCCGACGCCGCCCCAGGTATCGCCGCCGCCCTCGATGATGATCGTCTCCACCTTCGGCATCTGCGCGATGCGCATCGACTGGTAGCTAGTGAAGTTCTCCTGTTCGATGCGCCCGTCCTTGACCGTGCATTCCTGCATGAAGAGCGCCGACAGGCCGTAGACGAACGACCCCGACACCTGGCGCTCGATCTGCGCCGGGTTGACGGCGTAGCCCGGATCGGTGGCAGCGACGATGCGGTGAATCTTTACCTTGTTGCCGCCCTGTACCGAAATCTCGCAGGCTGCGGCGACGAAACTGTTGAAGGCCTTCATCTGCGCGATGCCGCGGTAGACGCCGGCAGGTGCCGGTTTCGTCCAGCCAATGCGATCCGCCACGGCGTTCAATACCGCGAGATTGCGCGGATGAGGTCCCATGAACTTGCGCCGGAACTCGACCGGATCCTGCCCCGCGGCTTCCGCGAGCTCATCCATGAAACACTCGATGAACACCGCGTTCTGGTTGATGTTGACCCCACGCCAGAAACCCGGCGGCACGTGCGTGTTGCGCATTGCGTGGTCGATCAGCAGGTTCGGTATCGCATAGCCAAACGAGTGCTCGCCCGAATCGGCCACTCCCTGGAAAGTGAGCGGATCGCGCCCTTTCTGCTGCTCGAGGATCGCCGGCCGCACCGCGGCGAGGATCGACTGGCCCGACAGGCGCATGTGCAGCCCGGTCAGGTTGTCGGCTGCGTCGAACGCGCCGACCAGCTTGCACTGCATCACCGGGTGATACCGGCCCTGCGCCATGTCTTCCTCGCGCGACCACAGCAGCTTCACCGGCGTGCCGGGCATCTGCTTGGCGATGTTCACGGCCTGAGTCACGTAGTCCTGGAATGCGCCGCGCCGGCCGAAGCCGCCGCCGAGGTTGATCTTGTAGACCTCGCACTTCTCCGCCGGCAGGCCGGAAGCGGCAAGCACCGCGGCGAACGACGCTTCGCCATCCTGTGTCGGCACCCAAACTTCGCATCTTTCCGGCGTGTAGCGCGCCGTCGCGTTCATCGGCTCCATGCATGCATGGTTCTGGAACGGGTAGGCGTAGACCGCCTCGATCTTCCTGGCCGCGTCGGCAAGCGCCTTCTTCGCGTCCCCGGCCTGATTGCCGACAAACGCCTGCTCGGCATCGAGTCCGGCCTTCAGCATCTCGGCGATGGTGGCGCTGGTGACTTTCGCGTTCGGGCCCTCGTCCCAGACAATCGGCAGTTCGCCGAGGGCGGTTTTCGCATGCCACCAGGTATCGGCGACCACCGCGACGCCAGAATCGCCAACCTGCACCACGCTTTTCACCCCCCTCATGCTGGCGACATGGGCAGCATCGAAGCTCTTTACCTTGCCGCCGAACACCGGGCATTCCTTCACCGCGGCAAGCAGCATACCGGGAAGCTTCAGGTCGAAACCGTACACCTGCTTGCCGATGACCTTGTCATGCGTATCCAGGCGCTTCATCGGCTTGCCGATGACCTTCCATTGCTTCGGGTCCTTGAGCGGCGGGTCCTTCGGCGATTCGAGGCGCGCGGCGGCGTCCGCCACCTTGCCGAAGGTCGTGCTGCGCTTGGAAGCCTTGTGCGTGATGACGCTGTTTGCCGCAGTACACTCGGCGGCCGCGACGCCCCACTGATCGGCCGCGGCCTGCACCAGCATCATGCGCGCCGCCGCGCCCCCCTTGCGCACGTAGTCGTGCGAAGTGCGGATACCGCGGCTTCCGCCGGTGGAAAAATCGCCCCAGACTCGCTTGCGCTTCACGCTCTCGCCGGGGGTCGGGTATTCGGTGACGATCTTCGACCAGTTGCACTCAAGCTCCTCGGCCACCAGCTGCGCGAGGCCGGTGATCGTTCCCTGTCCCATTTCGGAGCGGGCAATCCGGATCACCACCGTGTCATCGGGACGGATCACGACCCAGGCGTTAATCTCGGGTGAGCCATCGGCCGCGCGCACGACAGCGGGTCCGAAGGGAGGCAGGCGCAGGCCGAGCGCGAGGCCGCCGCCGACGGCGGCGGAGCCAACGATGAAGGAACGGCGGCTGATTTTCGGACTCGTGATCATGGTCGCTCCCTCAGGCTTTGGCGGCTGCATGGATCGCCTTGCGCACTTCCTGAAACGTGCCGCAGCGGCAGATATTGGTTATCGCCGCGTCGATATCGGCGTCGGTGGGCTTGGGCTTGACCTTCAGCAGCGCAGCGGCCGCCATGATCATCCCCGACTGGCAATAGCCGCACTGCGGCACCTCATGATCGATCCAGGCCTTTTGCACCTTGTGCAGCGTGGCGCCCGAGGCCAGGCCCTCAATGGTCGTGATCTTCCTGCCCGATGCCGCGCTGGCAGGAACCGCGCAGGAACGGGTCGGCGTGCCGTCGACGTGCACCGTGCAGGCGCCGCACTGCGCGACACCGCAGCCGTATTTGGTTCCGGTGAGGCCGACTTGCTCACGGATCACCCAAAGCAGCGGTGTTTGCGAATCCACGTCCAGGTCATAATTCTTGCCATTGACATTCAATTGGATCATCGCAACATCCCTCCCATTGATCGCCCGACCGCTTCTTGGCCGCGCTGCGCCAAAACCGACGTGAAGCACCGGACCAATGCGGCACGAAGAACGGACATGGGCGGTCGCGCACTCAGCGATGGCGCCGGCGAGGAACATCTCACTGGCGTACGCTCCCACACGAACTTGCCGATTGGCATTTCGACCACGCCAGCCATTGTGCGAGGGGTCGGTGGACGGGTCAAGCGTCGATCTTCGGCGGCAACGCGTTGCTGCGCACCCTCGCCGTCCTGCACGCATGCGACCACCGACGCCAGAGTGGCCGCGCGCGGCCAGGCGGGCGGGCGCGAGCGCGAGTAAGCCCGCCGGCGCGCACCGGCTAGCGTCGATGGTGGTGGTAGCTACCAGGCGAGGCGCTGGTCGAACTCGAAGGCCGAGGTGACCTGAATAGGGCTCGTTCTCCATCCCGCTGATGAATATTGCGGCGCCGTTTTGCCGCGACCCGAACGGCAGCTTCCATTGGTTTCAATGCCCGCTTCCAGCTCCGCGCGATGTCGGCAACGGGTCGAGTGCAGACCTATCATGGCTCTTCGTCCCCAGGCGGGGAGATAATCCGCGCCATGTCGTGTATCCACATGCGCATTCGTCGCCACGTGAGGCGCATTGTTCTGAATTAGTGACTCAAAGGAGAGCGCTATGAAGGTGTTGGCCCTGGTATATCCCGGTATGACACTGCTGGATGTAGTCGGCCCCCTGCAGGCCTGGAGTTTCTTGCCCGGGTATGAAGTTCAGTACGCTTGGCACCGGCCCGGCCCAGTGCCCACCGACTGCGGTCTCAGTGTACAAGCTACCAACGGTTTCGAGGATGCTTGGACTGATCCAGACGTTCTTTTCGTGGGCGGGGGAGCGAAGCCCACGTTGGATCTGCTGGGCGATGCTGTGGCAATCGCGTTTCTAGCGGATCGCGGATCGCGAGCGCGCTGGGTGTGTAGCGTTTGCACGGGCTCGCTACTTCTGGGAGCTGCCGGCCTCCTTCGAGGTTACCGTGCTTCCGTGCACTGGGGAGCCCGTGACGCCTTGAGTCAATTCGGTGCTGAACCGAGCAACGAGCGCGTCTGCATCGACCGCAATCGGCTCACTGGGGGTGGAATTACAGCAGGGATCGACTTCGGTCTCAGAGTAGCAGGGCTCTGGGCCGGCGAGAGCAGCGGACGACTGATCGAATTGATTATGGAGTACGCACCACAACCGCCGTATGGGACAGGTCGCCCTGATCTGGCAGACGAGCAGACCCTCGCCGCTGCGCGCACAGCAATGCAGCAAGCGATGACAGGCGCCTCTGCATAGAACGAAGGGTCGATAGCTGGCGCTTTTGCGGGCGACCGCGCAGGCGCGTCTTCACGCTAGATCCGGCGCTTACCTGACAGCGGCTCGTACCGCTTGTAGCGCGCGACCGTCCGCTTCTCTAGCGCACGACGGGCTGCAACGGGTCGACTGCCGGCGTTCAGGCGATTCGTCTGAGCGGCCGCTGAAGAGCACACAGCAGTCATCCAGACCTTGCGCAGCTGCCTGCCGACAGCCACCATGAAACGACGGGTGTCCTGCGCTTCGGGATCGCGCATCAGTTGCCACCCAATCACTGCGCGCGCAGAGATTGCGAAAGGCTCAGGAGATTTTGGGGAATCACCAGAATAACGCCCCGACGCGGGCTGTCGATGTCTGCGATGAGAAAAAAAGCGATGGAGACGACGAGCGGCAGCACCAAGAGCAGGCGAGAGCCGCCGCCGGTATCCCTTGTGCCGATGCCAACCAGCATTGTCGAGCAAATGGCAATCGCCATCATCAATGCCCATGCCGCAATTGGGATACGGTTCCACCAAGCGGCTTGCGTATAGCCCTGTGAATTCAAGACATCATTCATACCCTCAACGGCAAGAGCCATGGGGGGTGTCGGCTGCGCCAAAGCCGCCGCCTGAACAACGGACCAGAGCTCTGCCTGCAATTTGGCGGTCTTGGCGTCGATCTGTTCAAGCTCGTGCTCGTCGCGCGTCGTGTAGAACAGCACGCGCTGGCCAAGATAGCTCCGGAGCAGCATCCGAACCCGCGTTGCATCGGCATCAGGCAGGAGGCCGGCTCGAAGATATTCGGTACCGATTGCGTTCGCCTCCTCCTCCTCATAATTCTTCCGTTGGTCGTATCGCCCCACAGCCATCGAAAACGTGAACCCGATGATAAGACCGAGCAGCGTCAGCGTTGCGCCCTGGATTACGCCAAAGTCCTCATGTGCTTGGCCTAACTGGGCTTTGAGCCTCTTGAAACTAGCCGCACCTATCCATGCTGAGAGCCACAGCGTAACGAAAGAAACGGCGAAGAGTAGCAATGGGAAACGGAATACAAGAAGCGGGTCATTGATAAGAGTAGTCATTCGCGCCGCCTCTGACTGTAGCTATTTATCCGCCGCTCGGCGATAACCAGCCGAAGTCCACCGAACGGCGTCAACGAACATCGATCCGTCAAATCTATCACGACGCAGGATCACCGAGACCTGACTGGCGTGAACGGCTGCTAACGGAAAATCTCCGCCGGCAACCCCGAACGGCAGGAGTTGGCCGAACGCGCCCATTGAGGAACTGCGACACAACGTCCGCTCCCGCGGCATTGCTGCCGTTGGCAGCGTGAAGCTCAACGGGGACAGGGGGTCGATAGTGGGATCACCAGCTGCCGCTCACCTCGTCAATGGCCGGTTACCGGCAAAACCGCAGCGGCCGGGAAAATCTCTTTGACCACTTCCATAAAGCGGCCCTGACCGCATCCATAATCAAGTACTTTCTTAGGCGAGAACCCCTGGGATTTCAGCTTTTGCAACATCTCCCTTATCGTGAATACCTTGCACATCTCGTACAAATCCGAAAAGCCCTCCATGTAGCCGGTTTCGTATCTTGCATCATAAAAGTCTTTGGGATTCTCCAATGCTTCTACAGACATTGGTTTTCATGAGCCATGTTGCCTCCACAGTTTGCAATTAATCAATTGACAGACGCTTCCGTATTGCTTTTGCCAAAACAAATCCGGGTGTAATTGGTCCGCTGGTTTTGCCTCGATATAGATCTTCTTTATGCGGTTTAAGAATTTTGCTTGGATGGCTTGTACGGTTTTTATTTCTACCCCCTCGGTATCGATTTTTAAAATATCGATGGTTGCCGCTTTGTTTAAAATTGCCTCCAGTACATCGTTGATGTCCAAGCATTCCACTTTGATCGTTTCGCCCGTTTTTTGTCCGATACCCCCATAGCGGCCGATGGACTCTATGCCAAAATCAACTTGGCCGCTTTCATGCGACACCGCTTTTGCCGCCAGCTCATATCTTTCCTCGAATCCCGCCAGATTCTTTCTTAACTTGGCGATATTCCGTTTATCGGGCTCGTAGAGATAGCATCTCGATTGCTTATTCCGGGTTAGAAAATAAAGTGCGCTAATGCCTATATTCGATCCCAAATCCACCACGGTTCGAATGTATTCGTCGGCAAAATAATCATGCCGGCAAAAGATCTCGTTGACCGTCAATAGATCATGATGGCTGTATAGTCTCGGCGATATCATTCCAAGCGGTGTTTTAACCTCTATGTCATAGGGGTATTGGCCGGCGCCGGTTAAATAGCGGGAAATGTTTTGCCAAGACGCCGGATAGTTTTTCACCATGTTGAAGAGAGCGACATAGTGCTGTTTGCCGAGCACCGCGGTGAAAATTTGTTTTGCGTTTCGGTTGCCCATCATAAGAATTCACCGGTTGCGAATTTATGCGTGTTTTTCTCTCCTTGAGACTGCTCCTGCATCCACGCGTGCGTGATGACGCGTCATCGCGAGCAGCCTAGCCTGCATATTTCATGGTGTTGAGGATTTTGGCATGAGTTCGGTGAATTGGGTGTGTGAAGACAGGTCGATGCGATTGGCTGCCTGACTTTTGTGCAGGTTGAGCATGGGACGACAGGCAGCAATGGGTCGAGTGCAGCAGTTCAAGCAATTCGACCGAGCGGCCGCTGATTGACGCGCAGCTGCCATGCACCTGTGAGCGGCCGGTGTATATCGTAGACCCGTTGCTCATCACCGGAGACCGGGCGGCCGTACCCGACCCTGACCAGCCGTCGCGCCTTACGAAGAACAGACATTCAACGAATCAAGCGGAGCAGTGATCGCCCTCGGAATCACGAGAATCGCAATCAACCTGAGGTGCTCGGCTACTGAATCACGTCGTTGGCGCGTACGAGTAACGATTGCGGGATCGTGATGCCAAGTAATCTGGCGGTCTTAAGATTGATCATCAGATCTAACTTGGTCGCCCGCTCTATCGGCAGATCAGCAGGTTTTGCGCCCTTGAGTATCCTGTCCACAAAATACGCCGCGTGACGGTACAACTCGACAGGATCTGAGCCATAGCCGATCAAGCCCCCCGCTGCCGCGTATTCATTGGACCCGGCCGACGGAAGCCTCTGTCTTGCCGCGCGACCCGCAATCTCGATGTGGTTGGCCCGAAAGAGCGTGTCCGTCCCAACCACGATCGCCTCGATCCGCCCTTGCTCTATCGCTACAAACGTTGTCCCAAGGTCTTTGGCACTCCGCACCTCCAATACTTGCAGCTCCAATTTCAATGCGTCCGCCGTGGCGCGCATGGCGCGAACTTGCAGGGAGCTCCCCGCATTGGCAGGATTAATGAGTACCGCCATTCGAGAGATACGCGGGACTGCCTCCTTGAGCAGCTCCAACCTTTTTGCGCCACCTTCTACCGAAAACTGCACCGACCCGGTGATGTTTCCTCCCGGGCGTGCAAGGCTGCTGCTAAGGCCCGCCGCAACTGGATCGCCCATGACCGGATCGACAATGGGGATCGTCGTGGTAGCGTGTTGCGCTGCCGACAACGCCTTTGCTCCAAAGGCCACGATTACGTCGACCTTGAGATTGACCAACTCCGCCACGAGTTCAGGCAACCGATCGTAATTCCCTTCGGCTGATCGAAGTTCGATAGCGATGTTCTTGCTGTCGATATAGCCGCGGTCACGTAGGCCCGCGCGCAATGCGTCGACCCGGGTCGCCTCAACGGAAAGGGTCTCCGGGATCAGCAAGCCAATCCGAGCGACCTTTGGCTGCTGTTGAGCAGGCGAAATGAGCGGTGTTGCGAGCGCCGTCACGGCCAATGCAAGAACGAAGCGTCGGCGAGCAATCACTGAATCCCCTCGTTGACGAATATCAGTCCGACCATACTACGCCTTGCCAACATCGACCCGCTTATTACTGCTCGCGGCCTGCCATTCTCGGTGAGTGGCTGCTTTCGGGGACGAGGCGCGATGACTGGTTGTGGCCGTAAGCAGACATTCGTGGCCGCTACTTCCACGGGCTGAACGCCGCGCCCAGTGACCGCCGTAGCTCTGGCGGGCCGATGATCTCCCACTTAGCGTAGCGCGACGCAATCTCGTGGCGCTCCGGGAAAGCGCGCAGACGCAGCATCGCGGGGAATCTAGCCCTCGTCGTCGGCCTCGCGGTGACGGTCGGCGTCTTCCACACGACCTTGTTGTTCGCGGCGAAGCGCGCGGGCACCCAACTCTAGCTGGTCGATCGCGTCGACGGCCCCGGGCTCGCCCAAGCGCAGTGCCTCTCGTATGTCGTCGATCAACAATGTTCGCCGCCGCACAGACATCGTCGGCACGTCGCCGGATCATCCACTGGCTGGCTCCATCCATTTACTCGCCGGAGGTCCGTAGCTCATGAAAGTACGTTTTTGGGGAACGAGGGGGTCAATCGCCACGCCCGGACCGGCCACCAACCACTTCGGCGGCAACACGTCCTGCGTCGAGGTGACCACGGCCAACGGTGATCTTCTGATCTTCGACTGCGGCACCGGCGCGCGCCAGCTGGCCGCCGGGTTGATGGCTCAAGGCAAGATAGCTATTAACGCGAATATTCTCCTCGGACATACGCACTGGGATCACATTCAAGGCTTTCCGTTCTTCAGCCCGGCCTTTGTCAAAGGGAACTCCATTGCGATCTACGGCCCGGAAGGCAGCCGGGGCTCGCTGCAGCACGTGCTCGCTGGCCAGATGGAGTACACCTACTTTCCCATCGACTTGAACCAGCTCCCGGCGGCGATCACCTACCACGACCTGACCGAGGGCATCCACACGATCGGCGGCGCGCGGGTCGCGACGCAATTTCTCAATCACCCGGCCATGACGGTGGGCTATCGGGTCGAAGCCGACGGCGTGGTGGTGGTGTACCTCGTGGACCACGAGCCGTTCTCCGATGCGCTCTGGCGCGCCGGTGCCGAGCCGGGCCGAATCGAATCCATCCTGCACGAGGGAGACCGGAGACACGCCAAATTCATGGCCGACGCCGATCTCGTGATCCACGATGCCCAGTACACGCCCGAGGAGTATCCCTCCAGGAAAACCTGGGGACACAGTACGTACGACTACGTGGTGCAAATTGCCGCGGCGGCGGGCGTACGGCGGGTCGCGCTGACCCATCACGATCCGGGCCACGACGACCACTTCGTCGCGGACATCGAACGCAGGGCCCGCGCCCTAGCCTTGCAATGTGGAACGGGGCTCGATGTCTTTTGTGCCTATGAAGGCTGCGAACTGGCCCCGGAGTCGCGCTCCGCCTTGAAGCCATTTGTCGCAGCGGCTCCCTTCCAGGCGTCCGTCGCACAGCGCCACTTTCACGTTCTGGCGGTTGATGACCAGCCGGACATGCTCACAATGATAGTCCGCGCGCTGGAGGACGATCAGTACACGGTGAGCAAGGCGACAAGCGGCCCGGAGGCGCTCCGGATGATCGACGAGCACATGCCCGACCTCGTGGTCCTGGATTACAAGATGACCGATATGGATGGCCTAGCGGTCATGAAGACGCTACGCGCCAAGCCGGAGACGCAGCGCCTGCCTGTGCTGATGCTCACCGCGATGACCGATGAGCCCAGCACCCGCGCCGGCTTCGAAGCGGGGGTGACGGACTATGTGACAAAGCCATTCTCGATCCCGCAGCTCACCGCGCGTGTCCGCGCCTGCCTCACTAGATCGCAGGTTTTGTAATCGCGTGAGGGGCTAGTCGGAGACGATCTCGACACGATCGAGATACGTCGACAATTCGCCCACCCACTTGTGCGATGCGGTGGTGTCGGCGCTCTCGCCCGCCTGCTCGAGGGCGGCGCCGATGTCAGTGATGGCCTGGAATCCCCAGCTGCCCCCCGCCCCCTTCATGCCGTGCCCCAGACTCTCCACGGTCTCGAAGTCACGCCGCTCCAGCGCGTTCAGCATCGCGATGACATCCTGCCTGCGATTCTGCAGAAACGCAGGGATCAGGTCTGCGAATCTGGGATTCACACGCACGAGGATCGTGTCGCTCCGGCTGCTCTCCTCTTTCGATGCTGGAGGCGTGGCCACCGAATGCTCCTTAATCGCTTGCAGCAGCACTTCTTGCTTGATAGGTTTCGTCAAGTACGCCGTGCACCCGGCCGCCACACACTTTTCTTGATCCCCCTTCAAGGCAGAGGCAGTCAGCGCGATGATCGGCGTGGGTGGCCGGTGGTTCGACTGTTCCCACTCTCTAATCGCGCGCGTTGCGGTCAAGCCATCCATCACCGGCATTTGCCGATCCATCAGAACGAGGTCATAGTGCCCGGCTGTAAATTTTTCATAGGCGACGGCACCGTTTTCGGCGATTTCGACCCGGTACGGCGTGTCCTGCAGGTAGGCCACCGTGATCGTCCGGTTGTCGGGGGAGTCCTCCACCAGAAGAATATGCAGCGCTGGCAACGGGAGTTCAGGACCCGCGCCGACCGGCACGGCCGCTCGCCGCGTGGCCCCTGTCCAGATCTCGAGCGGCACGGTGAAGGAAAACACGCTGCCCTTCCCGACGCTGCTTTCGACTCTGATGCATCCGCCCATGAGTTCCACCAGGCGCTTCGAAATCGTGAGCCCCAGCCCCGAGCCTCCATAGCGGCGAGTAGTGGACGAATCGGCTTGCGTGAATCGCTCGAACACCGCACCCAACTTCTCGCCGGGAATACCGATGCCAGAGTCCGAGATCGTGAAGCGCAATACGCCCGGCGCGGAGGAGTTCTCATCAGGTGTCACTCGGAGGACAACTTCGCCTGATTCAGTGAACTTGATCGCATTGCCAAGCAAGTTAAGGAGCACCTGCCGCAGTCGTGTTGGGTCGCCGATGAGGTCGCCGGGAACTTCCGGGGCGACTTCGCACACCAGGGCCAGACCTTTCTCTTGGGCCCGGACCGCCACCATCTCCCTCACTTTCTCCAAGAGGTCGTTCAGCGAGAACCCGGTCCGTTCCAACTCGAGCTGCGAGGCTTCGACCTTGGACAAATCGAGAATGTCGTTGACGAGATTGAGCAGATTGTCGCCTGCGCGGCGAAAGATCTGCACATACTTGTCTTGGTCCGGCGAGAGCGGGGTCTTCGCGAGCAAATCCGCGATGCCGATAATCGCGTTCATCGGCGTTCGGATTTCATGACTCATGCTCGCCAGGAAATCCGACTTGGTCTGGCTCGCGGTCTCGGCCATGGCCTTGGCCTGCTGCAGCTCCGCTTCCACCCGCTTGCGCTCGGTGACGTCGCGCGCCGCGGCGAAGACCCCCTGTAGCACGCGGTCCCGGTCGTAAAAGGTGGTCGCGTTGTAGGACACTACGGTTTGCTTCCCGTCGCGGTTGCACGCCGTCAGCTCGTAGTCGGTGACCTTCTTTTCGTTCAGCACGAGCTTGATCCCCGCTTCCGCCCGCTCCGGATCGGTGAAGTAGTTCTTGAACGGCGCACCAATCAGCTCGTCGCGCGTACAGCCGGTGAGCGCCTCCATCTGCTTGTTGACGTCGGTGATGATGCCGGAGGGGTCGGTGGTCATGATCGCATCTATGTTGGATTCGATCAGCGAGCGCGTGTAGAACTGCTGGTCGCGCAGGCGTTGATCGAGCTTTTTTTGCTCGGCTTCGACCTGCTGGCGCGCGGTGTTGTCGGTGCCGATCAACAGGTAGCCGATGATGAGGTCTTGGGCGTCCCGCAGTGCCGTTACCGACACGACCGCCCCAAATCGGCTGCCGTCCTTCCGGACATAGGTCAGCTCGTAGATATCTTCGATCCCGCGCGAGGCCTTGAACACCAACGCCTCGAAGCCCGGCGTGATCGAAGTTCCGAGCTCGACGCTCAGCGCTTTGGCGCGGGCGATCAATTCTCCTGGATCGGAAATGTCGGCAGGGGTGATCTTGTTCATCACTTCGGCCGCGGTGTAGCCCAGCATCCGTTCGGCGCCGACATTGAAAATCTGAATGACGCCCTTCGCGTCGGTGGCGATGCTGGAGAAATTGGCGCTGTTGAAAATCGCGCGTTGCAGGGCACCCGCTTTCTGCAGCGCCTCTTCCGCCTGCTTACGGGCGGTATTATCGGTGCCGATCAACAGGTAGCCGATGATGGCATCCTGCGCGTCGCGCAGTGCCGTGACGGACACCACTGCCGGGAACCGGCTCCCATCCTTCCGGATATAGGTCAGTTCATAGATATCTTCGATCCCGCGCGAGGCCTTGAACACCAACGCCTCAAAGCCCGGCGTGATCGAAGTTCCGAGCTCGACGCTCAGCGTTTTGGCGCGGGCGATCAATTCTCCTGGATCGGAAATGTCGGCAGGGGTGATCTTGTTCATCACTTCGGCCGCGGTGTAGCCCAGCATCCGTTCGGCGCCGACATTGAAAATCTGAATGACGCCCTTCGCGTCGGTGGCGATGCTGGAGAAATTGGCGCTGTTGAAAATTGCGCGTTGCAGCGCCCCCGCCTTGAGCAGCACCTCTTCGGCCTGCTTGCGGGAGGTCACGTCGCCGGCATTTTCGGAGACATGGATTCTTGTGCCCGTCGTGCTCTTGCCATTAGCCATAGTGTTGCTCCAGTAACCGACGCTAGCTTCCGCGGACCACGTCGGCGACCTGATATCGTGAAGCCGCGCAGGATCAGGCGGAAGGTGTTGCCACCGCCATGCGCACCATGCCTCTGGAGCGCCGCAGCGCGGGCATAAACGCGGGAGGCGTCCTCACAGGTAATCCTACGCGGTGGACGCGCCGCCATCAGTGCGCTATCGCACAGACTGAAGTCGGCGCCGTACTATATGGTTGCGCTTTGCGACGTTCAGCGTGCTTAACGCCCGTTTGGGCATAGCCGTCGGATGCTTGCAAGGTATGGCGACCGGGCTGTCAAGCCCAGCCCATAACCGATCGCCGCAGCGATCGCTGCTGCGCTGACCCGCTTGACCGGAACCAACGATGAACATGACCTTGAGTACGGACATCGAATGCGGTGGCCAGAAGATTCACGACGAGGCCATGGAAGTCCAGAAGAAAATGTAACGCTTACGCGACGATGCGGCGGACGGCTCCCGGCATCCGCTGCGACGGTCCGAATCAGTGTCTGCGTAATCAGTCCCTGCAGGGACTTCATGTATTCGACAAGATTGGTCTTTACGTGCTCGCTCAAACCGGGTTGCGGGTTGCACACTTCGCCGACGATCGGATTTGCACTGAGCTCGCTGTGTGCGCGAGCGCATAGACGCCCTTTGGAGTCCCCGATATCCTTGGCCTAGCAGCGCTAAGGGCGCTTGGCGAATGCTGCTCAGCATTCGCTCATCGTCAAAAGTCGTGTCGCAGCGTATGGAACAGCTGCACCGATAGTCGGATTGCTGTGGAATTGATGCGTCCCGCGGCGAACTGCCGCTATGGCGACGTCGTGAATAAGACGTGGCGGCGAAGATAGACCGGTTGGTGCATTAACGCATGCTCACTGAGGACTAACGTCTCGGTGGTATAAGCCCTTCGCACTATGAAGCACTGATCGAGAATGCATACCGCATTCGGACGGTAGCGGTCGTCTACTTCGGGAAGCAAGTCACGAAATGCAGCGTCGGCACTCTCCATTGCAGCCCACGAAGACTTGAACGCGAAGACGAATCCCTTTGGCCTCAAGAGCTGAGATTCGGGAACTTCGGCCACGCCGGTAGGCAGATGAAGTATTGCGGCGCGGGGCAACGCCCGTACTGATTCCACGGATTTGAGCGCGTCACGGAGTTCGCCCTTATCGAGGGTCGTCTTGACAGAGATTACCGCGTACACGCTCTCCACCGGGACCAACCGCCAAGCGCGACCCTCGACAAGCGCAGGAGTATCTAGGCGATCATGCACGATTAGATCGATTTGACCGCTCTCGTGACCTCCTACCGAGATGACTTTTCCGGTTGATACAGTGTATCGGCTCGCGAGGGTGCGCTCGAGAAACTGACCAAGGACGAGTTCGTTGTTTCGTCCTTTCTCTCCCGAATTAGACATCTGATCCGAGATGGTCTCGATCTCCGAAAGCATTCGCCTAGTCAGACCGGCGGCTCTCGCCAGGTCGTTTGCAAGCGCGACGTCGGAAGTTTGTCCGAGTGCGACCTCCGTGCTGACAACGGTCAGGCCGCAGACTTTTCTCGGCGTCAACGTCTTAGTCACGAGCGCGGCGGCGCTCACGGGATGCGCGCGCCTTCCTCGACAAGCGCGGCACTCGTGCCCGACGTGAATGCGCAAACGGCCGCGTTCGGCGGGAACTTTCGCACGCCTTGCAATCGGCCAAGAATGCTATTGCTTGCAACCATCGGCATAAAGTCGCCGATGATGCGATCGGGAATGTAGACGCCTGCCGCGTTCGACGAATCGTTCGCAACGACCGCGGTCTTCATCACCAGGTCCGGCCACGATTTCAACGCGCTGTAAAGTTCGGGCGTTGTCGCTTGCCACGCGTTGCGCCGGCCTTCGCAGTACGCGATCGCGTCGACCATTTGGCCTTTGCCGATGACAAGCGATTTCATAAAATGGCCGGCGATTAGGCCGCGCGGCGCGACATAGTTGCTGATGCTGTTGCTCATGGTGCGATTCCTAGCGGATGAAATGGCGACGGCGTTAGTCTCCCCGCTTTTTGGAAATCGCGTCCTCATGGAGTGATGACAGGATTTTCCGAAACGTGCGATGGCTTCCACGTTCGGCCACGCGAAGATGCCGCTCCAGCGATCCGCCATGGGTGGCCCAGGCATCGAGCGCGGAGCCCACGAATAGAGCTGCCTCACGCGAAGGCAACTCGACCCTGCCCTCGCGGTAGAGCGCGCGAGCACCGCCTTGCGACAACAGCGGGCCGCCGTCGTCCCTCATTCGCTTGCCATCGTCAGGGATTCTCGCCCGGCAGCAGCAAGCCGCAGCGACGCAGGAATGCAGCATCGGACTCGCCGCGTCGTCGTGGTGGGAGCGCTTCGTGTTCCCAATAGAGCGGCGGCCGCCTGCCGGGCTTGTTGACCACGAACCATGCGATTACTGCCGCGCGATGCTCCAGCCAAAGTTCGCCTGGTTCGCGCAAGAAAGTCTGAAGGCGGCCATCTGGTTCGTCGCTCCGCGTGTAGGGTTGATCCGTCAACCATGTCCAAATGCCCGCGGGTATCTGCGGCGGCCCCGCCGTCGAGTACCGTCGCTTCAATCGCCGCGACGCCATCAGCGCCCTCTTGGCCGGCCAGGCTGGGCCGTGGCCACGGTTTCGCAGCCGAGCTCGCGCAAACCCTTGAGCGCTGCCGCGCGGGCCGCTGATTCGACGCTGCAGGCTGGATTGCGCCTGATCCTCGAGCCGGCGCCGATCAATTCCCCATGCTTTGCAATGAGCGCACGGGCCCGTTCGGCGCGATCCCACGAGCGCATCGACTCGCCCAGGATGAACAGGCCGTAACTGTCCGTGATCTGGTAATCATCGCGCAGGCGTCGGAAGTGCGCGGCCGCGTCTGCCGACAGGTCCGGCGGGGGTGCGTGCGGCTCGGCACCGGGTTGCGGCACGGTTCTAAGGGTCGGTTTCATCTGGTGTCCTTTGCCGGAAATCCGGATTTCTGCCATTTCGTGCAAGCGACGATTCGCGTGCGGTGTCCGGGTTGACCTCGGGGTCTTTTGAAAGCACCCCCCCGGGCTTCAAGGTCTCCCCCGTCGAGCAGCGACGGCCAGCGCTCGCGGCCGTTGCGTTGATCGGCGTCGCCCGGCTTGGGCTTGAATCCTTCGCAGCGGCGCGGGACGTCGAGGACGGGCGAATAGACCCGGCTCGCAACGAAGGGCAGCTCGCGGCGAGCGGCGGCGCGGCAGCGTCGCGTACCGAGGATGAGAACGCGGTTCTTATCCGTGTAATCGGCGGGCTGATGCGGGTCGAGGTGCGCGCAGGCCGCGCAGGTTTGGCGATCGTCGGTCATGGGGTTCCTCCGCCGGTCCTATCCATGTCCCACGTCCCACGTTGTCCCGCTAGGTTTCCTATCTTCTTATTCAGGCGTATTCGTATATATATTTTTAAGTAGGACAGGTAGGACAGGCTCCGCTATGAAACCTAGGCCGTCCCACGTCCGTCCCAGCCCGTCCTAGGTCCCTATGCATCGCGCCTCCACGGGCGTACGCGACCGATTCCGGGCTCGCGGCGCCGAGGCATCGCGTGCCAATCGAGCTTCCGTAGGACGGCGGCGACTCGCTGGTCATCGCGTGCGGTGCGCTTGGCGAGGTCCATCTGGATCGCGTCGTCGAGGAGCTGCGGGACCGTCGTCTCGCTCTTGCCTACTAGGAATTTCTCGATCGCCGGTTCCCAAGGATCGGTCTTCTGCCGTTCGTCCCGGGCCTCGTCGATTTCGACGGGGAACTCCCACCAGGTCGCGCCAGCCTTAAATTCGACGAGCGCTTCGGCGAACCATTGGAACCGATTGGCCTCGATCAGATCGACGCGAATTTCGCCGCAGGGGATCGGGACGAGGCGGCGGGCGCCGGTCGGATCGTCCCAATAGTGATGCTCATTCGTGGTGCCGATGAAGACGCAGCGACGGGGATAGAGCGTGACGTGCTTCTCCCACTTCTCGACCAATGGATCGGCGAGGCGCGTTAGAAATGATTTGGTCGTTTCGGCATCGCGGCCGACGAGCGCGCGCAGTTCGGTAAGCTCGGCCAACCAGGCGCAGCGAATCTCGCGGATACAGTTCGGCGATCCTAATGGCTCGGTTACTTCGGCGTGGAACGCGCCGCCCAGGGCCTGAAAGGCGGAACTCTTTAACGCGCCCTGCGGGCCTTCTAAGACGAAGATAGAATCGACCTTAACCCCCGGTCGAAGCGCGCGGGCGATCATCGCGCGAAATAGGTTCGAGGATGCGGTCGCCATAATTTCGGAGGCGGGCGCGCCGAAAGCCTCCTGGAGCGCGAGGGCCGTGCGCGGCGTTCCGTCCCAAGGCGGTAGCGACTGGACGAAATCAACGAGCGCGTCGCGTTTGCGTTCCTCCGCGATTGACTGGACGGCGGTCCGTATCATATTAAGGGTAGCGCGCGGGATGGCGTTCCGTTGAACCCATAGGAGGGCCGCGCGGTCGTGGCTATCTTCCCATTTGACCGGGGGATCGCCACATCGAATGTCGCGCCAAAAACTGTCGAAGTGCAGCGTGCGCGCGGTATAGGGATAGTCGCGCGACAATAACTCGTAGATATTTGCTTCGCAGGCAACCGGCTTGCCGTTCGATACCAGTAGGTGCGAATCGCGATCACGATTCGCTCGCGCTTCGGCTGCATCAGTACGCTGGCGTAGCGCCGCCAGTTCGTCCGCTGTCATTACGCGTTCGCTATCGTTCACGCGCGCCGCTCCTGTTCCTGCCAGAGATCGAGAAAGTCGGTCCCGCTCGAGCCCGGTGGAAAGATGGGGACCTTCACCGCGGCATGAATTTGCATCGCGGTCCAGATCGCATCGATCTTGCCGGGGTTGCCGGGCGTTCGATGATCGTTATCCGCCCATAACATGAAGTCGCGTTTCGGGTATTGGTGGCGCAGCATTTGCGCGACTGGTAAGAGATTGCCGCGCGACATAGCGGCGATAGTCGTCTCGTTAATACGCTCCGCTATAGCAACCGCGGTGGCGGCGCCTTCGCAGATATTCAAGGGTCCGTCGTCGAGCCAACGTGCAACGTAGTAGAGTCCGCGCGTCGAAATCCCCTTCGCAAATCGCTTTTCCCCATCGGGATCGATGTATTGCAGGTCGACCAGGCCCCACCCCTCGCGGCGCAACGGTACGAGCAGCTTATCGCCGCATTGACGCCAGTTTGTCGGCGTGACGCCTTTACGAACAAGATAGGGATGCGCGGGGTCAGCGGCTGTTGCCCCGTTCCACTGCGCGCGGATGCGGGCCATATTGGCGACTTCTGCGGCCGCCGCGGCCTCGATCGTGCGGCGCATCCGCGGCGTCGCGTTCTCTGCGATCGGGTTCCTGTCGGCCGCCGGACGACGCAAGCGCGAAGCGCCGACCGCGCCGCATCGATGGCAGTAGCAGAGGGCCCCATCGTCGCGTACTAAAACCGCGAGGGCCTTGTCGCGTGGCCCTTTGTCGCAGGCGGGGCACGCGAGGCGATGGCGGCCGGGCCGCAAGCCGCGCAGGTTAATTTCCATCGGAGGGAGCCTCCGTCGCCTGCAATGCTTCGATACCGCGCTGCGCTGCAGCGATTGCTTGCTCTACGTCGCCGTCGTGAGCGTAGATCGCCGCATCGAGAAACCAGTTCTCGGCGGACCGGGGAGCGTCGGCGTCGTTGATGTTGCTCACGTCGCCTCCCGCTCGATGTCGCGCAGCAGCGACGCGGTAGCGCGCTCGACCGACAGCCATTTGTAGCGGATACAGGCGAGCAGGAATTTTCTCCGCGCGAGTAGAAGGCGCCGCCGTTCGCGCGCGGGCTCGTCTTCCATTCCCGGCGCCGGTTGGCTAGACTTCCCTCCGATCGTTGTAGCGTCGAGGCGATCAACCTTGAGCCCGAGCGTTAGCCCGGCCGGGCTTTTCTTTCGTGGCGGCGGCCGCTCGCAATAGGCGCGCCTCGGTGCCGGCCGGGGCCGGTCGTCCTGCCGGGGGGCGGCCATCAGGCGGCCTCTTGCTGCGATACCAGTTCGATCGCCGCGACCGCAGACAGATAGTTCGATGCCGACGAGTAGATTACGTCTTCGAAACTGAAGACGCGGCGCCGCTTCCACGGGGGAATGTAGGGCGAGACAAGGCCGGCCCGGTTGAGTTCGGGGCGATAGCGGTCGATCCATTCCTGCTCTCGGCAATCCAGGTCGGCAAGCTCGGTCGGCTCTATTTCGACCGTGTCGCCGGGTCGCAAAATCTGATGCGATCGCAGGCGCTGAAGTATGCAGGTTGATTGCCCGACGTAGATCGGCTGTCCGTTTCGGCGGATCAAATAGACCGCGCTCGCGATCGGGGGCACCGTAAATTTCCACCGCGGGCCGTTCATGCGGCCCGCCCGCTGCGCCTACGCTGCGCGACGTATCTCTGGGCGTCGACAATCCTGGTCAGATTGTCCTTGCCGACCTTGCTTGCGGGGGGAAGGTCGCCGAGCCAGCGACGATTCTTTAGGCTGCCGACGGTGATGCCAAGGAAGGCGGCGAGTTCCGGGTCGGCCCAGTAGCCTTGCTGCTCGCGCAGCGTCTTCGTCATCTGCGCCTGGTCCTGCGACTGCGGCTTACCTTTCATGCTGTGTCGCTCCTATGAGTTAACGGAACGACACGAATTATCTATACACGTAATTCGGCGCGCACCAACTTTCGACGGACAGTATTCAGGCTATTTGTGTCCTCCCCCCGGGAGCCGCGCGGCGGCGTAGTCGACGAGGATGGGCTCGAAGTCGAGTGCATCGAGCGCGCCCTCGGCTTTGAGGCGCCGCCGGATGCGGAGCAGCGTTTGGAGCGTTTTCTCGTCGCCGGCTCCGATGACGGCGCAAGCGGCGACCTTGAAGGAAACGCCCCGCGTTTCGTGCAACTGATCGATCAGCCAAGCGGCGAGCAACGTGTTGTCGTTGGCCGGACGCCCAGGTCCGCGCCGCGGTCCCTTGATGAGCTGCTCGATATAGAGCAGGTCAGGGTCGGGCGGCCAGTCCGGCCGCTTGCGCTTATTCATTCGCGACCCTCGCCGCGTCGAGTCGCGCGTAGCGCTTGACGTTGCGCAAGTCACGGTGCCCACCGACCAAGGCGAGGCGCAGCGGATCGAATCCCCGCTCGGCGAGACGCGACAGGCATTCGTGCCGCAGGAGATGGAAGACGACGCCGTCGAGCTCGGCGCCCTCGCAGGCCTTCTCGAACCAGAAGCCAAGCGTGTCGCCGAGATACGGGAAGACGCGGGCGCCGGTCTTCGGCTGCCGCTTGATGATGTCGAGCGGATCGACGCGCGGCCACGATCCCTTGTGGGGCTTGAGTAGCGGGACATCCTCGTAGCGATCACGCTCGCGCGGATGCTTGCGCTTGATGCGGGCCACGCGGCCCTCGATGTCCGTCCATTCAAGGGCGAGGATTTCCCCGCGCCGCATCGCGGTCGCGAGCGCGAATTCGACCAGGTCGCGCATCGGCAGCGACGTGCGCGCCTTGTTGGCGTCGATCCGTGCGAATAGCGCCTTGAGGTCCGCGTCACTAAGCCGAAGTTCCTGCCGCCGCCGAGCGAGTTTGCCGTTGCGTGACAAGCATTTGGCTTGAGGTCGGGGTTCCGGTTTCTGTCTACAACCGGATCTGCTGTATCAGTTTGAGCGCGCGTTGTTGCTTCGCGTTGGGCGTGGTAAGGATCTCGAACGTCGGCGCCTTGGGCTCGGCGTGTGGCGTGTGGCAAGTGTTGCGCACGATGGTGGCGAGTTCATCGAGCAAGGTTGCAAAGCTGTGCGCCGGCGTGCCGTCCTCCAAGGTGTGGCGCGCTACCTTGGTCAGGGCAGCCTTGGACCGCTTGGCCGGCGCCACGGGATCGCGCTTGGCCTTGGCCCGCTGGTCCACATCGGCGAACATCAGCTCGCGCCAGGCCTCGCGCATGTGCCACTCGACGTAGTAGGCGAGCAGGCACAGCAAGATGTGTGCGCGCACTCGATCGGCGGTGCGGTGATGGATCGGGCGCACCTTCAGGTCCATGGTCTTGAGCGAGCGGAACGCGCGCTCGACGTTGGCCAGCGCCTTGTAGTTGCGCACGCAATCGGCCGCTTCCATCTGGGCCGCGTTGACCGAGGTGCGAATGATGTAGACGCCATCCAGTGCCGCTTCGACGGCGATGCCGTCGAGCTTGCGCTGGAAGGTGAACGCGCGCTCGCCGATGGCGAGCTCGAAGTGCTTGGCGACCTTGTACTGGTTGACCACCCTGCCCACGCGCAAGCCGATCGCGTCGCGCCCGGCAAGCTTGCCCGCGCCTACCCGGGCCTTGATCTTGTCGAGATGGCGCTCGGTGGCCGCCAACAGTTCCTCGCGCTTGTGGGTGCGCAGCCGGGCGAGTTCCGGATTGCGGCACGCCACCAGCCGCTCGCCCGGATAGTCCGGTGAGCCGAGCTCGACCAGATTGCGCTCGTCGAACAAGCCCAGCTGCAGATGGCCCTGCTCGATGAGCGCGCGGATCGAGGCGCTCTTGAGCGCGGTAATCCAGCCGATGCCGTCGGCCTCGCGCATCGCGGCGATGGCCTGGTTTGAGATCATGCCGCGGTCGCCCACCATGACCAGCTGTTCGATGCCGAAGTCTTCGCGCAGCCGCGTAACCTCGGGCATCAAGGTCTGGCTGTCGGCGACATTGCCCTCGTGCACCGAGACGGCGACCGGGCAGCCGCGGGCATCGGTGAGCAAGCCGTAGTTGACCTGCAGCAGGCCCTTCCTGCCGTCGCGGCTGTAGCCGAGCTTGGCCAGCGGACAGGTGGTGCCCTCGAAATAGCTCGACGACAGGTCGTAGAGCACCAGGCCGCCCGCGCGCAGATGGCGCGCGGCCAACTTCTTCTGGATCGTGTCCTGGCGCGCGAGCAGCCAGTCCATCGCCGCATACAGATCGTCCTCGCTCGCATCGGCGACGCCGAAGTCCTCGGCCAGCGTCGTGGTGTGCCACCAGCGCGTGGTGGCCAGCTTCGTATGCGGCGCGACGATGCGCGAAGCCACCATCGCCAGCACCAGATCGCGTTCGCGGCAGGGCTTGGCGGCGAGCACCGAGGCCAAGCCCAGTCGCTGCAGGGTCAGTGCGGTGGCCTGCACGTGTCCGTGCGAACGCGAAGCAGTGATCTCCAAGCCTTGGGCCGCGGGCTGCAAGGTTTCGCCGCGCAGCGCAGCGCGAATGGCCTCGATCTGCGCTGCCGACAGGCTCGATAGATTGGCCAGCGTGCGCTTGCCGACCTTGCTGCCCTCGCGGTAGGACTCGCGCAACAGCACGGTGGGAGGTGAGCCGCGGTTCGGCACGACATGGATATGCATGCCTACAATAATAGACTACCCATGGGTATTATACAAGCCACATACATGCCTACATATCGACGCTCACAAGACTGCCCAATCGCGTTGCTTTCATAGGGCTTACCGGCTCAGAAATGAGCGAACCAGACGGGGAACTTCGGACTAAGGCGGCGGGTCCGCTGCCGGGAGACGACGCGGACGCCGTCTTCGCGCAACATAGTCCGCGCCAGTCCGGGGGCTGCGGCGTCGACCGTATAGCCCGCGCGCGCCGCGTGTCGGAGCACGCTACCGGCGTAAGCAAGGTCGGAGGCTACGGTACTACCGTCGATGCCGTCCGCGATCCGGTCGAGCGCGTGGCGACGCCAGAAAGAGACGTTCAGGCTATCGGCTGTTTCGAGCCCGTGCGCGGTCTTCAGTCGTGCGAGCGCGTTGGCAAAGGTCGCGCCGGGCGGCCGGCCGATCCGCTTGCGATGAACGAGAAAGTCGTCGACCAGGTCGGCCAGGAGCGCGCCGGCATTCTCGTTGGGCGGGAGATACGTCCCCGTCTCGATCGCCGTCTCGTGTCGCCGCGCCCATTCTTCGGCGGCGCCGCGGGTGCCAAAGGTCTTGGTTTCCTTTTGACCTTCGCGGCGGATGCGCACCGTCCAGCGAATGCCACGCTTGCCCTTGCGCTTGGTAAACGTCGCCAATGCTGTCTCCCGGCTTGTACCACCCTTGTACCAAGGGCGACGGGAAACATTGTAGCGGAATCGGGAAGATTTGTCGGGCTATTAGGATGAAATGGGGGCGGCGGCTACTTGATGCCTAGGCGCTCCATCCGGTAGCGCATCGCGCGAAACGTGATCCCCAGCAGCTTTGCTGCGGCGGTGCGGTTGAACCGGGTCTTCTCGAGCGCCTCGTTGATCGCGGCCCGTTCGACGCGGTCGAGGTAGTCCTGCAGCGGCCATTTGTCGCCTGCGGTCACCGCGAAATCCGGGTCGTCGGCGACCGGCGTCAGGTGCAGGTCATCGGCGGTGATGCGCTGCGGATCCGCGGCGAGCGACAGCCCGCGCTCGAGAATATTCTCGAGCTCGCGCACGTTCCCCGGGAAGGGGTAGCGCTCTAAGGCGCCGATCGCCTCGGCGTCGAGTTTGGCCGGCGTGCCACGCGAAAGCTTGGCGAGAATCGCGTCGGCAATGAGCGGGATATCCTCGCGCATTTCGCGCAAGCTCGGCATCGCAAGCTCGATCACGTGCAGCCGGTAGTAAAGATCTTGGCGGAATTCGCCTGTTTCGACCAGCGCGGCGAGCTTCTTGTGCGTGGCGCTGATGAGGCGCACGTCCACGGGCTCCTCCTGGGTGGCTCCGACTTTGCGCACCTTCTTTTCCTGGATCGCGCGCAGGAGTTTCACCTGCATCGCGAGCGGCAAGTCGGCGACTTCGTCGAGGAACAGCGTGCCTCCGTTCGCCGCCTGGAAAAAGCCGTCGCGGTCCGCATCTGCTCCTGTGAACGCGCCCTTTTTGTAGCCGAAAAACTCGCTTTCCATAAGGTTTTCCGGAATCGCGCCGCAGTTGACCGCCATGAACGGCTGCTCGGCCCGCGGCCCCAGCGTATGGATAAGCCGCGCTGCGAGCTCCTTCCCGCTGCCCGACTCGCCGTTGATGAACACCGGCGCCTGACTCTTGGCGAGGCGGTCGATGAGGCCGCGCACCTGCATCATCGCCGGCGACTCACCGAGGAGCTGGTAGCTCGACGAGACTTGCGGCTTCTCCGGCACCTTGAGCGCCTGTTTGATCAGCGCGCGCAACTGCTCCAGGGCGACCGGCTTCGCAAGGTAGTCGAACGCGCCCGCCTTGAGCGCCGCCACTGCGTTCTCGGCGCTGCCGTACGCGGTGATCACCGCGACCGGAACGTCGAGGCCCTTCTGGTTGATGTGCTCGACCACGCGCAGGCCCTCACCATCGGGTAGGCGCATGTCGGTGAGGCAGAGGTCGAACGGCTCCTTGTCGAGCAACCCGATCGCCTCGCCGACGCTCTCGGCCCGGGTCGTATCGAGCCCCATCCTCGACAATGTGAGCTCGAGCAGCTCGAGCAGGTCCGGCTCGTCGTCGATAACGAGCACCCTCGGTTGGCCACGGGTTCTGCGGGACATGGATTTACCCCTTTTCCGCGGGATTGACCGCGCGTTTCATCGTCATGCGGAAGTGTGCGCCCGGACCTTTGGGCAGCAACTCGAGCGCCGCGCCGTTGGCGTCAGCCAGTTCGCGGGCAATATACAGCCCCAGACCGGTGCCGCCCGGCCGGGTCGTGAAAAATGGCTCGAAGATCTGGCCGCGCAACTCGGCGGGGATGCCTGGCCCGTCGTCGTGCAGCTCGCAGATCACGGCGTCGCCCATGTAGCCCGGGCGGCAGGTGATGCGGATGCTGCCCTCCTTCTTCTGGCAGTGCTGCCACGCGTTGCGCACGAGGTTCCAGATGATCTGGTTCAAATGCCCGCGGTCGAAAATCACCATGAGGTCGTTGGGCACCTGCATCTGGATGCCGCCGTGGGGGATGTTCTCCGCCTGCACGATCTCGTCGGTGAGCGCGTGCATGAATTCGCCGAACGCGATGACCTCGGGCTGCTGGCGGTCACGGCGATTCAGTTGCAGCACTTCACCGACAATGCGGTCGATGCGCTTCGCGTTGTTGCGGATCATGTTGAGCAGACGCTGGCCTTCCGGCACGACGGCACCGTCCTCCTCGAGCAGCTGCGCCGCCTGGTTGATCGCCGACAACGGGTTTCTCACCTCGTGCGCGATCGACGCGGTCAGCCTGCCCATCGCTGCCAACTTCATCTGCTGCGCTTCGGTCTGGGCGCGACCCAGGTCCTCGAGGTAGATCAGCGTTCCGCCATTGAGCCCCGAGCCGATGCGCACCAGCCGCACGCGCAGCAGGCGCTGGGTCGGCTCGACTTTGAATGGCGGCAACGCCTCCGAATAGTCTTCCTGCCAGCGCCGCCAGTAGTCGTGCAGCGTCCCGGAGAATTCCGCGAGACGCATGCCGCCGCGCATCCGGCCGAATCCGCCAAGCAGACGGGTTACCTGCGCGTTGTGGCCGCGAACCACGCCGTTCAGGTCAACGACGAGCACGCCGTCCTGCATGTCCTGGATGATGAGCCGATTGACCTGCTCGAGGTTGGCGACGTCGATGCCGCGCTGCGCGGCGAGGTCCTCGGAGGCCTTGGTATAGGCGCCCAGCGCAACGGCCACACCCACCGTCGCGAAGTAGCCGAAACAGATGAGGCCGGTCTGGAACACCTGTCCGCCGCCGATCTGGGCCTCGAACAGTCGCCAGAGGTCGAGGCCGAGCAGTACCACGGTCGCGACCGCAGCGTGCACGAACGCCGTGCGTGTGCGCAACAGCCAGCCGCTCGCCGCCAGTTGCGGGAACAGCAGGATCGGGAGCGAACCGACGGTGTTGCCGCCAGCGACCATCAGCAGCGCGATGCAGCCGACATCCCCGGCGAGGAGTCCGGACGTCAGGGTGGGCAGCGTCAACGGCAGCGTGTCGCGCTGGATCCACCAAAAGGTGATCAGGCCGAACACGAAGTACATCCCGGAGGTGGTGATGAACGTGGTCGGCGCCGCAACCGCAAGCAACGCGAGGTCGAGCAGCAGCGCGATCCCGAGCAAGGTCGCGCCGCAGATCGCGCGGTACAGTCCGACGATCCACAGGATCCGGCGTGCGGAGTCGGTCGACGATACCGGCAGCGGCGGCTCGAAAGGGGGGACGGCGGGACTCGGTTGCATTCGGGAGGGTTATCGCAGCAGATGTCGGGTGCCGTCAACGGCGCTCAGCGCAGCGCGTATCGGCACACGCATGGCCGCCGGGCGCGGGCTTCGCATCCGCGCGCGGGAGGAACACTCCACACCGCACACAGCGGACCATCGTGTCGGCAGGCGGCGCGCCCCCCTCGGCGGGCCGCCGGGCGGCGTCGGCACGCCGCCGTGCCTTGCTCGCATTGAGGAGCCGCAGACCCAACAGCACCACGAACACGAGAACGATCCAGAGGATGGCCTTGCCCATGGGGTTCGAATCACAGCACCTTGCCGGGATTGAGAATGCCGGACGGATCGAACGCGGCCTTGATCGCGCGCATCAGCGCAAGCTCGACATCGCTCTTGTACCGGACCAGCTCCTCGCGCTTTTGTTGTCCGATCCCGTGCTCGGCGCTGATGCTGCCGCCGTGCGCAGCCACGAGGTCATGGACAATGCGGTTCGCCGCTGGTGCGTTGGTGAGGAACGTCGCCGGTGCGACTCCGTCAGGTGCGGCGAGGTTGTAGTGGAGATTGCCGTCACCCAGGTGACCGAAGATCAGGATACGGACACCGGGCAGCGCGGCCATGAGCGCGGCCGAAGCGGCGTCGAGGAAGCGCGGGATCGCCGACACGGGAACCGAAATATCGTGCTTGATGTTCGGCCCGTCGCGCCGTTGCGCTTCGGCGATGTTCTCGCGTAGCGCCCACAGCGTGTTCGCCTGGTCGCCCGATTGGGCGACCGTCGCGTCGAGCGCCCGCCCGCGTTCCAGCATGGCTGCCAGCGCCCGCTCGAGTTGCGCGCCCAGCGGCGAGTCGGCGGCGCTGTCGTCGGCCTGCACGAGCGCATACCACGGGTGTCCCGGCAACGGATCGGGCAGGGCGTCGAAGTGCCTGCGGCACAATGCAAGCGAAACTGCAGACATCAGCTCGAAACCGACCAGGCGATCGCCCAGCGCCTGCTTCAGCTCACCCAGGAGGGCCACCGCCGACGCCACGTCCGGGAGCGCGACCAGTGCCGTCGCACGGGTGCGGGGCGCTGGAAAGAGCTTCAGCACTGCCGCCGTCACAATGCCGAGCGTGCCCTCGGCGCCGATGAAGAGCTGCTTCAGGTCGTAGCCGGTGTTGTCCTTGCGCAAGCCCCGCAGGCCATCCCAGATGCGGCCGTCGGCAAGGACGACTTCGATGCCCAGCGTCAGCTCGCGCGCGTTGCCGAAGCGCAGCACGGCGGTGCCGCCGGCGTTGGTCGACAGGTTGCCGCCGATCGTGCAGCTCCCCTCTGCAGCGAGCGATAGCGGGAACATCAGGCCGGCATCCAGGGCCGCCTGTTGCACGGCGACGAGCGTTGTCCCGGCCTCGGCGGTCAAGGTCGCGTTGTCGGCGTCGACACCTCGTACCCGATTCATCCGGGCGAGCGAAAGTACGATCGCAGCGCCGCCGGCATCGGGCGTCGCGCCGCCGCACTGGCCGGTGTTGCCGCCTTGCGGGACGATCGGCACGCCAGCCGCCGCGCAGGCGCGCACGACGGCGGCGACTTCGCTGGTGCTGCCAGGGCGCACGACGGCCTGCGCGCGGCCTTGATAGCGGCCGCGCCAATCGGTGAGATAGGGAGCGACGTCGGCGGGAGCGGTGAGGACCTGGGCGCTGCCCACGGCCGCGTCGAGCCGCGCCCGCAGGGTTGCGCGAATGTCCGTCATGAACGACGATAATAGCCGAATCAACCTGCCTTGTCAGATCAATAGCTTACAAGCGCCAGGACGTAGAACCGACGAAGTACTTCTACGTCGTCCTCTACCGGCCAGCGGTACGACCGTGTTCAGAGCCGCAGTGGCCATCATGCATGCCGGATCAGCCCCATTAGCCTGGAAACATGGTCCACGAGCCCCGCGACATCATCGACTCGGAAGCGCGGCAATGGCGCTTCGATAGATTCGTCGGACACGAGTGCCACGACGTGCTTGTTCCTGGGAAACTGGCATTCGCGCCCGCTCGATGGCACGCAGACCTCGATAGTCGGAAGGGTCGCCGTCTTGAACCCTTCCACGATTACCACGTCTGCAGGTGCAAGGCGCGCGAGCAACGAATCGAGCGGTGGATCCCGGTCGGCGCCGAACTCGCGCATCAACACCAGGCGCTTGTCACCAACTAGCATCACCTCGTGACAGCCGGCCTCGCGCCGCGCGTAGGAGGTCTTCCCGGGCTGATCCAGGTCGAAGCCGTCTGGTGCGCGCTTGATCGTCGAAACCGACCATCCTTCGAAACGGAAGGCATGAATCAGGTCCTCGACGAACCTGCTCTTGCCTAGTGCCGATACCCCAATCAGGCCAATGGCTTTCATAGGGTCGGATGCTGCACGGACAATGGCACGATCATCGAAGTGCGAGGGTGGCGGCCAACGCTCTTGATGCCGGATCACGCTGCCAATCGTTCATCGTGGGGACCTGTGTGCGAATGGGAGAACGGCCGCGCGCAGAGATTCGGGCAGCCGCGGGCACACTTGGGCGGATGAAGACATGAGGCTAGCCGCCGCCGCGCCTGGTGTACAAGTCGAAATGGGCGAGGAAATCGTTGCGTGTCAGCTCGTCCAGGCCGCGGAAACAGAAGGTGACGCCAAGCACGGGCACTGCAATCAGCACTATGCGCCTTGGCGGCTTCTCCTCCAGAGAGATCTGAACGCGGCCACCGTGGGTCATGACGGTCACCACCTCCCCGTCGATCTGGAATGGGGCCTGACGGATCGCACCGGGCAGCCACGACATGAATTCGGCGCGCGTACAGCCCATATCACGATGCAGATGAAACACGTCCGCCATGTCCACCTAGCCGCCAGCGATGGGAGGCCACACGGCCAATTCGTCTCCCGGGTGCAACGGCCGCGTTGCGCGCGCGTCCCGCGGGATGAAGACGCCATTCACCAACACGAGGTGGGCCATGGCCGGCGGCAGATTGAATCTCTCGATCACCGCCTGCACGGTCGTCGTTTCGTCGACATCGATCGCAAGCTGGTTATACACGCGTGCCCTGCCGTTGAGCTCGCGTGGCAGGTAGTCGCCAAGTGTGGCGAATAGCTTTAGGGTGATCTCCACAGCCCTAGCTTTGCTTCGTCGTTCCTCAGGCGACGTTCAAGCCCCTCGCATGCTGCGCTTGCGCGCTGGAAAGATACGCCTGCGGAAGCTGCAATGGGTCGCGCAGCAGTTGGTCCTTCCACTTGCCGAGCTTGGTGCGCGACTGGGTCAGTCCGCGCAGAATACCGACATGCTCGGTCAGACCAACCGTATTCGAACCGATCAGAACATCGCCTTCGAACTCCAGACGAATGTGCCGGAAGTTGGCGTCGTCGGTTGCCTCGGCGTGTTCGCCGCCGGGCACCCCTTCCCAACGTCCGAAAGAAGTCGAGACGAGCCCCAACGTATCGAGCACGTTGATCTGCGTGACGCCACGCAACTGTGTTTGTTTCCCGGCCATGTTCATTCCGGCAATGTACGCCTGATCGGCAGCATTTGGCTGAATGGCACTGACGATCGTTTTCCCGATAATCACATCGAATGCTTCGGCGCAATCGCCCGCCGCGTAGACTCCGGCAATGTTGGTTTGCATGCGTTCGTCGGTCAGAACGCCCTGAAGGCACAGGATGCCGGAGCCCTCGAGAAATCCGATATTCGGCTGGACGCCCGTCGCGGATATGACCAGGTCCACCGGCAAATGCTGGCCGCTAGACAGGCGCACAGTGAGGGGCGGACCAGGCTGGATGGCTTCCACCCGCGTCGATGTGTAGACGGTTATTCCCTTGTTCTCGACCCAGCGCTTTATCATGCGGCCGGCGCCTTCGCCCATCATGCGGGGCACCATGCGATCGCCCATTTCCACGACAGTCAGCTGCACGTGTCGTGCGGCGAGGGCTTCCATGATGATGCAGCCGATGAAGCCCGCTCCCATTTGCAGCACGCGTGCGTCCGGCTTGGCAAGCGCCATGATCTTTCGTGCATCGGCGAGCGTCCAGCAAGGATGAACCCCAGGTAGATCCATGCCGCGAATCGGCGGGCGAATCGGCGTCGCACCCGTGGCGATCAGCAGGCGGTCGAACGGGAGTACCGTCCCGTCATCGAGGCGCACCTGGCGCGCGTCCGTATCCACCGCAGTCGCCCGCCCGGTACGCAATTCAATGTGTTGCCGCGCGAAGTGGTCCTTGTCCTTGCGCAGGTAGGTCCCTTCCTCGCCGATGTCTCCCATCAGCAGATACGGAATCGCCATGCGCGAATAAGGCGGCTCGGGCTCGTCGCTAATGACGAGGATGTCGTCTTCGGCTCGCACTTTTCGAATCGTTTCGGCCGCAATGACACCGGCGGGTCCGTTACCGAGAATGACGTGTTTCACGAGGGCCTCTCCACGAGCAAAAAGGGCGGTCCACAATGAACCGCCCCAATCCGAACATTCGCGATGCGGCGCGCTTGTGTCGGCTCACAAACCGAGACGGGCCCGGGTATCCGGTTTCAGCTGTCCCTTGTCGTCCCAGCCGCGAAGCTGGTAGTACTCGGGGAGCATCTTGTCCAGGCCATTGACGAGCCCGCGAGCGGGCCCGGTCTTCGCTGGCTCGGTAAGCAACCGCTTCGGCAGCGTGTCGTCCTTTGCAGTGAAGCCGGCCCGATTGTTGAAATCGCGCTCCATGTTCCAGATGCGCTCGCCGATCAGGCCCAGCTCCTCGAGCGTGAACTCGTCGGTGCAAGCCGCAGCAAGTTGCGGCTGGACATCGGCAAGCGTCCACGCGAAGCTGGTGAACAGACAGATGCCGGCCGAATCGAAGACGGCCGTGGCGTCCTGGAACGCCTTGACCAGCCCGGCCTTGCCCTCGGTGACGAGCGGATCGGTCTTCACCGGAATTCCAAGGATCTCGGACGCCACCGTGTAGCCGCGCAAGTGGCAGGCGCCGCGGTTGGCCGTGGCATAGGCGAGGCCCATGCCCTGGATGCCGCGCGAGTCATAGGCGGGAAACTCCTGCCCCTTGACGCTCATCGACAGATCCGGATGGCCGTACTTGGCGGCGAGCCGCTTCGAGCCCTGCGCGATCTCCTTGCCGAAGCCCTCCCCTCGAGCGGTGATCTCCGCGAAATAGGTGAGAGCCTTGGCTGAACCGAACGGAGCTTCGATGCCCAACTGCTCCTTCTTCAACACCCCCATCTCGTAGAGCTCCATGACGGCGCCGACCGTCGCGCCGAAGGAGATGGGGTCGAAGCCATCCTCGTTGCAGATGAAGTTGGCATAGGTCAGCGCTTCGAGGTCGTTGACGCCGTTTGCAGCGCCCAGCGCCCACGCCGCCTCGTATTCGAGGCCGCCCGACGCCCCCCAGTACTTCGGCTTGTTGACGACCGTGTAGTGCGTCTCGTCGATCTTGGAGATACGGCCGCACGCGATCGTGCACCCGAAGCAGGCCTGGTTGGTCACGAGGTTCGGCTTGCCGTCGGTCTTGCGCGGCGCATGCATCGCTTCAGCCGAAATGTCCTTCGCACCTTCGAACTGGACGTCGCGATGGTTGCGCGTAGGCAAGGCTCCCACTTCGTTGATCACGTTCATCAGCACTTGCGTGCCGAACTTGGGCAAACCCTGCCCGGTCACCGCGTGATCGGCCAGCACCTTCTTGGCAGCCACGGTTGCCTTCATGAACGCCTTGGGATCACGGATATTGCCCACTCCCTTGGTGCCGCGCACGGCAATCGCCTTGAGATTCTTGCTGCCCATCACCGTGCCCACCCCCGAGCGTCCCGCGGCGCGATGCAGGTCGTTGATCACCCCCGCGTACAGGCAGCCCGTCTCGCCGGCGCGCCCGATCGAGCTGACGCGCATCTGCGCGTCCTGATGTTTCGCCTTGATCGCGGGCTCGGTTTCCCACACCGACTTGCCCCAGAGCCAGCCGGCATCGAGCAATTGCGCAGTGTCGTTCTCGATGAGCAGATAGACGGGCTTGGGCGCCTTGCCCTCGAAGATGATCATGTCCCAACCCGCCATCTTGAGCTCCGCGCCCCAATAGCCGCCCGAGTTGGAGCAGGCGATCGCGCCGGTCAGCGCCCCTTTGGTGATGACGGAGTAGCGCCCGCCGGTCGAGGCCATCGTTCCGGTGAGCGGTCCCGTGGCCCAGATGATCTTGTTTTCGGGCGACAGCGGATCGACCTTCGGATCGACTTCCTCGGTGTAGTACTTGGTCGCCAGGCCGCGTTGGCCGATGTAATCACGCGCCCATTTCATGTTGAGGGGCTCCGGGGTGCAAGTCCCCTTGGCGAGATTGACGCGCAAGACCTTTCCAGTCCAAGACATGATCGTCCTCCTTACGCGTGCGGCTGGCTGCCGACCTTGTTCGCCCACATCTTCATGCGCTCGAGCCCGGTCCAGTCGGCGTCGACATAGGTGATGGCACCGGTCGGGCAGGCCGCAGCGCAGGCGGGATCGCCGCCGCAAAGGTCGCACTTCTGCACCTTCCCGGTGTCTTGCACATAATTGATCGTCCCGAACGGACAAGCGATCGTGCATACCTTGCAGCCCACGCACACGTCCTCGAGCACGACCTTGGCGCCGGTGGCGAAATCTATCTTGATCGCGTCAACCGGACACGCGTGCAGGCACCAAGCCTCATCGCACTGGGTGCAGGTATAGGGAACCTTTCTCCCGGAATGGTCGAAGTCGAAGATCTTGATGCGCGACTTCGCGGGATTGAACACACCGTAGTTCTCGTAGCTACACGCCATTTCGCACTGCAGGCAGCCGGTACATTTGTCGGCGTTGATATAGAGGGACTTTTGCACGTTTCCTCCTCGAATGCTCAATGGCGCTGCGTTTGAATGCTGCAAACGCAACAATCTAGATCGAACATCGATCCGATCTCTCCAACTTTGCGGAAAGGATGGCCCCCTAACACTCGGCGCGACCCTCCCATGCAAAAGCCGCCTGGGTGAGCCCGGTATGATGTCAACCCGGAACGACGACGTTACGCCCCGGGAGCAGCTTCCGTCAATAGAGAGAGCCAGGCTGGCTTCCGGCTCACACCTCAGCTCGGCTTGCGGCTCAACTCGACAAATGCCTCCATCAGCAGACTCGGGTCCTTCATCAGCTTTTCCTTCCAAGGGCCGAGGTGACGCCGGGTCTGAATCAGGCCGCGGATGGCGCCGACGTGGTCAATTCGGCCGATGCTGATGGCGCCGATCAGCACGTCGCCGTCGAAGCAGAGTCGCCTGTAGTGAAAGTGTTCGGCGTCGATGCTCTCCGCCGCATCGCCGCCTTCGCGGCCTTGCCACAGGCCGAAGGTGTACGAGAGCAGGCCGACGGTATCGAGCACGTTCATCGAGAGGCTGCCGCGGTAAGGCACGTTCTTGCCGGCCATGTTGAGGGCGGCCGCGCGACCATGTTCGGTGGCGGTCGGCTGCAGCGCATGTACGATCCATTCGCCCGTGGAGAAGTCGCGGCCCTGCGCTACGTCGCCGGCGGCGTAGATGCAGGGCACCGTGGTCTCCATGCGGTCGTTGATGACAATCCCCTGGTCGATCTCGGCGCCGGTGCCCTCGAGGAACGCGACGTTCGGTCGCACGCCCGTGGCAAGGATGATCAGGTCGGCATCGAAGCTCTGGGTGTCCATGACCACGCGCGGACCAGGTTCGATGCGCTCGATGCGTCCCTTCGTAATGACGTTCACGCCCTGACCCTCGAGCCAGCGCTGCAGCAGCGCGCTGCCGGTCGGGCGTCATCATCGAGCGCAGGATCTGGCCGACGCGGCCGGCGATGACGGTCAGTCGCGCGCCACTTTCCACCAGCGACTTCATGCAGACGCCGGCGACGAACCCGGCGCCGACCATCACCACCCGGGCACCGGGTTGCAGCTTGGCGGCGATGACACGGGCGTCCTCGAGGGTCCAGCAGGTGACCACGCCAGGCAGATCGGTACCGGGTACCGGCGGCAGTGTCGGCGAGGAGCCGGTGGCCACCAGCAGCCTGTCGTAGGCGAGCGTGGTGCGGTCGTCGAGATCCACCGTCCCGCCGGTGGCGCCCGCATGGACCTTGACGGCCTTGTTGTTGCGGTAGCGGATGTCGAGGCTCGCAAAGTGGCCGGCGGTCTTGCGCGACCGCGCGCCCTGTTCGTCGATGCGGCCGGTCAGGATGTAGGGGATGGCCATGCGCGAATAGGGCTCGCCTGGCTCCCCGCTGACCAGGGTGATCTCGCCAGCCGGATCCTCCTGCCGGATGACTTCGGCGGCCTGCACGCCGGCCGGGCCGGCACCGATCAGCACGTATTTCAAGGCGTTCCTCCCAAGGCGCAAGCCTCGCTCAGCTGGCTAAGCTGTTGCTGGCGGACGCTCAATCCCGAGTTGGAAGTCCATTGCCAGGACTCCGGAAGCCCGCGACGGCGGAGCGAGGCGCCCACGTGGTTGCCGTCGCGCCGACTAGTATAGGTCCAGCGTGGAGGAAACGCTCGACGCGTCGCGCTAGTCAGTCCAGGAGCGTGTCGCAGAAGTCGCGGAAGACCATTGCGGGAGCATTCGGATCGGACTACGCTTCCCGGGAAGGCGCGAGGGTGTTTCCCCAAGAATTGCGTGGCGTTCTTGGGCAGCGACTTGATCGATCAGACGGGTCCGTCGGCAATCACGGATTTCCGGAAGACGCACCTGTCCGCCATGGTCGAGTACCTGCTTCGCGGGCGCGTGGGTGGGCCACATGGGCGTCGAGGGTAGTAAAGATGACGGCGAACGCGCTAGAGCGCCCGGCGATGAAACGAGACACGCTATCGGGGCCCCTGCAAATGGTCAGGTGAAACGACAACGGGAGCGCGACCACGGTGACCGCGTTCCCTCGATGCGCCTATGGGTGATCAAGGAGCCGCAGCTCAACCGGAATCGACTCTCGAAAGGAGTTGCACGATGTCGAAGTTTTGCCAAGAACGACGGGACGCGCTGAAGTCCACTTGCTGGCTCGTCACGGTGACGGCACTTGCGTCGGGCGCCGGCGTGAGGGCTTTCGCGGCCGGTGGTGCGATGCCGCTTGCCCAGTCCTCGGGCGTGCCTCGGGTCGGCGACACCTTCGTCTTCTCGGGAGGCCCGAACAAGGGCAAGGAGGTCATGGTCGCCGACGTGGTCCTCGGCGCGAGGCCGGAATTGGCGGTGGCGAAGAATCCGAGCACGGGTAAGCTGGTAGAAGACGACGCCGGAGAGAAAGATCACGCCACCGTCCTCTTCTACAGGGTGGCGCCGGATGCCTACCCGGCCGGGATGAAGGACGACACGGTGGAAGGCATCTCGTGCTACACGGCCGTGTGCCCCCATCTCGGCTGCCTTGTCGACGCGTGGGACGCGACGGCCAAACTTTTCAAGTGTGCCTGCCACGATGCGACTTTCGATCCCGTGAAAGAGGGACAAAACATCAGCGGGCCGCGCATGCGCGCACTTCCACTTATTCCCATCAAGGCAGTGGATGCGAAGCTGGTGGTAGCCGGCAAACCCACCGGTTATATTGGTGTGAAGAAAGGTTGACGCGCTAGACCTCGTAGCGGCGCTGCTCTGGAGACACTGAACCAGGAGGACACAATGAGCAAGATGAAGAGAGGCTTGTCGGCGGTGGTCGCATCGACGCCACTCCTGCTGGCGATTGCATCCGGTCCTGCGTTCGGCCAAGCGGACGCCTCCAACCGGCCTTTCCGTGCGGTCACCGCGGCGATGATGAGCAATCCGCCTGCTTCGGAATGGCTCCAATACCGTCGCACCTTCGACGGGCACGGCTTCAGCCCGCTGACAAAGATCACGAAGGCGAATGTCGGCAAACTGGTGCCGATCTGGGAGTTTTCGACCGGCTTGACGAAGGGTCACGAAGTCGTTCCGATCGAACACGACGGGGTGCTTGTGATCTCTGCCTCGTACAACGCGTTCTTCGGGTTGGATGCGCGCAGCGGCAAGTTCCTCTGGAAGTACGAGCGCGAACTTCCGGACAAGGCTTTGGCCGTGGTCTGCTGCGACGTGGTCAACAAGGGCGGCGTCTTTTACGGTGACAACGTCTACTTCGGCACCATCGACGCGCACGTCATCGCGTTGAACGCCAAAACCGGCAAATTGGTCTGGGATACGAAGGTTGCCGATTACTCCGACGGCATCACGATCACCGGCGCTCCGCTGGTCGTCAAGGGCAACATCATCACCGGGATGACCGGCGGCGAATTCGGCGCCCGCGGACGGTTGATCGCCGTGAACGCCGAGACCGGAAAGATCGCCTGGACCACCTACACCGTCCCCGGACCCGGCGAGCCCGGCAATGACACCTGGGGCGGCACGGACACTTGGAAGCGCGGCGGTGGGACCACCTGGACCACGGGCGCGTACGACGAGAAGCAGAACCTGATTTTCTGGCCGACCGGCAACCCCGGCCCCTGGAACGGATCAGTGCGCCCGGGCAAGAACATCGGTACCGCGTCGATCATCGCGTTCGATGGCGACACCGGCGCGATCAAGGCCCAGTTCCAGTTCGTGCCCCACGACATGTGGGATTACGACAACATCGGGCAGCCGATGCTGATCGACATCACGAAGGACGGCAAGAAGGTCGAAGGACTCTTCGAGCCGAACAAGAACGGCTACGTGTACATGGTCGAACGCAGCAACTTCGGTCCCGGCACCGTCGACAACATCAAGTTCGTCTACGGCGAACCGTTCATGCCGGTCACGGTGTGGAAGGGCCTGGACGCGACGGGGCACCCGATCTTCGACCCGGCGAAGGACCCGACCAAGGGCGAGCTGGTCGATGTATGCCCGTCTTTCCTGGGTGGCGCGAACTACATGGTCCCCGCCTACGACGCCGCCAGGAAGCTGGCGTTCTTTTCGGGCAACTACTGGTGCGAAACGATCAAGAGCCTTCCGCCTGAGCCCTGGAAACCCTATGCCGCTTACGTGCAGGCCGACTTCCACATGTACGTTCAGAAGGGGATCGAGGGTGCCGGTGGTTTCGTGAAGGCGATCGATGTGAACACCGGCAAGACGAAGTGGACGCATTCGATGCCTGACTCGAGCTGGGGTGGCCTGTTGTCGACTGCCTCGGGGTTGGTCTTCGGCGGCGGTACCGACACCCGCGACCTGTTTGCTCTGGACGCGGATACCGGCGCGGTGCTCTGGAGGCACCGCTCGAACTCGGGCTTGGTAGGCGCCCCGATCACCTATGAGATCGACGGCGAGCAGTATGTCTGCTACGTCGTTGGCTTCGGCGGTGCGATTCCGATCTGGACCGGCGAGATCAAGGACAAGTACCACCAGAACACGCCGCAGGGCGGCATGGTCATTGTCTTCGCCCTGAAGTAGCCTGCGGATCTCCAACCGAGGGTGAGGCGGGAGGGCGTAAGCCCTCTGCCTCCCCGCTCGATTGCGTTGGTCAGAACGTGGAAAGAAGCGGCGCCAGGCCCGACGGCAGGCTGGGCCAGGCGAAGCGCGGGTCTAATCGCCGGCGCAGCGGAACCCCGAGAACCTGCGCTTCCTGTCGGCGGAATCGAAGCCGCGAACCGAGACGCGCACGCTCTTTGCCGAGGTGAACCAGGAGCCACCGCGCATTGCCACGAAGATTGGGTCCTCGGGCTTGTACGGATCGTTGGTGAACTGCCAGACATTGCCGAGCATGTCGTAGAGCTGGAATCCATTGGGCAACTTCGTGGCCACCTCCTGCGTTCGGCCACCGCTGTTGTCCTTGTACCAGGCGATTGCATCGAGGTCGCCGTAACGCGCCGCCGGGCTGCCGCCGCGGGCAGCGTACTCGTACTCGCGCTCGGTGGGGATTCGCATTCCGATGTCGGTGCAGTATTTCAGCGCGTCGCCCCAATTCACGCGCTCAACGGGCAACTGCTCGCTGCCCTTGCGGAAGCTCGGATTCGTCCCGGTGACGCGCTTGTACGCGGCCTGCGTGACGAGGGTCTGGCCGATCCAGAAGCCCTTTGCGATCGTGACCTCGCGCTGCGGAACCTCGTCGCTGTCGCAAAGGGTGTCGCCCGGCGAGCAGCCCATCATGAATTTACCCGGAGGAAGCCAGACGTACGTGAGGCCATCCTTGGGATTGACCATGGTGGTCAACGCCGGCGTATTGGGATCGGTTGCAGCGGCTGCCGGCGCGTCGTCCGCGGGCAAAGCACGGCGAGCCGAATCGGGTTGCTCCTGCGCCGGGAGCGCCCGGGTGAGCAGAAGCGCCAATGCGACAGCGGCTGCAGCTGATCGAAACGGCGGCCGTTTCATTGAGTCTCGCACTCTACTTTGCGAGGCATCGCGACACAAGGGGACGGTGGGCAATGTGCCGATCGTCGTTGCACGAACCTGGCAGGGGTTGGCCAGGTGCTGAACACGCCCGCCAAGTTGCTGCGCAAAGTCACTGACTTCCGGCTCCACTCGCTGGATCCGGCCAAACTGCATACCCCAGGCTGGATGACGACGATTATCTTCAAACTCACCGACCCTGTTGGCAGCCTCACCACCTACTGGGACTTGTTCACTCGCTTCTGGGACCGCGAGTTTGTCGAGTCGCATTCCACCACCTCCGACTACCTCAACAACAAGCTGACCTATCGGCTAACTTGAAGTCCCACCGGCAGCAGCCCGTTGGACTGGCCGTTGAATGGAATGCGATCCGATTTGATCTGACGTTGGTTGCCAGGTCGAATTCCGATCAGGACACCAAAAGGGATAACGGGGGAGTGGGAAAGCTTGGCGAAAATGCACGGAGAAGATGCTATGGGGTTCGCCTTTGCGATCATTGCGTTAGCTGAATTCGTGGACCAGAATAGGCGAATCCCTCGTCTGCCGCATTCGACGCCCTTGCATTGCCGACTGGTGCCACAAGGAACCGCGATGAGCACAACCCCGCCTGAATCCCCGCCCGGCTCGCCGACACTTCCGTTTTCACCGCAGGACGCGATGGATTTCATGCAACGGATGTGGAATCCGTTCGGCATACCGATCCCCGGTTTCGGCGTGCCCGGTGCGCCGGCGCCGACGCCTGCTCCTTCCGGCGCGTTGCCGTTCCCGAGCCCGGCCGCGATGTTCGCGACCCTCGACCCGGCCGAGGTGGAACGCAAGATCGGCGAGCTCAAGGTCATCGAGGGCTGGCTGCAAATGAGTCTCAACCTCATGCAGATGAGCATCAAGACAATGGAGTTGCAGAAGGCCTCGCTCGAGGCGCTGCGCGGTTCGCATGAGCCGTCACCTCCCCCGGCCGGACCCCACCCGCGCCGCAAGGCGTGACTGCGCCGCCATTCGATCGTCCCCACAAGGAACGCCCCGATGAGTCTCACGTTGTATTACGGTTCCGGTTCCCCCTATGCATGGCGCGCGCAGTTCGCACTCGAGCACAAGGCGCTTTCGTACGAGCTGAAGGTGCTGTCGTTCTCCGCCGGCGACACGAAGAAGCCCGAGTTCATCGCGCTCAACCCGCGCCACCGGGTGCCGGTACTCGTCGACGGCGATTTCGTACTCTACGAATCGAATGCGATCGTCGAGTACCTCGACGAGGCCTATCCGGCGACCGGCGCGCCGCTCTTCCCCGGCGACGCGCGGACGCGCGCGCTCGTGCGGCGGCTGATCCTCGAGGTCGATAACTATTTCGACGAGGCGATCGAGCCCGTCCTCGACCAGGCGTTCGGGAAAAAGCCCGAGGAGCGCGACGCGCAGAAGATCGCCGACGGCCGGAAGGCGGTGATCGAGGAATACGCGCTGTTCACCAAGGCGCTGCGCGGCGAGTTCCTGGCGGGGCCGCTGTCGGCAGCCGACTTCGCGTTCTATCCGCTGGTGGCCTTCATGAAGCGCTGCGAGATGAAGCTGCCCGACCTTGACGCCGACGGGATGCTGACGCCGGGATTAAAAGGGTGGAAGGCGCGCGTCGAAGCGCTGCTGTTCTTCGAGCGGACGATTCCGCCGCACTGGAAGCAGAAGAGCTGATGATGGAACTGACGACGACGGCGTTTGCCGACGGCGGCGTGATTCCCGCTGAATTCGCGTTCGGCGCGATCGATCCGGCCACGCATGTCAGGCTGTCCGCCAATCGCAATCCCGATTTCGCGTGGAGCGGGCTGCCCGCGGGCACGCGTTCGCTGGCGCTCGTCTGCCACGATCCGGACGTGCCCTCGCGCGGCGACGACGTAAACCAGGAAGGCCGCATCGTGCCGGCGTCCCTGCCGCGCGTGGATTTCTTCCACTGGGTACTCGTCGACCTGCCGGCGGGCACGCCGCCCATCGCGCGCGGCGAATTTTCCGACGGGGTCACGGCGCGGGGCAAGCCGGGACCCGACGCACCGCGCAGCGCACGCCAGGGAATCAACGATTACACCGGATGGTTCGCGGGCGACAAGGACATGGCCGGAAACTACTTCGGCTACGACGGGCCGTGCCCGCCCTGGAACGATGCGATTCCGCATCGCTACGTGTTCACGTTGTATGCCCTCGGCGTGGCGCGGCTCGATGTCGGAGGTGCGTTTACGGGCGCCGACGCCCGACGCGCGATGGCTGGCCACATCGTTGGCCAGGCGGCGGTCAGCGGCCGCTACACGCTCAATCCGGCGGTGCGGCTGTAGCGCCCAGCCACGCATCGCGGCGCAAGCGGACATCGTCGCTGATCGTCGCCGCGAGCGCCAACCAGCACGTGTCGCGCGGCGCTTCGGCGAGCGTCAGCTGCGCGACGATCAATTCGTCGCGACGAAACGCGTGCACGGGGACCATCTCGCCTGCGTGCCGGCGCTCGAGCAACCGCTCGACCATCTCCGCCGACGCGCGCAGCCCGTCGATCGCAACGAGCATGTCGCCACCGGCCAACCCCGCCTGCTCGGCCGGCCCGCCGCTGTAGACATGCTGCAGCGGCGGTTCCGTGCCGCCGCCGACTTTCGCGCCCAGCCAGCAGCGCGCAGCGCGATCGCCGTCGCCGACACGTCCCTTCGGCGGCTTGCCGCCGCGGTCGCTGCCGCTCTCCGCCGCGCGCAGGTGAAGCGTCACGCCGAACTCGCGCAGCAGATCGTCGAGCGGCGGATCGTCGGTGCCATGCACGTACCGTGCGAAGAATTCACCAAACTCGCCGCCGCCAAGCTCCGCGGCGATCGCCGCGATCGCGTCTTCGGGAACGCCGGTCCCGCTCTTGCCATAGCGCAACCACAATGCGCGCATCAGCGCGTCGAGGGATGCGTCGCGCAAACGCAGGGCCAGGTCGAGCGCGAGCGCCACGAGCGAGCCTTTCGTGTAGTAGCTGACAACGGCGTTCGGCGTGTTCTCGTCGCGCCGGTAGTACTTGATCCACGCGTCGAAGCTCGATGCGGCGAGGCTTTGGACATGCCGCCCCGGTCCGCGCAGCACATCGGTGATCGTCCGGCCGACCAGTTCGAGATACTTGGCGGGTTCGATGACGCCACTCCTGACCAGCGCGAGATCGTCGTAATAGGACGTGATGCCCTCGAACGCCCAGAGCTGCCGCGTGTAATTCTCGCGCGCGAGATCGTATGGCGTGAACGCCGCCGGCTTGATCCGCTTCACGTTCCAGCTGTGGAAGTACTCGTGGCTCGCGAGGCCGAGGAAGCTCACGTAGTCGTCGGTAGCCTTCGCCACGCCCGGCGCGGGCAGGCCCTCGCGCCGGCAAACGAGGCTCGTGCTCGTGCGATGCTCGAGGCCACCGTAGCCGTCCCCGACCGCTGCGACCTGGAACAGGTAGCGGTCGAACGGCGCGCGGCTGCCGTCGCCATCGCCGAAAAGGTCGATCTGCCACTGGCAGACGTGCGCGAGGTCGCGGGCGACGCGGTCGAGATCGGCATGGATGCGGCCGGTGACCGCGACGTCGTGCCGGGCACCTCCGGCGTCGAACGAGACGAGCGCAAAGTCCGCCATTTCGACCGGATGATCGATGAGCTCGTCATAGTTCGCCGCGCGATAGGCGCCGAAGCCGTATTCCGCGGCACCGGCGCGCGGCAGCGTTGTCGCGACACGCCAATCGCGCGGAGCGCCATCGGGGGCGGCGATGATGACGTCGCACGGATCGTCGGCGCGGCCGTCCGGGCACAGGAACACCGCGGCGCCGTTGAAGTAGGCACGTGTCGCGTCGACGTACGCTGCACGCACCGACAGATCGAACGCATACACGCTCGCGATGACCGTCAGCGGGCCCGGGCACGGGGCGGCGCGCCAGACGTCCTTCGCTTCCTTCATGACGGCTACCGCTGTTCCCGCGGACTCAGCGCGCACGGTGACGAATTGCCGCGCGAACTCGCGAATCAGATAGCTGCCGGGAATCCACGCGGGCAACCGGAAGCACTGCCCCGCGGGGTCCGGGTCGGCGACGGTGCAGGCGACCTCGAGGGTGTGGGCATGCGGGTCGCGAACGGCGATCCGATACTGCGTCGTCACGGCGAGGGGCAGAAGGGTGTATCGAGATGGTCGCTGGCCCGCCGCGGCGGGGAAAGCGCCGGCGGTTGTCTCGGACGAGTGCGGTGCCGCCGCGGATTGTACCGTCCGTTCTGCACCGGCGCATGAAGACAGGCGGCGCGAAACGGATGCGGCGGGCCGGCGCGCCTGGTTCAGACTGCCCGGAAGCAACCTCGACACGCCGTCGCATCGAGGCTCAGCCGGGTCGAGCAGTACGGACAGGCCTTGGAGAGCGACATCCGCCAGCGCCAGACGCCGATTCCGAACATCACCAGCGCGCAGCCGCCGATCACGCCGGCGATGACAGTCGTGGTGAGCCAGCTTCGATCGACTTCGTAACGCGAGCGATCGGGTTCGCGCATCGTCTCGAGGGGCTCGGAAGGCTTCGCTTTGAACACCGGCACCGACCGCAGCTGGACTGGTTCGTCGACGCCCATTTGGCTCAATGCAACCTGCTGCGACGTTTGCAGCGGGGTGGCCGATGCTGTCCCGGCACCGTAGCGATTGGCGCAGGTCGCGACTGCAGCGTTGGCGCGCAGCGACAGGCATTCCTCCGGCCCTGCGATAACCCCGTCAATCGGAGCGCAGGTCGCCAGTGCGAGCATCCAGCCGAGCAATCGACGAAGCGTCATCGCGGCTCCTTCAGGGGGCAACTCCGGGCCGGCGCACAGACGGGGACGCCGATCCGGGTTCGAACCACTCCGGTCGCTTTCTCTCCGAAAAGCAAGAATCGAACCAAGGCACCGTCCGGCAGTGTTCGGCGTAGCCAAAGCACCATCTGCCTATCGCGAGCCGCACTGCCCAAGAAACGGAAACCAGAGGGCTCACCCTGGCTGCTGTCCGCCGTTGTTTATTGGCGCCCCGAAGACGAATCGAACGTCCGACCTGTCCCTTAGGAGGGGACTGCTCTATCCACTGAGCTACCGGGGCGCGACGGACAATCTTACCGGATCGTCGCGCCCGACTTTGCCCGCTCTCAACGGATCGCATGCGGCAACACCGCAACGCGTGCCGGCGATGCTGTCACCCCGCCGACCGCATCGTGCGTTTGCGGTGGTGATGTACGTGCGCATGCACCGCGTCTATCGGCAGAGGACGGCATGCTATCGCGTTGTACCTTCGACTGCCGCCCAGCGCGGACACCCGACGAGATGGTCGTTCACGAGCCCTGTCGCCTGCATGAATGCGTACATGATGGTCGATCCGACAAAGCGGAATCCGCGGCGCTGCAGGTCCTTCGACAGCGCGTCCGACTGCATGCTGCGAGCCGGCACCTCAGCGAGCGTTCGCCACCCATTCTTGACCGGCTTGCCATCGACGAAAGCCCAGACGTAGCGATCGAAGCTGCCGCATTCGCGCTGCAGATCGAGAAATGCGCGGGCGTTGGTTACAGCACTCTCGACCTTGAGTCGATTGCGGACGATGTTCGGGTTGGCGATGAGTCGCTTGATGCGACGGGCGTCGAAGCGCGCAACCTTAGCCGGATCGAAAGCATTGAACGCCGCGCGATAGCCGTCGCGTTTCCCGAGGATCGTCGACCAACTCAATCCTGCCTGCGCACCTTCGAGGATCAGGAACTCGAAGAACACGCGGTCGTCGTGTACCGGCACGCCCCATTCGTTGTCATGATAGGCGGCGTAGAGCGCACTGCTATCGGCCCACGGGCAGCGGGTGATCCGGGCGGACATGGGGCGGGGTCAGGTGAGCGCCAAGCGCGAGGCGCCCGATTATCGGCGCGCGCTCCTCCGGCCGCAATCCCGCGGAGCGGGTGATGTGAGGTGCCTGGCTGCCGTGCATGGCAGAATCGACGCGTGATTCCCTGGCTCCGTCCCGGCATGCCGTTCCCGCCGCTCGAAACCGCGCTCGACGATCCGAACGGGTTATTGGCGGCCGGTCCGGACCTGACGCCGGCGCGCCTGCTCGAAGCGTATCGCCACGGCATCTTTCCCTGGTACAACGAGGACCAGCCCGTGCTGTGGTGGAGCCCCGATCCGCGGATGGTGCTCTTTGTCGCCGAATTTCGGGTGACACGGTCGCTGCGCAAGGTCGTGAAACAGGAGCGCTTCGAGATCCGTGCCGACAGCGCGTTTCGCGCCGTGATGGAAGCATGCGCGGCGACGCCGCGGCCGGGGCAGGGCGGCACGTGGATTACGCCGGCGATCGTCGATGCGTACTGCGCGTTGCACAAAGGTGGAAACGCCCATTCGGTCGAGGCATGGCGCGACGGGCAGCTTGTTGGCGGCTTGTACGGTGTGGCGGTGGGCCGGATGTTCTTCGGCGAATCGATGTTCGCGCACGAAACCGATGCATCGAAGGTAGCGCTCGTCCATCTCGTGGGGATGCTCCGGGCGCGCGCCTGCCCGCTCGTCGACTGCCAGCAGGAGACCGCGCACCTGGCGTCGTTCGGCGCGAGGCCGATTCCGAGGCGGGTGTTTGCCGAGCGCCTCGCAGCGTTGGTACACTGCCCCGCGCCGGAGGGCGCTTGGGCGCCGCTTCCGGTTTCGGACCTGCTCCGGTGACCAAACTCAACGACCTGCCCCTGGCGTCGCTGCAGTTCTACGCAACGGCGCCCTACCCGTGCAGCTACCTTCCCGGACGCGCGGCGCGGTCACAGGTGGCAACCCCCAGCCATCTGATCGACACCGGCGTCTACAGTGAATTGGTCCGACTTGGGTTCCGGCGCAGCGGCGCCTTCACTTACCGTCCTTATTGCGACCACTGCCGTGCCTGCGTCCCGGTCAGAGTCCCGGTCGCGGCCTTCCGGCCGAACCGCACGCAGCGCCGCTGCCTGCGGCACCACGCGGAGCTCGCCGTCGTGCGGCGGGAGCTGGCGTTCAACCCAGAGCATTACGCGCTCTATCTCCGCTACCAACGCTACCGGCACCCAGGCGGGGGAATGGACCAGGACAGCCGCGAGCAGTACCAGCACTTTCTGCTCCAGAGCAACGTGACCACCGATCTGCTCGAGTTTCGGGAACAGGGCGCATTGCGGATGGTCAGCCTCGTCGACCGGCTGGCCGACGGACTGTCATCCGTCTATACATTTTTCGAGCCCGACATACCCGGGGCGAGTTACGGCACGTTCAACATCCTTTGGCAGATCGCTCGTTGCCGGGCGCTCAACCTACCGCACCTCTACCTTGGCTACTGGATCGCCGAAAGTAGGAAGATGGCCTACAAAGCAACGTTTCGGCCGATCGAGGGGCTGGTGGAGGGGAGGTGGAGGCGGTTGCCGACCCCATAACTCGGGGTTCGTTAGGACTGCTTTTGTCGATAGCCTGGCTCGCCGCTTCCTCGTAAGCGCGACGCAGGATATGCGAATCAGACTGCTGGCCGCACGTCGGAAGGCGCAGACGGCTATTTTGTATGCTACACACTGTACTAAAATTGTAAGAATGCGTATAGCACGATGAAGGACCGCATGCCCACACTCACTTGGTCGATTGATCGCTCGAACGATGCATAAGTTTGAAGTTAACGGGCTTGCTGGTTCAGGCTTCAAAAAACGCAACACCTTGCGCAGGATCAACGCGTCGAGGGTATTTATTTTGCCAAATTCTCGTGTACAGTACATTCAGGCGGAGCCGCTGACTAATCGAGGGGGAATCAAGCGGCATCATAGTTCTGCCATAGCGACGACGACGAACTAATGGGGTTTGCTCGCGCGGCGCGTTTTCACCCCCTTCAGCAAGCTCACTTTGGAGACAGGCCATGAACGCAATCGTCGAATTTCCTGCGCTCGCGAGTCTCGATCGAATGAAGCAATTCGATCTCGACTACGATCCCGAGCTTCGCACCCTGTTTTCGTGGATGAAGCCGGTCCCGCGCCCCTGCTTTAACACGGAGTTTCTTGAGGACGTCGTTAGGTTCGAAGGAATGCTGGAGGAACACCAGGGGTGGATTGCATATCGCGGCCAACCAAATCGCATTGATTGCGCGGTATTCGGTAGCCGTATCGACGGCGTATTTAATCTCGGCGGCGACCTGTCGATGTTCATCCAGTCAATAATGCGCAAGGACCACGACCAGCTCATGCGTTACGGTCATCTGTGCGTCGACAACATGTATCGCCGCATCTCCGGTTTCCATGCTGACATAGCCACGTTCTCGCTCGTCCAAGGCAAGGCCTTTGGTGGCGGCTTTGAATGCGCGCTGGCAAGTGAAACGATCATTGCCGAACGCTCGGCAACTTTCTCGCTTCCTGAAGTTCTGTTCAATATGATCCCGGGCATGGGCGCACTCTCGTTGCTCGCCCGGCGCATCGGCCTGCGCAAGGCCGAGGAAATTATCATGAGTGGGCAGGTTTTTACGGCGAAGGAAATGCACGATTTCGGTGTGGTCGACGAGTTCGTCGAAGACGGCACTGGAGAGGACGTGGTGCGTCGAATGATCCGCGGTCGCCAAAAGCGGCTCAATAGCTATCGGGCGATGGCTCGCGCGAAGCGTCATTTCCAGCCAGTGTCGCTCGAGGAAATGCGCGCCATTGTCGGAGTATGGGTCGAAGCGGTGCTGCAACTGGAAGCACGCGACCTGCGAATGATGGCGCGTCTGGTCAAGGCGCAGGACCGAATGCTTACACGGGCCTCGGAAGAGGAACAGGTCGAGGAACTCTACGCGCCGGTTGCAGCGGTGAGCAATGCGTAAAGTCTTAGCAGCGGGTGAACCGAACTAAAGCGACACGCGGTGCTTCTTGACCGTGTAGGCATTCAGTTGCACGAGCGTTGCGTCGAAGCAACGGCGCAATTCGACCTTCTGTTCGGCCAACAGGCCTGTCTGGCCGGCAGAAGCAGCCGCGTCGAATTCGACGCAACGCGCGGCAAGCTGCTGGGCGCCAATTCCGACGGCGGCGCCCTTCAGGGTATGCATTAGGTCGTGGACGTCCCCCCATTGGCCGCCCGCGACCGGAGCATCGAGACGCGCGAAGATCGTCTCGACATCGGACTTGAACCCACGGAATAACTCGGTGAGGAAGGCGGGGTCGCGAGCAATGCTCTCGACCTCGGCTATCCGCTGCTGATCCACGAGTGGCACCGAACCTCGGTTTGCCGGCGCAGACGCACCTAGGCGTGGTGCCGGCGCGCGGGATCTCCGTTTTGTGAGACGATCGATTGTCTGCAACAACGTTGCGGAATCGAACGGCTTACCCATGAATTCGTCAGCACCGGCTGCCTTGGCGCGGTCGCGTGCTTCCACAGTCACCGAGGCCGACAGGATGATGGCTGGAAGGCGATGGCCGGTCGGTTCCATGACGCGGATTGCCTTGATCACGTCCAGCCCCGTGCGGTGCGGCATGTTGAAATCGAGCACCGCAAGATCGGGATCTTCCTGTTCGTACAAATCCAGGGCTTCCTCGCCGTCGGCAGCGAGGATCACCGTGTGGCCGGCGTGCTCCAGCAACTTACGAATGATCGCTTGATTCGTCAGATTATCCTCGGCGACCAGCACTTTGAGTGGCGCGCGCTGCTGCTGGAGCACCAGCGCGAGATCGATAATCTCAGCACTTTCGCGACTTCCGCTTGCGGTGGCTGCATGGATTGCGTTGACGAAGACACGCGGCGCAACGCTTGGCCCCAGCGTGCACGCATCGCGGATGCTGCGCACGCGAGCTGTGTCAACCAACGAAAGAGGCTCCTGCGCGACGTGAATCAGTGCAACAGGTCGTTCGCCGAGTCGCTGTGTGGCGACCGTGAATGCAGTGCAGGCCGTGTCGACGCTTGCGGCGACCACGATTGCACGGATGCTGGCCCCTGCTTCCAGGATGGCGTCGACGCGTGGCCCGAGGGCCGAGACCGCCGGAATGGTCTCGTAGCGCCCCCCAGCTGCCTTGACCAGCGGTCCGACGCGTGCAATTGCAGGCGCATCGCCGACAAGGAGCGTCAATTCATCGTGAGCGACAACTGCCTCGAGCGGTACTTCGGCCGTCGGCGCATCCTTCAACAGCGGGAGTTCGAACCAGAAGGTGCTTCCTTCACCAAATTTGCTTCGAACCCCGATTGTTCCTCCCATTAGCTCGACCAGTTGTTTCGCGATGGTCGTGCCCAACCCGGTACCACCATACCTCCGAGTGGTCGAATCGTCTGCCTGGGCGAATCGTTCGAAGATCCGGTCCAACGCATCCTCGCGGATGCCGATGCCCGTGTCGCGCACTTCGAATCGCACCGTCACGCCGTCTTGCGTTTCCTTCACCTGTTCGACCGCCAACGTCACGTCGCCGCGGTTGGTGAACTTTAGGGCGTTTCCAAGCAGGTTCAACAGTACCTGCCGCACGTGATGCGAATCGCCGCGCAGGCGATAGTCGAGCATCGGGTCTATGAGTATCCGCAAAGCCAGACCTTTCGCCTGCGCGTGCGGGCGAAAGAGATGCACGAGTCCGTTCAATGTCGCGTGTAGGTCGAACGAGGCGACTTCGATCGCCAGCCGACCGGCCTCAATCTTACTAATGTCGAGAACGTCGTCTATCAGCGAGCGCAGCACTGAAACCGAATGTCGCATCAGTCGGGCCAGTTCGCTTTGCTGGGGCGACAATACGGTAGCCTGGAACAAGTCGACGACACCGACAATTCCGTTAAGTGGCGTGCGCATCTCGTGGCTCATGTTGGCAAGGAACGTTGTCTTTGCCCGATTTGCCTCTTCGGCGCGCGCGCGCGCTTCTTGGATACGCTTCAGCAGAGTGGATACATACAACGGCAAAACGATCAGCGCGATCAGAAGTCCGATGCCTTCGGTGCGATGCTGCTGCCAATACGGCACGAATATGAGCGCGGTGGTGAATCCAATCAAACTCAGCGCCTGACACCCCCATAGATATCGGCGGCCAAAACGGAAACCATTGCCGAACGTGATGAACAGATAGACACCGATCATCGACACGCCGTTTTCGCTAGCGAGCCAGACGTAAAACGTGGCGCCACCCGCGTCGGACACCATGCCGACGAGGCGCCGCCCGATATTCGGCGAAGGCCACACACATATGGCCACAAAGATCCCAATCGCGATCGCAAAGAATCCTGCAAGCCCGATCGCAATGTCTATGTGGAGATCAGACCAACCCTCGGCCGGACCCCTGATCAGCGTCATATACGCGAGGACCAATCCCACGATTACAAGCCGCAGAATGGCCTGCTCGTGTTCGCTATCGGTCCGTCCGGCGAGCCGGGTCCTGAGGTAGGTGAAGGCGCTCATCAAGGGCGACGGCTCCCCGTAGAATGGAATCTCGGAGCCCTTCGTCGGTGGACGCAAGTCCCGTGCCATATTAGGTTGGTAGCAACGGTCGGTGTTGATGTCGCCTTTGGGACGACGATTAGCTCCCCATGATGCCCTTGTGAAGGGGGCAACGCAAGACTATGGGCAAGGGCACTGGCGGCCGAGATCCGACAGGTGACATCACGGGCCGCAGTGCAGCGATCCTGGGCGTGTTTGGCCCGCCGTGCCGCTTCCTTTGGCTTTCCGTGGGGGATTGGCTGAACGCAGAGGCTGTCGAAGAAATACTCGCGCAGCAATCGCGCTGACAGGTGGCAATTGCGAAATACGGCGGCATGGGCGGCTTCCGAAGACAATGTAGACTACGGCATTTCTTGATCTTCGACGATTAACGTCCCAGTCATTACAGACTTCGACGGCAGTAGGTTTCCGGGCTTGCCTCAACATAACCATGCCGAGCACGATTACGGGCACCGGCCGGTACCTCCCGGCGCAGGTGCTGACCAACGACGAGATTGCGCGCCGGATCGATACGACCGATTCATGGATTCGGTCAATGACTGGCATCCAGCAGCGGCACATCTCTGCACCGGACGAGCAGGCGTCCGACATGGCATTCGTCGCGTCGCGGGAAGCATTGATCGCGGCGGGTCTTGCGGCGACCGACCTCGATCTTATTATCGCGGCCACGATCACGCCAGACATGATTTTCCCTTCGACCGCTGCTTTACTTCAGGCCAAACTCGGCGCCAGGCATGTCGCGGCCTTCGATCTTTCTGCTGCGTGTTCGGGGTTTGTGTACGGAATTGCGATCGCTGATGCGATGGTCTCGAAAGGCGCGGCGCGACACGTGCTCGTCGTTGGCGCCGAAAAAATGTCGCGGCTCCTTGACTGGAACGATCGTTCGACCTGCGTGCTCTTCGGCGACGGGGCCGGCGCGGCTATCGTTTCCAGCTCGGATCGGCCCGGAATTCGCACGGCGCATCTTCACGCCGACGGCGGTCATCCCACCGTACTGAACTGTGCCCCCTATCTCGGCCACCCGTACGTTTATATGGATGGCGGCGTCGTGTTCCGATTTGCGGTGCGTGGGATGGTCGAGGCCGCCGAAGAGGCGTTGGTGGCGACTGGCACGCCAATCAGCGAGATCGACTGGTTCATCCCGCACCAAGCAAATCTGCGAATCATCGAAACTGCGGCGCGCAAACTTAGACTTGCACCGGAACGGGTTGTCGTGACAGTCGATCATCATGCGAATACGTCCGCCGCGTCGATTGCGCTGGCGCTCGATGAGGCAGTGCGCGACGGCCGCATCAAATCCGGCCACCAAGTGCTATTGGTTGGGGTTGGCGGTGGATTTACGTGGGGGTCGATACTAGTCCGCTGGAGGTAGCCACTGACCACTGCGTAAAGCATCTGACAGGAAGGCCTCGATTGGGGTGCGGCATCGCCACCTATCGGGCCACTAAAAGGGTCGTTTGCTCCGATGAAAGGTGATCTGAGTCCCGTTGTCGCAGCCCTCGCTGAACTCGACAACCACAGCGATTCCGCCGGAGGAAGACGCGGCGAGCATTAATGCCGCCGTGCCATGCGGCGACAATTCGCGCAGGACCAGGATGCCGAGGCACGCGCCGTATACGTGCTGCTGGATGCCTGTCGGGCTGCTTATGGGAACTAAAGTAAGCCTTAAGCGGAATCACCGCCAACCGTCTAATCTGCCGGCGACTTCCATCCCGTGCCGAGCGCGAGTGCCTAAGCGATCTTTGGGTTCCGAAGAGATGCTGTGTTCAGTCCGCGAACTCCGTGAAAATCGCGTCGATCCGGGTCGGGTCGCCGAGGAAGGCGTCGACGCATTTCGTGTCGAAGTGCTTGCCCCGCTGCGACCGAAGGTAATCGATCCCTTCCTGCACCGGCCACGCGTGCTTGTACGGGCGCTCGCTCACCAGCGCGTCGAAGACGTCGGCCACCGCAACGATGCGCGCGACGATCGGGATGTCCTCGCCGTGGAGGCCATTCGGGTAGCCGGTGCCGTCGAACTTCTCGTGGTGGCCGAGCGCGATGATCGCACCCATGCTGAGGTATTTCGACGGGCTGCCCTTGAGGATGTCGTAGCCGATGCGTGGGTGCCCCCGCATCATCTCCATTTCCGGGGGGGTAAGCGGGCCCTGCTTCAGCAGCACCGAATCGGGAATGCCGATCTTGCCGATGTCGTGCATCGGGGCGGCCACTTCAAGGACGTGCGCGGTCTCGGTGCCCAGCCCGAGATGCTGGCCGATCAGCGCCGAGTACTTGGCCATCCGCATCAGGTGGTTGCCGGTGGTCTTGTCGCGAAACTCGCCGGCCTTCGCGAGCTTGGCGAGTGTTTCGAGCTCACGCTCGTGGATCTCGGCGACCGACTTGTCGACCTGGTACTGCAGTACACGTGCCTGATCGGAGAGCACGATCTTGTGGCGGCGGAGCTCGAGCAGGTTCGCGCACCGGGCGCGCGTCTCGTGCTCGTCCAATGGCTTGATCAGAAAGTCGGTGGCCCCGCCTTCGAGCGCCTCGTAGCGAACGCGGCGGTCGTCAACGACCGTGATCACGATGATCGGCACGTCCACGCAATGGGGCAGGCCGCGAATCTGTTTCACCAGCTCGATCCCGTCGAACTCCGGCAGCTTGTAATCGGTGAGTACCATGTCGACGCGATTGTTGCGCGCGAACTCGAGCGCGCGGCTGGGCGTGTCGAACAGTTCGAGATTGAGCTTGCCGTCGATCTGGCGGACGATCTCGGCCAGCAGCAGGCGGCTGCTGAACAGGTCGTCGATGATCAGGACCGTGTTGCGCTGGGCGCGCGCGAGCGCCAGCTCGGAGATGACTCCGGTGGGGCGAGGCTGCGCTGCGGTCATGGGCTCCTCCTTCGTCGCGGCGTGACAAAGGATCGACAAAGCAAGAAGCGTGCCTCTGTCAGTGAGTGTCTCGCTACGGCTTCGCCGTACGCGCGTCGCAGGGAACTGCGGCACCCGGTGGTCGCGGGCAACTGGGATGCGGCGCAAGCGCGACGGCGTCCCCTGTCCAAGCGGCGAGGCCGGCCCGAATTCCCCAAACCGGCTTCGTGAATATGGTCGGGGCGAGAGGAATTGAACCTCCGACCCCCTGCACCCCATGCAGGTGCGCTACCAGGCTGCGCTACGCCCCGACGCGAAGCTCGGATTATAGACCGGATCATCGGTCCAGCCCCAGCAATTGTCGGATTCGGATGAGCTCGTGCCGGAGTTCGGCAGCAGTGGGCACGTCGTTACGGACCGTGCCCCCAGGTGGCGGTACCGTGCCTCCTGCCGTCGCGCCTTCCGGACCCGAACCGGAGGGTCCGTTGCCGGGTGTCATGATCTCGGAGTCAAGTCGGTGCCGAGCGCCGTTGATCGTAAATCCTTGCTCGTAGAGAAGGTCGCGGATGCGGCGGATCAGCAGGACTTCGTGGCGCTGGTAGTAGCGCCGATTGCCTCGACGCTTGACTGGCTTCAACTGCGCGAACTCCTGCTCCCAGTAACGAAGCACGTGCGGCTTGACTGCACAAAGGTCACTGACCTCGCCGATGGTGAAATACCGTTTGGCGGGGATCGGCGGCAGCTCGACCTTGTTAGCTCGGCTGTGTTCCGGCATGGTTCGCGGCTTCGACCATGGCCTTCAGTTTCTGGCTTGCATGGAACGTGACCACGCGACGGGCGGTGATCGGAATTTCCTCGCCGGTCTTGGGATTGCGCCCGGGACGCTGCGGTTTTTCGCGCAGTTGGAAGTTGCCGAAGCCGGACAGCTTGACGGCCTCGCCACGCTCGAGAGCGATTCGGATTTCCTCGAAAAAGTGCTCGACCATATCCTTGGCCTCGCGCTTGTTGAGGCCGAGTTGTTCGAACAGCAAATCGGCAAGTTCCGCTTTGGTAAGCGTCATCGGGATCCCCCCTGTTGGCGGAGCGTTGCGTCGTACCGATCTTTCAGGACCCGCAGCAGTTCCGCCACGGTCGCGTCGATGTCGGCGTCCGTCAAAGTACGTGCAGTATCCTGCATAAGCACAAGAATCGCAAGGCTTTTTTTGCCCTGAGGCAAACCGGCTCCCCTGTAGACGTCAAACAGGCGAATGGCTTCGATGTGCGACGGCGCCACCGCGGAGAGCGCCTCCAGGAGGGCCGCCGCTGGCACCCCTTCGTCGACTACAACCGCGAAATCACGGCGCACCCTCGGGAGCCGGGAGATCGGCTGCGCCGCGGGCAGGGGCCGCCGCAGCAAGGGCGGGAGGTCGAGCTCAAACAGCACGGGCGCCCCGGGCAGCTCGAAGTGCTTGACGAGCCGGGGATGCAGCTCGCCCAGCCAGCCGAGCGGTTCGCCCTCGAGGCGCAAGCGCGCGGCACGACCCGGGTGAAGCAGCGGATGCGGGGCGCGCTCGGCGGACAACGTCCGCGGAGCGACGAGCGCTTCGAGATCGCCCTTCACGTCGAACAGATCCAGCGCCCGCTTCGCAATGCCCCATTGCTCAGGGGAGGCGTGCCCCCAGGCGAGCCCGCCGAAACGCAGCGGCTGGTCGCAGCCTCCGTCCGTGCGGATGAAGCAGCGGCCCGTCTCGAACACGCGGACGCGTTCGTGCCGGCGCGCAAGGTTTGTGCGCAACACCTCGATCAGGCCGCCGGCGAGCGTTGTACGCATCACGTCGAGATGGCTGGCAATCGGATTCAGCACGGCGATCGGCGCGGCGTTGCCGTGGCGGTCCGGAAACAGCGAAGCCTCCCAGGCCGAACTGACGAAGCTGAACGTGATGGCCTCCTGCCAGTCGCGGGCGACGAGGCGGCGCTTCAGCGCGCCTTCGGACAGCGATGCTTCGGGAGCAGGCAGCATCGCCTGCACATGTGCCGAGGGCACGGCCGGGATCGCATCGTAGCCGTAAAGCCGCGCGATCTCCTCGACGAAGTCCTCTTCGATGGCGAGGTCGAAGCGGAAGGTAGGCGGCGTGACGAGGAAGTCAGCTCCGTCGCGCGTGTACGTGAGATCGAGGCGGCCGAACAGGGTCGCCATGACCTGTTCAGGAATCGCGACGCCAAGCAGGCGCGCGGCACGCGCGGGGCGCACGCGGACAGGTTCGCGCCGGGGCAATGTGTCGACGGCGTCGCCGAGCGGTCCGGCGCGGCCGCCGCAGGTATCGAGGATGAGTTGCGTCGCGCGCTCGACCGCACGGGCGGTGTTGCCGAAATCGACTCCGCGCTCGAAGCGATAGCCGGCATCGCTCGCAAAACCCAACCGCCGCGAGCGCCCCTGGATCACCGCCGGCGACCAGAACGCGCCTTCGAGGAACACCGTGGTCGTGGTGTCGTTGATCCCCGAATGCTCGCCGCCCATGATGCCGGCCAAGCCCAGCGGTTTTTTCTCGTCGCAGACGAGCAGGAGGTCGGGCTCGAGATCGATTGTCTGCCCGTTCAACAGCGTGAGCTTTTCGCCGGCGTGCGCGAAGCGAACGACAATCGCACCGTCGAGCAGGCGGTCGTCGTAAGCATGCAGCGGCTGGCCCTGCTCCAGCATCACGTAGTTGGTGATGTCGACGACCGCCGAGATCGCGCGGATGCCGCTGCGCGCCAGGCGCTCGATCATCCAGGAGGGCGTCGGCGCGCGCGGATCGATGCCTTCGATCGTGCGGCTCACGAACCGCGGGCAGCCGGCAGCGTCCTCGACGCGCACGGCGCGCTGCGTGGCGATAGCCACCGGAGCGGCGCCGATTGCAGGTAGCGTCAGCGGGGCGCCGGTCGCTGCGGCGACATCGCGCGCGATGCCCACGAGCGACAGGCAGTCGGCGCGATTCGGCGTGAGCTTCAGCGTGATCAACGTGTCGTCGAGCGCGAGCGCCGTGCGCAGGTCGGCCCCGACCTTCGCCTCCGCCGGCAGCGGGAGAAGGCCGGACGCGTCATCGTCGATCCCGAGCTCCTTGGCCGAACAGAGCATCCCGGACGATTCGACGCCGCGCATCGTTGCCTTTTCGATCGCGAGCCCGCCCGGAAGGCGGGCACCGATCGTGGCGTAGGGCACCTTCATTCCGGCGGCTGCATTGACGGCGCCGCAGACGACTTGCAGCGGCTGCGCGCCACCGGCATCGACGGTGCACACGGACAACCGGTCGGCGTTGGGGTGGGGCGCCACACCCTCGATCCGCGCGACGACCACGCCGGAGAAGGGCGGGGCGGCGGTCGCTGTCTCTTCCACTTCGAGACCCGCCATCGTGATGGCGTCGCACAGCGCCGCCGTATCGAGCGGCGGATCGACCAGCGTGCGCAACCATCGTTCGGAGAATCTCATCGGATCATCGCCTCACGCGAACTGGCGCAGGAAGCGCAAGTCGTTCTCGTAGAACAGGCGCAGATCGGTGACGCCATAGCGCAGCATCGCCAGGCGGTCCGGGCCCATGCCGAACGCGAAACCCTGATAGCGCTCCGGATCGATGCCGACGGCCGCGAGCACATTCGGATGCACCTGCCCCGCGCCGGAGATTTCGAGCCAGCCATCGCCGAAGCTCATGTCGATTTCGGCGGAGGGCTCGGTGAACGGGAAGAACGACGGGCGGAACCGCACCCTCAAGTCGTCGCGCTCGAAGAAGTTGCGCAGGAACTCGGTGAACACGCCTTTCAGGTCGGCGAACGACACGTCATCGGCGACCCACAGGCCCTCGACCTGATAGAACATAGGCGAGTGCGTCGCGTCGCTGTCGACGCGGTACACGCGGCCGGGGGCGATGATCTTGATCGGCGGCGCGTGCGTTTCCATGTAGCGCACCTGGATCGGCGACGTGTGCGTGCGCAGCACGTAGCCGCCCTCGACATAGAACGTGTCGTGCATGGAGCGCGCCGGATGGTTTTCCGGGGTGTTGAGCGCCGTGAAGTTATGGAAGTCGTCCTCGATCTCGGGCCCATCGGCAACGTCGAAGCCGAGCGAGCGGAACAGCGTCTCGATGCGTTCCAGCGTCCGCGTGATCGGGTGCAGGCCGCCCGTGCCGACACCGCGACCAGGGAGTGACACGTCGAGCGCCTCGGCGCCAAGCTGCATGTCGGCCCGCGCGTCGGCGAGCGCGTCGCGCCGCGCGCGGAGCGCCGCCTCCAGCTTTGCCTTGGCGTCGTTGATGGCAGCGCCGGCGGCTGGGCGCTCGGCGGCGGGGAGTCTCCCCAGCGCCTTCAGCGATTCGGTGAGCGCGCCTGCCTTGCCCAGGTACTTTGCTTTGGCGTTTTCAAGGGCGGCCGGCTCCGAACACGCGGCAAATTCGGCCAGCGCGGTCGCGACAATGCGGTCGAGGTCGTCCATGGGCGAGGCCGGGTGGGTTCGTTGTCGTGGCGGGACCGGCAAGAAAAAAGGGAGGCGGGTCACGCCTCCCTTTGTCTTCGGTTCCCTGATCAGACCAGCGAGGCTTTGGCCTGCTCCGCGATCTTCGTAAACGCCGCCTTGTCGTGGACGGCGAGATCGGCGAGCACCTTGCGGTCGATGTCGATCGACGCCTTCTTCAGTCCGTTCATGAACGCGCTGTAGCTCATGCCGAGCTCGCGCACCGCGGCGTTGATCCGGGCGATCCACAGCGCACGGAACACCCGCTTCTTGGTCCGGCGGTCGCGATACGCGTACTGCCCCGCCTTCATCACCGCTTCCTTGGCGATCCGGTACACCGCGTTCCGGCGGCCGCGGTAGCCGGCGGCCTGGGCGAGGACCTTCTTGTGCCGCGCGCGCGCGGTCACGCCACGTTTTACTCTTGGCATGGCAGCGCTCCGTTACGCGTAAGGCAGCATCGCCGCGACGGAATCGGCGTTGGTGCCGTGAACGCCCGTCGTGCCGCGCAAATGCCGCTTGTTCTTGGTCGACTTCTTGGTAAGGATGTGGCGCTTGAACGCCATCGCGCGCTTGACGCTGCCGCTACCGCGCACGCGGAAGCGCTTCTTGGCGCTGCTCTTCGTTTTCATCTTGGGCATGACTCGTCCCTTATTTGCTGCCCACGGCGGTGCTCTCCGGTGGAGAGACTTCTTTACCGGCGTCGGGCTTCGTCGGGTGATGGTCCTTCGGCGGAGCCTTCGGCGCCACCTTTTTCGGGGCCAGCAGCATCACCATCTGCCGGCCTTCGAGCCGCGGCCAGGACTCGACGACGCTGAACGGTTCCAGGTCGTTCCTGATCCGCTCCAGCAGGCGCACGCCGAACTCCTGGTGCGCCATCTCGCGGCCGCGAAAGCGCAACGTGATCTTCGCCTTGTCGCCTTCGCCGAGAAACCGGGTGAGGTTGCGCAGCTTGATCTTGTAATCGCCTTCGTCGGTCCCGGGCCGGAACTTGACTTCCTTGACCTGGATCTGCTTCAGCTTGAGCTTGGCCTCGTGCTGCTTTTTCGCCTCGCGGTATTTGAACTTGCCGTAATCCATGATCCGGCAAACCGGGGGCTTGGCCGTTGGCGCGATCTCGACCAGATCGAGTTCCGCCGCCTCCGCTTTCGCCATGGCTTCCGCCAGCGGGACGATGCCGAGCTGCTCGCCTTCCTCTCCAACCAGGCGGATCTCCGGAGCGTTGATCTCTAGATTGATCCGCGGTGCTTTGTCCTGGGCTATCGCTGTTCCTCCGAGTCAACAAAAGAGAGACCGTGCCTCCCACGCCACGGCACGCCACCTCAGTGACGCGCCGCCACCTCCTCGCGGAGGCGGGCGATCAAGGCATCCACGGGCATCGCCCCCAGATCCTCGCCGCTGCGGGTTCGCACGGCCACCTGTCCAGCCTGCACTTCCTTGTCGCCGACGATCAATTGGTACGGCAGCTTTTGCAGGCTATGTTCGCGAATTTTATAGGTTATTTTCTCGTTACGCAAATCGGCTGCAACGCGGAAGCCGGTGCCCGTGAGAAGGGCCAGGAGTTCCCGGGCGTACGGGGCCTGCCGGTCCGTGATCGTGAGGACAACCGCCTGCACCGGGGCGAGCCACAGCGGCATGGCGCCAGCGTGGTGCTCGATCAGGATCCCGATGAAGCGCTCGAGCGACCCGACGATCGCCCGGTGCAGCATCACCGGAACCCTGCGCGCGTTGTCCTCGGCAACGTACTCGGCGCCGAGACGCTCAGGCATCGAAAAGTCGACCTGCATGGTTCCACATTGCCACGACCGGCCCAGCGAGTCCCTGAGGCTGTAGTCGATCTTCGGCCCGTAGAACGCCCCGTCGCCCGGGAGGTCGCTCCAGGCGACGCCGCAGGCCTTGAGCGCCGCGCGCAGGGCGCCCTCGGCGCGATCCCAGACCTCCTCGGAGCCGATGCGCCTTTCCGGCCGCAGCGACAACCGGATTGCGATGTCCTCGAAGCCGAAGTCCCTGTAGACGGCGAGTGCCAGTCGATTGAACGCGGTGACTTCGGGCTCGATATGGTCCGGCGTGCAGAAGATATGCCCGTCGTCCTGGGTGAAGGCGCGTACCCGCATGATCCCGTGCAGTGCGCCGGACGCTTCGTTGCGGTGGCAGAAGCCGAACTCGCCATAGCGTAACGGCAGGTCGCGATAGCTGCGCAGATCCGAGTTGAAGATTTGCACATGTCCCGGGCAGTTCATCGGCTTGATCGCGAAGTCGCGTTTTTCCGATTCGGTCGTGAACATGTTCTCCTTGTAATTCTCCCAGTGCCCGGAGCGCTCCCACAAGCTGCGATCGAGGATCATCGGGGCGCGGACTTCCTGATAGCCGTTATCCTGGTAGACGCGGCGCATGTATTGCTCGACCTGCTGCCAGAGCGTCCAACCCTTCGGATGCCAGAACACCATCCCCGGCGCCTCGTCCTGCTGGTGGAAGAGGTCGAGCGCGCGCCCGAGCTTGCGATGGTCGCGCTTCTCGGCTTCCTCCAGGCGGTGAAGGTAGAGCTCGAGGTCCTCCTTCCGCGCCCACGCGGTGCCGTAGATCCGCTGCAGCATCTCGTTCTTCGAATCGCCGCGCCAGTACGCGCCGGCGAGCTTGGTCAACTTGAAGACCTTGAGCTTGCCGGTCGTCGGAACGTGCGGACCGCGGCAGAGATCGGTGAACTTCCCCTCGGTATAGAGCGAGATGTCTTCGTCGGACGGGATCGACGCGATGATCTCGGCCTTGTAGTGCTCGCCGATCGACTTGAAATACGCGACGGCATCGTCGCGCCGCATCACCTTGCGCACGACGGGCTCGTCCTTTTTCGCGAGCTCGGCCATCTTCGCCTCGATCGCCGCGAGATCCTCGGGCGTGAACGGGCGTTTGAACGAGAAATCGTAGTAGAAACCGTCCTCGATCACAGGTCCGATCGTCACCTGCGCGTCGGGAAAGAGCTCCTTCACCGCGTAGGCCAGAAGGTGCGCCGTCGAGTGGCGCAGCACTTCGAGCCCGTCGGGGTCCTTGTCGGTCACGATCGCGAGATCGACATCGCCGGCGATCTTGTGCGAGACGTCGACGAGCTTGCCCTCGACACGACCGGCAAGCGCGGCTTTGGCGAGACCGGGGCCGATCGCGGCAGCGACCTCACCGACGGTGACGGGCGCGTCGAACACCTTGACGGCGCCGTCGGGTAAGCGGATTCGAGGCATGGAGAACTCCGGAGGCAAAAAAAGTGCGGGCGAGCCGCACTTTTCCGTGACACAACGACGTGCGAACTCGCGTTCTCTAACGGGGCTCCCTGCGCGTTCGCGGTGTCATAACCCAGGCCTTTCCGTCGTGCGTCGAGTGTGGCGACTGGTAGGCGCGATTGGACTCGAACCAACGACCCCCACCATGTCAAGGTGGTGCTCTAACCAGCTGAGCTACGCGCCTGCGAGTGCGCAATTATAGCGGATAAGCGCAGCGCGGCAACGACGTGCAGTCACCGTCCCACGGCGACCCACAGCGCTGCGAGCAGGATCGGCTGATGGACCATGTAGACGGCGAGGCTGTGCCGTCCGAGCCAAGGGAGCCAGCGCGGCACGCGGGCGAGCGGGGCAAGCGGCCGAAAGGCGGTGCGCGCCAGGACGTGGCCGATCGCTATGCCGACGAAAACAACACCGCCCCAGGGTACGAGCGGAACGTAGTCCTCGGTCGTGGGCTTGTGCGTCGTAAAGCCGATCCACGACCACGCGCGCGCGTCGAATGCGGGCCATGACAGAAAAATGCCTGCGACGATCGCGGCGCCGCCGACTGCCAGCGCGATCGCCGGCCTGCGGACGAAGGGCCGCGCAAGCACCGACGCCGTGGCGATGCAGTGCAGGATCCCGAAATAGATAAACGTGCGTGGAAACACGACGAAGCTGCCGACGGATGCCGCGATCGCGCACGCGCCGATGACGCCGATGCGCTTCCAGAAAAGCATCGGCGTCGCGCCCGCCCGCTCGGCGAGGACGAGGCTCACGCCGACCAGCACCATGAAGCACGTCACGATCAGGCCGCGAAAGCCGAGCCAGAACGGATCGTGCTCGAAATCCCAGGCGGTCACGCGGTAGTACCGCAAATCGAAACAGAAGTGGTAGATGAACATCAAGCACAGCGCGCCGCCGCGCAGCGCGTCGATGCCATCGATGCGCGGCTTGCGCGCCTCCGTCGCGGTGGCCGTGTCGTGCCGCAGGGTCCGCTTGCGGCTCAGCGCAGGTCCGCGTGCCATGCGATTCGCCATCCGGCGCCGTCGGACGTTCCGATCACGGCAAGGATGCGCGCGAGCGTGGAATTGTCGGTACGTCGCGGTGTCAGCAGCAGCGACGCGTCGCCACTTCCCGGGATCTGCCATTTGACGGTACCGCGGACCTCCACGTCGCCGCCTTCGTTGGCGACGGGGCCCCCGAGGCGTTCTCCGTCAGCAACGAGCACCGCGACGATCGTTCCTAGGTCGACGCCGCCGCTCGCGGATTCGATCCGCGCATCGTGCCAATAGAGATCGACCGCGCCGCGTATCGCGGCTGGCGTCGAGTCGAGCGACGGCGAAATTACGCGTACTTCGCCTGCCGCGCGAAAGCCTGCACGGGGCGCAGCAATACGCAGCATGTCGGCGGGAAGCGTGACGTCGAGGTTGCGCACGATGACCGAGTGCTCGCGCACGGCGATTTCGCCGCGCGGGGTGCCCGCGCCACCGGCGTGCGAGGAAAGGGAAAGCCGCAGCTCGCGGTGGACAAGTGGCCATGGATCGATCGACCACGCGAGCGGCACCCGCCCCGCGCCGCCGGCGACCAGAATCCCGCGGCCGTGCCAGATCGTTCCTTCCGCTTCGGCGAGCGTAAGCGTGCCGCGGCTCATGCGGTCGAGCGCAGGATTGACAAGCACCGCCGGCGCGAATGCCACGACGGCAGCGGCGAATGCCGCCAGCGCGCTGACAAAGAGCAGGAGGCGGCGCATCGCGATTGCGATTCGCGGTGCGTTCAGCGCGTCAACACGAGCTCGGCTCGGATCGCGCCCGGTTCGACGCGGGCAGTCAGCTTTGCGTCGACGACCCGCAGCCGAGCGTCACGCTGAAGCCCTTCGAGTGCCGCGACCAGCGTCTCGTAATTCACGGCTGCAAAGACGACGCGTGCGCGGCCTTCCTGCCAGTCAGCCTGCGTCACTGAGTTTCTTAGACCTTCACGTGTCAGCACGCGTTCGAGATCGGCGCGTGCATCGGCGGCTGCTGGCGGCGGCGCCGCCCGAGCGAGCCCCGCCATCTCATCGGCCATCCGCCGCGCATCGGCAAGGGCCGCCGCATTGCGTGCCTGCACGGCGCGCATGGCGGCGATGTCGCGTCCCAGCGGTTGCCAGATTGCCCACCACGCGAGCGCTGCGGCGGCGACGATCGCCAGCGTACCGAGAACCCGACGCTCGCTGGTGGTCTTGACCGACCACCAGCGGGCGAGCGGCAACGAAGCGCGCAGGTCGGTGAATCGTGATGTCACTACGGTCCTCCGAGACGTACCCGCGCACCGCCGGCTGACGTCGCGACGACCGCGTAGACGCCAGCCGTGCGCATCCGCACGCCGAGATCGCCGATCGTGGTCGCGTCGACGCGCGGGAGGTCGAGCGTCCAATGGCCGTCGGCGTAAGTGGCACTCTTGACGGCACCCGCCGGCAGCGCGCGCAGCGCGGGCGCCGCGCGTGCGAGGAGGGGCAGCGCGTCGTCGGGCGCGGGGAGGCCGTGCGCATGCCGCAGCTCCGCGTAGCGTCGCGCGAGCGCAAGCTGTGCCGACGAAGACGTCGACGCCGCGTCAGCGGCAAGTCCCGTGCTCGTCGCGAGCGCCGCCCACGCCCGTGCCTGGCGCCATTCTTCGAGCTTCAGCCATCCCCACTCGCCGCCCGTCGCGACGACATGGACGGCGAGCGCAACGGCGGCGAGCAGAAGCGCCGGCGCGAACAGGCGGAGGCGCGCGCCGCGCGGCGTCGCGCGCGCCGGTGCGAATGCTCCCTGCCGCAGGTCGATCGCCGCGGCGAATGCGGCGGGCGGTGCGGCGTGCCAGTGCCACGGCGTGCCGCGCGCGAACGCCACTCCGGTTTCGGTTCGCCAGCGCGCGAGATCCGCTTCGGCGACGTTGGCATCGACGCGCACTTCGACCGGCAGCGCGCCGTCGCGCCGTGCCTGCGCCAGTGCCATTGCCAGTTCCGGCGGTAACCCACTCCCAGGGTGCGGCGCGTTCACCGGAAAGGCACTGCCGTCGGCGCGCCGGACGAACGCGTCGCCGCGGCGGGAATCGTCGGCGCACCAGCGCCAACCGGTGACGGGTAGCGCGAGATCGGGCTCGGCGACGATGCGCGCGCATGCGCTCGTCGGTGCGCCCTTGTCGGTCAATGCGGCGATGAGCGACCGCGCGACGATCGCGACGCGCACGCGCCCGTCTGCCTGTTGCGCGGAAACGGCGAGATGCTGCGCTGCAGGCGGCCCCGCCAACTGATCCTCGAGTGCGAATCCCGCTGCCGCGGCGACGCTGTTCGCTGGAACTGGCGGCAGCGCGACGCTGGCGATGCGCACCTGTGACGCCGCGACGACCGCTTCGATGCGCTTGGGAACCGGCCACGCGCTCGCTCCGCCGCGCCCAGTGCGCACGCATGCGCCGGACTCGTCGAACAACGCCCATGCGTCCGCACGTTCCGGCAATGGCGCGTCGGCGAGCAAAACGCGCAGCGTCGTCATGGACAACGAAAGGGCGAAACCATTCGTCGTAGTGTACTCGACCGGTCGCGAGTCGACGGCGTGTGCGGTGTCCGCCGCCTTACTCGACAACCTGCCAGACCACGGCGGGCCAATCGCTGCCGCCACGACGGAGCAGCGCGCGGGCGCGCGCAATCGTCGCCCCCTGTCGCGCTTCGATCGTGACGTAGAAGTAATCGCTTCTGACGCCGAGCGACGCCTCGGTGGCGAGCGTCGAGCCTTGCGGCAGGCGCGAGCGAAACTCCGCGATCGTCGCAAACGGCTTCTGCGCGCGGCCGGCGATCAATGTGGCCTGCGCCGGGCCGACGAGGTTGTCCACGATCGCCGCGAGCACTTCCGGCGGCGCCGTGTTGACGTTGGTGGGGGTTCCCGCGGGCAGCGCGGACAGGAAGGGAGCCGCGGCGGCCAGCATCGGCGTCGACATGTCCTTGACTTGCGCCAATTCCGACACGCGGACGAGAGGTGCGTTGGCAGCGAGCCCGGGCGCCGGTTGGGCAGTGTAGTACGCATCTTCCGCGCCGCCCGGCCGCACCGCGCTATCGGCGTCGATCCAGTCGGCGATCGCATCGATCGCCGGGGCGGGCCCGCCACGCTGCGCAAACAAGCGCGCGAGGCGCGCCCGTTCGATGGCCGGACCCGCTCCGCCGAACGCGTTGATATTGAGGCGCGCCTGCGCGTCGGCGATCGCGCCGCGGATCTCGCCGTTCTCGAGGGGGATCGGCGGCAGCGTCAGCGCCCACGGCTCGGCGAGATGATCGATGGCCGACCGCCGCGCGTCGTCGTCCAGAATCTGCCGCGCCCATTGCACACCGGCCAGCGCGAGCGCCTGCGCCTGCACCTGGTCGCGCCGATGCTCGACGACACGACTCCAACGCTGCTGGTCGGCGAGCACTGTCGCCGCGATAGCCGCGGCGAGTGCCGCGAGCAGCATCGCAAGGACGAGCGCCGCACCGCGTGCGCGAGTCGTCATTGGTGTGGCCTCCGCACAAATGTCAGCATGCGACCGAAGGTTGGGGCGGCCACCACAATCATGCGCGGACGCGCCCTTCGGTGCGGCCTCCGCGCCGTTGCGAGTTTCTCGCTACACCTGGGGGTCGGCCGCCGCCCACGCGCGCAGAAGCGCCCATCGGGCCTTGGCTTCGCCCTGCTCGCGCGGGCGTCCTCGGCTTCGCCCTGCTCGCGTGGACGTCCTCGGGGCGGCCGGGCGGCGTTCATCGCAAGGCGAGCCAGCGCTCGACCGTCTCGCCGTCGGCAAGCGTCAGCTCGACGCGGACGGCCCGCGGCACCGCAGGCTCGCCCAGCGCCGGCCAGCGATCGCGCCACGTGCCGCCGGTGTCGAGATAGGCGACGCGAAAGCGCACGATGCCTTCGGCGAGCGCGTATGCCACAGGAACAACACCCGCGGGATGGTCGAGGTGCGGCCAATACAGCACCTCGACCGCGCCACCGCGCAGCCGGTAGCCGATCCGCTGGCCGGCGCTTCCCGGCTCGATGCCGAACTCCGGCCCGGCGCGCGAGAAGCGCAATTCGGCGTCGCCGCGACCGTCGACATTTCCGATCCACGCCGCTTCCGTACCGCCGCCCGTACGGACCTCCCGCGGAAGCGCTTCCCGCATGTCGGCTTCGAGCCGTCCGAACAGCGCGTCGAGTCCACGCCAGCGTTCGGACTCCGCGGTGAGGCGGACCTCGCTTTCGGCGAGCGACGCGACGGCGCGGTAGCCGAGCACCGCGATCAGTGCGAGGATCGCGAGCGCGATCAGGATCTCGACCAGCGTGAAGCCTCCGGCGTACGGACGCGGTCTCGTCATCGCGGCGCCGCCTGCCCGAGATAGCCGGTGACGCGTGCCAGTGTGTAGCCGGGCGCCACCGGATCGGCTACGCTGATCTCGATCTTGCGAAACGACGGGTTTGGTGTCCCGGAGACGTTTTCGCTCCAGCTGAAGCGTGTTCCGGCCTGCAGTGCCTCGCCTTCACGCGTGCCCGCGGGCGGCCACGGCGACGCGATCTGCGCCGCAGCAAGGCGGTTCTGTGCGACCCACAATGCGAGTGTGCGCTGTTTCAGCAGCGTGGCGCTGCCTGCGGATTCCCCGATCGCGCGCATGCCGGCGGCGAGGGCGACCGCGAGGATTGCCAATGCGACGAGGATTTCGACTAGCGTAAAGCCGTCGCGGCGACCTGCACGCGGTTCAGCGGATCGGCGGTGACGAGAAAGGTCCATGTGGGTGAGGTGAGCGCCAGTGCGTACGGCTCGTTGCGGCCGCTCGCGCGAAACGGAAGGATCGCATCGGCCGCGACGGGTCCGCCGGCGTAAGACGCTGGCGTGACGGTGATGGCGGCGGGCAGCCTGTGCGGCACGAGGACATCGTCATCGGCGAGCGCGCCCCAGCGGTCCTCGGCGCCGCGCCGCCAGAAGCGGTATCCCGAACCGTCGGCCGAAACGCCGAGCGTCTCGCCACGCCATTGCGCGAGCGCCGCCGCGTGTTCGAGCGCATCGGCGAGACGCCTTGCTTCCCGTTCCGACGCCCGGCGTTCGTCGCCGTCGAGGTTGACCGCAATCAGCCCTGCGGCGATACCGACGACGACGACGACGACCAGCAGCTCGAGCAACGTGAAGCCTGCGCGGCACGACAAGCCACGGCCCGTCGCCGCGATCGCCGGCAGGTGGCTCACAGATCCCATGAGCCCACTTCGGCATCGATGCCGGTGCCTCCCGGCTGGCCGTCGGCGCCGAAGCTGTAGACGTCGATCTCGCCGCGCAGTCCGGGGTTGAGATACTGGTAGTCGTTGCGCCACGGATCCTTCGGCAGCCGTTCGAGATACCCGTTCGGCTTCCAGTTCGGCGGCAAGGGCGGCTGCGTCGGGCGCGCCACGAGTGCCGCCAACCCTTGCTCGGCGGTCGGGTAGCGCTGGTTGTCGAGGCGGTAGAGCTTCAGCGCCTGCATGATCGTAGCGATGTCACTTTTCGCCGCCACTACACGTGCTTCATCGGGCCGCTCCAGCACGCGCGGGACGACGAGCGCCGCGAGGATGCCGAGGATCACGATGACGACGAGGATCTCGATCAACGTGAAACCGGCGGCCGGCGCACGAGCGGCGCGGGCGGATGCGCAGCACCACGCGCGTCGCGAGGAGCGTTCGGTCATCGGCCCATTATAATCTGGCGGTCCCGGCGCCCGTCCGTGCCGGCGCGCCTCGGCTTCCTCCTCCTCTCCTCCCTTTGTCCCGAACGTTGCGCCTCCTCGCCCGCGGCTTTGCCGTGTTCGCATTGCTCGCGATCGCTGCGCTCGCTGGCGCATGGTGGTGGCTCGCCCAGCCGCTCGCACTGCCGTCGTCGCCGTACGAATTCGACGTCAAAGCCGGCGCAACCCTGCGCGCCGTCGCGCGCGATCTGGCGGCGGCCGGCATCGTGCCCGGCGAATGGCCGCTGGTCGCGCTGGGACGCCTGCGGCGTGTCGATCGCACGATCAAGGCCGGCAATTACGAAATCGACGATGGCATCACGTTGCCGCGGCTTCTCGATCGGCTGACGGAAGGTGACGTGACACAGACCGCACTCACCATCGTCGAAGGGACGACCTTCGAAGAACTCAAGCTCGCCCTCGCTGCCGAGCCGCAGGTCGCGAAGACCTTGCCCGCACTGTCCGATGCCGAGCTGATGGCGCGAATCGGCGCGCCCGGCATCGCGCCGGAGGGATGGTTCTTCCCTGACACGTATTTCTTCGCCGTTGGCTCGACCGACGTTGCGGTCCTTGCGCGCGCGCACAAGCTGATGCGGGCGCGGCTCGACTCGGCATGGGCGAAGCGCGCACCCGGCCTGCCGCTCAACGATCCGTACGAGGCGTTGATCCTGGCCTCGATCGTCGAAAAGGAGACGGGCTGGTCGACGGACCGGCCGCTGATCGCTTCAGTGCTCGTGAACCGATTGCGGCTGGGCATGCGCCTGCAAGCCGATCCCACCGTCATCTACGGCCTCGGCGCCCGTTTCGACGGCAACCTGCGCAAGCGCGATCTCGAGGCAGACATGCCGTACAACACGTATGTACGCGGCGGTCTGCCGCCGACGCCGATCGCGCTGCCGGGGCAGGCGTCGATCGACGCGGTGACCAATCCGCCGAAGACGGATTACCTCTACTTCGTCGCGCGCGGCGACGGGACCAGCGTATTCTCCGACAACCTCGCCGACCACAACCGCGCCGTGGCAAAATTCCACAAGGGCAGTCGTTGAGGCCGCCGCGCGATTCGCACCGCTGGCGTGGCGATCGCCGGTGCCCGATCGCCGCCCCTATCCCGCCATGACCGCGCGTACCGGCCGTTTCCTCACGCTCGAAGGCATCGACGGTGCCGGCAAGAGCACGCACATCGCGTGGCTCGCGGAGCGGATTGCGACCACCGGACACACGGTGGTGACGACACGCGAACCTGGCGGCACGCCATTGGGCGAGGCGCTGCGCGTCCTGCTCCTGCGCGAGTCGATGACGCACGATAGCGAGGCGCTGCTGATGTTCGCGGCGCGCCGTGAGCATCTGGATGCGGTGATTCGTCCGGCACTCCTGCGTGGGGACTGGGTGCTGTGCGATCGTTTTACCGACGCGACGTTCGCCTACCAGGGCGGCGGCCACGGCGTTGCGCTGGAGCGCATCCGGCAGCTCGAGCAGTGGATCCACGGCGACTGCCAGCCCGATCTCACGTTTCTGTTCGACGTGCCGACCGGGGTGTCGCGCGCGCGTCTCGACAAAGCACGCGACGAGGGCCGGACGCTGGACAAGTTCGAGCGCGAGGCGAACGCTTTTTTCGAGCGCGTGCGCGACGCGTACCTCGAGCGGGCACGCGAGGATCGGCGCCGCTTCCGCGTGATTGACAGCACCCAGCCGCTCCCCGTCGTGCGGGCGACGCTCGCTGCCCATCTGGCGGCGCTTGCGGCGGGGTCGTCGTGACCATGAACCCCCGCGACCCGGAGGGCGCGGCGGCATTGCCTTGGCCGTCGCTCCTGCCGTGGCAGACGCAGTGTGCCCGGGACACCCTCGCGCGCCGTGACGCCTGGCCGCACGCGCTCCTGATTCACGGGCCGCGCGGCATCGGCAAGCACGCGCTCGCGCTCAACTTCGCGCAGGCTCTGCTCTGCGAAACACCGCGCCAGGACGGCCTCGCCTGCGGCGCGTGCTCCGGCTGCCGGTACGCGATGGCCGGCCAGCATCCGGACCTCATGCGGCTCGAATTATCCAAATTCGACGATGAGAGCGGAGAGTTCAGGGCGGTGAATACGATCGTCATTGAGCGGGTGCGCGCGCTGATCAATTTCGTGCAACTTACGAGCCATCGCCAGCGCGCGAAGGTGGCGGTGATCGCACCGGCGGAACGGATGGAGCCCGAGGCCGCGAATGCGCTGTTGAAGACGCTCGAGGAGCCGCCTGCGGGCACCTATCTGATCCTTGTCTCCGATCAGCCCGAACGCGTCTGGGCGACGATCCTCTCGCGTTGCCGCCGGCTTGCCGCGCCGCAGCCCGCGGCCGAAGACGCGCGGACGTGGCTCGCGGCGCAGGGCGTGGCCCAACCGGATGCCGCGCTTGCGCAGGCTGCGGGCGCACCGCTCGCAGCGCTGCTCCATGCCGACCCTGCGACGCAGGTTGAACGCCGCGCGTGGGTCGCGCAACTCTCGGAGCCGGAGCGGCTGTCGGCGATCGCCCTCGCCGCTCGCATCGAGGCGGGTGGCAGGGACGAGCGGCGCGCGCGGCTGGTGCACGCGATCGATTGGCTCATCGGGTGGACTACCGATCTGGCGCGCGTGGCGGCAGGCGGCGCAGCCCGGCAGAATCCCGACGCGGCGGCGGCGCTCGCGTCGTTGGCGGACCGGGTGGCGCCGGTGGCGCTCTTTCGTTATTATCGGTCGCTGCTGCGCCAACGCGCGCTCGTCGCGCATCCCCTGACGCCGCGGTTGGTTGCCGAGGCGCTGCTGATCGAATATCGGAGCCTGTTCGGGTAAGCGGATGGCGGATCACAAGCACGGTAGCACTCCCCCGGCGCTCGTCGCGGCCGGCGGCGGCGCGCGTCCAGGCGTGCTGTCGCTCAACATACGCGAGCGTGCCGCGCTGTATGCCGCGTACATGCCCTTCCTCAAGGGCGGTGGCATTTTCATCCCGACGTCGCGGGCCTACCAGCTCGGCGAGGAAGTGTTCATGCTGCTGTCGCTGATGGACGATCCGAACCGCATTGCCGTCCAAGGCAAGGTCGTCTGGATCACACCCGAAGGTGTACAGGGAAACCGCACGCAGGGCATCGGCGTCGAGTTCACGCAGGACGACACCGGCGCCGCGGCGCGCGCGACCATCGAGAAGATCCTGGGCGAGTCGCTGGCTTCGCCGCGGCCCACGCATACGATGTGACCTTCGTCGACTCGCACTGTCACCTCGACTTTCCCGAGCTTGCCTCCGACCTGCCCGCGGTGCTCGATGCAATGGCCGCGGCAAGCGTCACGCATGCGCTGTGCATAGCGGTGAATCTTCCCGACTGGCCGGGCGTGCATGCACTGGCGACCGCGCACCCCAATCTCTACGCGACCGTCGGCGTGCATCCCGACTACGAGGACACCCCCGAGCCGTCGGTGGACGATCTCGTGTCGCTCGCGGCGCAGCCCAAGGTCGTCGCGATCGGCGAAACCGGGCTCGATTACTACCGGCTGCATGGCGATCTCGAATGGCAGCGCGCGCGCTTTCGGACGCATATCCGCGCCGCGCGGCGCAGCGGCAAGCCGCTTGTCATCCACACCCGCGCCGCCGCAGAGGACACGCTCGCGATCATGCGCGAGGAGGGCGCCGGCGACGCCGGCGGCGTGATGCACTGCTTTACCGAGACCTGGGAGGTAGCGCGAGCCGCGCTCGATGTTGGCTTTCACATTTCGTTTTCCGGCATCCTCACATTCAAGAACGCGCAAGCCCTGAAGGACGTCGCCCGGCGCGTGCCCGGCGACCGGATACTGATCGAGACCGACTCGCCGTACCTCGCTCCCGCTCCATATCGCGGGAAGCGGAACCAGCCCGCTTACGTCGCCTTTGTTGGACACGAGCTGGCGCAGCTTCGCGGGGAGCCCGTCGAAGCGATCGCGCAGGCGACGACCGCGAATTTCTTCCGCCTGTTCCGCATCGATCCGCATGCGCCGCAATGATCTGTCGTCGATCGGCGGCGTGTTCGTGGCGCTCGCCGCTGCGACGCTCCTTGCGGTCGCGCCGATCGCCGCGGGGCAGCAGCTCCTCGCGGATTTCCTGGTTGCCGTGGCCAACGACCGCGCGACCGAGGTGCGCAACCTGCTCCAGCGGGGGATGGATCCGGACACCGTCGATGCGAACGGCGATCCGGTGCTGGTCATCGCCGCCCGCGAAGGAAATGCCGCGACGGTGGACGTGCTGCTCGCCGCACGCGCCAGCGTCAATGCGCGCAACCGCTACGGCGATTCGGCGCTGATGCTTGCCGCATTGAAGGGCCGCCTCGACATTGTCCAGAAGCTCCGGGCGCGTGGCGCGGACGTGAATCCGCCGGGGTGGACCGCGCTGATCTACGCCGCGACGGGCGGGCACGATGCCGTCGTGCGCTACCTGCTCGCGGAAGGGGCGAAGATCGATGCGGAGTCCCCGAACGGCACGACCGCGCTGATGATGGCGGTGCGCGAGGGACGCTTTACGACGGCGGAACTGCTCATCGCCAGCGGCGCGGACGTCAACCATCGCAACCATGACGGTGCGAACGCGCTCGATTGGGCCAAACGTTACAATGACACGGCGCTCGCGGCGCGGCTGCGGCGCGCCGGCGCGCGCGACTGATCCGGGGTCCCACGGCCCGGTCCGGTGAAGGACGAGGGGCTTGACTTACGGCCCGGGTTCCGCTGGCGCGGTGTTTGCCTCCAGCGGTGCGGCCACCGCTTCGCTGACGAGATCCGGCATGATGTCCGGGAGTACGCCGACCAAGCGGCGCGCGCCGTCGAAGCGCTGCCGCCAATACTGCCCGTCGATCGTCGCCACCTCGACCTCGCGGCCGCGCCGCGGTGCGTGGATGAACCGGCTGTCGCCGACATAGACGCCGACATGCGAGAACGCGAAGCGCCGCGTGTTGAAGAACACGAGGTCGCCGGGCCGAAGGTCGGAGAGTGCCACCTTGTCGCCGAGACGCGAGAGCTCCTTGGCCGAGTGTGGCAGCGTGACGCCGGTTACCTGCTGGAACACGAACTGCACGAGGCCGCTGCAGTCGAGGCCGGTGTGTGGCGTCGCGCCGCCCCAACGGTAGCGAATACCGATGAGGTCGAGTGCCGACGAGGCGAGGTCTCCCGCCGTCTGCCACGCGCTTGGCGCGGCGTCGCGGACCGTCGTCGTCACCGATTCGGCAGGCGCGGACTCCGGCGCGTCCTGCGCGGCGGCGGCGCTCGCGAACGCGAAGAGTGCCGCAGCAGCGAGCGCCGCGGCACGGCTGCGGGAATGGGAAGTAATCATCCGGATATTATCGCCGGTTTCGGCGGCTTGAGACAAACCTGCTGCGCCCGCACAATCACGCGCGCCGTGCGCGCTTCGTTTTCGGTGTCGTCTTACCGAGCGGGCTCGCCTTGGCGCGCAGGCGCCGCACCTCCTTCGGGTCGGCCGTGAGCGGTCGCGTCAGTTCGACCCGATCACCGTCCGCAACGCGCGTCTGCCACGTGGCGCGCCGTCCGAAGATCGCAACGCCGAGCCGTGCGAGATCGAGTTCGTAGCGCACGACGAGCCCCGACCGCGTGACGGCATCAGCCACGGTCGCGTCGGCATCAAGGGTCACCGGAATACTTTCCTGGACACTTGGTGTTGCCCACACGACGACGACGTTCACGGCTGGCCGAGGTAGACGGACTCGGCGCGCCGCACGAAGGCGTCAATGAACGTGTTCGCGATGTGGCCGAACACGGGCCCCACGACCCGCTCCAGCAGATGCGTCGTGAACTCGTAGGCGAACTCGAACTCGACCTTGCACGCATCGGGTGCGAGGGATACGAATCGCCACTCTCCGTGCAGGTGGCGGAATGGGCCGTCCTTCAGCGTGACGATGATCGATTCCGGCGCGCGATTCGCGTTGTCCGTCGTGAAATGCGCCTTCACCCCGTGGTAATCGATGTCGATGCGCGCCGTCTTGCCACCTTCGTGGGTCTCGATGACGCGCGCACCGCCGCACCACGGCAGAAACTGCGGATACAGCTCGACGCGGTCGACGAGCTCGAACATCGCGCCGGCGCCGAAGGGAACCAGCACCGATTTTTTCACGCGCTGCATGGGCGGGGATTGGTAAGATGGGGTACCGGGTCGGGGGCGGCGAGCGCGCGAGGAGCGTGGCGCAGGTTTCGGTTGCGGTCGCGCTCCGGGGACCGGGGCACCTCCGCGCACGCCTTCGAGGACGCAGCGCTCCATGAGCATCGTCGACAACAAAAAAGCCTATCACGACTACTTCATCGAAGAGAAATTCGAGGCCGGGCTCGCACTCGAAGGCTGGGAAGTGAAGGCGATCCGTGCGGGGCGTGCACAGCTGAAGGAGGCCTACGTCATCGTGAAGGACGGCCGGATCGCGTTGATCGGTGCGCACATCACGCCGTTGTCTACTGCATCGACGCACGTTCATGCCGATCCCACGCGAACGCGAGCGCTGCTGCTTCACAAGAGCGAGGTCAGCCGCCTGATCGGCCAGGTCGAGCGCGCCGGATATACCCTGGTGCCGCTCAATCTCCATTACAGCCGTGGGCGCGTAAAGCTCGACGTCGGGCTCGCCAAGGGCAAGAAGCAGTACGACAAACGCGCGGCGGTCAAGGAGCGCGAGTGGAACCGCGAGCAGCAGCGGCTGATGCGCAACCGGACGGGCGGGGCGCGGGAAAGGGGTAGCGCATGAGCGAGGGGGGCGAAGCCACGGACGCCTGCGCGAGCAGGGCGAAGCCACGGACGCCTGCGCGAGCAGGGCGAAGCCAAGGCCCGGTGGGCGCGTCTGCGAGGGCGGGTGGCGGCCGACCACACGGAACGATCGGGACGCTACAGCGGTGCGGAAGCCGCGCCGAAGGGCGCGTCTGCGCGCGCCGGTGGCGGCCGACCACACGGAACGATCGGGACGCTGCAGCGGTGCGGAAGCCGCGCCGAAGGGCGCGTCCGCGAGCGATTGCGCCCGGCCGACGAAACGGCGCCACGGGCAACGTCGGACGTGCGGAGGACGCGGTATGAACGGCGCGCCGCAATCCGCGGTCATGCTGCGCGCCGCGGTCGAAGGCGACGTCGAGGCAATTGCTGCCCTCTACGGCTTTGCCGTCACGACCGGCACCGCCTCGTGGGAACTCACGCCGCCTGCGGCCGACGAAATGCGTGCCCGATTTCGAGCGCTGATCGACCACGGTTATCCATACTTCGTGGCGGTGCGCGACGGGCATGTCGTCGGCTACGCGCACGCGGGCGCGTATCGACCGCGCCCCGGATACCGCCACACCGTCGAGGATTCCGTGTACGTCGGGCCCCGCGCGCAGGGGCGCGGAGTGGGTCGCGCGCTCTTGTCCGCATTGATCGACGAATGCACGCTGCGCGATTACCGGCAGATGATTGCGGTCATCGGCGACGCCGCGAACGCCGCGTCGATTCGCTTGCACACGACGCTGGGATTTGTCGAAGTCGGGCGGCTGCCGGCGATCGGGCGCAAGTTCGGCCGCTGGCTGGACAGCGTCGTGCTCCAGCGTCCGTTGGGCGAGGGCGCTACGACGCCGCCCGCACATGATTGACGGAGGACCCCGATGAGCGACGCGACGCGTGACCACGACCCACCGCTTCCCACCACGCACCGTTTTGTCCGCGGCCTTGACCGGAACGTCGCCAACCATGTGCCGCTATCCCCGATCGCGTTCCTCGAACGCAGCGCAATGATCTGGCCGGACAAGGTCGCGGTCCGCCACGGCCGCACCGCCTACACGTACGCCGAGTTCGCGGCGCGCTGCCACCGCCTCGCCGCAGCCCTCGCGGGGCATGGCGTCCGGCGCGGTGACACGGTCGCGGTGATGGCGCCGAATGTGCCGGCGCTGCTCGAGGCGCATTACGCGGTGCCTGCGCTGGGCGCGATACTCAATGCGCTGAATTACCGCCTCGATGCGGCGGCGATCGCCTTCTGCCTCGACCACGGCGCGGCGAAGGTGCTCATCACCGACGGCGAATTTGCGCCGACCGTGAAGGCGGCGCTGGCACGGGCCACAAGAGACGTTCTGGTCATCGACGTCGACGATCCGGAAGGGCCCGCAGGCGAGCGCCTCGGCACGCTGACCTACGAAGCACTCCTCAGCGAAGGGGATCCGTCGTTTCCGTGGCCGGGACCGCACGACGAGTGGGATGCGCTCGCGTTGCTCTACACGTCCGGCACGACCGGCGACCCGAAAGGTGTTGTCTACCATCACCGCGGGGCCTACCTGAACGCGCTCGGTAACGCGCTGGCGTTCGGCCTGACGCCCTCGGCGGTGTACTTGTGGACACTGCCGATGTTCCATTGCAGCGGCTGGACGTACACGTGGGCGGTGACCGCCGCCGGCGGCACGCACGTCTGCCTGCGCCGCGTCGATCCGGTGCTGATCTTCCAGGCGATTCGCGACCATCGCGTGACCCACCTGTGCGGAGCGCCGATCGTGCTCAATCTGCTCGTGCATGCGCCCGACGCGGCGAAAATTGCGTTCGATCATGTCGTCGAGGTCGCGACCGGCGGCGCGGCACCGCCCTCCGCGGTCATCGAGGCGATGGAACGGATGGGTTTTCGCGTTACGCACCTCTACGGCCTCACCGAATCGTACGGGCCGGCGACCCTGTGTGCCTGGCAGGACGACTGGGGCGTGCTGACGTTGCCCGAGCGAGCACGGCAGATGGCGCGCCAGGGTGTGCCGATGCCGACGCTCGCGCACCTGATGGTCGCCGACTCCGCGACCAATTTGCCGGTCGCGCGGGACGGCCGAACGCTGGGCGAAGTGATGCTTCGCGGCAACACGGTGATGAAGGGATATCTCGCCAACGAAGCGGCTACCGCGGCGGCATTCGCCGGCGGCTGGTACCACACCGGCGACCTCGCGGTCTGGCATCCGGACAACTACATCGAGATCAAGGACCGTTCGAAGGACGTCATCATTTCCGGCGGCGAAAACGTGAGCTCGCTCGAAGTCGAGGAGTGCCTCTATCGCCATCCGCAGGTGATGGAAGCGGCAGTCGTCGCCCGGCCCGACCGGGTGTGGGGCGAGACGCCCTGCGCGTTCGTCACGCTGAAGCCCGGCTCCGCGGCGGTGACGGAGCGCGACATCATCGCGTGGTGTCGCGACCACCTCGCGCATTTCAAGGCACCGCGGACCGTGGTATTCGGCCCGCTGCCGAAGACGTCCACCGGGAAGATCCAGAAGTACGTGCTGCGCGAGCGCGCGCGCAGCAGTAGCGATCAGGGGCACTGAAGCGCGTCGCCGCGCGTATGGGTGAGACTGGGCCGCCGCCTGCCCTAATCGACCTTGTACATCTTCGCCGCGTCGAGCCGGTAGGTCCACGGGAGGCCCGCGTTCTTCCAGCCGTTGACGGTGCGACGGTCGGCTTGGGGGCCCTCGGTCGCGAGATCGCCCTCGAAGCCGTCGGTGATCGTGAACACCTGCGTGTAGCCCGCCTGCGTCAGCAGATTGGCGGCGCGCGCCGCACGCTCACCGGCGAGGCAGATGACGACGATCGGATCCTCGGGGCAGAGGCCCTTCTGGGCAACACGGCGTCCGACCTCGGCGACGAAGTCCGCGTTCGGCTCGAGCCGGAACGCATGGCGCGTGGCGTCCCACGACGGGCGCGCCGGGAGCAGCATCACGGGGACATTTGCGTCGATCGTCGTCGGCACGCCTGCGAACATCAGCTCGCCTGGCGTGCGCACGTCGAGGAACAGCACCTTCGCCGGCTGCGCCGCAATCAGCGCGTGCGCGTCGACTGCAGTCAGGTAGAGTTCGGCCGCCGTACGTTTCGCGGCGGGCAGCGCGCCGGCCGCCGCGCCGGCGCCTTCCGTGCAGGTCACCGCGGCGGCGGCTGGCAGGCTGAAGGCGCCGATGAGCAATGCGGCGGCGGCGAGCGACGCGAGACGTGCGGTTCGGCTAGGCATGAGGGGTGATAGCGAGGAGCAACAATACAATCATCGTACGCAAGGCGCCGCGCGCCCGCTTTGACCGGCCGCAAACGGGACCGATGCGAACGGGGTCCGCGCAGCCCTGACGGGTCGTCAGCGGCGCAGCTCGGGCCTGTCGCGCAGCAGCGCCCGGGCGGCCGCAACACCGGTGCGCGTCGCGGACTCGAGCGTGGCGGGAAACTGGGAATCGGTGTAATCGCCGGCGAGGTAGACGCCCTGGGTGATGCGGCCGCAGGCAGGGCGGGGCAGTCCCGGGGTGCAGCGGTACGTCGCGCGGCGCTCCGCGATGACGCGCGACCAGACCGGTAGCGGCCAGCGGCCGGCGAGGCGGCGCAGCTGTGCATCCGATTCGCTTGCCAGCGTGGCGCGGTCGAACATGTCGTGCGGCCCACTGGTGCTGATGACGACGGCGACGAGACCGCGCGCGTTCTCAACCGCGACCTTGCGCAGCGCCGAGCCGCGATCGAACACCCACTGGCCCGGCGTGTCGTCGAGCCGCATGATCGGCACGGGCAGGCGAAGCGGTTCCGCATACGCGAGATAGATCGTGGTTATCGACTCCCACGAGAAAGCCGCGACCTGCGCGAGCGGCTCGCGCCAGGCCTGCGTCGCGGCAGCCTCCGGCCCGAGCGTGACCGCGAGCTGGTGGGGTCCCACCGCGACGATGACCGCATCGAACACCTCGGTGGCCGCGCCGACATCCAGCGCAACGCCACCGGGCCGCTCGCCGACACCGCGCAGCGTGACGCCCGTGCGAACGGTGCCGCGGTGGCGCACCACGTGGCGCGCTGCGGCCTCCGGGAACAGCGCGCAAAGATCCGTCACAGGCACGAGGAAATTGCTGTTGCGCGAGGATCCGGTGAACGCTTCGCGCAGCACGTTCGCGAACACATGCGCCGATGCGAATTCAGGCGGCGTGTTGAGTGCGGAAATGCACAACGGCTCCCAGACCGCCCCCATCACGCGGAGCGGCGCATCGGCAAAGTACTGCGCGACGGTCTGTGTGCCGGAGATCCGGAAGCCGGCGCGGACGAGGCGCCAGTACCCCGCGCCGAGTGCGATCCGCTCGCGCCAGCTCAAACTGCGCGCGGCGAGCAGACCCAGCAGGAGATGGAACGGCGCGGGGGCGCGCCACGCGCCGAACGCGACGGCATCTCGTGGCGCGGCGCCGAAGGGGCGCATCGTCAGCGGCAGCCGTTGCAGAAGCGCCGCCGCGCGCTCATCCCCGTGCACGCCGCGGATCAGCGCCTGTGTCTGGCGATATGCGCCGATCAGCACATGCTGGCCGTTGTCGAGCGCCATGCCGTCAAGCGTTACACGCCGGGCGCGGCCACCCAGTGTTGCCGCCTGCTCGAAGAGCGTAACGGGCACACCCGCGTCGGCCAGCGTCACGGCGGCCGCGCAGCCGGCCCATCCGCCACCGACGACGGCAATGCCCGGTCTCTCTTCGGCGCTCATCAGGCGCCCTCCCGGGTCAATTGCGGCGAGCCGTCGTCCACGCGATCCAGAGTTTGTGCAGCGGCGTCAGCGCGATGCGGTGCTCCAGCACACGGTAACCGTCGCGCGCGATCTCGTCGAGCAGTGCGCGGTAGATCGCCGCCATGACGAGACCGGGCCGCTGTGCGCTGGCGGTCCGCTGCGGGCAACAAGGCGATCGCCCGGTCGTACCAGGCTCGGGCGCGCGCGGCCTGCTCGGCCATCAACGCACGGAAGGCGTCCCCGTCTTCGCGCTTCAGCACCGCGGCCACGGTTACACGATGGCGCGCGAGCTCGTCCTGCGGCAGGTAGATGCGGCCGCGGCGCGCGTCCTCCCCGACGTCGCGGATGATGTTGGTGAGCTGGAATGCGATGCCCAAGTCGCGCGCATACTCGCGCGTAGCTGGCAACGTGCAGCCGAATATTTCCGCCGACATGAGGCCAACGACGCCGGCTACCCGGTGGCAGTAGCCTTCGAGTTCAGCGAAATCGAGGTAACGATTGCGCTCGAGGTCCATCGCCATCCCGTCGATCACCATCTGAAAGTGCGCTTGGGGAAGCGCAAACGCGGCGACGACGGGCTGCAGCGCGCGCGCGACCGGATGCTGCGGGGTGCCGACGTATGCGGCGGCGATCTCCTGGCGCCACCATGCGAGCTTCGCGCGGGCGACGTCGGGGTCGATTGCTTCATCGACGGCGTCGTCGACCTCGCGGCAAAATGCGTACAGGGCGGTAATCGCGCGGCGGCGCGGGGGCGGGGCGAAGAGGAAGCTGTAATAGAAGCTCGAGCCGCTTTGCGCCGCCTTTTCCCGGCAGTAGTCGTCGGGCGTCATTGGTGTAGACCGACGCTTGCGGCTGACGCCGCTGCCCTGCCTCTGGCGCGGGAGCAAGTCGCCCCCTGGGGCTCTCCGGCCGCGCTCACGTGACGGTCTCGGTGGGTGCAAGGCGATGGCGCCGCGGCGGAAAGCATGCGTGTACCGCGACAATCGCCCAATCGGCACGCGTCAGCGTGGGCCGCGCGTGGAAGACATCGCCGTCGACGCGGTCGATGAGCTCGAGGATCCGGTGGCCGCCAGCGAGGACGCCGCGCAATTCCAGCGCGAGCCGCCATGGCAGCTTTCGCGCGAGCGGCCGGCCCGACGCGAGCAGCGCGCGCGCGCGCGCCGTCTCGAATGCGAGAAGCGCGCGCCACCGCGTATCGCAACGGGCTTCCCCGATCTGCGATTCGTCGACGCCAAAGCGTGCGAGGTCCTGCAGCGGCAGGTAGACACGGCCGCGGCGCCAATCGAGCGCGATGTCCTGCCAGAAGTTCACGAGCTGGAGCGCGGTGCAGATTGCATCGCTGTGCAGCAGGTTCGCGGGTGTGGCCGCACGGTAGAGGTGGAGCAGGAGCCGCCCGATCGGGTTGGCCGAGCGGCGGCAGTAGTCGAAGAGGTCGCTCGCAGTTGCATAGCGCGCCGTCGTCACGTCCTGCCGGAATGCCGACAGCAGGTCGCGAAAGGGTGCGAGCGGGAGCCGATGCCGGGCGATCGCCGCGGCGAGATCCGCGAATGGCGCTTCGGATGGCGCGGTGCCTGTCGCGATCGCATCGAGCCCGCGTTCATAGTGGTCGAGCGCCGCCAGGCGCTCGGCCCCGGGCGCATCACCTTCGTCGGCGATATCGTCGGCGGCGCGCGCGAACCGGTAAATGGCGATGACGGCCGGTCGCAGCGACCCCGGCAGCAGGACCGTTGCGACCGGAAAGTTTTCGTAATGGGCGACGGACACGCTCGATTGCGTGCAAGGTACGATAAGGACCACTTTTCCCCGTGGAGCGCGGCGCTGGAACCGCACTTTCGGTGGCAACCGAGCCTCGGTTCGGCTATACTTATATGTTGGGCGAAAGCGCCTGCCGGTGATGCGAACTGCGTTGCAAATAGCAATGGAAACTGCGCTGGAAACCGCGGCGGAAACTGCGAAAGTGGCGGAATTGGTAGACGCACCGGCCTTAGGAGCCGGCGGGGCGACCCATGGGGGTTCGAGTCCCCCCTTTCGCACCACGGAACCAAAATAGCAAGGATTCGACGCCCATGCAAACCAGCCTGGAAACCATCGGGACGCTCGAGCGCCGCCTCGACATGGCGGTTCCGCTCGCGGAGATCGAGACCGAGGTCGAAAAGCGCCTCGCGCGGCTTGCGAAGAACGTGAAGGTCCCCGGCTTTCGTCCCGGCAAGGTTCCGCTCAAGATGGTTGCCCAGCAATACGGCCCGCAGGTGCGTTCCGAGGTCATTTCCGACACCTTGCAGGCGAGCTTCAACGATGCGATCCGCGAGCGCAATGTCCGTGTGGCCGGCTATCCGCGGATCGAGCCGAAGGTCGGGACCGCGACGCCGGACCAACTCGAATTCTCGGCGGTCTTCGAGGTTTACCCGGAGATCCGCATCGGGGATCTGGGATCCGTGGTAATCGAGCGTCCGGTGGCGAGGGTCGGTCCCGCCGACGTCGAGCAGACGATCGAAACGCTGCGCAAACAGCGCACACGCTATGAGCACGTGACCCGCGCCGCGAGATCGGGTGACCGTACGATCGTTGATTTCAGCGGCCGCATCGACGGCGTCGAGTTCCCGGGTGGGCAGGCGAGGGACTTCGCGATCGTTCTCGGCGAGAGCCGGATGTTGCCCGAGTTCGAGGCGGCGGTCACCGGCATGCGCGAGGGTGAGACACGGACAATCGCGCTCACGTTCCCGGCCGACTACCACGGCAAGGAAGTGGCAGGAAAGCAGGCGGAGTTCACGCTGACCGTGAAGACGGTGGCAGAACCCCATGTGCCGGATGTCGATGCGGAGTTTGCGATTGCCTTCGGCATCGCAAGTGGCGACCTCGGTGAGCTGAGGGCCGAGATCGCAGCCAACCTCGAGCTCGAACTGAAGCGCAAGATCGAAGGTAAGCTCAAGGACCAGGCACTGGCCGCATTGCGCCGGAAAGCGGAGCTCGCGATCCCGAAATCGCTGGTCGACCTTGAGGCGCAGGACATGGCAGCGCGGATGGCCGCCGACATGCGGCAGCAGGGAATGAAGGCGGAAGATATCAAGCTCGCCCCCGATCTGATTCGCGCCGGCGCGGAGCAGCGCGTCGCGCTGGGGCTGGTGCTGGCGGAGGTCGTGCGCGCCAACGGGCTGCAGGCGAAACCCGAACAGGTGAAGGCGATCGTGCAGGAGGCGGCGCAGACCTACGAGCAGCCCGAAGCAGTGGTGCGATGGCACTACGAAAAGCCCGAGCGCCTGAACGAATTCGAGGCGCTGGCGGTCGAACGCAACGTCGTACAGTGGGTGCTCGAACGGGCCAAGGTCGTTAACCAGCCGGCGACGTTCACCGAGTTGATGGGCCCGGCGCGCCAATGACGGCAATCGTAGCGCAGACCCGGTAGCGAGCGCGAGCGGCCGTCGCGGCGCGGCCTTTCACTCGGGCCGTGGCTCGGGTCCTTCCGGCGGGCGAAGCGCGGCGCGGTTCCTGCCGCTCCCGTTACAATCACGATGCCGGCCACAACGCGGCAACGGTGCACAACCAGCGAGGCGAACATGACCGAACCCAGGGGCCTGGGCCTGATCCCGATGGTGATCGAACAGAGTGGGCGTGGCGAGCGTGCGTACGACATCTACTCGCGCCTGCTGAAGGAACGCGTTGTATTCCTGGTGGGACCGGTCGACGACGCCACCGCCAACCTGGTCGTAGCGCAGATGCTGTTTCTCGAGTCGGAGAACCCGGACAAGGACGTCCACTTCTACATCAACTCGCCGGGCGGCTCCATCGCCGCGGGGTTCGCGATCTACGACACGATGCAGTTCATCAAGCCCGATGTGTCGACGCTATGCGTGGGCATGGCGGCAAGCATGGGCGCTTTCCTGCTGGCGGCAGGTGCGAAGGGCAAGCGTTTCGCGCTGCCGAACTCGACCGTGCTCATCCATCAGCCGCTGGGTGGGTTCCAGGGCCAGGCATCCGACATCGCGATCCACGCCAAGTACATCCTGTCGCTGCGGGAGCGGTTGAACCGCCTTCTCGCACAACACTGCGGCAAGCCGATCGAGCAGATCGAACGGGACACCGACCGGGACAATTTTCTCACTGCCGAAGAGGCGGTGGACTACGGTCTGATCGACAAGGTCTTGCAGAAGCGGGTGTAGGACGGGTACAGTCGTTCCGCCGGTCGCGCGCCCCGGGCCCCGGGCGCTCGGTCGGCAATCGCACATAGGCACCGACTCACCGAACTGATGGCCGACAAATCGACCGGCGACAAGCTCCTGTATTGCTCCTTTTGCGGCAAGAGCCAGCACGAGGTGCGCAAGCTCATCGCCGGCCCGTCGGTTTTCATCTGCGACGAATGCATCGAGCTTTGCAACGACATCATCCGCGAGGAGGGTACGACGGCCGAGTCGGCGCGTGCCGACAAGAGCAAGCTGCCAACCCCGCACGAGATCCGGCAGATCCTCGATCAATACGTTATCGGGCAGGACCTCGCGAAGAAGATCCTTTCGGTGGCCGTCTACAACCACTACAAGCGGCTGGAGACCGGCACCAAGGATGACGAGGTCGAACTCGCCAAGAGCAACATCCTGCTGATCGGCCCGACCGGCTCCGGCAAGACGCTGCTCGCGCAAACACTGGCGCGACTCCTCGACGTGCCGTTCGTCATCGCCGACGCGACGACGCTGACCGAGGCTGGCTATGTCGGCGAGGATGTCGAGAACATCATCCAGAAGCTCCTGCAGAAGTGCGACTACGATATCGAGAAGGCGCAGCGCGGGATCGTCTACATCGACGAAATCGACAAGATCTCGAGGAAGAGCGACAACCCGTCGATCACGCGCGACGTTTCCGGCGAGGGCGTCCAACAGGCACTGTTGAAGCTGATCGAGGGCACGATCGCCTCGGTACCGCCGCAGGGTGGCCGCAAGCACCCGAATCAGGAATTCGTGCAGGTGGACACAACGAACATTCTGTTCGTCTGCGGCGGCGCGTTCGACGGGCTGGAGAAGATCGTCCGCCATCGCACGGCAAAGACCGGTATCGGCTTCGGCGCCGAAGTCTCGAGCCCGGACGATCGCAAGGACATCAGCTTGCTGCTGCGCGAGGCGGAGCCGGAGGACCTGATCAAGTTCGGTCTCATCCCGGAATTCGTCGGCCGGCTGCCGGTCGTGGCGACACTGGAAGAGCTGGACGAGGCGGCGCTGATCCAGATTCTGGTCGAGCCGAAGAATGCACTGATCAAGCAGTACCAGAAGATGTTCCGGATGGAGAACGTCGAGCTCGAGATCCGGGAAGGGGCGTTGCGCGCGATCGCCAGCAAGGCGCTGGCGCGCAAGACCGGCGCACGCGGTCTGCGCTCGATCCTGGAGCAGGTGCTGCTCGACGTGATGTACGACCTGCCGTCGCACAGCAACCTCGCGCGCGTGGTGGTCGACGAAGCGACGATCGCCAACGACGGCAAGCCGCTGCTGATGTTCGCCGAGCAGCCAAAGGTGGCGTCGGCGCACAGTTAGCGGTCGGCCATCGCGCCTGGTCCGCGGCTCAGGGGCGCTGGCGGGCAACGAGTTGGTCCCAGGATATCGCCGTAACCCCATGATGTTGGCGGGGTTTTCTCCGATTCCCGCCGTGCGGCTTGACACCGCCGGCCGCCGGCCCCATGTTCCCGTACGAACCCCAATCCGCGAGACCCGCATGGCCACCGAACCGACCCCCGCCGTTGACATGTCCGCCCTGCCGTTGCTGCCGCTGCGCGACGTCGTCGTGTTCCCGCACATGGTGATCCCCTTGTTCGTGGGGCGCCCCAAGTCCATCAAGGCGCTCGACGTCGCAATGGACACCGGCAAGCACATCCTGCTCGTCGCCCAGAAATCGGCGGCGAAGGACGATCCTTCGGCGGAGGACCTCTACCCGATCGGCAGCATCGCGACGGTGCTGCAGATGCTGAAACTCCCGGATGGCACCGTGAAAGTTCTGGTCGAAGGGGCGCAGCGGGCGCGGCTCGACCGTGTGGCCGATGAGGGTGAGTACCTGTCGGCGGAAGCGACGGCACTTCCCGGCGAGGCCGGACAGCCGCACGAAGTCGAGGCGATGCGCCGGGCGCTGCTCGCGCAGTTCGACCAATACGTGAAACTCAACAAGAAGATCCCCCCGGAGATCCTGACGTCGATGGCCGGCATCGACGACGGCGGACGGCTCGCCGATGCGATCGCCGCGCACCTGCCGCTGAAGCTCGAACAGAAGCAGGAGATACTCGAGATGGGCGCCGTCGGCAAACGGCTCGAACACCTGCTCGGCCTGCTCGAGGGCGAGGTCGACATCCTGCAGGTGGAAAAACGCATCCGCGGCCGCGTCAAGCGGCAGATGGAGAAGAGCCAGCGCGAGTACTACCTGAACGAACAGGTCAAGGCGATCCAGAAGGAACTCGGCGAGGGCGACGAGAACGCCGATCTCGACGAGATGGAAAAGAAGATCAAGGCCGCCCGGATGTCGAAGGAGGCCGAGGGCAAGGCGCTCGGCGAGTTCAAGAAGCTGAAGATGATGTCGCCCATGTCGGCCGAGGCGACCGTCGTGCGCAACTACATCGACACGCTGCTCGCGCTGCCGTGGCGCAAGAAAAGCAAGATCAGCAAGGATCTCGCCGCCGCGGTGAAGACCCTCGATGCCGATCACTACGGCCTCGAGAAGGTCAAGGAACGGATTGTCGAGTACCTCGCGGTGCAGCAGCGCGTCGACAAGCTGAAGGGCCCGATTCTGTGCCTGGTGGGCCCGCCCGGCGTGGGCAAGACCTCGCTCGGCCAGTCGATCGCGCGCGCCACCAACCGCAAGTTCGTGCGGATGAGCCTGGGCGGCGTCCGCGACGAGGCCGAGATCCGCGGCCACCGCCGCACCTACATCGGCTCGATGCCCGGGAAAATCCTGCAGAACATGTCGAAGGTCGGTGTACGGAACCCCTTGTTCCTGTTCGACGAGGTGGACAAGATGGGAATGGACTTCCGCGGCGATCCGTCGTCCGCGCTGCTGGAAGTGCTCGACCCGGAGCAGAACAGCACGTTCGTCGACCACTACGTCGAAGTCGAGTACGACCTGTCCGACGTGATGTTCGTGGCCACCGCCAACACCATGAACATCCCGGCGCCATTGCTCGACCGGATGGAAGTGATCCGCCTGTCCGGCTATACCGAGGACGAAAAGATCGCGATCGCCAAGCAGTATCTGCTGCCGAAACAGATCAAGCTCAACGGACTGAAGCCCGCTGAAATCCACGTCGCCGAAAGCGCGTTGCGTGACATCGTGCGCTACTACACGCGCGAAGCCGGCGTGCGCAACCTGGAGCGCGACATCAGCAAGATCTGCCGCAAGGTGGTGAAGGGGCTGCTGCTGCGCAAGAGCGAAGGCAAGGCCCGCTTGGCGAAGGGTCCGGTCGATGTTACTTCGAAGAACCTCGACAAGTACCTGGGCGTGCGCCGGTTCACTTTCGGCCTCGCCGAAAAGAAGAATCAGGTGGGCCAGGTCACCGGCCTTGCCTGGACGGAAGTGGGTGGCGACCTCCTGACGATCGAAGCGGTCGCCCTGCCGGGCAAGGGCAAGACGACAACGACGGGCAAGTTGGGCGACGTAATGAACGAATCGATCGCCGCGGCGATATCGGTCGTCCGCAATCGGTCGAAGACGCTGGGCATCGCGGCGGATTTCTACCAGAAGACGGACTTGCACATCCACCTGCCGGAAGGCGCGACGCCGAAGGACGGTCCATCGGCAGGCGGGGCGATCGTCACCGCGATCGTGTCGATCCTGACCGGCATTCCGGTGCGCGCCGACGTTGCGATGACGGGCGAGATCACGCTGCGCGGCGAAGTGCTGCCGATCGGCGGCTTGAAGGAGAAGCTGCTCGCGGCTGGACGTGGCGGGATCAAGACGGTGCTGATACCGGAAGAGAACGTGAAGGACCTGACCGAAATTCCGGACGAGATCAAGAACCGCCTGGAGATCCGGCCCGTGCGCTGGATCGAGGAGGTGCTGGAGGCGGCGCTCGAGCGGCAGCCGGCGCCGCTGCCGGAAACCACCGAGGAAGCACCGGCGGTACCGCCGACCGCAGCGCCCGATGAAAAGCCCGTGGTGATCAAACACTAGCGACACGAGGGTGCGAGCAGGGTCCCCGCGGAGCGGGGTGCGAGCGTGGCGAGTCGGTGCAGCGAGGCCGACGGCTCGGCATGGGCATGCTTTGGCAGATGCGGAGGCCGAGGGGGCGCGGAGCAATCCACAAACCACAGGTTGTTCAATCGGCGTCGCGTGTTGCGGCCGTGTGTTCGAGCACCGCCGCAGCACGCAATTCCCGCGCCACTGCGTCGGTGGCGATCGACGCGCCGTGCGCGCTGCTGCATGTGCTTGACATGCGGAAATCGCGATTGCTATAAAGCCTGTTCCCGCCGGTCGTCCTGATCGCGCGTTCCGGCCTTATTTCCGCCACTGCGGCATCCAACCCACAAGGGGATCCTCGTGAACAAATCCGAACTGATCGACGCGATCGCGCGGTATGCCGACATCTCGAAGGCGGCGGCGGGGCGCGCGTTGGACGCGGCGGTGAATTCGATCACGGCATCCCTCAAGAAGGGCGAGGTCGTGACCCTCGTGGGCTTCGGCTCCTTCTACGTGGGCAAGCGTACCGCGCGGCAGGGCCGCAATCCACGCACCGGGGCTGCGATTCGCATCCGCGCTGCGAAAGTGCCGAAGTTCCGCGCTGGCAAAGCGCTGAAGGATGCGGTAAACTGATTGGCTTGATCGATAACGCCCGACGGGGTTGCCGCACCCGGCGCGGGCACGGGTGCTTAGCTCAGCCGGTAGAGCGTCGCCCTTACAAGGCGAATGTCGGCGGTTCGATCCCGTCAGCACCCACCAAGCGCAGCGCGCGGACCGGTTTGGGAGTGGTAGTTCAGCTGGTTAGAATACCGGCCTGTCACGCCGGGGGTCGCGGGTTCGAGTCCCGTCCACTCCGCCAGAAGACGAAGGGCGAACGCGAGTTCGCCCTTTTTTGATGTACCGCGTGCGAACGAGCAAGCCATGAGGGCAGGGGCCCGAATGGCGCGCCCGGGCGTATGCGGAAATCCGGCCAATCGACCGACGGGTCGCGCTCGTTCCCGTCGTCTGCTGGTCGACAGTGGTGCCAGCACCTCCGCCGGCGCCGGACGGAGTACCGACGCATGTTCGACATCGTCCACAAACACAAGCGTGCCGTCCAGTTCATTCTGGCGCTGATCGCGTTGCCCTTCGCGTTCTTTGGCGTCGACTATTACTTTCGCAGCAGCGAGGGAATCGGCGAGGTCGCGACGTTCGACGGCGGCAGGATCACGGAGGCAGAGTTCGCCCAATCGCTGCGCGAACAGCAGGAAATGATGACGCGCACGCAGCGCGTGGATCCAGCGATGTTCGATAACCCCGAGGTTCGCTTCAATATCCTGCAGCAGCTGGTGCATCAGCGGTTGCTAGAAAAGAAGGGCGCCGAACTTCACTTCCGCGTATCGAGCGCCCAGATTTTTGATCGCATCGCTGCCGATCCGCGTTTCCGCGACGGCCCTACTTTCTCGCTTGATCATTACAAGCAACTGCTGGCGCGGGCCGGCATCCCAGAGGCGAGCTACGAGGAGGGCATACGCAAGCAGCTGCTCGCCGAAAAGCTGGTCGATCCGATCGCCCGCGGCGCTATCGTGGCGCGGGCGTCGGGCGAGGGATTCGTGACAGTGCTCGAACAGCAACGCGAGGTGGCCGTCGCCAACATCGACGCCGCGCCGTTTGTCAAGGACGTGAAGATCGACGACGCGGCAGCGAAGGCGTTCTACGACGCCAACCAAGGGGCGTTCCGGACCCCCGAGGAAGTGAAATTCGAATACCTGGTGCTGACGCCCGATTCCCTTGCGTCCCAGCTGACGGTGACGCCCGAAGAGGTCAGGACGCACTACGAGCAAAACCTGAAACAGTACACGAGGGACGAGCAGCGGCAGGCCTCGCATATCCTGATCGCGGTGAAGCCCGACGCCGCGGATGCCGAGAAGGCGGCGGCGAAGAAGAAGGCCGAAGACCTCTACGCCCAGGCGAAGTCGAACCCGGCGAAATTCGGCGACCTGGCGAAGCGCTTTTCGGAAGACCCCGGTTCGGCCGCACAGGGGGGGGACCTCGGAAGCAATCCGCGCGGGACGATGGTAAAGGCATTCGACGACACGGTGTTCGCGATGAAGCCCGGCGACATCTCGCCGCCGGTGCAGTCCGAGTTCGGCTGGCACGTGATCAAGTTGCTGGGCGTCACGGCGGCGGCGACGCGGCCGTTCGACGAGGCGAAGGCGCAAATCGAGAGCGATCTCAAGCGCCAGAAGATCGGGCATAAGTTTGCCGGAGCCGCCGATCAGTTCCAGAACCTTGTCTACGAGCAGGCGGACACTCTGTCCGGCGTCGCGAAGGCGTTGAACCTGACCCTGCAGACGTCTCCCGCCGTCACCCGCGCGGATGCCCAGCGGCTGGCGCTCGGCAATGCCAAATTCGTGGCGGCGCTGTTCAGTCCCGAATCGGTGTCCGCCAAGCGCAACACCGAAGCCATCGAAGTCGGCCCGAATACGCTGATGGCGGGTCGCGTCGTTGAGTACAAGCCGGCCGCGGCGCGCCCGTTCGACGACGTGAAGGAAGAGATTCGGCGCCAACTCACGCTCCGCGAAGCGAGCGAGCTTGCCCAGAAGGCGGGCAACGAGAAGCTGGCGCTCCTCCAGCAGGGCAAGACCGAGAAGGAGGCGGGGGTGACATTCGGCAAGCCCGTGAGCGTGCTGCGCAACCAGATGCAGCCCGGCTTCTCACCGGGAGCTCTGGCCCGGGTGTTTCAGGTCGACGCGGCGAAGGTCCCGCAATACGTGGGAGCGCCGAACGAGCGCGGTGGTTTCGCGATCTTCAAGGTGCTGAAAGTGGTCGCGCCGCCGGTGTCCGATCCGGCGAAGCTCGCCGCGGCGGCAACGCGGATCGGCGACATGCAAAGCCGCGAGGTCTTTGACGCCTACATCGCGACGCTAAAGGCGAAGTCCGACGTCCGAATCAATCAGGCAAATCTCGACAAGAAGTGATTTCGACGCGGTCGTGTGCGGGGACCGCTCGCCTTGCATTGCCTTGAGGGGCGAGCACGGGCAGCGCCGGTCGGGCAGGTGAATCAGCGCCAGAATGTGGCGGGGAATTCGGCGACCCGTGGGCCGCCCTATTTCATTGCGCCGCCGCCCGTGCGGGCGCCGCGGGCCCGCATCGGTCGCGGACGATTACTTCGAGCCTTTCTTTTTCCTTCCGCTTCATACTGTCGTCCATGTAGACGATTTCGCCCTGTTCATTGATCCGCTGCAGCAGCAGGTCGGCTTGGTACATCCGGATCTGGCTCCGCGCGTCGATGCAGAATTGTTGCCGGTTTGCTTCATCGATACGCGTCTGCTCTGCTTTTTTCTGTTCTTCGACACGCTGCGCCTGCCGCTTCTTCAGCTCGGCATCCTGGTTTGCCAGGTCCTTGATCGCGTCCGGGTTTGCCGCCGAGGTCGGGGCGTTGACGACCTCGGATTTCACGTTGACGGGTGGCGGCTGGTCGGAATAGGTGACGCGGCCGTTCGCATCGACCCATTTGTAGAGCGCCGCGCCCGCCGGCGCGGCCGCGAACAGGAGCGCCGCCGCCGCGACGGAGAACGCGGCAACGTGGGTCAAGCCTCTCGGGGCGGGATATGGCCGCAGCATGATCATCGTCGTCTTGGACTAGGGCGGAGGCACCGTAACACGACTTATGACATTGGCAAGGTAATCGAATGCGCGCCGAACGTCAAACGGCCGTTCGACCGCCCCGCCAACCCGCCGGGCCGGCTGTCGGATCGGTCCCGCATTGCGAGCCAGCAAGGCGTCCAGGCGGGCAGGGAGCCCCTGCTCGCCGCTGGCGACGCGGGTATAATTCGTTTTTGCGCATAGGAGAAACCCGCATGCGTGCCGTCCGGAAGGCGCTCACGTTCGACGACGTCCTCCTCGTCCCCGCGCATTCCCTGGTGGTTCCCCGCGAGGTCAGCCTCGAAACCCGCCTCACCAAGAGCATTACGCTCAACATCCCGCTGATGTCGGCGGCGATGGACACGGTGACGGAAGCCCGCCTCGCGATAGCGATCGCGCAGGAAGGTGGCCTCGGCATCATCCACAAGAACATGCCCTCAGCCCGGCAAGCAGCTGAGGTGGCCAAGGTCAAGCGTTTCGAGAGCGGTGTGGTCAAGGACCCGCTGACAGTACCCCCGACGATGTCGGTGCGCGAGGTACTGGCGCTGAAACGCGCAAACCGCTTCTCCGGCTTGCCGGTCGTCGAGGGCAAGCGGGTCGTCGGCATCGTCACCAATCGCGATCTGCGTTTCGAGACGAAGCTCGACCAGCCAGTTGCCAACATCATGACCAAGGGCGACAAGCTGGTGACGGTTCCCGAAGGTACTGACCTCGAGCGCGCCAAGGAACTGATGCACCGGCACCGGCTCGAGCGTGTGCTGGTGGTCAACAATGCGATGGAGTTGCGCGGCCTGATCACGGTCAAGGACATCCTCAAATCCACCGAGCACCCGCTCGCGTGCAAGGACGAACATGGCCGCCTGCGCGTCGGGGCGGCGGTCGGGGTTGCCACCGACAACGAGGAGCGGGTCGAGGCGCTGGTCGCGGCGGGGGTGGACGTCATCGTCGTCGACACCGCGCACGGACATTCGCAAGGCGTGCTCGACCGCGTTCGCTGGGTCAAGCAAAGGTTTCCGCAGGTGCAGGTGGTGGGCGGTAACATCGCCACCGCGGCTGGCGCCGCGGCGCTCGCCGATCATGGCGCCGACGGCGTGAAGGTCGGCATCGGTCCGGGTTCGATCTGCACGACCCGGATCGTCGCCGGCGTGGGCGTACCGCAGATCTCGGCGATCCAGAATGCACTCGAAGGGGTGGCGAAGCTCGGCATCCCGGCGATCGCCGACGGCGGCATCCGCTATTCGGGTGATGTCGCCAAGGCGATCGCCGCCGGCGCGTCGGTGGTGATGATGGGAAGCCTCTTCGCCGGCACGGAGGAGTCGCCGGGCGAGATCGAGCTCTACCAGGGCCGCTCGTACAAGAGCTACCGGGGGATGGGCTCGCTGGGCGCGATGCAGCAGGGCAGCTCGGACCGCTATTTCCAGGAGCTCGAGGCCTTGGGCGATGCGGAAAAATTGGTACCCGAGGGCATCGAAGGCCGCGTGCCGTTCAAGGGCCCGCTCGTCAACGTGATCCACCAGCTGATGGGCGGCCTGCGCGCGGCGATGGGTTACTGCGGCTGCGGCACCGTGGACGAATTGCGCACGCGCGCCGAGTTCGTCGAGATCACGTTGGCGGGCATTCGCGAATCGCACGTTCATGACGTGCAGATCGTGAAGGAGGCTCCCAACTACCGGGTGGAATAGCATCCGGCAGTCCGGGGCCGGCGCGAGCCGGCCTCTTGATTTCCAAACCTACAAAGGCGTACCCGCGACGCATGCCGGCCCCGTCTCACTCGAAGATCCTGATCCTCGACTTCGGCGCGCAATACACGCAGCTGATTGCCCGCCGACTGCGCGAAACGCACGTCTACTGCGAGATCCACCCGTTCGACCTCGGCGACGATTTCATTCGCGCCTTCGCGCCGAAGGGTATCGTCCTTTCGGGCGGGCCGATGAGCGTCACCGAAGGCGGCACGCCGCGCGCGCCGGATGCTGTCTGGACACTCGGCGTGCCGGTGCTCGGCATCTGCTACGGGATGCAGACGATGGCAGCACAGTTGGGGGGCAAGGTCGAGGCGGGCAAAGTGCGCGAGTTCGGTTACGCGGAAGTGCGCGCGCGCGGCCACTCGGCGCTGCTCAAGGGGATCCAGGACCGCGACAGCGCCGAGGGTTATGGGCTGCTCGACGTCTGGATGAGCCATGGGGACAAGGTCACCGCGTTACCGCCCGGGTTCAAGCTGATCGGCTCGTCTTCCGCTTGCTCGATTGCCGCGATGGCCGACGAGGTACGGCACTTCTACGCGGTCCAGTTCCACCCCGAGGTCACGCATACGAAGCAGGGCGCGGCGATTCTCGAGCGCTTTGCGCACGAGATCTGCCGTTGTGGGCAGGACTGGAACATGACCGACTACGCCGGCGAGGCGGTGGCGAAGATCCGCAGCGAGGTCGGCGACGAGGACGTGATCCTCGGGCTCTCCGGCGGCGTCGATTCGTCGGTGGCCGCTGCCTTGCTCCACAAGGCGATTGGTGCGCAACTCACGTGCGTGTTCGTCGACCACGGCCTCCTGCGACAGAACGAGGCCGCGCAGGTGATGGATACCTTCGCCATGCATCTCGGCGTGCGGGTGCTGCATGTGGATGCCACCGACGAAATGTACGGCGCACTTGCCGGCATCATCGATCCCGAGCAAAAGCGGCGGATCATCGGCAAGCTGTTCGTCGACGTGTTTCAGCGCGAGGCTTTGAGGCTGCCGAACGCAAGGTGGCTGGCGCAGGGGACGATCTACCCGGACGTCATCGAGTCTGCGGGGGCAAAGACAAAAAAGGCGCACACGATCAAATCGCACCACAATGTCGGTGGCCTGCCGGAAACGCTGCATTTGAAGTTGCTGGAACCGCTGCGCGAGCTCTTCAAGGACGAGGTGCGCGAGTTGGGACTGGCACTCGGCTTGCCGCGCGAGATGGTGTTCCGGCATCCGTTCCCAGGGCCGGGTCTCGGCGTACGGATCCTGGGGGCCGTGACGCGCGAGCATGCGGATCTCCTGCGCCGTGCCGACGCGATCTTCATCGACGAGTTGCGTCTGGCGCGCGACGCGGCGGGCAAGAGCTGGTACGACCTCACCGCACAGGCGTTCGCGGTGTTCCTGCCGGTGCGATCGGTCGGCGTGATGGGCGACGGCCGCACGTACGAGCACGTCGTCGCGCTGCGTGCGGTGCAGACAACCGACTTCATGACCGCGCACTGGGCACCGCTGCCGTATGAGCTGCTGGCGAAGGTGTCGAGTCGGATCATCAACGAGGTGCGCGGTATCAATCGCGTGACGTTCGACATCTCGTCGAAGCCACCGGCAACAATCGAATGGGAGTAGCACCATGGCAACGAGCCCGGACACGAATCAATTCCTTGCCGCATTTCGCCGCATCGCGGTCAAGCGCGGGCTGACGCCCGCGACGCTCTCGAGCGGGCAGCACGCCGATTTCGTCGTCGTCACTGCAGCGGCGGCGCTGGCCCTCGACGCAGGCCGTCACTATACGGAAGGGGAAGTCAACGCGCGGCTAAAGGATTGGCTGGCGGGTCCGGGGGCCATGCTCGAGACCGACCACGTCGAGTTGCGCCGCTGGCTGGTCGACTGCCGCCTGGTGGCACGCGACGGGTACGGTCGCGAGTATTGGCGTACCGCGGCGCCCGCGGCGTGGCGAGACGCCCTGGCCGCGCTCGACGGCATCGATCTCGCGGCGGAGGCCGCAGCGGCGCGAGAGGGGGACGCGCACACACGGGCCGAACGCAAGGCACGCTGGAAAGCCCGGGCGCCGGTATCGGTCGCGCCGAAATGACGGTACGCACCAACATTGCCACTGGCACGCAGTGGGAAGCGATCGGCCGCGCGCACGGCGAGGTGTTCGGGACGATCCGGCCGGCGACGGCGATGGTCGAGGTGGCACGGCTGATCGATCCCCCGATGCTGGTGGAAATCGAAGCCGACGCGGTGGTGGCGGCGGAAGGGACATGACACGGGCGCGCTACGAGCGGCGCCACGTGTTGCCGATCGCCATCGGCATCACGGCCGCGCCGATCTACCACCATTTGCTGCATCGCTATCACCTGGCCGACGGCGATGGATGACGCACAGGGCATGGCGCACGCGCTCGCGCTCGCGCGAACCGCGCAGGCGCGCGGCGAAGTCCCGGTGGGCGCGATCGTGGTCAGAGAGGGCGAGATCATCGGTCGTGGCGGCAATGCGCCGATCGAGTACCGCGACCCGACGGCGCATGCCGAAATCGCCGCGTTGCGCGACGCGGGGCGCGCGCTCGGCAACTACCGCCTGCCCGGGTGCGAGCTTTTCGTGACCCTCGAGCCGTGCGCGATGTGCGCCGGCGCGATCATGCACGCACGAATCGCGCGGCTCGTCTACGGCGCGCGCGACCCGAAGACCGGCGCTTGCGGCTCGGTGGTCGACCTATTTGCGGAGCCGCGACTCAACCATCACGCGACGGTGGTGGGCGGCGTGCTCGCCGACGAATGCGGTAAGCTGCTGGCGGATTTCTTCTCGGCGCGGCGCTGACCCTCCCCATCGTGGATTCCCCCAGCTACGGCATCGGTCTTTTCGGCCCGGCGGGCTTCGCGCCGGAGCCAGCCGCAGTCGACCGCGCGGTCGCACGCCTGACCGCGCATGGACACCGGGTCGTCATCGACCCGACGGCGACCTCGCGCTGGCAGCGCTTTGCCGCGACCGACGATGAGCGGAGGACTGCCGTGCTGCGGATGGCCGGCGATCCGCGGATCGAACTTGCGGTGACCGTGCGCGGCGGTTATGGCTGGTCGCGCCTCCTCGACCGGCTCGATTTCGGCGCGCTCGCTGCGGCAAGGAAGCGCTGGATGGGCCACAGCGATTTCACCGCCTTCCAGCTGGCGGCGCTCGCGCACGCAGGTATGACCACGTTCGCCGGGCCGATGGCTGCCTATGACTTCGGCGCCGAGACACCGTCAGCGTTCACGCTCGATCACTGCTGGGGGCTTCTCGGCCACGAGCGCTACGAAATCGACTGCGCGCTCGACGGTCCGGATTACGTCGGCGAGGGTACGCTGTGGGGCGGCAACCTCGCGCTGGTTGCGCATCTCGTCGGCACGCCGCATTTCCCGCGGGTCGATGGCGGAATACTGTTCCTCGAGGACATCGGCGAGCACCCGTACCGGGTCGAGCGGATGCTCTACCAGCTGCACTTCGCGGGGGTGCTCTCGCGGCAGCGCGCCGTGCTGCTCGGCACGTTCAACGGCTACGACCTCACGCCCAGCGACAACGGCTACGACGCGGCGACGATGGTGGCACAGGCGCGCGCCCGTTTCGGCTGCCCTGTCTATACGGGCCTGCCGTTCGGGCACATTCCCGAGAAGCTCACGTTGCCCGTGGGCGGGCGCTGTGCGCTTGCGGTACGCGACGGCGGTGCGCGGCTCGCATTTTCCGGCTACGGGCGTTGACGATGTCGGGCCGCTGCCAGGTCCGGCTCGCGATGGAGCGCGCATTACGCTGATCACGCCGCGACGGCGAACGCGAAGCGGAATTCCACCTCGCCGATCCTGCGACCCGCCGGGTCAAACGTCCGTTCGATGAACACGGCGTCGCCGTCATGGCCGAGTGCCAGCACTGTCGACGAGCGCGTGCCGTAACCGAATCCGTCGCCGACGATGAAGGGCGAAGACAGCAACCGCTCCCACTCGAGTGGTACGCCAGTCGTTGGCAACTCGGAATCGGGTGCTCGGACCGTGTCGCCGAGCAGCGCGAACAACGACTCAAGACAATCGCCTGATTTCGCGCACCACGCGCCGAGCGCCGCCTTCGTCCGCACGACCTTGGGCCACGGAGCATCGAGCGCGGCATTCGACACGCCGTGGACGCCAGGCGCAAGCCAGACGGTCGCGGCCGTGCGGTTCGATCCCCAGTGCGCGCTCTCCGTGTCGCCGGCGAGCAGGTTGAAGCCGTTGTACGCGGCCGCGTCGGCGACGACGGCGGCAATGCTCGTGCCCGGCGGCCTCTCATCGGCGAGCGCGCGCGTCACCAGTGCGCCGCGGCTGGGTGCGGCCGGATTCTTGCGACCGGGCTCGCGGATGTTGGTGAGCAGCGCCCAGCGTCCGGTCCTTGTCACGCCCAGCCATGTGCCGCCGGCTTCGAGATCGCGCCCGGCGAGCCAGCCTTCGTCCCACCATGCGGCAGGCGCAGCCGGGCGAGCGTGGTATTCGTCGCGGTTCGCCGCGATGATCACGGCAAAGCGCGGGTGTGCATCCAGGGCGATGAGCGCGAGGCACATTCAGCGCGGTCCGCGGTCACGGCTGCGGGGCGGACCGGCCGCGCGGCGCCTCGATCTCGGGGATCGTGTACGGCAACGGCTGCGGGAGCAGCACGGTGCCGTCCGGCACGCGCAGCCGCACGTCGCCCGCCTCGGCGGCCGCGATTTGCAACACAGCAAGCAGGTCACAGCCGCCGCCGGGTGCGGCTGCCGCGTTGACGACCGTCCCGCAGGGCTGATCGCCGAACGCCATGCTATACAACCGCGTCCCAGGTTCGACATCGGTCGCCGCGGCATGGAACGCATACAGCCGCTCCTTCAGGCGGCCGAGATATTGTGCCCGCGCAATGATCTCCTGTCCCGTGTAGCAGCCCTTCTGGAAGTTGACGCCGCCCAAGGTGTCCCAATTGGCCGCCTGGGCGATGAACTGGTCCTGTGTCGCTGCTGTGATCACCGGCACGCCGGCGCGTATCGTCAGCCACTGCCACACGGCGAACGGGGCGTCCCGCGCGTGCTCGCCGAGCGTGTCTCGCGCCGCCGTCGCACCGGCCGCCGGCGCCAGCACGACAAACCGCCCAGCCGCCAAACCGAGCACGGCGATGGCGTCCGCACGGTTCACCGCGAACGCCCGCGGCGCGGCGCCGAACGCATTGTGCACGGCCGCGGCCGCCTTCGGGCCGCCGACGCCGAGCCGTACAGTCATCTGCGAAACATCGGTCAAGGTGACCTTGGAGCGGAGGACGTACATCGACAAACGCTTTCTGACCGGCTCGGCAATGTCGGCTGGCAGCAACGCCCGGAAATCGGTGTCGCCTTCGCGCCAGAGCACGAAATTGGCGAGCATCCTGCCCTTCGGCGAATTGAAGCTCGTGTAGTGCCAAGTGTCCGGTTCCAACCCCTTGACGTCGCTCGACAGTTGGCCATGGAGGAATGCGGCCGCATCGGGGCCGGCGATCGCCAGGATAGCCAGCGGAGAGAGGTCGCAGACGACGGCAGCGTCACGTGCAGCACGCAATGACAGGGCATCGGACGGGAGTTGAGCAGACGCGGGCATGGCGGTCAGGAGGCAGAGGCGGGATCGCCCGGTGCGGCATCGCGCCGGCTCGCCCTGGAAAAAAATCCGTGCTAAAATTGAATGTTAGCTCGACATGGTCCCGAATTTCCCGGTTTCAAGGGGATTCCGAACTTCCGGCGGACCGGAAAGGCCGTACCGCCGAGCCGGGCAATTCGCAGACCCGCGCACCTCAGGGTGCCCGAACCAGCGCTGGCAGGCAACGGGGCGCTACGGTTCGAGCCGATATGCGGGTCGTGGTCCAACCCTGTCAGGAGTAAAGAATGTCCGTCACGATGCGCCAGATGCTGGAAGCCGGGGTCCATTTCGGCCACCAGACGCGGTATTGGAATCCGAAGATGGCGGAATACATCTTCGGCCACCGCAACAAGATCCACATCGTCAACCTGGAGAAGACGCTCGCGCTCTACCAGGACGCGATGAATTACATCCGTCAGCTCGCGTCGAACAAGGGCACGGTCCTGTTCGTCGGCACCAAACGGCAGGCGCGGGACATTGTCGCCGAAGAAGCCCGCCGCTGCAGCATGCCGTATGTCGACGCGCGATGGCTGGGCGGAATGCTGACCAACTTCAAGACGGTCAAGGCCTCGGTCAAGCGGCTCAAAGACCTCGAGGCGATGCGCGACGACGGCACCTTCGAGAAGATGAACAAGCGCGAAGCCCTCACGCTGCAGCGCGAGATGGACAAGCTGAACAAGAGTCTTGGCGGCATCAAGGAAATGAACGGCTTGCCCGACGCGCTGTTTGTCATCGACGTCGGCTACCACAAGATCGCGGTCACCGAGGCGACCAAACTCGGCATCCCGATCGTCGCGGTCGTCGACACCAACCATTCACCCCTCGGCATCGCGCACGTGATCCCAGGCAACGACGACTCGAGCCGCGCGATCCGGCTCTATGCGCGCGGCGCGGCCGATGCGATCCTGGAAGGGCGGAGCCTCGTGATCCAGGAGATCGTGCAGGCGGGTGACGAATTCGTCGAGGTTTCCGAAACACCGGGCTGACGCTTTCGCAAGGGGGCTCCGGCCCCCTTTTTTTGACCGGCCAGTCCGGGTGGCATTGTTCTGCGGTCCGGGTCCAACGGCGGCAACGACGCAACACGGAGCAACGACATGGCGGAAATCTCCGCAAGCATGGTGATGGAACTGCGCCAGCGCACCGGCCTCCCGATGATGGAGTGCAAGAAGGCACTGGCGGAAGCTGCGGGCGATCTCGTCAAGGCGGAAGACCTGTTGCGAATAAGAAGCGGCGCCAAGGCGTCGAAGGCCGCCGGTCGCGTGGCGGCCGAGGGCATAATCGGCGCGTATCTCGGGCCGGACGCTAGGTCAGCCGCGATGGTCGAGGTCAACTGCGAAACCGACTTCGTGTCGCGAAACGGGGACTTCATCGCGTACGCGAAGAAGCTCGCTCAGCTGGTCGTTGAGAAGGACCCTGCCGACGTTGCAGCGCTCGCCGCTGTTCCGCTCGACGACGGCACCGTGGAGTCCGTGCGCCAGGCGCTGGTGCAGAAGATCGGCGAGAACATGTCGGTCCGCCGTTTCGTGCGCTTTGCGACCAATGCGCGTCTCGTCCAATACCTCCATGGCGGTGGGCGCGTGGGCGTTACCGTGGAAATCGACGGCGAAGAGCAGGTGGGGAAGGATGTCGCGCTCCACATCGCAGCGACGACGGCCCCTGGCAATACGCGTCCGGTCTGCGTTTCGCGCGCCCAGGTGCCCGCGGACCTGATCGAGAAGGAGCGCGCCATTATCGCCGCGCAGGCTGCGGACTCGGGCAAACCCGCTGAAATCGTCGCGAAAATGATCGATGGTCGCATCAACAAATTCCTGGCGGAAGTCACGCTGCACGGTCAGCCGTTCGTGAGGGACCTGGACCAAACCGTAGAGAAATACCTGAAGGCGAAGGGTGCTACGGTGAAGTCGTTTGCACTCTACGTCGTCGGTGAAGGCATGGAGAAGAAGAAGGACGATTTCGCGGCTGAAGTCGCCGCGATGGCGAAGGGTCCCGACGGAGCGTCGACCCGGCATTGAGTCGAAATCCAACCCGCATCTTCCGGAGGCCTCGCCCATGAATTCGCCCGCTGCCGTCGTCGCCCCGATCGCCGTTGTCGCCGCGACGCCGGTGGCGGCGAACGAGCCCGCCTATCGGCGCATCCTCCTCAAGCTCTCCGGCGAAGCGCTGATGGGCGACGATGCCTACGGGATCAACCGCGAGGTGATCGACCGCATCGTCGCCGAGATCGCCGAGGTGACGCGAATGGGCGTCGAGGTCGCCATCGTGATCGGCGGCGGCAACATCTTCCGTGGCGTGGCGCCAGGGGCCGCCGGGATGGACCGCGCGACAGCCGACTACATGGGGATGCTCGCGACGCTGATGAACGCGCTGGCACTCCAGGACGCGCTGCGCCGTGCCGGTGTCGAGTCGCGCGTGCAGTCGGCGCTGCGGACCGATCAGGTTGCGGAGCCCTATATCCGCGGCAAGGCGCTGCGCTACCTCGAGGAGCGCAAAGTCGTCATCTTCGCCGCCGGGACCGGCAACCCGTTCTTCACCACCGACACTGCCGCCGCGCTGCGCGGGCGCGAGATGGGTGTGGACATCGTGCTGAAGGCCACCAAAGTCGACGGTGTCTACACCGCCGATCCGAGCAAGGACCCGAACGCGAGACGCTACGCGGAGCTCACGTTCGACGAAGCGATCGTGAAGAACCTCAAGGTGATGGACGCGACGGCGCTCGCGCTGTGCCGCGACCAGAACATGCTGCTCAAGGTGTTCTCGATCTTCGTCCCCGGCGCGCTGAAGCGGGTCGTGCTGGGCGGCGACGAAGGCACGTTGGTGCATTGCTGAGCATCCCGCGGAGGAGCGATGATCGACGACATCAAGAAGACCGCCGAACAGAAGATGGGGAAGTCGGTCGAGACACTGAAAGCCGACCTGGGCAAGGTCCGCACCGGCCGCGCGCATACCGGATTGCTCGACCATATCCATGTCGACTACTACGGCACGCCGATGCCGATCAACCAGTGCGCAAACGTCACGCTCGCCGATGCGCGCACGATCACCGTGCAGCCATGGGAAAAGAAGATGGTGCCGTTGATCGAGAAGGCAATCCGCGATTCCGATCTCGGCCTCAACCCGGCAACCTCGGGCGACCTTATCCGGGTGCCGATGCCTGCGCTGACCGAGGAGCGGCGCCGCGACCTGATCAAGGTAGTCCGGCACGAGGCGGAAAGTGCGCGCATCGCGGTGCGCAACATCCGCCGCGACGCCAACGAGCACCTGAAGAAGCTGCTGAAGGATCACGCCGTCGCCGAGGACGACGAGCGCCACGCGCAGGCCGACGTGCAGAAGCTTACCGACCGTTTTATCGCCGAGATCGACAAGGTCCTCGCGGCGAAGGAAACCGACCTGATGGCGGTCTGACGGATTCCGATGCCCGGCGATGCCGCCGTCCGGCGACGGCAAGCGGCATCGCGGGAGCTCCGTCGCCCGCACGACCCCGTTCTCCAGACGCCTTGTTCAAAAGCTCCACGCGCGACATCCCCGAGACGCGACCCGTGCCGCGACACGTGGCCATCATCATGGATGGCAACGGCCGCTGGGCGAGGCGGCGGCACCTGCCGCGCGTCGCGGGCCACCGCCGCGGCGTCGAGGCGGTGCGCGCGATCGTGCGCGCGTGCATCGAGCGGGGCATTCCGTATCTGACGCTGTTTGCGTTTTCCAGCGAGAATTGGCGTCGCCCACAGGACGAGGTGTCGATCCTGATGGACCTGTTTCTGCGTGCGCTGGAGCAGGAGGTAGCGAAGCTCGACGAGAACGGCATCAGGTTCAAGGTGGCGGGCGACACGTCGCGCTTCGATCCGCGTATTCGCGAGCTGATCGCAGCGGGCGAAGCGCTGACCACCGGCAACGCGCGGCTCACGCTGACCATCGCCGCGAATTACGGCGGGCGCTGGGACGTCGCGCAGGCGGCGCGGCGTTATTTCATTGCCCACCCGGAAGCGGCGCAGGAGGGTGGCGAATTCCGGACCGAGGCGCTGGAACCGTACCTGGCGATGGCCTACGCGCCAGAGCCCGACCTGTTCATCCGTACCGGCGGCGAGCAGCGGATCTCGAACTTCCTGCTCTGGCAGCTCGCGTACACGGAACTCTATTTCACGCCCATGCTCTGGCCGGATTTCGATGCGGCCGCGCTCGATGCCGCGATCGACTGGTACCGCCTGCGCGAGCGCCGGTACGGGCGAACCAGCGAACAGGTCGAGGCTGCGCAGCGCGCGTGATGCGCCGCCCCCGCGCGACGGCCGGCCTCCTGCGTTTCTCTACGCGATGCTCTCCGCGCGCATCCTCACCGCGCTGATCCTCATTCCGCTCGTCGCGGCGGGACTGTTCCTGCTCCCGGCAAAGGTCTGGGGCGCGGTCACGCTCGTGGTCATCACCGCGGCCGCAGCCGAATGGGCAGGCCTCGCGGGTTTCCGGAAGCAGGCGTGGCTGCTGTTCGTCGCCGGCACGGTGCTGATCGGCGGCAACCTCCTTTTCGCGCCATGGTCCGGATTCGGTCGCGGCTGGCCGGACGGTGTGGTGCTGGCGGTATGCGGGCCGGCGACGCTGTTCTGGATCATCGTCTCCCCGCTGTGGTTGCGCTCAAGCTGGCGGCCCGCGTCCTGGCTCGGGATGGCGGTCGCGGGCTGGCTCGTATTGATCGGCGCCTGGGTCGCCATCGTGCAGTTGCAGGCCCGGTCACCCTGGCTCGTGCTTGCGGCGATGGCCATCGTCTGGATCGCCGACACCGCTGCGTACTTTACCGGGCGCGCGTACGGCCGACACAAGCTCGCGCCGGCAATCAGTCCAGGGAAGACGTGGGAAGGCGTGGGGGGCGCACTCGTCGCCGTCGCCGCATACGCGCTCGCGCTGGTTCCGCTCGCGGCGGAGGCTGGCTGGACCCGGGAAGTATCGGCGCTTGCAGTCGCCGCGTGGATCGCGGTCGCGGTCGCGCTGGCGCTGCTGTCCGTCGTCGGCGACCTGTTCGAATCGCTGCTCAAGCGCCACGCCGGCGTCAAGGACAGCGGCAACCTGTTGCCCGGCCACGGCGGCATCCTCGATCGGGTCGACGCGCTGCTCGCGGCGATGCCGCCGGCAGCCTTGCTAGCGCTCGCGTTCCTGCGATGACGTTTCGTCGCGTGAGCCTGCTGGGCGCATCCGGGTCGATCGGCGACTCGGCCCTCGACGTCATCGCGCGCCACCCCGACCGCTTCGGCGTAACCGCCCTTGCGGCAAACCGGCAGTGGGAGAAGCTGGCCGTATTGTGTCACCGCCATCGGCCGCAGGTCGCGGCGCTCCTCGACCCCGATGCGGCGCGGGCGCTGGCGCGGGCGCTGGCGGGACAGGGATTGCCGACGCGCGTGCTCGGCGGAGAGGCGGGCCTCGTCGAAGCTGCGGCGATGCCGGAAGTCGATACAGTGCTGGCGGCGATCGTCGGGGCAGCGGGCCTCGCCCCAACGCTTGCCGCGGCCCACGCTGGCAAGCGCATCCTGCTCGCGAACAAGGAAGCGCTCGTCATCGGCGGGGCCGCGTTCATGGCGGCGGTCGAGGCCGGCGGGGCGACGCTGGTACCGATCGACAGCGAGCACAATGCGATCTTTCAGTGCCTCCCGCCACGCTACCGACGCGATCCGGGGGATGCCGGCGTGCGCCGCATCCTGCTCACGGCCTCGGGCGGACCGTTTCGCACGCGGCCGCTCGCGGACCTCGATCGCGTCACGCCGGATGAGGCCTGCGCGCATCCGAATTGGGTCATGGGCAGGAAGATCAGTGTCGACTCGGCGACGATGATGAACAAGGGTCTCGAGGTGATCGAGGCGCACTGGCTGTTCGGCGTCCCGCGCGAGGCGATCGAGGTCGTCATCCACCCGGAGAGCGTCGTCCATTCGCTGGTCGAATACGTTGATGGAAGCGTGCTCGCCCAGCTCGGCAACCCGGACATGCGCACGCCGATCGCGCAGGCGCTCGCGTTCCCCGATCGCGTCGACGCCGGCGTGGATGCACTCGAACTCGCGCGGCTGCGCACCCTGACGTTCGAGGCGCCCGATCTGAATCGCTTTCCCTGTCTCAGGCTCGCCTTCGACGCGTTGGCCGCCGGAGGTACGGCGCCGGCGGTGCTGAATGCCGCGAACGAGATCGCGGTGGCAGCCTTCCTCGATGCCCGCATCCGCTATACCGACATCGCGCCGGCGTGCGCCGAGGCGCTGGCGCACCTGCCGGCACGGCCCGTCCGGTCACTCGCCGATGCGCTTGCGGCCGACGCCGAGGCGCGGGCGCACGTCCGCGCGTGGCTGAAGCTCCCGCCCGACGGCTCATCTTCGCTTGCTGCCTGATAACCTGATGGATGTCGCCCAGAAACTGCTCGCGTTCCTCGTCGTCCTTGGCGTGCTGATCACGTTTCACGAGTTCGGCCATTTCTGGGTCGCGCGCCTGTGCGGCGTCAAGGTTCTGCGTTTTTCCGTCGGTTTCGGGCGCGTTATCTGGTCACGCCGTTTCGGACACGACCATACCGAATGGGCCATTTCGGCCGTTCCACTCGGCGGCTACGTGAAAATGGCCGACGAGCGCGAAGGCGACGTCGCGCCCTCCGATCGCGACCGCGCCTTCAACCGGCAAAGCGTGTGGAAGCGGATCGCGATCGTGGCCGCAGGCCCGATCGCGAATCTCGTGCTCGCGGTGCTGCTGTTTACCGGGATGTACATCGCGGGCATTCCGGGACAGCGCGCGCTGCTCGCCGAACCGCCGGCAGATACGCCGGCGGCGGCAGCCGGGGTGCGCGTGGGCGATCTCGTCGTCGCCGTCGATGGCGGCGCTGTTCGCAGCTGGCAGGACTTGCGCTGGCGGCTGCTTGGCGCGTCAGGTCACCCCGACGTTGTGTTGTCAGTCGAGCGCCCCGACGGATCATCAGGGACCCGCATCGTCTCGCTTGCGGCGCTGGCCCCGGCCGATTGGGAAGGCAATTTCCTGCCGCGGCTCGGCTTGCAGGTTGATCTTGGTGCGCCGGTCGTCGACCAGGTGATTGCCGGCAAGCCGGCCGAGCGCGCGGGGTTGCAGGCCGGCGACCGCATTCTGGCGATCGACGGCGCCGACGTGAACTCGCCGGCCGACGCAGCGAGCCGGACCAATGCGAAACCTGGCGCACCGGTGACGTTCACGATCGCGCGCGATGGGCGCACATTCGATGTGACGCTCACGACGGAGATTGCGGAGCAGGGTGGCCGTCGGGTCGGCATTGCCGGCGTGCGGCTCAAGGTGGATCCGGCGACTGCCGCGAACCTGGCTGTGATCGCGCGCTACGGCGTTCTCGACGCGCTAGCACAGGGCGTCGGCAAGACATGGGAGCTGTCGGTCTTCACGTTGAAGATGCTCGGCCGCATCCTGATCGGCGACGCCTCGCTCAAGAACATCAGCGGGCCGATCACGATGGCCGATTACGCGGGGCAATCGGCGCAAGCCGGCGCCCTCGTCTTCATCGGCTATCTCGCGCTCATCAGCATCAGCCTCGGCGTGCTCAACCTGCTGCCGGTTCCGCTGTTGGATGGGGGTCATTTGCTGTATTATTTCGCGGAAATCATCAAGGGCAGTCCCGTTTCCGATCGCGCCTTCGAGGTCGGCCAGCGCATAGGCATGGCCGTGCTGGCGGTGCTGATGGCACTGGCGCTGTTCAATGACCTCACCCGCCTGTTTTAGTGGCCTGTAGCATCCAATTCGCAACTGTCTGGCGTGCGCTGCGCGCCAATGGCTCCGTTGCCGAAGCTCGCGAGGGCGCCTACCCTTGCTTCGCCTCGGCACCAGGCCCTCGGCGCGGATCGCGGCGCCATATCCGTGCATTCAGTTCCGAATCGGATGTCACAGGCCACTGACCTCCGGCGCGGTGTGCCTTCTGCCCCGCGTCGCGCCGGCATTCTCCTGAGACTTCGCCTCATTCCCGTGGTTGCCGGCGCGCTGCTCTCGGCCATGGTGCCGCTCGCCGCCAGCGCTTTCGATGCGTTCGTCGTACGCGACATCCGCGTCGAAGGGGTGCAGCGCACCGAGGCCGGAACCGTCTTCTCCTATCTGCCGATCAAGGTCGGTGACCGCGTCGACGACGCAAAGGCGGCGCAGGCGGTCAAGGCGCTGTTCGCGACCGGGTTCTTTCGCGACGTGCGGCTCGAGGCGGAGAGCGGAGTGCTGGTCGTCATCGTGCAGGAGCGTCCGACCATCAGCAGGGTCGAGATCACCGGCAACAAGGAATTCGACACCGACACGCTGAAGAAGGCGCTGAAGGACATCGGTCTTGCCGAAGCGCGCATTTTCGACCGATCGGCGCTCGACCGCGCGGAGCAGGAAATGAAGCGGCAGTACATCACGCGCGGCAAATATGCGGCGAAGGTCACGACCACGGTCACGCCGCAGGAGCGCAACCGGGTGGCGGTCAACTTCACGATCGAGGAAGGTGATTCGGCGAAGATCGCGCGGATCAACATCGTTGGCAACAAGGCGTTCTCCGAGTCGGAGCTGCTCGGCCTGATGACGCTCTCTACGCCGGGGTGGATGACCTGGTATACGAAGAACGACCAGTACTCGAAGCAGAAGCTCTCGGCGGACCTCGAAATCATCCGCAGCTTCTACCAGAACCGCGGCTACCTGGAGTTCAACGTCGAGTCCACGCAGGTCTCGATCACGCCGGACAAGGAAGACATCTACATCACGGTGAACATCAGCGAGGGCGGGCAGTTCACGGTATCCGATGTCCGGCTGGCCGGCGACCTGGCTGTTCCCGAGCCGGACCTCGCGCGCCTCGTAACACTTCGCGTTGGCGACGTCTACTCGCGCGACCGCCTCCAGGCAACGGCAAAGGGAATCAGCGACCGGCTGGGCACCGAGGGCTACGCGTTCGCGAACGTCAATGTCGTGCCCGAGGTCGATCGCGCGAAGCAGCAGGCGTCGTTCACGATCTACATCGATCCGGGTCGGCGTGTCTACGTGCGCAAGATCAACATCACCGGCAACGTCAAGACCCGCGACGAAGTGGTCCGGCGCGAAATGCGCCAGCTGGAGGGCGCGTGGTACGACGGCGCACGCATCGAGCGGTCGAAGGTGCGGATCAGGCGCCTCGGCTATTTCGAGGACGTAAACATCGAGACGCCGCCGGTACCCGGAACGACCGACCAGGCCGACGTCGAGGTGACGATCGTCGAGAAAGCGACCGGCAACCTTTCGGCCGGTGTCGGATATTCGAGCGCCGACGGTTTCGTGTTCAGCGGGTCAGTCTCGCAGCAGAACATCTTCGGCAGCGGCAACGCGCTGATCGCAGCGCTCAATACCAGCAAGATCAACCGCACGATCTCGCTCGCCTTCACCGAGCCGTACTGGACTATCGACGGCATCTCGCGCACGCTGGAGGTGTACCAGAGGAACGTCGATCCGACCTCGCTCGCGGTGTCGCAGTACGCGTCGTCGACGATCGGCGGCGCGGTGGGCTTCGGCGTGCCCGTGACCGAGACCGACACCGTGAACATAGGCTTTCGCGCCGAGCACACGGAACTGTCGCTGTTCGACAACAGCCCGCCGATCTACTATCAGTTCGTCAATGACTTCGGGTACACGACCAATGCCTACATCACGGCCGTCGGCTGGTCGCGTGACACCCGCAACGACATCCTCTATCCTACGCAGGGCACGCTGCAGAGCGCGGTGGGCGAGGTGGGTCTGCCGTTCGGTGACCTTTCGTTCTACAAGGTCAACTACCTGGTCCAGTCGTTCTGGCCGGTGTTCGGGGATTTCGTGCTGATGCTGCGCGGCGACGTGGGATATGCCGATGGCTATGGCGGCAAGCCGCTGCCGTTCTACAAGGCGTTTTACGCCGGCGGCGTCGGCTCGGTTCGCGGCTATGAGACGGCGTCGCTGGGCCCGCAGGACATCTACAACAACGCGACCGGCGGTAAGCGCAAGATCATCGGCAACATCGAAGTGTTCTATCCGATCCTCAAGGGAGACAAATCCGTGCGCGGCAGCCTGTTCGTCGACGCCGGCCAGATTTACGTCAACGGCCAGGAGCCGCCGGAGCGCGAGCAGTACGCGCTGCAGTCGTTCCGCTACTCGGCAGGCGCCGGCCTCGCATGGAACTCGCCGGTCGGGCCGCTGAAGTTCAGCTATGCGTACCCGCTCAACTCCAAGGCGCTCGACAAGATTCAGCGCTTCCAGTTCCAGGTCGGCACCGTATTCTGACCGGCCCGCATGCAGCAGGAGAATCCCGTGAAACGCCGCACCCATCGAATCCTCGCCGCCTTGTTCGCCGCCGTCGCACTGGCGATGGCGAGCGCCGCAACGGCGCAGGCCGCCGAATACAAGATCGGCTTCGTCAACACCGAACGCCTGTTCCGCGACGCCGCGCCGGCGAAACGCGCGCAGCAGAAGCTGGAAAAGGAATTCGCCGCGCGGGATGCGGAAATCCAGAAGCTGTCGAAACAGGTGCGCGACCTGCAGGCACTGCTCGAAAAGGACGGCGTCACGATGGCGGAAACTGAGCGCCGCAACAAGGAGCGCGACCTTGCCAACCTGTCGCGCGACCTGCAGCGCTCGCAGCGCGAATTCCGCGAGGACCTGAACCTGCGCCGCAACGAGGAGCTGGCGAGCGTCCAGGAGCGCGCGAACAAGGTGATCCAGCAGATCGCCGAAGCCGAGAAATTCGACCTGATCATCCAGGACCCGGTTGTTTTCGCGAGCCAGAAGATCGACATCACCGACAAGGTGATCAAGGCGCTCGCCGACAAGTAAGGCAGGCGGTGCCGCCGGCGCGCCGCGGGTCCCTCGCATGCTCCTGTCCGAACTCGCGGCCCGTGTCGGGGCGACACTCAACGGCGACGGCGCGGTGGATATCGAGCGCGTGGCGACGCTGGAATCCGCCGGTCCCGGCGCGATCGCTTTCCTGTCCAATCCGAAGTACCGCGCGAAACTGGTTGCGACCGGCGCGGCAGCCGTGATCGTCGCGCCCGACATGGCGGCGCACACGCCGCTGCCGAAACTCGTGAGCGCCAACCCGTACGCGACCTACGCGAAGGTCGCGGCGATCCTGCATCCGCCGAACGTGGTCGACGCCGGCGTGCACGTGACGGCGGTCGTCGGCGAGCGCGCGCGGGTCGCGCCGTCGGCGGCAGTCGGCCCGCGCGCGGTCATCGGCGCCGGCGCGGCGATCGGCGAGCGTACGCGGATTGGCGCCGGGTGCGTCATCGGCGCCGACGCCACGATCGGCGACGATTGCGTTCTGCATGCCAACGTGACGATCTATGAACGCTGCACAATCGGCCCGCGGACGATCATCCACAGCGGCGCGGTGATCGGCGCCGACGGCTTCGGGATGGCGGAGGAAAACGGCCGCTGGCTCAAGATCCCGCAGATCGGCCGAGTGGTGATCGGTGCCGATGTCGAGATCGGCGCCAACACGACGATCGATCGCGGCGCGATCGACGACACGGTGATCGAGGACGACGTGAAGCTCGACAACCAGATCCAGGTTGGCCACAACTGCCGAATCGGTGCGCATACGGCGATCGCCGGCTGCGTCGGCATTTCGGGGAGCGCGCGGATCGGGCGCAACTGCAAACTGGGCGGAGCGGCGATGATCGGCGGTCACCTCGCGATCGCCGACGATACCGTGATCTCGGGCGGAACGCTGGTCTTCAAGTCGATCGACGTGCCGGGCGTCTACACCAGCACGTTCCCGACGCTCCCCCACAGCGAGTGGCGCCACGTGGCGGCGCAATTGCGCCGCCTGCGCGAGTTGGCCGAACGCATCCGAGCGCTGGAGCGAAGCGCCCCGGAAGCTGCCGCGACGCGCGCTTCGGCGCACAAGGACGGCAAGGAGGAATGATGAATGCGAACAGTTCCGGCGGCATGGACATCCTGGAGATCATGGAGTATCTGCCGCACCGATATCCGATGCTGCTGGTCGATCGCGTGACCGAGCTCGTTCCCGACCGGTCGATCCGCGGCATCAAGAACGTGACGATGAACGAGCCGTTCTTCCAGGGTCACTTCCCGGGCTATCCGGTCATGCCGGCCGTACTTGTTATCGAGGCACTGGCGCAATTGGCGTCGATCCTCGCCTGGAAGACGCTCGGACTCAAGCCGGGCGGCGGCGCGCTCATTTTTTTCGCCGCCATCGACGATGCCCGCTTCCGGCGGCAAGTGCGGCCTGGCGACCAGCTGATCCTCGAAGCCGAGGTGCAGCGCCTGGTGCGCGGCATCGGCAAGTACCGGACCCGGGCGCGGGTGGGGGACGACGTCGTGGCCGAGGCCGACGTGATGGCGGCGATGCGCAATCCGCAGCAGTCCGCGAAAGATCCCTGACGCGATGCCGCCCATCCACGCGACCGCACTCGTCGACCCGAAGGCGGAGCTCGCAGCAGATGTCGAGGTCGGTGCGTACTCGATCGTCGGTCCGAACGTCGCCATCGGCGCGGGGACGGTCGTCGGCCCGCATGCGGTGCTGACCGGGCGGACGACGATCGGCGCGCGCAACCGGATCTGGCAGTTCACTTCGATCGGCGACATCCCGCAGGATCGCAAATACGGTGGCGAGCCGACGACCACCGTCATCGGCGACGACAACGTGATCCGCGAGTACGTGTCGATTCACGCGGGCACCGCGCAGGACCGCGGCGAAACGGCAATCGGCAACGGCAACCTGCTTCTCGGTTACGTGCACATCGCGCATGATTGCGTCATCGGGAACAACACGACGTTCTCGAACAACGCCCAGCTGGCAGGGCACGTGAACATCGGCGACTGGGTCGTCCTGGGCGGCTTCACCGGGGTCCACCAGTTCGTCCGCATCGGCGCGCACGCGATGATTGCCGGTGGCTCGATCGTGCTCCAGGACGTGCCACCGTACATGATGGTGCAGGGCTATCCGGCGAAACCGCACGGCACCAACAGCGAGGGCCTGCGCCGGCGCGGCTTCACGGCCGAGGACATTCTCGCCGTGCGCCGGGCATACAAGACCCTCTACCGCGAGGGTATGGCGCTGGAGGATGCGAGGGTCGTGCTGATTCAGGCGGCGGCGACGGCGAAGGCATTGGTCCCGCTGGTCGAGTTCCTCGCCGTGCCCGGGCGCGGCATCGTTCGCTGACGCGCGAGAGTCCGACGATGCGCGACGCCGCTGCACCGCCGGGCGCCGTGACCATCGGGATCGTCGCCGGCGAAGCGTCCGGCGACGCGCTCGCCGCGACGCTGATCCACGCGGTGCGCGATCGGGTGCCGAACGCGCGTTTCGCTGGCATCGCCGGGCCGAAAATGCAGGCTGCCGGATGCGAAGTCTGGTTCCCGCTGGAAGCGCTGTCGGTGCGCGGCTTTGCCGAAGTCGTGTCGCGGCTGCCCGAATTGATCTCGATCCGGCGTGCGCTCGGGCGGCGGCTCCTGGCGGAGCGCGTCCCGGTGTTTGTCGGTGTCGACGCGCCCGACTTCAATCTTGGCCTCGAGCGCAAGCTGAAGCGTGGCGGTGTGCGCACCGTGCACTTCGTCAGCCCGTCGGTGTGGGCATGGCGGCGCGAGCGCGTGGCGAAGATCGGCCGCGCCGCCGACCGGATGCTGGCGCTGTTCCCGTTCGAGCCGCCGATCTATGAGGCGGCCGGCGTACCCGTCACCTTCGTCGGCCATCCCCTGGCCCATGACGCGGTGACGCCGGGCGCGCGGCGCGAAACACGCGCGCAGTTGCAGCTCGGCATCGCCCAGCCGGTGTTCGCGCTGCTGCCGGGGAGCAGGGCATCGGAGCTCGACATGCACGGCGACCTCGTGCTCGAAACGGCGGCGGCGATCCATGCCGTGCGTCCCGATGCCCGCTTCCTCGTTCCGCTGGCGACGCGGCCCACGCGCGAGCGCTTCGAGGCAGCGCTCTATCGGCTCAGGTTCGACACGCTGCCGCTGACCGTGCTCTATGGCCACGCGACCGACGCCTTGCGCGCGGCCGACGTCGGTGTCGTCGCGTCGGGAACGGCGACGCTCGAAGCGGCGCTCGCCGGATGCCCCCACGTGATCTTCTATCGCGTCACGGCGCTGACCGCGTACCTCGTCAGCCGCAGGCTGCTCATGCCGTGGGTGGGATTGCCGAATGTGCTCGCCGGCAGGTTCGTCGTGCCCGAGCTTTTGCAGGATGCCGCGACGGCCGAGAATCTCGCCCAGGCAGCGCTGAATCTCTACGACGATACCGTGACACGCCGGCGCCTCGAAACGCTGTTCGAGGGATTCGCACAGACGCTGCGTGCCGACACCGGTGGGCTCGCCGCCGAAGCGGTGGCGGCGGAACTCCGCGCCGCGGGAATCGCATGCTGACCCCGCTGCGGGTGCCCGTTGCCGGCCTCGACGAAGCCGGGCGCGGCCCGTTGGCGGGACCGGTCGTGGCGGCCGCGGTGATCCTCGACCCGCAACGGCCGATCGCCGGGCTTCGCGATTCAAAGCTTCTGTCGGTTCCGGAACGTGAACGTCTTGCCGTGCTGATTCGCGCGCGCGCGGCGGCGTGGGCGATCGCGCAAGCCGACGTCGCCGAAATCGACGCGCTCAATATTCTCGAGGCGACGATGGTGGCGATGCGCCGCGCCGTGGCGGCGCTGTCCATCGTGCCGGCCGAGGCGTGGGTGGATGGCAACCGCTGCCCCGACCTTCCGTGTCCGGCGCGCGCGATCGTCAAGGGCGACCGCGACGTCGTCGTGATCGCCGCAGCGTCGATACTCGCCAAGACGGCGCGCGACGCATTGCTGATCGAAATGGATGTTCGCTATCCCGGCTACGGCTTCGCGCAGAACAAGGGCTACGGCACGCCGGAGCATCTGGCGGCGCTCGCGCGGTATGGCCCGTGCGCTGCGCATCGTCGGACGTTCGCGCCCGTGCTGCAGCCTTCGCTCGATTTCTGAAGTCGCGATGGTCTGTGCGCCGATGCTATAGTGGCCGCCTCGGTTGCGCGATCGCGCCGCCGTTGTCGATGCGCGCCGTAGCCCGTCCGCGGGCCGGCCTGCCGCTGCGCATGTCCATGGAGAGGTGCCGATGATCCACTGCGTTCTGCACGATCCGGGCGATTCGGTTGCGGTCGTTGTCGTCGAGGGGGTCCAGGCCGGCGCGACGCTGACCGGACTCATCCTCGACGAAGACCGGACGATCACGCTGCCGTGTGTCGAGGACATTCCGCTCGGTCACAAGGTGGCGCTCAGGGACATGTCCCCCGGCGACACCGTGATCAAGTACGGGGTCGACATCGGCAAGGTCGTGCAGCCGATCAGGAAGGGCCAGCATGCGCATGTGCACAACATCAGGACCAAGAGGTGGTGAGCATGGTCATGCAAAGGACTTTTCAGGGATACCGCCGCGAGAACGGCCGCGTCGGAATCCGCAACCACGTCGTCATCCTGCCTGTCGATGACCTGTCCAACGCCGCGTGCGAGTCCGTCGCGCACAACATCAAGGGTGCGCTGGCGATTCCGCACCCCTACGGCCGGCTGCAGTTCGGCGCCGACCTCGAATTGCATTTCCGCACGCTGATCGGTACTGGCGCCAATCCGAACGTGGCCGCGGTCGTCGTGATCGGCATCGAGGAGCAGTGGACGAAAAAGGTCGTCGACGGCATCGCCGCCACCGGCAAGCCCGTTGTGGGCTTCGGGATCGAGCTTCACGGCGACCACGACACGGTCATGCGGGCGTCGAAAATCGCGCGCGAATACGTGCAATGGGCGAGCGAACGGCAGCGCGTCGAGTGCCGGCTGCGCGAACTGTGGGTATCGTGCAAGTGTGGCGAATCCGATACGACGTCGGGCTGCGGCAGCAACCCGACCGTCGGCGACGCATTCGACAAGCTCTACGCGGCCGGCTGCACGCTGGTGTTCGGCGAGACGACCGAGCTGACCGGCGGCGAGCAGCTCGTCGCTGCGCGCTGCCGTGACGACAAGGTGCGACGGGACTTCATGCGGGTCTTTGACCGTTACCAGTCCGTGATCGATCGGCACAAGACGAGCGACCTCTCCGACTCCCAGCCGACGAAGGGCAACATCGCGGGCGGCCTCACGACGATCGAGGAAAAGGCACTCGGCAACATCCAGAAGATCGGCAGGAAGTGCGTCGTCGACGGCGTACTCGACAAGGCGGAGACACCGGCGGGCCCTGGCCTGTGGTTCATGGACAGCTCGTCGGCGGCGGCCGAGATGGTGACGCTGTGCGCGGCGTCCGGGTACGTCGTCCATTTCTTCCCCACCGGGCAGGGGAACGTGATCGGCAACCCGATCCTGCCGGTAATCAAGCTCTGCGCGAACCCGCGCACGGTGCGCACGATGAGCGAGCACATCGACGTAGACGTGACCGGGTTGCTGCAGCGCGAGATGACGATGGACGAGGCCGGTGACCGGCTGCTGGCGATGATGTTTCGCACGGCCAACGGGCGGCTCACCGCGGCCGAGGCACTGGGGCACCGGGAGTTCGTGCTGACGCGACTCTACGAGAGCGCGTAGCGATCCTGCCGAAAGCTAATGGCGACGGCTAGCGCACCGGCGGACGCCTCCGCAGCTCTGGCACTGCCCGATCTCGCGGCAATTCGCGCCGCGCACGCGCGGATCGCTGCCTTCGTACATCGCACCCCGACGTTGACTTGCCGCGGCCTCGATGCCGAAACGGGCGCGCGCCTCGTGTTCAAATGCGAGAACCTGCAGAAGATCGGCGCCTTCAAGGCGCGCGGCGCGATCAACGCGGTGTTCTCGCTGTCGGATGAGGCAGCGCCACCCGGCGTCGTCACCCACTCTTCGGGCAATCACGGCGCGGCGCTTGCCTACGCGGCGGCATGTCGCGGTATTCCCGCGTGGGTCGTCATGCCGGAGAACGCGGCGAAGGTCAAGCAGGAGAACGTGCGTCGCTTCGGCGCGACGATCCGCTTCTGTGCTTCCACGGTCGCGGCGCGGGAGGCCGCGTGTGCCGAAGTGCAGCGCGAGACCGGCGCGACACTCGTGCATCCGTTCGACGATGCCCGGGTGATCGCCGGGCAGGGAACAGCAGTGCTCGAAATGATCGAGGACGTCCCGGATCTGGAGGTCGTCGTCGCGCCGGTCGGCGGTGGAGGCTTGCTTTCCGGGACCGCGATCGCCGCGAAATCGTTGCGCCCGGATCTCCGTGTGTACGGGGCGGAGCCTGCGAACGCCGACGACGCCGCGCGCAGCTTCCGCTCAGGCCGGGTCGAGCTGCTGCCGGCTGCGACGACGATCGCCGATGGCCTGCGCACGACGCTTTCGATGCGGACGCTCGCTGCGATCCGCGCGCACGTCGACGCGATCGGCACGACGCGCGAGGAGACCATCGTCCGGGCAATGCGGATGACGTGGGAGCGAATGAAGATCGTCATCGAGCCGTCGTCTGCGGTTCCACTCGCCTGCCTGCTCGACGGAGCGCTCGACGCCCGCGGCAAACGCGTGGGGATCATACTTACCGGCGGCAACGTTGATCTCGACCGCTTGCCGTGGCAGGCATGAGCGCCGCGATCGGTACCGCCGCGACGCAATGTCCACGAGGCCGCTGACATGCTGGCGGCGAGAATCGCTCAGGCGACGATGTCCTTCCGCGGTCCAACGGGAACGCTTATGGGCGCGCTTGTGCGATCGCCTCGCGTAACGCGGTGAATATGATCGGCGTCCCGGCGATCACCTCGTTCGTGCGCAGGAAGTCGGTGCCGCCCGCGAAATCGCCGACACGGCCGCCAGCCTCCTTGATCAGCAGCGCGCCGGCCGCGACATCCCATGGCTTCAAGCTCATCACCCAGAATCCGTCGAGGCGCCCCGTGGCCACGTAGGCGAGATCGAGCGCGCAGGCACCGGCGCGACGGATGTCCGCGCAGCGCGTGACGAGCGCGTTGAACAGGCTCAGATACTCCGGCATCTTCGGGCTCGCCCGGGTCGGGAAGACCGTGCCGACGAGCGCGCGATCGAGCTTCATGCAGCTCGACACCCGGATGGGTGCGCCGTTCAACTGTGCGCCCTTGCCGCGGATCGCCGTGAACAGCTCGTCGCGCGCCGGGTCGAACACGACGGCGTGCGTAACTTCGGTGCCATGGGTGAGCGCGATCGAAACTGAATAGTAGGGGAGCCCATGGATGAAGTTTGCGGTGCCGTCGATCGGGTCGACGATCCATTTGAACCCGCCGCCATCACGCGCGCCTTCGATGTGACCGGACTCCTCGCCGAGGATCGCATGCTCGGGGAACGCCGCGCGCACCGTCGCGACTATTGCGTTCTCGGCCTCGTTGTCGGTCGCGGTGACGATGTCGTCGTGCTCCTTCGCGTGTGCCGGCAGGCGCTTGAGGTCGCGCGCCGCGTCGATGATAACCGAGCCCGCACGGCGAGCGGCGCGCACGGCGACGGCGAGAACGGGATCGTTGATCATCGGACGAAGGTTAGGTGTGACAGTTTCGCGACCGAAACGCCACACGACCATTCTAACGCCCCGGGGACGAAGACGGGGTGACGTTGTCGGATGGCGGCCGATAGCGCGCGCAAAAGCGACGATCGATCCGATCCTTCCAGCGCCAAATCCATTCGCCGTCAGCCTCGATGGGACCCCACGAGGCGACAGCGTGCTGCGGACCGGTCGCTATCAACGACAGGACCCTGCGCTGCGGAGTGAACGCAACGAGTGGCTCGTGGTGGACGGTACGGCGGAGGTTGGCGGCAAGCGGCGGGCCTTCGCGCACTGCGAACACGCCGGACTTCGGCCGTGGGTTGCCATCCTGTGTCGCGCAGTCGCCGGCGGCGAAGACGAATGGATCCGACGCGGACTGCAGGAACCGGTTGACACGGACGAAACCGCGCTCGTCGCAGGCGAGGCTCGACGTGGCGAGCCACGGCGGAGCAGCCGCCGAGGTTGCCCAGATCACTCGGTCGGCGGCGATGCGGCGTCCGCCGCCGGTGATGACTGCGCCGATCTCGACCGCCACCGCGGCGCTAGCGGTGTGCAGCACGACATCACGCGCGACGAGCAGCTTGCCGAGGTACTTGCGCACGGCGGGCGAGTGTTGTGGCAGCAGATGCGCCTGGTCGGTCAGCAGCGCAAACCGCGGCGCGTTGCCGCCCAGCGTCTGCGCAAGCCGGTATTGCATCGCCAGCAGGATTTCGACGCCGCCGGCGCCGCCGCCGACGACGACGATCGTCCGCACGTGCCCTTCGACTGCCTCTGCCTGCAACGTTGCCCATACGGTGAGGAAGCGGTCGATCGGCCTGACGGCGATGGCGTGATCGCGCGCGCCAGGTGCGGACGTGTCGGGCGCCGATCCGACGTCGATGGAGACCAGATCGAACGGCTCGACGCTTCCCTCGGCGAGTCGAACGATCCGCGTGTAGAGATCGAGCGCGACGACGCGGTCGCACACGTAGCGCGCCTGGGCCCAATGCGCGAGCGCGGGCAGGTCGATGTGCGACTCGGCGACCGTGTAGTGGCCTGCGACAAGGCCTGGCAACATCCCCGAGTACGGCGTCAGCGCATTGGGGCTGACCAGTGTCAGCTCGATCGCGGGATCCGGACGGTGCGCGAACCGCCGCAGCACCTCGAGGTGGCTGTGGCCGCCGCCGATCAGCAGAATCCGGCGCTGGGGCATCGGCCGTTCAAGCGATCTTGGCGCGCAGCATCATGCGGCTGTCCTCGCGTTCGAGGTCGCGGCAATGGAAGAGGTAGATTTGCTCGCCTTCAAACGGATGCTGGGAGCGGCCGCGAACGCCGCGCATCTGGCGTGCAGGCCGGCGACCAAGACGACCGATGCGAAAATGGCGCGTGACATCATTCTGTGACCGGTGTTGCGGATTCTCATGGCATGCTTTGCCGGCGCCGCACCCTCGTTTATGCTACACGACTTTGCCTGAGCGCATCCGCCCGGCGGTTGCGACGACCGCATGACCGTGCCTCCGCGCTTTCCACCGCGCATGCTGCCGCGAGACCTCGCCGTGTGCGTTGCGGCTGGCTGCGGACACCGGACGGGCAGGGTCAGACGGGAAGCATCAGCCTCCTGTCGGCGCAGAGATTCGAGGTATTGTACGATTGGCAATCTGCGCGTCGGAATCGAGAAACAAACGGGGCAATGGCTGGTGCGCGGCTTCGGACGGCTCAACAACTTCACCAACGTCAACTACGTCGGATCGGTCATCGTCGGTGACACGAACGGGCGCTATTTCGAGCCGGCGGCGACGCGCAACTTCCTGGTCGGGTTCATTGTCAATGCCAGCTTCTGACGCAGCCGCACGTTATACGCGCACCGCGATCGCGTTCCATTGGCTGATTGCGATCCTGGTGGTTGCGCAGTTCGCATGGGGCTGGTGGATGATAGGCATCCCGAAAGATCCGGTGGGGCCGCGCGTCAACGCTTTCAACCTGCACAAATCCGTCGGCCTCACGATTCTCGTGTTGATGATGCTGCGGCTCGCGTGGCGGGCCGCGCACCCGGCGCCGAAGCTGCCGCCGATGCCGCGCTGGCAGGCACGTGTCGCGCGCACGACGCACGTCGCGCTGTACGCGGCGCTGCTGGTCCAGCCGCTCGTCGGCTATCTCGGCTCCGAGGTCAGCGGGTATCCGGTCAAGTATTTCGGGCTCACGCTCCCGCGGTGGGCCGGCAAACACGAGGCGCTCAAGGAATTCCTCAGCCTCGTTCACCTCGTCATGAGCTGGGCGATTGCCGCCCTGGTCACATTGCACGTTGCGGGCGCACTGAAGCACGCCATCGTTGAGCGCGACGGGTTGCTCGCGAGGATGGGGCTTGGTCGCCGGCGACCGTCGTGACGCTAGGAGCCTGTCGGATTTACTTTCGCGCATGCGTTGCGGGTCAAAAAGCGATGGATGCAAGGCGCGAGGGGCAGCGAATATCGGGAATATTCGCTAGCCGAGCAACGCAGCAGACGCGCTTTTTGACCCGCAACCCGGAGGGACGGGGCGCTTTGGCGGCATTTCTTCGTTGTTCGCCCTTGCCATAAGTCCGACAGGCTCCTAGGTTCGTTGGCCCTTCTGGAGCGCGGCTTCGAGCAACCTCGCGGTCTCCTCATGCCGATTCTCGCGCGCCATGTCGAGCGCGGTCTTGCCACGGTTGTCCGTCAGGCCGGGTCGCGCACCGGCGGCGAGCAGCGCCTCGACCGTCGCGCGCTTGCCGCTGCCCGCGGCCCACATGAGCGCGGTGAGGTCATTGTGGTAAACCGCGTTCGGATCGACGCCTTTCGCGAGGAACATCAGCACGATGGCGGTATGGCCCTCACCGGCCGCGTAGGTCATGGCGTTTTTCCGCAGACGATCCACGGCATTGACATCGGCGCCGCGCGCGACGAGCGTCGCGGCAAACTCGGTGTGCCCACCGTACGCCGCGGCCATCAAGGGCGTTACGCCGTTGAGCGCCGCGAGATTGATATTGGCGCCCGCGTCCAGCATCGTCTTCGCCATGGCGAGGTCATTCTTCTTGAGGGCGATGATGAGCGCTGTTTCTCCGAGCCGGTTGCGCGAATTGGGGGCCGCGCCGGCCTTCAATGCACCGGCGAGTCCGTCGGCGTCGGCATTGCGCGCGGCAAGCAACAGTCGGGCGTTCACCGAGAGATCCTGTTCCGCGCCATGAACAGCCAAGGGCATCGCGGTGGCGAAGACCACCAGCCCAACACGAAGATATTCCCCGGGGGTCATCGCGAATCCTCCTCGGTAGTCGAAGCGACAAAGCGGTGTTGCAACGCACAACCCGATTTGTTTACAACAGGGCTGCAAATGGACTATAACGCACCTTGCCCCAGAGCGGCCTTAACTCTTAGCCGATTGCCCCTGCCTGTGGCACGCCGGGGAATTACAACTCGAACGACGCGGAGGACCTATGCGCTACAGAACCACGCTGGCTGGCATTGCGGCGATCACCGGGATTGCGCTGGCCTGGACACAGCTGGCCGGCGCGCAGGAAGTGACGGGGAGTGCGACGACGACGGCGAAGGCGATGGCGACGAGCCCATCAGTCTCGCAGGCCGCGCTCGACGCCGCCGCTGGGGACGCAAAGAATTGGATTCATTCCAACGGCAGCTACGAGCAGACGCGTTACTACCCGGGAAGCCAGATCAATGCCGGTAACGTCGGCAAGCTCAAGCCCGCCTTCGTGTTCCAGACGGCGGTGCTGGAGTCGATGGAGACCGCGCCGATCGTCGTCGACGGTGTGATGTTCCTGACGACGTCGTTCAACCATGTCTACGCTATCGACGCGGCGACCGGCGAAGAGTACTGGCACTACAAGCAGAAGCTCGGCCCGATCGTCACCGTCTGCTGCGGCAACAACAACCGCGGCGTCGCGATCGAGGGCGGCAAGTTGTTCATGGGTACGATCGACGCCAAGCTCGTGGCACTCGACGCCAAGACGGGCAAGCTCCTCTGGGAAAAACAGATCGCCGATCCGGAAAAGGGCTACTCGGAAACGATGGCGCCCGCGGTGGTCGAAGGCAAGGTGCTGATCGGCACGAACGGCGGCGAATACGGCGTGCGCGGCTTCGTGAAGGCGTTCAACGCGGTCGACGGCAACCTGCTGTGGACGTTCTACACGATCCCCGAGAAGGGCCATGAGGGCGTGTGGGCGGTCAACGACGCGACCGGTCGCGACATGCACCGCGACATCGCGGCCGAGAAGAAGATGCTGGGCGACAAGGGCAGCGACTTCTACCAAACGCTGGGTGGCGGCGTGTGGATGACGCCGGCGATCGACAAGAAGACGCGCACGGTATTCTTCGTCGTCGGCAATCCGTCGCCGGACCTCTACGGCGCGATTCGGCCGGGTGACAACCTGTACACCGACTCCATTGTCGCCATCGATCTCGACAAGGGCACGTACAAGTGGCATTTCCAGTACATCGCCCACGACGTGTGGGACCTGGACTCTGTCAGCCCGCCGATCCTCATGCAGGCGAAGGACAAGGACGGCAAGATGGTCGACGTCGTGATCCACGGCGGCAAGACCGGCCACATCTACGTGCACGAGCGCAACACTGGCAAGCTGATCCGCTTCTCGGAAGCGATGATCCCGCAGGAAAACATGTGGGTGCTCCCAACCAAGGCCGGCGCGCGGATGCTGCCGGGCGCGAACGGCGGCGTCGAGTGGTCGCCAATGGCGGTCAACCCAAAGACGCGCCTCGCCTACGCGGCGAACCTCCACCAGCCAATGACCTACCACGTCGAGGAAACGCCCTATCCAGGTGGCAAGCTGTGGCTCGGCGGCGCGTTCAAGACGATCCCGACCGAAGAGCAGTGGGGCCGCCTCGTCGCCGTGAACCTGGACACTGGCAAGGTGGCCTGGGGAGTAAAGACGCCACAGCCGCTGATCGGCGGCGTGCTCGCCACGGCCGGCGACCTCGTGTTCAACGGCGAGGCCAACGGCTGGTTCAAGGCGTTCGATGCCAAGACCGGCAAAGAGCTCTGGAAGTACAACTGCGGCGCGGGCGTCAACGCGCCCGCCGTGTCGTACATGGTTGGCGGCAAGCAGTACGTAGCCGTCGCCGCCGGCGGCAACAACCAGATCGACGCGAAGCGCGGTAACAGCGTGTTCGTGTTCGCGTTGCCGTAGGGAAATCTGGTCCGAAGGCGGCCACTCCATCCTCGGGGTGGCCGCTTTTTTTTCCGCTCGTTCCCCAATTCACGATGCGAACCGTTTTTCAGGCGCTGATCGCTGCCGGCATGCTCGGCGTGGCGGCGACGCCCGCCGCCGCGCAGGGTGAGGCTGCGATCCGCCAGAAGGCGCAAGTCTGCTTCGCTTGCCACGGCCCGGACGGCAACTCGCAGAATCCCGAGTATCCGATTCTTGCCGGGCAGTCGTGGCGCTATATCTACATCCAGCTCAAGGATTTCAAGGAGGGCCGGCGCACCCACCCGGTGATATCGCCGATGGCGGCCGATCTCTCCCGCGACGACATGATCGCGCTCGGCCAGTTCTTCGCGGCGCAGAAGCCGGCGCCGATCAAGTTCAAGGCCGACGGCGCCAAGGTCGAGGCGGGGCGCAAGATCTCGGACGCCGTGCTTTGCCCCATGTGCCACGGGGGTGGGTTCGTCGGCCAGAACGAGATTCCGCGGGTCGCCGGCCAGTATCCCGAGTACATCCGCAAACAGCTGCAGGACTTCAAGGCCAAGCGGCGCACCAACGACGCCGGCAACATGACGAGCGTCGCGCACACGCTGTCCGACAGCGACATCGAGAACCTGTCGCATTACATCGCCAATCTGAACTGACGCCCCGACCGCCGCGGCGCAGGGTTTTGCGGCGCAGCGCCGCGAGCGCGTACGTTCCATTGCTGTCGACCGGCGCGCGGATTACCATGGCCGTCCGTCGCGAACAACACGTCCAACGCGGCGTCTCCATCGAAGGAGGTTCCATGCATGTTGCTCTTTCCCTCACCGTCAACGGCAAACCCATCGCCGCGGACATCGATCCGCGGATGCTGCTGGTCGAATTGCTGCGCGAAAAACTCGGCCTCACCGGCACTCATGTCGGCTGCGATACCGGCCAGTGCGGGGCATGTACCGTGCACGTCGACGGCAATGCGGTGAAGGCGTGCACGATCCTCGCCGCGCAGGCGCAAGGCACGGCGGTGACGACGATCGAGGGTCTTGCCGCCGACGGCACAATGCATCCGATGCAGGCGGCGTTCAAGGAGTGCCACGCGCTGCAGTGCGGGTTCTGCACACCGGGGATGGTGATGAGCGCGATCGATCTCGTCAACCGGCATCCGAAGGCGTCCGAGCAGACGATCCGCGAGGAGCTCGAGGGCAACTTCTGCCGCTGCACCGGGTACCACAACATCGTCGCGGCCGTGCGCCAGGGCGCCGCCGCCATGGGGAAGTAACGGAGGAATCATGGGGGCCACCGATCAAGGCGTCATCGGCCAATCGATACGCCGCAAAGAGGACCAGCGGTTCCTGACGGGCGCGGGTCAGTTCACCGACGACGTCAACCCGACGCGCCACGCGCATGCGTACTTCCTGCGCTCGCCGCACGCGCACGCCAGGCGCTGCTCGAGAACTGCGTCTACGACCCCGACAGCGGCCAGCTCTCACTGGCAGCTTCATGGACTACGCGCTGCCGCGCGCCGACGACCTGCCGTCGTTCAAGGTGGGTACGAAGGTGACGCCGTGCACGCACAACCCGCTGGGCGCGAAGGGCTGCGGCGAAGCCGGCGCGATCGGCGCTCCGGCGGCGATGATGAACGCCGTGCACGATGCGCTCGCCGGGGTCGGCGTGAAATACCTCGACATGCCCGCGTCGCCGCATCGCGTATGGCAGGCGATCCAATCGGCGAAGCGCGCGTAAGGAGACACAGCCATGTATGCATTCGAACTGACCCGTGCGAAGACGGTCGCCGACGCGGCGGCCGCGCTCGCCAAGTCCGGCGGCAAGGCATTGGCGGGCGGCCAGAGCCTGGTGGGCGCGATGAAGCTGCGGCTGGCCCAGCCGGGGACACTGGTCGATCTTTCCGGCATCGCCGAGCTTAAGGGCATTCGCAAGGAAGGCGACGCGATCGTCGTCGGCGCGATGACGCGGCACGCCGAGATCGCCGCGTCCCCCGTCGTGAAAGGCGCTATTCCCGCGCTGGCAGCGCTGGCACAGGGCATCGGCGACCGCCAGGTGCGCAACATGGGTACGTTGGGCGGCTCGCTGGCGCAGGACGATCCGGCCGCCGACTGGCCGGCGGGAGTGCTCGGATTGGGCGCGACCGTGCAGACCAACTCGCGTCGGATCGCCGCCGACGATTTCTTCAAGGGGATGTACGAGACCGCGCTCGCCGCCGACGAGATCATCACGGCGGTCAGCTTCCCGATCCCGAAGAGGGCCGCGTACGTGAAGTTTCCCAATCCGGCGTCGCGCTTTGCGCTCGTCGGCGTGTTTGTCGCGCAGACCGCGGGCGGCGTGCGCGTGGCGGTGACGGGCGCCGCGCCGAGCGTGTTTCGGGCGAAGGCGCTCGAGGATACTCTGGCGAAGAATTTCACCGCGGATGCCGCGAAAGCGGTCAAGGTCGACCCAAAGGGTCTTTCCGGCGACCTGCACGCGTCGCCCGAATATCGTGCGCACCTGATTTCCGTCCTCGCGGCGCGGGCCGTCGGCTGAACACCGCGTTTTGTTATGCTATCGGGTGGCGCCCGCGGCGCTGCCCGATTTTTTCGCGCCCGATTCCGGAATGCCCCCTTCCGCCCTCCCGAGTTCCGTCGACGCCGTCGCCGCACTACTCGACCGCCACGACTACCTTGCCGATCGCCGCCTCGCAACCAGCGTCTTTCTCGCGTTGAAAATGGGCCGTCCGCTGTTCCTCGAAGGCGAGGCGGGGGTAGGCAAGACCGAAATCGCCAAAGTCCTGGCGACCGCACTCGGCAAACGGCTCGTGCGGCTGCAATGTTACGAAGGGCTCGACATCGCGTCCGCGGTGTACGAATGGAACTATCCGCGGCAGATGATCGAGATCCGGCTTGCCGAGGGCGGTGGCCACCTCGACCGCGGGCAGCTCGCGCACGACATCTTCACGACGCGCTTCCTGTTGCGGCGCCCGATCCTCGAGGCGCTCTCGCCCGGCGATGGCGTGGCGCCGGTGCTGCTGATCGACGAGCTCGACCGCACCGACGAACCGTTCGAGGCGTACCTGCTCGAAGTGCTCGCCGAGTATCAGGTGACCATTCCGGAGTTGGGAGCGATCCGTGCGGCAACGCCGCCTATCGTCGTGATCACGTCGAACCGCACGCGCGAGATCCACGACGCGATCAAGCGGCGCTGCCTCTATCACTGGGTCGGCTATCCGGACGCGTTGCGCGAGCTCGCAATCGTCCGCCGCAAGTGCCCGCAGGCGCCCGAGTCACTCGCGCGCGAGATCGTGGCGTTCACGCAGCAACTCCGGGCGATGGATCTGTTCAAGGCCCCCGGCATTGCCGAAACGCTCGACTGGGCGGAGGCCCTGATTGCGCTCGACCGCGTCGCGCTCGATCCGCAGACGGTCGCCGACACCGCGGGCGTGCTGCTCAAGTATCAGGACGATGTCGGGGCATTGGGGCCGGATGTCGCAGCGCGGCTGATTGCGGAAGTCCAGGCGGACGGCATCCGACTATGACGCAAGGCGCCGGTCTCCGACCAGGGCAACTTGTCGGCGCGCTGCCGCTCACGCCCAAGGGACGACTGGCCGAGAACGTCGTTCATTTCGTGCGTGTGCTGCGGGCCGCGGGGCTGCCCGTGGGGCCCGCGCGCACGCTGGCTGCCCTCGAGGCAGTCGACGCCGTCGGCCTCGCCAACCGCGAGGATTTCCGCGCTGCGCTCGCCGCGGTACTGGTGTCGCGGCACGAGCACCTGCCCGTTTTCGAACAGGCCTTCGATCTATTCTGGCGCAATCCGAAGCTCCTCGAAAAGTTGATTGCGTCGCTGTTGCCGAAAGTCTACGGCCGCGGCGGAGAGCCCGCTCCGGAGCCGGAACTGCCCGCGCGAATCGCGCAAGCCATGTTGCCGCCCGCGGACCGCATGCTGCCGCAGGCCGATGAGGACGAGATCGAGCTCGATGCGGCGTTCACCGTGTCGCCGCGCGAGATCCTGCAGCACAAGGACTTCGAAACGATGACTGCTGCCGAGCTGTCGGCGGTGCGCGCGATGCTCGCCAACCTGCGCCTGCCACTGCCCGAGCTGCCGACGCGGCGGACGATGCCGGCGCCGCGGGGGCATCGTGTCGACCTCCGCGCAACCCTGCGCCGCGCGACGGGGGCCGCCGGCACGCTGGCGCCGCTGTCGTGGCGACGGCGGGTGCGACGCACGCCGCCGCTCGTCGTGCTCTGCGACATTTCCGGCTCGATGGACCGCTATGCCCGGATGCTGTTGCATTTCCTGCACGCGATCACCAACGATCGCGATCGCGTCCACGTGCTGCTGTTCGGCACGCGGCTCACGAACATCACGCGGTACCTGAAGCATCGCGATGTCGACGTGGCACTGGCACGTGTCACGACCGCCGTATCGGATTGGGCCGGCGGCACACGGATCGGCAGCTGCCTCGACGAATTCAACCGCCGCTGGTCGCGGCGGCTGCTCGGCCAGAATGCGGTCGTGCTCCTGATCAGCGACGGCCTCGACGCCGAGGGGGGCGAGGGGCTCGCGGCACAGACCGAACGCCTGCACAAATCCTGCCGGCGGCTCGTCTGGCTGAATCCGCTGCTCCGCTACGAAGGCTTCGAAGCGCGTCCCGCGGGAATCCGGGCGATGCTGCCGCACGTCGACGATTTCCTGCCGGTGCACAACCTCGAAAGCCTGACCGAACTGGCGGCTGCGCTGGACCGTCCGCGGCCACGCGGGCGCGGGCCTGCCGTCCCCTTGTCGCGCCAGGGCTAGAAGGAGGAGACGCGCATGGAGATGACGAGCACGCGCGCGGTTCCGGCCCCCGTCGACATGGTCTGGGCGGCGTTGAACGATCCGGAAATGCTGAAAGGCTCCATTCCGGGTTGCGATGCAATCGAGCCGGACGGCGAGAATGCCTACCGGATCGCGCTCGCGGCAAAGGTCGGACCGGTACAGGCGAAGTTTGCCGGCCGGATGCAGCTTTCCGATGTGGATCCGCCGCGCGGCTACACGCTGTCGTTCGATGGGCAGGGGGGCGCAGCCGGGTTCGCCAAGGGCGAGGCGAAAGTGTCGCTTGCACCCGCGGAGAACGGTGCGGCAACCGCATTGTCCTACACCGTGAAAGCGCAGGTTGGCGGCAAGATCGCACAGTTGGGCTCGCGGCTCGTCGACGGCGCCGCACAGAAACTCGCCGACGATTTCTTCGGGCGCTTTTCGGATGCGATGGCGGCCAAGATGGGCATCGCGACGGCGCCGGCGCCGCCGACCGCGCGCCCGTGGCTCCGCTACGTGCTGATCGCCGTCATCCTCGGCATTATCGCTTACCTGTTTTCCCGCGCGGCAAGATAGCGGATCATGGGATTTCCCGCGCGTTGCGGCGCGGACAGTTGGAGCCGAATATGGACAGCGTCGACCTCGAAGTGCTGAAGCGGTGTGTCGAATGGCTGGATGCCGGCCGGCGCGTGCTACTCGTCACCGTCGTCAAGACGTGGGGCAGCTCGCCGCGGCCGCCGGGGGCAATGCTCGCGGTGCGCGACGATGGTCTGGTCGAAGGATCCGTGTCGGGCGGCTGCGTCGAGGACGACATTGTCGGCCGTGTGCGGCACGATGGCATGACGGCGACGCGTTGCGACGTCGTGACCTACGGCGTCTCCGCCGACGAGGCGCGGCGCTTCGGGCTGCCCTGCGGCGGCACGATCCAGCTCGTGCTCGAGCCGCTGACGCGCGAGTCGGGCATCGGCGCGCTCCTCGCGGCGATCGAAGGCGGCAAGGTCGTCTCCCGGCGGCTCGACCTCGCGACGGGTATCTCCACGCTGGGTCCGGCACGCGCGACCGATGGCCTCGGCTTCGACGGGCGCGCGCTGACGACAGTCCACGGGCCCCGCTATCGGATGCTGGTGATCGGCGCCTCGCAGCTTTCCAAATACCTTGCGACGATGGCGCTCGGCCTTGACTACCAGGTGACCGTTTGCGATCCGCGCGCCGAGTACGAAGGCACGTGGGACGTGGGAGGTGTGCCGCTTGTCACGACGATGCCGGACGATACGGTCCAGGCGATGAAGCTCGACGAGCGCTGCGCGGTGATCGCGCTGACGCACGATCCCAAGCTCGACGACATGGCGCTGATGGAAGCACTGAAGTCGCGCGCGTTCTACGTCGGCGCCCTGGGCTCGCGTGCGAACAACACCAAGCGCCGCGTGCGACTCAAGGACCTCGACGTGACCGACGAGGAGATCGCGCGGCTGCACGGGCCGATCGGAATCTACATCGGCAGCCGCACGCCACCGGAGATCGCGGTATCGATCCTGGCCGAGGTCACGGCGGTAAAGAACGGCGTGGCGCTGCCCGACATCGCGCAGATCGCAGTCGCCAAGGAAAGACTCGGACCGTCCGTCGCCTGCGAAGTGGCTTAGCCGATAGCCTGCGCCGGGCACGCGGAATCAGCCGACCGCCCGCTCCGGCGCGACGTCGTGCCGCGCGTCGAGCGCTTCCCAACGAGCGAGATCCTGCGGCAGGTCGAGATCCCACAGCGGCGGTAGCTCGCGCCACGTCGCGCCCAGCGCAATGAGCTGCGAACGCGTCGCCGTCATTACGCTGGCAGTACTCCAAGCAATGCCGGCGAAAATGTCGAGTGGGCGCGCGACGCCGACGAGCACATAGCCGCCGTCCTCGGCAGGCACGAATACGGCATCGTGACCGACGAGCTCGGCGGACGCGCGGCCAAGCGTCTCGACCTCGAGCGCGGGGCAGTCGGTGCCAATCAGGAGCGCGGGCGTGCCACGCGGGAGCGCGGTCTCGAGTGCGAAGCGCATTCGAGCACCGAGGTCGTCGCCACGCTGCGTTGCGAGCACGACGCCGTAACGATCCCGCCATTCGGCGAACAGCGGTCGATCGGCATTCGGCTCGCACCACAGCTCGATCCGTCCCACGACTCCCGTTGCGCGCGCCGCGACGGCGACGTCCAGCGTGCGCAGAACGAGCTGCAAGTACACCGCCGCGGCGCGCTCGGCGCCAAGCGCGTCGGCGAGCCGCGTCTTGACGCGCCCGGGGATCGGCTCCTTGGCAAAGATAAGGAGCGTCGGCGGGCTGCGAGCGTCATCGACATCGGCAATGATCGCGTAGGATCCGGCCAGCTTCGCGGGGTCGGCGCCGCACCAGTATGCGAAGCGCAACCGCCACATCGCGAGTATCGTCCGCCAGGTCCCGTGCGATTTCCAACGACGGCCCGATGTCACGACCGCTGGCGCAAGACACAGCGGCGGACCGGCGGCACGCTTCAGACGTGCGGAGAACTCGACGTCCTCCATCAACGGCTGGTCCGGATAACCTCCGATTTCGTCGAACAATGCGCGGCTGACGAATATCTCCCTGATCACCGGTCGCGATCGCGGTCAGTCTCGAGCGCACGTTCATCGCCATCGCGACGAGCCGCAGCGTCGGCGAATGGCCGGCGATTGCGATGTCGAATCGTCCCCACGGGCGACGGTCGCGCGGCAGCTCACGCAGCAGGGCGGCAATACCGGCGGGGAAAGCAGCGAGTCGGCATGGAGGAAGAGCAGCACGTCGCCGGTCGCCACGGCGGCGCCGGCATTCATCTGGCGGGCGCGTCCGCGTGGCGCGACGAACGCGCTGTCCGCCAGCGGGCGTGCGAGCGAGAGCGTCGCGTCGCGGCTGCCGCCGTCGACTACGATTACTTCGTGTCCGGCGGCGCGCAGCGGCTGCAACGCGCCGAGCGTTCCGGCGATCTGCTCCGCTTCGTCGAGCGCCGGAACTATGATCGACAGGCGCATCCGATCAGTGCAGCGCGCCGCCGCAGCTCGAGCCTTGTCCCGCCGTGCAGCCGTAGCAGTGGTCGGCTACGGCGATCGGCGCGCCGTCGAGGTCCTCATGCAGCAGGTGCGACAAGTGTCGGCGCGGCTTGCCCGCGACGGTCACCGGGATGCCCAGCATCTGGTTGAAGTCGCAGTCGTAGAGGTAACCCCGCCAGTCGACGCTGACGAGCGCGCGGCACATGACGCCATCGAGGTTCGCCGGACGGTACGCCGATCGCAGCAACTCCATGTAGCTCGGCAAATTTCCCCTGCGACACGAGCGTCGAGCCGAAGCGGTGGATCGGCATGTTGGCAAGCGTGTAGAGGCGATTGAACGTAATGCCGAAGTGCGCGAACAGTTCGCGCTTGTACACGGCCTCGAGCGCGTCCTGCGCCGGTGGCAGTGTCGGCCCCAGGGGGTTGTAGACGAGGTCGAGAACGAGGCCCGTCGTGTCGCGGCCGTAGCCCAGCGCGTTCAGCTTGCGGAGCGCGAGAATCGACGAGTCGAAAACGTTCTCGCCGCGTTGCCGATCGACATTTTCCCTCGAGTAACAGGGCAGCGACGCAACGATCTCGACGCGTTCGCCGGCGAGGAAAGCGGCAAGGTCCTCGAAGCCCGGCTCGTTCAGGACCGTGAGATTGCAGCGATCGATCACGCGCGTACCGATTCGTCGCGCGCCGCGCACCAGGTCGCGGAAGTGCGCATTGAGCTCCGGCGCGCCTCCGGTAATGTCGAGCGTACCGATGTTGCGCGCTGCGAGCACCTGCAGGATCAGCGCCACGATTTCCGGACCCATCATCTCGTTGCGATCGGGGCTCGCGTTGACGTGGCAGTGGAAGCACGCCTGGTTGCAACGGTAGCCGAGGTTCACCTGCAGCGTCTCCAGCGCGCGCCGGGCAAGGGGAGGAAAATCGGTTTCTTTCAGCAGTGGGAATGTGGCGTGCATCGTGAGGGTACCTCGCGCATCAGGCTTGCGTGGTTACATCCGGCGCCGGTCGCGATTTCAGCTTGCGCTGCACTACCGGCGCGAGCGCGAACAGACCAAGCAGCGCCAGGGCACCGAGGGTTTCCATGGAAACAAGTTGCGACGTCGACTCGAGGCGTCCGAGCGTCCGGCCCAGGTTCACGTAGACGAATGCGCCAGGAATGATGCCGATGAGGGTTGCCAGTGCATACGTCCGCACTCGGATCGTGGTGAAGGCCGGCGCGAGATTGACGAGGAAGAAGGGAAAGACCGGCACGAGACGCAGGAACAACATGTAGTTGAAGGCGTTGGCGGTGAAGCCGGCATTGACCTTCTCGCCGAGCGCACCCATCCGCCGGCGCGCCGCCTCGGCAAAGAGGTAGCGTGCGGCCACGAACACCAGCGTTGCGCCAAGGGTCGCGGCGCACACGACCAGGGCCGTCCCGACCCAGCGACCGAACAGGAAACCCATCGCCAGCGACATTGCGGTTCCCACGGGCAGGCTCAACGCCACGGCGGCGGCATAGCCAAGAAAGGCCAGCGCCAGTGCGGTGGCGAAGTGCTGCTCGGTGAACGCGAGCAGCGCATCGCGGTTTGCCTTGACGCTCTCGAGGCTCACGTACTGTTGTCCATCGAGGGCGAAGAACGTTACGACCCCGCCGACGAATGCAACGAAGGTCGCCGGCTTCAGCCACCTCCGCGTGTGGTGCGGCGACGCCGCTTCGGCATTCACGTGCGCGCTCCCCGCAGTCCGAAGATGCGCTGGATCCATCGTTTGGATGCCGGCGTCAAACCCTGTTTCATCCGCTGGTCCGCCACGCGCCGGTTGATTTGCGCGAACGTCGGATACGCATGAACGACGCCGGAAAGATCCTTGGCGCGCAAACCCTGCGAGAGCGCCAGCGCGTATTCGGCGATCAGCTCGCCGGCGTGCGGGCCGGCGATTCCCGCGCCGAGCAGCTTGCCCCGGCGATCGGTGACGATCTTGGCGAACCCTTCGGTCTCGCTCTCGGCACGCGCACGGTCGATATCGTCGAATCCGAAGCGGTAGACGTTGAAGGCGGTGCCGCTGACCTTCGCCTCGTTCTCGGAAAGTCCGACGCGCGCGAGCTCAGGATCGGTGTACGTGCACCAGGGGATTACCGTCGCGGGTTGCGCCCACTTCATGCGGAAGAGTGCATTGCGCAGCACGATGCCCGCGTGATGCTCGGCGAGATGCGTGAACAGATGGCCACCGGCCGCGTCACCGACGACGTAAATGGAACGGTTCGTCGTGCGCAGCCCTTCGACGAGCACGATGCGACCATTCTCGACGCGGACATCGGCGGTATCGAGCCCGAGCCCGTCCACGTTTGCCGTGCGGCCGGCGGCGAGCAGCAGATGCGAGCCCGCCAGGACTTTCGGCGTCCCGTCCGCGCTGCGCACGGTGACCCGTAAGTCGCCTGCATGACCGTCGAAGCCGAGAATTGACGCGCCGAGGTAGTACCGCACACCCTCCGCGACCAGCTGGCGCATCACGATCGCGGCGAGATCGGGATCCTCGCGCGGCAGGATCTGGTGCGCGATGTCGACGACCGTAACCTCGCTGCCGAGCCGCCGAAACGCCTGCGCAAGTTCGCTGCCGATCGGCCCGGCACCGATGACGATGAGCGAGTGCACCGGCTCGCGCAGGTCGAAGATGGTTTCGTTGGTGAGGTAGGGCGTGTGGTCGATGCCGGGCAGCCGCGGCACCGTGGGCCGCGACCCGGTGGCGATCACGAATGAACGCGCAGTGAGCCGGCGGCCCTCGACTTCGAACGCGTCGGGCGCCGTGAACCGGCCGGCGCCGAAGATCACGTCGACGCCCAGGCCGCGGAATCGTTCAGGGCTGTCGTTGGGCTCGATGCCCTTGATCACGGCGGCGACGCGCTCCATTACGCGCGCGAGATCGGGACGGGGATCGGCTGGCGTCAGCGACCAGCGCTCGGCGTGGCGCATCTGGTACGCGACCCGCGCCGACTTGATCAGCGTTTTCGAGGGAACACAGCCGTACCAGAGGCAGTCCCCGCCCAACTTGTGCTTCTCGACCAGTGCGATCTTGGCGCCGAGCGCGGCGCCCCCTGCCGCGACGACCAGACCCCCGGCGCCGCCGCCGATCACCACAATGTCGAATTCGGTTCGAGCCATGCGCAATATTACCGCGAGGCGACGCCGGCAGCGCCGATAACCACAATGTCAAATGGGGCAGCCAAGGCTGTGATGGCGGCGCGATGACACGCTTTTCTTGCGCATGCAAAGGGCATGGGCTTACTTATCTGCATGGTGGCCCGAGATGCGCGGTCGGCGAGTGTTGAGCGTCGCCGACGGCGACGCTCGAACGCGAGCAGTTATTCCGTCGCCGCGGCGCAACGAGCTCATGCCGCCGATTGTGCGGCGACGGAATAACCGCTAGTGAAAATCGCGCGACTTCGTCTCCAGTTGGCCGAGCAGTGGCGACAGATCGACGAACCGGCCGGCGAGCACGTGGACGACCCGGCCTTCGCGTTCGACGTTGCCGAACACCGCCAACAGCTTCGCGCCGAGCAGTTCGCGGCGTTGGCGGTCGAAGAGATCGCGCCAGACAATCACGTTGGTGGCACCGGTCTCGTCTTCCAGTGTCACGAATACAACGCCGCTCGTGGTGTCGGGCCGCTGGCGGCCGATGACGATCCCCGCGGTGCGGACGATGCGGCCGTGCGGCGTTTCGGCGATCTCGGCCGCGGTCAGGAGTCGCCGTCGGCGGAGTCGCCCGCGCAGCAGTGCCAGCGGGTGCCGGCGCAGCGTGAGCGAGAGCGTCCGGTAGTCGGCGACGATGTCCTGCCCCTCGGTCGGCGCGGGGAGATCCGGGTCGCCTTCGGCAAACGTGCTGCCCGCGAGAAGCGGCGGCAATCGGTCGACACCGGCGACGTCCCACACCGCGCCGTGGCGATGGCCGGCGAGTGCGGCCAGCGCATCGGCGTCGGCGAGGCGGGCGAGATCGCGCCGCTCGAGGGCCGAGCGATGCGCGAGGTCGGCCACGCTGTCGAACGGACGCGCGTGCCGCGCGGCGGCGATCCGCTGTGCGCCAGCCTCCGACAAGTCCGAGATCATGCGCAAGCCCAGCCGCAGCGCGGGGCGAGAAAGTAGGGTCAGACTCGACTTTTCGCCGCCGTCCGCAACTGGGGAGGAGCTCGACGGAAAAGTCGAGTCTGACCCTACTTTCTCGAGCGTGCAATCCCACTCGCTCACCGTCACGTCGACCGGCCGCACGTCCACCCCGTGCCGGCGCGCGTCCTGCACGAGCTGCGACGGGCCGTAGAAGCCCATCGGCAACGAATTGAGCAGCGCGCCGCAGAACGCCGCGGGCTCGTAATGCTTCAGCCACGCCGACACGTAGACGAGCAACGCGAACGACGCCGCGTGCGATTCGGGAAAGCCGTATTCGCCGAAGCCAAGGATCTGCTGGTAGATCTGTCGCGCGAACGTTTCGGAGAGCCCTCGCGCACCCATGCCGTCGATCAGCCGTTGCTCGAACTTTTCGAGACCGCCCTTGCGGCGCCATGCAGCCATCGAGCGGCGCAGGCGATCGGCTTCGCCCGGCGAAAAGCCGGCGGCGACGATCGCGAGCTGCATCACCTGCTCCTGGAAGATCGGCACGCCGAGCGTGCGCTCGAGCACGCCCTTCACCGCGTCGCTCGGGTAGGTGATGGGCTCGATGCCCTGCCGCCGCTTGAGGTATGGATGCACCATCCCACCCTGGATGGGGCCGGGTCGGACGATCGCGACCTCGACTACGAGATCGTAGAAGTTCGCCGGCTTCAACCGTGGCAGCATCGCCTGCTGCGCGCGTGACTCGATCTGGAACACACCGACCGTGTCGGCGCGCTGGCACATCGCGTAGACCTCGGGATCTTCGGCGGGGACGTTCTGCATCGTCAACGCACGGCCGCGGAACCGCGATACCATGTCAAGGCAGCGGCGGATCGCGGAGAGCATGCCGAGCGCGAGGCAATCAACCTTGAGCAGCCCCAGCGCGTCGAGATCGTCCTTGTCCCACTGGATCACCGTCCGATCGGCCATCGCCGCATTTTCGACCGGCACCATGCGCTCCAGCAGGTCGCGCGCGATGACGAATCCACCGACGTGCTGCGACAGGTGGCGCGGGAAGCCCATCAGCTCGTTGGTCAGCGTGACAAGCCGCACGATGACCGGATTGTCGGGCGCGAAGCCCGCCTCGCGGGTCCGCTCGTCGGCCACCTCGCGTCCGTCCCACCACGCAAACACGCCGGCAAGGCGGTCGACCTGCGCAAGGTCGAGGCCGAGCGCCTTGCCGACGTCGCGCACCGCGCTCTTCGGCCGGTACGTGATCAGCGTAGCCGCCAGCGCCGCGCGGTCGCGGCCGTACTTCGCGTAAACGTACTGCATCACCTCCTCGCGCCGCTGGTGCTCGAAGTCGACGTCGATGTCGGGCGGCTCGTTGCGCTCCTTGCTGATGAAGCGCTCGAAGAGCATCGACATCCGCGAAGGATCGACTTCGGTGATGCCGAGCGCGTAGCAGACCGCCGAGTTCGCCGCCGAGCCGCGGCCCTGGCACAGGATGGCTTTCGACCGCGCGAACGCGACGATGTCGTGGACGGTGAGGAAGTAGGGCTCGTAGCGGAGCTCCGCGATCAGCGTCAGCTCGTGTTCGATGAGGTCTCGAACATCCTTCGGAACCCCTTCGGGGTAGCGGCGCGCAACACCTGCTTCGGTCAGCGCACGCAGATGCGAAGCCGGCGTTTCGCCCGGCGGCACGATCTCCTCGGGATACTCGTAGCGCAGCTCGTCCAGCGAAAACGCGCAACGTGCAGCAATCGCCGTCGTTTCCGCGAGCAGCGCCGGCGGATAGATCGTCGCGAGCCGCGCGCGTGAGTGCAGGTGCCGTTCACCGTTGGGAAAAAGCGCATAGCCGCATTCGGTGAGCGGCCGCTTCAGGCGGATCGCGGTCACCGTGTCCTGCAGCGCGCGGCGGGCGCGGACGTGCATGTGGACGTCGCCCGCGGCCACTTGGCGCAGGCCGCTTGCTTGCGACAGCCCGGCGCAACGCGCGAGCCGCACGCGATCGCGCGCTCGGGCGAAGAGCTCGACTGCGATCCACGCCCGATCGGGGAAGGTCGCTCCGACCCAGCGTCCCGCCGCCAGCATTTGGGCGTCGTCGCTCTCGCGCTTGCGTGACGCAACGTCCGGCGGCACCCACAGCGCGAGCAGGCCCTCCGCGAACGCAGCGACATCCTCGCGCGAGAGCACATACGAACCCTTCTTCGCCTGCCGCCGCCCGCGCGTGATCAATTGTGTGAGGTTGCCGTAGCTCGCGCGATCGGTAGCAAGCAGGACGAGCCTCATCCCGTCGGCGAGCGTGAATTCACTGCCGATGATGAGCGCAAGTCCGGTTTCCTTCGCGGCAAGATGCGCGCGGACCACACCCGACACCGAGCATTCGTCGGTGATTGCCAGTGCCGTGTAGCCGAGTGTGCGCGCGCGCTCGACTAGTTCCTCGGGGTGCGACGCGCCACGCAGGAAGGAGAAGTTCGACAGGCAGTGCAGCTCGGCGTAGGCGGGAAGCATGTTGAGCCGCCGCCCCGGAGGGGCAGCTACGATCGATACCGTACAAATATACGGTATTCGATGCAGGCCGCCTAGTGCGTACTTTTTACCCCGTACATCAATGACTTGGGACCACTCCCGAAAGTTCCGGAAGGCCCCGCGGTAAGATGCCGGCCTCGTGCCCCCATGCTGGCTGGCACCGACAAGACAACAGTTTTGCCATGCCCGCCATCGCCTTCGACCGCTTCTACCGCTATGCCGACCTCACGGCGATCCTTAACGCGTTCGCCGCCGAAAACGCGAACCTCGTGGCGCTCGAATCGATCGGCAAGAGCTACGAAGGTCGCGACATCTGGGTGGTGACCGTCACGAACACGGCGACCGGTCCGGCGGCGGAGAAGCCGGCGTTCTGGGCCGACGGCAACATCCACGCAACCGAAGTCGCCGCATCGGCCGCCAACCTGTACTTCCTCCACACGCTCGTCACGCAGTACGGGAAGGACCCGGACGTGACGCGTGCGCTCGACACCCGTGCGTTCTACCTCTGCCCGCGGATCAATCCGGATGGCGCCGAATGGGCGCTCGCCGACAAGCCCAAGTGGATCCGCTCTTCCACCCGGCCGTATCCGTACGACGAGGAGGAGATCGAAGGCCTTACCGTCGAGGACATTGATGGCGATGGCCGCATCCTGCAGATGCGCATCCCCGATCCGAACGGGCTGTGGAAGGACCATCCGCAGCAGCCGGGGTTGATGATCCGCCGCGATCCGGTCGAGACCGGTGGGACCTACTATCGCGTGCTGCCCGAAGGCAGCGTCGAAGGCTGGGATGGATACACGCTACGCTTGAAGAAGCCGAAGCAGGGCCTGGATCTCAACCGCAATTTTCCGGCGAGCTGGCGCCAGGAATTCGAGCAACTCGGTGCGGGACCGTATCCGGCCTCCGAGCCGGAAATCCGCGCGATCCTCGCGTTCATCACGGCCCACGCCAACATCACCGGCGGCACGACCTTCCACACGTGGAGCGGCGTCCTGCTGCGTCCGTTCGAGCACCAGCCCGACGAAGAGATGCACGCCGAAGACCTGTGGTTCTACAAGAAGGCGGGCGCGAAGGGTCAGGAGCTCACCGGCTATCCGGCGATCTCGGTTTATCACGAGTTCCGCTACCACCCGAAATCGGTGATCGCCGGCACCTTCGACTGGCTCTACGAGCATCTCGGGATGTACACATGGGTGGTCGAAATCTGGAGCCCGATGCGCGAGGCCGGCATCGAGAAGTACCCGTACATCGACTGGTTCCGTGACCATCCGATCGACGACGACCTCAAGCTCTACGCGTGGAATCGCGACAAGCTCTCCGGTATCGCCCATGTCCAGTGGCAGCCATTCGAGCATCCGCAGCTCGGCGCCATCGAGATCGGCGGGTGGAACCGTTTTCATGCGTTCTCGAATCCGCCGCCGGCATTTCTGGAGCGCGAGCTCTCGCGGTTTCCGAAATGGCTGGTGTGGCAGGCGCTGACATCGCCGAAGATTGAGCTGGTCGCCGCGGAAGCGGATGCGCTGGGTGATGGCACCTGGCGCGTCCGGCTCGTCGTGCAGAACACGGGCTGGCTGCCGAGCTATGTGTCGAAGCGAGCGCTCGAGCGCAAGGTCGTGCGCGAGGTCATTGCGGAGATCGTGTTGCCTGCGGGCGCAGAGCTGCTGCACGGCAAACGGCGCGAGGAGCTTGGGCAACTCGAAGGCAAGGCGTACAAGCACACCGGCGTCTCGTTCTGGCCCGACCACAACATCACCGACGATCGCGTGAAAGTCGAGTGGGTCGTACGCGGCCGGAACGGCGACCGGATCAATGTCCTCGCGCGCCACGAGAAGGCCGGCGTTGTGCGCGCGAGCGTCGTGCTGGGTTGAGGGTGGGGCGCGTGGCGGCGATGGCAAAGGTGACCTGGCAGCCGCCTGTCCGGGTGGCAATACCGTAAGGTCGGCGCTCGGGCGGCGACCAATCAATGCCGTGCAACGGAGCGATGCCATGCCGCCTGCCGTCCATCCCGTGGGGAGCAGGGGATATCTCTACTACCGCCATACGCTGCCGGTGCGAATCATGCACTGGATCAATGTCCTCGCGCTGGCGGTGCTGCTGATGAGCGGGCTCAACATCTTCGACGCCCACTCCGCGCTGTACTGGGGCAAATCGTCGTACACGGGCGCTGAGCCGATTCTGGTCATCGGGGCGCGGATGGATGCAAGCGGCGAGGTCAAAGGTGTCACCCGCGTGTTCGGTCGCGAATTCGACACTACGGGCGTACTCGGCGTGTCGAACGACCGCGATGGCGACCTCATGGCGCGCAGCTTCCCGTGGTGGGCGACGATTCCCGACAACCGGTGGCTGTCGATGGCGCGCTCGTGGCATTTCTTTTTCGCGTGGGTGCTCGTTCTCAACGGAATTGCGTATGTCGGCTGGTCCGTCGCGAGCCGCCATCTCACGCGCGACCTTGCGCCCGATCGGACCGACCTGAACTCGATTGGGCAATCGATCCGCGATCACCTGCGCCTTCGCCATCCCACCGGCGAGGCGGCAAAGCGCTACAACGTGCTGCAGAAACTTGCCTACCTCGGCGTCATCTTCGTGTTGCTGCCGCTGATGGTCCTGATGGGCCTCGCGTTGTCGCCGTGGGCCAACGCGGTCTGGCCTGGCTGGGTCGACATCTTCGGCGGCCGGCAATCGGCACGAACGATCCATTTCGTCGTCGCGTGGCTGCTGGTGGGATTCGTACTGATTCACGTGTTCGAGGTCGTCGTGTCGGGACTGTGGAACCATCTGCGCTCGATGATCACCGGGCGCTACCAGGTGAAAGTGGAGACAAAGCCATGAATCAGACCATCCTGCCGCGGCGACGCTTCTTCTCCCGCGCGCTCGCCTTGGGTGGCACGCTGGCGCTGGCGGGTTGCGAGCGATTGTCCAGAAGCGACTGGTTCCCGAAGGTCCTCGAATTGGGAGAAAAGGCGAGCGATGGGGCGGCGCACCTGTTGACGTCGCGCAAGGCGATGGCGCAGGAGTTCGATGACGCCGATCGCTCGCCAACGTTCCGCAGCAATGGCACTGCCGAGCCGGACAGCGATGCGTATCGGATGCTCGCCGCCAACGGCTTCGCCGACTACCGGCTGCAAGTGCACGGCCTCGTCGCGTACCCGGCGACGCTCTCGCTCGCGGAACTGAAGGCATTGCCGAGCCGGACGCAAACTACGCGGCATGATTGCGTCGAAGGCTGGAGCGCGATCGCCAGGTGGAAGGGGGTCAAGCTCTCCGCGCTGCTCGAGGCCGCGCAGCCAAAGTCGGAAGCGCGCTTCGTCGTCTTCCACTGCGCCGACCCGATGGAAAAGGACGGCACGGGCTTCTATTACGAGAGCATCGACTTCGACGACGCCTTCCATGCGCAGACGATTCTCGCCTACGAGATGAACGATATGCCGCTGCCCATCAAGAACGGTGCTCCGCTCCGACTGCGCGTTGAGCGGCAGTTGGGCTACAAGCACGCGAAGTACGTGTTGCGGATCGAGGTGGTCGCGAGCTTCGCTCACATCGCCGGCGGCAAGGGCGGCTACTGGGAGGACCAGGGCTACCAGTGGTTCGCCGGGATCTGATCGGCTGCTCGATTCCTCAGGTGATGATGACCCTGCTACAGCCGTCGATCAGCGGATGAATGATCCAGTTTTGAGCGGGATCGTCGCGGCTGCCGCCGTCCTCGCAGTCTTCGGCGTCCTTGATTGCGTCGCACCATTTGCCGACAGCCGCCTTCACCTTGTCGGGTGTGTCGAGCCCCAGGCCGCCACCGATATCAGCCGGCCAGGTCTTGCCATCTTCCATGCGGGTGCAGATGAGCTGGCAGGCGTGCACGGCGTGGAATTCGTTCCAGCCGTTGTGCAGGGAGTCATAGATCCAGTCACCCTTGACCACGACGATATCGCGGGCGGTGAGCGTGCCCAGATTCGGGTCGATATCCGCGGGGTCGCCGGGGTTCAACGGATCGAGAAGCCCCGTCGTTCCGGCGAAGACCGATATCACTGAAATCAGCCAGAGCAGGATCGGCACCAGCCAGCCCAGGCCCGGTATCGCCAGAATGACCTGCAGCGCGATCAGAAGGGCGAGCACGACGCTGGCCCATGCCAGCAGATTGCGGATGCCGCTGCCTTCGAACTCGCAATGCAGCGCCTTTACGTAGTTCTCGTGACCGACGTCCCCGACATAGGACCTCCCGATGGCAAGAACAGCATCGTGCGGCTTCACGAACTCGCCTTGAACCGGATTGTTCCAGTAGACGGTCTTGTCCGGCAGCAGGCGTTCGTCGATTGGTTCTTTTGGGAGATTGAAGTCGATCGGGCTCGGTGCCATGACGACATTCATCGTCGTGTCATCGTCGCCGGCCTTGGTTAGGGGCTGGGGGTGACCGCGATCCAGCACGACACCGATGGCGCACTTTTCGCCACCCAGACAGATCAACCGGCCGTAAAGCCACCAGATCAGGAAGGAAACGAGTACGACGAACGCCGCGATCAGCGCCGGGAGAACGGCTGCCGCCCAGCCCTGCGTCACCGCCACGATGAAAAAGGTGACGATCGTGGACACTCCACCCAACCAACCCAGGTAGGTGAAGCCGAGGTCCTGAAAGTTCCCCGGTGTTACGCACGACGTGTATTGCCGAAAGGCCATGGCGAGGTTCCGTCAGTCAAGGAGTTGCGACGACAAGCGTGACGCCACCCGCATAGTGTTCGCCGTACACGGCATTCACGTTGAAGGACTTGTTTCCGGCGAAACCGCCCGGTGGCGTGATCTGCACCGCGATGTCGATTTCGTCGCCGGGAGGAAGCGAGACCTGCGGCGGAACGATCTCCACCGTCCAGCCGGGCGGTACGGGGTAATCGTTCTTGTTGTGCCGCGCCTTGATGCGGCGAAGGCGTTCGGCGCGCGTGCCGCGATCTTCAGGTGCAATCTCCGTCTTGCAGTCGGGTGGTTGCGGGATCGTGTAGGTATCGACCTCGAAGGTAAAGCGGTTTTCCTTTCCCGTTCCGTTCCGCAGGCGAAACTTGAACGTGGCCGGCGAAAGGGGTGCCACGACGTCGAGATTGTTCTGGCCCATGTTGTTGGCGGGATTGGCATCGTCGACCCAGTCAAGAATGACGCGCAGACAGTAGTGTCCGGGAACCGGCGGCGTCTTCCATAGCATCTTCGCCATGGCGGGTTGGTTTGCGCTGCCTTTTACGCCGAGATCCACGAAGGTCGTGCCGATCGCCGTTTCCACCGTGCCGACGCCGAACGACAGATAGGAGAAGAGCACCCGCAAGCCAACAACCGGGGCCTCATAGGAGTTGTTCCAGACGGTTGCGTCGATCTCGTATTCCGTATCCGGAAGCAGCGCATTTTCGGGCACGATCACGCCGCCTTGGCGCACGACGATATCCGGATTGTCCCAGGTCACCGGAAGACCCAGCTGCAACAGATACTCCTGCGAATAGATGCAAGGGTCCGGGCGGTGGAAGGACGGATTGTTGACGACGGTACAGTCTTTATCCGAGCCTTCACGGACTGGATGCGGCGCTTTAACGAAGACGCACAGATCGCGCAGCGTCTTCAGAAATCGCTTCACGATACCGGCGAGATCGATCACCCAGCGATAGGTGAGGATCCTCGCCAGGTGCAGCAGGACCTGCAATAGAAACCGAATGAAATTCATCGTCGCGACATCGCCGCTTGCAGACACTGCTTCGAGTGTTCACGCATGACTGATTGCAGCAAGGCATCTCGTGGCCACCGCTGGCGGCCGGGCCTCCAAGGGTGCCACCCTATCGAGATCTGCCTCAGTCCTTGTGTCTGGCGCGCTGCCGTCGTCGGCGTAGCACGAGATAGATGATGCCCGCGATCGGCAGCGCAAAGAGCAGGAACTCGAAGCTACCCGATCCTCCATCCGGGGCGATGCCAAAGATCCTTTCGATGAAGTCCATGGCCAATCACTCCTAGTGCTGCGCGATGCCATGACCCAATTGGCATCACGTCGGAAAATCATCCTCTTCGTCCACGAGACAGTCAATGATCGCACGTAGACTTCCTTTGGCGTCACGCGGTGGCCGGCTGCGGGTGCACGGCCTCCTCCGCAGGAGGGATTTGTTGGATCAGCAGTGGAGTTACCGACGTGCCTACGCCGGGTCGTAATTCGGGGCGCGAACCCGTCGGACGACTTCAGGCAAACACGCCGTGCAGGAACCACTCGCCGTCGTCGATGCCGTAACGATGGTCGCGGTAGATCCAGACGGTTTCGCCGCGTGAATTTTCGGCAACGAAATAATCGCGGCGCACGTCAGCGCCGTCCCACCAGCCGGATTCGATCCGCTCGGGGCCGTCCTTCAGCACCCACGGTTGCGCTTCGATGAGATGTCCGATCGGCTCCGGCTCCGCGAGCAGCCAGACCGGGCGCGGCGGCAATGAGGGGTCGTCGGAGACGGCGGTTCTCTTTCCTCCAGTGTTTTGCGCGAAGCTTCCGGAAAATTCGTCGCTGACGCTATTTCCGCTCGCCCGCTCCGGTCGATGCTCGGCGCGCGGTGTGACGAGCGTGACCGCGTCTTCGCCGAGGCGCGCGCGCAGCCGATCGAGCAGCGGCACCGTCGCGACGGCCTCGTCGCCGGGAAGCAGGCCGAGATTGCGGCCGCCGAGCGTGGCGGTGACTTCGCTCGCGAGCGCGATCGCCTCGACCGGTGCGGGCAATGCGACGCGCGCAAGCCGCTCGCGCAGCACGGCGACGAGATGCGCGGGTTCACGCGCCGGCGCGGCGAGTGCGAAACGAAGCGTCGTGGCGGGCACGCCGATTTTCACACCGACGTAGCGCTCGTGCGCGAGTGCCAACGTCATCTCGATCACGCCGAGCCCGCGTCCGTTCAGCCATCCCGTCAATTCGTGAACCAGACGGTTGGTCGCGAACGCGAGCGCCTCGACGCTCGTGACCGGCGCCGGCAAGTCGAGCTTTCCCTCGTAGCGCGACGGCGGCACGAACGGCGGCCGCGGGTCGGCGGCGAGGCCGCGCGCACGGTCGAGCAGGGTGATGAAATCCGCGCCGACGCGCCGCGCGAGCGCCGCACGAGGGAGAGCGCACGCCTGCCCGAACGTCGTAATGCCGGCGGCGGCGAGCGTGGTGATGATGTCCGGCGGGGCATCGAGATGCGCGAGCGGCAGCGGCGCGAGCGCCTCGCGCAGCGCCTGCGGGCCGGTCACGGTGGCGGCGCGATTCGCGCGCGCGAGCAATAGCGCCGCAACGGGTGTCGGGGCGACGGCGAACCGCGTCGTGTAGCCAAGATCGTGCGCGCCCTGCGCGAGCCGCACGGTCATTCGCCGCAGACCGCCGAAGAGCCGCAGGCTGCCGCCGATTTCCGCGAGCACCGCCTCGGGCGGCGCGAGATTCGTCATCGGGGTGAACTGCGTGGCCCACGTCGCGACGGCGGCGAGCGCTACGGCCTCGAGCGCCGGATCGCGGTCGCGCAGCACGATATCGGGTGCGAGCGCGAGCGATGCCGAAACGAGTTGCGCCTGCTGGATGCCGGCATCGCGCGCGGCGGCGTTGGCGACGACGATGCGCGGGTAATGCCCGCCGGTCGTCACCGCGAACGGCCGCGCGGCGTCAGCAGGGGAGAGCGCCCGCGCGTAGACGTCGAGCGGGAGCGAAGGCAGCAGCAGGCAGGCCCACAGCATGCGTGCGATCAGGGATGCCGGGGGTCATTACGTGGGCGACGGCGCGCCGCTCCAGATCCGCGCTTCGGAAAGCCCGATCTCGGCCAACTCCGCCGCGCGCAAGTGCGCCTCGTTCGCGCAGAAGAATTCATCGAGCTGAGGTGGCTTGACCGGCGTGCCGGCGAGCATCGCGTGCGCCTGCCCGCGATGGTGGATCTGATGCTGGAAGAGGTGCGCGAGGAGCCGCGTCGCGTTTTCGGTCTGGACGCCGGCACGGCGCATCACCGGGATCGGCATCCTGAGTTTGGCATCGGTCAGCATGGCGCACGCAGCGACGAGCCGGCGGTCCACCGCGCGCTGTTCGACGGCGAGCGCCGTGCAGGTGTCGAACGGTTCTTCCGGATCGAAGAAGCCGTCGACATCGCGGTTGGGTGCCTCGTCACGCAAGCCGCGCTCCAGCGCATCGACGTAATACCAGTCGACGGTGAGATTGTGGTTGAGCGTCGCCTTGATCGAGGGGAAGAAGCTCGTCCGCGTGGCAACGAAATCGGCCTGCGAGAGCTTGCCGCACGCAGTGAGCAGCCGCTGGTTGGCCCACGCGTTGTTGCATGCCATCGTGTAGAAGTGATGGGCGAGGGGGGAAGGCATCATGACAAGGTCTCCGGGTCTCAATGCGCCGGCCAGGCTGCCTGCAACGCCGGTGTGCGTTCGGCGATCGCGCGGCCAAGGCTCGTCCGCGGATCGGGCAGTGCTGCCATCGGCGCATCGACGTCGACGAGCACCGGCCGTGCGACGTCGCCGCCACGGCGCTTCAGCACGCGGATCGCGAGCCGGTGGTCCTGCGGCGAGAGAGCCAGGCGCAGCGAGGCCGCAGTGGCGGTCGTCTGCTGGCCCGGACGCCGCCACAACACGCCCCAGGTTCGGCCTTCACGCGCGGCGACCGCGAGCCGGCGCAGCGCGCGGTCGTCCTGCGGGCCCAGCCATGCGAACGCGGCGCCGCATTCGGGTGCGCGCAGCGCCTGCTCGTACGCCCATAGCTGATCCGCAGTGCTGCGGCAGCGGACGAACAGCAGCCGCGCGAGATCGAGCCCCGCGGCCGCAAGCGTCGGTGCATAGGGGACGTACGGCGGCGCGATCCAGACGACATCGCGGTGGCCCGCTTGCAGGCGCGCGAGCGCCGGCAGCATCAGGCGAATCTCGCCGATGCCTTCACGGGCGAGCACGACCTCGGTGAGCGCGCCCTCCGGCCAGCCGCGGCCGGGCAGCACGGCGTCGAGTTCCGGAAAGCCGCTCGGCATCGCGGCCGGCTCGGGCGCGCAGTCGCCGCCCCGCCAGATCGCAGGGTTCGCAAGCACGGCGGCGAGAGCAGGATTCGTCACAGGCGAGCGGTGAACGTCAATCCGATCCGCTTTCCATCGCCTTCGCCGCGCGCTTTTCGAGTTCGTCCGGCGGCACGTCCTCGACGTGCGTGGCAAGGTACCAGTGGTAACCGAACGGGTCGTCGACACCGCCCGTGCGATCGCCGTAGAACTGGTTGGCGACCGGCCGCACGAGCTTCGCACCGGCAGCGACGGCCTGCGTGACCCGCGCATCGACGTCCTCGACGTAGACCATCAGCGAGATCGGCGAGCCGCCGAGCGCGCGCGGGCTCTTCTGGTTCATGTTCGGGAATTCGTCGGCCAGCATCACCGGCGAATCGCCGATCCGGATCTCGGCGTGCCCGATCTTGCCGCCGGGAGCCGGCATGCGCATCAGCTCGACGGCGCCAAAGGCCTTCTTGTAGAACGCGAGCGCGCCTGCGGCATCGTCGACGATAAGATAGGGAGTCACCGAGTGGTAACCATCGGGAATGGGCTTCACGGCCATGATATTGCCTCCTCGAACGATTGCAGCGGTTGGGCCGGGGATGCGAGCGCCGGATTCGCGGAATGACCTCGCCCGGCGTCCTGCCTCTCCGGTGTTTCAGGCGGCCGGCCAGTGCTGGGCGAATACCGGCGCGACCTTCGGGTGCGCTTCGATGCGCAAGAGCGTTTCGTAGAACGTGGGGCGGGCCTCCTTGAGATGCGGCCGCGACCCCGACCACTTCGACACGACGGCGGCGAGCAAGTCGAGCGCGCCGATCTGTTCGCCACCGAGATACGGGCGCGCCGGAAAGAGGTCGGCGAACATCTCCCAGTGCCGGTGCAGCCGCGCCCGCGTGCCGGCGCGAATGCGCTCCTTCACCGGTTCGTCATTGTCGGCGTCGGTACACCAGCGCTCGGGGAAATCGATGACGCTGATCGCCGCGTAGCAGTTGGCGGCGATGAATACGAGACCGCGAACCGCCTGCGCGCGCGCGGACGGGTCGCGCGGCAACAGGCCGCTCTCCGGATGCACGCTGCCGAGATGGATCAGGATCGCCGCGCTTTCGGAGAGCGCGCTGCCGTCCGGGAGCACGAGCGTGGGAATCTGCCCCAGCGGATTCACCTGCAAGAGCTCGGTGAACGCGTCGTTCGGTTCCCACGATGCCGTCTCGACGATGCGGTAGGGCACGCCGACGATTTCCAGCGCCGCCTGCGTTGACGCCGAGCCGGAGCCTTTCTTGCCGTACAGTGTATACATCGTGCCTCCTCAGCGCTTTTCTTCGGCCGCCAATAGGGCGTGCCGTCCTTGTGCGCGGGGTAGTGCCGCGCGGTTCCGGCGAAGCGGTTGATGAATGTCGTCCGGGCTCCTCATGAAGCCATACATATATATGGCGTATTTTATGGATTCAGTGTAGCATTTCGTCATGGCCACGGCACGGTTCGAGTGGGATGCGACGAAGGACCGGGGCAATCGGCTGAAGCACGGCGTAGGTTTTGCCGAAGCGCAATTTGCCTTCGCAGACCCTCGCCGTGTGATTGCGGAGGATGTTTCCCACAGCGAAGACGAAACCCGGCACTTCTGCTTCGGCAAGGTGGGCGATGGCATCATGACAGTCCGCTTCACGTATCGTTCCGGTGTTATCCGCATTCTTGGTGCCGGCTACTGGAGAAAGGGCAAGCGCATTTATGAGCGCGAAAATCAAATACACGGATGAGCCGATGGGCAAGCCGAGGGTGGTCACGGATTTTCTCCCGGCCCCCGAAGACCTCGTCTTTCGCGAGGAAGGGGTGAAAATTACGCTTGCCTTGAGCAAGCGCAGTGTCGAGTTCTTCAAGCGCGAAGCGCAAAAGCACAACACCCAGTACCAGCGCATGATTCGCCGTCTTCTCGATGCCTATGCGGAACATCATGCGCAACCTCCAACTTCACGATCGGCGCGGGCGCGGCTTCGGCGTGCAGGTTAGAAAGAGATCCGGCCCCGCGCCACGGAGGCGACGCGGGAGCCGGCAAGTCCCAGTCAGGATCGGTTTTCGAGCTGCAGCAAGAGCGAGAGGCGGTCGTTGCGTGCGACGTCCTCCCACGGCCGGCCAGTCAACGCGCCTTCGAGTGCCCAGAGCAGGTTGAGCGATGCACGCGGATCGTGTGACCGCACCCGCCGGTAGGCTTCGACGGACCCCAGGCGACGCAGGGTCTCGCTCGACGTGATGCCGGCAGTGGCGAGCATCCGCTTCGACACCGGTCCGAGATTGCGCAACGGCGCTGCAAAGGTCTTCGTTGCGGCCGCCGTCGCTCGGGCCTCTTGCCTCGGGGGGCGCCGCGCCGCGGCGGACCCGCGCTTCGCCAGCGTGCGTTTGCGTTCCGCCGTGTACTTCCACCATGGACGCGCCGGTGCGCCGTCCATGAAACGCACCGCGGCGATGAACGTGTCGAGCAGGCAGGGGTCGTGGCGCATGCCGGTTACGCGATTGAGCTCCTCGTAGAGTGCATACGGATCACGCCCTGCGAGTTCGCGCGGCGTGCGGATGCCGAGCCGCACGAGGTCGGCGGCAACGGCCGGACCGACGTTCGGCACGTCCTCGAGTGTCGTTACGGAAATGCGGCTCGTCCTGGTCGTCTTCTTCATCGTTTCACCAGCCCTTCCCGCCGCGGATCAGTCCCACCGCGACGCCTTCAATTGCGAAGCCCTTCCTCGGGTCGACGGTGATCGGCGCGAAATCGGGATTCTCGGCGATCAGCGTGATTTCGCGCCCGCGTCGTTTCAGGCGTTTGACCGTCACTTCGTCGCCGAGTCGCGCGACGACGACCTGGCCGGAGCGCGCTTCGGCAGTCTTGTGGACGGCGAGGAGATCGCCGTCGACGATGCCGGCGTCCTGCATCGATTGGCCACGCACCCGCAGCAGGTAGTCGGCGCGCGGCGCGAAGAGCCCGGGATCGACACGATAGTGCGTTTCGACGTTCTCGACGGCGAGGATCGGGCTGCCCGCGGCCACACGGCCCACCAGCGGCAATGTACCCTGCACCGGCAGGCCGGGGATGTCCTTCAGGCGCAGCCCGCGCGCCGCCCCGGGCGTCAGTTGCAGCGCGCCTTTTTTCGCCAGCGCCTGCAGATGGTCTTCCGCCGAGCTGGCCGTGGAAAAGCCCAGGCCCGCTGCGATCTCGGCCCGCGTGGGCGGCATGCCGGTCGCTTCCAGGTGGCCCCGGATCCAGTCGAGGATCTGCTGCTGCCGGGGTGTCAAACGCGGCGGCCCGTCCGGCAAGTCAGCCGGAATCCGGTGCAGGTGGGCGAACGGGCGGCGGGAACGGGGCGGCATCGGAATACCGTATGGATATGCGGTACCCGGATTATAGACGGCTCAGCGGAGGCGTCAAGGGGCCGATGAAATGCCATGTCCCCAATCGCCGCATGGCGTTTGCGTCGAACGGGTCCATGACATTGCCGGGCAATTCCGAAATCTCCGGCAAACGATTTCGCGATGCGCATCACCTGGAGTCGGTACGCGTTTGATCTTTGCGGCGTTGAGGGGACGAGTTAGCATCGTGGCGGCCGGAACGAGGAGACGAAGTTGAGGCGGGCGATCTTTGTGGACACCAGAGGAGATGCACGGCGGTGATTCCGGACTTGCCATTCAAGGCTGGTGCGACCGACGATCAAAGAAAGGAGCGCACGATGGACGAAGAAGCACTGAATCTCAGCATACGCAAGTTCCTGAAGATGGTCGGCGTCAATTCGCAGCGCGAAATCGAGCACGCGGTGACGAAGGCGCTTGCCAGCGGCGCCGTCGCTGGCAACGAGGCCTTTCCCGCGCGGGTCACGCTCGAAGTCGAACGGCTGAAGCTGAAGGTGGATTTCGACGGCGAGATACGGCTGCGGTGAATCGTCGATGAATCGGCGGCGACGTGCGGCAGTCGTATACCGCATGGATCAGTGACGCCCCATTTTGGTGCACTCGACCCTTGTGGCTTTGCCTGGAGACCCCATATAGCGTATGCTGCACTGCACAATCCTAGGAGAACCCGATGAATCCTGTGTCCCACGAGGGCAAAGGTCCGATCGGCGACCCCGCCGTAAGCCCGTCGGATATCGCCGCCGAATTGATAGGCGAGAAGGCAATGCGCTGGTCGCACGCTCTGCCTCTTTCAAGCGCGGACGCGGCGCTGGCGGTATTCTCGTTCGCGGCCAACCGCTTATTGGCCGACCAGATCAGAAACGCGCACGCGCTGGGTCATTTCGCGCATAAGCAGGCGCAAACACTTGCGGATGCGAGCGAGACGATGCTGCCGGAAGGCCCCGCGCGCGACACGGTTGCCATCGCGGCACGCATGCAAGCGGCCTTTGGCGACGGTGTCATCGACGCCGCCAATAGCTGGGGTCGGCGTTTTGGTCACCTGGCGTTCGCACTCCCGGTGCCCAACTGGCGCGGGTGACGGGAGACGAGGACCCGCTCGTAGCGATGTGCGCATGACGCGGATCAATCTCGTCGCGCGGCGAGCGCGTACGATTGCGCTTCCCCTCCGGTAACCGCTTTCCCGCGATGTCCGCGTCGATGCAGGCGATGGTGTGCGACGGCCCCGGCCGGCCGCTGACGTTGCATACGTTGCGGCGCCCGGAACCGGGTCCGGGGGAAGTGCTAGTCGCGGTTCGTGCCTGCGGGGTCTGCCGCACCGACCTGCACCTCGTCGATGGCGAGTTGCCCAATCCCAAGTTGCCGGTCATTCCGGGCCACGAGATCGTCGGCACGGTGACGGCACACGGCGCGGGCGTGGCCGGCCCGGCAATCGGAGCGCGAGTCGGCATACCGTGGCTCGGCCAAACATGTGGCCATTGCGACTATTGCACGTCCGGCCGCGAGAATCTCTGCGCCGATGCGCGCTTTACCGGCTACCAGATCGATGGGGGCTACGCTGAGTACGCTGTCGCCGACGCGCGTTTCGTCTTTCCACTCCCCACCGGCTACAACGACCTGCAGGCGGCGCCGTTGCTCTGCGCGGGCCTGATCGGCTACCGCGCCTACGCGATGGCCGGCGAGGCACCTACTATCGGCATCTATGGCTTTGGTGCGGCGGCACATTTGGTCGCCCAAGTGGCGCTGGCCCAGCGGCGTACGGTCTACGCGTTTACACGCCCGGGGGATCGCGATGCGCAGGCGTTCGCGAAGGCACTCGGCGTGCACTGGGCCGGTGGCAGCAACGAGACCGCGCCAACGCCACTCGATGCGGCGCTCATCTTCGCACCTGTGGGACCGCTGGTGCCCGCCGCACTTGCCGCAACGGCGCGTGGCGGCTCGGTGATCTGCGCGGGGATCCACATGAGCGACATCCCGGCGTTTCCGTATCGGCTGCTGTGGGGCGAGCGCTGCGTCCGCTCGGTTGCGAACCTCACGCGCGGCGACGGCGAGGCGTTTCTGGCCATTGCCGCAAAGATCCCACTTGCCGTGCACGTCGAGCCCTATCCGCTGTCCCGCGCCAACGACGCGCTCGCCCGGCTGCGCGCTGGTGCCGTGGCGGGTGCCGCGGTATTGACGCCGGGAGGCGAATGAGCGTCGAATAGACGCAACGGACCGATCGCACACCGCCGACCGCGTCGCGCGCGCTTGCCGCGGGGCCGGTCTACCGTCTCGTTGTTCCACTCACCAGAGGAGTCTTGAAACATGGCCGCGAAATCGAAATCCAAGTCCACCACTTCCACCGCCGCGCGCAAGTCGTCCGCAAGGAAAGCGAAACCCCGCGCGCAGCCGGCACCGAAAGCGGCGCCGAGCGCGGCCGAGAAGATGGCCGGCATGTTCCAGATGCCCGACCCGGCGGAGCTCGCCAAGTATGCAAAGACGATGACGCCCCAGCAGGCGTTCGAGCTCTATCGTTCGAATGCGAGGCTCGCACTCGAGGTGATCGAAAATGCGATCGAGAGCACGGCGAAGCTGCGCAAGCTGCAGTTCGCCGGCGAGGAGCAGGCCCGGTCGATGCAGAGGAAGACCGCGCGCAGCGCGGCCGAGGCGGGCGACGTGCAGTCGCTGATGGCCGTGGGCCAGAGCGCGGCGCAGGAAGCCATGGAGCAGTCGATGCAATACTGGGGCCAGATGTTCGATCTCATCGTCGAGATCCAGAAGCGGCTCTTCTCGATGTTGGAGAGCCAGACGGCTGGCCTGCCCGGCGCCAAGGAAGCGAAGGCGGCGTTGGCGATGATGCCTGACGTCACCAAATTCCAGAATGTCGTCTCGGCGATGCAGGGCGTGATGTCGTCGGGTGGCTCGGCGTTCGAGCAGATGCAGAAGGTGATGGGCGACTTCGCCCGCATGACCGGGATACGGCGTTAAGCGGATCGCGGAATGGCGGCCCGCGGGGCCAAGTGCCCCCGGGCCGCGGTAGCGCTTCGGCTGCGCGATCGATCGCGCTGCGCGCGGATGGATTCGCGCGCATTGTGGCGTCGGTGCCGGGAATATCGGGCCGGTCAGGCTGTTTACTCTTTGGTGCATCGCTGCAGGTCGGGTGCCGGCACGTCGAAACAACCCAACTCATTCAAGCCGAGGAGTCTGCAATGCAACCGAGTACGAGATTTGCGTGGCGGCCCGTCGCCGTTGCGGTCGCGCTGGTGATTTCCATTTGCGGCGCGTATTCGATCGCCGCATTCGGCGCCGACGTGAAGGTCACGTTGTCCGGCGATCAGGAAGTTCCGGCGGTGAAGACCGCGGCAACCGGCAGTGGCACGATTACGATCGGCGACGATATGTCCGTCAAGGGCAGTGTGACGACCTCCGGCGTCGCAGGAACGGCGGCGCACATCCACATGGCGGCCGCGGGCAAGAATGGCCCCGTAATTGTTCCAATGGCCAAGAGCGGCGACAATGGCTGGGCAATCGGCGCCGGCGCAAAGCTCACCGATGACCAGATGAAAGCTTTCAAGGCCGGCGAGCTGTACGTGAACGTGCACAGCGCGGCTAATCCCGGCGGTGAAATCCGCGGCCAGCTGAAGCCGTAACACGCGATCGGATTGCGGATTCGGGGTCGGGCACGTGGTGCCTGACCCCGATTTTTTTGGTGCCCGGGGCCCGACTCGAACACGCTAGGCAAAATTGCGTATTGCCGGCAGGAATACCCCCACCGCTACCCCCAGGCACCAGACTCACGGCACCAATTGATAGAGTCGACCGAGCGTCCACACAACACCACATGCCGATACCAGCGCAGCGAACGTGTCCCAGAACGAACTGCGCCGCAGTAACGACACGTCCTCATCAGCGAAATCGCCCGGCTTGTGTTGCCGCGCAATCGCTTCACGCACTCGCGCAAGCTCGCGACCCCTTCGCAAGAGACAAGCTCGTGTAGACCATCGCGAACGACAGCACGAACCAGATAAGCGGCCCTAGTGCCCATCGGGGCGAAATTGCCGGCGTGCCATCCATGAGTTTCCCGGCTACGGTTGCCAGCAGGTCGAGATCGTCGCAGCGCGGCCGAGGCGGGCGACGTGCAGTCGCTGATGGCCGTGGGCCAGAGCGCGGCGCAGGAAGCCATGGAGCAGTCGATGCAATACTGGGGCCAGATGTTCGATCTCATCGTCGAGATCCAGAAGCGGCTCTTCTCGATGTTGGAGAGCCAGACGGCTGGCCTGCCCGGCGCCAAGGAAGCGAAGGCGGCGTTGGCGATGATGCCTGACGTCACCAAATTCCAGAATGTCGTCTCGGCGATGCAGGGCGTGATGTCGTCGGGTGGCTCGGCGTTCGAGCAGATGCAGAAGGTGATGGGCGACTTCGCCCGCATGACCGGGATACGGCGTTAAGCGGATCGCGGAATGGCGGCCCGCGGGGCCAAGTGCCCCCGGGCCGCGGTAGCGCTTCGGCTGCGCGATCGATCGCGCTGCGCGCAGATCGATCCGCTCGATCGGCGACGATATGTCCGTCAAGGGCAGTGTGACGACGTCCGGCGTCGCCGGAACGGCGGCTCACATCCGAATAACGGCAGCCGGCAGGCAGTGCCGCGTTGGCGAGCCCCTGGCGAAATCTGGAGCCGGGAGTGGGATTCGAACCCACGTCTGCAGGCCGTGCTCACCTGTGCCTTGGTCCACTTGGCTATCCCAGCCTTGCAGCGCAGCAAGAGTCATGCCGTAACGGCAATCGCCCTCCCTTGTCAATCTGGATCGGTACGGCGGGCTGTCGGTTGACGAGCGAGTGCTCGTCGGCGAGCGCCTGGCGCGATGATCGGCACGGCGGACGTGCGCAGGTAGCATCGCGCGGGCGATCCTGCCTTGTGCGCGATCCTGCGCGGTTGCGTGGGGAGAACTTGCGGGGCGGTGCGACGCTGCTACCTACAGAGCGCAATCCGCGCTGCGACGGCTTGTGCCGTAGACGCCAGCGCCGCAGTTGCCGCCGCGATGGCGGTTATCCAAATGAGGATGCGCGCCTGCCCTAGATCGAGTTCGGCAGCGACTCGCTTGCCGTTGGTGCCCGGGGCCGGAGTCGAACCGGCACGGCGCGATTAGGCGCCCGCGGATTTTAAGTCCGCTGTGTCTACCAGTTTCACCACCCGGGCACGGCACGATTCTACGCATCGGACCCGAAGCGGGGGCCGGGTCGATGTCCCGCCGAGGGGTGATTGCACGACGTAAGCGTCGGGCGCCGCCGGGCAGGCGCTGGACTGGCGCTTAATTCGGGACCCCAGAACCGAGCCCTTGACAAGATGCTTATTATCGATAATGATCGCGTCCAATTATCGATAATGATTCTGTGCCGATCATGCGATCACAACCGGGGCCCAAGGCTGCCGAGGTCTACAGCGGGCTCAAGAAGCAGATCATGCTGGCCGAGCTGCTTCCGGGGCAGCAGCTGGTCGAGTTGGAGCTCGCGCAAGCCATGAGCTGCAGTCAAACGACGGTCCGCGAAGCGCTGCTGCGCCTGCAGGAGGACGGACTCATCGTCCGCAACGGATATCGCGGCAGCGTCGTGTCGCCAGTATCGGCGATCGAAGCGCAGGAATGTCTCGATCTGCGCGCGCGCCTGGAGGCACGTGCAGCACGCCAATCACTGGTTCGCCTCGACGCGCATCGACTGGAATCTCTGCGCGACTGCGTGCGGAAGATGGAGGCGGCCGCGGCGCGGAACGACGAGTATGCGTTGTTCGAGGCCGATCAGGAGTTCCACAAGGCGCTGTTCAGCGCCGCCGATCTTCCGGCCCTGATGCCGATCCTCGAACGCTGTTCGCTCTACGGCCACCGTTTCAAGATGACGCAATCCGCCGCCGTCCGCACCTTGCCGGAGACCGCCAGCCGCCATTGGAAGATCGTCGAAGCGCTGGAGCGCAATGATGCCGCCGCGGTCGAACGCACGGTCTTCCACCACGTCGTCAGCGTCATCGGCGACCCGCCCCCCGGCGTCGCGCCGCCAAGGCGCGGCGCGCCGCGGATGTCGGCGACGATGAAGGAAATCCACGAGCGCATCCAGGACGAGGATCGTGACTTGCCGGACCTGCTCCGGCTGCCGCTGGATCAGGCGCGCGTTCAGTTCGAGCGCGTCAACGCGCGCTGGAATCGCATCGAGCAGAAACGCTACGAGATCGAGCGTTTCAGCATTCCCGGTCCGACACAGGATATTGCCGCAGTGCGCGTCGCCACGAAGAAGGGCCGCCGCAGCGGCACGCTGCTGTACCTGCACGGCGGCGGCTGGGTCTTCGGCTCCACGGCCACGCATCTCGGGGCGATGGCGCGGCTGGCCGAGCTCGCCGGCGTGACCGTGATCGGGATCGACTACGGTCTTGCGCCGGAGGCGCCGTTTCCCGCTGGATTGAACGATTGCACCTGGGCATGGCGCTGGCTTCGTGCCCAGGCGGATGCGCTGGGCTTGTCCGCGCCCTGGTTCGTCGCCGGCGATTCTTCCGGGGCCAATCTCGCGCTGGCCTCGCTGCTCGATCTGCGCAACGCCGGAGAGCCGCTGCCCGATGCGGCGCTGCTCTTTTACGGCGTCTACGCGCCCGATCACACGACCGAGTCGCATCTGCTGTGCGGGCAGGGCCAGTTCGGGCTCACGACCGAAAAGATGGCCTGGTATCGCAATCATTACCTGAGCGGAGAGCGTCGGGATCCCTCGGATCATCGCGCCTCGCCGCGGTTACGCCGATCTCGCCGGGCTGCCGCCGCTTTTCGTCAACGCAGCGGGCCTCGATCCGCTGCGCGACGACAGCGTACTGGTGGCGCACCGCCTCGCCGAGGTCGGGGGGCCGTTCGAGTTCAAGGTTTACGAAGGGGTAATTCACGGGTTCATGCAGATGAGCCGCGAGTTGCCGGAAGCCATGACTGCATTCAAGGACGCGGCGACGTTCATGCATTCGTTCCCGCCGGCACGTTAGGACCATATCACCGACAGGAGGCACGATGTTCACGCGAGTCCGTATCTACCTTTGCGCGGCGTTTTGCGCGTTCGCGCTCGCCAGCACGAGCGCTTTTGCCCAGCAGGTGGTGACCTTCTGGTACCACGTCGACAATCCGGAAAACACCAAGCTGATGGACGATCTGGTCAAGAGCTTCGAGGCCAGGAATCCCGGCATCAAGATCAACGCCGAAAACGTTCCGTGGAACAGCTATTTCGACAAGCTGTTCATCACCATCGTGGGAGGCAAGGCGCCGGACGTGGCGATGGTCAAGCTTTCGCTGCAGCCGCAACTGCTGGAAATGGGCGCGCTCGAGCCGATCACGCAACGGTTGGACGCGTGGCCCGGCAAGGCCGACCTGGCGAACAATCTGCTGGACATCAACAAGGCGGCGGACGGCCAGTACTATTACCTGCCGCTGCAATACGTCGCGATCTACCTCTATTACCGTGCCGACCTGTTCGCGAAATACAATCTGAACGCGCCGACGACGTGCGAGGAGTTTCTCGATGCGGCCAAGAAACTCACGTTGTCGGCCAGCGCCAACGGCGGCACGGAGCTGTACGGGTTCGGCATGCGCGGCGGCCGGGGCGGTCAGGACAACTGGGGGCCGTTCGTGCTGTCGCAGGCCAGCTTCACGCCGGGTGGCCTCACCACGCCCAAGGCCATCGCGGCCGACGCGTGGTACGTCGACCTGTTTCGGAAGCACAAGGTGACGCCGCCGTCCGCGCCCAACGACGGTTTCAATGAAATCATCAGCGCGTTCAAGTCGGGCCGCACCGCGATGATTTTCCATCACATCGGCTCCGCCAAGGGGATGGTCGACGCGCTCGGCGACAAGGTCGCCGCGGTGCCGGTGCCATCCTGCGGCGGCGGGCGGTGGACCTATTTCGGCGACGAATCCACCGCCATGTTCAAGACCTCGAAGGTCAAGGATGCAGCCTGGAAGTGGATGACGTTCCTGAGCGAAGGGGAGGGCAATCTGAAGTTCAACGAGGCGACTGGGCAGCTGACCGTGACCAAGAGCGGCGCCGCCAAGATTTCGCAACCGCCGCGCTTCGTCAAGGTATCGATGGACTCGCTGGCCTTTGCCAAGCCGTTGCCGTTGGTGCCGCAAACCGCCGACTTCGTGACGACGGTCTGGCCGACCAACATGCAGCGTGCGCTCAACGGTGAGATCACGCCGGCGCAGATGATGGAAGCCATCGACAAGCACTACGCAAAGAAATAGGCGGAGCCGGCAAACGGGTGCCCGGAGCGGCAATGGACCGAGATCTCCGCTCCGGGGTGCTGCCCTATGTCCTGCTGTCGCCGGCCGTGCTGGCCACGGTCATCGTGGTCTTCTACCCGATGGCCCAGGCCATCGTCACCAGCCTGTACCAGAGCATCCTGTGGAAGCCGCGCGATGTCCACTTCATCGGACTCGACAACTATTCTGCGTTGCTGCACGACCCGGTGTTCTGGTCGTCGCTGGGCCGGACCGCGATCTGGATCGGGCTGACGGTGCCGCTGCAGATGCTGCTCGGCCTCGTCACCGCGCTGTTCCTCAATCAGGAGTTCCGCTGGCGCGGTCTGGCGCGCAGCCTGATCCTGATTCCGTGGGCGCTTCCCAGCGTGGTGATCGGGCTGATGTGGGCCTGGATCTACAACCCGCAGGTCGGTCTGCTCAACGACCTGCTGTTGCGCCTCGGCCTGCTGCAAAGCGCGATGCCGTGGCTCGCCAATCCGGCCACCTCGCTCTACGCCATCATCGCCGGCGCTGGTGTGGCAAGGCTTTCCGTTCTTCGCGATCATGATCCTGGCCGGCCTGCAGACCATTCCTGCCGTCGCTGTACGAGGCCGCGGAAATCGACGGTGCCGGCGCGTGGCATCAGTTCTGGCATATCACGCTGCCCGGGCTTCGTGGCGTGCTGGTCACGGCGGTGATGCTGCGCCTCATCTGGGTCGCGAATTCGATCGACGTGATCTACGTGATGACCGGCGGCGGGCCCGGCTACGCGACGCATACGCTGCCGCTCTACGCGTTCAAGCGGACCTACGCCAGCATGGACTTCGGCTACGGCTCGGCGCTCGCCGTGACCTTCTCGCTGCTGCTGCTCGGCGCGATCGTCCTCTATCTGCGGCGGGCGGGGCGGGGTATCGAATGAGCGAGGCGGCAGCGTAAGCGAGCCAAGGCCCGAAGGGCGCGTCCGCGAGCGATTGAGTGCGGCCGACCCCGCGACGCAGCGCGCAACGAGGAACGTGCGGAGGCCGCGGAATGAGCGAGCGGCGCGAAGCGCAGGACGCCTGCGCGAGCAGGGCGAAGCCAAGGCCCGAAGGGCGCGTCTGCGAGCGCGGGCGGCGGCCGACCGCAAGTTGCAACGAGGACAATCATAAGCGGCGGAGGCCGCACCGAAGGGCGCGTCGCCGAGCGATTGAGCGCGGCCGACCCCGCGGCGCAACGCGGAACGAGGAACGTGCGGAGGCCGCGGAATGAGCGTCCAACGCACGAGCTCGTTCCGGCGCCTGTGGACGTTGCACTTGCCGATGGCGGCGATCGTGCTGTTCGCGCTGGGACCCTACCTCTGGATGGCCCTGACGTCGATCAAGCGGGAATCCACGTTGTTCGCGCCGGAGCGCACGCTTCCTGCCGGCCGTCGCGACGCTGGAAAACTACATTCGACTGTTTTCGAAGACTACGTTTCTGGAAAACCTCGGCCACAGCCTGATCGTCGCGCTCGGCACGATGGCCGTCGGCCTTGCGGTCAGCATCACGGCTGCCTATGCGTTCTCGCGCTTCCGCTTTCCGGGGCGCCGCATCCTGATGCTGCAGTTCCTGTTGATCAACATGTTTCCCATCGTGCTGCTGATCATCCCGCTGTTCATCATCATGAGGAATGTCGGCTTGCTCGACACGCACCTGGGCCTCGTGCTGGCGCATTCGACGTTTTCCATTCCCTTCGCCACGTGGATGATGATCAGCTACTTCGACGCGATTCCGCGCACGCTCGACGAAGCTGCGATGGTCGACGGTTGCGGCCCTGTGGGAGCCATGCTGCGCGTGGTGTTGCCGTTGACGATGCCGGGGATCATCGCCACGGGCATCTACATCTTCATCACGTCCTGGAACGAATACCTGTATGCCTCCGTGCTCGCGGGACAGAAGGTGCGCACGCTCACGGTCGCGGTCCAGACGCTGATCGGCGAATACGAGATCGCCTGGGGGCTGCTGACCGCGGCCGGCGTGGTCGGAGCGTTGCCGGTGACCGTGCTGTTCATGCTGATCCAAAGACGCCTGGTCGCCGGCATGACGCAGGGCGCCGTCAAGGGTTGATCGGCACGCGTCGCCGGCGCCCATCGATGTCTCAACGAGGAAACGCAGTCGCCATGAATCCAATCGGCATCATCTCCATGCAACACAACCGTCCGTTCACGACGGCGGACTTTCCGCAGTTCGCGCGCTGGAAGGCGGCGGGGTACGACTTCGTCGAATTACTGGTGCCGGAACCCGGCGAACTGGAACTGGCGGACGCGAGGCGCGCGCTCGACGAGGCCGGACTCGGCGTGGTGCTCGCGGCGCGTGTGAATCTCGACCGCAACCTGACGAGCGACGACCCGAACCGGCGCAAGGCGGGCATCGATTATCTGCGCTATTGCGCCGAAACCGCCCATGCCATCGGTGCACTAGTGGTCGGCGGGCCGCTCTACGGCAATCCACTGGTGTTCGCGGGTCGGGCGCCGCACGCGGTCTCCGAGGAGTTGCGCAAGGCACGGGTTGGATGGTGCGTCGAGGGCCTGCAGGCGGGAGGCGCGGCGGCAGCCGCATCCGGCATCCGGTTCGCCGTCGAGCCGCTCAACCGATTCGAAACCGACATCCTCAATACCGCGCGCCAGGGTGTCGAATTGATGAAGCTGGTCGCGCACCCGGCGGTCGGGCTGATGCTCGACACGTTCCACATGAACATGGAAGACGACGACATCCCCGGGGCGCTCCATGCCGCGGCGGCGTACCTGATCCACTTTCAGGCGAACGAGAACCACCGCGGGTATCTCGGTACCGGCCATCTCGACTGGACGGCGATCGTGCGCGCGCTCGACGATATCGGCTACCGCGGCACCATCTCGCTGGAGCCGTTCCGACGTCGCGACGAGCGGATCGGCATTCCGTTCGCGCAATGGAAGGCGCCGGCGCACGACGAAGCGGCCGACCTGGCAGCCGGCTGTGCGTTCATCAAGAGCCTGATCGCGCTGAATGGAGGCCGGACATGACCTCCCGGATGGTGTGGATCGGGTGCGGCCGGCATGCGGAGCAGATGCTGCTGCCGCAGCTGGCGCGGCACGATGTCGACTTGGTCGGGGTGTGCGACCTCAATCCCGAAACGGCCGAGCGGATCGCCAAGCGCTACGGCGCGGCGCACGCGGTGACGGACTTTCGCAGGTTGCTCGAATTGCCCGATATCGATGTCGCGGGCATGGCAGTCGGTCCGACGCAGCATCGCGATATGTCGATCGCCGCACTGGAGCGCGGCTGTCACGTGTTCATGGAAAAACCGACCGGCGCCGATGTCGCGGACGCGGTCGCGATCCAGGCAGCGGCCAGAAAGGCGCGACGGACCGTCGGCGTCGGCTTCATGAAGAGGTTCTCGACGGCAAACCGGATCGCGCACAACATCGTCGCCAGCCGCGAATTCGGCCGCGTCGCAGGGCTGTTCGGCGAGTACATGACGGCGCCGACGTACTTCACCGGCAACGTCGATTACACGGGATTCTACCTGCACCACTGCGTCCACTACATGGATCTCGTACGCTATTACGCCGGACCGGTGAGCAGTCTTGCCGTCTTCCGCAACGAGATCGATTCCGGAAAGCAACTGCTCCATGTCCATGTCGGGTTCGAGAGCGGGGCCGTCGGCACCGTGATCATGGGCACGATCCAGTCGCGAGGTACGCCGATGGAACGACTGCAGATCATGGGCGACCTGCGCCGCGTCGAAGTCAACGGCGTGATCGAAGTCGATTACTTTCGCGATCCGCCGTTCAAGGCCGACGACCTCGATGCCACGCTAACCGATGGCAGCGATACGCTGTCGTGGAAACCGAACTTCACGGCCGCGGCCAACGAGGACTTCAAGGGCTACAACGCGCTGTTCAAGGTATTCTTCGCGGCACTCGAAGGCGGGCATCCGGATCTGCCCACCATCGACGACGGTGTCGAGGCGATGCGCGTTCTGGCAACAATGATCGCCGCCGTTGGGCGTCCCGGGATGGTCATCCCGGTCGCGCGTGGGGAGTGATGATGGCGAACGTCGAGTTGCGCGAAGTACGCAAGAAGTACGGCACGACCGAGGTCATCCATGGTGTCGATCTGCACGTCGAAAGCGGTGAATTCGTGGTCTTCGTCGGACCGTCCGGTTGCGGAAAGAGCACGCTGCTGCGGATGATCGCCGGGCTCGAATCGATTTCCGACGGCGAGATCCGCATTGGCAATACAAGGGTCAACGAGATGCCGCCGCGCGAGCGCGACATTGCGATGGTGTTCCAGGACTATGCGCTCTATCCGCACAAGACCGTACGCGAAAACATGGCGTTCGGCCTGCGGCTGCGGAAGTTTCCAGAGGACGAGGTGGAGCGCCGCGTCAACGATGCGGCTGCAACCTTGCAGATCGGGCACCTGCTCGACCGCCTGCCGAAGGCGCTCTCCGGAGGGCAGCGTCAACGCGTCGCGATGGGGCGGGCCATAGTGCGCCAGCCCAGGGCCTTCCTGTTCGATGAACCCCTGTCCAATCTCGATGCGCTGTTGCGCAGTGAGGTTCGCGTCGAAATCAAGAAGCTCCACCGGCGGCTGCGGGAAACCGTGATCTACGTCACCCACGACCAGGTGGAAGCGATGACGCTCGCCGACCGCATCGTCGTGCTCGAGGCCGGGCGCATCGGGCAGGTGGGTACGCCGGACGAAATCTATCACCGGCCGAAAGACCGCTTCGTCGCCGGCTTCATCGGGTCACCGCCGATGAATTTCATTCCGGCCGCGATCGAACGGAACGCGACCGGTGTTTCGCTGCGCCTGGGGGCGACGCAGTCGATCACGGTGCCAGTCGCGTTGGCGGAGCGTTGGGCGGGCTACAGCGGGCGCAAGACCGAATTCGGTATCAGGCCGGAGAATCTGAGCCTGACTGGATCCGCGTCCGGCTGGCCGGCCCTCGACGTCGAGGTCGAAGTCGTGGAACCGCTCGGCGCCGAAAACCTGGTAACGTTGAAACTCGGCGCCAATGAAATGAAAGGCCGCTTCGCACCCGACGTTCGTCCGGATCCGGGATCGAGGCTAAGGGTTGCCCTTGACCCTGCGCATTTTCACCTGTTCGATGCCGAGACGGGAGCCGCCCTCTAACGCGGGTCATTTCACCCACGGTCCGTGGGCCCTAGCTTCACGTGAATGTTTTTTTCCTGCGTGAAGTGCAGCATTTCGTCGAGGCACTCCTCGCGTCCGAAGCCCGACTGCTTGACACCACCGAAGGGTGCGCCGAGGAAGTGCTTGCCGACTTCGTTGATCCACACGTAGCCGGCTTCGACCAAGGTGGCAGTACGCAGCGCGGTCGACAGGTCGCGAGTCCAGATCGAGCAGGTGAGTCCGTACGGGACGCTGTTCACCACCGTCAGCATGTCCGCTTGGTCGGACCATTTCAGGATCGCGAGCACTGGGCCGAAAACCTCTTCGCGCGCAATGCGCATCTCGGACGTGACGTCGACGAAGACCGTCGGTTCGACGAAGAATCCGTTATCGAGCTTCGGATCGGTGGGTGGTTTACCGCCGCAGAGAAGCCGTGCGCCTTCGTGCTTCGCCGACGCGATGTAGTCGAGTACGCGGTCCCGTTGTGTGCGGCTGACAATCGCCCCCATATTCGTGGCCGGATCGGTCGGAATGCCGGGCTTGAACGCGGCGATACGCGTCAACAACCGGTCGAGCACGGTGTCGTGAATATCGGCGTGAATGAAGGCGCGGCTGGTCGAGCCGCACGACTGTCCGCACCACGTGAAATTCATGCCGCCAACGACCGCAGCGGCAACTTCATCGGGATCGGCGTCGGGATATGCGATCAGCGCGTTCTTCCCGCCCAGCTCCAGCAGCAGGGGCTTGACGGTCTCGCTCGCCGCCCGCATCACCGCGCGCCCGGCGGCGATGCTGCCGATGATCGCTACCATAGCCACGCCCTTGTGCGCCGCGAGCGCAGCGCCGGTCTCACGATCGCCGGGGAGGACATTGAACACGCCAGCCGGCAACATGTCGCCGATCAGTTCAGCGAGCCGGAGCGCCGACAACGGCGCCTGTTCCGGCGGCTTGATGACCACCGCGTTGCCGGCGGCAAGCGGCGCGGCGACCTTGCCGGCCGCGAACATGAACGGATGATTGAACGGAACGATACGGGCCACGACGCCGAGCGGCTCGCGCACCGAAAAGTTGACGACATCCGGCCCCATCGGTATCGAGGCCCCCTTGATTTCGGTGACGAGTCCGGCAAAGAAATCGAGTTGCGCCGCGGCGACCTTCGCGTCGCCCTCCATCTCGCGCACCGGATTGCCGCAGTTGGCCGCGTCGATCAGCGCCAGCTCCCCGGCGTTGCGGCGCAACAGCTTGGCGATCTGCCGCAGCATTCGACCACGCTCGAGGGGCGGAATCGCGCACCACTCGATGAATCCGCGCCGGGCGGCAGCGACCGCGGCGTCGACGTCGGCTGCGCCGGCAATGGCAACGCGACCGAGCGATTCGCCGGTGCCGGGATTCAACGTCTCGACATAGTGCGCGGACGCCGGCTCGTGCCATCGGCCGCCGTAATAGAGGTCGCGATGGGCAGGGAGGGTCAGACTCATGGATGAAAGGTCAAGCTCGCCCCGCGTGCGAGAGCCGGCCGATCAACGTGTTCGCCCCGATCGACAGCGTGAACAGCACGATCAGGAGCGCATACATGCGCGGCATGTCGAACAGCGCGTAAGCCTGGATGATAAGGTAACCGAGACCACGGTTCGATAGCTTGGTCTCGGCGAGCAGCGTGCCGATGATGGCTACGCCAAGTCCCAACCGGATGCCGTTGACGACCGGCTCGCGCATCGCCGGCAGGTAGATCTTGGCGACCATCTGCCAAGTGGATGCACGAAAGCTCTGACCGACGCGGATCAGCACGCGGTCGATCTGGCGCATGCCCGCAGCCGCGCTGATCGCGATCGGGAAGAAGCACGATATCGCCCCCATGGCGATCTTCGATCCGGAGCCGACGCCGAACCACATTATCATCACCGGGAAGAAGATGATCTTCGGCGTGGGGCCGAGGTAGTAGATCAGTGACTCGTAGGCGCGCGACAGAAACCGATTGGCACCGAGAAGAATGCCCGTCGCGAGGCCGGAGAGGCCGCCGACGAAGAGCGCCACGCCGATCTCGGCTAAGGTGACGCCGAGGTTCGCGTAGAAGTCCCGATTGGCGAGCAGTCGACCTACCGCAGCCGCGATCGCCGCGAGCGACGGCACGACGTCGCGGAACAGCAGGCCTGATTCGGACAGCGCCTCCCAAAGGACGAGAATCGTGGCAACCAGCGCAATGCGCACGATGGTCACGCGTCGAAGTAATGACGTCATCCGGCAGGCTCCGTCACTGACCGGGCCGCAGCCATCGCTCGAGACGCTCGGTCAGGTCGAAAAACACGATGGAGGCGAGGATCACGAACAGGATTGCACCATAGGTTCCCGGCAGATCATAGCGCTCGGCCAGTTCGTTGATGAGCTGTCCCAGTCCGCCGAAGTTGATCAGGAACTCGACGCCGACGATGTTGATCATCGCGAAGATGAGCCCCAGCCGCAGGCCGACGAAGATCGACGGCAGCGCCGACGGCAGAAGGATCTTCCGGAACTGCTGCGCCGCGCTCAGCTTGAAGCTGCGGCCGACGTTGATGAGCACCGACCGCGTTCCGGCGAGTCCCTCGACCGTCTTCAGAATCACCGGCGCCAGTCCGGCGGCAAACCCGATCATGACGATGGTCGTCGCGCTGCGGCCGAAAATCACGAGGAACAGCGGATACATCAGGACGATCGGCGCGGCAGCCAGTGCCCCTACCCAGGTCTCGAACGCGATTCGCAGCGTCCGGTAACGGTGCAGCAGCGTACCGAGCGCGATGCCGAAGATTCCCAGGAGCAGGCTCGCCCACACTATCTCTTGCGTCGTTTGCCATAGACGCTGCAGCACGTGCTCCTCGGCGACGATGCGCGGAATCGACGCCAGGATCTGCGACGGCAGGGGCACGATGAACCGGTTGATGACCCCGGCGCGGATCAAGGCCTCGACGATCGCCACCACGGCGATAGTCGTTGCTACGCCGATCGATCGCGCACCGCCGCGCGAGGTGGCCCACGCCTTCCATCGCGTCATCGGCGGACTCCTCCGGCACGCACACGCGATTCGTCATCCTGGATGCCGCGACTCGCTTCCTCGCGCAGGTCCTGCCAGATTGCGGCGACGTAATGGCCGAACGCGTCGCTCGACACGACCTCCGAATCGCGCGGATGCGGCAGGTCGATGTCGACCACGCGTTTGAGCCGCCCGGGCCGGTAGGTCATCACCAGCACGCGGTCGGAGAGCTGCACCGCCTCGGTAAGGTTATGCGTGATGAGCAGCGTCGTCTGCTTGAGTGCCTGCTGGATCTGCAGCACCTTGTCGCCGAGCAGGAGGCGTGTCTGCTCGTCGAGTGCGGCAAACGGCTCGTCCATCAACAGGATCCGTGGCTCGGAGGCAAGCGTGCGGGCGATCGCGACGCGCTGACGCATGCCACCCGACAGCTCGACGGGATGCCGGCGCTCGAAGCCTTGCAAGCCGACCAGCGCGATGAAATGCGCTGCGCGCTCGATTCGCTCCGCCTTCGCGACGCCGGCAATCTCCAGCGGAAAGGCGACGTTCTCCTCCACGGTGCGCCATGGAAACGTCGACTCTTCCTGAAACACCATGCCGATCGCCGGATGCGTGCCCGAAATCGTGTCGCCGGCGACGGTAACGCGACCCTCGTAGTCGCCGAGCAGACCGCCGACAATGTTGAACAAGGTCGATTTGCCGCAGCCGGACGGCCCGATGATCGAAACGAATTCACCAGCGGCAACCGAAAACGAAATACCTTCAACCGCGATAATCGCGCCCTCCGGCGTCGAGAATCGCTTGGTGATGCAATCGACGTCGAGCAGGCGCGTGTCTGCGATCGCCGGTTCGTCGCAGGCACTCACGCTCGCGGGATCCGGGTTCTCGGCATCAACGCGGCGGAATCTGGATCAGTTCCGCGAGCTGCTCCTTCGTCAGCGGTGCCGCGGTGAACTTGAGCGCGACGGCGTCCTGCACGATCGTGTCGAGGCCGACGATCTTGTCGGGGTCGACGGACGCCCTGGGGAAGAAGTCGTCGCGCGTGCGTTTCGCGGTCGCCACCGGGATGCCGACGAACTCAGCGTACGCGTTGAGCGCCGCAGGATCGCTCGAATACAGCGAATCGATCGTCTCCCGGTAGGCTTTCATGAAGCGGTCGATCACAGCCTTGCGGCTTTGCAGCGTCTGCACGCTGGTGATGAGCAGCCGAACGGTCTGGCCCTTGAAGGCGGCGGCGTCGTTGCCCGTGGCGATGACACGGATCTTGCCTTCATCGAGTTGCTGGAGCCCGAACGGCGGCGCCGACCAGCCGACGTCGATCTGACCCGACATCACCTGGGTAAGCGTGGGTGCGGGCCCGCCGGTCGCCGTCGGCTTTGCGGTCAGGGCATACTGCTTCATGAACGCGGTGACGACGCCGTGCGTCGACGACCCGTTGGTGGAATAGGCAATGGTCTTGCCGTCGGTATCTTTCAGCGATTTGATCGGCGAGGCGGCCGGCACGTACCAGTAGATGTCGCCCGCGCCGGTCGTCTGGGCACCAATCACGCGCACGGGCGCGCCCTTGGAATACGCCGAGAGCACGCCCATGATCCCCGGGGCGACCCCGATGTCGACGCTGCCGGAGATCACGGCCTGCTGCGTCTCGCCACCGCCTTGCGTCCATAGGATCTCGAGCACGAGGCCGTGTTTCTTGAAGATGCCGGTGCGTTGGCCGACCTCCGCGATCGTCGTATCCCAGTTGCCACGTTGCCCGGCGGCGATCTTCAGCGTGTCTTGCGCAAGCGCCGCGTGCGCGCCGATGCTCAATGCCACGGTGGCGAGAATGCCGTAAATCCGCGTGAACCTTTTCATCGATGACCTCCTCCATGATCGTCGGCGCACCGCCATGGCCGATGCGGGCCATTCGACTGCGCGGTCCGCGTCGAAGTCTGGCGTGCCGGACGGGGTGCGTCAACGGGGTGCTGCCGCGCCGCGGCTGCGCGACGCAGTTGCCGGGGCCGGGGCGCGGGCATAATATTAGATCTCTAAGAAACGATACGCATTTCCATGACACCTGTCGAGAGCAGATAGCAGCCTACGATGCCGGAGCGTAAACGAAAGATGGCCCGTGGCGCGAAGCGCGCGGATGGGTCGATGACGGCGAAGCTGTCATGCCGGCGCGACACGACGCTACGCGGCGCGCCGGATGCCGAGGGCGACACGCAGCGCATCCTGCGGCGCTGGCGCGACGAGGTGCCGCACGACCGCCTGGCGCACCTGATCAAGGACGCGATGCGCGCGTTCGATCGGGCCCTGCAAATGCGCCTCGCCGAGCACGCGGTATCGATTGGCCATTGGCCGTTCCTGCGCGTCCTCTGGGAGGCCGACGGCCTCACGCAGCGCGAACTGTCCCGCGAGGCGGGCGTGATGGAGCCCACGACCTTTGCGGCGCTGAGGGCGATGCAACGTCTCGGCTACGTCGTGCGGCGGCAAAAGCCGGACAACCGCCGCAAGAACTACATCTTCCTCACCGCCAAAGGACGCGCGCTCCAACGCACGCTGGTGCCGCTCGCCGAGGAGGTCAACGGCATCGCTGTACGCGGCGTGCCCTCCGGTGAGGTCACGGCAACGAGGCGCACGTTGCTCTCGGCGCTCGCGAATCTCGCCCGTGACGAGCTGCTCCCGCGCAACGAACACCGGCGCGTCCCCTCGACGCGGGAACTCGGCCGCAGGGTCGGCGCGGCAGGCGGCGGCAACGGAGGAGTGCGCACCTTGCCCCCGATCCGGGCGGACAGGAGACACGCATGACCAGGCTGCGGCTCACTTTCGCGTGCTGGGACTGCGACCGCACCCGTGCGCTGGCCGACGGCAGCGTGCGGCCGGAGGGCATCGAACTCAACTGCCTGAACCTGCACGTCGAGGAGATCTTTTTCCGGATGCTGCGCCACCATGAGTTCGACGTCGCCGAGATGTCGTTGTCCTCGTATGCGGTTTCGGCCGCCCGTGACGAACCACCGTTCATCGCGATCCCGATCTTTCCATCGCGGTTCTTCCGCCAGTCCTGCATCTTCGTGTCCGCAAAGAGCGGCATTCGCGAGCCGCGGGACCTGATCGGCAGGCGCGTAGGCGTCCCCGAGTATCAGATGACCGCACCGGTGTGGATCCGCGGCATCCTGCAGGACGAGTACGGCGTCGATCCGACCAGCGTCGACTACCGGACCGGCGGGGAGGAGGAGCCGGGACGCGACGAAAAGCTCGCACTCGACTTGCCTGCGAAGTTCAGGGTGAGGCGCATCGCGCCAACGCAGACGCTTGCGGGCATGCTGGCCGACGGCGAGATCGACGCACTCCATACCGCACGCATTCCGTCGACGTTCCGCACGCGCCCGGACGCGGTCCGGCGCCTGTTCGAGAACTACGTCGACGTGGAGCGGGACTATTTTCGCCGTACCAGGATCTTTCCCATCATGCACACGGTGGTGATTCGCCGTGATGTCTATCGTGCAAATCCGTGGATCGCCCGGTCGCTGTTCAAGGCATTCACCGAGGCCAAGCGGCGAGCCCTTGAAAACCTCTACACGACGTCGTCGCTGGCGACGATGCTGCCGTGGCAGATCGCGCATGTCGAGGAGGTGCGGCAGGAAATGGGCGAAGACTGGTGGCCCTACGGCCTGGACCCGAATCGCCATGTGCTCGACACGTTCCTGCGCTATCACCACGAACAGGGATTATCGTCGCGCCGGCTCCTGCCCGAGGAGCTGTTCGCACCGGAGACGCTCGAAGGCTTCAAGATCTGATGCGTTGATCGACACTCGGGGACGATCTCGCCGCGGCGTCGGCGACGGCAGAGCGCGCGTCACGTGAGACACTCGGGGACGATCTTGCGCGGCGTCGGCGACGGCAGAGCGCGCGTCACGGTGAGCGATCGCCATCCGAGATTCCCCAGCGCCCGAGCGTGTGATTCGGCGCGCCACCGCGGATGTCATGGAGAGAAGCCGCGCGGTCCGGGCCGGATAACGTTCCGTCAAGTGCTGCAGGCGCGATGGCCGCGAGGCCGGCGCGCGTGTCGGCAGATGAAATCGCCTGCCGCAGCACGTCGGCATCCGCCCAGACAGGGACGCCCGTCGTGATGCGCAGATAGATGCGGCCGGATGCCTGATCGACGAAGTTGACTTCGCGGAAGCGGCGGATGCACTCGTGGAGGAACGCCGCGTTCTTCTCCGGCGCCAGAAGCCCCGCATCGCCATAGAGCAACTCCGGCGCCGTGGCGCCGATGTCGATCCGGCGAAAGCGTTCGATGTCCAGCATGCCTTTGACGTCCAGTACGTTCAACGTGTCGTTCCACCCGAAGGCCACCGTCCGCGGGCGCTCTCCCAGCGGCACGCTGTTGTCGAGAAACTCGAAATGCACGCGCTTATCCGCACGCGCGATCCACGTGAAGAAGAGCTGTGGCATTCCCGAATAAGCCTCGACGGCGTGAGCCAGCGTGTCGTCGACCGCCTTGTAGCGACCGACATCGAGCCCGCGCTTCCATGCACGCTCGACGAGCGACGCGGGTGGTGTGATCATGAAGAAGAGGTAGACGATGTGGCCGAATCGCGTCAGCAGGTTGCTGCCCGCCTCGTGGGAATCCGGTGCGAAGCTGTCGAAGCGGAAGCGGTCGATCAGCAGATGCGACATCGCGCCGTGCTCGGCTTTGCGCGCCATGTAGCGGTCGAGCTTGTGGTCGACGATCTGCAGTTCTTCCCCGGTGAACGCACCCGCATATTTGTAGTCGGGCCCCAGGCTCGCGTAATCCAGCAGTTGCTTGCGCCAGATGTCCGGGCTGATCAGCGCGAATTCGCTCCATTGCACGCCGATGTCGGCGGCAAGTCTCCTTTGCAGCGGGCGCAGCGTGCTCTTGCCGGAGGCAGACGGCCCCTTGGTGTTCATGACGACGGGTTGCTCCTGCCGCGGTAGTAATGCATAGCCTTCGCGTTCCGCGGCCATCGCCACGAGCGGGTCGATCAAGCGTCCAATTTCGTCGCTGCCCCAGTCGTTGCAGGCAATGTCGGTCGCCAGTGCCGCGATCAGCTTGCGGCCGCCCCAGATGCGGCCATGGCGGACGACCAGTGCCGAGACGACCTTCACCAGCGCGCGGGCGGCGGCTTTCTCCATCCCGTCGCCGGCCGCGAGCGCCTTGCGCTCCCAGTCGGCGACGAGCCGCCGCTCTCGATCGGCACTTGACTCCGCAGGTGGCGTACTCGCGGAACGCGAGGTGAACAGTCCGAACAGGCTGCGTTTCGAGCGTTGCGGTGTCTGCGCGTTCGGAGCCTCCGCCGCGGGAAGCAAGGCGGAAAGTTCGGTCTCTATCACCGCCGAGACGTCCCGTCTCACGGCATCATAGGTCGCCGCGATCGCGTTCCGCTCCGGCTCGACGTAGCGGGTAAGGATGCAGCGCGTGATCTCGCGAAAATTGATGCCGAGGTCTTCGATCTTCGATCCATCCGGCACGGAGAGATCCGCGGTCACACGAATCAGCAGCTCATGCAGGGCCAGCCGCTGCGGCTGGAAGGCCACGAGCTCGACAAGGTCGAGTCCGGTGAGGTCGCGCAGCTCCTGCGCCTGGGCGACGCTGGTAAAGACGTGCTCCGGGCGGAAGATCGTGCACAGGCGTCGCAGATGCGCGGGCACCTGCGAGGCGAGCCCCGGATTCCAGGGGCCGAATTCGATGGTGCGGGCATCGGCAGCGAGGGACACCGTCGGGCTCCGTTGGCAGCGAAAGGCAACACAATGGGCGCCGGGAGGATGGCATCGGAAGCGCGTCTTGGGAAGGGGCCGGCCGGCGACTTCGCTGGGGTGAGCGAGCTCGTGCTCGCCCGGATGCCGCTGTCGTCGACGATCCCGTCGTGCATCCGTATCGTGCTAGATTCGCGGACATCAGGTATGGCGGTGGAGAGTGTCCGCAATGGCACGCGGTGTAGACGAACTTTCGATCGACGAGATCCGCCAACGCTATCTCGAAAACGGGGAACCGGTATCGCCGCGCGATCCTGACCCGCTTGCAGCGAGATTCGCGCCAGGGTGTGCGCCGCCTCTACTTGGCGTTGAAGAAGCGTTTCGAGCGCGAGCGCGACGAGCGCTTGCGCCTCGAGGCCATGCGCCACTTCGAGCAGCTCCTGTGGAAGTCAGGCGTACGCGACATCGCCGGTGTGGACGAAGCGGGCGTCGGTCCGCTTGCAGGTCCGGTCGTGGCGGCAGCGGTGATGTTCCCGCCCGAGACCGAGATTGCGGGTGTCGACGACTCCAAGCGGCTCGATCCGGGGACGCGGGCCGCGCTCGCCCAGGAGATACGTGCCAAGGCTTCGGGTATCGGTGTCGGCACGGCTTCGGTCGAGGAGATCGACAGACTCAACATCTATCACGCGGCGCTCCTCGCAATGCGGCGCGCAGTCGAGGCGTTGCCGCGGCGGCCGCAACATGTGCTCGTGGACGCGCGCACGGTGCCGGGGGTCGAGGTCCCGCAAAACATGTTCTACAAGGGCGATGGCATCAATTTCAGCATCGCCGCCGCTTCGATCATCGCCAAGACCGCGCGCGATCGCATGATGGAGACGCTCGACCGCGAACACCCCGGATATGGCTTCGCCACGCACAAAGGCTATGGCACGCCGGAGCATCGTGAAGCGCTGCTGCGCCTCGGACCCTCGGCAGTCCACCGCATGTCATTCCCCGTGATGCACGAGCTACGCGGCGAATACTGCGCGCTCTTCTATGTGCTCAGGGATAGGCTCGAAGCGGCGCGCACGCGGACAGCGCTCGACAAATTCGAGACCGAGTTTCGCGCGCAGGCCGAATCTCTCGCCGAGCAGGAATCCAGGAAGCTCCGGCTACTTGTCGCGCGGCGTTGGAGGGCGATCGGGTAGCTGGCGTGGGCTCGCACCGTCGGGGTGCGGCCGGCCCTGCGGGCTGGAATGGCCGGTCGCTATGCAACGACACAACCCAGTTATCGACGCGAGCGACGGCCGGATTTTCGCTTCGCGATGCCGGATTTCTTCGCGGTCGGCGCGCCCTTCGCACGCGCGACAAGCGCCAGTTCGCGCACCCGGCGGATGTCCGCGTCCGAGAACGGCCCATTGACGCCGGAAATGGCTGCCAGCTTCATGCCGTGCTTCCGGCCGAGACGGTAGATCTCTCGCACCTTCTCCCATTCGATATTGCGGCCGACGGTGAAATTCTCGAATCGCCCCTCCAGCGCGAGGACGATGGTCTCGGCGAGACAGGCATAGGCGACATTTTCGGGCAGCCCGATGTTTTTCATCCGCACGCGTCCAGGCAGCAAGATCTCGCCGGATTCGATCACCAGCACGTCCGGGCGTTTGGCAACTTCGCTGGGAGGCAGATCGAGCGGACGGGCGACGTCGGTGATCACGCACCCGGGCTTGACCTGCATGATGTCGAGGATCTTCTTGCCAGCCCCGGAGGTCGCGGTCACGATCATGTCCATGCCGGCAATGTCCTTGTCGGCGCGCGAAGACAGGAACAGCTTGGCGTCGGGGGTCTCCTTCAGGATCGACTCCTTCAGCGAGAGCAGCTTGGCGGTTTCGGGCGACACCAGGTAGAGCTCTTCGGCGACCATCGCGAGCAGGCGGGCGCAGACCGAGCCGATGGCCCCGGTGGCGCCCACCACCATCGCCTTGAACTGCACTTTTTGTCCGCGCTTGGGCATGGGCACCAGACCCAGGCGAAGCAGTGCGTCGTGCGCGGCCCATAGTGCACCGGACGCGCTGTAGCTGTTGCCCGTGGTGATCGGCAGTGGCGCCCGCTTGGACACCGTGAGTCCCGCATCGCCGACGACCTTGGTGAACGCACCCAGACCCATGATCTGCGCTCCGAGGCTCTTGGCGATCCGGGCGGCATCCAGCAATCGGCGGTACGTGAACTCGGGGCTGTGGCTCATGATTTCGCTGGGTGTCCCGCCCACCGAAATGAGCCAGCCTTCGGCTTCCACGCCGGCCGGCGACTTGATGCCGGATACCTTCGAATAGACGAACGGAGGGGCGTAGGCCATCACTTTCTCGAGCGTGTCCATGAAGACGGGTGGTGACACTTGGGAAAGCAATTCGATGGGCTTCACGTTCTTGAAATACTCCTGCGACAGCGGATGGATCACGAAGGCGAAACGGTTGACGCGCTTGAAGCCGTTGGGATAGATGAGGCGCGGCTGGAGCTGGAGGTTGGTGACGATCTCCAGGTAGTCGTCCTCGAGAATGTTGTCAGGCGCCTTTTCCGTTGCCGCGATGATCATCGCATCCAGGAGACTCGGACTCAGCACGTGGTCGAACAGGGTGGGCGCGCCGTCGACGACCATGGTGACGCCCTTCTTCTTGAATTGCGCGATCCGCCGTTCGTTGACGGTCGACGTGATGATGGTCTTGCCACCAAGCTCTTCGGCGCCGAGGGCGTCCAATTCGTGCACGGGCGCCACGATGACGGTCGCATCCTGCATCGCCCGGTGCAGCACGAACTTCGTCCATGCCTTGATCGGGGCCGAAGTCATCAAGCTGGTCGGAGTCCACTCCAGCACGTAGTGCGCGCCGCTGGTGTAGAGCTCCAGAGCGTCAAGCGAGGTCAGCATCTTGGGCACGCCGAGTTGAAGCAGGGCATCGGCAAACTCGAGATTCTGCGTGTATTCGGACATGGCCAACGCCAGCTTGTAGTTGGTCATCCCCGAGAAAAACAGGACTTTGGCGTTGTTGAAATAATCGCCCAGCTTGATCTGGACGTGGCGCAACGCCCATTCCTGCAGGATGTCGCTCAACCGTCCGCCGGTGGTGACGGGAATGCGCGTCACCGCGCCTTTCATCGCCGTGCTGTCTTTTTCGACATAGCGCCGCGATCCGACGGTATAGCTGTCCTTGACCACCCCGAGCCCGATGGCGTCGGCATGTTGGTCCCAGTGCTTCAGCAGTTTCACGGCCTTCGCCGCGCTGCCGTTTGTGCCCACGCGCCGGACGTTCAGTTTTTGCCGCAGGAACCGGGCGTCGAACGCGAAGTCCTGATCGCCGGCACCCAGGCTGATGCCGACCACGGTTTTCATTCCATCCCCAATGCAAGAACGTTACTTGGCGGCCAGGCAAATCGACATGCCGAATCACCGAACCTGACGGACGCTCGGAGTCCGACGCAAGGCAGATCTGGCCGCTGCGCGAACGGTGGACCTGGTGCAAATTGTACGGCGATGCGTCGCGCGCCGCGCCCCTTCCGCACTGACCAACGCGACTCGGCGCCGTGTCCTGCGTCACGATGTCGCAGCCGATCCGCTTCAACCTTAGTAAACTGATCCGCTCGGGAAACGCTGGTCCGCCCGGCCGGTTTGGTGCAAGCTGTTGGTTCCAAGGACGAGATCGCGAGCAGGAAAGATGATCGAGATGCCGAGCATCGTTGGCGAGGTGGTGCGGTCCGTCGGGTTATCGACGGCGATGCGTGCGGCAGGTGTCGTGACAGGGTTGCTGCCGATTCCACAGCCGCTGCTGCTGGTCGGCCCGGGATCGAGCCGACGGTTGGGGCAGGCTCTCTGCGGCTTTGGCCACCGGAAGATCCTGATCGTGACAGACCGCGTCGTTTCCGAGATGGGCCTGCCGAATGCGTTGATCGAGGCATTGTCCGCGGGCCGCACTGCGCATGCCATCTTCGACACGATCACCCCGGACGCACCGATCCCGTTGATCGAAGAGGGCATGGCGTTCTACGAGAAGCAGGGGTGTGATGCCATCGTGGCGTTCGGCGGTGGCTCTCCGATGGACGCGGCGAAGACCATTGCGCTGGCAGTCGCCAACAAGAAGCATCCCCGGCAGTTGGTCGGCTACTTCAAGGGCCTGCGCGCGCCGGCCCCGATCTATGCGGTGCCGACCACCGCGGGCACCGGTTCCGAGGTGACCGTCGCCGCCGTGGTTTCGGACCCGGAGACCAACAGGAAGCTGGTGATCGCCGACACGCGTCTCGTGCCGACGATGGCGGCTCTCGATCCCGCGTTGATGACCGGGTTGCCACGCCATGTGACGGCAGCAACCGGCATGGATGCCTTGACGCATGCCATCGAAGCCTTCATTGGCCAGTGGTCAACCGGCAATACGGATCGTATGGCCCTTGCCGCCGTCGGCATGATCTACGGCAACCTGCGGATCGCCTACAGAAACGGCAAGAGCCTCGCGGCGCGCGAGCAGATGGCGCTGGCCGCGACCTATGCCGGCTTGGCGTTCACGCGCGCCAATGTCGGCTATGTCCACGCGATCGCCCACCAATTGGGGGGCAAGTACCATACGCCGCATGGATTGGCGAACGCGATCATGTTGCCGCAGGTGCTGAAATTCCTGGCTCCCGCCATCACCAAAAAGCTGGCCGTACTGGCGGTCCGGGCCAACGTCGGAAAGGAAGGGGAGGGGTCGACTGTCCTGGCGAAAAAGTTCGTGGCGTCGGTCGAGGCATTGAACCGGGATCTCGGGATACCGCGGCATCTGGAGGCGCTGCGTGAGGCCGATATTCCCGAGTTGGCCAAAGCCGCCTGTTGGGAGGCCGATACCAACTATCCTGTGCCACGCTACATGTCACCGAAGACCTGCGAGAAGCTTCTCCATCAGGTCCTGCCAAAGGATACGCGGCGCAAGAAGCGCTAATGTCCGCACGCAGACGGACGATTCACGGCGCGACGGAATCGGCGGTCACGCGAGAGCAGCGCGGGCTACGACGGGCTCATGCCTCAGTGGAACCTGCCCACGAAAGGCCGGTCGCCGGGTCCACCGTAGCCGAAGATCACATTGGCTACGCCATCGCGTTTCGTGCTCACGAACCACATGCCATTGCGGTAGATGCACATATCGGCCTTGCCGTCGCCATCCCAGTCGAACAGCCGGGGAATATCCTGCGGCGCACCACCGAACCCGAGAATCATGTTGACGAGGCCATCGCGGTTCGTATCGATGAACCAGAGGCCATTGCGGTAAATGACGAGATCAGCAATACCGTCGCCATTGACGTCTGCGGCGAGGGGAATGTCACCGGATGCCCCGCCGAAATAGAAGATCTTGTCTGCGGTGCCATTCAGGGACTGGTCCACGAACCAGATGCCGCCGCGATAGATGACGAGGTCATCCATCCCGGCAAGGCCGCTGAAATTGGCGGTCAGCGGGATATCGTTCGGCATGCCGCCGAAACCGATGGGTTGGTCCGACGTGCCGTTGCGGTTGGTATCGATGTACCACATGCCGTTGCGGTAGATGATCAGGCTCGTCATGCCGTCGCCTGTCACGCTCCCGGTTAGCGGAACGTCGCCGGGAAGGCCATAGGGAATGGTGGCGTCCGGCTTGGCATCACGATTGAAATCCAACAGGAAGCTGTACTTGGGCGCCTTGGTGGACGGCACCAGCGTCCGGTATAAACCGGTATCGGGCTGGGGCAACAGGGCCGTCACGTAATCGGTGAGGGTCTGCGTGTCGCTTCCCCCGGCGCCGGTTACCGTCAGCACGACCGAATACACGCCCGGCGTCGAATAGACCTTGCTTGGATTGGCCTGGGTGCTGGTCGTGCCATCGCCGAAGTCCCAAGCGTAGCTGGTGACGCCGCCGACTGATTCGTCGACGAAACTGACGGTGAGCGGGGCCACCCCGGTAGTCGACGTTGCGGAAAACTTCGCCCGCGGAGTCACCTTGACGTAGTTGGTCTGGGTTCGCTTGTTGCTGCCCCCGGGCCCGGTGACCGTCAGCGCGACCGTGTACGTACCCGACTTCGAATAGATCTTGCTCGGATTGGCGGCGGGGCTCGTCGTGCCATCGCCAAAGTCCCACGCGTAGCTGGTGATGCTGCCGGTCGAGCTGTTGGTGAAATCGACTGTTGTCGGGGCCTTTCCCTTGGTCGGTGTCCCCGTGAACTGCGCCACCGGTGCCACGGGTGGCGCCGTGACCGTCACGTAGCTGGTGCGGGTCTGCGTGTTGCTACCGCCGGGGCCGGTGACGGTGAGGCTCACCGTGTACGTTCCGGCCGCCGAATAGATATGGCTGGGACTGGCGGCGTTGCTGGTACCGCTATCGCCGAAGGTCCAGGAATAGCCGGTGATGCTGCCGGTCGAGGTGTTGCTGAAGGCCACCGTCAGCGGCGAGTTGCCTGAGGTGGGACTGCCGGTGAACTGCGCCACCGGTGCCACGGGTGGCGCCGTGACCGTCACGTAGCTGGTGCGGGTCTGCGTGTTGCTACCGCCGGGGCCGGTGACGGTGAGGCTCACCGTGTACGTTCCGGCCGCCGAATAGATATGGCTGGGACTGGCGGCGTTGCTGGTACCGCTATCGCCGAAGGTCCAGGAATAGCCGGTGATGCTGCCGGTCGAGGTGTTGCTGAAGGCCACCGTCAGCGGCGAGTTGCCTGAGGTGGGACTGCCGGTGAACTGCGCCACCGGTGCCACGGGCGGCGCCGTGACCGTCACGTAGCTGGTGCGGGTCTGCGTGTTGCTACCGCCGGGGCCGGTGACGGTCAGGCTCACCGTGTACGTTCCGGCCGCCGAATAGATGTGGCTGGGACTGGCGGCGGTGCTGGTGCCGCCATCGCCGAAGGTCCAGGAATAGCCGGTGATGCTGCCAGTCGAGGTGTTGCTGAAGGCCACCGTCAGCGGCGAGTTGCCTGAGGTGGGACTGCCGGTGAACTGCGCCACCGGTGCCACGGGCGGCGCCGTGACCGTCACGTAGTTGGTGCGGGTCTGCGTGTTGCTACCGCCGGGGCCGGTGACGGTCAGGCTCACCGTGTACGTTCCGGCCGCTGAATAGACGTGGCTGGGACTCGCGGCGGTGCTGGTGCCGCCATCGCCGAAGGTCCAGGAATAGCCGGTGATGCTGCCGGTCGAGGTGTTGCTGAAGGCCACCGTCAGCGGCGAGGTGCCTGAGGTGGGACTGCCGGTGAACTGCGCCACCGGTGCCACGGGCGGCGCCGTGACCGTCACGTAGTTGGTGCGGGTCTGCGTGTTGCTGCCGCCGGGACCGGTGACGGTGAGGCTCACCGTGTAGGTGCCGGCCGCCGAATAGACGTGGCTGGGACTGGCGGCGGTGCTGGTGCCGCCATCGCCGAAGGTCCAGGCGTAGCCGGTGATGCTGCCGGTCGAGGTGTTGCTGAAGGCCACCGTCAGCGGCGAGGTGCCTGAGGTGGGACTGCCGGTGAACTGCGCCACCGGTGCCACGGGCGGCGCCGTGACCGTCACGTAGTTGGTGCGGGTCTGCGTGTTGCTGCCGCCGGGACCGGTGACGGTCAGGCTCACCGTGTAGGTGCCGGCCGCTGAATAGACGTGGCTGGGACTCGCAGCGGTGCTGGTGCCGCCATCGCCGAAGGTCCAGGCGTAGCCGGTGATGCTGCCGGTCGAGGTGTTGCTGAAGGCCACCGTCAGCGGGGAGGTGCCTGAGGTGGGACTGCCGGTGAACTGCGCCACCGGTGCCACCGGCGGCGCCGTGACCGTCACGTAGTTGGTGCGGGTCTGCGTGTTGCTGCCGCCGGGGCCGGTGACGGTGAGGCTCACCGTGTAGGTGCCGGCCGCTGAATAGACGTGGCTGGGACTCGCAGCGGTACTGGTGCCGCCATCGCCAAAGGTCCAGGCGTAGCCGGTGATGCTGCCGGTCGAGGTGTTGCTGAAGGCCACCGTCAGCGGCGAGGTGCCTGAGGTGGGACTGCCGGTGAACTGCGCCACCGGTGCCACGGGCGGCGCCGTGACCGTGACGTAGTTGGTGCGGGTCTGGGTGTTGCTGCCGCCGGGGCCGGTGACGGTGAGGGCCACCGTGTAGGTGCCGGCCGCGGAGTAGATGTGGCTGGGGCTGGCGGCGGTGCTGGTGCCGCCGTCGCCGAAGGTCCAGGCGTAGCCGGTGATGCTGCCGGTCGAGGTGTTGCTGAAGGCCACCGTCAGCGGCGAGGTGCCTGAGGTCGGACTGCCGGTGAACTGCGCCACCGGCGCGGGGCGCCGTGACCGTCACGTAGTTGGTGCGGGTCTGGGTGTTGCTGCCGCCGGGGCCGGTGACGGTGAGGCTCACCGTGTAGGTGCCGGCCGCGGAGTAGACGTGGCTGGGACTCGCAGCGGTACTGGTGCCGCCATCGCCGAAGGTCCAGGCGTAGCCGGTGATGCTGCCGGTCGAGGTGTTGCTGAAGGCCACCGTCAGCGGCGAGGTGCCTGAGGTGGGACTGCCGGTGAACTGCGCCACCGGGCGCGGGCGCCGTGACCGTCACGTAGTTGGTGCGGGTCAGGGTGTTGCTGCCGCCGGGGCCGGTGACGGTGAGAGCTCACCGTGTAGGTGCCGGCTGCCGAATAGACGTGGCTGGGACTCGCGGCGGTGCTGGTGCCGCCGTCGCCAAAGGTCCAGGCGTAGCCGGTGATGCTGCCGGTCGAGGTGTTGCTGAAGGCCACCGTCAGCGGCGAGGTGCCTGAGGTGGGGCTGCCGGTGAACTGCGCCACCGGTGCCACTGGCGGCGCCGTGACCGTCACGTAGTTGGTGCGGGTCAGGGTGTCGTTGCCGCCGGGGCCGGTGACGGTGAGGGCCACCGTATAGGTGCCGGCGGCTGAGTAGACGTGGCTGGGACTCGCAGCGGTACTGGTTCCGCCGTCGCCGAAGGTCCAGGCGTAGCCGGTGATGCTGCCGGTCGAAGTGTTGCTGAAGGCCACCGTCAGGGGCGATACGCCCGACGTGGGGCTGCCGGTGAACTGCGCCACCGGTGCGGGCGGCGCCGTGACCGTCACGTAGTTGGTGCGGGTCAGGGTGTTGCTGCCGCCGGGGCCGGTGACGGTCAGGGCCACCGTGTAGGTGCCGGCCGCGGAGTAGACGTGGCTGGGACTCGCAGCGGTACTGGTGCCGCCGTCGCCGAAGGTCCAGGCGTAGCTGGTGATGCTGCCGGTCGAGGTATTGCTGAAGGCTACTGTCAGCGGTGACACGCCCGTGGTGGTGCTGCCGGTGAACTGCGCCACCGGCGCGCTGTACGGTACCGTCGCGGCTACGTCATTGGAAAACCCGCTTTCCGTGTGAGCAGCGTCATAGGCCGTCACGGCAAAGTGGTACGTTGCTCCCTCGGTCAGATTGGGAACGGGGAAGCTGGTTACATTGCCGACGTCGATCCTCGTCGGATAGTTGCCGGCAGCGGGCCCGTAATAAACCATGTACCCGGTCAATTGCGGACTCGCGACCGGATCCCAGGCCAATGTCACTCCCGCGGCGAGCGCGCGCCCCGCCACCAGGAGCAATAACAGGAAAACACCGATTGATCGCGCTGCGGTGGCTAAGCCTCCCAAGCCGCTACGCGCAGGTACCTCGGCCATATTGGTCCCCAAAATTGCAGCCATGAGGCACCAAGACCGTCCTTGGCGGCCAGGCTGCCGTGTCCCTTGCGGGAATTAGGCCCTCAGCTTTGCGTCCCACCCTTTCGAGTGGTTTGCCATTTTTCAAGAGCGGAAAACGATTCGACCGACAACTGAACGCCGCGTGTTCCAAGCCCCTTCACCCGGCGTGTACATGACAATAGCATAGAAATTGCGAAATGACAAACGCATATTTTTGACCTGCGTCAAGTCGATCATGCATTGCCGGAAAGCAGGTCGGCACGGCCGTGCCGACGGTATCCGTGGACGCCGTTCCGCGCGATTACCGGTTGGCGGTTCGGATTTCCAGATCCCGGCGAGCGGCTCTGAGCCGCGGGCGCAGACGGCCAGCTAGTGGCAGACAGTTCCGCCCGTGGCCGTGAACGGGAAGCGCGTGATGGGCTTGGTCTGGCTCACCGCGGGCAGTCCGCCGCTGCCGTTGGTGGTGTAGTTGAACGTCGCGCTGTTGCCGTCGGCGAACGTCAGCGTCGCGCTGCCAACGTCCTGGGCGGAATTCAGATCGGTCAACCTGTAGTCGTCAAAGCGCGGGCCTGACGTCCGCAGCAGCGATCCGGTGAAGACGTTGCCGGGGCCGATCCTCTGCGTCAACGCGGAGAGCCACAATGGCGTGCCATCGAGGTCGTACGTGTACCAGGTTGCAAACAAGGTGTCGCCCTGATGCACAAAGTTGATGCCCCAGCCCGATTCCGTTCCGTTCGCCGCCCACCAGAGGTCCTGATAGTTGGTGGCGAGTGTGAGATTCGTCGCCAGGCTGTAGGCGCAGATTGGCGGTGGCGCGTTGCCGAGGTTGTAGCGCTCGATCGCCTTGGTTCCCGATACCGGCACTGGACTGCCGCCCGCTCCGGCGTCGAGGCTGTAAGCGAATGCACCGTTGTTGGCGTCGCTGAAGGTCAGCGTGCCGTTGCCGACCGCCGCCGGCGTGCCTGAACCGACGAAATTGTTGAACGGCGGGCCGCTGTCGACGTAGATCGCGCCGGTGAAGGTGTTGCCGAGGGGAGGGCTCCGATTGGCGAGCATCGACAGCCACCAAGCCTTGCCGCTGGTGTCGTACGTGTACCAGGTGGCAAAGAGTACGTCGCCCTGGTGCGCGAAATTGATGCCCCAGCCGGATTCCGTCCCGCCGGTCGCCCACCAGAGGCCCTGGAAATTCATGGCGGCCGGGGCTTGCACGTCGAATGCAAGCGGGATCGACTGCGCGGACTCCTGGTTACCCCAAACCGAGTCGTTGACCGCGATGGCCGTCATCGATATCGAGTGCGAGCCAGCCGGAATGCCCGCCAGGTCGTACTTGCAGATGTTGCCGCCCGTGGCTGCTACGACGGGCGATATCACCCTCCCAGCGGTGTCAAGGTAGACCCCACAGAGCGTGACTCCGACCTCCACCGGGTCGGAAACGACGAATGGCTCTGCCTTCGCGCACAGCGACAGAGCGAGAATGCAGGCGGCAGCGAGCAGCTTCATCGTGCAATTGCAAAATACTGTGCGCCGGAGAATGACCACGGGCGATCGAGGTTCGCGGTGCGGCGAACCCGCGTTGCAGGCGGGCGTCGCGGGCATTGGACAGATCAGCCAAACTTGCCGGGCACGATCACCCGCTCTCGGCGAACAAGCCGGCCACGTGTTCAGCGATCGCCAAGGCGGCGGTGAGCCCGGGCGACTCGATACCGAAAAGATTGACCAGCCCGGCGACGCCGTGATCGCGCGGTCCCTGAATCACGAAATCCCTCGCCGGCTCACCTGGCGCCTGGATCTTTGGGCGGATCCCAGCGTATGCCGGCACGAGCGCGCCGTCCGGCAAAGCCGGCCAGTAGGACCGGATGGCGGCGTAGAAACCCGCTGAACGCTGTGGATCGACGTCGTAGTCGAGATGTTCCACCCATTGCACGTCTGGCCCGAATCGCGCCTGTCCCGCCAAGTCGAGCGTGAGATGGACCCCGAGACCCGCCGCTTCGGGAACGGGATAGATGAGATGGGAAAACGGCGCGCGCCCGGCGAGGGCGAAATAGTTGCCCTTGCAGAAGTAGCAGGGCGGTACCTTCTCACGAGGAAATCCCTCGATGGATGCCGCCACTGATTGGGCCGCCAAACCGGCGCAATTGACGACTGTTTGCGCACGTATGCCAGTACCTTCGACTCCGCCGACGGTCAGCTCGATGCCGGTGGCCGTTATGCATCCACGCAGGACCGGCGTATTGAATGCAATCATGGCGCCGTGGTCCTCGGCATCACCTTGGAACGCCAACATCAGCTGATGGCTGTCTACGATGCCCGTCGACGGTGATCGCAACGCCAGAAGACCGTTGAGCGCAGGTTCCTCGTTGCGCAATTCCGCTTCACTCAACCACGTGAGATCGTGCACGCCGTTCGCCTCGGCTTGCGTGAGGAGCTTCTGCAGTTCCGCTTTCTGTTCCCGCGCAGTGGCGACGATCAGCTTGCCACAGCGCCGATGTGCTATACCACGCTCGGCAATGAATTCATAAAGTCGCTTCCGACCCGTAACGCAAAGAGAGGCTTTCAGCGAACCAGGGCTGTAGTAGATACCCGCGTGAATGACTTCGCTGTTGCGGGAACTGGTACCGGTGCCGATTGCTTCGGCAGATTCGACGACGACGACTTCGCGTCCCGCCAATGCGAGCGCGCGCGCGACCGCGAGCCCGATGACACCCGCGCCAATTACCAATGCATCGATGTCATCCACACGTTTCGCCGCGGATCAAGTCCGAACGCCATTGCAGATTGCATGAAGGAAGGGTCATTGATCGCGCCGCGAATGGCTATGGCAGATTCAGATCGGCGAGCGGCTCAGCCGCGGGCGCAGACGGCAGCTAGTGGCAGACAGTTCCGCCCGAGGCCGTGAACGGGAAGCGCGTGATGGGCTTGGTCTGGCTCACCGCGGGCAGTCCGCCGCTGCCGTTGGTGGTGTAGTCGAACGTCGCGCTGTTGCCGTCGGCGAACGTCAGCGTCGCGCTGCCAACGTCCTGGGCGGAATTCAGATCGGTCAACCTGTAGTCGTCAAAGCGCGGGCCTGACGTCCGCAGCAGCGATCCGGTGAAGACGTTGCCGGGGCCGACCCTCTGCGTCAACGCGGAGAGCCACAATGGCGTGCCATCGAGGTCGTACGTGTACCAGGTTGCAAACAAGGTGTCGCCCTGATGCGCAAAGTTGATGCCCAGCCCGATTCCGTTCCGCTCGCCGCCCACCAGAGGTCCTGGTAGTTGGTGGCGAGTGTGAGATTCGTCGCCCGGCTGTAGGAGCAGATTAGCGGCGGCGCGTTGCCGAGGTTGTAGCGCTCGATCGCCTTGGTAGCCGATACCAGCACTGGACTGCCGCCCGTTCCGGCGTCGAGGCTGTAGGCGAATGCGCCGTTGTTGGCGTCGCTGAAGGTCAGCGTGCCGTTGCCGACCGCCGTCGGCGTGCCTGAACCGACGAAATTGTTGAACGGCGGGCCGCTGCCCACGTAGATCGCGCCAGTGAACGTGTTGTCGAGGGGAGGGCTCCGATTGGCGAGCATCGACAGCCACCAAGCCTTGCCGCTGGTGTCGTACGTGTACCAGGTGGCAAAGAGTGACGTCGCCCTGGTGCGCGAAATTGATGCCCCAGCCGGATTCCGTCCCGCCGGTCACCCACCAAAGGCCCTGGAAATTCACGGCGGCCGGGGCTTGCACGTCGAATGCAAGCGGGATCGACTGCGCGGACTCCTGGGTACCCCAAACGGGGTCGTTGACCGCGATGGCCGTCATGGTTATCGAGTGCGGGCCAACGGGAATACCCGCCAGGTCGTAGCTGCAGATATTGCCGGCTGTGGTCGTTACGACGGGCGATATCACCCTCACAGCGTTGTCGAGGTAGACCCCACATAGCGTGACTCCGACTTCCACCGGGTCGGAAACGACGAATGGCTCTGCCTTCGCGCACAGCGACAGAGCGAGGATGCAGGCGGCAGCGAGCAGCTTCATCGTGCGATTGCAAAATACTTTGCGCCGGATCGAGGCCGCGGGCAACCGAGGTTCTGCGATGCGGCGAATCCGCGCTGCAAGCGGGCGTCGCGGGCATTGGACAGATCAGCCAAAGTTGCCGGGCACGGTCACCCGCTCTCGGTCACCAAGCTGGCCACGTGCTCAGCTATCGCCATGGCGGCAGTGAGTCCGGGCGATTCGATACCGAAGAGATTGACCAGCCCGGCAATGCCGTGATCGCGCGGTCCCTGAATCATGAAATCCTTCGCTGGCTCGCCTGGCGCCTGGATCTTTGGACGGATCCCGGCGTACGCCGGCATGAGCGCGCCGTCTGCCAATGCGGGCCAGTAACGCCGAATGGCTTCGTAGAAACTCGCCGAGCGTCGAGGATCGACATCGTAGTCGAGTCGTTCCACCCACTCCACGTCCGGTCCGAAACGCGCCTGCCCCGCCAGGTCGAGCGTGAGATGGACGCCCAGGCCCGCCGCTTCGGGAACGGGATAGATCAGATGGGAAAATGGCGTGCGGCCGGAGAGGGCGAAGTAGTTGCCCTTGCAGAAGTAGGAGGGCGGTACCTTGTCGCGAGGAAACCCGTCGATGGATCTCGCCACCGATTGGGCCGCCAAACCGGCGCAATTGACGACTGTTTGCGCTCGAATAGACGTGCTTTCGACCCCGCCGACGGTCAGCTCGATGCCGGTGTCCGTGACGCACCCACGCAGGACCGGCGCATTGAATGCGATCATGGCGCCGTGGTCCTCGGCATCACCTTGCAGCGCCAACATCAACTGATGGCTGTCGACGATACCCGTCGACGGTGATCGCAGCGCCAGCAGACAGTTGAGCGCAGGCTCCTCGTTTCGCAATTCTGCCTGACTCAACCACGCGAGGTCGTGCACGCCGTTCGCTTCGGCTTGCGCGAGAAGCTTCTCCAGTTGCGCTTCCTGTTGCCGCGCAGTAGCGACGATCAGCTTGCCACAGCGCCGATGCGCTATGCCACGCTCGGCAATGAATTCGTAGAGCCGCTCCCGACCCGCAACGCAAAGCGAGGCCTTCAGCGAACCAGGGCTGTAGTAGATGCCGGCGTGAATGACTTCGCTGTTGCGTGAGCTGGTGCCGGTGCCGATCGCTTCGGCAGATTCGAGAACCACGACATCGCGTCCGGCCAATGCAAGCGAGCGCGCGACCGCGAGCCCGATCACACCCGCGCCAATCACCAATGCATCGATGTCATCCACACGCTTCGCCGCGGATCAAGTCCGAACGTCATTGCAGATTGCATCGAAGGAATGGGTCATCGATCGCGCCCCGAATGGCTATGGCAAAATTGCCAACCCGGGCGGGATCTGGACATGAATTCAAACATGAAGCTTCGATGGCCACGGTGGGCCCGGATTGTGGCAGTGGTCGCGCTGGTCGCGGCTGTCATCGCTGGTGTTCCCGCCGTTCGTGAACCGATCTTGCGGGCCGCGGGATGGGCCCTCGTTGCACATGATTCGGTCGCGCCCGCCGACATCATCGTCATTGCCCTTGATGCCGGCGGTGCCGGCGCGCTCGAAGCTGCCGACCTTGTACAAAGGGGCATCGCGACGCAAGTCGCGGTGTTCACCGACCCTCCAAGCGTGGAAGATCATGAGTTCATCCGCCGGGGATTCCTCTACGAAGATGAGGCCGCCCGTCAGATTCGCCAACTCGGGATGCTTGGCGTGCGGAACATCGTGCGGATCCCCAGGACAGACGCTGGAACCGAGGGCGAGGGTCAGGTGCTTCCGGCCTGGTGTGACCAGCACCAATTCCGTTCAATTGTGATCGTGGCGACTACCGACCACTCGCGACGTTTGCGCCGCGTGCTCGATCGATCGATGAAGGGCCACCCGACGAGTGTCGCGATTCATCCCTCGCGCTACTCGAATTTTGACCCAGATCGATGGTGGGAAACCCGCAGCGGCATACGTACGGCAATTGTCGAGCTCCAAAAGCTCCTGCTCGACTTTGTGTTGCATCCAGCCTCATTTTGACATTGTTCGCCCGTTCATATCGCGCTCGCCAGGCTTTTGGTCTCGAACTTTCCGGACGCGAGATTCCTGATCGCGCGACTGACCTCTTCGCATTGAGCTTCGGTCAACTCCGGAAACATCGGAAGCGATAGCACCTCGTTCGCTGCTTGCTCGGAACGGGGGAACTGCCCGGATCGGTAACCCAGATCCGCAAATGCCGGAAGCAGGTGCACTGGAATCGGATAATGAATACCGGTCTGGATGCCTTGCGCATTGAGCGCATCCTGCCACGCCTGACGCTTCGCCGTCCGAATCGCATAGATGTGGTAGACGTGGCGAACGTTGGGCATCGCCAGCGGCGTCGGAATCCCGCTGCCGGCCAGGAGCCGGTCGTAATGCGCCGCGGCTTTCCGGCGCGACTCGGTCCAGGATTCCAGGTGGCGTAACTTGACCCTCAGCACCGCTCCCTGAATGCCCTCGAGACGGTAGTTGTAACCCTTGAGCACGTGCTGATACTTCTTTTCCGCGCCCCAATCGCGCAGCATTCGGATGGTGCGCGTGTAGTCCGCATTGTTGGTGGTGACCATGCCACCTTCACCATAGGCGCCCAGATTCTTGCCGGGATAGAAGCTGAAGCAGCCCATGTCGCCCATGCTGCCGGCGCGCCGACCCTTGTACTCTGCACCGTGGGCCTGGCACGCATCTTCGATGACGACCAAGCCGCGTCGCTTCGCTATCTCGAGGATCGGATCCATGTCCGCCGGTTGGCCGTATAGATGGACCGGAAGAATTGCCTTTGTCCTCGCGGTAATCGCGGACTCGATCGCCGTGACGTCCATCGTGTACGTCCGAGGATCGATGTCCACGAAAACGGGTGTAGCACCCGCGTAATGAATCGCCGACACGGTTGCCACAAACGTGAATGGAACGGTGATGACTTCATCACCCGGGCCGATGTTCGCCGCGAGCAACGCGAGGTGCAGAGCGCTGGTCCCGGTGTTCACGCCGATACCGTGTCGCGCCTGACAATAAGCGGCGAACTCTTCTTCGAATGCCGCCACTTCGCTGCCCAGCGTGAACTGGCAACTGTCCAGAACGCCCTGGATGGCGGCATTGACCTCGTTCCTGATCGAGGCGTACTGGGCTCTGAGGTCGACGAACGGAATCACGATGTTTTCCCCTGACGTTGTATGTACACGGTTTCCCCCTTGCCCCGCATCGAGCTGGTGGCCGCCTCGATCAACTCGACGACGCGCAGGCCGAGATGCCCGTCGGTC